>NZ_LR701620.1 GCF_902498805.1 Imperialibacter sp. EC-SDR9 | reverse complement strand
TGATATTAAGTGCTGTCGTCCCTACTCCAGCATGCTCCAAACCATTCTGACAAAAATCCCACTGATAAGACACTCCATTCAAACTCTCATTACTCAACTGTAAACTCTCTCCCAAACACAAACTCCCATCTAACGTAAAGCCTGCTGTGGGTGCCTGCGCCTGTAGCGTCAAGTCAAGAAAGACAGTTGAAAAACAACAAAAGAGATATATAAAAAAATACTTCACCATTAGCTATTTTGCCCCTTTCGATATTGATATTTAGCCTTTAGCCAGAAGGACCTGAAAAAATTCTTAGATAAAAAGCCTTTACTATCAGGGATTTCGAGCTCGCAAAAATCTAAATAGTCATCAAAAGTCTTGGTTTTCCCCAACTCCAAGCCAAAAAGATCATATTCAAGTCCCGTTTTTGAGTTCAAATAGTGTGCGTATCCCCGGTAAAAGTTTCGCCAGTGCTTCGTTTCTTCCTCCCACCTGTATTGTCGAAGGGGTTTACTATTCAAAATATCTTTCTCCTTACTATACGGATCCCCGAATTTTCCGAAAACGGATGTGTGTTGCACAATATCCACGTTGACCAAATCTTCTTTCAAACCGAGCCAAGCATAGATCTCCCCGATCACCTTAATTGGATTCTCTAATAGGCTTTCATAAGTTTGCGTGTGCACCCTACCACTTCCTTCGGTTGACAACTTAAATTCCTCGATCAACAAAGGTGCCTCTAAAAGGTCTCTTCGGTAGGGATATAGGTCAAAAGGGTTTTTGATATTCCACGTGCTTCTCATTGAGGAAACTACCTCAATAGGGCTTCTCTTAAGAAGGATAATCTTCGAAGTGGGGAAAAACTCGTATATCAAATCAACTACTTCATAGTACCTCGGCGTCTTGTCAATAAAATACTTTGAACCGACACTAGAGCTATCCTGGTACACATCCTCTATGAAATGAGCCAACTTATCCCTAAAAGAAGGCTTGCCGATCCCATTACTAATGAACTCGTGCACCGCAGACAATGCCAGCTCAGAGTTGTACGCACAGGTATTTAACCCACTTTTCAAGAACCCAAGAAAGGGTAATAGTAACCAACTCTCAGGAGTAGTAGATACGACTGAAGTGTTCGAAAGCAACCTCTGAAGCAGCGTCGACCCACTTCTTGGTTGGGAGACTATAAATACTAGCTGCATACTTCTGTCTTATGAAAAACTTGTATAAAAAGCCTTTTTGGGTGTTTCAAAATTAATTTTGACAAGCTTGCAATCAGACTAATAATTCGATTGCATCTATGGTATTCGTATATTTCCGCAAATCTCTTTTGAAACAAAATATTTCGTATTTTCTCTACTGTATCCCTTCGTTCCGGTAAAGGTAACTCGAGAATCAAACTGAAGTTCTTTTTATATACATATTCGAGAGCGTTAATGTGCTTGCGAGCCAAGACACTAGAAAGACCGTCAGCATGCCTCCTATACACCGCCCCAGGTAAGGGGCAAATAGATACGATTGCTGATCTTTGCGCTCTTATTTTTAGATCAAAGTCTTCATATAGCGACAGTTTTTCATCAAACCCACCAATTTGATCTAACAGTGACTTTTTAATAAGTTCGCACCGGTACAAGGCTCCCTTAGGGAAGCTTCTGGCAACAACAGCATTGAAAATATCATTTCCTTCAAGCCCGGCAAGAAACCCTTGGTCATCCCAAAGGGTTTTATTCTTTCCATTTTGGTCAACGAAAGAGAAGTTACTAAAAACATAGTTAACCTGAGGCTTATTTTGTAGCACTTCAAGCTCATTTTTGAGTTTATCCGGCTCCCAATAGTCATCTCCATCCAAAAAAGATATCCAATCACCCAGGGAAAGGCCAAGGGCTTTATTTCTATTAGCCGAGACTCCTAAATTTGAACTATTTCGTATCCCACGAACAACTTCCGGGTTAGATTTCTGGAATTTTTGAACGATGACAAATGAGCCGTCGCTTGAGTTGTCATCCAAAACTATTATTTCATAAGGCATGACAGTTTGGTCAAGTACCGACTGAATTGCCTCCGATAAATAATTGGCGTTATTATAACTCGTGATGACAACAGATACTTTAGGAAATATGAGATCCATGATTTCTTGCCGGATTACAGAATACCAATTCCCTCTCCATGACTAATGCCAAGCTTGATTGACATACGCCAAGAGCGACAATTCAACATTTCTTCTAAGTCCATCAAATAACAATTAATTAAGCCCACTGATCAGAACCAGAGTCACGAACGTTTGTTAAAAGACTCGTGCATTAAAGAAAACAATTTTTCTGCCAAACCCCATCTCTCACGAAGCCACACAAGCTACTTAGCATATAGACTGCCTTTATACGACCTTTAAAGCCTTAATCTATCCAAATAAAGCGTCATGAATGTAGGTTTTTCGATATCTAGAGTCCTTTGGACGTCAAACGAATACAATTTGAAGACAAAAGAACCCCCACTTCATACTATTTTTACGACTTAGCAACAAAACATGAGTAGCGCTCACATTCAATCACAACAAATTACCTTTACCAGGTTCATCGCCGCTATCACGATTGTATTCTTTCATTTCGGCGGTGATTTAGAATACATAAACGATCCACTGTTCCTTCCAGTCAAACGATATGGCAACTTGGGTGTGTCCTACTTTTTCTTAATATCTGGCGTAATTATGTCCCTTGTATATTCCAGCAAAGTTAAACTGTCAAAGGCATTTTTTAGAGATTTCTATATTATTAGGCTATCAAGAGTCTATCCCATTTATTTATTTTCACTATTCGTTATTATCTTTTTCACCAAATACTTCTGGCGCAACCAATTAGACCTCAGCGAAATACTGCTCTCTGTGTTACTAATTCAATCGTGGGTTCCTGGCAAAGAACTAATATTAAACTTCCCAGGATGGTCGCTTTCAGTCGAAATATTTTTCTATCTGTTTTTTCCATTTCTGATACTTTTTTTTCAAAAAATAGGAAATCACAAAGCATATATTGTCGCCTTTGTCATTTGGATCATGACACAGAGCATGTTTGTCTATTATTTTAAAGAGGATAGTCACCTCCTTTACAATCCAATAATGCACTCCGGAACTTTCATTATTGGCGCTGCCTTTGGTGTTTTTCTAAAATCAAATGCTGACCGATTTGCGTCTATTCCAACAAATATCTGGGCAGTTCTGCTGATTCTTTCGACACTCTCTTTCTTAGCAGTCATCTATAAAGCCCCTGCCTGGTTAGCACTATCTCACAACGGATTGTTGTCACCGCTATTCTTGATAATGACTATCAGCCTTTGTCTTGACAGAAAAACCATCGGTAGAGCATTTAAAATGCCATTTTTTATCTTTCTCGGCAATATTTCATATGGAATTTATATCTTCCAATACCCCGCCAAGATTTTTACATCATATATAAACGACAAATTTGGACTCCGAAATTGGAGTACCTATCATTTCTATTATTTCCTTGTTATACTATTGATAATAGCATCTTTATCATTTATTGTTTTGGAAAACCCAATCAGAGATCGGGTAAAAAAACTGATCAACTATATCTGATCCGACATAAAAAGCTTAGCACATCTCTTTGAGAATTAGAGAATAAACTTTGACACCTTTTTCAACAGTGAAATTGTTGCACGCAAACTCTCTTATTGCATTTGAGTCGAACATCAATTCTGGCTGGCCAGCAGCAATTGGATCGACCTCGACCTTAATTCCTGCCTGGCATAAATCCATTATATCATCTACGTCTCCCACATTTGCGTTATAAGCTACCGGCAAGCCCATTGCTAAATACTCCGCCAACTTAGTTGGAGAAGACGCCTGCTTACTAAAAACCGGCTGAATAAAAGATATCGCCAGGTGACCTAATGAAAGGTAGAGTGGCATTTCAGCCCGTTTGCATGGCCGGATTACAATATCGTCCATTGAGAGTCCTTTGATTTTGGCAGAGTCAACAATCTGCTGAGGGTTGTCCATAGTTAAGACAAGAAACTTCCACGAGGCATCGAACTTTTGTAAACCCACAAAATACTGTAGCATCTCGCTTATCATATACCAGGTGCCTACCGAGCCTGCATATACCAGAATCTTGTCCTCGGAATTAATCCCAAGCAGCTTTCTCGCAATGTTTCTCTCCTGAATCCCTAAATGAGCTGGATTGAATAAACTTGTATCAACACAACATGGAATAATTGAGATGCTTTCCGACTGTGGGTTGTTGTGCAAAAGACCCTTTTGAAGAATCTCTTTTGCTTTGCTGGTAAGCACAACCACATGAGCAGCCTCCTTAAGCAGCTGCTTCTCCGTCGTTTTAAAGTACCGATAGACCAACCGAAAGACAAAGTTGGACTGAGGCCAACTACCACCCTCAACTCTCTCGTCGGCCCAGAACCCTCTCATGTCGAAGATGAAAGGAACACCCGACTTACGCCAAAGGAATAGTCCGACAATCGCCGGGAGATAGCTTCGACACCAGCAAGCAGAAAAGCTGAATCGCTTGTGAAGCATCGCAGTTTTTCGTTTCATCAGGAAAATGTCCAGTAGGGCAGATAAAACAGGAGGGTATTTATGATATTTTTGAGGGTGCCAGGTAATAGAAGTACCTAGAATTATGTCCTCAATAGTGCCCTTATGTTCTTTAAAGTTTTGAGGCTTTTCACAGCTCAGTATGTGAAAACGGTAATCAAGCTTACTCAACTCCAACAGGTAGGGCAGTATCTGACTTTGCCCCAAAGGATCGGTGAGGCCATCGTAACTAATATATAAAATCTTATTTTTCTTATTTGCCACAATACCCCTAATTTGCTGCCTAGTTTTTGGAAGTTCCTCAAATTGTTCTAAAAACTATTTCTTGCCATCTTTCCCCAACCAAATCGTAAGTTGCATCCCCTGAGAGGTTTTTCGCATAAACCAATCTAACAATGGGTGAATAAATGTTGGAAAATAGTATACCTTACAAACCGAATACTTCCATTCTTTTATCGTAAAGTTGAGCCTTTGCCCTAACCTCTTAAAAGATGTTAAGTGAAATTCGTGCAGGTGATATGGCTCGTGCATTGGGCTTAAGTTTGTGACAAAACGTGTGCCCCGAATTCTATAAAAAAAATTTACGAGCTTAGGTATAAGCCAGTTAGAAGATGGCACTTCGATCTGAATGATTCCGTTGGGTTTCAACCAATAAACAGCTTTCTCAATTGCTTCGGCGGGATCGTACAAATGCTCCAGTACTGCTCCAAATGTTATAAAATCAAAACTCTCCGGAGGAAATTGCACCTCCTCTATTTTAGCCAGTTTTAGGTGTCCCTCCTCCACTATCAAATTGGCGACCGCTCTCTCCCAAAATTGCTTAGAGGGCTCCACCCCATAAGTAATAAAACCAGCATTTTTTAGAGCTACCATACATTTCCCAATACCAGCTCCTATGTCGAGAGCAGTCATTCCGTCATGAAAATTGATAAATTTTTTGGCCCGACCTATTTGCCAGCTAAAGTAGTTACTTTGGGAATTAAAATAGTCGTCCTCCCAATAGCTTTCTGGCTCTATGCCATAGTGGTCTTGGATATCAAAGGGAATAGCTTGAGGGTTGGAATAAATTAATGAACAACCTTCACATTTTACAACCGAAATACTTATTCCTGACTTTCGCTCAGGCCTCATACCCTGAGAGCTATTCATCCTTTGCCCTATAACTGAGTTTTTCTCAGTTCGCCTGCCACAAAAGTTGCATGAATCAATTTCTTGAAAAGCGTATCTATACTTGGTTTTCATAAAACTCTTTTCTTTATGAATTTAACATTAAAATGACCACAGCCCTTACCACTCAAAATTGTTGATTTTCAACAACCCAGTGGTGCAGCACTATTAGCACCCATATCCGACTATAGAGATAGTCATCGCCTTTCATAAACCGCTCAATCATTTTTTTAACCAATGTAGCATTTACCACGCCGACGGCTTCAACAACCGAGTCGTTTAAATACTCATCAATCAGATATTTGAATTCACCCCTAAGCCATCTGGAAAGCGGCACCGAAAACCCCCACTTGGGTCTATAAATTAATTCTTTTGGAAGGTGTCTTTCCAAAATCTTCTTTAAAATCCATTTACTCTGACCTCGCTTCTTGAACGTTTCCGGTAAATTTAATGCTAGTTCGGCTAACCTGTAATCAAGCAGTGGCACTCTACATTCCAGACCATATTTCATTGAGGCCCGGTCGACTTTTGTGAGCAGGTCATCTTTCAGGTAAACCTTAAGATCAAAAAGCGCCTGCAACTCTGCTGCGGACAATTTTCTCGCCAATCCCAACGGATCACGATATTTGTAAAAATCATCGTGATCATTTGTCCGTAAAAAGGCTTTCAACTCCATGGAGGAAAAGAAGTATTGCTCCTGGGAGAAAATATGGCTCCTGATAAACCCGTCATTCTCCAGGTCTAATAAACCAGCCACACGCCTATATCTTGATGATCCCATGCTCAGCAACATTTTAGTCGGTGTAGCCATAGCCTTCACCAGCGGATTGCTTAGTCTTTGTGCCCACTTGTACGACCCATACCCCATAAAAAGCTCGTCTCCTCCATCACCGGTTAGAATGACTGTTGCCTTTTCTCTCGCCAGTCGGGAAACCATCATTGTGGGAATTGCTGAAGTGTCGGCAAAAGGTTCGTCGAAGGTTGCGAGCATGTCTTCTAGCAAGGGCATAGCCTCCCGTTCAGAGAGAATAAATTCAGCATGTTCAGTACCCAATTGCCGGGCTACCCGAGCAGCATATTTGCTTTCGTCGTACTTCCCTTCCTTAAACCCTATTGAAAAGGTTAGAAGTGGTTTTGAAGTTAGTTTAGCAGCAATAGCAGTTACAAGGGAGGAGTCTGTACCTCCACTCAAAAAGGTTCCAAAAGGGACATCGGCAATCGTTCTATACTTCACCGAGGAACTAATAGCACTCTCAACGGCATCCAAAGCTTCTTTTTCAGTGTAGGCCGTCCTATTTCCTATTTTCTCTTCGGGTTTCCAGTAGGAAACCAGCTCTAGCTGCTTATCCCCTTTATAGCAACCATAGTGACCTGACGGAAATTTTTTTATTTCCTCATACACTGTGTCGGGCTCCGGGATAAAACCTAAATGCAGAAAAGCTGCGATAGCCCTATTTGATCGGGTCAAAGGTTGTGTGAGCAACGGAAAGATTCCTTTAAGCTCTGACGCAAAAGAGAGGCCTCCTTCACAACTATAAAACAATGGCTTAATACCTAAACGATCTCGACACAGCCACAAATCTCGATTCCGCTGATCCCAAATAGCAAAGGCAAACATGCCGTTAAACTTTTCTACTGCAAAAGGGCCCCAATGCATCCAGGCTAATAGGACAACTTCCGTGTCGGAGTCAGTTTTGAAGGGGCCAACCCCTTCTTCCATAAGTTCCTGCCGCACTTCCCGGTAGTTAAACACTTCTCCGTTGTAGGTAATAGTCCAGTTGCCATCTGCTGAAGACATTGGCTGATTGGCAATATCTCTCAAATCAATAACGCTCAGTCTGCGGTGCCCGAGGCCAAGCCGACGATCTTGGGAAAAAAAGAAGCCCTCAGCATCTGGCCCACGGTGTGCCAATATTTCTGACACGGACTTGAACTGCTTCTGGTCAAGAACACCCTGCTCAACAAATTTTCCAAAAATGCCACACATTTAATCTAGGGTTCTGTAGATTTCTTTTACTAGTGTAATTCCGTTTAACGGATCACGTCCTAACCGCCCTGACAACGGCGGCCTGCCCGGCTTCAAGTGAAATGAATTCGCCAAATGTTACTTTTAAACCTGCCTCTACCATCCATTTCTTAACAGTTTCAATTTTTTGAGGGTGATCGTGTGCAGGCGAAAACATATCGAAGGTATCAAGTAGAACCCACTCTTTCAATTGATGTTCCGAAAGCCCTTTTGGGAGAGTGTTCCTTATGTCACAAATTGGAACGAATCTATTGGCCACTCTCCCAATACCAACCGCTTCAAAAATCTGATACAGCTTTATCAGCCAGGAAATATTTCTTTCAAGAAGAGCCAAGAGAGACTGATGACTCATTCTTTTTGTCAGTGGACGAAAAATATATTTGGCATGAATCTTTGTCCACCAGCCTTTTACTGGATAAAAATCAACCACAAGCTCTCCTCCTTTCTTCACCATTTCTGCCAGGCAACGAACTGACCTTTTAAAATCTGGGGTATGCTGAAGAACACCAAAGCAAATTACTTTATCAAATTGCTGAGGTTTGTAAGGTAGCTCATAAATGCTCGCTTGACACAAATGTAGCCGAGTGCCATAGACACTATTGTTCTCAAAATTCACCTCAACTGCAGCGGAATAGTCAACACTAAAGACATTAGCTTTGGTATTTTCAAGGAGCGCCCTGGTGAACCTGCCTGCCCCACTTCCGACTTCGAGAATGTTCGCTTCTTCTAATGTTTCCACAACCCAAGCAGTTTCGACTAGCAAGCGGGAAGAACTTTGACAAACATCATTACCAAATCGGTCTAATTGGGTTTTTTGAAATTTATTCCACTGATAGCCAAAAGAGGCTGTATAGTTATCATTTTTAACAAATTTTAGAATACCATTTTCCCCAATTTTGATTGGATTTTTACTGAATTCTATCATTCTTTTGATTTTCTTTCGTTGAGAGCCTTCAACTGATCTATTGTGTCCACAGTATACCATTGACTTGGATAAATGTCAGAGCAATAAAGCCTCTTCTGTTCAATCAGTTGGGACCAAAGGGCATAAAAGTCGTCGACAGGCTCTACCAGTCGATTGATCAATGCGGGGTTAAGCACTTGTATACCCGAACAATATGTCGAAGATGGCTTATGGCGACTTAACTCAAGAACCAAATTTTCTTTCTGATGGATAAAATCACCTTCAAGTCCTACTACCGGCTCAACCGGAACTACCATACAAGCAGGTTCACCCAAGTGAAAGTATTCTTTAGCTAAAATGTCAAAATCAATATCAGTCACGTTGTCCGCCGTCAAGATGCAAACCGGGGCATCCAGATACCTCATAAGTGTATTGAATAGCCACCAAACATTCCCATTCCCTTCTGTGTTTAGTACCGAATCGACACCAAGAGAAATGACGTGTTCAGCCAGAACAGCTCCTTTATAGCCAACAGTAATATGTACATTCTTGATGTGAGGACGGAGTTTGCGAATGCCGTTTGCTATTAATGTACTTCCATTGTAGGGAGCCATTGGTTTTGGGATCGACTCTGTGAGCGGCATCATTCGCACACCTCTTCCCGCTGCCATGATTAAGGCATGGTCAATACTCTTCATTCGAAACTAGGTCGATTTGAAATGAGTTCGGCAATTTCTTGTTCTGTTAATTTAGACGCATTTTCGGAGGACAGCCCAACAGAAACAGGGGTTTCGACCTTCTCATTAAATGAAATCAAAAAATGTCGAACCTTATCGTAGAAGATTTCCCTGGTGTAAGGAAGTTCAAGCTCACCGATTAAGAATTCATCCATACGCTCGCCCGGCCGACCCTCGATTCGTTCAAAACGGCCTCCATAGAGTTTGGTCCAAGTTGTCAGAATATCTTGAATTTGGGCCGCTTTCATTTCTCTTGAAAGTACCATACCGGCGACTTCATCAATATGATTCATTGCGACAATTACCAACGCAACTGCATCCTCCACCGTAAAAAAGAAGCGCCTCATTTCCGGCCCTGTTGTACCAATAACTCCTCTTTCTGAGTGCATTTTTCTCCAAATTGGTAGCACTGAGCCAGTAGACCAGGCAACATTACCATACCTCACACAGGTAAACTTGGTCTCGCTCTTGCCATTGGAGGAGCAAAACATACGTTCCATAATTGCTTTGCTCATTCCATAAGTATTTCGCACCGGCGGGCTTGCCTTATCTGTCGAGATACCAATCACCGTTTTTACACCTTTATCCATCGCTACACGAGCAATATGCTGCGAGCCTACAACATTTACGTCAATACATTCCATGGGGAACTTCTCTGACAGATCGACAAACTTTGTAGCTGCCGCATGGACGATAATTTCAGGCCTGTAGGCCACAACAGCATCTCTTACCGATTCGATGTTGGTTATATCAAGAGGTGTCACTTCACAACCCGTCATTTGCTTGATGAGGTGGTTCTGCTTGTTATTTCGTGCACCAAGAATCACCTGATAATGGTCTTTCAGTTTCTGCCCCAGTTCTCTCCCTAAAAAACCGGTGCCCCCGGTAATCAATACTGTTTGTTTCTGACTCATGTAACTCTACCTAATTATCCCCGCAACGAGGCTATAAAACTCTTTTCTTTTTAGCGTGTAAGTATCAACAAAGAAAGCATTTTTTAACCATTTTAGCACTTGAGTTTTGTCACCTGCGCTAAGGTACAGCCCTGCAAGGAATAGCCAGAGCGTTGCCTTTATCGTATTCAACCTATTCTTATAAGCGGCAGTAAACTCCTTGTCATTCTGATATTTCTCAATCATATATTCGAACCTGGCTTGCGTCTGCACTGCGTCCTGATTGTTGATAGTGCGGGCGCCATGATGTAAAATATTGCTATTGACTTTCGGAATACGTCCTACACTTCGGTACTTTACCATCACTCTTAACCAATAATCGTAATCCTCAGATCCTGTCAAAAGTGGGTGTTCATCCCAATCAATCGTTTTGTAAATTTTGGCATGCAGAAATACTCCGATGCAGGACAAGAAATTTCCCCTTGCAATGGCATCCAAAGGATTCTTGATCGGCGGAAATGAATACTGATATAATACCGCATTATCCTGATCAACTAACTGATAAAGGTTATGAAACAAATAAGTCGTTGAGTGATTTTGAACATATTGATAAGCATCGGACAAATTATCAGGCAGCATAAAGTCATCCGAATCAAGAAAAGTGACGTATTCTCCCTTTGCAAATTTCATTCCCGTGTTCCTTGATTTTGCTCTTTCATAATTTTTATCGTGCGCAATGAAATTGATCTTACCTGCGTCAATGAGTGGCTTCAAAATTTCCTTGGTATTGTCTGTAGATGCGTTATCTACAACTATAACTTCAAAGGAGTCGAACCTCTGTGAAAAAACAGACTCAAGGGTTTGTAAGATAAATTCAGCCCTATTGTAACTAGGAATCACTACTGAAAAAAAAGGGGCTTGCTCCATTTTATATATCTGCAAGTATGTTGTATTGAAACATCGATTCTAATTCATGTAAGTCATTTCTACTTATAGAAGTAAAGTTCTTTTCATTGTCCATCGATAGTTGATAGCCCAATTCCCAAAAGTACTCCAAAATCTGCTTACAAGAGCTACCCCTTTCCCGAAACCACTTGTCTGTCATTTCTATATAAATTGTGGGTTTAAATCTGAGAATCGTCTTCCCAGCACCTTTGAGAACTTCAGGCTCGAAGCCCTCGACATCTAGCTTAAGAAAAGTTAGACAATTAACATCGACATTATCACAGACTTCATCCAACGTTTTTACCGTAAGGCTGATTGAATCTACGGTACCATTTTCGTCAAATCTTCCAGCGCCTGAGTTATCATTTGAAAACGAAAAGGGTAGCGTTGAATTCGACGCTCCCAAGCCATAGGGATGTATATAAATCATACTCTCCAGCCGAGGGTTTAACTGACAGTTGTCTCGCAACACTTTTAACATTTTAGGGTTGGGTTCAAAGGCGTGTATAGATATATTATCACGATGACTGTCTGAACAATAAGCCGCCAATTTAAGGGCGAAGGCGCCACTATTGGCTCCAACATCGAATACCTGAATGGGTGAATAGCGGTCGAGTCTTTCTATTTTCTCGGCAGCAGTTTTCCAAGAGTTATCCGGAAGACCAGCCAAAATATGCCATTGCATATAGTCGCTCCTGTCGATGAGAAATCTAACGCCGTCTCTAACAACGATTTCCTTTTTCATTCCGTTATAAAATGAAGGTGGAGGAATTATCTTCCACAGTGGCGACCATATTTTACTCAACATATATACCAAGCTTTCCAGTCGAAAAGCCTGAACTGTTACATGAACCCCATTGACAAAAAAGCTTTTCACAATTTCGTTTTATTAAGTTCTCCAAAGTATAGTTTCATCAACTGCAAAATCATCCTCTCTATCGAAAACTTTGTGTTAACCTCTTTTCTAGCATTTGATGCAAGTTTTTTTGATTTCTTTGGGTTACACAATAAAAAATCGACTGCCTCAGCTATGGCCGCTTCGTCTTTATAGTCCACTACCAAAGCATTTCCGCCGTGCCTGACAAACTCCTTGGCAATGCCTGATATCGTTAAAACCGAGGGAATTCCGGCAGCCATAGCTTCAATATAGATTTGCCCAAAAGCTTCCTCCATTTCCCCGGTAGGTACATGGACAAAAATATTGAAGCATTGGTACAAAGCTTCAATATCTTCCTCAAACAAAACTTCCCTATAGGCGAAAGAAGGCAGCTTTGACAAGTGCTCTTTTATTTCGGAGTCATAGTCCCCTTGAGCGTTGCATAGCACAAGCAGGGCGTCTGGATACTTTTTCAGTGTTTTTTGAAAAGCTAAAATAGCAAAATGAACCCCTTTCCACTCCGTGTATCTGGATATGCATCCAATAACAGGGAATTTACTCTTGGGGATATTAAGCTTCTCTCTAACAGACTCAACTCTTTCCTGCCTTACTAATTTAAAGGAAGTGATATCGAAACCATGGTGGACAATTTGAATTTTCGAGGAGCTCAGGCGTTCACCTCTTGTCAATACGTCGGCAACTACCTGAGAGGGTGCCACGACATGTGTCGAAAGCCAATTGCATAATTTATCCCATTTAACTGCCCCAGGAAAGGACTGATGATGGATGATGGAATGATGCCGGGTGTGAATTCTGGTGGGAACTCCTGCTATCCAGCCTGCAAAAAGTCCTGTAAGGTTTGCTTCAAATAGATGGGTATGAATAATTCTAGGTCGCTTAACTAGTAGAATACCAAAAAGAGCTAGAAAAATATAAAGTAAAGAAATCTTTCCTGACAGCGAGAGTCTGGTGACACAGAAGCTATGCTCTCGGAGGTACCTTTCCAATGGCGTGACTTTACTATTCAGCAAAATAAACTCAATTTCGACTCCGAGTTTTCTAACACCATCAGCAACCAATTCAAATTGCCTAGCTGAGTTCACCCTCGAAACGATATATATAATTCGAAATCTCTTCACAACTGGTTTTCTGGATAATAGACTCCGTTTGATGTAGTTACCAAGTCAAAAAACTTATACCTAACCGCAGTAGGCAAAGTCTTCATCAAGCGCTCTTTTTCGGCCGCACTTAAGAAGCACGGCCAACCAAAAATTTGATACATCTTAGCTTTACAAAAGTTTAAAGATTCGAGATTCGCAGCTCTATCCGGGTAGACAACCCCAACCCCTGCTTCAAACAGTTCAGATAAGGATAAATGGGCACGCTGATACTGACGCAACCTCTTAATGTAGTTTCTGATTGATAGTTCGTCATTATGGAAAGCTACCGCATGAGAAAGAAAGAATATGGCTATTCCATCTTGATCAGCCCGAATAGCCATTTCCTGATCTTCTGCATCTGTAAGCGCCTCATTAAATCCACCAAGTCTTTGAAAAAGGGTTTGAGAAACTGAAAAATTTGCGGCCGTAAAAAAAGGCTGAACACTATTCACAGCACCTTGTAGCCCAAGCAGAGGTTGCTCCCATTTTTCTGAAATATGGCACCGGTATTGATGAAAAATAGAGTCGCCTTTTTGCCTAAACAAAATTTGCCTGCCACCAGCTATTGACATGGCAACTGAGCTTTGATGATGCAGGTGCGACGCAATACACGATGGATCCAATTTCATGTCATCGTCAAAAAATATAAGGATATCTCCTTTGGCATTATTGGCTCCAGAATTTCTCGCCCCTGCCCGACCCTTATTTGGCTGTTCAATAATTTTTACCTCCTTCAAACAAGTCTGTCTGCTGCTCAGAAACCTTATGGTATCATCGGTCGATCCATCAACTACAACTACGGTTTCGAAGTCTTGTATACTCTGACTTTCAAGAGACGAAAGAATAGTCTCCAACTTGTGGCAACCGTTGTATGTCGGGACAATTACTGAAGTAGTCATAAAAATTTGTGGTAGAATCTCCTTAAATAGGATGGCAAAAAATTGACCCTTACTTGTAATTTATGGTACAATCTTAAGTCCTCAGGGAATAAGTCTGATTGTATCAAATTGTCGAGAAAAAGTTTTGCCTTTCTACTGTCATTGCGGTGGTAATAAAAGTATTCGGCCAAAAAAAGCATTGCATAACTGACCGCAGCTCTCAGTTGCTCCTTCTCAACATCAGTAAAGCAATAAGAAATGACAGGTTGATCTATTTCAAACATCTGACGAATATTTGGGTAGGCGCAAGCTACACCCAGAGAGCTAGTTATGCGAATCAACTCTTGCTCGAAACCAGCTTGCTGACTCATCGTTTTCGAAAGTGAGTGTTGCCTGAAGTTGACCAAAATGTCAGGAACAGTTACAGTATGGCCAAGCCCAAAGTTGACCAAATACCGAATCCACCATTCTCTATCCATTAAAAAGTGTAGACTCTCATTCAAAACACCAATCTTTCGGTAGGCTGAGAGTCTGAAAAAAGTTTCGGGTTGGTCGATTCTTGCCCACCCTACAGTTTTGGCTAGATTCTCTGGATAGACGTCAGTTCCTGTTGAAATTTTTATCGTTCTATCGGGGTGCTCAAAAATTCGAGAGCGCCCCAAAACAGCTTGTACACGGGGATCGCCAAAGTTCGTAGCGATAATGTTTAGTGCATCAGGCGAGTAATAGTCATCAGAGTTAAGCCAATTAAAAACATCCCCGGTTGCCATACGCAGGCCTTTGTTTATTGCATGACTTTGCCCCCTATCTTTTATGCTCTCCCAATAAGTCAGATGCCTCTCATACCTTTTTATGATTTCAACAGAACCATCGGTGCTACCACCGTCGATAATAAGATACTCGATGTTTGAATACTTCTGATCAAGAACTGAGCAGATCGTTTGCTCAAGAAATTGCGCTTGATTAAAGGAAGGCGTAACTATAGTGATTTTGGGTCGACTCATTACTTAATTAAATTTCTAAGGAAGGCTTTCGTCCGAAAAGTCAAACTATCCTGCACGAACTTAATTGGAGGCAGACCGGCTTTCTTCCGGTAGCTATGATAAAGGCCTTTCATGGGATGGTTGCAATAGTAATTCCAAGGTTTATGTTCACCAATAAAATGAATGATTCTGCCTAAGGAATTTGCCTCTCTCAGACCTTCTCGCCAAATGAAATTCCACTCAGATCCCATTTCCTTCCACCTATCTCTTAAAACGAAGTTTAAAGCATCTTGATCCCAGTATTTTATCTTTTCCGGATTATCAACAAGAAATTTATATGCCTTCTCTGCAATCGCTTCATTTCTCCACCCCTCCAAATCAATCACGAGTACACCAGCATTAAAGTAGGGCTCATCTTCCCGTAACCCCAAATAGTTGTACAAGGCACCTTCCCCATCCCTGACCGCTGCAAGCAGATGGTCTCCTAACTCGAGTTCCCATATCCTTCTAACCTTGACTAACACCAAAATATCGCTGTCAAGATATAGAACACGACTTAAACCTTTCGGCAGCAGGTTCGGAACCAGTATCCTGAAATACGTAGCAATACTAACATGGCCAAAAATAGGTGCCTTTTCTAATACTTGATCATCAACCAGAATTAAATGCAATCGATTGGAAAAACTATTCACAATCCTTTCTATTGGCACAACTTCTTGACTGTTAAGACCAGAATGAAGCAAATAAACATCAAATTCCTCTTCTTGGTTGTGATGAAATAGCGAGAAAAGCATTGTAGCCAAGTGGAAAGTATAGGACGAATCTACTGCACAACAAATGGCTATTTGGCTTTTCATTTCTTAAGCACTACAAAAACTGAATGAAAAAAAGATGATTGGAGAGATGAAATGCTTTGAAGTCTTCCCACCACCAGATAGGCCCTAATTTTAGATAAGACAAACCGGACAAATTTAAAAATGAATGTCCCAAAAGCTCCAGTACTATGATTCTTGTCCACGAAGCTAACCTCCAAAAAGGTCCCCAAGATATCCCATCCAGTGCCCAGCTTTTGGTTCTCAAGAACCTGCAATGAATGACGTTGCGCAAACCATTCAAAAGCAAATGGAGTCGGGCGCCAAAAGTCGTGAGGTTCCTCGTGCAAAAAGTAAAAGAAAGGAGTTGTTATAACTATCACTCCTCCTGGGCGTAAAATTTGCCGAAAATTGGCAAACGCTTGTTCCCAGTTGGCAACATGTTCCAATACCTCCGTGCACAAAATCACATCGAATTGATCAACTGGAACATGATTGGAGAGGGGTTTGTCTATCGCTGCAAGATAGTCAACGCTGTTACTGGCATTTTGCGAAATGTCTAGGCTACTATAAATCAATCCTTGCTTTTCAATTAGTAGTTTAAATGGCTGGTCGCCACATCCTACGTCTAGCAACTGACCTCCCTCGCCAACAACATTGTTGGACGCAAAGAACTCCTCTATTTTTGATGAAATTAATGGCTTTATATATCGTTCCGGGGATTTTTTCATAGCAAGCACTTCGTGTAATTACTGTCTCAACCTGGGCATTTTAATTGTAACCGGAGAAGATCCTTCAAAAACCCAATTGGCTTTATCTAGATATGTAGCATCACTAGGCGCCCAAGGGTACTCGTCATGGACTATATTGTTGATATGAAAATCAAAGGAACAGATCCTGTCAAGGTTTTCAATCAACCTCAAGCCACTTCTATCACTCAACCACGTCGTTATCCAGTATTTTCCTTCAAAAAGCTTTGCTTCTGGAATGACGCATTTGATCTTGATCTCACCTTCCCTTGCTCCAAAATCATAATCTGATGCATAAAGCCAATAGTACCCTACATTGACATTTTCTGCATTGACAATCTGAAAAGACAAACAGGCACCTTTGGTTTCTCGGTTGATCACTATGTCAAACTCTACTGTCAGCTCATTTCCCCAGGAATGTTCAACGCCAGCGAAGCCTCTTACGACCTTGATCTCCTTCATATAAATATCACTCGAGCCAACTCTATTGTAATACGTAGAATTTAATCCTGATTCTGATCGTTGCAAATACCGGCCAATAACACTTTTCGTGTCTGACATACAGTTAAGCCTTCCCTCAACCAAGTACACGCACGAGGACGTTAGCTTTTGCACTGCCTCCATGTTGTGGCTGACAAATAGTACCGTTCTACCTTCTCCGGCCACCTGCTGCATCTTTCCGAGACATTTCTTCTGAAAGTCGAAGTCTCCCACTGCTAAAACCTCATCAATAATCAATATTTCTGGTTCTAGATGAGCGGCTACAGCAAAAGCGAGTCTAACCTTCATTCCACTGCTGTAGTGCTTGATAGGTGTGTCAATGAATTTACTGACCCCGCTGAATTCGACAATTTCGTCGAACTTAGCCTTCACTTCTGAACGACGCATGCCGAGGATGGTACCGTTCAGGTAGATGTTTTCCCGTCCCGATAGTTCTGGGTGAAATCCAGTACCTACCTCCAAAAGTGAAGAAACCCGCCCAAACAATTTGATGTTTCCGCTGGTAGGGTAAGTGATTCGGCTAAGGATTTTTAGTAAGGTACTTTTACCGGCACCATTTCTGCCGATGATACCCACAGCTTCCCCTTCATTTACTTGAAAGCTTATATTCTTTAGCGCCCAGAACTCTGAGTCCTCCTCTACTCTGTCTCGAGTAAAGATATGTCGTAAGCTGTCTCCCAGCGACCCAGACTTATGTCGCCCAAGCTCGTATCTTTTAGAAATTGCCTCAACCTCAATCGCTCTGTTCATAATAAATTACACAATATCAGCTATTATCCTTTCTGTCCTGTGAAAGTAGAGCACTCCTGTTATGAACAGGAGCACAGTGATCCCAAAAGAGATGTAGCTGTAGTGGCTTAACTCGCCTCCGCCAATCAAACTCCACCTCATCCCCTCCACAATTCCCGCCATAGGGTTTAAATAATAATATAGCTGCCATTTTTCGGGCACCATAGATGAGGGATAGGCAATAGGACTGGCGTACAGCCCAATCTGCACCATAAATGGAACTACATGCTGAAAATCTCGAAATCTTATGGTAAGTGCACTTAGCCAGACCCCCATTGCCAGCGAGCAAAAAAAGTTGAATAAAAAAAATACGAATACAAAGCCCACATTGCTACTGAATGGCTGTTGATAGTATAACATCACAACACCCAATAAAACTAAGGCAACCACAAAGTCAACCAACCCAACTATTGCCTTGCTGAGAGGGAGAACGAGCCTGGGAAAATAAATCTTCTTTACCATATCCTGCGCTCCAATAATGGAACCTCCGCTCTGTGCCATCACAAAGGCAAAATAATTCCAGGCACTCATGCCCGCCAGTGCAAAAATCGGATAGGGCACCCCTCCTGTGTCAACATTAATTGCCTTTCCAAAAATCAATGTGAAAATAAAGAGCGTCACAATTGGCTGAACAACCACCCATGCAAGTCCGAGAAATGTTTGCGCATATCTAACCCTGAGATCCTTGTAGGTCAGAACTAGGAAAAGATCCCTATAGTCAAGCAACTCTCTAAAGTCTACCTTCCACCACGGTCGACTGCTAACGATTAATGTGAAGTTTCTTTTATCCATTACCTCAGGACTCTTTTACGTTTGAAGTATATAAAGAAAATACTGTAGGCGAACAATGGCATAACTGGGATCCTGTACCTCGCCAATGAGCCAAAATTAAATGTTGACACGCCTATTGCGAAGCAAAAAACAACTGTGAAAACGAAAAAAAAAGAAATTAAAGGGTCTCTGAATATCTCACCGAAGAAAGAAATGACTCCTACCTTGAAAAAAGCAAAAACAAAAAAGCCAAATAAAATAAGACTCTCGATAGCTGTCAGCAGCATGACAGGATTTCGCACTTCCCACAAATAAGGTCGAAAAAGGGAAACCCATACACCAGGGACAAACTTCCTTAGCAGCCCAGCCGGAGTGAAATCATCATCCCCCAGGCTATACCCCGACCCTCCTTCCACTTGACTTACATAGTAGAGCCACTCTGCTGATACCCTGGCTGTTTCAACCATCGAATCGAGAGAATACTTCCTATTGTCCTCGCCAAGCTTAAGGGCCGCAAAATACATGCTGTAAAGCACACCCACAATGAGAATTGGCGTCAAAAGTATCCTCATGACTGTGCTTTTGACCGCCTGTGAAAAATAAAAAATGTATATAAAT
Organism: Imperialibacter sp. EC-SDR9; assembly: GCF_902498805.1. Classification (GTDB taxonomy): domain Bacteria; phylum Bacteroidota; class Bacteroidia; order Cytophagales; family Cyclobacteriaceae; genus Imperialibacter. The sequence goes on along the minus strand of NZ_LR701620.1, from coordinate 1,031 downwards.
AACACAGCGCCCGGAATAAGACTAAGCGCTATATAAATCTTGATATGGTAAAGCAGATAAGTCGTTCCTAACAAAATGATAAAATTAAGCAGTGCAACTCTTTTCCATTTCACAATTTCAAGCAGTGAATAAATAAAAAAACCCAAGCTAGCAAACGTGAGTGTGTCCTTCAAAATTCCTGATCCCCAAAAAAAAACTGACGGGATGAAAAGAACAGCTAGAGCAGTCCATTTGCCTATCGACGGGCTATATTTATCTAAAGCATAAAACAGCGCCCATGTGCCAGAAAAGCTGATAACCGCAAAACACACAGAAATCGCATAATAGGAGTTAAGCGTAAAAATGGCCAGTAAACCTGCCACCCTTACTATACTGTACGAGGGTAGATCCCCAAAAAATATAATTCTGGAAGCATAGTCGAAAGCATCGTTAGGGTAATCTCGTCCAGCCAATATTAGACTTACTGCTTTTGTTGGAGAATCTAAAAACGCTTCCCATACGATATTGGCTCCCCAATTATAGTAGTTCATTGTATCCCCTCCCTCATAATAAAACTGATACACCAAACCCAAAGCTATCGCCCCAACAAACTTCACGGTCAAACCAGGAATGAAATATTTCCGAGTGTCTAGATTAGTCACTTTGGGCCTGATCCAGTATGCCAGGGCATACAGGAGGAGAAGGTAAATAGGTGTGACAATAAGGTCTTGGAGGCCCATAAAAGTTAAATACAGGTCGCAAATTACTAATTATATCGGAACACCTGTGCTCGATAGGCTCCTGTTACGGCAGCATTTCGACGAATAACTGTCAATTGGGCATAAGCAAGGTTTTATCATAAACCTGAGTTCGATTTTAAAAAGCGGCTAATTGGCTTGTTTTGACGGGTTGATATTTGATTGCAGGCTTTTTGGGGAAGAAGGAGTAGGCAATCAATCCTGAAATAAGGTTGGTGATGAAGTTTTCGAAAGACCTATGTCTGGAATGTTCGACTTGACAGATGTTCTTGAGTTCATCGTTTACAGTTTCTA
>NZ_LR701578.1 GCF_902498805.1 Imperialibacter sp. EC-SDR9 | reverse complement strand
TCCAAAAAACAAAAGCCTATCGTCAAGCGGAAGCCCTGACTCTCACTTTTAATGCCTTCTTATGAATGTTGATTTCAAAAGGTGGGTGGCCCAAAAGCTCCCCGTCGATATGCATCCATTGCTTTTTGTCAGCCTCTATGCTTACGTGACTGGCTTTAAAGAAGCTTACTTCCTCTAGTTTGCCGTGCCTTCCGGCCCCAAGCTTGCTCAGGCTAAGGAACCTGTTCCAGGGGAGAATTCTTTCAATAAGGCACACATCCAGCAAGCCATCATCCACTTTGGCATCCGGAGTTAGCACAAAGCCACCGCCAAAAGTGGTTCCATTGGCCACCGTGAGCAAAAGAACTTTTTTGGTGTATTTCTTACCATCGATGCTGAATGATAGCTGCTTCTCCTGGTATGAGCTTAAGATTCTGAGCACCCTGTACAAGTAGGCCCCGTAGCCCCAGAGAAGTAACGGCCTTTTCTTTTGCTTCATATCAGCTACAATCTGACCATCGAACCCTATTCCAACCCCGTTGTGAAACAGCCGTTCGTTGCAAACGCCCAAATCGATGGTTTTCTCTACTCCATGAAGAAGGGTATCCAACTGCTGGATGAGATTGCTCCCAACATTTACCGACTTAATAAAGTCGTTGCCTGTGCCGGTAGAAATTACATTTACAACGACCTTCCTATTCTCGCCAATGCCGTTTATCGCATCGTTGAGCGTTCCGTCTCCGCCGATAACCAAAAGGTCAGTAAAGCTTTCGTCCAATCTCTTCTTCACGATTGCCCTTGCATTCTGGCCTTTCTTAGTAAAGAAAGATTCATAGACCAGGTCGTTCGTTCGCAGGAATTTCTCTACCTCTCCAACTATTTTGGCACCTTTGCCATACCCGGCGGCCGGGTTTACCATTAACAGAAGTTTTCTGGGCATAGTCGGCTATAGGTTGTCAATAATGAAATTGGTCATCATGGTGTACAAGTGATACCGGTACTTACCACCAGAAATGCCATGCGTTTTGTCGGGATAATAAAAAGACTCAAACTGTTTTCCCTCTCTGATAAGTGCGTCCTGTAGTGCTACCGAGTTCTGAAAGTGAACATTGTCATCGCCCGTTCCATGTATAAGCAAGAAATTGCCCTTTAGCTTATCGGCATGGGTAATAGGCGAGTTGTCATCATATCCACCGGCGTTGTCCTGTGGGCGCATGAGGTAGCGTTCAGTATAAATGGTGTCATAAAATCGCCATGTGGTCACAGGCGCCACCGCAATGGCCGCCTTGAAGAGATCAGCCCCTTTGAACAACACCAGTGAGCTCATGTAGCCTCCATAGCTCCAGCCCCAAATACCGATGCGGGAGATGTCGACAAATGGCAGCTTCCTAAAATAACGGGCCGCTTCTATGTGATCCTCCGTTTCATACTTGCCAAGCTGCTTGTAAGTCAGCTTTTTAAACTGTTCGCCACGCCCCCCTGTTCCCCGGGTGTCGACCACCGCAACGACATAGCCCTTTTGAGTCAGCATTTGGTGCCAAAAAAAGTGCCCTCCTCCCCAGGCGTTGGTTACGTTTTGAGAGCCAGGCCCGCTGTATTGGTACAGCAATACCGGATACTTTTTATTCGGGTCAAAATCAGCGGGCTTCAGAAAATAGCCATTCAAGTCGGTTCCCTGCGAAGTGGTGAAACTGAAAAACTCTTTATCAGCAAAGCCATGATCTTGAATAGCTTTCACCAGTGCGGCATTGTCCTTCAATACTTTTACTAATTTGTTGCCTTTGCTTTGATGCAAAGTAACTTTCTGTGGCTGCGTGGCACTGGTGAAGTAATTAATATAAAAACGGGTATCGGTGCTCATTACCACTCTGTTCCATCCTTTGTCCAGGCTCAACTTCGCCTTGTTTTTCCCTTTTACATCTATTCTGTAAAGAGCTCTTTCCATCGGCGACTCTTCAGTAGAAGTATAGAACAATACTGGGGTTTTGGTGCTTTGGTCAACGCCGACGAGCGACACTGCCTCCCATGGGCCACTAGTAATCTGCCGGACCAGCTCACCACTCAGGCTATACAGATAAAAGTGTTTGAAGCCATTTTTTTCGGAGGAAAACAAAAATGTTTTGCTATCCTCCAGATAGGTGAGGTCGTCACAGAAGGTGAAATCAATATATGTCTCTGACTTATCGGTGAGTATGATTGTCGATTTCCCGGTGGAGGCGTCGGTGTGCAAAATATCCAACTGGTTTTGAAGGCGGTTCAGCCGCTGAATCGAAAGGGTTTTTGCATCTTTCAGCCACTTGATTCTGGGGATATAAATGTCTGCCTCGCTGCCAATATCGGCTTTAACGTTTCTGTTAGCTCCCACCTCGTAAATAAAGATATTAACCACCGAATTCGATTCGCCTGCTTTCGGGTACTTGTATCGATAGTCCTCCGGGTACAGCTGTCCCTCATGCCACACTTGCATGTTGTACTCCTTCACCAACGACTCGTCAAACTTGTAGTAGGCTATTCGCTGACCGTCGGGTGACCATTCAAAGGCCTTTGTCAGGTACAACTCCTCCTCATACACCCAGTCGGTGCTGCCGTTAATGATGGCGTTGCGTTTGCCATCGCTGGTTATCTGCACCTCCTGGCCTGAGGCAATGTCCTTCCAAAACAGATTGTTGTCACGGGCAAAGGTAACTTTGGATCCGTCGGGAGAAAAGGTGCCGTATGCCTGGCGCCCCTCAGAAAGTTTTGAAACAGCCTTCGTTGCGATGTCATACACATAAAAAACCGCTGTGTAGGATCTCCTGAACACCGACTGCCTGTCAGTTAACAATAATATTTTAGCCTCGTCCTCACTGAATGTGTAGTCGTCAATTTTCAGAGAAGGGGAAAGTGCACCTCCATCAACAAGCTCCTCAACTGTCAGACCGGTAGTGACATCGTATTTCACCACCTTATTGTCCTCCAGTGCGGAGTAAAACTGCCCGTCCTTCATCCAGTTCACGCTGTTGACCGACTCCACGTTGAAAGTGTTCTTCAAAGTAAAATCTTCAACAGTTATCTGGCTTTGCGAAAGAAGAGAAGTATTCAGGCTAATTAGAATTAAGAGCGTTGCGACTAACTTATGCATTGTTTTCATCTTTGAACTTCGAAAATAACTATTTCCAGAAGTATTTCTAAACCGGCTATCAATCCCACACGGATGTCTTTAGAAACAAAAACACCTGAGACTTATGTCCCAGGTGCCCTCTAAATGTGATGTTGAACTACTTAGTTTCCTCCAGTTGGAGCAGCCTTAGGAGTAATCCCCATTTTCTGCAACACGATGTTGGAGATTTCGTCGCTGTCCTTGGCAAAAAGCAACGCTTCTGATCTGAATACGTGAGTGAAGCCATTTTCTTTGGCCACATCGTCAATCGCTTTCTGAATTTTGTCGTAAGCCGGCTGAAGCAACTGAAGCTCCTTGTCCTGCATAGACTGCTGCGCATCACGCTGAAATTTTTCGATAGAGGCCTGAAGGTTCTGAAGCTCCTCCTGTTTGTCGGCCCTTTCAATGTCGGTCATCGTCTGGTAGCCGCTTTGAAACGCCTGGCCTTTGGTTTGGAACTCCTGAATTTTCGCCTGAAGGCGGTTTTGCAATTGAGTTTCATATGCCTTGAGATCGGCCTCGATTTGCTTCGATTCGGGCATTTGGGTGAGTATATAGTCTACATTGGTGTACCCAACTTTCAGTTCCTGTGCTGTGACTGAAACAGCGAAAAGTACAAATACACCAAACAGCAAGCTTCTAAGTTTCATGACTTTACGTTTTAATTTTTAATTACATCGTTTTCGTTGGCCAGGCCAAGCTCTTCAAGTACATAGTCAGTATAATCATGAATCGGATCTGTGTAGATCATGACCAACTCACCGGATTTATCAAAAACAATGGCGAGGCGATTGTTCTTTGCCATTTTTTCAACAGCCTCCCATATTTTATCCTGAACAGGCTTTATCAGCTCCTTCTTCTTTAAGAAAAAAAGACCTTCAAAGCCAAACACTTTCTTCTGATACTCCTTCACTTCCTGCATTTTCCGGTCGATCTCCGCCCGTCTATCCTTCTTCATCTCCTCAGTAAGAAGCACTTCTTCTGCATGGAAGGCAATCTGCATCTGCTCCACTTCCTGGAACATTTTCTTTATTTCTTCTTCCCAGGACAGCGACAACTTGTCGATTTCTCCCTGGGCTTCCCTGTAATCCGGCATTTGCTCCAGGATATACCCGGTGTCAACATAGCCGAATTTTTGGGCAAAGGTAGTATTTATCCCTAAACTTAAAATAAATAGCGTAAAGACTGTCCTTTTCATAGTCACATGAGGTTAGCGTATTTGCTGCCCTATGGAGAAGTGGAACTGTCCACCACTTCTGGAGGTTTGGCCTGGTATGGTGTCAAAGCCATAACCATAATCAACACCCAGAAGCCCAAAAGCGGGCATGAATACTCTAACGCCTGCTCCTACCGATTTATATAAGTTATAAGGATTATAATCCTTCAAAACGTTCCAGTTGTTGCCGCCTTCAGCGAAGGTAAGCAGGTAAATGGTGGCAGTTGGGCTCAGGGACACTGGGTACCTCAACTCGAACACAAACTTGTTATATATCACACCACCCGTAATATTGTTTACCTCATCGTAGGTTCGCAGGGAGTTATCTGTATACCCTCTCAAACCAATAATGTCGGTGGCGAGAATAAAGTTTTGTCCTGCCAAACCACTACCTCCCAATGAGAACCTTTCAAAAGGCGTGCCAGGACTGTCTTTGTCGTAAGACCCGATAACACCAAAGTGCACACGGTTCACCAAAACAAGGTTACCCACCAGCTTGAGATAGTACCACGAATCGAACATCCACTTGTGGTATTCCACCCACTTGTACTTTTCGTTAGGGGGTAAGTCCGAGATCCCCTGACCTCTGATGGCAGAATACGGTGGTGTAAACGATGCAGTTAATGAGATGTTAGAGCCAGACCTCGGGTACATCGGCTGATCCACACTGTTTCTGGCAATGGTGGTGTTGAAAGTTAAGCTATTGGCAACACCGTCGGTAAAACCAAGAGACTGGGTGCTGGTGAATCCAGCCCCATAGTTATTCAAATCATACTTCAAATAAGAAAGGCTATTGCTTACCGTGAAGTAATCATCAGGCCATGTAACACGGCGACCCAAGCTTGCTGTAATGCCCTGCACACCAAGGGTTCCGATTGGGGGCTCAGTGGTTGTGTAAAGGTATTGCCTCTGAATGGAATAGCTGTACGAAAGTCCAAAGGAATTCGGCTTGCGACCTCCCAGCCATGGCTCAGAGAACGAAACTGAATAGGTCTGGAATCTTTTTCCGTTGGCCTGGAACCTAACGGAGAGCTTTTGACCATCACCCACAGGAAGCGGGCTCCATGTTTTCGGATAAGGTATCTTCCTTAGAGAGAAGTTGTTGAACGTGACACCAAGGGTACCTACAAAACCGATTGGTCCACCCCAACCGCCTGAAAGCTCTATCTGGTCACTTGGGCGCTCCTCTACCTGCCATTCGATGTCGGCAGTTTCCTTGGCCATGTTAGGGAGCACGTTCGGCGTTACTGTTTCCGGATTAAAGTAGCCTAGCTGTGCAAGCTCCCTTTGCGTACGGATCACGTCGTTGCGGCTGAATTTCTGACCGGGAAGCGTTCTCAGCTCACGAATAATTACGTGGTCGTTCGTCCGGTCATTGCCGGTCACATAAATCTTATCAAGCGTTGCTTGCGAGCCTTCAGAAAGGCGCATTTCTACGTCGATGCTATCTCCGTTTATTCTAACTTCTACCGCTTGGGGATTAAAGAAAAGGTAGCCATTGTCCATATACAGAGAGCTAATATCCGGACCCTGCGGGTTGAATGTCAGTTTCTTTTGAATGAGCTCCATGTCATACACGTCGCCCTTCTTAATGCCGAGCACCTTATCCAGCGTTTCACTGTCATATACGTAGTTGCCTGACCAGGTGATGTCCCCAAAGTAGTATTTCTGACCTGGGTCTACCGTGATGTAGACATCAAGCCCTTTGTCGCTCTTTACGGTTGAGTCGGCTACAATCTCCGCATCCCTGTATCCCTGAGAATTAAAATAAGTGATAAGGCTCTTTTTGTCCTCCTCGTATTTTGGCTGAAGAAACTTCTTGGTTTTGAAAAAATTGATTTTAACGTTGTCGTGCAAGTAGCTTCTGAACTCTCTCCACCCGAAGGGCTTGGTTGAAGTAACAAATTCTTTTATTTCCTTAGGCTGGAAGATTCTAAGAGAACGACCAACCAAGTCCTCTATAAGCGTGAACCTAAGCCGCTCTCCCGTGTTTTTCATTTTTGACTTTAGCTTGGAGTCAAGAAAAACATCATTGCCTGTAAATTTGATGTCGTTTACCTTGACCTTGTACTTTTTGTCAACCACTATCTTCAGCATGACGCTGTTGGAGAGCAGCGTGTCTTTTTGTTGCACAACCTTTACGTCGGCATTCAAATACCCTTTTCCCTGAAAATACTTTTGAATCGTCAGTTCGGTGTTCTTGATGACGGCGTCGGTTACAACCCTTCCTTTTATGAGTTTAATATCGTCTTCGATATCGCTTTTCTGCGTTTTGTTAAGGCCCTCGAAAGTGAACTTGGTCAGTCGTGGTCTTTCCTTCAGCTCAATCGTCAAAAAGATTTGGTTGCCCTCTATTTTGCTTACAAAAAGAGAGACGTCTCCCAAAATTCCCTGGTTCCAAAGCTTTTTGATGGCACCGGAGGTAGCGTCACCAGGCACCTTAATCGTTGACCCAACACTCAGGCCCGAAATTGAGATGATGGCATTCTTGTCCAGGTATTCTGAACCCGTCACTTCTATCCCCCCAATCTCATACTCCTTTGGGTTGGAGTAGTCAAGCTGAAGACCAGAGCCAGACGTGGCTGGCGTGCTCCGAAGTCCCGGGCGGATTTGTGCGTCCACACTTTGGACAATGCACAACAGGGAGGCCGCAAATACAATTACAATTTTCTTCATTCTCAGGAATTCACTTGTTCACTGATTTTTCCAAATCTTCTTTCTCTTCTTTGGTACCCAACTATAGCCTCATAAAGATGATCTCTTCTGAAGTCGGGCCAAAGCACTTCTGTAATAAACAACTCGGTGTAGGCAACTTGCCAAAGTAAAAAATTACTTATGCGCATTTCCCCACTAGTCCTAATTAACAATTCCGGGTCAGGAATGCCCTTAGTGTCAAGGTAAGCGCCCAGCAGCCCCTCCGTAATGTCTTCTGTGCTTCTGTGCCCGTCCACGATATCCTGGGCTACTTTTTTGACAGCTTCCGTAATTTCCCACCTACCGCTGTAATTTAAGGCCAGTATCAGGGTCAATCCATCATTGAACTGGGTCGCCTTCTTGGCATAGTCCAGGTTGTCCTGGGCATCCTTGGGCAGGCTCAGAATGTTGCCTATCGACTTAAGCCTTATATTATTTTTCTGTAGTGTTGGCAGCTCCTTTTTTATGGTGGATACCAACAATGACATTAATCCATTTACTTCCTCAATAGGCCTGGCCCAATTCTCCGTTGAAAATGCATACAAAGTTAAATAATCGACGCCCAGCTCTGCACTTCCTTCTGCCGCATCTCTCACTGCCTGTATGGCATTCTGATGTCCGAATATCCTTGCAGCGCCTCTTTTCTTAGCCCATCTGCCGTTGCCATCCATAATGATGGCAATGTGGCGGGGAATAGCGTCTGAATTAATCAATTCTTTCATGCCCTAAGGGTCTCTCAGTGTCTAGCAAACCGCAAAGTTGCTAATTTTTAGCTAAATAAATAAGGAGAAATCTAAATAGGAGAGTCAATTATACTCATAACGGTTGGGAACATACCTGAAAGGGCATGGAATTTCGTACAAAATATAGGTAATCGAGAACCCAGCGAAGTAATACCAGTCTTTGCTTTCCGGGTTGCCGTACTGGTAGTTCTTCAATGTAATGTCACCATCGGACACGCTGTCCAAATAGTCGAAAAAAGTCTTTCTCAAGCCAAATTCTAATCCTACTGCATATCTTTTTCCCACCAGCTGCTTAATGCCTACCCCAAATGGAATAACTGGTTGCAGCTTATTAAAGTCTGCTCTTGCCTCATCGTAGCCAAAGGTTCTGAAAATGCCAAAACCCGCAAAAAAGTAGGGAGAAAAGTAAACGTTGGTGTGTGGGTGCTTATAGTCCAGAAAATAGTACTCAAACACAGATGAACCCTCAATTAACGTGATATCGAATGAGTAGTCTCTATTGGTGCCTAGTATATCAACTGCCCGTTGATCGTCTCCTTTTATCTTTCCTGCCGTCAGCCCAAGCCTTACACTAACGACGTTGTTAACATTCATCCTGTAAAATGCGTTGAGTCCGGGAGTCCAGCCTTTCAATCGCAGTTTTGGGCTTAGATCTCCGGTATAAGTAAGCATTCCCAATCCCCCACCGTACTCTGTATATTGAGCAAGGGCCTTGCCGCTAAAAAAAATCACCAGCAGACTGGTGATTAATGATATGTAAACTCTCTTTTTCAACTTCCCAATATTATCTGAATTTAGCACTCCGGCGAACCTTGCCGAACACGTACATTAAACGTATCTGGGTGACAATATATTGGTCGTTGTTGCTGGGATTTCCTCTTATGTCGTCTTCGAAGCCCCAGCCAGCTATTGTTGGGTAAGGCTGACCATCAATTTGAGAAACCTTAGTACTCGTTCCACCATAGGCTTCGGTGATCAAAGTCAGCTGTCGGGGTTGCCCCGAAGCCGAGTTTGCTTCACGAGACCTGTCGGCCATGGTGCGGGCAAGTTCATTTGTACCAAAAGCTCCAGGATCGACGTATCTGCCACTCAAATCGTCAATATAATCGAAGAAAAGAAGGCGATACCCTATTTCGAAAGCAGCGTCGAAAGGGCCAGGCAGCCTAAATCTTGATCCTATACCAAACGGAATAGCATAAGAAAGCGACTTGTAGGGCTCAATATCATACTGATCGCTATTTTGACCTTCAGTACCCAAATCTTTTAGAGAAACCCATTTCCCTGCTTCGGCTAGTGGAGTGCCATCATTGCCAAGCTCCGGGGCAAGTCCTTTGGGGTTATGGAGAAAAGCTGCCCCCCCAGCAAATACGTAGGGAGCGAATGGTAGCCTTGACCCTGCACCACCTTCGTTTGGAAATATGTCCATTTCGAGAATTACTGACAGTTCCTTAACATCGTTTCTGAAGGAAAGATTTCTCGTGTATCGTGGAAGACTTTCGATTAGCGCAGGATCAGCCGAGTCAAAATCATCAGATTTCAATCTTACCCAGTTGAAACTAGACCGCACGCTGGCCATTTTATGGGCCCTGTAGGTATGGGTAATACCAAAACCAGGTCTGGTGAAAGAGATATCTGTACTGACAGCCCGGGAAAGTGGAGCTATATCGCCAAAGTAGTTTGATGCATTCAAATTCACGCCAAGGGAGTGATAGCTCTTGAACCGGGAAACACCGCCACTGATCCGGCCACCTCTGTAGGAGGACATAGCTTTGTTTCTTTGCAATTTGGCTTTGCTTCTTCTTTTGTACTGACCAAACGCATCTTCACTTGCAAGCAGTGCAGGAACCAAAATGATAAGTATGAGAATAAACTTCTTCATTGAAGAGTTCTATTTTTTTGTAAAAGTAGTGAAAAAAGAAAAGCTGGATTAAAATTAATTTCTAAGATCAAAGCCCCAATTTAGTTTATTCCTAAGTGTATCCAAAAACGAGTAGCCGTTGAGCTGGATCAATTTGGCTCTGAAATCCTCCTTCCTAACCGACATTTCTACCGAAGAATCAACCGTATGTGACCGTGAATCCAATGAGGCCAGGAAGTTTCTCCCCCTGCTTTCTATAACGAACGAAATGACACTTTCGTCAGGGACAATCAAAGGGCGTACGTTCAAGTTATGGGGACTAACCGGGGTTATCACAAAATTGTTTGAATGAGGCAGAATAACAGGCCCGCCACAACTAAGTGAATAGCCAGTGGATCCTGTTGGCGTCGAAACCATCAGTCCGTCAGCCCAATACGAATTAAGGTACTCTCCATTAATATAGCACTTAACGGTGATCATTGAAGAGGTATCCTTCTTTGTAATTGTGAATTCGTTCAGAGCAAAACTTGTATCGCCAAATACTTCCTTGTTCGTTTCTAGTCTCAGAAGTGTTCTGTAGTCGTAGGTAAAGCGTTGCTCAAAAAAAGATGTCAAAGCATTCTGAATATCCAGCTTTGAGATATTTGCCAGAAACCCTAATCTGCCGGTGTTAATTCCCAAAATTGGTGTTTCTGCATGCTTTACATAGGTGACAGTTTCAAGCAATGTCCCGTCGCCACCTAAGCTGATAATAGCATCCAATGACTCAACGGGATTTGCTTTGCTGAGGTCCGGGCCACCTGGCAAGTCAAACCCCGCTTTGGTAGCATGCTTTCGAAAGATTTGCGAAACTATTACCTCAACATTTTTCTTCTGAAGAAATAAGATAACCTCCTGAATAAATGGAATGGTGTCGCTGTTGAATTTATGACCATGGAGGGCTATTCTCATATCGGATTAACTAATTGTGCTGGCTTTAAATGCCCAGGTATTTCATTAAAATGTCCATTCTTTCCTGTTCGTCAACAGCTTCTGGAGCATTATTGAATTTAGCCACTATTTGATATCCAAACCTTTCCAAAGTTGCTTGTACCCGGCTAAGGTCTTCGAGGTTGATCTTGATCGTAAGGCTCACTTTTGAAGAATCATTTGGATCGTCAGTTAGATATGAGCTGAGAATCTTGCCATTGTCTGATTCTATGAGCCGACTAATTTCTGCCAGGGAATAATCTATCTGTTTCATTGAAAGCACAAGAATGCCCCCATGACTTTTTATCGAAGATGTCATGGCAAATGCCTGAATAACGTCCTCCAGTGTAATTACACCAAGGTAAGTACCAACGTTGTCCGTTACTGCCACAAGCGACAATCCATTGTTGTCGCAGGCCTTTATCACGTCATAATAATGCTGCGATTGATCTACTTTACATTTAACGCCCTGTAAATCGTAGTCTGCTACTCTTGGCAGGGCCGCATTCAATTCAAGGATCGTGTCCTCGTTGATGAATCCCAGAAATTCTCCCTTCTCAACAACAGGAAGTTCCGTCGAGTGGAGCTCTTCCATCCACAGAATTGCTTTCTGAATTTCGTCACTCAGCTTGAGTGGGGGAATCATGTAATTGATAAGATCACTCGCTATCATGCAGCTTCATTTAGTAGAAACTCACTTAATATATCGTTAAACTTATCAGGGTGTTCCATCATTGGGGCGTGGCAACACTTGTCGATGAACCTAAGTGTTGAATTGGGTATCAGTCTGTTGAATTCATGCGCCACCTCTGGAGGCGTAATAGTATCGTTAAGCCCCCACACCAGAAGGGTAGGTATTTTAATTGATTGTACTTCTTTGGCCATATTGTGGCGCTGAGCAGATTTTGCAATGGCCACTATGCGCATACATTTGGGGATGCTTTTAGTTGTCTCAAAAACCTCCTCGATATAATCCGGCGTGGCTGTTTTTGGATCGTAAAAAGTGTACTCAACCCTTTCCTTAATGTACTCATAGCTTCCCCTCTTCGGAAACGAGCCGCCCATTGAATTTTCAAAAAGCCCGGAGCTACCAGTAAGTATCATTTTCCTCACCTTGCTTTTATTTGCAAGGGTATATATCAGCGCTATATGGCCTCCAAGTGAATTGCCCATCAGGGTAAAATCTTTGAGTCCCATCATTTCGACGAAACCCTCAAGGTATTCGACTAATCCATCGAGCCCAGCTTCTCTAATTGGCATTTCGTAAATCGGAAGCATGGGAATGACGACTCTGTGCGTCTTGGAAAACCGGCGAACTACGCTATCCCAGTTACTAAGGGCACCAAAAAGGCCGTGAAGAAGCAAAAGCGTTTCGCCCTTGCCCTCGTCGATATACGGATAGTTATTCTGTGTTTTTAGTTCTATGTTCATTCTGATCACTGAATTAACCCAATATAGATAAAATCCGTTCTGAGATAAAGTTTTTTGTTGATGTGTTGCTCAAGCCTAAACAATTCTTAGCTGAGTTAATGCCACAATATAGGCTTGCCTCTCTGCAGGCTGTTGTTCCGGGGTCAGCTTTTCGAAAAACTCCTTGACAAACGGCAACACTACAGAAATAGTGTCGATCATCCAGGGGGCGAGGCTCACCACAAAAGGATAAATTTTGGCTCCTTCGACGTATTCATCAGCTAGTTGAAACCCAAAAAAGGTCAGCAGCCAAAGCAGGAAGCTTAAGGCTAAAGCCCATTTCAAAACCCCAGCCAGAGACCCTGCCAGGTCGTCGAAGCTCCCGAGTAAAGTTAAGTCAATCGTTTTTTTGAGAGCCAGGCCAATTAGGTTAACGACGAGCACTATAACGACAAAAACGATAATAAAAGAGATGACAGGAACAAGCCCCGGCACTTTAGTAAAGTATCCGTCGAGGAAACTTGCCACAAGTGGGGTGAATTGAAACCCGCCAATAATTCCCAAAATGAAGGCAAACAGGCCGACAATTTCCAACAGAAGTCCTTTTTGGAAACCCCGAAACGCTCCAAGAACAAGGATAATAAGAATGACTATGTCAATGACTCTCAACGGACTTACTTGCTTAATAGCTCTTTAACCAGCGTTGAGATCATTTTACCGTCGGCTTTTCCGGCCAATGCTTTCGTTGCTGCACCCATCACCTTGCCCATGTCCTGAGGGCTGGAGGCACCTACTTGAGCAATTATTTTTGCAACCTCCGACTTCACTTCCTCTTCTGAAAGCTGCTTTGGCAAAAATTCATTGATAACATCCAGCTCCGCCTGCTCCTTTTCCGCCAAATCGGGTCGGTTTTGTTCTTCAAAAATGGCCAGTGAGTCTTTTCTCTGCTTAGCAGCCTTAGTCAAAATAGCCATTTCTGCTGCCTGATCAAGCTCTGCTTTGGCACCCTTTTCAGACTCCGCCAGCAAAATCAGCGACTTGATAGCTCTCAGCGCCCTCAGCCTTTCTGAGTTTTTGCTTAGCATGGCTTGCTTTATATCTCCGTCGATTTGGGTTTTAAGGCTCATATCTGAATTTTTTAAAATCGTTATTGGTTAATTTGCAGCAAAGTTATACAAATCAGTATAAGAATGACCAGGCTCAGTGTTAACATAAATAAAGTAGCCACGCTCAGAAATGCCAGAGGAGCAAATAATCCGGACGTGGTAAAGGTTGCAAAAGACTGCGAGGTCTTCGGCGCACAGGGAATCACTGTACACCCACGGCCCGATGAAAGGCATATTCGCCATAGCGACGTACTGGAGCTTTCGAAGGTAGTGACCACTGAATTTAATATTGAAGGGTATCCCGACAGACGGTTTATCGATCTGGTAAAAACGGTAAAGCCTGCGCAAGCCACTTTGGTTCCAGATCCGCCGGAAGCGATCACATCAAACACAGGTTGGGATACCTTGAAACACCAGGTTTTCCTCGCTGAAGTCTCAGCAGAACTCCACACTGCTGGCGTAAGGGTCTCCATTTTCCTCAATCCGGACGTAAAATTGGTGGAGGCTGCAGCCAAAAGTGGAGCAGACAGAATAGAGCTCTACACCGAGCCATATGCCACGCATTATCATAGCAACCGGGAAAGGGCTATCGCTTCATATATCGAAACATCACAACTGGCAAAGTCTGCCGGGCTTGGCATTAATGCTGGCCACGACCTTGACTTACACAACCTGGCTTATTTGGTGCAGCAAATTCCGGCAATTGACGAAGTGTCCATTGGGCATGCCCTGATCTGCGATGCCTTGTACTATGGGCTGGAAAATACTATCCAAATGTATCTGCGCCAGTTAACTTAAAACTATGAGTGACAAAAAGCTATTCTTTAGAAAACTCGGCCAGGGAAAAGCACTTATTATTTTGCACGGGCTTTTTGGAGCCTCGGACAACTGGTTGACCATTGGCAAGTCATTGTCGGAACATTTTGAGGTTTATCTGGTCGATCAGAGAAACCATGGGCAGTCGTTCCATGACCCTGAGCACAATTTTGATGTGATGGCGGAAGACCTGGGTAACTTTATAAAAGAAAATAATATTGCTCAGCCGATCATTCTTGGGCATTCAATGGGTGGTAAGGTGGCTATGAACTATGCGTTGAGCCATCCGGGCAAACTTGAGAAGCTGATTATTGTAGACATTTCACCTCGTGGTTACAAAGTCCACCATGATCAAATACTGGAGGGGCTAAAGTCTATTGACCTCGGTTCTTTGGAATCGAGAAAGGAAGCGGATGATCAGCTGGCCAAATACGTTCCGAATGTGGGCGAAAGGCAGTTTCTGCTTAAAAGCCTTAGCCGAGCCGGTGACGGATTCGAATGGAAAATAAACGTGGCTGCCATCGATAATAATATCGGGCTGATTGTGGGGGAAATAGACGGAGAGCCAAATACAGTTCCCACCCTTTTCATTGACGGCGAGAACTCTAATTACATTCGGGACATTGACCTTCCTATTATTAAGAAGCTTTTTCCTGACAGCCAGGTTGTCACTATAAAAAATGCCGGCCACTGGGTGCATGCCGAGCAGCCTGAAGCCTTTCTTAAGACATTGATGGCCTTTCTATCGTAGCAGAGTACATGAGCGCTGGAAAATTGTACCTCGTACCAAGTCCACTTTCCGACAACAGGGTTGATCTGATAATAAATGGTCAGGTTAAAGAAATAATTTCCTCCCTCAACTGGTTCTTCGCTGAGAACATCAGAACCTCCAGAAGGTTTATCAGCTCCTTGAATTTAGGCAGGCCTATCGAATCGCTGCATTTTGCTGAGCTCAACAAAGACACTAAGGATGCAGAAGTTTCAAAGCTCATGGATATAGTCATTTCGGGCGAAAGCGCTGGAGTTATATCCGAAGCTGGCTGCCCCGGAATAGCCGATCCAGGTGCTAAAATAGTCGCCCTTGCCCACAAAAAAGGAGTTGAAGTAATCCCACTGGTTGGTCCTTCGTCTATCTTTTTGGCGTTAATGGGTTCCGGATTTTCTGGTCAGTCATTTACCTTCCACGGATATTTGCCGATCGATAAGAAAGCCGCGCAGGACAAGATAAGGCAAATGGAGAAAGAGGTTGTGCAGCAGGGTACAACACAAATTTTTATGGAAACGCCCTACAGAAACAACCAGTTAGTGGAGGTAATGATCAATACCTGTCAGAATAATTCGCTTTTATGCATTGCAAGCGATATAACAGGAGAGACAGAGTTTATCCAAACCAAGAAAATTTCTGACTGGAGGGTTAAACACCCAAATTTGCACAAAATACCAACTGTTTTCCTGCTAGGAAAATAATACCTGGGTCTCAGGTTTTTAAATAAGGAAAGCTCCACTAAATTTGCACGCTTAAAAATCAGACAACAAAGAAAAACAAATGCCATATCTATTCACGTCGGAATCTGTGTCGGAAGGGCACCCTGATAAAGTAGCTGATCAAATTTCAGATGCGCTGGTCGATCATTTTCTTGCTTTCGACCCTAATTCGAAAGTTGCTTGCGAAACACTTGTAACCACTGGTCAGGTAGTGTTAGCTGGTGAAGTAAAGTCAGACACTTATATTGATGTGCAGTCAATTGCCCGTGAGGTAATCAACCGCATTGGTTATACCAAATCCGAGTATCAGTTCGAGGGCAATTCGTGCGGGGTGCTTTCTGCAGTGCATGAGCAATCGCCTGATATTAACAGAGGCGTTGATCGTGGCAAACCAGAGGAGCAAGGTGCCGGCGACCAGGGAATGATGTTTGGCTTTGCCAGTAACGAAACCTCAAGCTATATGCCATTGGCGCTTGACCTTTCTCACAGACTGCTGAGAGAACTGGCGGTAATGAGAAGAGAAAATGGCGCCATCAAGTACCTGAGGCCTGACGCCAAGTCGCAGGTGACAATCGAGTACTCTGATGACCATACACCTATCAGGATTGACTCCATTGTTGTTTCGACGCAGCACGACGATTTTGATGAAGAATCAAAGATGCTTGCAAAAATTAAGCAGGACGTCATCAACGTTTTGATTCCAAGGGTGAAAGCGCAGCTACCGGCTCATATTCAAAAGTTGTTCAACGATAAGATAAAATACCACGTAAACCCAACTGGCAAATTTGTTATTGGTGGACCTCATGGTGACACTGGCCTGACCGGAAGAAAAATCATTGTTGATACTTACGGCGGCAAAGGCGCTCACGGTGGTGGTGCATTTTCCGGTAAAGACCCGAGCAAAGTTGACCGTTCGGCAGCTTACGCCACACGCCATATTGCCAAGAACCTTGTAGCCGCTGGTGTGGCTGATCAAATTCTTGTGCAGGTTTCCTACGCTATCGGTGTGGTAGAGCCCATGGGTATTTTTGTTGATACTTATGGCTCCGCAAAAGTGAAGTTGTCAGATGGCGAAATTGCTCAGAAAGTATCGGCAATTTTTGACATGCGTCCCGGCATCATCGAACAGCGATTGAAGCTTCGCCAGCCTATGTACCAGGAAGCAGCAGCTTACGGCCACATGGGTAGAAAAAATGAAGTAGTTAAGAAGAAGTTTAACAGACCTGGCGAAACAAAAGAAATGGAAGTTGAGCTTTTCACCTGGGAAAAACTTGACTACGTTGATAAGGTAAAGAAAGAGTTTGGCTTATAAGCCATGCAATAATTGATATTAAAAGGGACCTGTTGGTGAATGCCGACAGGTCTTTTTTTACTTGACAAACGCCTCAATCGTTACTGAATTGTCAGGCAGGTACCGCTGCATAAAGAAATCCTCCAGCGCCATTCCCTTTTCCTGGGCGTAGTCAAAAATCATGGTTTGTATTTTTTCCCGACTGGGCCGCACCAACCAGTGCATGGAAAGGTTCACCGTAAGGCTTCCGGGGGCTCTCAGCTTTTTCAATTGATAGTTGCCTTCAATTTGGGTTACCCTGCCTGTCAGCAAAACACCAAAAAACTGATTGATTTCATCGCCATCTTCCGGTGGATAAGTAAGCTCCACCAAATCCCCCTTCCAGTCTTCGTTGATAATTTTTGACCGGATGTCCTCAAAAACCATCCTTGCCGAATCAGCCACATAGCGACCTTTGAAAGGTGTGCCCACTATGTCGTAACTTACCGCACCAGACTCCTGAACTTCGTATTCTTTGGCGCCTCCCAGAAGAAAGTAAATGCTGAATGAAATAATTGCCAGAGAGACAGCTGAAACAGCGTAGTACTTGTACCTTGGGTCAATCGTCATGGATCTGATCTGTTGAGGCATCAAAAGAAATCAAAAAAAGGCCGATTTCAAACAATACTAAACAACCTCCTTGTATTGCATTTTATGCAGCTGAGCATAGTAACCATCCATGCTTAACAACTCGTCATGGGTGCCTTCCTCCTTTATTTCGCCTTTCTCAAGCACTACTATTTTGTTTGCTCGCTGAATTGTCGAGAGACGGTGAGCAATCACAATGGATGTTCTGCCTTTCATTAGTTTGTCAATGGCTCCCTGAATCAGTTCTTCAGTCTCCGTATCAACCGATGAAGTGGCCTCATCGAGGACAATGATTTTGGGATCATACACCATGGCCCGCACAAAAGAGATGAGCTGCCTTTGCCCAACCGAAAGTGTGGCTCCACGTTCCATCACATTATAGTCGAAGCCGCCTGGCAGCCGCTCTATAAACTCCCTTGCGCCAACAAGCTCAGCTGCCTCAATCACTTTTGACTTTGGAATCGCCGGATTGCCAAGTGTGATGTTATTAAGAATGGAATCTGAAAACAGAAAAACATCCTGAAGCACTACGCCGATATTGAGCCTGAGCGACGCAAGGTCATATTCTCTTACGTCCACCCCATCAATGGTGATGCTGCCCTTGTTGATTTCATAAAATCTACTCAGGAGGTTAATCACCGAAGACTTACCAGCTCCTGTAGCACCCACCAAAGCCAGCGTTTCTCCAGGATTCACTTCAAGGTTGATATCCTTCAGCACGTATTCTTCGTCGATGTAGGCAAACGATACGTGTTCAAACTTCACCTCGCCCTTTAAAGTAGTTGGCGCAAAAGTACCGTTATTGGCGATGTGCTCTTTGCTGTCGAGCAAATCCAGAATCCTGTTGGAGCTAACGATACCCATTTGTAATGTATTGAAGCGATCAGCAATCATCCTGATGGGGCGGAAAAACATCTGGATATACATGATAAATGAGATCAGGACGCCAAGGGTGATTTGATCGTCGATAACACCTCTGGCACCGTACCAAACTACAAGGCCGATACCTGCCGCCTGAATAACCTCAGCCACCGGGAAATAAATCGAATAATACAGTACCGACCTGATATTGGCCTTTTTATGTTCCCTGTTGATCTCCTTGAATTTTTCGTACTCCCTGTCTTCGCTATTGAATATCTGCACGATGTTCATGCCTGTGATATGCTCCTGTACAAAAGAGTTCAGGTTGGAAACGGCTGTACGCACCTCATTGAAGGCCACCTTTACTTTCTCCTTGAACACATAGGTGCTGATGATCAGCAGTGGCAGGGTTGAAAGACTTACCAGCGTCAGCTTCCAGCTAATCGCAAACATCATGGCAAAGATGACGACGATCTGAAGCAGGTCTCCAATAATAGCTGCCAGGCCTTCGCTGAATACGTCGGACAGAGTCTCTACGTCAGACACGTTTCTGGTCACGAGGCGGCCAATAGGCGTTTTGTCAAAAAACTTAAGTTTCAGCGTTTGGAGGTGCTTGAAGAGCTTGATCCTGATGTCTCGAATAATGAACTGGCCCAGCCAACCCGACAAGTAAGTATGGCTGTATTGCACAATAGCAGTGGCAACGATTACCCCGACCAAAATAAGGGTCATGTTCACCAGCCCCTGGAAATCACCAATGGCCACGTACTTATCAATCGTAATCTGAATGAGGTAAGGGCGAAGTGGTGACAAAAACGCCAGCAGAATGGTGAGCACCACGAGAAAGTAAAACTTGCCTATGTAGGGCTTTGCAAATACAAAAAGTCGCCTGAGTACTTTCAGGTCAATGATATTTCCGCTTACGGTTTCCTTTTCCAAAACTATCGACTAGGGACGTGGTTAGTAATTAACTGCAAATTTCAAGAAAGGATATAAATTTCTTCAGGATAAGTAACGTTTGTTAGAAAAAGACCTTCAGCTGGCACATTGCGAGCCGCCGACTTCCTGTCTCTGCTCTCCAAAATCTCCTTAAATTCAGTCTGGCTCAGTCTGCCTTGTCCTGCCTCCAGCAGCGTTCCAACCACGGCCCGAACCATCCCTCTTAAAAATCTATTGGCACTAACGTAAAATATGAGGCTATCGTTCTCTCTTCTCCAGCGAGCTTCGAAAATATCACAATCAAAATGCTTGACATCAGTCTTCACTTTGCTAAACGACTGAAAGTCCTTCCATGTCAACAGCAGCGCCGCCGTCTTATTCATGACATCCACGTCCAGCTCCGGCCTGAAAAGATAGCTGTATTTAGTTTTGAAGGGATCCTTTTTTTGATGAATGTGATATTCGTAAGATCGTGACTCAGCGTCGAAGCGGGCATGCGCTTCCGACCGGACGGGCTTAACCCAATGAGCGGCAATGTCGTGAGGCAACAGGGAATTAAGCCTGTAGAGAAATTCCTCAGGTTCGTGCCTGAGTTCCATGTCGACGTGCGCCACCTGCACCCGGGCATGCACGCCTGCATCGGTTCGCCCACTGCCGACACATTCCACTTCGGTGCCAAGTAACGTGCTCAAACATTGGGTAACAACCTGCTGCACAGTCACAGCGTTGTGTTGGGTCTGCCAACCGCTATATTTTGTGCCATCGTAACTCAACTGAATAAAATACCGCATGCCCGGCAAAGGTAATTCATTCAACATAATTCACATGTTCAGCCGATTAAGGTTTTCTCTAAAGTCTTTTATGCGTTTATTTACCAAAAATTCTTCCAATGCTTCAGCGAATCCAATCTATATTTCTGGCGCTTGCTGCCATCGTCATGGTCATCATTGTCTTTCTCCCGCTATGGCAAAAAATTGATGTCGAAAAAAGTGAAATAGTGACCATTACCGCTCTTGAAATCACCCATATCAGATATGCGGGCGATGGTGTAGCGATAGACGAGATTCTGGCTGAGAAAAACATCATGTACGTAGCCGCTCTTTGTCTGATTGCTGCAGGAGTGGCCATTTTTTCTATTTTTCAATATGGCAACAGACTCCGCCAGATTCAGTTCGGCGCCCTGAACTCCCTCATCATTGGTGGCACAATGTTTCTCGTTCTCTACTTTTGCTGGAATGCAGAAAAGACTATCGTTCCAGACGAAAAAGGTGCTTACCTGGCGGCCTTTTATCTTTTTCCTGTGGCCCTCATCCTCAACTCTATGGCCAACCGCTTTATCCGGCGTGACGAGAGGCTGGTGCGTGACTCCAACAGGCTCAGATAAAATCAAAATTCTTTAATGCAGTAGTAATCGACAAAATGGTCGACGAAGGTGGCTAATTCCGTTGGCCTGACACTTCTTACTGCCATCCTGACAGCCTTGTGGGTAAAATCGGGCTATGGAACGGCTTTTGCCAACCCTTCACTTATTGACCAATCATTTGCAAACAAATACAAACATGGTAACAGAAGAAAAAGGCACCCTTTCGATCCACACCGAGAATATTTTTCCCATTATCAAGAAATTTCTCTATTCGGATCACGAGATCTTTTTGAGGGAGTTGGTATCGAATGCCGTGGATGCCACACAAAAGCTGAACCGCCTGGCAGCCCTGGGCGAGTACAAAGGAAAAATTGGTGACACAAAAATTAAAGTGTCTATCGATGAGAAAGCGAAAACAATCACAATCAGTGACAAAGGCATTGGATTAACAACCGATGAAATAAAAAAATACATCAACCAAATTGCCTTTTCGGGCGCAGCCGAATTTGTTGAGAAATACAAAGATAAAGGAGAAGAGAAGCAAATCATCGGTCATTTCGGCCTTGGTTTCTACTCTTCCTATATGGTCGCCAAAAAGGTAGAAATCTTCACGAAATCGTATCAGACAGGTGCCGAAGCTGCCCGCTGGGAGTGCGATGGGTCGACTGATTTTGAAATTACTCCGACTAAGAAAAAAGACAGGGGTACCGACATAGTGCTTCACATTGCTGAAGATTCTGAAGAGTTTTTGCAAAAGCACAGACTTCAGGGTATTCTGGATAAATACTGCAAGTTTCTGCCTATCGAAATTGAATTCGACGACAAGGTGGTTAACAACCCAAGCCCCATCTGGACGAAGCAGCCAAGTGAGTTAAAAGATGAGGACTACCTGAACTTTTACAAAGAGCTTTATCCATTTGCTGAGGATCCTCTTTTCTGGATTCACCTGAACGTGGATTATCCTTTCAACCTTACTGGTGTGCTGTATTTCCCTAAGCTGAAAAATGAGCTGGATGTTCAGAGAAATAAAATTCAGCTATACAGCCGCCAGGTGTTCATTACCGACGAGGTGAAGGACGTAGTGCCTGAGTTTTTGATGCTTCTTCACGGCGTGATCGACTCGCCTGACATTCCATTGAACGTATCGAGGAGCTACCTTCAGTCGGACGGGAACGTGAAGAAAATCAACACTTACATTACCAAGAAAGTAGCAGATAAGCTTGGCGACCTCTTCAAGAAAGACAGAGCAGGGTATGAGAAAAAGTGGAACGACATTGGCCTTTTCGTGAAATACGGAATGATCAGTGAAGAGAAGTTTTATGAGAAGGCGCTTGACTACACGCTTGTGCAGGACATCGACGACAAGTTTTACACGCTTAAAGAATACGAAGAGCATGTAAAGCCGAATCAAACCGATAAAGACGGTAACGCTATTTTCCTTTACACAACAAAACAGGCACAGCAGCACAGCTACATTGAAAACGCCCGGAAGCGGGAGTATGGTGTGCTGAAAATGGACGGCCAGCTCGACAACCACTTCATCAACCACATGGAAATGAAGATGGAAAAGGTAAACTGGAAGCGAGTGGATGCTGATGTCCTGGACAAATTGATCGACAAAGACGAGAAGAAGGAGTCGGTGCTTTCGGAGAAGGAGCAAACTGAAGTAAAAGAACTTTTTGATAAGGCGATAAACAACAAAGCATTCACAGTAAATGTGGAAGCCATGTCGACTGACGACATGCCGGTGGTAATCACATTGCCGGAGTTTATGCGCAGAATGAAGGACATGTCGGCAATGGGTGGAGGAATGGCCATGATGGGCAATATGCCTGACGCTTATTCAGTAGCTATAAATGGCAACCATGCGTTGGTTGGCAAGATTCTCAAAGCAGCATCAGATGAGGAAAAAACTGCCCTAGCCAAGCAGGCATTTGATTTGGCCAAGTTGTCTCAGAACTTGCTGACAGGCCCTGAGCTTACCGCCTTCATCAAGAGAAGCCTTGATATAGTATCGGCCTAAGCGCCAATGCCAGCTATAAAGTTAAATCCCCGGAGCGATTCGGGGATTTTTTGTTTTTCAGCATTCAGTAGAAGTTACTTTTTGTATGTGCAGGTGCCAGGGTTCGATTTGATGAAATAGCTTTTGTAGTTGGTAGCCTTCGAATCCATGCAACCTTCCAGGTTAAGTAGCTCGATATTCTTGAAATCTATCGGCTGTCCTTCACTCTGCAAGGCAATATATCCTTCTGTCAATGGCTTACCTGGCTCCCAAAGAGCTGGATCGTAACCAGTAACGACGCCTCCGCCCATTTGAGGTTTAGAATAACGCAGCACTTCTTCGCCATTCACCTTATGAATGACCAAAGAGTCGCCCATCACGATTAACTCCGTGTGCACCCATTGGTCACCTTCATAGGTAGCTGAAGTAGAGTTGATACAGTGGTTAGGGTCAACCTTGCCATTGTACACCACATCAGTGCCCGGCGAGCACATGTTGCACGTGGGGCGTGGCTTACCATCGCCCAAGCCTGCGAGGAACTGCATTTCCACAGAGATCGGCCAGTTTTGCTCTTTCGGCATTGAGCGAGGGTCTTGAGAGTGGAACATCACGCCGCTGTTTTTTATCGTGTACTCCGGGGCACCCCGCTGCAATTCGCCAACAAACCGGTATTCCATCACAAGGCGATAGTAGGAGTACGGTTGCTTGTAGTATAAATGCCCAAACTGCTCGTTGAAGTCGCCGTATTGATCGTAGCGAACTTTGATGATGCCATCCTCTACCCTGAATGTGTTGCCAAAGTTTACGTCCACATCGTGGTGATGGATTTTGACAATCCAATCATTAATGTCCTTTCCGTTGAAGAGTGTCGTCCATTCCTCCTTGGCCTTTTTTGACTGGCCTACCACGGTTATTGAAAGCGTGGGGGTGACTAGAATCGCTATTACTATTGATTTGATTAAGCAGGAAACAGAGTGGCTTTTCATAGGTGTTTTTCTTGTAATTATAGGCAGTTCCAAAGAATTACTCCCCGGATACCATTGATCTTTTGATAATTAGACGACTTAACGGGGTTTGTTCCTAAATTCGCCTTTAAATTTGAGCAGCATTTGGCAAACCAAAAGGCGCCACTTCTTTGTTGTTGATATAATTCTGAAGACTAAAAATAACTATAAATGTCAAACCCTCTTTTAGAAAGTTTTAACACCCCATTCGATACCATTCCTTTCAGTAAAATTAAGAATGAGCACTATCTGCCTGCCTTTACAGAAGGTATTAAGCTCGCCAAGGAGGAGATAGCTCTTTTAACACAGTCCAGTGAGCCTCCTACTTTCGAAAATACTATTGTGGCCCTGGAAGCCTCTGGGAGCAAAGTCGACCTCATATCTAATGTTTTCTTCAACCTGAACTCGGCTGAAACAAGCGACGAGATGCAGGCGTTGGCCAAAGACATTTCGCCTTTGCTTTCCGAGTTTAGCAATGATGTGATGCTCAATGAAGCGCTTTTCAAAAAAGTAAAGCTGGTTTACGAAACTACAGACAAAGCCAAACTTGATGAGGAGTCTCTGACGCTTCTGGAGAAGACCTATAAAGGCTTTGTTAGGAATGGCGCCAACTTGTCGGCAGATAAAAAAGAGAAGCTACGTACGATAGACAAAGAGATTTCAGTGCTGGGCCAGCAGTACGGCGAAAATGTGCTTAAGGAAACCAATGCCTTTAGCATGGAAGTAACGGATGAAAAGGAGCTGGATGGACTTCCCGATTTCGTAAAAGAAGCGGCGGCGGAAACCGCGAAGGAAAAGAACAGGGAAGGTACGTGGATATTTACACTTCAATACCCCAGCTACATTCCCTTCATGACCTATTCGGCCAATAGGGAGCTTCGCAAGAAGATGTTCATGGCCTATGGCTCACGGAGTTTCAAAGGTAATGAGTTCGACAATCAGGAGGTGGTGAAGAAACTAGTGCAACTCCGCTTCGAACGGGCTCAGTTGCTCGGCTACCCCACCCATGCACATTTCGTGCTTGAAGAGCGCATGGCCGAAACACCTGAGAAGGTCAACGAGTTTCTCACCGATATACTAGCCATTTCCCAGCCGGCTACTCTCAAAGATGTGGAAGAGCTCACTGCCTATGCCAAAAAGCTGGACGGGCTTGATAAAATTGAAAGATGGGATTTTGCCTACTACAGCGAAAAACTGAAAAAAGAAAAGTATGAGGTCGATGACGAATTACTCAAGCCCTATTTCCAGCTGGAGAAGGTGATCGATGGGGTGTTTAAAGTGGCCGAAAAGCTTTTCGGGATTCATTTCGTAGAAAACAAGGACATTGACAGATACCACCCGGAAGTGCTGGTGTATGAAGTGAGGAATGGCAATAACGAGCTGGTAGCGATTTTCTATGCTGACTTCTTCCCCAGGGAAGGCAAAAGAGGTGGTGCCTGGATGACCGTTTTTCGGCAGCAAAAGAAAGTGAATGGCGAAGACAAGCGGCCACATATCAGCATCGTTTGTAGCTTCACTAAGCCAACCAAGTCCACACCATCACTGTTGACGTTTAATGAGGTGCAGACGCTGTTCCATGAGTTTGGTCATGCCCTCCATGGTATGCTGGCCAAAGGCAACTACGGCAGCCTGAGCGGCACCAATGTTTATTGGGATTTTGTGGAGCTTCCGTCGCAGATTCTGGAAAACTGGACACTTGAAAAAGATTGCCTTGACCTGTTTGCCAGGCATTACAAAACCGGCGAAGCTATTCCTGCAGATCTTGTGCAAAGGCTGAAAGACAGCGCTAATTTTCAGGCAGGTTATGCAACAACCCGTCAGGTGGCGTTCGGCATGCTCGACATGGCCTACCACGGTGTAGATCCGTCGGGCATAACGAATATTGGGGAGTTTGAGAAAACACTATTCGAGAAAATGGAGGTGCTTCCGCAGGTGAAAGAAACCAATATGAGCTGCCAGTTCTCTCATATTTTTAATGGAGGGTACTCTTCAGGTTATTATAGCTACAAATGGGCCGAAGTACTAGACGCCGATGCATTTGAGTTTTTCAAGGAAAAGGGCATTTTCAACAGCGAAGTGGCTGGAAAATTTAAAGACGATATCCTTTCAAGGGGAGGCAGCGAGCATCCAATGGTTCTCTACAAGAAATTCAGAGGGCGTGAACCAGACCCAAAAGCGTTGCTGCGTCGGGCTGGACTACTGAAAAAGTAGTGCTGAGAAGCAACAAAAAAGGCGATCGGTCTGAACCAATCGCCTTTTTATTTTCCTAAAAGGAGGATTAGAAAATAAGAATGATCAGTAGTACTATGATAATTACAGCACCTACTGACAATGTAAGCTTATTGTTCAAGAAATCCAGTTCTTTCTTGATCTCTCTCAGTTCTTTCTTCACCTCCTTGCGATCTTCCTTTGAGAGTTCATTTTTTTTCAACTCTTTGATCTCATTCACCCTTTGGGTCAGCTGAGTCACTCGCTCTTCGGCCTGCTCTTCTGTAAGGCTGTTAAGTTGCTCTTTTGTCATCGGCTCTGTTCCGGCAGCCAAAGCACTGGTGCCGAAAACCAACGTAAATGCCGCCAGGGCAAGAATAGATGTAAATAGTTTCCTTTTCATAGATTGATAATTTTCGAATTCAATTCAAAATAGGCCTTTTCGAAATACCAAACAAGATGGGAAGTGTTGGGAGAGAAAAAGAAAAGCCGATCTTAATTGACCGGCCTTTCCTGGATGCGATGTTTAGCCAACTATTTTATTTTAATGCCCAGATCTTGTCGTAGCCTCTTTCTATTTCGGCTTCTCTCAGGCGTGTCATTGCGTCCCTCAGGGCGTTCATCATGTCGTCTTTTCTCACAATGCTGTTCAGAGCGTTGATATCATTAAACTCAGACTCGGAGAATGGTTTGCCATCGGAGGCTGCTACCCAGCCGGAGCCATATTGGACGTCCTTGTTGGTGTAGGTCTCCTCTCTTCCCTGAATAAAAAAGTTGAGCCGTGGGATCAGGATAATTTTGTCGTTGTTGTCGCCTGCAATCTGTAAGTCCATCTGCACATTGATCAGGCCATCAACATCTGCGTCCTTCATCAGGTTAATGATTGGCCTGTCAGAAGTCATGTTGGTGGATACTGATCCGAAAATGTCGGCGATCTTCGTTGGCTGCATATTGACAGTGTTTTTGTAGGTCTTCACAATCAGCTCATCTGTATTCTTTTCTTTTACCGGATAAAACTCTTTGTAGTAAGAAGATGCAGTCAGCTTTTCAGTAGGCACCATTTCGATATCGAACTCTTCCTTGAACATGGTGACAATGTCAGCGTACATGTTGCTAAGCAGTTGATCCCAAAAAGCATCGGGCAGTTTTGGAAACTGATAGGTGGTGGTGGTAGTGGTGGTGATTTTGGTGTTGTAACCATAAGAAACAGATTCATCCACTTCCTGCTTGAACAAAACACCCCGTACCGAAAGCGATGACACTGCAAATTTCGACCCTTGCGAAAATGGCGCCCCTGTGGCAGCATTGGGCTTACTTGCTGCAAAATTCAAGACGCCGGCTGGATTGTCTATTTTACCTTTTACACTAGTCGACCCATAAACACTCTCCTGTTGTTTGCCTGACACGTTCACTTTCATTGAGCCATAAGCCCTGCTCTGAAGCTCCGCAGCAGCAGTCGACTGCTTGTCGGTCGGTGCTTGCACATATCGTTCCACTATCAGGTAGTTCTCGCCCTGGTTGTAGTTGCCCACACCATTTACACTACCCGAAATAGTAGGGTTGCTGAAAGCTTCCCTGGGGATAACTATTTTATCGGTTGACCTGAATGAAGCGAAGTAGTTGAATCCTCGGGCACCGGCCACGTCAGTTACCAGCGCCACATTTAAAAGGCTGCCTTCATGGCCGGAGCCATTTTCCAGCACCAGCTCGATGTCTTTGGACAGCTCGATCTGAGCGTTTGTCGTCGACCCATTTACAGACAAAATCTTCACCGAGGGCACAGGCTTGATAGTGAAAGAAGCTTTGTCTCCTGTTACAGTTTCCACATTCACTGTTTTTGGGGTAAGATCGCCAGGCTCAAGCTCGATCATGTAATACCCCAAACCCGTTGAAGTCAACTCCTTGCCCTCACTGGTTACTGAGCCATCTATATTGAGCATTCCAAGGCCTTCTGCTTTTGAGAAAAATATTGCCACGGCAACATCGCCTTCCTTAAAATCTTCGGGATATACCTCCTGGCCGGAAATCCGGGCTTCCATGGTGTGCATTCCGTTGATATGGTGCACCAGCACAGCCGCCTCCCCCAGGTTAGAGGTTTTCGAGGTCATCAGCTTGGCTGTTAGTTTACCTATTTTTTCACCCAACTTTAAGCCTCTTTTTTCCTGTGCTTTAGAAACCTCAGTGGCCAGTAAAAAGACAAACGGTATGAGTAATCCTATCTTTTTCATAGTCGATTAATTTGGTGCTAAGTACCAGATAATCGCATTTCGAGAAAATCGCTCATACGGGGTATTTAGTA
The DNA here is from genome assembly GCF_902498805.1 of Imperialibacter sp. EC-SDR9. GTDB lineage: Bacteria > Bacteroidota > Bacteroidia > Cytophagales > Cyclobacteriaceae > Imperialibacter. The sequence goes on along the minus strand of NZ_LR701578.1, from coordinate 247,010 downwards.
CTACCCACCAGCACGGATGCTAAAACAGGTCGACCTTGCTACTGTGTATAAAAAGGAACCTTTTAATGCAACTTATTAGCGTTGCTGTCGTTATTCCTTTCAATAAAGTGTTCGATGAAAAAAATTACCTCTTTCTTCTGGTTCTGTTCTGGAGCTTCTCCTTCGCTCCTGAAAAGGTGCTCAACAGAGTCAGCCCGGTTTGTGAGCATTGGCGGTGCCGTGTTCTTCACAGGTCTTTTGGCGGCTGTAAGTGGAGGTTTTGCTCTATATTCTGTTTTTAGCAATTACTGGGTCGCAGTGCTATTTGGTCTGCTTTGGGGGCTTATGATATTCAACCTCGATCGCTTTCTGGTTTCCAGCTTAAAGAAAAACGAAAACAAATGGGAGGAGTGGCTAATGGCCGCACCAAGAATCGTGCTGGCAGTGTTGATAGCCATAGTGGTAGCAAAGCCTCTGGAGCTGCGGATATTTCAGCCTGAAATAGAAGCCGAGCTTGTCCTTATCAAAGAAGAACAAAAAGCTGTTGAAGTAGAAATGATTGCATCACGCTATTCACCCCTGATAGCAGGATACAAGGCCGAACTCAGCCAGCTGGAAACTCAAATTGCCAGCAAGGAGGCAAAACGAGATGAACTCGTGAGGATGGCCCAGGAAGAAGCGGACGGAACGGGCGGGTCGGGTCGTCGTAATCTGGGACCTATTTATGCTGTGAAGAAAGCAAATGCTGAAAGAGCCGAAACTGAACTGAAAGAGCTCAAAGCAAATCACTCTGCTCTGATTTCAGCCCTACGGGAAAAGCAAGATTCAGCAGCGCTACTGCAAGCCAATGAACTGGCCAAAATTGATGTTTCGAATATTGATGGGCTGGCATTGCAACTCGAATCATTGGACCGGCTTACCAACAAGCATTCTTCAATAGCATTTGCCAATATTTTCATCATGCTTCTATTTGTAATGATAGAAGCTTCGCCCGTTTTGGTAAAACTCATGAGCCCCAGGGGGCCTTACGATGATTTGTTGGAAGCACATGAACATGCCTTCGCTAATTACAGAAAATCAAAGATTCACAGGCTGGACACTGCACTTGAAAAAGAGCTGGCCTGGAAGGGGTAACTAGTCGGCGTGGTAGTCCTGAAGTTTCTTTCTCATCATCCTCAGCTCTTCCGGTGCCTTCATATTGATGTGCACGTGAGGATACAACTCCATAAATGCGGCTAGTTGAAAGCCCAGAGAGTTGGCTATCTTTTGACAGAACAAAAGTTCAGAGTCCTGAATAACGCTGTCTGCCTTCATGAGCAGAATGACATTGTAGAGATAATCAAAGCGATCGTCGTAGGGCATCTTGTCAAGGCCTTCGACAGGGTCGGGCTGCTTGATCAAAAGCTCCAGTTCTTCCTGCGAGATATCCCCTGACCTCGCCACTCGTTCTATGACGTGCCTTTCTCTTTCATGAAATTCACCATCACTGTTGGCAAGGGTAATGAGGAGCGACAACTGCGTTCTGATGTTTTCCATAGAGCTAATTTATCTCTATAAGTCAATAAAAAAAGCCCTTTGAAGGGCTTTTTCGTTATTTACTTAAAAATGGGTACCTAAAATCCGTTGGCGGAGCAAAGGTTTCCTTAATGGTTCTTGGCTGCACCCACCGAATCAAATTAAGAATAGAACCCGCCTTGTCGTTGGTTCCTGACCCCCTGGCACCACCAAAAGGCTGCTGGCCTACGACGGCTCCTGTTGGTTTATCATTGATGTAAAAATTGCCTGCGGCATGCATGAGTTTGCTCATGGCCAGCTCGATGGCATAACGATCCTTCGAGAAAATGGCGCCTGTCAAAGCATAAGGCGAAGTGCTATCCACCAGTTCCAATGCCTCTTCGTAGCGCTCGGCCTGGTACACGTAAACCGTTAGCACCGGGCCGAATAGTTCTTCGCACATGGTTACATACATCGGGTCTTTGGCAAGCAGCACGGTAGGCTCTATGAACCAGCCTTTGCTGTTATCGTAGTTGCCACCGGCAACCACTTCCACCATGGGACTTTTCTTGGCCTCATCAATATATTTGGTGATTTTGTTGAATGAGCGCTCGTCGATCACAGCATTCACAAAATTGCCGAAATCTTCGACGTCACCCATTTTCACATGCTTTAAATCCTCAAGAATATACTTTTCCACATCGGGCCAGAGGTTGTCAGGAATGTACGCCCTTGAGGCAGCCGAGCACTTTTGCCCCTGAAACTCAAATGCACCACGGATAATAGCGGTAGCCAGCTCTTTTGCATTCGTCGATTTGTGGGCAATGATAAAGTCCTTGCCGCCAGTCTCGCCCACAATGCGGGGGTAAGTCCTGTATTTGGTAATGTTCTGGCCAATGGTCTTCCAAAGCTGTTGAAAAACACCAGTGCTGCCAGTGAAATGGAGACCCGCAAAATCTTTGTGGTTGAAAATAACATCACCGGCCACAGGTCCATCCACATAGATAAGATTGATGACGCCATCGGGCAAGCCCGCTTCTTTGAACACCTCCATGATCACCTGTGCCGAATACACCTGGGTATATGCCGGCTTCCAGATGACCGTATTACCGATCAGCGCTGGAGCTGCTGGCAGGTTGCCTGCAATAGAGGTGAAGTTGAAGGGTGTGATGGCAAATACAAAGCCCTCAAGTGGCCGGTAGTCCATACGGTTCCACATGCCTGGCGCCGAGTCGGGCTGCTGGTGAAACAGCTCCACCATAAAGGCCGCATTGAATTTTAGGAAATCAATGAATTCACAGGCGGCATCAATTTCTGCCTGAAAAGCATTTTTCGACTGCCCGAGCATGGTGGCGGCGTTTATTTTTGCCCTGTAGGGGCCCGCCAGAAGGTCGGCGGCTTTGAGGAAAATACTTGCCCTGTGCTCCCAGCTCATCTCTGCCCATGCCTTTTTGGCGCCAAGCGCAGCGTTAACGGCCTGCTCCACATGGCTGGCATCTCCTTCGTGAAAGTAGCCTAGAGTGTGTTTGTGGTCGTGAGGCGGCGACATCCGAATCTTCTTTCCGGTCCGCACTTCTTCACTTCCGATGTACATAGGAATATCAGCCTCTTTTGACTTCAGCTCCTTCAGTTCCTTTTGGAGTGCTGTCCGTTCGGGTGTGCCGGGTGCGTAGCTGAGAACAGGTTCGTTGGTTGGTTTGGGGGTCTTAAAAATCGCTAATGACATGTTGTTTATTTGGTTTTGTCGACTGCAATAAATTGAGGGGCGAATTTACTCACCACCGGCCTAAAAACCTTTAGAAATGGTGATGCAATTCACTAAGGGAATGTATTTCGAGTGTAACTGGTTCCGTATGTGGAAGTTTTTCAGGGTTGAAATAAAAGTGATCTATGCCATGGCCTCTCGCTCCTCCAATGTCAGTAACGAGGTTGTCGCCTACCATGGCCGATGTGGCTGGTGTGGCACCGGTGAGCTGCATGGCGTACTCGAAGATTTGTGGGGAGGGTTTGCGGGCGCCGGCTCTTTGAGACGTAATTACTTCAGAGAAGAATTTCTCCAGGCCTGAGCTTTTGATCTTCACCGACTGGATGTCGTCAAAACCATTGGTAATGATGTGAATCGGGTATTTTTCAACAAGGTAGGTAAGCAACTCTATGGCTCCTGGCATCACAGCCGTTTTGGTGGGGCATAGGTTCACATAGTCCTCGCCAAACTGAAAAGCAAGATCCATGTCTGCGAAACCCAGCTCTCTGAACACTGTCCTGAACCTCTCCTCTCTGAGGTGCTCCTTGTCAATTTTTTTAAGGTCGTACAGATACCAGAACTGCGTATTTACCCGGAAAAACTTATCAACTAGCTGCTCCGCCGAGAACTTACCGAAGTTTTTGAGAGCATACATGGAATAGAGCTCCATGAGGGACTCCCTGGCATTTTGATCATAATCCCACAACGTGTGGTCGAGGTCGAAAAAAAGGTGTTTGTATTTTTTGCCCATACATTTATCTAAGGCCTGTTAACTGGCGTTTTTCCATTTTGTTTTTTACCAGCTCCCTGTTCGAATAAAGGATTCGAAAGGTTTCAAGGTCTTTCTGGAGGCTGGCGTCTTTCTGCAAAAACTGAAATATTTGGCTAACGATGTCAGACACCTCCTCCTTGATAGAATAGAAAACGTACTGGTCTATTTTTCGGACGTTGACCAGCCCGGCGTTTCTCAGGTAGGTCAGGTGCCTCGACGTTTTGGTTTGAGTAAAGTCCAGAGACAATTCAATATCGGTAATGCAAAGTTCTTTTTGATTGAAGAGTAAAAAGAGAATACGCACTCTTGCCTCCTCCGAGAAGGATTTGAATATTTGGTTTCCGTATTGCAGACTAAAGTTTTTGAGCCTCATGGGAACAATAATGAAAGTTTACGGCTTATCCGTGTAACACAAAACCTGTGCAATTGATCTAATAATTTGTAGCTTAGGGCCCAATTGCAACTATTAACCCATAATTAGTATCCTCTTAATTCATAAGTAAAGAAAGGCTTGTCAAAGTTCATCTCTAAATATTTTCTGCCTTTTATGTGCTTCCTATTTATGCTGGTGGCACATCAGGAAAGCTGGGCCCAGGGCGGAAGCAGGGTCATCCAGTTTTCCGGGGTAATATTGGGAGAGGACAGCGTTTCGGGAGTGCCGGGAGTGCACGTGTATGTGCCGAAAGCCGGAAGAGGTACTACTTCCAATGTGTATGGTTATTTCTCCATGCCTGCATTGGTTGGAGACAGTGTGGTGATCAGTGCCATTGGCTTTGAAAAGCAACATTTCATTGTTCCGGGCAACAAAGGGGAAAACTTTACAGCCATTATTGAGCTCGTTACCGACACCACTTATTTACCACCCATAGAAATTTTGCCCTACCCCACGGAAGAGCTCTTCAAGCAGGCTGTGCTTGCCCTCAAGTTGCCTGATGCCGAAGACTATCGTAAGATGGAAGAGGTGCTCAGGGCGGACATTTTGATGAGAATGATGCAAGGGGCACCTATGGACGCTTCGGAAAATTACAGGTATTATTCCAATCAACAGTTTCTGGCGATGACGGATAAATTTCAGCCCAGAAGCAATCCGCTACTCAATCCTTTCGCCTGGGCGCAGTTTATCAAATCGTTGAAAAAGGACAGGAAGTAATTCAGCCTTTTTACCAGGTTCTGCTCACCTCACTCCAATAGAGCTGCACCCAACTTTCCATCCCTTCTGCCAATTGTATTCTGTCTTCTAAAAACACTACCACCCCAAGCGAAGACAACCTGATCAAGTCGTATTTAAGGGCTAAAGAAAGTGTGTTCATGCTCTCAGCATTTCTTGAGATATACTTGTTTGTAATTAAAGCATTGAATGCTTCGTGGGTGGCATTTTGGAACAATAGGTCAGTTTGCATGGGCATTGCTATTTGTTTGACTTTACAAAAATGCAATGATGCCCTTCGGCAAAGTATGATTTCTGTCAGGTATTAAGCTGATGTATTGTCGGTGTGATTCAGGCCCCGTTGGATTTTACCCAGCAATTAATCTCTCCTTTTTGAATTGAACTCAATCAGCTTATCCCAATTAATAGCACCCTTCGAATCGCAGAAATCTTTTGAAAACTCAAACGTAAACTTGTTGATCATCTGTGAGTAGGAGGCTATAAACTCGTCGTTCTTCTCCTGCGCTTTGTATCCAAGCGGGACAATGATTTCTTTATAAAGTTCTGGATTCCCAGAAATGAACTCCCAAAACGATTGTCCGCAAAGCTTATAATAGTCGCCTTTTTCTTTGTACTCGTGTTGTTTTGACGACTTGCCATAACAACAACCATTGACTGCTTTCACATTGATGTTTGCTCCGGAGGTTTTCAGTACCCTTCTGGCAGAATTGAAGTTGTCGGTCATTTTCTTAATCTGGCTGTCATTGCCCCAGTTTGGCCCCGACTTTATTGAAACTATATTTCTAACCCCATCATTATCAAATTCCAGATCGACACCGGGCGTAGCTGACTTCCAGCCATTGTAGACTATCCCATTAATGTAAATAGCAAAGCCCTCTAGCCAGTCGCCAAATATGCCCTCTTCACTGGAAGAAACGAAGGCCTCGACGATCCCCTGCACCAAATCTTTGGCAATCAACACATTCTTTGCCCTGAATAGGTAGGGGTTCTTCTTACCTAAAACGTCTTTTAGGCGTAATCCATTGACTTTCTCAATCCTTTTCTGGTGAAATGTCCCAATGTTTTCTTCCACGTACTTTCGTACGTCATCCATATCTAGTGAATTCATATGGCTATTTTGAACTGGCCTAACTCTCGGGACATATCTGATAACCAAGCCTTGTCGTCGGTATTCCTGTACCTGGAATACTTAAAGTCGGCGAAGCCAGCAATCTTTACTCCCCTGATGTGGTTCATGATGAGGTCTCCTACGGCTTTGCCCAAGCCTACAGGCACAGCGTTTCCAATTTGTCGATACTGCTCAATCAGGCTGCCTTCAATTTTCCAGCCATCTGGAAACTGCTGAACTCTCTTGTATTCCTCAATGCTTAAGGGGCGGTCTTCTTCAGGGTGGGCAAGGTCAGTGGCTGGCATGGCTGGGTGAGTGACCAAAGTCGGTGCAGGCTGATCCCAGGCAAGTCTCCGCAGGAACCCCGTTTTACCACCTCCCGAATAATATGATTGCCCTAACGCTTCTTTTTGTATGTCCTCTGGCAAGTGCTTCCAGTATTGTCCGGAGGTCAGCATTCGGTAGTATCTCAATCTTTTTTCTGGGAATTTTACGTAATGCATGTTCTGCTTTGGCAAATCTCTGACGGCATCTTCAAAGGTGTTCCAGAATGGCAGACCAAACTCACCCTTCTCGGAATTGCTTGGAGTCAAATAGGGCAATTTACCTCCATCTCTAGACGCAACTATGATGACACGCTCTCTTTTTTGGGGAGTACCAAAGTTAGCAGCGTTGTATAAATTAAAGCTTACACCGTAGCCCTCATTGTTCAGCACCTTAACTATATGCATGAGTGCTCCCCCATTCACCTCCTCAACGTTAAGCGGGGGATTGCCCAGTCCCCTTTTCTCATGCGGTCTGTGTTTCAATGCAGCTGATAAAATACCTCTAACATTCTCTATGACAGCGTATTTCGGCTTGAGCTCGATAATCCTATCCAAAAAAGTGAGAAAGACGTTACCACGATCATCCTCAAATCCTTTTCTCTTGCCTGCAGTGCTAAAAGCCTGACAAGGAGGCCCGCCTACAACTAGGTCGATCTCATCCGATGCACTTAAGCCAGCTTTTTCTCGGATCTGATCTGCGGTATAGTTTCTAATATCACTTATCAGCGCAATTTCAGGCCTGTTTCTGACAATAGTCTTCCTGCAAGCATTGTCGGTTTCGCAAGCGAGCAACGTTTTAAAGCCAGCTTTTTCAATACCGAGATCAAGGCCCATGGCGCCTGTAAAAAACGAAAGTGCAATCGGCCTCTTAAACTCAATGCCTGATGCGTCTTGATCGCTTGAAACCTCTTTGTCTTTTGTCAGTCCGCAATTGTTGTTTGCTTTGTAGAAGACAACCTGCTCTTCCTCCAGTATCCAGGTTTTACCCACTTTCTGGCTATATATCTTTTGATCCCTACAAAGGTTTCTTACCTGCTGTGGTGTCAAATTTAATTCATCAGCAGCATCCTGGATTGTGATTTTGGTACCTTTCATACTTTCGATAACGAAAATTTTAAGAGTACCCAAAAATAGATTCCGTTGGCCTAAGATCAAAGGGTGGTCAATAAACAATTTCGCTAAAAGCCACTCTTGGGCGTGTTAACTTTATATTGAATGGATTTATTTTTGGTGGTACATTCTATCCAAATCATTGCCCACTGCATGCAGGCTAATGACAGTGAGGTAAATACAAATGCCGGGGAAAACGGCCAACCACCAGGCCTGCAGGTTTTCGAGGTAGCCATGGATGATACTTCCCCAACTAACAGTCTCGGGAGAAACACCTACACCGATAAATGAAAGAGTGGCCTCGGCGATCAGCAAACCCGATATGGTAAAACACACCTGCGTGGCTACCGGCCCGATGGCGTTTGGCAGTGCATGCCGAAAAAAGACCTTAGATTCTGATAGCCCTATTACCCTCGCCGATTCGATATAGGTCATCTCTCTTACTTTCAGCATCTCAGCACGCACCATCCTCGCCATCACATCCCAACTGGTAACAGCAAACAGCATTATCAGAGTGAACATATTAATGGGAATGATCATAGCAAAAGCCACGATTAAATACAAGCGGGGAATGACGGAGATCACCTCAATAAACCGCTGAGTGACGGTGTCGAGGGGAAAAGTCATTCTGTCCCCCAAAACGCCAAATCTTTTAAGCAACCACCATATTACTACAACTGAAACAACCAGAAGAAGGACAACCAGCGCCCCGGCAAGCACCTGGCCAGTGGAAGAAATGGTCGGCCAAAGCACCACAGCAAAATAAACGGCAATGAGCAGCAGCAACAGTCCCGTAAGGTAGGTTCTGATAGTAAACCGCAGACGGTCATTTCCGAAAAAAGCAGCAACACTTCCAAAGCCAACACCTATGCTTCCACCGATCAACGCTGCACCAATGCTGACCAGAATTGACCTTTGGGAGCCAGCCAAAATAGACAGCCATACATCTCTGCCGAGTGTGTCTGTCCCCAGCCAATGGCCTGCTCCGGGGGGCAGGCTTCTCATGTCAAGCCTGAGCTCAGGCTTCAATCCGTCAAAGAACCACGTAAGCACAACAACCCCCAGGATCGCTCCCAGCATTGCCAATGGCCACCATCTGAATGTCGGTCGGTTGCTCATTGGTTGGACAGCCTTATTCTGGGATCAAACCAATAGTACAAGAGATCGGTAATTAAGTAGGATAGCATCCTAACCAAAATCAACAGCAGGATAATACCACTAACAACGGGATAGTCCTGCGCAGCAACCGACTGAGTGAGTAGCATGCCAACACCTTGAATCGAGAACAGCACCTCCACTACCAAAGCGCCGCTTACTACTGCCAGCAAATATTGTCCGAAGAGAGTGATAGCTGGCAGCATACTATACCTTAGTCTATATCTCCTTTTGATCGTATGCTCACCAAGGCCTCTTGCTCTGGCCATAAACACAAACGGAAGGTCGGCAGACTTTTGAAAGGCATTGTCGATGTGCTTGGTGATATAAGGCAAGGTGCTGATCCACAGAATACCTACCGGCAGCACATAAGGCCAGAAACTCCTCGACCAGAAAGAAAAGCTATTGAGTGAGCTGGCCGAAATATGTGACGGAAACCAGGAGAAAACCGTTCCACTAGCAAACAGAATCATCGCCAAAAGCGCCCAACCGAAGAGGGGAACCAGGTCAAAGAAATAAATGACCTGATCCGCCAATGCTTTGGTCCTGGGCCCGAGGTGCGACATCCCAATCACCAGCCAGTAGGCAGAAAGAAAAATCAGAATAATAGCAGGCACCGTGAACACAATGGTGTTGGAAAGCGCCCGGCTGATGACTTCAAACACCCTTTCCCGGTTTTTCCAGCTCACTCCCAGGTCTCCATGTAAAAGCTGAGAAAACCACAGATGAAACTGATTGTCTGAACCATTCCAGTACAATGCTGGCACATAAGCTCTCCACTGCTGGGACGAAGCTTCCAACTCATCTACCTGCGAAAGAATTTCGGATGATGCAGCCACCTCATTGCCTAAAACCCAGGTTCGCACACTTTGCCACTGCAATTTGGTATTGTCAGGCACCCATGCAGAGAAATTTTTAGCCTGCAAAGCTGCTGCCAGTTGCAGAACCCTTTCTGGCTGACCTGTAAGCAAACAAATGCTCCTGACCCATTCCTTTTGCACATCCGGCATGTCAAGAGGCAGGGCTGCTGGCAACGCTGCAGATCGCAAGGACAGATAAAACACCGGGAGGTCAAGACCAAGCTCTTTCCTTATCCTTATTTTTTCCTGTTGGATTCTTAGTGTGTTATAGCTGCCTCCTTCCAATGCCAGAAGGTCAATCCTTTCCTCCCACACCGACTGCGACGGCAAAACCCTGAAGACAAAAAGCCCAATCAGTCCAAGGAGTAGTGCGGGGAATGCAGAAAGTAACCGTACAATCAGGTATCGCAGCATAAGTCTCAAAAATAGCAAACTGACAATAAGAACTGCTAACCGGGTGACTCTTTAGGGAGAGGAGATGGCTCCAGCGTCGATACGCAACCCGTAAATAGTACTAAACCGACATAATTTAGAAAAATACCTAAAAACAGGTATGTATCCGGGATGGGCGATACTTAACATTGTAATGTGTATTTGAAATGGGCTCAACATCAACCTTGACTCGTAGATTTTACACATAAGCTCACAGGTTAGAAGTGAAAAAGGACTACTCTCAATGAGTAGTCTTTTTTTGTTCAGCTTGATTCCGCCTTGTTCATATCGAACACCTTATTTGTAATAGCCCACAATTACTCTTAATTTTCACAGGTATTCTAACAAGCATCAATGACCTCGACTTATGAAAGCTATTGTTAAACTAGGGCTGGTATTTTTCATTGTAACATTTTTTGCGGCCTGTAGTGGCAGGTATCCCAAGCACAACTGGGGTTCTAAGTATGAGTATCTGGAAAAATACGAATCCGACGAAGGTCATCATATCACGTATACCCACGACTTGATTTTAAGAAAGCCCCGCAGACCGGATGAGGAGCATCATTACTCTGTCATCTTAAAAGGACAACAGGAAGATGACGACAGCGATGCAAACTTTTGGGTTGAACAGTATCTCGGACGGGCGGTAGAAACCGACAGCACTTTACATATCATCTATTCCTCCATGCAAACTGACGTTGATCATGGACACGACAGGTTCAGTTTCACCTCCGGCGACACACTCATCCGAATTCACCGTGACGGCGAAGTATACCACACAGAGTGGGTGAAGTATACGCCAGTGGCAAGCCACAATCACGAAGATGACTGGGTAAGAATGAACTAAATATTGACCACCATCAATGATTCCCGGAATTTGGTGCACCTATGACCATCCACTTCGTTCTCAGCCATCCGGCTGTTTCTGAAAACATCGGGTTTGCCTCCCGTGCCATCAATGCAATGGGATTTGGCAGTCTCAGGCTGGTTAATCCAACAGATCACCTTTCGCAGCAGGCCAGGAAAACAGCCTACGGCTCACATGATATATTAGAAAGCGCACTTGTCTATCCATCGCTGGCAGATGCTTTGAGCGATATCGACCTGAGCATAGCCACCACGGCTAAGAAAAGACTTGGGAGACATGACTATCATTCTCCAGAGAAAGTCGGCAACCTTCTGCAAGAAAAAGGCAGAACGATCAACAGCGTTGCAATTGTATTTGGGAGCGAACGAGACGGTTTAACAAAGGAAGAAATCGGTATGTGTGATCTGATTAGTAGTATTCCGCTTGCAGCCCCGCACCCCTCCCTAAACTTGGCTCAAAGTGTCCTTATTTACGCCTGGGAGCTTTCGAAAGCCTCCTTTAGTAGCAAAGCGAAACCACCAAAAAAGGAGGCGGAGGAAGGTGCTCAAAAAGCTCTGAAAGAAAAAGCCAAGAAAGTGCTGAGTGACCTTGACGTGCCCCGCCAGCCCAGTCTTTACAACCGGCTAAAAGACCGACTGATGACTGCTGATGCGGAAGACACCAGGCTGATGCTGGCGCTTGCCAGATTCATTGAGCATAGACTTAAAAATCAATAGGATCAGCCTGTGTTCTAGTTGCCTTGAGCGGTATGGTGACAACAAAATTAGAGCCCACCGGCTCCACTTACCCATCTCCGCAGGCAATACCGTTTGGCCTAAAATTTCTGGAAAAGAACATATCAATCTATTTCCTACAGGATTTTGTTAGTTAATTTACTAACAACCGGCGTTAAGTTTGAAAAATTCACATTTTGACTGGGAATATTTAGGACGCATAAATTGGCATGTCAATTGATAAGGACTATCTTTGTCATCCGAATTTCGATATGGAAAAGATACTTTTTGCACTTACGTCTTTTTTGATTTGTTTCATACTTACTCCGGCGGTTATCTATTTTTTCGTAAGGAACAGGATTACCGATACGCCAGGGGGAAGGAAAATACACAAAGCAAGCACTCCTTCAATGGGCGGAATACCAATCATGATTGGTGTGTTTTTTGCCGTTTTGCTTTGGTTTACCCTTGGGGAGTTGAATCAAAGCCGTAGTATTCTATTTGCTGTTACTATCATGTTTATTGTCGGCCTCAGGGACGATCTTGTTAACCTTTCAGCATTTCATAAGCTGGTAGGTCAGCTGGCTGCGGCATTGCTTGTAGTTGTCTATGGTGGGGTTCAGCTCACTTCGTTGTACGGACTTTTTGGTGTATATGAGTTACCCGTATTTGTAGGTATACCAGTCTCTCTATTTACAGTTATAGTGTTAACCAACGCTTTTAACCTTATAGACGGTGTTGATGGGCTGGCGGGTATGTGCAGCCTTTTAGCGTTGACCTTTTTTGGAACATGGTTTGAACTGAACGATCAGCATCTGTATGCAGCCATAGCTGCTACGTTCGCCGGTGGCATAGTGGGTTTCTTGATGTTTAACTGGTCGCCTGCAAAGATTTTTATGGGAGATACCGGAGCTTTGGCAATTGGTTTGCTACTGGCATCTTTCGCCGTTTTATTTATCGAAAGCAATTACGCTCTTGAAGCGAGCTCTCCAATAAAGTTCAGTGGTTCGGTGGCCACAGGAGTGGCGGTAATGATTTTACCTATTTTTGACACCGCCCGTATTTTTGTGAAAAGGGTGAAAAAAGGAAAGTCTCCGCTTTCGCCTGATAAGAGTCACGTACATCATTTCATCATGCGGATGGGTTTTGAACACCGCCAAATCACTCTGATATTAGCGTCCGTAAACTTGTTATTCATAGCGATCGCTATCATTGGAAAAGACTATTCAGACTTGATGATGCTTCCCATTGTTATTGGTACAGCCATTTTTCTCGGACTTACGTTAGACTATCTTGTTTTGCGGTCCGTAAAAAATAAAGTCAGAAAAAGCCCTAAATTACTGGTCAATAAAAAATTTCCTGGAGCCAAAGTACCTACTAATCACCCTATTGTAGAAAAGACCCTTATTGAGACCGAAAACATTTTGCAGAATTAATTTTACTCTGTAACGCATTTTGAAATGCCTAAAAGGTTTTACAAACTATTTCCAGCACTTTTCATATTTGGAGAGCTCGTTATAATATCCATTCCGTTCCTGCTTTCCTATTACATTATCAATAACAACCTTGAGCTTGCGCCAGTGTACCGTTGGGCTTTTGGGTTTTACTTGGGCATATGGCTCTCTGTTTCTGTTGTGGCGGAGGACTTTAAAATTGGCCGATCTACAAACTATTATGTGACGCTGAAGCGAGCTTTTTTTACGCTCTTCATTTCCCTCTCACTAATATCGTTCTTCTGGGTTTTGTTTGAAGCATACGAGCTGAGCCGGGAATTTTTAGTTCTTATTTTCATTCAGCTATTTGTTGCGGTCGGCTTCTATAGAGTGCTAGTTCACATAGCGCTTAATAAATATCGGAAGTTTGGAGGCAACGTTAGAAGCGCCATTATTATTGGCTTCGACCAGCAGGGAGTGCGACTTTATAACTTGTTTAAGAGAAAGCCTGAGTATGGAATAAGGTGTGTGGGGTTTTATGACGATACTCATTCCGGGCTCTCTCAAAGAGATGGGATTCCAATTCTCGGTGGAATAGACGACTTTATCAGGAATGGTATTGACGATACGGAGTTTATTTATGTCAGTGAAAGTGTAAACCGATTTGCTCTTAGCCAAATTGTTAATGTTGCCGACGCACAACTAAAAAAGGTTAAGTTAATTCCACAGTTCAACACCGAACTTTTTAAGACCTACTCCCTTACAAGATTTGATGACATCTCAATAGTCGATATTAACGACCTGCCCCTGGATGGCATCTTGAATCGTGTTGTGAAAAGAACTTTTGACATTGTCTTTTCGTTGTTTGTTGTGGTTTTTGTGCTAAGCTGGCTATATCCGATACTCGGGTTGCTAATTAAACTTGAGTCCTCGGGCCCCGTTTTTTTTAGGCAACTTCGCCATGGGAAGGGAAATTCACCATTTGTATGCTACAAGTTCAGGACGATGGTGATCAACAATGTGGCAGACACCAAATGGGCATCGAGAAACGATCCAAGAATTACAAGGGTTGGCACGTTCCTCAGAAGGACAAGCCTTGATGAAATCCCACAGTTTTTAAATGTCCTGATAGGCAATATGTCGATAGTTGGGCCAAGACCCCACCCAATTCCGCTAAACGAGTCTTATCAAAACCGAGTGCACAAATTCACTCAGCGTCATGCCTCGAAGCCTGGTATCACTGGGCTGGCACAGGCTATGGGGTATAGGGGCGAGATACAAAAGTTCCATCAAATGAGCTCACGGGTGAAACTGGACAGGTTCTATCTTCAGAATTGGTCTTTTATTCTTGACTTGAAAATCATAGTTTTGACTGTTTATTCAATAGTATTCAATAGGGAAAATGCCTATTAGAATGGTCTTTAAAATGTTCTAGCAAGTGCATAAAGAATCAAAAGTGTTTATTGCCGGCCATAGGGGAATGGTCGGCTCTGCTATTTTAAGGGGTTTGCAGAAGCGTGGTTTCTCGAATCTTGTATTGAAAGCTTCGTCGGAATGTGATTTGCGTCGCCAAACTGATGTGGAAAGCCTGTTCGAGGCTGAAAAACCAGATTATGTCTTTCTGGCCGCTGCTAAGGTCGGAGGAATCAATGCCAACAACACTTATCGGGCAGAATTTCTACATGACAACCTGATGATTCAGAACAATGTCATTCACTCGGCCTGGAAATATCAATCGACTAAATTGATGTTCCTTGGCTCTTCTTGTATTTACCCGAAACTTGCCCCACAGCCGCTTAAAGAAGACTATTTGCTCACAGGCTTGTTGGAAGAGACAAACGAACCCTATGCGATAGCTAAGATTGCTGGCATCAAAATGTGTGAGGCCTACAGAGATCAATACGGTTGTAATTTTGTATCGGTAATGCCTACCAACCTATATGGACCGAACGACAATTATGATCTGAAAAATTCGCACGTGCTGCCTGCGCTTATTAGAAAATTTCATGACGCAAAGATAAGTGGCGCCAGTGAGGTGGAGGTGTGGGGTACCGGTTCTCCCAAAAGGGAGTTTCTTCATGTCGACGACATGGCTGAAGCGTGCATTTATCTGATGGATAAATTCGATGCCAAGCCACATTCAAAGAATCCGTCATTTTTGAATATCGGTTGGGGAGAGGATATTAGCATAAAAGACCTGGGGCTGTTAATAAAAGATATTGTTGGCTTTCAGGGAACCTTAAAGTTCGACACATCAAAGCCCGATGGGACACCAAGAAAGCTCATGGACACATCCCGTCTCTCGGCGATGGGTTTCAAGCCAACTATTACTTTGGAACAAGGAATAAGAAGTGTTTACGAAGAGTTTCATAGAATATATAGCTCGAAAAACATACGGCTTTAGTTTGGCTCTTGGTCGGCTGCAACTAGCATTTTGATTAAGGGGCGAGTTGCTTACTTTTGTAAAAAATTTCTTTCATGATTGAGCGAATTGAAGAGTTAAAGGAAGAGGTGCAGAAATTTGTTGCTGAGAAGGAGGCTGACCTTGAGTCGTTCAGGATGAAGTTTGTCAGCAGAAAGAGCGTTCTTACAGATTTGTTTGATGCTTTCAAGGACGTTCCCCCAGCTCAAAAGAAAGATTACGGAGTCGCTCTGAACCAACTAAAAGTGCTGGTACAGGATCGTTTCAAGGAGCTGGTGTCTGGCTTGGAAGAGAGTAGGGAGGCAACCACAGAAACAAAGGATTTAACACTCCCTGCCGCAACAGACCAAATAGGAGGCATTCACCCTTTGACTGCCCTCAGAGCAAGAATAATAGAGATTTTTGAAAGAATAGGGTTTTCGGTGGCCGACGGGCCTGAAATTGAGACTGACTGGTATAACTTCACTGCGCTTAACTTTCACGAAAATCATCCTGCAAGGGAAATGCAGGATACATTTTTCATTGAGAAGAATCCTGACGTGTTGCTGAGAACGCATACCTCTTCCGTACAAGTAAGGTTAATGGAGAGCGGCAAGCCACCTTTCAGGGCTATTATGCCGGGAAGAGTTTTTAGGAATGAGGCCATTACCGCACGGGCTCATTGCATTTTTCACCAGGTAGAGGGCCTGTATATAGATGAAGGAGTGAGCTTTGCGGATCTGAAGGACACCCTGTATCATTTCGCCAAGGAGATGTTCCATAAGGATGTCAAAATAAGGTTCCGACCCTCCTATTTTCCTTTCACGGAGCCCAGTGCAGAGATTGACATCTCTTGTCTTATTTGCAATGGAGAAGGTTGTAACATATGCAAGTATACAGGGTGGGTGGAGATAGCTGGCTCTGGAATGGTTGACCCGAATGTACTGGAGAACTGTGGCATTGACTCGGAGAAATATACGGGCTTTGCTTTTGGAATGGGGATAGAGAGAATGGCCTTGTTGAAGTATCAGGTGAGAGACCTTCGCCTCTTTACTGAAAACGATGTTCGCTTCTTGAAACAATTTTCCTCCATTCTTTGAGCAGGCTGGCTAGTGTCTTTGGAGTTTTAGCAGTGGCGTTGATTTTTGCTCAATGTAGTGAATCGAACACTGGCCCTAATATCCCGCCAAAAATTGTTAACATCGAAATAAACCTGTCTAATATTCAATATCAATCACTTCGGCAGGTTGGAGGCTTTGTGTACTTATCGGGCGGAAATAAGGGCCTGATCGTTTACCGGCAATCTCAATCAGCATACAGGGTATGGGATCGAATCTGCACCTACGGGCCAGACAAAGAATGTGAAGTAGTAACTATGAATAGTTCTGGGTTTTATATGGAAGATCTTTGCTGCAAATCGACCTTCGACCTTGACGGCTATCCTACTGCTGGGCCAGCAAAATATCCCTTGGTGGAATACAGGGCTGTGTCGGATGGCACATTCCTCTACATTTCTAACTAGCTCTAAAGGAGCCGGGTGATAATCTTCTCTTCGGTTATTCCCTCCGATTCTGCTTTGAAGTTACGCACTATTCTGTGTCTGAGGATAGGCTCCGCCACGGATTGGACATCTTCGATGTCTGGAGAATACTTACCGTTCATAAGAGCATTGCATTTGGCGCCAAGCACAAGGAACTGCGATGCCCTGGGGCCTGCCCCCCACTCGAGGTACTGCTTGGCAAGTTCATCTCCACCGTCGTTCGGTCTGGTTTTATGAACCAGCTTCACAGCGTACTCGATCACATTATCTGCGACAGGAACTCTTCGCACCAGCTGCTGATAGTATTTGATCTCGTCGGCCGTCATTACTTGATCTACAGACTGTACCCGCTCCGAAGTAGTGTTCTTCACAATCTCAATTTCGGAGGCCAGCGTGGGGTAGTCAAGGTTGATATTGAACATAAACCGATCCAGCTGCGCTTCAGGCAGTGGGTAGGTGCCTTCTTGTTCGATGGGGTTTTGCGTCGCCAAAACGAAGAAAGGCTTTTCAA
Source organism: Imperialibacter sp. EC-SDR9 (assembly GCF_902498805.1). Lineage (GTDB taxonomy): Bacteria > Bacteroidota > Bacteroidia > Cytophagales > Cyclobacteriaceae > Imperialibacter. The sequence goes on along the minus strand of NZ_LR701578.1, from coordinate 229,396 downwards.
GAGGGTGGTTTTTACCGCCAATGGTTACTGAGTATTCCTGCATCGCCTCTAACAACGCAGACTGAGTCTTTGGAGGGGTTCTGTTTATCTCGTCGGCCAGAATGATGTTAGCGAAAATGGGGCCGAATATGAATTTGAAGTTTCGTTCCTTATCAAGTGTTTCAGCTCCCAGAATATCGGAGGGCATTAAGTCAGGAGTAAACTGTATCCTGTTAAACTTCAAATGCAGCGCCGATGCCATTGTGTGAATAAGCAGCGTTTTAGCCAGGCCAGGTACTCCTACCAGAAGAGAATGCCCCTGACAGAAAATAGACGAAATTAATAGCTTAACTACCTTGTCCTGACCAACTATTACTTTCGAAACTTCCTTTGTTAACTGTAGATATGACTGGTGAAAAGCATCAGCGGCCTCTTTGTCGTTTTTAAACTGAACCATTGTTTATCAGTAATTCTCTTTTAAAAGATTGCAGAAGTCGAATTCTGGATCAACGTCAATGTACACATCTCCCTGTGCTTTACGAAACCACTCAGATAGAATCTTATTTTTTTTGGCGCTTAGTGTAGCCTGATAAATCTTCTGGAAATCTTGCTCCAGGTTTGCCTGGTGGGGCGAAACCTTGTCTTTGTAGTAGATCAGTCTCAAAGCCTGAGTCCCGTCATCTAGCCTGTAGTCAATGGGTGCAGTAATGTTACCAACCTTCATCGTGTCTAAAGTAAAGAAAAGCACTGGGTCGATTTCTTCAACGGAAACTCTCGGAGCTCCGGTACCATCAAGCAGAAAACCGCCGTCGGAAGCTGTCGCCTTGTCGTCGCTATATTCTTTCGCTGCCTTTTCAAAAGTTATTGTCTTTGCCTCAATTTGCGTTTTTAGGCTGTCGAGGTAGTCCCGGGAGGCTTTGATGTCAGCAGGAGAGGGCACAGGAATCATCAAGATGTGCCGACTGTTGTAGGTGTTTCCTCTTCTTTCTACAAGTTGTATGATATGAAACCCAAAGTCGGTTTCAACAGGCATCGAAATTTCTCCTGGCTGCATGCTAAGCGCAGTGGCTTCAAACTCGGGTGCCAAATCTCCTCGTCTGAAGAATCCGAGTTCACCATTGTTTCTCCTCACACTTGGATCCATGGAATACTGTTGGGCAAGTGTAGCCATGCTTTCACCGGCTAGGATTTTATTTCTGATGGCAGTTAACTGTGTGCGAATTTTTTCCTTTTCGACCTCACCAGGCTCAGGAATTTTTACGATTTGGCCAATCGTTACTTCAGTTGAGAAAAATGGCAGAGAGTCGGTGGGAATGGTTTTGAAGAACTTCTTCACTTCTGCTGGTGTCACGGTCAAGTCTTTGGTGATGGTTCCCTGCATTTTTTCCACAACCATCTGCTCCTTTACACTCTCACGAAGCTCGTCCTTGAACTGATCTATGGTTTTCCCGTAGAATTCCTCCAGCCGCTCCTCGGAGCCGACCTGATTGATGAAGAATTGCAGTCTGCGATCCAAATTATTTTCTACATCACCATCTTCCACCATCACAGAGTCGATTTCAGCTTTGGCAACAAGCATTTTATTGATAACCAACGTTTCCAGGGCATCACATCTTGTGATACCTGTAATATCGTTTCTCGATAGCATTTCCAGGTAGGATTTTTCCATGTCCGACCTTAATATGATATAGTTATCGACCTTAGCGATGATCTCATCCAATACCATGGTTTGTTGTCCCATTACTTTTAGGGATGCCACCGCAGTCAAAGCCAGTGAAAGTGCGAATATTCTAGTTCCTGTAAATTTCAAATTCATCGTTTTGTTGCGCCTCGTTTATGATCTCTTCTTCCAGTTTCTTAGCGAGCTCAATTTTACGCTTATTAAGAATAATATTAACTATGTCTTCTCTGATAAACTCCAACGGAGAAACCTGATCAGAGATTTTGTATTCAAGCAGTTTTATGAAGTAAATAAACTTGTCATCCGACGACTCGACGAAAGAATTATCCCGCAAAAACTGAACTTTGTTGGGAATGGTGGCAAGCGGCGTGCTTTTCACCACCTCATCAAAGTTGAGCCAGGCGTTGTCCTCAAGTGAGGAGGATATTGCAAACCTGAAGCAATATGACTTGATTTCTTCCATGTCGGAGTCGGGGTAACTTCTTAACAGACCCCGGATTCGTGAAATTCGTGGGGCCTCCTTGGGAATTTTGACAAAGAGGCACTTGATAATATTCTGCTTCAGCAGAAAGTTCTCAAACTTATCGTCGTAATAGGTTTGTATTTCCTGCTCAGAAACCTCCTTGCTAAGGCGCCTGCTGATCTCATATTTTTCAAACTCATGCACCATGAGGGCATATTTATAGTCAAGCACTTTGCGTTCGATTTCTGCTTCGTTGAATTCTATCTTCGAAGACGCCTTGGCAATCATGAGTTGTTTTTTTATCCAACCATCAACGTACTTCTCAACAAGCTTGACACTGTCTTCAGGAGATAAATTTTCAGGAGCAATTCCCGTGAGGTCCGCTTTATAGAGGTAAGTGTCAAACACACGTGCTACCGGAATTTCCTGAACATTAGCTTCCTCTCCTGATTTTAGCTTTATGAACTCGCAGCTATGCAGTAGAGAAACGAAGAGAATAAAAGGAAGGTATTTACTTTTCATTAAGTTGTTTTACTACATTTTTCCAAGCCCTGCCGTTCACCTTTACCGGGTACTTTGCCTTCAGCTCATTTAGCCACGTGGTTTCCAGAAATTCCTGGTAATCTGAAACCACTTTGCCTTTGACCTCTACCAGATCTTTTCGGGTAGGCTGCTGTATATTCCTTATATACATTATCCTCGAGAAGGCGCCGTCGTTGACGAAATGAATCCCCGCCTTCCAGTATTCTTTGGGAACCAGATTGTTGTCTTTCTCAAGTAGAGTATTTGAAACCTTCAAAGATAGCGTATCCGGGCCATTGAAATATTTTTCTAACACACTTTTTGATTGGGTGAGCAATTCAATTTGCCAGGAGTTGATTTCATCTTCGATAAAGCCGACTCTTGACACCACATCTGGAAATGCGGTCTTTATTTCCTGAATGGTTTTTTCCTTTGTATAAATGTATAGGCCTAACGTGTCAATCGAACTGAATACCTGTGCAAGGCCTGTCTTTGTCGCTCCCCATTCTGTGGCGGTGCCAACCGTGTATTTTCTTAAAAGAAACAATGTGTCGATGGAAGAGTCCATCAGGGTTTCCAGCGCTTTATTTTCACCTTCAATGGCTAACACCTCTGCCCGTTCATTCCATACATAGTCACCCCTGTGCTCTGAGAAAAAGTTGTTCAAGCCCACCGTATCGGTGTTTGCCATCTGCCACACCTTTTCATTCATGACCTCAAACAGCAGAGTGCCATCAAAGTACTCATTGTACAAAAACCGGTAAGCTGGATTAGTGGCATAGAGTTGCTGGAGCTCGATGTCTTCCAGTTTCTCGAGTAAGAAATCGTCCCAAAGCTCAGCAGCATATTTTTCAGCCGTTAGGTGGCTGGTCTTCTTTTGGTTTATCTCCACATACCTAAAGAAATCTTCAGTTGTTAGCTGGGTATCGGCAGCACTAACCAGCACTTTTTTCAATTCTGACCCTTTGGAGTCGTAAGACCAATTACCTTCAATGATCCTGCCGTCTATCAATAAAAAGGCAGCCCTTTTCGGCTCAATAAAAATCTTCACGTTTAGTCGGCTGATCAAACTATCAATAGTTTGATCATTTCTGCTGGAGGAGCGGTCATCGCCCGAAATGCGTGATTCAATCATTGCCCTTACCTCTTCCAAAGGCGGCACTGGCTTCTTCTCCGCCAGTTTGATGATGTGCCACCCATTTTGTGCCTTGAGAGGCTCGGAAATGTCGCCGGGCTTGTTCAAACCACTTGCCGCCGTATAAAATGATGCTGGTAGCTGCCTAAAGGTTAGCCAGGGTAGTTCTCCACCTTTGCTTTTGTTGGAGGCTTCGTCGCTGTATTGTGCTACCAAGGTGTTCCAGTCTTCACCTTTGTCGAGTTTTGCTTTTACCTCCGTAGCCCTGGTGTACGCCAATGTTGAATCGGTATTTATTTTGAAGAATATATGGGCGAGTTTAATAGACCCCAGGGCTTTTCGCCTTGAATGGACATACACAACGTGGTAACCGAACGATGTTTTGAACGGGTCAGATACTTTTCCGGGCGCTGTTTTAAAGGCCGCATTTTCGAAGGGGTACACCATTTGGAAGGCTCCAAAATAACCCAAATAGCCATTGTTTTGCGCAGCCGACGGATCTTGCGAATATTGTTTGGCCAATGTGGCAAATGATTCTCCATTACCTACCCTTTTTTTGATGTCAAGAAGTAGGTTGTATGCTTTGAGAGTATCTTCAGGTGAGGCATTCGCTGGAATTTCTATGAGGATATGGGAAGCCTCCACCTCCTCCAGGGTGCGGCTGTAAGCTTCTCTGACCAGCTCCTCGTTAATGAGGTTTTCGGTCAGGTAAGGTTTTGCCAATTGTTTTTTGTAGCCAGCCATTTCCTCAACAAATGCTGGCTTTTTATCGTAACCAAGTGCTTTTGCCTCCTTTACCTTGAGCCGGAAATTGACATAGAGCTTGAAGTAGTCGTTGAGTTCTTTCTCTGTGAAAGACCCGGAAGTCGCCTGCCGGTTTTTGTTGAAGGCATAGAGAAACTCGTCTGTCGAAAAGGTTTCGTCACCAATCTGAAATAGGTGATCATCTTTCTGGGAGAGTAACGGATTGGATAGACCAAATGAAAAAATGAAAAAGGCAAAAAGGACTCCCTTGGGCTTCATTATTCTGTTCGAGGTGTTTTGACTATTTGTTAAAATCCTTCGTGAGTCTGCAAACATTGTAACCATTGGACTGGTAGAATTCGATTTTATCCATGATCCGGTTAACTAGCATCAGGCCAATGCCTCCCTTTTTCTTGGTTCTGATAATATCTGACAGCGAGGGCTCTTTGTACTGAGCCATGTTGAATGCCTCACCGTGGTCTTTTATTTCAAATACTGTCGTTTTATCTGCTTTGAATTCGACCGAAATTTCAATGGATTCGTTGGCATCGCACCCATGGGAATGAATGATTAGGTTAGCGCACACCTCGTCCACAGCAAGCACAACCTTGTGACTTTCCACATCGGAAAGGCCATGCTGCCTCAGCAAATCGTCAACGAATTGACGAATTTCCTGAAGTTTATCAGTACTGCACGATGCCTTATAATTATATAACATTTAATAAACCCTTAGCGGACTTTTCGTCATCAACAATTTTTAAAAGCTGATCGAGACCCAAAATTTGAAAAACATGGAAAACCTTGTCCTGCAAGCCGAAAATAACCATGTTAATTTCCTTTATTTCCAGTTCTTGTATGTACGACATAAATACTCCCAGTCCTGCAGAAGAAATATAGTTAAGCCCAGAGCAGTCGATCATTATTTTTTTGAAGCCATCAGATACAGCGTTCTGGATGGTTGCATCGAGCTGAATAGATGAACTTGCATCCACTTCGCCTCCAACGCTAATGCACACATATTCTTTGTCTTCTGCTGTAGAGATTTCAATCATTTTTTAGTTTTTACGGATTCAACACTTTTAACGTTTTCATGCCCAGTGAACTTTACGATGAGCATGGTATAATCATCGTCCAACGATCGTTTTCCACAGAAATCGTATAAATCATCAATGATTCCGTCCTTTATTTTGTCGGGCGATAGGTTAGCATGCTTAAGTAGAGAGGTGCGGAGGCGATCGTAGCCAAATTCCTCCTGGTTCTGATTAGTGGCTTCCGTAATACCGTCAGTGTATAACACAAACACATCCTCCGGCTTATAGTAGAACTCATTAACCTGAACATAGTCTTCGAAGGAAGAGTTTCGTAATATCCCCAACCCCAGACCCTTATTCTTGAAGAAGCTGGTCTCCCTTGTACGGCCATCCAGATATAAAGTTGGGCAGTGCCCTGCTCTGGTGAACCTGACGATTTTACTTTTTGTATCAATAATGAAATAGGAAGCAGTAATAAACGAGGTTTTTTCAAGGCACCTACTTAATGCACTGTTGGCTTGCACCATAAACTCCTTCGGCTCCAGGTCGAGCTGGGCAAGGCTGTGGAAAATCCCCTTCATCTGGCTCATATGGAAGGCCGCTGACGTGCCTTTGCCGGAAACGTCGGCTATGATAAGGGCTACTTTATTGTCGTTGATGCGAAAGGTGTCGTAATAATCGCCCCCTACTTCATCGGCAGCCATAGAAAATGCCGTAATGTTATAGTCGTGGTTTTTATCCAGCGTTTGAGGTAAAAGGCTTTTTTGAACCCGGGAGGCAATTTTCAGCTCTTCCTTGTACCGTTCGTTTTCCAGGGCCTCGTTTAACAGGCGAAAGTTTTCAATCGAAATGCTCGCCTGATTCACATAGGTGTTAATGATGTCGATCATTTCCTTGTTGAAGGAGTCATCGACCTCTTTTAGCAAGGCAAGTGTCCCTATTTGCTCGTTTTTAACAATGATCGGATAAACCAGTATTGACTTGAAGGGCACTTTTTTCAGCGTAGCAGTTAGCTTTTGACTGCTAGGGTTCCGTTCAAGTTCGGAATTGAGGATGCGTTTGAGCGTGCTGTTTTGAGCCGCCTCCTTTATTTTATCAATGAGGTCTGGGTTGAGGTTTCTTACCAGCAACTCCTGCTTGCCAGCTTTGGCATCAGTCACTTCTAGCCAGGCAGCGTCGGCAAACACAGCGCTTACAGCACTATCAAGCAGTATTTCGAAGACCTGTTCTTCCTTTTGTCCGGTTGGGATGGTTTGGCTCAACCGCTGGAAATTGATGACCTCTTCCAACTTGCTCTCAAAAACGGAGGAAGTGGGGAGGTTGAATAGGATAACAAGGACAGAAAAAACGGAGTAAATGAAGATGAAGGCGAAGACTGCCAGCACGAACACATTGTTGAGGAGGTCGGTGATCAGCACAGACTCATTGGAATAACCAACCAGGCTCATGAAGAAGTACCACAGATAAATGATAACCAGCAGTAGAAACAATATACTTTTCCACTTTTGCTTGAAATTGAGATAGGCGACCCATTTCAAATTGACAGACAAGATCAACCCAATGCCAACGAGCAAGAGAATTACTGTGTTAAATGGAACATCGAATAACTTGTATCCGGAAAACTCAAAGGCTAGACTTAGAAAAAGAAAGTATTCAAAGAACTGCCAGGTGCGCAGTAGCTTCTTGGATTTCTGATAGAGGATCAGCCTTTTCCAAACAATGAAGGTGGAGATCAAAAACGCCAGGATCAGCCCCAGGTTGACAAGGTAAAAGAAGTTGATTAGCAGAATGTTTTTGGTGAGCATGGAGCCACCAAAAACATAGAAAAAGAACTTGATCGACAGTGAAACGATGGTAGTAAGGAGGCCCGTTACAAATACCCTCCACAACAAGTCGATAAAATTGATGCTCTCCGCTTTGCCAATGCTGTAGCGATAATAAACGCCAACAGACAAGATAAAAAGGATGAGAAAAGCGTGGGGTAAGAACTGCGGTATCCCCAATGAGGCGTTGTTCTTCTGATCGAAAAGGATCGACAGGTTGGTCAATAGCAGCAACGTCCAGAATATAATTCCGAAGGCTATGCTAAGTCTGACGATGCTTTTGTTCGACAACATCCAATAGTGTTACACCTGTTTGACAGGGCAATTTAAATAAATCACTAATTACTGTAAAAATATAAAAGCTGCCCAAAGACAGCTTTTATTATGCTATGGTGATAATTATTATCTCGACGAATAATTGGGAGCCTCTCTGGTGACGGCAATATCATGCGGATGACTTTCACGCACACCAGCGGCAGTAATTTTCACAAAATGGGCTTTCTGCAAGTCTTCGATGCCAGCAGCACCACAATAGCCCATGCCCGCCTTCAGTCCGCCAACGAGTTGGTATAGAACTTCCGACACCAGGCCTTTGAAAGGAACACGGCCAACAATACCTTCCGGCACCAGTTTCTTCACGTCGTCCTCAGCATCCTGGAAGTAACGGTCTTTTGAGCCACTTTCCATGGCTTCGACTGAGCCCATTCCTCTGTATGTCTTGAATTTCCTTCCTTCGTAAATAATGATCTCCCCGGGTGCCTCTTCTGTCCCAGCCAGTAGCGACCCAATCATGATGCTGCTGGCACCACCTGCAATGGCCTTCACCAGGTCACCAGAGAAGCGGACGCCGCCGTCGGCAATGACTGGCACTCCGCTGCCCTTGATAGCTTCTGCGGACTCTACCACTGCTGATAGCTGAGGTACGCCCACACCAGCAATGATTCTGGTGGTACAGATACTGCCCGGGCCTACGCCTACCTTCACAGCGTCGGCACCTGCATCAACAAGCGCTTTGGCCGCTTCGCCAGTAGCAATGTTTCCGACAATCATATCAAGGTCGGGATAGGCCTTCTTCACCCTTTTGGCTGTGTCAATAACTCCTTTGGAATGACCGTGTGCGGTGTCAATACTGATTACGTCCACGCCAGCTTTTATCAACAAATCAACCCGATCCAAAATGTCCTCTGTAACGCCCACCGCAGCTCCTACTCTCAGCCTGCCAAACTCATCCTTACATGCATATGGACGATCCTTTTTCTTTAAAATGTCTTTATAGGTAATTAAGCCACTCAGTCTGCCCGACTTGTCGACGATGGGAAGCTTCTCAATTTTAAACTCCTGCAAAATATCCTCAGCCTGCGCAAGGTCGATGCCCACATCTGCAGTAATCAGCTTACCTGTGGTCATTACGTCCTTTACCGGCACGTTCATTTTTTTCTGAAAGCGCAAATCCCGGTTGGTAATGATGCCAACCAGTTTTCGATCTCCGTCAATGACCGGAATACCCCCAATCTTGAATTCACGCATGATAGCGACGGCATCGCCTACTGTCGAGTTCACATCAAGCGTGATGGGGTCGAGGATCATCCCACTTTGAGAGCGTTTCACTTTTCGCACCTGCTCGGCCTGGGCCTCTATCGACATGTTTTTGTGAATGAAACCAAGACCACCTTCTAATGCCATAGCAATGGCGAGAGAATATTCGGTGACCGTGTCCATAGCCGCAGACACCAGGGGCACATTAAGTCTGATATTTCTGGTAAGTTGCGTCGAAGTATCTGTCTGACGTGGAAGTACTTCAGAATACGCTGGGAGTAATAGTACGTCGTCGTAAGTGAGCGCTTCGTACTTGAACTTGGAGTTATTGAGGGCCATTTGCAAATAATAATTTACGTGATATTATTTGCGGGGCAAAATTAAAGATATTAAAGATTATTCGGAACGGTTAGTTCGAAATTAATTTTAACGAAAGAATATTTGGGCATGGAGTGGTTTCTGGAAGGATTGAAAAGTGGCGTGCAGCAAATGACCTGGCTGGAAGCAATAGCCGTATTCTTTGGGCTTTTGAGCGTGTGGTATTCAATGCGGAGAGACATTTTGGTTTTCCCTACCGGAATAGTAAGTACCATCATTTTTGTCTATATCTGCTTTCCGGCCAAACTTTATGCCGACATGGCCATCAATGTTTATTACACTGCTATGAGCGTGTATGGATGGATTCTCTGGAGTAAAAAGATTCCTGGCGAAGAGGCTCTTCCTGTAAGCTATAATAGCCGAACAGAAAATGTGATTACGGCCTTTTTCCTGATTGGGTCATTTGCTTTCTGGTATTACATTCTTACCCAACATACCGATAGTGACGTGCCCTTGTGGGACTCTTTGACCACGGCCATTTTCATTGTGGGCATGTGGCTCATGGCAAAAAAGAAGGTGGAGAACTGGGTGGCATGGATTCTCGGCGACCTGATTTCCGTGCCACTTTACTTCTACAAAGGGCTATTGCTGGCCAGCTTTCAGTTTTTCATTTTCACAATAATTGCCGTGGTGGGACTTGTCGCCTGGATAAATGATGTGAAGCAGCAAAAGAAGGAGGCTGTATGACCAAAAGGATCGCCATCATCGGCCCCGAATCGACTGGCAAGTCAACTTTGAGCCAGCAGCTGGCAGCCCATTTTCAAACACAGTGGGTACCCGAGTTTGCCAGGCAATACCTTATCGACATTAATCGACCGTACGAGGAAAGTGATTTGTTGACCATTGCAAAAGGTCAGAAAGCGAAAGAGGAGCAATTATTTCGAGGCGCCAACAACTTTTTGTTTTGCGACACCACACTTATCGTCGTTAAGGTGTGGAGCGAACATAGCTATGGCCGATGTGACCCCTGGATTGCAGAGCAGGTTGATCAAATGCAATACGATTTTTTTCTGCTGACCGACATTGACATGCCCTGGGAAGAAGATCCCCAGAGGGAACATCCGCATATGCGAAAGTATTTTTTTGACGTTTACCGAACCTACCTCGAGAAGGAAGGTCTCCCTTATACGTTAGTCAGTGGCAATGAGGCAGAAAGGCTCCAGTTGGCGATTGCGAAAGTCACCTCATTGACTGTTTGAAATAGGCTTCAATTCACAGCTGTCGGCTCCATCGATTTGATTCCTATCTAAATTCTTCCTTACCTTAGCAGCGTAATTTTACCAGGGGTGCCCTATCTGCCAGTAGGCGGAATAAGTTCGGGCTGAGATTATACCCTTTGAACCTGATCCGGGTAATGCCGGCGCAAGGGAAAGGAGGTGAAACGTTAAGGTGGCAGAAACCCCTTGATGCCACTGATGTTTAACCGCAAAATTTAAAGTACATGTTTAACAAAAAAATGTTAGGCGTCAGCTTATGGCTGGCACTGACGGGTGTGTTCGCCGGAGCGAATGCCGATGCCCAGTCGCTTTCAGGCAAAGTGACTGACGCAGAAACGAATGAGGCCCTACCGGGGGCTAATGTGGTCATTGTAGGGAGTGGAAAAGGAGTTTCCACCAATAATTTGGGTAATTACTACCTGACAGGACTGCCTACAGGGCAGGCAACTATCAAAGTGTCATTTGTAGGGTATGAAACGGTCGAGAAAGCAATTTCACTTGGTACAGAGGAAGTCATGAACTTTGGCCTTTCCAAAGACTTGCTGCTCGATGAAGGCATCATTGTGTCCTCAACACGGGCCAATGAGAAAACACCGATGACATTTTCCACTATTTCCAACAAGGAAATAAAGGCGCAAAACCTCGGCCAGGACATGCCGATGCTGGTTAACTGGTCGCCATCGGTGGTGACTACTTCCGATGCAGGGGCTGGAGTTGGTTACACCGGCATCCGGATCAGGGGAAGCGACGCTACCCGGATTAATGTGACCATTAATGGGGTTCCGCTCAATGATTCAGAGTCGCACGGCACTTTCTGGGTCAATACACCCGATCTGGCCTCGTCTACCAACAATATTCAGATCCAGCGGGGCGTGGGTGCTTCGACCAATGGAGCAGGGGCGTTTGGCGCCACCATCAACCTCCAAACTTCCATGCCCTCCACCGAAGGTTTTGGTGAGATCAATAACTCTTTTGGCTCCTACGGCACAAGAAAACACAACATTGTGTACAACACCGGTCTCATCAAGGACCACTGGTCGTTTGAAGGCAGGCTGTCAAAAATTGCTTCCGACGGTTATATCGACAGGGCGTCGTCAGATTTACAATCTTATTTCCTTTCCGGAGGCTATTACGGCAAGAAAACCATTGTGAAAGCGCTTGTGTTTGGAGGCAAAGAAGTTACCTATCAGTCGTGGTGGGGTACACCCGAAGCGAGACTCAACAACGACGAGGAGGGTATGCAGGAGGTGATCGCCAACAACGGGTATTCGCAGGCTCAGGCAGACAACTTGCTGAACTCAGGCCGCACTTTCAACTACTATCAGTACGACAATGAGGTTGATAACTACCAGCAAGACCACTACCAACTGCACCTGACGCATCAGCTTAGTAAAGAGTGGTCGGTGAATGGTGCATTGCATTACACCTATGGCCGTGGCTATTATGAACAGTACCGGGAAGGTGACGATTTTTCCGACTATGGACTTGACCCGATCGTAATAGAAAATACTACTATTGAGACCACAGATTTGATTCGCCGTCGCTGGCTTGACAACGACTTCTACGGGTTTACCTATAGCATCAACTACAGTGGCCAGAAGTGGCAGACAACGTTGGGCGGAGGCCTCAACGTGTATGATGGAGATCACTTTGGCGAGATCATTTGGGCCAGGTATGCAAGCAATTCCGAAATCAGAGACAGGTATTACGAAAGCAATGCGCTGAAGAAGGACTTCAATAGCTACCTGAAAGCCAACTATCAACTTACCGACAGGCTGAATGCCTACGGCGATCTGCAAATCCGCACGATTGGCTACACTACCGAAGGGGTTGACAGCGACCAGGCCGCTATTGATGTGGACGAGAATTTTTTCTTTTTTAATCCAAAGGCGGGTCTTACTTATGCGCTTGAAGAGACTTCCCAGCTTTACGCCTCCTACAGTGTGGCGCACAGAGAGCCTATTCGAAGCGACTTCATCGATGCTCCTGGCGGAAACGTGCCGTCGCCTGAAATGCTGGGCAACTGGGAAGCTGGATACAAAACGGCCGGTGAGCGCTACTCGGCTGGTGCCAACCTCTATCTGATGGACTACCAAGATCAGTTGGTATTGACTGGCGAGGTTAACGACGTAGGCTCGTCCGTCCGCACCAATGTAGCCGACAGCTACCGGGCTGGGCTCGAACTACAGGGCTCCGTGCAGTTAAACAACCAGCTCACCTGGAACGCCAACCTGACGCTGAGCAGAAACAAAATCAAAGAGTTCACTGAAGTGCTTTACGACTACGGCACCAACTTTGACGAATACAACGAGATCAGAAATGTTTATAAAGACACCGACATCTCTTTCTCTCCTAATGTCGTTGCGGGGTCTCAGCTTTTCTACCGGCCGATTCCGGCGTTTGAAGCAGGGCTGCTTACCAAGTATGTTGGCCGTCAATTCATGGACAACACGCAGATGGAATCCCGCTCTATCGATCCCTACTTTGTCAATGATCTCCGGTTTACCTATGACTGGAAACCAGCATGGGTAGAAAGAATAGGCCTCAGCTTGTTGGTGAACAATGTTTTCAGCACACTATACTCCTCTAATGGATATACCTTCGGATATTTCGGGGGCGCTTATGAGGTGCGGGAGAACTACTATTATCCTCAGGCAACGAGGAACTTTCTGGCAGCTTTATCTGTGAGGTTTTAATGGAATTCATTCCGTTTGCTGAAGCCAAAAAACTTGATCACCATCAGGTGATTGGAGTAGACTGCTTCCTTCCGGGGAGGCTCAATTTGAGCCACTGGAGGGGAGCAGGCCCTCCTGCTGAACTGGCCGAGGACACCAGTGCTGCCATTGCTATCAATGCTGTGGTAAAAGGCGCCGTTCCAGTTGAAGCGAGGTTTGTCACCAATAACCACTTTGATGTCGATGGGTTTATTGGCATTTGGTCGCTGCTGAACCCGAAACTGGCGCTAATGCACCAGCAGTTGTTAAAGGCAATGGCTTTACTAGGCGACTTCAGGGAGTTGCCCGAAAATGCGGAGCTTGCTGATCAGGCGCTGAAACTTGTGGTATGGCTGAATAGCGTAGAAAAGAGAAAGTTTTATGCCCCTTTCGGAAAAGCTTATCTGGAAGAGGAGGCATGTGTTGAAAAGTACATCTTCTTTTTGTCAGCGTTTGAAGAGGTATTGATTGACCCGGAGGCATTTCGGGAAGATTGGGAAGAGGAATATGAGATGGTCAGACAGCACTTATCGCTATTGGCCAACCAGGGTAGTTTGAAGTTCTATGAAGACATAAGGCTGTTGGTGGTTCGTGCTCCAAAGCCACTTCATTATTATGCTCTTTTTGGAAAGTCGGCGACGGCAGACATGGTGCTGACCATTTACCCGGAAAGCCAATATGAGTTGGAATACAAATACACTACCTGGGTAGACGCCTTCGGCCGAAAGCCTTACCCGAGGATTAACTTTCAGCTGCTTATGGATAAGCTAAATGGGCTGGAAATTTCCGGCGAAAAGTGGACAGGTGCCGACGTAACAGACACCGGGCCTATTCTTCGCCTTGGCCCTTCTATTAATGACAAGGAAATACGTTTTGATCACCCTTTTAACAGACGGTTCTACTCATCGTCTATTGCTCCGGAGTTGCTGGAAGACACTATCGTTTCTTTTTACCACAAGGCCTACCAGTCAACAGAGCGAAAGAAAATATGGACATGGCAGGAAATAAGACAGGTGAATGAAAGGCTTATGAAAACCTGGAGGAAATAGTCATCTTCGTGCTGGGGTAAATCACTGTCAATGTCTTCACACCATATTGTACGAGATGAGCAGGAACCAGCTTTGCTGGTGTTGAATGCCACATGGCTTCGCAACGAAACGCTGGCAAGCCTGCTGGAGTGGAGCCCGACGATAGTGGTACCTGCCGGGGAGGTGGAGGTGTTAACCACCCTGGGAATTAAGCCCGATGTAGTGGTGGCGACCCATGAAGAGAAAATGGAACATGCTGCCATCTGGGAGGCTTTCGCTCCCTTGACCATTTTGGAACGAACAAGTGAACAGCCTGCTGTTATTGCTGCCCTTCATTACCTTCTGGCAAACAAATACAAGGCGGTCAATATTTTTGCCTCTCCTTTCGACTTATCCCTTTCGGAGTTTGCACTCTTTTTCGCCAATATGGACATTGTATTCTATAGCGAGGGGAGCCGTTGGCTTTGGATCCGACAAGGTAAATACAGCAAATGGCTGCCAGCAGGCACCAAGCTCAGCATAAAGTCGCTGGATGAGCCACAGGAGTTTATGTGGAGCGGGTTTACGGCAAAGCCACCCAAGCAACTTTTGGACAAGGCGACTCTTTCCATTGGGAAGGATAGCTTGGTTTCTATTCAATCCGGGCAGCCCTTTCTTCTCGAAGAACAACTTTAGCCGACCCGTCCTCTGACCATCCTGTCTTTGCCATTGATGTCCTGCCGCAGTTCGATTTGGGAGTAACCCAATGAATCGAGCAAATCTTTCATTTCCGGGCCAAAGGCTTCGTTGATCTCGAAGTAGAGCCAGCCTTCCTGTTTCAAGCCTGTTTTGGCCAGCGTTGCAATTCTTTTGTAAAAAATAAGCGGATCATTGTCGCCGACAAACAGGGCCAGGCTGGGATCAAATGCCAACACGTTTTTGCTCATTAAAGGCTTTTCTGAATCCCTCACGTAAGGGGGGTTGCTAACGATGACGTCGAAAGTTTCATCATCAATCGTTGCTTCAAGGATATTGGCTCGTTTAAAAAGCACGTTGGCTTCTAGCTTAATAGCATTCTCCCTGGCGATTTCTAAAGCGACCTCCGAAATATCCCATCCTTCGCATTGGAGGCCTGGCGCTTCCAAGCTGATTGTGATTGGAATGCACCCACTGCCGCTGCCTATGTCGAGTAGATTCAAATCACTGCCGCTCTTGTGAGAATTGGCAATCCAGTGCACCAGTTCCTCTGTCTCGGGGCGTGGAATTAGCACGTTTTTGTTCACCTGAAATTTTCTGCCATAAAACCACCCGTAGCCCACCACATGTTGCACCGGCTCTTGATTTTTGAGCCTTTTAACTGCTTCTTCAAGCACGTCGAGATCGAAGTCCGACACCTCCAGTGGTTTTTTAGCCAGCCTTTCTTTACCAGTTATTCCTAAAGCTCCTTCCAGCAGGTAGTCGGTGATACTTTGCGCTTCATTGACCTCATATAAGGGTATCAGTTGATTGGCCACCTCGGTGAATAGTTTGTCTGCAGAAGTAATAGAAGGGATAGGCAAAGCAATAATTTTTTTGTCTCACAATTTATATCAAATTTATGAGGCAAATGGCAATTGATTTGGAACAACACCAGGTATTCATGCGGCGGGCTATTGAACTGGCGCAGATGGGTTTGGGCAGTGTAAGCCCTAATCCACTGGTTGGCTGCGTGATAGTGAAAGACGGCCTGGTCATTGGGGAAGGCTGGCACCGCAAATATGGAGAGGGGCATGCCGAAGTAAACGCTGTGAATGCGGTAAAAGACCCTGAGCAGCTTAAAGGCGCTACTGTGTATGTCACACTTGAGCCTTGCTCCCATTTTGGTAAAACACCACCCTGTGCTGATCTTTTAATAGAAAAAAAAGTGACAAAGGTGATGGTGGCGGTTGTAGACCCCAATCCACAGGTGGCTGGGCAGGGCATCACCAGACTGAAACAGGCTGGTATCGAAGTGCAAGTGGGATTGCTGGCTGAGGAGACTACGTGGCTGAACCGGCGGTTTTTAACGGCCATGAAGGATCACAGGCCCTACATCATCCTGAAATGGGCTCAAACTATGGACGGCTTTGTTGCCCGGGAAAACCACGACTCAAAATGGATCAGCAATGCCTATTCGAGAAAGCTGGTGCATAAATGGCGCACGGAGGAAGATGCCATTTTGGTGGGGAGCAATACTGTGGCATATGACAACCCTCAGCTGACCGCAAGGGATTGGCCAGGCAATAATCCTGTGCGGGTAGTGCTGGATCCTGGCGATGAGTTGGATGGTAACTACCATGTGCTAGATGGCTCAGTTTCGACGATCATCTACACAACCATACGAGAGTCGCTGGAGGCTAACCTTGAGCTTGTAAAGGTCGACGCACATCACTACTTATCGGAGGTGCTGGCTGATTTGCATAGGAAAAATATCCGATCGGTGATTATAGAGGGAGGAGCCAAAACGCTGGAATCGTTTATAGAAATGAACCTTTGGGACGAGGCCAGGGTTTTTTATGCGCCCATGACATTTACCACGGGCATAAAGGCTCCGGCTTGTGGAGGCACAATTTTGAGTAAAGAAGATATTTTGGGCGATACATTGATTATTTACACAAGAGACTAATGGCTGAAACTCTTTTTATTCCGCAGGAAGCGACTAAACAAGATAAATACGAATCGCTTGTGCCTCAGGTTGAAGCGTTGATTGCTGGTGAGCCTGACCTGACAGCTAACCTGGCCAATATTGCGGCGGCTCTGAAGTATGGGATGGGCTTTTTTTGGGTTGGTTTTTATATCATCAAAGAAGACCAGCTGGTGCTTGGGCCGTTCCAGGGGCCGATTGCCTGCACCAGAATCAACCTGGGTAAAGGTGTTTGCGGCTCTTCATGGAAAGAGGCCAGGACTTTTATTGTGCCTGACGTCGAGCAATTTCCTGGACACATAGCCTGCAGTAGCGACTCTAAATCTGAGATTGTGCTACCGATAATAAGAAATGGGAAAGTGCTTGGCGTTCTTGATGTGGACAGCGATAAACTCAATGAGTTTGACGAGGTAGACCAGCGCTACCTCGAACAAATCATTGACATGCTTCAAATTACTTCTTAACTACCAACGTGCTGGCAATCATGTCGTGAAGCGCTTGTTTCTTTTCAGTAAAGCCCGCCATGATGTACCCGATGCCCAGGATCATTGAAGAAACAATCTTACCCAGGTTCCGGAGCAGGGCTTTTCCAAAATCGAGTTTGTTGCCGTCAGCGTCCGTAACTTTCAGGCCGAGTGCAATTTTACCAACAGTGGCTTGGCTTTTACTCGATTCCATTAAGGAGAAGTAGAGCACTTGAATAGCAAACGTGATGAAAATAGTGACGCTCATGACGCTAGCAAAAGCAGCTATCATACCCACGGCCTCTTCTGTGCTCATCGAGTCATCAAATAAGCCGGGCGTGGTGGCAAAGCCAAAGCCCAAAGCTGCAAAAATTGGTAGTAAAACGAAAGATTGAGCTACATAAACAATTATATAGTCGATAATGTAGGCTACAAATCGCAGCCAAAATCCAGCATAATTAGTAGATGACATAGTATGTAAGGGTTGGTTTTTATGAAAAGATATAAATTTCTTTTCACTAAACCACCTTTGTGGAAGCGAATGCTTTAGGCCAGCCTGGCAATCACCGTTTTGCCGCCAGTAGTTTTGTCGTTGATGTTGACTTCAATTTTTGCATCAAGGGGTAAAAAAACGTCAACTCTGGAGCCGAATTTGATGAAGCCGAATTCCTCGCCCTGGGCCAATAGGTCGCCCTCTTTCACATACCACTTGATGCGGCGGGCTACTGCTCCGGCTATCTGCCGAAAGAGGACTTTCACTCCTTTGTCATTTTCCATCACCACGGTAGTTCTTTCGTTCTCTGTGCTTGATTTAGGGTGCCAGGCAACAAGGTATTTGCCAGGATGGTACTTGAAGAAACTGACCTTACCTTTTATCGGTGCCCTGTTAACATGCACGTTTAAAGGTGACATAAAAATAGAGATCTGTATGCGTTCGTCTTTCAGGCACTCGTCCTCGGTGGTTTTTTCAATCACTACCACTTTTCCTTCAGCCGGTGCGTAAACAGCTTTAGGGTCTTCTGGAGTCACACATTTTGGAAGCCTGAAAAACTGAAGAAAAAGAAGGTAGATCACCATGCTGGCCGCAAGCACCAGACTCTGGATAAGAGCCGCAGACACATAGTTGAAAACTACGTAGTTCAAGCCGATGAAAATAATCGCCATTACCAGCAATAATGTTCTACCTTCTTTGTGTATGGTCATCTTCCTAGAATCTACCTCTGAATTTATAAGTTTTGGCTACTTTATCGATGGCTACAATATAAGCGGCAATCCTTAAAGAAACGTTATACTCCTGAGACGTTTTGAATACGTTGTTGAACGCATCCTTCATGATCCTGTCGGAGCGACGGCTTACTCTGTCGGCGGTCCACTTATAGCCGAGGCGGTTTTGCACCCACTCGAAGTAGGATACAGTTACCCCACCAGCGTTGGCCAGGATGTCAGGCACAGCCATGATACCCTTGTCATTCAACAAAGCATCGGCTTTGGCTGAAGTTGGCCCATTGGCGCCTTCCACAATCAGCTTCGCTTTTATCTGGTCTGCGTTGTGCACGGTAATCACGTCTTCTTTTGCTGCTGGCACCAAAACATCGAGGTTAAGGGTGAGCAGGTCGTCGCCTGCAATTTTTTCGGCACCTTTGAAGCCTTCAAGTGAGCCGTTGTTGGCATTCCGATACTCTATGGCTTTGTTAATGTCAATTCCGTTGTCGTTGTAATAGGCTCCGGAAATATCGCTCACAGCAACGACTGAGGCACCTCTTTCTTCCAGAAGTGTAGCAGCCCATGATCCTACGTTGCCAAACCCCTGCACGGCTACTTTCGCATGGTAGGGATTGATTTTCAATTTCTCCATTGCTGCCAGCGCAGTAATCATTACCCCACGACCGGTAGCTTCAGTGCGGCCTAAAGAACCACCCAAAACGAGAGGCTTGCCCGTAACAACCGCATTCACAGTCATGCCCTGAGCACGGGAGTATTCGTCCATCAACCAGGCCATTTCACGAGGACCGGTACCCATGTCGGGGGCGGGAATGTCTCTGTCAGGGCCGAAGATTTCGACAAGTGCACCCGTATAGGCCCTGGTCAATCGTTCGATTTCACCTGGCGACATATTGCGTGGATTGCAGATGATGCCGCCTTTGGCACCACCATAGGGAATGTCCACCACGGCGCATTTCCATGTCATCCAGGCGGCCAATGCTTTTACTTCATCCAGGTGAACGTCCATGTCGTAGCGGATGCCACCTTTGGACGGGCCCAGAATGTTGGAGTGAATTACCCGATAGCCTTCAAACACTTGTACGCTGCCATCATCCATGGTAATAGGAAGGTTCACTATTACCTGCTTAACGGGTGACTTCAGCACGTTGTACACCTCATCATCCAGTCCAAGACATTTTGCTGCAATGTCAAACCTGGACATCATCGATTCGAAAGGATTTTCTTTATCCTTTATCGGTGCCGGTTCTATGTAAGCCATAAAAATATAATAGGGTTAATGTGTTGTATTCGGTGGCAAAGCTACTAAAAGCAATAGAAAGTTTGCTCAAAAAAGCTGAAATGTACATTTTTTAGCAAAGACGTCAACTATCTGTAGAATGCTGGCTTAGCACGCTGGTAAAATCAAAGAAGCCTTAGGAAAACGATAATAAAAGGGACAGAAAGCAGCAAACCATCAAATCGATCCAAAAACCCTCCATGACCCGGAATACTTTTCCCCGAATCTTTGATTTCCATGCTTCTTTTGAAAAGAGACTCCACCAGGTCGCCATAGGTTCCGGCGACGATGATGATGACTGAAACGGACAGCCACTCCCAGAGGGGCAATACAGTAAAGAACATCGAAAGGCCATAAGCCATAGCCAGGGAAGTTAGGGCACCACCCACGCTGCCTTCCCAGGACTTTTTTGGAGACACTCTTTCGAAGAGCTTGGTTTTGCCGAAGTTGACACCTGCAAAGTAGGCACCGGTATCGCTTGCCCAAAGTATCAGCAGCAGGCCGACTATTATCTCCCAATGATACTCCCCTCTTGAGAAGGCAATAAAGTTAAGGAGAGCAAAAGGAACCGCCACGTAGATAATTCCGAGAAAGGTAAAACCAATATTGGTAAATGGGTTCTTTTCGTTCTTTTTATAGAGCTTGATAAAAAAGATGGTGGCCAGCAAAGGAAAAACGAGAAAGGCGTATTTACCGTCAATCTCTCCAGTTTCAACAAAGAAGGTGAGACAAAATATAATCGCCCCAATAAAGCAACCCAGGAAGCGCAACGGCAAAATGCCGTGAAGCCGCACCAGATTATAAAACTCCATTTGGGTGAGAAGAGTCAGAATGAAAAAAATGGCAAAATAGGTGTAGGGGCTGTAAATAATCAGGAAGAGCAAGATGGGGGCTCCTATGACTGCGGCAATAATTCTTTGGGTTAGGTTGTTGAACCTATTCAAAATGGATGTCATCGTTGATCATTTTCACAGCGCTGAGGACATTCTCAGATGAAACATACACCTCATAGTTGCCCAACTGATAGAGAGAATCCTTTTTACTAACTACCACAGCGGAAATATCATTTTCCTCTAACACTGCCTTCACAATTTCCGCTTTGTGTTGTTGGTTATTTGTAAACACCTTTTGCCAGTTATCCATCAGCGTTTTCCAGGTTCCTGTGAAACTTAATAAAGAGGTAAGTGAGGGCAGCACCAATAATAAAGAAAAACCCTACTGTTTCCAAAGGCACCGTCTCTGTATCGTCGATGTTGAACCCGACCAGGTCATTTTTGTACAGGTAAAGCATCACCAGGCTAAACCCGTTGTTAAAGAAGTGCGCCACCATGGCTAGCACCAGACTGCCCGACCAGTAGAAAATGTAGCCAAAAAGGGCACCCAGGAGCATCCGGGGAACGAAGCCATAGAACTGAAAATGAAATGCACTGAAGAAAATAGCTGCTACCCAAATGGCGATATGTGGATTGCGTGTGAGTTGCTGAAGTCGGGTTTGGATGAGACCTCTGAAAAGCAGCTCTTCACCAATGCCGGGTATAATGGCCACAACAAGTAATGCAACCAGTAGTTCGCCAAAACCTGAAAAGTCAGTCAGGTAGTCGGTAATCACTTTAAGTTGCTCCTCTTTCGCCTGCGCCCATTGCTCAAAGCCACTCATAAACTCCGGAAACTTCAGGTTGAGGTTCCATTCTATGAAAAGACTGTTGACAACCATGAAACAGAAAGTGATCAGGGTGACATAAATCAATGGTTGCCAATTTCGGGTGTCAACGGAAAAATAGGTGCTCACTTTTGTGCCTTGATAGAGTTTGATGTAGAACAGGGGCACCAGGATAAACGCTCCGAGCGATCCCACAGCCTGGGTGGTGTACAGCGCCACTTTGGATCGTGGGTCGCCCATGTCCGTCAGGAGCCTCATTGTTCCTTCAAACCCCGTATTAAAAAGCAGCATCAGCGGCATCACGGAAATTATCTGAAACACGATCATTCCACCAAAACAAAATAAAACCAGCTGAAGCAGGCCAAGCCCCGGCCCCTTCAAATCTCTGATTTCAAGGAAACTATTGTACTTTTGCATCTTGTTAGATTAGCTGATGTAACACAACTGGTCACATTCGGCCCTAAAGGTAGACATACGGTGGTAAAAATAGGTAACATAGAACTGGGAGAATTCCCGCTTTTGCTCGCACCCATGGAGGATGTAAGTGATCCCCCGTTCCGTGCAGTGTGCAAAGACAACGGCGCTGACCTGATGTACACCGAGTTTATCAGCAGCGAAGGCCTCATCCGTGACGCCATAAAAAGCCGCAAGAAGCTCGATATTTTTCCTTACGAAAAACCTATTGGTATTCAGATTTTTGGTGGCGACGAGGAGGCCATGGCGATGTCGGCAAGAATAGTAGATGCCACCCAGCCCGATATTTTGGATATCAACTATGGTTGTCCGGTGAAGAAAGTGGTCTGCAAAGGTGCGGGTGCCGGGGTGCTGCGGGATATTCCGTTGATGGTCAGGCTGACTCAGGCAGTGGTGAAGTCTACCAGCTTGCCAGTGACAGTAAAAACCAGGCTTGGCTGGGATGACAGCAGCATCAACATAGAAGAGGTAGCAGAACGACTTCAGGACGTAGGGATAAAAGCCCTGAGCATACATGGTCGAACCAGAGCGCAGCTCTACAAGGGTGAGGCCGACTGGACACTGATCAGAAAAGTGAAGGAAAACCCCAGGATACAGATACCGATCTTTGGCAATGGCGACATTGACACTCCGGAAAAGGCGCTTGAATACAAGAACAAGTATGGAGTAGACGGCATCATGATAGGAAGGGCAGCAATTGGCTATCCATGGATTTTTAATGAGATCAAACATTTCATGAAAACCGGAGAAAAGCTGGCAGCGCCGAGCATGAAGCAAAGAATAGAGGTGGCCAGAAAGCACCTTAAGTTCTCTGTTGAATGGAAGGGTGAGAAGACCGGCATTCTGGAAATGCGCAGGCACTACACCAGTTATTTTAGAAACATCCCCAACATAAAGCCCTACAGGCAAAAGCTTGTAGAGTTCGACGCCTATGAACAGGTTGATGAACTGCTTTGTGAAATGGAGCAGGAATTCATGAACGCTTTCGTGGAGGCATAGACAATATGAGCAAGCCAGCCAGCCAGATGAGTGACAAAGCACTCGCATGGCTTTTATTGATTACACTTTCCTTCATTTGGGGTAGCAGTTTTATTCTGATAAAAAGAGGTCTCGAAGTCTATTCTCCATTGGAACTTGGTGCCCTTCGGATAGTGACAGCGGGCTTGTTTCTTTCGCCGGTGGCAGTAAGCCGTATTGGCAAACTTTCGAAGCGGAACTGGCAGATTCTTCTTCTTGCTGGTTTTGTAGGAAGTTTCGGGCCTGCTTTTTTATTTGCCCTTGCTCAAACGCATCTCGATAGCGGGCTGGCAGGGTCGCTCAACGCACTTACGCCGCTTTTTACCATTTTGATAGGGAGCTGGTTTTTTAGCTCCACTTTCACCAGAAGGAACGCTATTGGCATTGCTATTGGCTTTGTGGGTACGGTACTTTTGATTTTTGCCGGGAGCGATGGCCGTATCTCAGGCTTCAATTTTTATGCGCTTTTTGTGGTGCTTGCTACCATCATGTACGCAACCAACCTGAACATCATCAAGGCGTATTTGGGAGACCTGAAGCCATTGACAATTACCAGTGTTTCGCTGCTTATGGTGCTGCCTCTGGCCCTGGTTATTCTGGCAAGCGCCACCGACTTCAGCACAAAAATTATCTATACGAAAGGGGCCTGGGAGGCCCTTGGCTATATAAGCATTCTCGGCGTTGTCGGGACAGCTATTGCATTGATCATATTCAATAAAACTGTGCAGATTTCAACACCCCTGTTCACCAGTTCAGTCACTTATATCATACCCCTCATTGCGGTGATATGGGGTCTTCTGGACGGAGAAAAACTACTTGTCACCCACTATATAAGCATGGCGCTTATTCTTGCGGGTGTTTTTATTGCCAACAGAAAGTAGTTCACCTAAAACGGGTTCACTGATAAGTCGATACCGAGCACCAGCTCCATCAAAAAATAAACAGAAAGCGTTATCAGCACCGTGCTGGCGAGGTTCAGTGCAAAGCCTTTTCGAATCATATCTTTCATTTCCACATGGCCAAAACTAAATACAATGGCATTTGGCGGAGTGGCAATAGGCAGCATAAAAGCGCAGGAGGCAGCGAGCGTAGCGGCGATCATTGGCCCAAACGGGTGCACACCAATCGACTGAGAAAGTGCAGCCAAAATCGGCAGCATGATAGAAGCTGTGGCTACATTGGAAGTTACCTCGGTTAAGAAATTGAGCATGAGGGCGACTATAAAAATAAGAAGCAGGAGGTTAACGCCTTCGAGCAACGACATTTGCTGGCCGATCCATTCAGCCAGGCCAGATTCCTGAAAGCCAGCTGCCAATGCCAGCCCACCACCGAACAGCACAATTATCCCCCAGGGGAGCTTCACCGCCGACTCCCAGTCCATGACCATTTTGTTCGCTTCACTTTTAGCAGGAACCAGAAACAAAGCCAATGCTCCACTCATGGCAATGATGGTGTCGTCAAGACCAGGAAGGACTTTTTTGAGAAGGAATGAACTGGTTATCCAGGAAAAGGCTGTTAAGGTGAAGACAGCAAAAACGGCTTTTTCTTCCCAGCTCATTTTGCCTAGTTCTTTCAGGTCGTCTTCGATTTGCTTCCTGCCGCCCGCCAGTGGTTTTTTGGGCAGCGGATAGGCAACCCTCACCATATACCACCAAAGGATTGTTAAGAGAACGACAACAAGAGGCATCGCAAAAGCCATCCAAAGAGCAAAAGATATTTCGACATCAAAAAGCTGCTGAGCAATGGCAGAGAAAACGACATTGGTAGGCGTACCTATCAATGTTCCCATGCCTCCGATGGAAGCCGCATAGGCAATGCTGAGCATCAGCGCCTTCCCCAAATTTGCCTTTAGCTTCACTTTGTCGGGCATGTCACTCTTGTCGATAATGCCTCCAAGCTGACTGATCAACGCAATGCCAATAGTCACCATCATGAGCGAAGTGGCAGTGTTCGAAATCCACATGGAAAGGAACGCCGTAGCGATGATGAAGCCGAGCACGATACCCCGGCTGTTGGTGCCTACCCATGAAATAATGGTGAGGGCGATTCTTTTGTGCAGGTTCCACTTCTCCATGGCAATGGCGATAATAAAGCCTCCCATGTAGAGGAATAAAATTTTATTGCCATAAGCGGCTGTCACTGTGTCAATTTGGGCGCCGCCGGTTAATGGAAGTATCACAATGGGTAATAATGAAGTAGCAGCCATAGGAATGGCTTCTGTTGTCCACCAGGTGGCTACCCAAAGGGTACAGGCTAAGACGGAGCGGCCCGATTCGCTCATCCCTTCGGGCTGCACTATAAACTGGAAGATAATGAAAAGGACGGGCCCCAGCACGAGTCCAATTTTAGAAGCCAGCGATTTGCTTTCCATTCAGTGGATATATTTAGGTAGGTGCCTGAAATTAGAAAATAGCACAGAAAAGCCCAATCCTTTGATCAAAAGTGTGGACAATCAATAGTGGCGGGCAAATTTTTCCCCGGCCAATATTGCCACCTTCAACTTGTTTTGAGGGGGAGGAAGCGGACAAGTTGCAAAAGGTGTATACACGCAGGGTGGATTGTATCCCTTGTTGAAGTCCATCACCACTTCCCCGCTGCTGTTGGGCTTTGTAGTATACATATAGCGGCCACCTCCGTACGTTTCTTCTCCGGTTGTTTCATCAGCATAAGTCACAAAAAACTCATCACCTTCTTCTGTCACATCGAGCGCATATTCCTCGCCATCTTTTTCAAACACAAGCCTGCCCGGGCTTGGCTGGTCATAAGTGATGCCAAGGATGTTTTGGATTTTCAGCACTTTAGGGGGATCGTACGGCTCAAATTCAGCGGTGACCACCCAATTCACATCCACAGGGTAGGAATCGATCGATTGAAGAGAGTCTAATTTTGGGTTTTCAAAGTCTCGCAGGCGCACTGCCAGCTCATCACCTCTTTTGATAACAAACCAGGTAAGCGCCTCGTGGCTCATTTGCAGACTCATATGCATCGAGTCGTCATAAACCAGCTGCAGGGCCGGGGCTTCCCAAATTGAGTCTTTTCCTGTTTCCTTCATCATTACCACAGGCTCAGAGGGAGCCTCATACAGTACAGATTTGGTATTTGTCACTCGCAGCTTACCAAGAAAAGCGGGGGCTTTTTCAGGAAATACAATCTTATTGGACGAATCCGACCCGAAGGTAGACAAGCCCTTGTTAAGGATGTAAAGGCCTGCAAGGTTGACATAGCCGTTGGGGGCCTTTAGTTTTTCGATTCGTTCCTGTTGCCATTTTTGATGTGCTACTTTGTAAGCTGCTACTTCTTCCTCCGACATTTTATGGTCGCAAGAGGTCAAAAGAAATGACGTGATAAGCGATAAAAAGGAAAGACGGACAATTATCGTTGAGACTTTCATGGCTGGATTGGTCGGTAGACTATGCTTTTCCTTTTTACGAGATAGTAATATCTGACGAATTATCGAAGCGAGATGCTATGGGTGGCAGTCTTTGCCTGAAAGTTAACTGAAGCTTCTTCGAAATCAGGAGGGCCTAATACCCCCATGGAATCATTTCCAAAACCATAAGGTTCTTTTGGTATGCCGAACAGGCCAGTATCAAGCTTGCCGTTTTCATTTTCGTCGTGAAACACACTAATGGCATAAGAGCCAAAGGGAAGACTTGTGAATTGCACCAGCGCCGACTCTCCTTTTACCTTTTCTACCCTGCCTTTGTAAAGCCGATCTGTGAGAAAATTTTCTTTTAAATCGTAAAGGGCCACACGAATGTCGCCCTTTACGTTTTTTATCCCTTTGACCTCCACAGTAAGTGTGCCTGATGAATCGCTTTGGAGCCAATTCAAAAGAAGGCTTAGAACTACTACTATCACTTTTCCACTACTCGGTCAAAGTCAAACTCGTCCATGAATTTCTGCGCCTCTTTAAGGTTTTGGAACTCGAAGGATTTAGATTCACCGTCTTTGGCATGAATCTCCACCTTGATAAGAATCACCTTTTTACCACCCAAAGGATCATCAACAAAAGTGGCGTTCTCCGGCACAATAAACTGGCCGTCTTTTCTAACCAGCCCCAATTTCTTGTCTTTGTGCTTTATGCGGTTACAGTACGAGCATTTGTAGTGCTGAACAATTTTGCCTTCCTCTGTTTCCGTGGCTTCGCTGATTATTTCCTCGCTTTCAAGCTTCAGCGTTTGGAAACCACACCTGTCGCACTCAATCGCAATGAGGTTGCCCGGATACTTTTCAATCTTAGTTTCGCCTGTTTCCTGATCTATCCATACATCGTAATCAACACTGAAGATATTCTCTTCCGCCTGCATCCCCTCGTCAAGGTAAACATCCTCTTCTTCTTCACTAAGCAGCTTCATTTTGTTGCCAGTTTTAGGATTGACCCGGGGAGTATATCTGAACTTTTTCAGCCTTTTTGATTGGGCTGTAGGGTAATAGAATTTAAGGATAAGAAATGCAACATAACCGTACAAAGTACCTATGGCAATGGTGATAAACAGCCTAACGAAGAACCACACAAAGTTCAGTTCGACTGTCTCGTCTTTGTAAGTGTTGGCATACGCTGTAATGGCCAGCGCAATGCACAAATGCATCACCCAAAGGAGCTTTGATTCATATTTGCTGGTAAAATCATACTTCTGCTTGAGCTCTTTAAAACTGGAAATGCGAAGCTTTGTAATAATGTATATAGCAACTGCGAGAGCAATCAATATATAGGCTCCATTTTCCATGAAGTTGTGCCAAGCCAAAAGAAATCCCGACGCCTGTTCTTCCATAATTTTCTTTTTAATTAAGGTTCTAATTCAATATTACATAAATTTCATTTACCAAGTAAAATCAAGTTACCTGAACTCTAATAACACATCAAAATAATTATACCCCATGGCCTGGAAAAATATGTCGACCATCGCTCCCAGATACGCTGAGGCCGATAATGTTGCGGATGTTTTTAAGCCTGCGCTTCCTTTGTCCACCCGTATTGCTGTGGCTGGTGCGGGTGCCTTTGGCGGGTGGACAGCGCTGAATTTGCTTAGGCTTGGCTACAAAGTAACGCTGTTTGACCCATGGGGCGCAGGCAATTCCCTATCAAGTTCTGGTGGAGAAACAAGGTTGATGAGGAGCGTGTACGGAAGCAATAGCTTTTATACGAAGCTGGCCAACGAGTCGTACGATATGTGGCTGGAAACGGAAGCATGGGAGGGTAGCAAGCTATTGCATACTACGGGCAATTTGTGGATGGTGGGTGAAAATGACAACGAGATGGAGAGCGCCGTCGTTCAGATGGATGGTTTGAAGCTTCCTTACCAGCTTTACAAAGCCACTGAAGTGCCGGATCGGTTTTCGTATGTGAATTGTTCCGATCTTTCATACCTGATTCTGGAAGAAAAGGCAGGTGTGCTTAAAGCCAGGGAAAGCTGTCAGGCTGTGCTGAAAAAATTTGTCTCTGAGGGAGGCCAATATATTGCAGAGGCGCTGACGCCAGGTTCAGTTAGAAATGGTAAAATGGGTGGCTGTAAAACTTCATCAGGAGGCAGGCATGAAATGGACATCTACCTGTTCGCCGGTGGCCCGTGGCTCAAGTCGTTGTTTCCGGAGGTGCTCGGACAGCACCTGGCCGTGACCCGGCAGGAAGTACATTACTTTGGTTTGCCTGATGCAAAAGCTGGTTTTTTTGAAGCAAATTTGCCCGGCTGGATTGATATGGCCAATGATGGGGGCTTTTACGGCATTCCCGGGGGCTTTCAAAGGGGCTTTAAGGTAGCGTCCGACAAGCGGGGTCGTGAAATTGATCCAACAACCCAGAGCCGGATACCAGAAGAGTCAGAAGTGGAGAGAGCAAGAGATTATGCGCATCACCGGTTTCCGGGCCTGGGAAGTCTGCCACTGGTTGAGTCGAGGGTGTGTCAATACACAAATACGCCTGATGGGAGCTTTATTCTGGACACACATCCCGAAGCTTCAAACGTTTGGTTGCTGGGTGGAGGATCGGGACATGGTTTCAAGCATGGGCCTGGCCTGGGCAAGCTGGCAGCAAGTATTATCGCCGGTCAGCAGGGGCTCCCTACTTTGCTCTCACTCAGCAGGTTAAAAAGTAGTGGTTTGATAGTATAACTATTGTTATAAATTGGCGTTCAAATGAAAATATTGATGTATTTAGCTAAAGATTTGTCTAATACTATTCTAATAAAAGAGAATTAATGAATACCTATCGCTGGGGGATTGTAGGACTGGGGAGGATTGCCCACAAATTTGCGGAAGCGTTAAAAGTGATTCCTACTGCCCAGCTGGTAGCAGTGGCCTCCAGAGACAAAAAAAATGCAGAGGCTTTTGCTGAACGTTTTGAAGCGAAGACGTTTTACGACAATTATGAAGATCTCATTCTCGACAAGGAAGTTGACATAGTTTACATTGCCACTACGCATCCGTCCCACGCATCACTGGCCAAGGCCTGTCTGCGTTTTGGCAAGCCAGTTCTTTGCGAGAAGCCCTTCGCCATGAATTACCAGCAGGCCAAAGAGGTATATGAGGTGGCCCGTGAGTCAGGTGTGTTTATCATGGAGGCTTTGTGGACAAGGTTTCTTCCATCGATGAAGCGGGTGATTGAGATAGTGAAAAAGGAGGAGATCGGTCATGTTGTTTCTGTCCAGGCTGATTTTGGTTTCAAAGCTCCCTATGACCCTGGAGCCCGGCTTTTTAACAAAGAATTAGGCGGCGGGGCATTGCTCGACGTGGGTATTTACCCTGTTTTTCTCACGACAGCCCTTCTGGGTGAGCCGACAAAAATACAGGCCAGCGGAGTGATTGGGCCAACCGGTGTGGATGAGCAGTGTGCTATGCTGCTGGAGTATGACAATGGGGCAATTGCCAGCCTTTCGTGCTCCATTATTTCAAATAATACTCAGGTGGCCAGCATCAACGGATCGAAGAGCCGCATCCAGATAGATCAGCCTTTTTGGGGGCAAACCAATATCAATATTTTTACCGATTGGAAGCCCCGGGGGCTTGTGAAGTTTGACTACCCAAGCAATGGGCTTAACTACCAAGTGGCAGAAGTGCACAAATGCCTGGATGAAGGCAAAACAGAGAGCGATCTTTGGAGCTATGGCGACAGCCTCCTTGTGTTAAAGACCCTCGACAGAATCAGGGAAAAAATTGGGTTGAAGTACGAGGCGGATGTTTAATCAAACAAATCCTCTTCCCGCTCCAGCATCAAAATAGCCGACTGCGGCACAATGAAGTACTTTTCGCCTTTGTAGTGCACCTCAAAAGCAGCCTTTTGCAGGAAAATGGCCATGTCCCCTTCTTTTGCCTGAAGCGGTACATATTTCACTTTGTCCTCTTCAGCTTTCCAGGGTTCGTCGTCGTCGGCCTGCATAGGAATAGGGTAGCCAGGCCCGGCTTTCACGATGTATCCGCTTTGTATTTTTTCTTTCTCCTGCACTCCTGGAGGCAGGTAAAGCCCACTTTCGGTTTTCTCTGATTCTTTTTTTGGCTTGACCAATACCCTGTCGCCCACTATCACCAGCTTTTTCAGCTTGTTGTCTGCTGTCAATTCCATTCTTTTTCCCTTCATCAGGTTTCAAAGTTACTCTTAAACCAAAAAATGCACAAAACAGTTTAGTCCATTGATCTGTCGATGAGCCTCTGGTCAAGTTGCTTGGTGGTTTTTGCTCCCAGCTCTCTCAACCGCTCGGTTTTACGAACAAGGTTGTCCTTGCCATCTACCAGCTTATTCATTGCCGAATCGTAGTTTTCTTTGGTTTGTTTAAGGCTGTTGCCCACCTTCACCAAGTCGGCCACGAAGCCATCGAATTTGTCATAGAGTGCGCCGGCTTGCCTGGCAATTTCCTCAGCATTTTTGTTCTGCATGTCCTGCTTCCATATGTACGAAATAGTGCGCAGGGTGGCAAGGAGTGTAGTGGTGGACACCAGCACGATATTTTTGTCTAGCCCTTTTTCATAGAGTGCATGATCCTCTTTGTAAGCAACAGTCAGTGCAGGTTCGTTTGCCACAAACATCATCACATAGTCGGGCTGGCTAATTTCGTAAAGATTTTGATAGTTGCGCTCGCCGAGCAACTTGATATGGCTGTAAATGCTATCAATATGCAGCTTCAGGAATTTCGCTTGTTCCAGGTCGTTTTCGGCATTGAAAAAGTTGGTATAGGCCGTTAGCGACACTTTTGAATCAAGGACCAGATACTTTTCATCCGGAAGTTTGATGATGTAGTCGGGGCGCTGATTGGAGCCGTCCTCATTCTTGAAGTTCTTCTCTTTGAAATAGTGGATGTCTTTTTGGAGACCGGCTTTTTCAAGGATCGCCTCCAGCTGCATTTCACCCCAGCTTCCCTGTGATTTGCTGTCGCCTTTCAAGGCTCGGGTGAGGTTCTCCGCTTCTTTGGTAATCTGTTGATTCAACTCACGGAGGTTTTTGATTTGCTCGCTCAGGCTGCTGTTCCACTTCAGGCTTTCTTTGTTCGTGTCTTCCACCTTTTTTTCAAACTCGGCTATTTTCTCCCGTAGCGGATTGAGCACCTCGGCTATATTCGTCTTATTCTGGTCAGTGAATTTTTTACTTTTTTCTTCAAAGATTTCCTGAGCAAGGTGCTTGAACTCTACGGTGAAACGTTGCTGGAGCTCAGCCACTTCCTTTTTGTGCTCGTCCAGCCTCTCCTGTAGATTTTTATAATTGGCCTCCAGCGTGGAATTTCTTGTGCTCAGTTGAATTACCTTTTCTCTTTCTGACTTAATCTCTTGCACGTACCCAGCTGCTTCTTTCTCCACCTCTTCCAGCTTGCCCTTCAGTAGGGCGTTTTGTGTATTCTGCTCATTGCTTTTTGCTTCAAACTCACGTTGCAAACTTTGTTTGGTGGTCGACTGCCTGGCTAGCAGGACAAGTGCTGTAGCCACCAAGCCAATGGCTAATCCGATAAGGAGTGAAATCAAATCCATGGTTAACGTGTAAGAATTTTAGCACCGAAAATAGTGCCGCTAAGTTAAGACCTTCGCTACCCTTTTATTCCCTGATGTGCCACTAATTTTCATTTATTGCCCGCAATCGTAAGTGGGCAAAAGTATTGTTCTTAAATAAGTTGATGGGTTAAAGATGCATTACTAAAAGAGACCCACACAAAGTATAAAATGACTTTCAAAACTATTTTAGCCGTGATGGCTCCCGGCTTTGGGGATCCAACTCGGGGAAGTTGAACGGCTTGAAGATAAAACCCCGACCCTGTGTTGAATGAAGTTTACCATTCCCTGGAACTTCTTTGTCTTTCCCTTTGTCTCAAATGTTGTTATTTGCAATATGCTGCTTCGGTTCCGGGTCATCGCACTATTTCTTTTACTCGTCATCGCCTTTCCCCCTGGAAACGAGACTGTGCGCACGGTTTTCGACCACCAGGATGACGAGCTGACCTCTCTCATATCCGACACAGCTGTGGAGTTTTTATTCCAATCCCGGCTCAATCCCACTCGTCAAAAAACCCAACTACCTTACCTTCTTCTCTTTTGTGCCCGCCCTGCTGCGTTTTCGGCTGTGCCTGTCAATGGCAATGATTTGGTTCAATCGGCGGGGAATGCCTGGCCGTGGCTGCACCTTTTCCGGTCCACACAACTATTCCCCTTTCATTTCTTCAGGTAACATCCCTTCTTTTTAGTCAGCCGGAAGGCGGGTGCTGCAGCAAGGTTTCCCCCTCCGCAAAAGACTGATACGGAATATCAGGCGGATTGAATCTGCCTTTATATAGTTTTAACTAAAAAAGAAGCTTACATGGATGATCCAAAAAAACAACTCCTGCGAATTGCAGGGGGCTTTCTGCTTGGGTATATATTTCTCGTAGTCATTACCCTCTACCTGGCCCAGATGCAGGAAGACATTTCAATATTGAGTGAAGGCCACATCGAAGAAAACTATGTGGCTCCACCAGATATCACATTGGCGAGAGGGCAGAAGATGTATGTACCCGCCTATTCAAGTATCCCATTGTCCGACAATTCCCGGCAGAATCTTTCTATCTTGTTGAGTATAAGGAACACCGACCCCACCACGTCAATTAACATTACCCGGGTTGACTACTACGACACCCGAGGCCAGCTGGTCAGGCACTTTACACCCCGCATCGTAGAAGCGGGGCCAATGGAAACTATCGAGTACTTTATTCCGCAGAACGATGAATCGGGTGGGTCTGGCGCCAACTTTTTTGTAGAATGGAGTGCCGAAACGGCCGTCTTCCAGCCAGTGGTGGAGGCACTGATGTATGGAAAAACGGCAGGAAGGGACCATGAGTTTAAAAGCATTGGGCTTGTAGTAAAAAAATAGACAGAAAGCAGATGGTCATAACCAGTCACAATATCCTTTTGGTGGGTTCTATCCTGCTGCTGCTGAGCATTTTTGCCGGCAAAACAACCTATAAGCTGGGCGTGCCTACCCTTATTCTTTTTCTTATTGTTGGCATGCTGGCAGGTTCGGATGGTATTGGTGGCATCTATTTCGATAATCCCGTATCGGCGCAGTTCATTGGCGTGGTTGCCTTGAACATCATCCTGTTTTCAGGCGGGCTCGACACCCGTTGGGACAGTGTGAAGCCGGTGCTTGGCCAGGGCATTACCCTGGCCACGGTGGGGGTGTTTCTTACAGCCGGTAGCGTAGGATTGTTTATTTACTGGATATCTGACTTTACACTTCTTGACGGGCTGCTGCTGGGTTCCATTGTCTCTTCTACCGATGCAGCAGCCGTATTTTCTATTCTTCGGTCAAAAGGGATCAACCTGAAAGGAAATATAAGGCCCATTCTTGAGCTTGAAAGTGGGAGCAACGACCCCATGGCCTACTTTCTCACCATCACGCTTGTCGGGATTGAACAGGTGCATGAGTTAGATTTTGTTGCGGCGCTG
Source organism: Imperialibacter sp. EC-SDR9 (assembly GCF_902498805.1). Taxonomy (GTDB): domain Bacteria; phylum Bacteroidota; class Bacteroidia; order Cytophagales; family Cyclobacteriaceae; genus Imperialibacter. The sequence goes on along the minus strand of NZ_LR701578.1, from coordinate 195,493 downwards.
GGAAGCCTCTTCTTTCAATTTGCTTTGGGAGGAGCCTCTGGTTTCCTCTTCGGGAAGCTAAGTAAGCTGGTGATCAACAAAATCAAGCTGGATTTCGAAGGGCTGTACCCTGTGCTTACACTCACTTTGTGCTTTATTACGTTCTCCGTCACCGATTTTATTGGGGGCAACGGCTTTCTGGCAGTTTACATCTGTGCGGTGATGTTGGGCAACACCAACCTCATCCACAAAAGCTCGACTATCAAATTCTTTGATGGGGTGGCCTGGTTGATGCAGATCATATTGTTCCTTACGCTGGGGCTACTCGTGTTTCCATCCCAAATCATTCCCATCATTTCAATTGGCCTTCCTATAGCCTTGTTTATGATCCTGGTCGCACGGCCTTTGAGTGTGTTTGTGAGCCTGGCGGCCTTCAGGCTCGGGTTTCGCACCAAGCTCTTTATCTCGTGGGTTGGGCTGCGGGGCGCTGTGCCCATCGTTTTCGCCACCTACCCCATGGTGGCAGGCGTGGAAAATGCTGATGTAATTTTTAATATCGTTTTCTTCATCACTTTGCTGTCAGTGACCATTCAGGGGACCACCATTTCCTTTATGGCCAAATTATTGGGAGTGAAAGACGCCGACAAGGTAACTGAGGGGTTGAGCTCCGGTTTCATCGAAAATGTGAAAGGCACTTCCTCGGAAATACTGGTAAGGGCGGGCAGCAGTGTGGTAGGAAAGAAAATTTACCAACTGGGCATACCTGCGTCAGTACTGGTGGTAATGATCAAACGGGACAAAAAGTATTTTGTGCCCGGGGGAGCCACAGAGCTTGTGGAAGGCGACTTCCTGTATATCATTGGAGACGATACCAGCAGCATAGACTCCACCAGAGAGCTTTTCGCCTAGCGCAAGTGAGTCAGCACAGGCACTTTTTCCTGAAGATGCCTTTACTGCTCTATCGTTTTATATGTATTCACGCTAAGTTCAGCCGTGGCGGCAATTGTTACCGGCTGTGTCTTCATAACCTGCCAGCTAACCTCAAAAGCTATTTACCTCTTTCGCCGTCCTGTTGCCTGACTCAATAGCACCCTGTATCCACCCATGATAGGCCGAAGCATGCTCCCCGGCAAAGTGAATCCGGCCCTCGGCTGTGATCAGGTGGGGCAGGTGTAACGTTAAGTCATTGGGTGTGCCAATGGCGTGTGCATACCCGGCCCAGGGATCCTCACCCCATACTTTAATAAACGCCCCTTCCAGCTGCGGCTTGAGGCCGGGAAAGACTGAGTTAACATGGTTGGCAGAAAAGGCCAGGCGCTCCTCAGTACTCATTGTCATAAACTTACCAGCGTCCCTGCCTTTCACATAGTGGGCGATAATGCCCCGGTTGGCATCCGACTCATAGTGTGGGTCCCAGATTTCGGAAGGAAGGTCAGTAGCAGCAAAGCCCGTCAGGCCGTCCTTTTTCCAGTAGCGGTCTCTTACCTGCATGGCCGTGCGGCCGAGGTTCCAGCCCCCCATATTGTTGATAGCAGTTTGCTTGGAGCTCGAAAACGTCTTCACAAAATCCATTTTCTTCAGCACCGGCAAGGGCAGGGTACAAATCACCCTGTCGGCCCTGAGTGTGGAGCGTTCACCTCCTCTATCCACGGTTACGCTTACACCCGTCTCATCCTGATCGACGGCCAGCACTTTGGTGCCGTATTGTATCAATCGCTCAAGGTCTTTGGCCAACGCACGAGGCAGCAGGTCATTGCCTCCCACAATCTTGTTGCGAGTGGCACCAAACGACAGGCTTGTCTCCCGAACCATCTCAAGAATCGAGAAGTAGAGTCCTTTTTCCCCTGCTTCTTCCCAACCCAGCATCAGCGCACCAGCGATATCCGGGCTGTAGCCCTCACTCACAAGAAATTCCTTGAAAGTGAGTTTGTCGTAGCCTGCAATGGCGGCCGGTGGCCAGCTCAAATCCCTGGCATCACCCACCTGAGTCATGATGGATTGAAACGGTTGTGTACTAATGCCCGCCCAGTCCATGGCGACTTCTTTGGGGGTGAGCGAAAAGGGATAATCTTTCAATGGAGCTGGTTGGTTGCTGGTATAGCGGATTTTTTTTCCTTTTACCATGTGCAGCAAACCGCCTTTAGCTGGGTTGAAAGGATATAACTCAAGCCCGTATTGCTTCACGTATTTCATGGTCCACTCATGGTCTTCAGGGATTCGGGCGGCGCCCATGTCGGCATAGAGTCCGTCAGCAAACATGTTTCGGGCAGTGAACACACGCCCTCCGGCCCTCATCTGCCCCTCAACGATTTGGACGTCATGACCCAGGTTGCGCAGTTCCATACCAGCCGACAAGCCAGACATGCCTGCGCCGATAATGATGACTTTCTGCTTATTGCCCCGTCTCGTTTTCCAGGGGTCGTTGACGGACAGTGCCTGCACAGGCTGTGTGGCCAAAGCGGCTGCGAGAATTGAACTGAGTTTTACAAAGTCCCGACGGGTAAAGGTAGGGTGCATGGGTAGGTAGTCAGTTAGCGAATAAAGGCTGCCGGAAAAAAGGCGCTCATCGGCAGTAATAATGTCTGAATGTACGGAAAATTCTGAATTGCATAAGCAGCATGTCGGGTTAGCGGCTGGAGGAGATAGGCGCCGCTGCTTACTTGTCGGAGTGGCGGGTTAGCCCCTCTTCAAACGCCGGAATGGCAGCGCCCATATGCTCCAGCCCTTTGAAAGTATGAAGCTTTACCTCAACAGATGACTGACTTTTCAGCAGCTGCCCAAAAGTCTCAAAACGGCGGCCAAGATCCTCTTCTTTGGCACCCAGTGTCATATATACCTGGGTGCTGCTGTTGGAGCCCACGGAAACGGGCAACGCCTGAAACTCCGTGAAAAGATACTCCTCCCCATACCACAGGGAAGGGCTGGCTGCCACATAGTGGGAAAAAGTGCTTTGACGGCCGGTTTGCAAATTTTGCAACAGCGCATAAAGGACGAAATAGCCACCCAGCGAGTGCCCCATCAGGCTGTTGTTTGAAGGAGTGGTTCGATAGTTCTTTTGCACATAAGGGACAAGCTCGTCTGTGATAAATTGGTGAAACTTGTGACCACCTCCACTCAGAGGAAAACTGTCGGCAGGGTTGGCTGTCGGAAATGTATAATCCCTGTTGCGCAGCGAGTCCATCAAATAGGCATCCTTATAGCCTATGCCTATCAAAATCACCTCCGCTTGTTTTTTCTTCTTTTCTTGTCCGTCGATGGTGCTACTGATGGGATCGAAATAGGCATTGCCATCAAGCAGGTAAACCACAGGATAGTTGCGCTCAGGGTGTTGGTCGTAGCCCAGTGGCAACCTAACGAACAGGTTATAGACCGTGCCGCTACCAGCTGATTTCATCACGAATGTGGGCAGTGTTTCCAGGTCGTCGTCTACTTCCGGTGTCGACTTGTCGATGAGTACCGCCACGTTGAGGCAATAGTGATGGGGTGGTCGGTTCCAACTCCCAAGACTGTTTCCCCGGTAGAAGCTTTTGGAGGTGCCGCCCAGCTTTACTTCATAATAGATAGGTGCAATGCCCGGTTTCCCCTCAGGGATGAATTCTACGGCAGCAAGGACGTCCCCCGTTAGTATGATGTTGTAAGGCTTGAGGTCGAAATGCAGCCAACCCGCTATGATGGCATGGCGTTGGAAAACACTTTTTTCGAAGACCCTTTCGACGGGCTGACTTTTGGCGCCATCATATCGGTAAAAGTTGATCCGAAAACTCGCACTGTCGGGCCTGTTGCTGTTCACGTGGAGGTTAAGTCCGGTTATCTGTGCGGCGTGGTCGCCCAGCCTGATTACCTGCCCAATTTCAAATGCATCGTCAGACTGAAAGATGCCATCTGTGAAGTGGATAAGACCCCGCTTTCTTATCCCTACCGTGCGTTCGATAAGTTTTTCTCCCAAAACAAACACCTCGCTGAGTGTGGTGGTTTTCTCGTTGAGCATGACCTGAAGATTAGTTTTGAGGTTGCTAATAGGGACAGACACGTCAAAGTAGCCAACCATCGAAAAAGTGAGCGAATCCCCGAAGTAGCTTTGAGGAATCTTGATCGCAAAGGAGCCATCCTTTGCTGAAGTGGTGCCGATATTTTTACCTGCAATGCCGATATTGACGAATGCCAATGACTCCTGGTCGGCTGCATCAACAACTTTCCCACGTATCAGGCTTTGCGAGAAGCACGAAAAGAACCCACAAAAACCAATAAGAATAAAAGGGACTCTTAAATACATTGAATTTGTTTCGTCTGTTAAAGTATTTCAAACAGTGGCTTTCATGCGGCTAATGACAAGAAACCTGTAAGTGAAAAATAGTTGTATATGGATGCATCTTGCGAGCTAACCATTTGGAATATTACTAACCTGGGCATTAAAGATCAAAAAACGCAGGTTGATGATTCTTAGGGAATTTTGTAAAACACTAGCCTCTTTTTAAAGTAATCCATGCTGCGTGTGCGTCTTTCTGAAAGGGCGTCCGTCTTAGGTAGAACTATTTGCCCCGATAAATCAGTTACTAATCCGTTAACTTACAACCGAGAAATCAACCATCCCTTTTTTCATGTCCAAACCGAAATCAAAAGTAACCGTAGCCCAGGCGTTCAAAGACTTTATCTGGCCACGTCGCAAGATTGTGGCGGTTGGCCTGGTGCTCATCATCATTAGTCGCCTCGCCAGCCTGGTGCTTCCGGGTGCCACCAAATACCTGATCGACGATGTCATCGTCAATCACGATTTACACATGCTTAAGCTGTTGCTCATAGCGGTGGTGGCATCCATTACTTTGCAAGCCGTGACGTCGTTTTCTCTCACCCGCCTGCTTAGCGTAGAGGCCCAGCTGCTCATTAGTAAACTCAGAGCACAGGTGCAGAGAAAGATTTTGTCGCTGCCCATTTCGTATTTTGATAACAACAAGTCAGGCGCCTTAGTCAGCCGTGTCATGAGCGATGTGGAAGGCGTGCGAAACCTGGTAGGTACCGGCCTGGTTCAATTGGTTGGGGGAAGTATCACTGCTGTTATTTCGCTGGTGCTGCTGATCCGCATCAGCCCTATGATGACGTTCTATGTGTTGGTGCCGGTAGGTATTTTCGCCTTTATCGCCATGAAGGCCTTTGGGAAAATTCGCCCCATTTTCAGAGAGCGTGGTGTGATTAACGCCGAAGTGACGGGCCGCCTCACGGAAACCCTGAATGGCGTTCGGGTGATCAAGGGCTTCAACGCCGAAGAGCAGGAAAACAATACTTTTGCAGCTGGCGTGGAGCGGCTTTTTCAAAATGTGAAAGCAAGCCTTACCGCCACCGCACTAGTGACCAGCTCCGCTACTTTTCTGCTTGGTTTGGCCTCCACAGGTATCATGGGCATAGGTGGCTACCAGATCATCACCAACGAGATGACCATGGGTGATTTCATCGCTTTCACCCTCTACCTGGGCTTCATGATTGCGCCCATCGTTCAAATGAGCAATATCGGTAGCCAGCTAACCGAAGCCTTTGCCGGGCTTGACCGTACCGAGGAGATCATGAACATGGATCCTGAAGACATGCCGGAGGAAAGGCCGATACAGCTGAAAAAGCTGAAAGGAGATTATGCGTTTGAGAATGTCAGCTTCGCTTATGAAGAAGGCAAGGAAGTGATCCACGATATTACGTTCACTGCTCCCTCTGGTTCGGTCACAGCCCTGGTGGGCTCTTCAGGGTCGGGAAAAACAACCATAGCGGGTTTGGCGGCCACCTTCCTCACACCAAAGACTGGCCGCATTACGCTCGATGGGGAAGACCTGTCGAAAGTGGGGCTGAAAAGCTTCCGTCAATACCTCGGCGTAGTGTTACAGGATGACTTCCTCTTCGAAGGCACCATCCGGGAAAACATTCTTTTCCCAAGGCCCAACGCTACCGAAGAGGAGTTGAAAAATGCAGTAACGGCTGCCTATGTGCACGAATTTACCGACCGGTTTGATGATGGGCTGGATACGGTGATTGGTGAAAGAGGCGTGAAACTTTCCGGCGGACAGCGCCAGCGTATTGCCATTGCCAGGGCCATTCTGGCTAATCCTAAAGTGATCATTCTGGACGAGGCTACCTCGAACCTGGACACAGAAAGTGAGTCGATGATCCAAAAGAGTTTGGCAGAGCTGATGAAAGACCGCACCACCTTTGTCATTGCTCACCGTCTCAGCACCATCCGCCGGGCAGATCAAATTCTGGTGATCGAGCAGGGCAAAATTGCTGAAAGAGGTACACATGAAGAGCTGATAGAGAAGAAAGGCCGGTACTTCGATCTGTATACTTATCAGGCGAGGATTTAAGGAAGGTAATTGGTAATCAGTAGACGGTAAGTGGTGGCTGGCTCGCCAGTAACTACTTGCTGTTGGTTATCAATTTCGCTTCGGTGCCAAAACGATATCAAGCCTAACGTCATGCTGTTCCGTTACGTGAATCTCTTCCACTACAGGCAGCAGAGAGAGTCCCACTTTTTTTGTCTTCTCGGATAGCGACGAAAGAAATCCATCATAAAAGCCCTTTCCATAGCCAATGCGGTTCCCGTGTTTGTCAGCTACCAGAAGCGGCACAAAAATCACGGTACAGAGCGAAGGATCAGCCGGAGGAGTATATACGGGTTCTGGAATCCCCCATTTACTGGTGTTGAAATGTGTTTTGTCGTCAAACCAAACGTGAGAAAGCGTGCCTTGCTCAATATCGGTGAGCGAAGTCATCGTGCGAATCCCCTCCCGCCACAACCAGCGAATGATGGGCCAGGTGTCTACTTCTTTGAACTTCTCTATAGGCAAAAAAATATGAACCGGGCCACGTCCAATAAGTTCTTTATTGGCTTTCACCTGGTCAAACAGGCTGTCACAGGCCGCTTGCCACTCCTGATAGCTTAGCGCTTTTCTCTTGTCCAGGTATTGTTTTCGAAGTGCCTGTTTGTCCATCGTGGCTTATTCTTCCATAAAAATATGGAAGGAAAAGTCGAATGCATCAAATCCGTTCAGGAACTCGTCCAAAATAGCAGGATTGGTGAGGTAAAAGTTGAGAAAGTTGTCGTGGCGCTCCTGCAATGAGCCTCCCGGGAAAAGCTTCTCTTTAATACTTTCAATCTGGTTGATCGCCACCGCCTGGTTATTCTCTTCGGCCTTTTGCAGCTTTTTCTCCATGCCCTCAAACTCCTGTAGTAGCCGGGTTTCCTGCTTGCCCATGTAGCCATCCAGCGTTTTATCAATGGCCACTGCTTTGGCCTTCACCTGCTCCATGAGCCTGGCAAAGGCCGCTTTTTCTTCGCCCAGCAGCAGGTCATTTTCGGAGTTCTCCCTCACATACTTCTTCCTGATCTCATGGCCTTCCATAAATAGGTCAGCGAGTTTCAGTCCCAGCTTCTCTATTTTACTTGCCTGGCTTTTTTGTACCACCAGTCCAAAATTCCTGGGCATCAGCATGGGGAAAGGTAGCTGATAATGATCGAAAACAGCCTTGAATTGCAGCCAGTAGGCTACCTCAGCCGGGCCACCTATATAGGCCAGGTTGGGGAGAATGGCCTCCTGGTACACTGGCCTCATGATTACGTTGGGGCTAAATTTCTCCGGGCTTTTCTCTAGCAGCTTCCAGAGCTCTTCCCTGGTGAACGACAGGTCAGTATTGTTGACTTTGTAGATACCATCTTCTTCTATGATCCTGTCCCTGTGGATGCTGTTCAGGTAAAAGAAGTTGATTTCCCGGGCATGCACCTGCGTCTTAAAGCCGACGTCGTCAAGCTTTTTAGTGGTTTCGTCAACCAGCTTCCCAGATACATGTTCTTCAAGATCTTTTTTGATGATGGGAGCAAAAATCCTTTTTAAATCCGGGTGATCTCCATCCACCATCACCAGGCCTTCGTGGCCAAATAGCTCATTCACATAGTACCGAACAGCGTCAGCCAGGTTGTTGTGATCGAGGTATGCTTTTTCAAAGACGGACGCTCTGTCGGGCATCTCATCGAGCACTTTGCTTAGTGAATGGGGCATAAAGCGGCCCACGGCACCTTTCTGATCAGTTTCCCAGGTATATTTCTTGCCATACAGGTAGCAATAGCTAATCTCCTCAAAATCGTGATCCTCAGAAGCAGCCCAGTACACAGGCACAAAGTGGAAATCGGGGTACTTTGCCTTTAGTTGCTTGCAGGCATCTATCACCGTCACAATTTTGTAGATAAAGTACAGGGGCCCGGTGAAAATATTTAGCTGGTGCCCGGTGGTGACGGTGAATGTGTTTTCTTCAGAAAGTGCGTGAATATTCTCTCTCAGCTTGGGAGACATATCCAATGCACCATACTGCTCGTCGAGTACTGCCTCCAGCCTTAGCCTGTTCTTTTTGGGGAAAGCTTTTTTCAGTGCTATCTGCTTCTCAGCATTTTCTACAGAGGGATAGTATTGATAAAAGTCTTTTAGTGACTCATTTTTTGCCAGGTACTCCAAAAAAATAGGAGAGAACTGTCCAGTCTCTCCCAGGGATATTTTTTCTACTCTCATTTCAGGTTACAACAATTCTCCAAACAAATCGAATTCGGCAGCATCATATATCTTAACTGTGGCGAAGTCGCCAATACGTAAATAGTTTTCTTTTCCATCAATGATGACTTCGTTGTCAACTTCGGGTGAGTCATACTCTGTTCGACCGATGAAATTACCACCTTCTTTGCGATCCACCAACACTTTAAAGGTCTTGCCTATTTTCTGCTGGTTGAGCTCGTAGGAAATGGCTTCCTGAACCTCCATAACGGCGTCGGCTCGTTCTTGTTTAACATTTTCAGGAATATTGTCTTCAAAGCTATATGAGTGGGTGTTTTCTTCATGTGAGTAGTTAAACACCCCGAGCCTGTCAAACTTCGACTTTTGCACAAAGTCCATCATCTCTTCGAAATCCTGCTCTGTTTCACCCGGATGTCCGGCAATCAATGTGGTACGGATGGCAATGCCCGGAACTTTAGATCGCATGGTCGCCAGCAGGTCTTCGGTTTTCTCCCGTGTGGTTCCCCGCCTCATCATCTTCAGCATGTTGTTGGAAGCATGCTGAAGGGGAATGTCTACGTAGTTGCAAATGTTAGGGCGTTCCGCCATTACATCAAGTGCATCCATAGGGAAGCCAGCCGGAAATGCGTAGTGGAGGCGGATCCAGTCAATGCCGTTTACATCCGAAAGGCGCTGTAGCAGCTCAGCAAGGTTTCTTTTCTTGTACAGATCCAGACCATAGTAGGTTGAATCCTGGGCGATAAGCAGAAGTTCTTTAGTGCCATTCTTGGCCAGGTGCGACGCCTCTTTCACCAATTCTTCAATAGGCCGGGAGATATGGCCGCCACGCATCAGTGGAATGGCACAAAAGGAGCATGGTCTGTCGCAGCCTTCAGATATTTTCATGTAGGCGTAGTGAGCAGGATTAGTTAAAATCCTTTCACCCACCAGTTCGTGCTTATAGTCGGCTTTGAACTCCTTCAAAAGCCTCGACAAATCTCTCGTACCAAAATAGGCATCCACTTCCGGAATCTCCTTTTCCAGGTCGTCCTTATATCTTTGCGACAGACAGCCCGTCACATATATCTTTTCAACCAGCCCTTCCTTTTTCGCATCTACATAGCGCAGGATGGTATCGATGGATTCTTGCTTGGCATTATCGATGAACCCGCAAGTGTTAATAACAACCACATTGGAATCGTCGTCTTCCGATTCGTGCACGGCATCGATTTCGTTGCCCCGCAGTTGGGTAAGCAAAACTTCCGAATCAACAGAGTTTTTGGAACATCCAAGGGTAACGATGTTCACCTTCGTATTTTTTAGTCCTTTAGTTTTCAAATGTCAGATTGGATTTGGCCACTGGTTTCCACGAAATTGTTCTCTATCTGCCAATGGGCTCGCAAGTTAACAATTTCCGGTGGTGTTAGTTACCCGTTGGCAAAAGTGTTGCGTTTAGTATGATAGCTCCTATTCAAATTTGGAATAGGGTTACGTATCCAACAATAAATTCTATTTTTGCAGTTGGGTTAGTCGATATGATCTTGAAGAAATTTTCCTGGCATCTTTGGTTATTAATTTTTGTGTTGGGCTGGTCTGCCTGTGCACCCGACCCCTCCTGCTCAGATATTTACCTGCCTTATGTAACGGCAAGCTTTTACACGGTTAACGACGCTGGTGTTGAAACCGTTGAATCTGTCCAGCTTGACTCGCTTTGGGCCGATGATGCGGACACTTTGCTTTATGCCGACACAACGCTTTCAATTTATGGATTATACGTAAACCCCGAAGCAGCGAGCACCACTTACCATTTCTGCCTCAACGATACGTGCAACTCAGTGACCTTTATGTACGATAGAAAGGAATACCTGATTTCGCCAGAATGTGGCCCCCGGTTCAGGTTTCAAAACCTTACGACTGGGTTTGAAGGATTTTACGACTCCGTCATTGTAAACAAGCCAGAACTTACCCTACTTGGAGAAGTTAATGTTAAAATCTACCGCTAGCCCACTTTTGCTTTTTCTGCTACTGTTGCCCATAATCAGCAGGGCCCAGGATGAAGACTGGCGTCCTTCAGCGGTTAGGGTGGGGGCGGACGTTTTCGGCCTTGCAAAAACAGCCCTGACTGATGGCTATAATCGGCAGGAGATTCAGGCAGACATTGATTTCAACAAATACTTTTTTGTACTGGATCTGGGAAGAGAAGAGATCGACAATTCGGCAGAAGGGTTTACACACACCACCAATGGCACATTCTACCGGGCCGGGGTCGACGTTAACCTGACTCCTTACAACCCAAACAAAGACGTTGTTTTTTTCGGGCTAAGGTATGCGCACGCCACTTTCGACGAGTCGCTGGCATTCGATTATGCGGTGCCGTACTGGGGCCCTGCCAGTGTGGACGTGACGAATGCCGGGCTCAGTGCCTACTGGATAGAGGCTGTGTTCGGCATGAAAGTGAAGGTGTGGAGGCAGTTTTACATGGGCTACACCCTGCGGGGCAAGTTTGGGCAAAAGACAAAGGGAGCAGAAACACTCATTCCGTATACTGTGCCCGGTTATGGGGTAGTGACCGATGGCGGAAATTTTGGTTTCGGCTACCACATCTACTACAAGCTGGCTTTCAGAGACAAAGCCGTTCCCTTGCGGCCGAAGGATTCCAAGAAAAAGTTAAAGTAACGTGAGTTCGATATAAAAATGTCGTCATTCCGGAAAATATTGGCCTAGAATTCAAACAGGCCAATATTTGTCCGGAATCTCAAATGTCTTGGGGGCAGAGATTGCGGATAATTTTCTTCAGATGAGAAAAATATCTGAAGAAAATTTCCGCAATGACGCCCCTCGGTGATGTTTTGTTACATTCTTATATCGAACTCACGTTAAAGTAGGTAAACGACTGGAAAAGGGAACTCAAGGAAATTTTTTATAAATCTCTTTTCTATGTAAAAATCGCAGTATTGTTACACGTTCGCCATCAACGTGGATTCCCAGTCGGTAGTTGCCGAGCCGCGTCCGAAAGAAGCCTTTATGACCCTTGAGCTTTTTTTAATGTTTGGAATATCACGAATAGTTTGTGCTGATTCTATTAATTCAAGAGTTTCCTGGAGGAGCAGGTTAACAGACAGCGTTTGGATCGAATCAATGTCTTTAAGTAGTCTCTTTCCGCAGGTTACTTTCATTCGCTTTCAATGATTTCACAATCATATCCTTGGATACGAACTCCTTAGTTTTGAGTTCCTCTTCCAACAAGTCAGCGAAAGCGTCATCCTCACCTTCCTCAGTATATGCCCGAAGCTTCGCAATATTTAGCTCTTGAGCATTTTCTAATAAAGCTTTGCCTTTTTTGCTCTCTTCGTCAACGCTGATAATATACTCTGCCATAACAACGCTTTAAACAAATCTACAAAACATTACTAAAATAGCTTTTTTCAATTCCTTGTAAAGAACGACTCCACAAAAGCCATTTTGTTGAAAACCTGTAGCTCCTCCATTTTCTCGCCAACACCAATATACTTCACCGGAATCTTGAACTGATCTGAAATACCAATAACGACACCACCCTTGGCCGTGCCATCCAGCTTAGTGATGGCCAGGGAGGTTACATCTGTCGCTTTTGTAAACTCCTGTGCCTGAATAAAAGCATTCTGGCCAGTGCTGCCATCCAGTACTAACATTACCTCATGTGGGGCATCTGGAATGAACTTCTGGATCACTTTCTTGATTTTGGAAAGTTCATTCATCAGGTTCACTTTCGTGTGAAGGCGTCCTGCCGTGTCAATAATGACAAGATCAGCTTTTTCGTCTACGCCCTTTTTAACAGCATCGAAGGCCACCGAGGCCGGGTCGGTATTCATACCATGCTCTACCACGGGTACACCAACACGCTCCCCCCAAAGTTTGATCTGATCTACAGCTGCTGCCCTGAAAGTGTCGGCAGCGCCCAATATCACCTTATATCCTTTCTGCTTGAACTGATGTGAAAGCTTGCCAATAGTGGTAGTCTTGCCCACGCCGTTGACACCCACCACCAGGATCACATATGGCTTTTTATCTTTTGGCAATTCAAAATCTTCAACATCCTCAGTGTTGTTTTCGGAGAGCAGCCCGGCAATCTCCTCCCTCAGAATAACGTTCAGCTCGGATGTGCCCAGGTACTTGTCTTTGGCCACCCTTGCCTCCACTCTGTCAATTATTTTTACTGTGGTTTCAATGCCAACATCTGACGATACCAGTACCTCCTCAAGCTCGTCGAGCACATCTATGTCTACCGTCGACTTTCCGGCTACCGCCTTGCCGAGCTTCGAGAAAAAATTCTCCTTCGTTTTCTCCAGTCCTTTGTCCAGTGACTCTTTTTTGTCCTTGGACATGAATCCAAATAAAGCCATATATAATAGGGTTGCTTATTGACTGCGGAGTTGCACAATGAGCATCTCCTTTAGCCAACGGAAAATACAAATTTCAAACTTAAACCACCGGAAAATGATTCTGCGTTTGGTTATTATTGAAAAAATAATGCAGGCGCCAGGGGTTGACTGCCGTCTTTTGGTAACAAAAAAAGTCCCATGAAGGGACTTTCTTGTCAATAAGTACTGTTGACTAGCTTATTTCGCTAGTGTATCTTTTACGAGGTCAGCAGGAACCATTTCCTCACGGAAAGTATATGCACCAGTTTTTTCAGACCTTACAGCCTTGATCACTTTCGCATAGGTTTTGCCACCTTCTTTCTTCAGGGTTGCAACTACTTTCTTTGCCATGATTATTTAATTTCTTTGTGGACAGTATACTTACGAAGTATGGGGTTATACTTCTTCATCTCAAGTCTTTCAGGAGTATTTTTCCTGTTTTTTGTGGTAATGTGACGTGACGTACCTGGAAGACCAGTCGTCTTGTGCTCTGTGCACTCTAGTATTACCTGAACTCTATTTTTGTTCTTAGCCATGACTATTCTATTCTTCTAGCTTAAAATACTACGTTGCCCTTAGCTCTCGCCTTTTTCAAAACAGCGCTGATACCATTCTTGTTGATGGTTCTTAAAGCAGTTGATGAAACCTTTAACGTAATCCAAAGATTTTCTTCAGGGATAAAAAAACGCTTTGTGTGCAGGTTTGGGTAAAACTTGCGCTTCGTTTTATTGTTTGCATGAGAAACATTGTTTCCCACACGTGTGCTTTTTCCGGTTATCTGACAAACTCTCGCCATTGTCTTATAAGTGTATTTTTGAAATGGGTCTGCAAATATCGGAAAAATTTGATTACCAACAAACGAGGGCGAATAATTATGCATCTTTTCTTTTGTAGTCGTAAGGGCAGTGTCTGCATCCGCTCTTACAACAATAGCCTCTTTTCAGATGGTATTCCTTTGTAAAGACAAGGAACCCCTCTTTGGTGTGGTAATAATCTTCGGTCTTTAACCCGTACTCAACCCTCTTTGCTGATTCTTTCTCCATCGCCTTTTTCGGTCTAGGGGCTTTTATTTACCTTTGAAACCCTGCCCAACAGGCAATTGTTCAATCCTAAAGTCAAAGATATGATCAAGACAATGAGTAGCAAAGAAGCGATGGAGCTGGAAAACAAGTATGGAGCTCATAACTACCACCCGTTGCCGGTCGTGCTTTCGAGGGGAGAAGGAGTCTTTGTGTGGGACATTGAAGGAAAGAAGTACTACGATTTTCTTTCGGCTTACTCAGCAGTTAATCAGGGGCACTGCCATCCAAAAATTATCGGCGCCTTAAAAGAACAGGCAGAGACTTTGACACTGACTTCAAGGGCCTTTTATAGTGATGCCCTTGGTGCCTTTCAAAAATATGCCACTGAGTATTTTGACTTCGAAAAAGTGCTGCCAATGAACACTGGCGCTGAAGGCGTAGAAACTGCGCTTAAAATTTGTCGGAAGTGGGGTTATGAGAAGAAAGGCATTGCTGCCGATCAGGCTAAAATCATAGTTTGTGAACAGAATTTCCACGGCCGTACCACTACGATCGTGTCTTTTTCCAGCGATGAGGGGGCCAGAAGAAACTTTGGGCCGCTTACACCAGGGTTTGTAAAGATCCCTTACAATAATATAGATGCTTTAAAAGAAGCTTTGAAAGACCCCAATGTGGCCGGCTTTTTGGTGGAGCCTATTCAGGGTGAAGCAGGAGTTTACACACCAACCGACACCTATATAAGAGAAGCCGCTGCTTTGTGCAAAGCCAGCAACGTTCTTTTCATTGCCGATGAAATTCAAACGGGCATCGCCCGTACTGGCAGTTTGCTGGCAGTTTGCGGCAACTGCTCGTGTGAAGGCAATTGCGAGCGACAGCCTGCCACTTATACAAAGCCTGATATTCTCATCCTGGGCAAAGCCATGTCGGGTGGTGCTTATCCGGTGTCTGCCGTTCTTGCCGATGACCGCATCATGGATGTGCTCACCCCCGGCACGCATGGCTCTACCTTCGGTGGTAACCCAGTGGCATGCAAGGTGGCCATGGCGGCGCTAGACGTCGTAAAAGAGGAAAAGCTGGCGCAGAATGCCCGCCAACTGGGGGCAGTCTTTCGTGAAAGAATGAGCAAATTCATTGAGACAACAAAGCTTGTGAAAATGGTGCGGGGCAAGGGACTGCTCAACGCCATTCTCATCAACGATACAGAAGACAGCAGCACAGCCTGGGACATTTGCGTCGCCCTGAAGGACAATGGCCTGCTGGCCAAGCCTACCCATGGCAATATTATCCGCTTTGCTCCGCCGTTGGTAATGACGGAAGAACAACTCCATGAGTGCTGTGACATCATTGAGAAAACCATCCGGGAGTTCGAGCAAAAAAGCTGATTGGCAAATTACTGCTGCGATTTGTTTTTACACTTGAGCAACAGGGTTGGCTTATACCCCATAAGGGGCATTTGCAATTCCATGTTACTCATATACCTTTAGGGGTTTACAGCCAACAGTTAGTATGAGCCTAAGGGTCTTGTTATTTTTTGTTTTCTCGCTTTTAGGAGGGGCGCCCCTACTGGCGCAAAACGCCGAACTTGACAGCCTGGAGAAAGTTCTGCCACAACAAGCGGGCAGCGACAAAATATCGACTCTCAACGCCATTTCCTGGCATTACCGGCAAGCAAATACTACAAAAGCGATGGAGCTCGCCAAATCCGCCCTCAAATTGTCCACGGAAGTTAATTATCTGGAAGGAGAGGCGCTATCACTTCAGTCGGTTGGTGCTGTTTATGAAGCCACCAGCAACTTTGACAGTGCGCTGCTTTTTTTCAATAAGTCCCTGGTCATCAAGCAGGCGCTTGGCGATACTACCGACATCGCCGCATCACTCAACAACATTGCCATGGTGTATGACCAGCTCGGCAAAGATGAAATGGCGCTGACCAACTACTTTCAGGCCCTAAGGATGTACGAAGCCGTAAATGACCTTTTCTCCGAAGCCATGGTACTTGGCAACATTGGCATCGTGTACAAAAAACAAAAGGACTATGCCAAAGTGCTCACTTACTACGAACGGGCACTCGAAATTTACGAAAACGAACAATCGGTTTTCGGCTCATCAGTGGTGCAGGGAAACATAGCCTCCATTCTTATTATTCTGGGAAACTACACCCAAGCCATTGAGGTTGCCAAAAAATCGCTCCAGGGCTACGAAAGCCTCGGATACAGCAGGCTCATGGCCTATTCGCTAGGCAACCTGGCCATCGCTTATGACAGTCTGAAGGAGCTTTCGGTTGCCCGTGATTATTACAAACAGGCCTTAGTACTGCATAAAAATAACAACAACACAGCTGAGGTGGCTTTTACGCTAAAGAACCTCGCAGGCAACGAATTGGCGTCGGGAGAATACACCAGGGCATTGGCTCATGCCACAGAAGCATACCACCTGGCGTCTTCTGCCAAAGCCAGCGACGTACTGATGCAGGCATTGGTAATTATCACCAGATGTGAGCAGCGGCTAGGCAACTATGAAAAAGCTTTTGCCTACCAGCAACAGTACATCGACTTGCGAGACAAAGCTTTTGAAGAAGAAAAAACCAAAGCTACGCTGGAGCTCGAAGCAAAATACGAAACCGAAAAAAAGGATCGGGAGCTTGAGCTGCAACGTCTTTCTCTTGTCGAAAAAGATCTTGAGATTCAAAAAAGCAGGGTCGCCCAACTGGCACTTGGAGGCGCCTTACTTTTGCTTTTCGTACTCGGCCTGCTTGTAAGAGCCAGAACCAAGCTTAGCTACCAGAGAAAGTTGGATGAGGAAAAACTGGCTAAGCAAGAGGAATTGCTAAGGGCCGTGATCAGCTCCGTGGAAGGGGAAAGAAAGCGCTTTTCCGAGGACTTGCACGACAGTTTTGGCCAGCTTATTTCGGTATTGAAAATGAATGTCGATTCACTGTCGGCAGCACCCCCTTCTGCTTCAGCCGACCGACAGCGAATGTTTGACCAATCGGTATCGGTGCTCAACGACATGTATGGTGAGTTGAAAAACGTATGCTTTAACTTAATGCCCAAAGCGTTGATTCAACACGGATTGCCCGTTGGGGTCAATGAGCTGGTGGCACGAATCAATCACACAGGCAAGCTTAGGGCCGAAAGTCATTTCTTTGATTTGGACGAACGACTAGTCGATATTCAGGAGATATCCTTGTACCGAATCGTGCAAGAGTGGACCAACAACATCCTCAAATATTCCGATGCCAAAAACCTTTTTATTCAAATCACACGTGACGAGGCAGAGATAACGCTTACTATCGAAGATGATGGTATGGGTTTCGATGAAAAAATATTAAAGATGGGCCAGGGAAACGGCTGGAAAAACTTACAGTCACGTACTAATCTAATGAAAGGGACAATTGATCTGGACACGGCCCCAGGCCGAAAAGGTACAATGCTAACGGTGAACGTTCCGGCTATTCTAAAGGGAGATCAATCGCAAACGGGCGCTAACAAAGTGGAAACATTGCTTACCTATGCGCTGTTTTAGTAAGGGGTGGTACGTAGTGCAAAATCACCTGCCGGGGGGATGTTGAAAAACTGATTGTCGGACTAATTTTCGGACATGAAGTCTTTCAGCAATATTTCCTCTAAATTCATCCGGAAGTTTAGCGGGACTAGAAAAATGAATAGAACAAAGGTGTACCTGGTCGATGACCATGCTATCCTCATGGATGGTGTCAAGTCGTTGCTCAATGCTACCGATGAGTATGAAGTCGCTGGCACAGCTTCTACCGCCGAGGATGCATTGAAATACCTTCAGAATGAACCGGTTGATATTCTCATTTCGGACTACAGCTTGCCGGGAATGGATGGCCTGGGGCTGGTAAAAGTGATGCAACGCATAAGACCAGAGGTAAAAATTCTCATCATGAGTATGCACGATGAAGGGCATCTGGTAAAGGAAATTCTAAAGGAGGGCATTAAGGGTTACTTGCTAAAGAAGGACTCACAAAAGGAGCTTATTGCGGCTCTCGATCAAATTAGAGCTGGCAGAACTTATCTGAGTAATGAGATTAATACGCTGCTAATACAAAACTTGCAAAACCCCGATGAGGGAAAACTGCTCACCGAGCGGGAAAGGGAAATACTGAAGCTGATTGCGAAAGAGTATACGAATAAGGACATTGCTGAAGAACTGTTCATCAGTGAACGCACAGTGGAAACCCATCGCAAAAATATCTTTCGAAAAACCAAGACTAACTCTCTTGTTGGCCTGATCAAGTTTGCTTATGCGAACAATCTGGTATAGAAAAACCAGCGATAATGTGACTTTATAGCCTTTCTCTTATTATAAGAGTAAAAAAGGCTATGAAAATCACCCGAAAACTAAATCAGGAGCCAGTCAATACAGGCTCAATGGCGGACATCGCTTTTCTGCTTCTCATATTCTTTCTTGTCTCCACCACCATCCTTCAGGAGAAAGGGCTCATGATTACGCTGCCGCCTGATAAGGAAAAGCAGGAGGCGATGCCAGTGAATGACAGGAACCTTTTCAAAATAAGCATCAACTCCAAAAACCAGTTTTTGATCCAGGACGAACCAAGAGAAGATCTTGCTGGGCTTAAGGAAGAAGTGAGAATGTTCATTTTGAACCCTGCCGCAGCCAGCGACCTGGCCGAGTCTCCCAAAAAGGC
Source organism: Imperialibacter sp. EC-SDR9 (assembly GCF_902498805.1). Classification (GTDB taxonomy): domain Bacteria; phylum Bacteroidota; class Bacteroidia; order Cytophagales; family Cyclobacteriaceae; genus Imperialibacter. The sequence continues at coordinate 176,904 of NZ_LR701578.1, read as the reverse complement.
CATTGTATCGCTAAAGTCAAACCGTGGTACAGACTACGCAGCTTTTATTGGTGTGCTGGACGAATTGAAAGGTGCTTACTACGATATATATGGGGAAAGGGTAGGATTATCTGGTGACCAGTACAGACATCTCGACCTGGACAACCCCCGGCAGCTAGCCTTATACGAGAGGGGTAAAGAAGGGATACCGATGAACATATCCATTGCAGAACCAAACAAATAGCGCCATGAAGTCATTTAAAAGAAAAACCAGTGTGAATGCCGAGATTTCTACGGCGTCGCTTCCTGATATCGTCTTCTTACTGCTGTTCTTTTTTATGGTAACGGCTGTCATCAGAACAGACGAAAAGCTCGTAAAGTACGAAGTGCCCAAGGCGAAGCATATCAACAAGGCTGAAATGAAGACCCTCATCAGGGAGCTTCAGGTGGGCTTGCCAGCCAATGCCCGGCTAGGCTCGGAGCCTTTGATCTCCGATGGAAGCCACTACTTGAAGATCAACGAGTTGGTACAGTGGGTCAACCAGGAAAAGGCTACCTTACCGGAGGCTTACAAAGACCAGATGATCATTGTGCTGAAGGCTGATGAAGCAGTGAAGATGGGGTTGATCGCCGATATACAACAGGAACTGAGAAAGTCGAATGCAAGAAAGGTGCTGTACAGGTCGAAGGAAAATATTTAATATCCTCTGGCCCTCTTCAGCTTCACTATTCTGTCATAAGATTGCTTGATTCTTTCCTTTGGGATTTCTCCATTTTCCACCTTGCTTCGGATGATCTGATGGATTTGATTCGCCGAATATCTTTCTGTTTGCCCCACGTTGTTACAAATCAGCAGCATGTCCACTCCTGCGTTGATAGCCAGCTCAATGGCTTTGTCCATGCCATAGTGTTTGCTGATGGCGTGCATTTGCATATCGTCGGAGAAAACAACGCCGTCAAACCCGATAAAGTCTCTGAGGATGTTTTGAACAATTTTCTTTGAAAGTGTGGCTGGCAGAGAATCAGGATCGAGGTGTGCATTCACAATATGCGCCGACATCACGGCGTCCAGGCGGCCCTCGTCAATAAGCAGCTTAAAAGGTCTGATTTCGTCAAATTGCCAGCTATTGCTCACGTCGGCCATGCTGCTGTGCGTGTCCTTGCTGGAGCTGCCGTGGCCGGGAAAGTGCTTGATGGAAGTGACAATGCCTTCCTCCTGATGTGCTTTGATGAAAGCAGCTGCATGCAAGGCCACTGAATCAGCATTGCTGCTGAAAGACCTGCCGAGCTTTACGATGACAGGGTTGTCGGGGTTCACAGCCACATCCACTGAAGGGGCAAAGTTGAGGTTGAACCCTAGTTCTCGCAATTGCTCGGCCATGCGCCTGGCCTGTGCGTTGGTGCTGTCGGGAACGCCCTGCTTGCCCAGCTCTTGTGCTGATTGAGTGGTAACGAATCCATATTTTGGCTTAAGCCGGTTCACCCTTCCGCCTTCTTCGTCAATCGCAATCCAAAGAGGAATACCTGAGGCATATTTTAGCGTATTGTTGAGCTGTCGGAGATTCTCGGCAGTATTGGTCTTGGTCAGATTTTTCTCAAAATATATCACGCCGCCCACTTTGCCATCTTCAATTGCTTTCAGCAGCACATCTCCTTCTTTTATGGACTGCCTTTCCTCCAGACCAATCATGATCATTTGGCCAATCATAATGTCGAGGCTGTCTGTTTGCGCCACTACGTTGCCACACAGACAGAGGAATATTAATAAGCTATAAATGTTTTTCATTTAGTGGTGTCGATTATATCGCCAATGACTTCGGAAAAGTAAGTGCCGTTATAAGGTCCAAACCAGTTCATTGTTCTGGTTTCGTATTTGTTTAAATCGTACCACTCGTCTTTGGTAATGTAACCTATATAACCGCCGTTGAAACTGGTGACCATCAGGTTTTGTCCCTGAGCCCGGGCCATGCTGTCAAGTGGTGCCATTAGCTCTCCCGAAAAGTCGCAAGGTGTGCCGACCAAAAGGTTGTCTCCAATCTTCAAATAGCTGATGCCGGAGTCATAGTCGCCGAACAACCAATAGAACACCCACGGCCGGGCGGCAATACTCTCGGAAACCTTGAAACTTGGCTGCCTCAGCTCCAATGGCAAGTATCCACTCGAAATCGACGTAACGTATCCCGGCTGTATTAAAAAGCTAATTTGCGCAAACTGATCCGCAAGGTGCTCGGAAATGTATTCAGCTTTGTCCCATCCGTCAATTCCTTTTGGACTATTGGGCCCTTGACTGCCCACAGCACCAGCACCGTATATAACAAAGTCGGCCAGGGAGTCGGCGACAAACGTTTTTCGCAATGCAGCCGGGTAGTCGGCCGACAAGGCCAGGAAGCTGGAGGGCAGCGTGGTCGCATGCGCCGCAAACGTGGTAAACAAGGCACTTTTGCCGGAGTCTTTCACCACCTTCATCACCCTGAACCAGGGGTCAATAGAGCCTTTTTCTTTCACGAGGCGGTTGTAAATGAGCTCCCCGGCATCGAACGTGGCAAAGCCGATTCTGGCTTTTTCTTTGTTTTCTTCAGCGTCCTTGATGCTCTGTACCACGGCTTCAGCAATAAAATCAGCTACTTCCGGTTGGTAGGTGCCTGCAAACAACTTTCCTGTCAATCCGGGACTCCAGGCACCAATGCTGCAGTGCGAGTGTACTGCGGTGAAAAATGTATTTTGAATTGAATAGCCCAGCGTTGGCAGGAGCTTTCTAAGTCTGATGACTACCTCTGGTGGTGTAATAAGAAGATCAAGGCTTACGATTGCCGCTTTTGTTTTTCCGTTAGAAAATACCATCGTCTTCACCGCCACAGAATCATGAACGCCCTCAAAGTGAGCGCCTTTTCTTTTCCCATATCCAGCCAATGGAATTGATTCCGTGTAAACCAGCGACGCCTCTGCCCAGCCTACTTGCAGCGTATCGCCATTCGTATTTTCATAGGCAGCTTCCAAAGAGTCCATCCTGGCATGCATGGCCGCATAGTAGGACATTTCCTGATAGGGAGTCCTGTCAATCGTCGTTAGCAGGCTTAACGCCAGTACTAAAACAGCGCCTGCCACCCACGCCAGTACTTTGAGGAGGCGCTTCATACTAGCTAGCCACTATTCTGCGGAAGTAATTGATCTGACCGTAATGGTAGTTAAGGTGACCACTAAGGTGTATGAGGAAGTTTTGCGTCGTCATTGGCTTGCCGAAAACCTCAATAGGGTAGTTGCTGTGCAGTTGCTCTGACGTCATTTTAGCCAGCGTTTCAAGCACAGCCTTTCTTGTTGCCTGTAGCTCACTCGCTAGCTCGCTTTTGGGAAGTCCCTTTTTACCAAACTCCCCCTCTCTGTCTCTTACGAAAGGTGTTTTGCCAATAACTGCGCCAATAAAGTGTTGCAGGTTGCCTGCCAGGTGGAGGAAAAGATTGCCGGGCGAATTATTGATTTGCCCTACGGTTTTCCACAAAACAGCATCGGGTGTCAATTCGAGCTCTTTCTGTAGCCTATCTATATCTCTTTCGAAAAGCTCCATTAAATCTTTAACAACAGTTTCCATCGCTTCTTATTTTTGTATTCAAAGACTAAAATTCCCGGCCAGTTCTATGAGTGGTGTTGGGCTTTAGACCCGAAATTAAGACATTGGAAGAAAATACTACTTCAAACGAACGATTTACTTAGCCATATAACCAACCTTAACATGATGAAGAGAAATCTATTGATTCTTCTGGCACTTATTCCCACCATGCTTTTTGCGCAAAAGAAGGGCGCCAAAGAGAAAGCAGAACAAGTAGCGCTGGATGAAAAGCTTTACGCCGGACTTGAGTGGAGAAACATTGGGCCTACACGAGGAGGCAGGTCCACAGCGGTAGCCGGTGTGTTGGGCGACGACCAAACTTACTATATGGGCACGGTTGGTGGTGGGGTATGGAAAACAACCGATGCCGGCATTACCTGGAAAAACATTACTGATGGCTTTTTCAACACCGGAACGATCGGGGCAATTTCTGTAGCCGCATCCGATCCAAATGTCATCTACGTTGGCACGGGCGAGGCACCTATTCGTGGGGTGATGACTTCCAGTGGCGACGGCCTTTACAAATCGACTGACGCCGGAAAAACCTGGAGCCACATCGGGTTGGAGAACTCCATGCACATTTCTAAAATTGCTGTACACCCCACCAATCCAGATTTAATCTACGTGGGCGTTCAGGGTAATCCGTATGGACCAAGCGACAACCGGGGCGTTTACAAAAGCACCGATGGTGGCAAAAGCTTCAAGGTCGTGCATTTTGTCAACGAATTCACCGGTGTGAGTGACTTGAGCATGGACGAGTCGAACCCCAGGATTCTTTACGCAGCCATGTGGGATCATCAGCGGCTGCCTTGGTATTCGAGAAGCGGAGGCGCTGGAAGCGGCATATTCAAAAGCGTCAATGGCGGCGAAACCTGGGAAAAGCTTTCAGAAGGTCTGCCAAAAGTGGTGATGGGCAAGATTGGCGTGTCAGTTTCGCCAGCCGACGCCGAAAGAGTGTATGCGATTATCGAATCGGACGAAGGAGGCTTGTACCGTTCGGATGATGCCGGCAAAACCTGGAAAAACATGAATAAAGAGCGGGTGCTGAGAGCTCGCTCGTGGTACTATATGCATATTCAAGCCGACCCGGCAAATGCAGATGTGGTTTACGTGATGAATGCCCCGCTGCTCAGAAGCATCGACGGAGGAAAATCTTTTGTCAGCTTGCCGGTACCCCACGGAGATACTCATTCTATCTGGATCAATCCTGCCCGGCCCGCTAATATGGTCTATGGCGGCGATGGCGGCGCTGCTATTTCCTTTAATACTGGCAAAACCTGGAGTACGATTGAGAACCAACCCACTGCACAGTTTTACAGGATTAATGCTGACAACCGTTTCCCCTACTGGGTGTATGGTGGCCAGCAAGATAACTCTTCAGTGGCGATTCCAAGCAGCACTAATGGGCCAGTGATTGAATGGCAAGACTGGGTTGCCGGCGTAGGCGGCTGCGAAAGTGCTTATGTGGCATTTGACCCTAACAACCCAATACTGATGTATGCAGGCTGCTATCAGGGGATTATCGATGAGTATAACCTGGCCAGCAAAAAAACGAAAGGAATAAAAGCCTACCCGGAAAGCGGGCTGGGCGAACCGTCGGACGAAGTCAAATACCGGTTCAACTGGAATGCACCAATCATTGTTTCTCAACACAACCCCAACACAATTTATCACGCAGGTAACAAAGTACTCCGCTCCACCAACAGGGGATTGACCTGGGAAGAAATGAGTGGCGACCTAACCAGAAACGATTCCACAAAGCTGGGGCTCATGGGCGGCCCAATTACCAACGAGGCCGCTGGTGGCGAAATCTATCATACTATTTACTACCTGGCCGAGTCACCGCATGATGCTAAAGTGCTTTGGGCAGGAGCAGATGACGGCTTATTGCATATTACCAGAGATGCCGGAAAGACGTGGACGAACATTAGCCCTAAAGAGGCAGGTGAGGGAATGATTAACTCTATCGAAGTATCTCCACACACCCCCGGCACAGCTTATGTAGCCTTTACGAAATATAAATTCGGGGATTTCACTCCCTATTTATACAAAACGACAGACTACGGTCAAAGCTGGCAAATGCTCACAAAAGGTATCGGCGCAAAGGCATTTGTGAGAGTCGTAAGAGAAGACCCGAACCGCAAGGGGTTGCTTTTTGCCGGCACCGAAAGAGGCATTTACATCAGCTTTGACGCCGGGCAACAGTGGAGCCAGTTCAAGCTTAATTTCCCGATGACGCCGGTAACTGACCTCAAGATTCACCATAACGACCTGCTGGCGGCTACTTCAGGAAGAGCATTCTGGATCCTTGATGACATCACTGCTTTGCAGGAACTGACCCCGCAGGTAGCAACTACAGACGCCTACTTGTATAAACCACGGGAAGTGGTAAAAAGTGGTAATGCTTTCGATTTACCTAATGTGACTGTTGGCAAAAGCGCTTATAAAGGAGCCCTTATCCGATATCACCTGAAGGAAATGGGAGAAAAAGACTCCACTTTGTTAAAGCTTGAAATAGCTGATGCAGAAGGTAAGGTTTTACGAACTTTCAATAGCGCTTCAAAAAAGAAAGCAGAGCAGCTTCCAAAAAAGGCGGGCATGAATGTGCTGAAGTGGGACTTACGAGGTGAAAATATCGAGACAGCCGAAGGCGTATTTGTACCAAGCTTTGGTGGCGGGGGCATGTCGAGCTATATGGTAGGCCCAGGCACTTACACAATAACCCTGACCTTTGGCGACAAAACAATGCAGCAGGCACTCAACATACTTCCTGACCCTAGGGACGCTGCTACTCTGGCGCAGCATCGGGAAAAGCAGCAAGTGCTGGAAAGAATAGCGCTGGACATTGAGGACATATACCAATCGCTGAAAGACCTTCAGCAAGTGCGCAAGCAACTGAAAGCCATGGATGAAAGACTGGGCGATTCGGACGAATACAAATCGATCAATGACAAAAGCAAGGCCATTATAAAGAAAGTGGGAGCGACTGAAGAAAAACTGATTCAACCGAAGCAGGAGACATTTCAGGACGTGGTCAACTTCCGCAGCATGCTCGATAGCCAGCTGTACGACCTTTTGCAAACCATTGACGGGAATTCGCCCCCGCTTACAGACGGCGAGAGGGAGCGCTATGATGACCTGAAGGAAATCTGGAATACAAGGAAAACGGAGATCATGCAAATTTTAAACGATGATGTTCCGGCCTACAACAATATGCTGGAAGAGAAAGGTGTGCCCTACGTGGCTCCGAATAACGACAAGAAGGAAGAAAAGTTAGGGAGCTGATAATATCAACTATTGATCGACAAAAAGGCCAGTTGCAGTACTGGCTTTTTTGTTTTACGTACGAACTATTTATATTTATCGTACGTATTATCAACTATGGGTATAACAACTTCAAAACTAAGGCAGAACATTTACAAGTTACTTGATCAAGTGGCTGAAACTGGCGAGCCCCTGGAAATAAGACGAAAGGGAAAAACCCTCAAAATTGTAGTGGAAAATCAAGCTTCTAAGTTGGCTAACTTGAAAAAACGTGATGTGATTGTGGGAGACGCTGAGGAGCTTGTTCATATAGACTGGAGTAGCGAATGGAACAAGAAGCCTATTTAGACACACATGTCGTTATCTGGTTGTATGGGGGGGAAATTAATAAAATTTCGCCGAGAGCAATCTCAGTGATAGAAGAATCCAAACTATACTATTCTTCATTTGTAAGACTTGAGTTGAAATATCTCTTTGAAATAGGAAAGATAAAAGTAGCCTCAGATGTTGTTCTGAAGAGTTTGGAAATAGAGATAGCCCTTACTAATCGGGACAGCCCGCTGCATGTGCTTGTGAATAAAGCTATGGAACATTCCTGGACACGAGATCCATTCGATAGAATGATTGTAAGTCAAGCGCAATTAGAAAATTTTGTCCTGGTAACCAAGGACTCGCTTATTGGAGAAAACTTCGAGAATGCAGTTTGGTAATTTGGAGACTACTCCTTAGTCAGGTCAAGCGTGTCTACCAGATACTTGCCATTGAACGACTTCAGCAGCATGTAAACCCTGTAGGTTCCGTTGGGGTGCGAAAGTTGACCAATGGTGTAGAGCAAACCTTCCTTCGAATTTCCCTGGTGTATATAGTCAAATGATGAAGGAGGGTTTTCTTTGAAGAAATCCTTCATAATTATTTCGGCTTGTGTTTTACTGTAATTCGACTTTTCGCCGTCGACATTCAGCGAGACAGTTTCGTTAAAATAGCGCACAAGCTCTTTTGAAGAGCCAGCTTTAATAGCCGCTTTCACATTGCCTACTACCTCCGTTTGTGTTTGGCCAAAGGCCATGGTAGCAGTAAAAAGAAATAATATTGTAAACCGTTTCATGATTCTGAATTCAACAGTTGTGAGCAACAAAAATTGCGCCAACACTAGTCATATTTAATATAAATTCTATTTCCCAATGATTGTAGGTTGGAATTAAGAGCACTGATTTTTATTGTGTTATCCCAAAGTACTCATATTTTACAAAAGTTGTGGCAAAAGGGCTTGCCGAAGGATTTTCAGTTTCTTGTAAAGTTGAAGAATAGAGTACCGCATCATTAAATTTCCTTTCTTCAAATAGCTTTATTTTTTTCGGCCCGAAGTCCTTTTCTTGCTTTAGATAGACGATAAATTTCTGTTTAAGTAGACCGCTAAAAGCCTTACTTTTGGCTTTAACTTTCACGGTGATGTTCGCATTTTGATTCACTCTTCCTGAGAATGCAAAACCCTTACGCCTTTCTATCTTTTGAGGGAAGGTTGTTGGCCTTTCAATCGAAAGGTTATTCAATAGCAGATCTCTTGCTTCGGTTGCTTGAAGTTGTGCTTCCTGAAAGTTTAAGGGAAATTCATGCCGTTTTTGACCAAAGGAGATGCTCGCTTGAATGACAAGTGCAAGAATAAGTGGGATTTGGGTTTTCATGGCTTATTATAAAGTTAACGAATCTTTGGAGCTAACATAATCGTGCCAGAGTTACAAAAGAAAAAACGACAGCCGTATATTTGCCTCCATGAATAAGAAAGTAATTCTGATGATTTTAGATGGTTGGGGAATAGCTTCCAACCCGAAAGTGTCTGCGGTAGACGCTGCAAATACGCCATTCGTAGACTCACTCTATAAAAAATACCCGCACAGCAAGCTTCAGGCCTCAGGTCTGTTCGTTGGCTTGCCAGACGGGCAAATGGGCAACAGCGAAGTAGGCCATATGAACCTCGGAGCCGGAAGAGTAGTGTACCAGGATTTGGTAAAGCTCAACAAGGCAGTTGAAGAAAACACACTTGGTGATAACGAGGAGCTAATCAAGGCACTGGATTATGCCAAAAAGAACAATAAAAAAGTGCACTTCATTGGCTTGGTTTCTGATGGGGGTGTTCATTCACACATCCTGCATTTGAAGGGATTGTGCTCACTGGCCCATGAAAAAGGGCTGGAAAAAGTATTTGTGCACGCCTTCACTGACGGTCGTGACTGCGACCCTAAATCGGGGCTTGGCTTTCTGAAAGACCTTCAGTCGCATATGAAGAAAACGGCCGGAGCCATTGCAAGCATCACTGGCCGCTATTTTGCTATGGACAGAGACAAGCGTTGGGAGCGGGTGAAGCTGGCCTACGATGCTATGGTGAAAGGAGAGGGTAAGAAGACGGGCGACGTTTTGAAAGAAATGCAGGCCTCATACGATGAAAATGTTACTGACGAGTTCATCAAGCCGATCATCAATACAGGCGCCGCTGGGCAGCCACTGGCTGTTATAGAAGAAGGAGACGTTGTTTTGTGCTTCAATTTCCGTACTGACAGAGGAAGGGAGATTACAGAGGTGCTCACTCAAAAAGACTTTCCGGAGCACGGCATGAAGAAATTGCTACTCTACTATGTGACCATGACCAATTACGACGACACCTTCAAAGACGTGAAAGTACTGTTCGATAAGGACAACCTTACCAACACCATAGGTGAAGTGCTTGCAGCCCATGGCAAAAAGCAGATCAGAATAGCAGAAACAGAGAAATACCCCCACGTTACTTTCTTTTTCTCAGGAGGAAGGGAGGAACCTTTCGATGGAGAAAAAAGGCTCCTTTGCCCATCGCCAAAGGTGGCAACTTACGATTTGAAGCCCGAAATGAGCGCTGAAGACATTCGTGATGCCATTATCCCGGAGCTAAAGAAGCAGGAAACCGACTTTGTTTGTCTCAACTTCGCCAATCCCGACATGGTGGGCCACACCGGTGTGTTTGAAGCAGCGGTGAAAGCAGTAGAGACTGTTGACCGCTGTGCCGAGGCTGTTGTGACTGTGGCCCTTGAAAATGGCTACAGCACATTTATCATTGCTGACCACGGCAACTCCGACATGATGATCAATGAAGATGGATCACCCAATACAGCCCACACCACCAACCCTGTGCCATGTATTCTCGTAGACAACGACTATCGTGGCCCGATTAAGGACGGAAAACTCGGAGATTTGGCACCAACGATTCTTAAGATGATTGGCATTCCAAAGCCAGCAGAAATGACTGGCGAAGAACTTATATGAGGAATATTGTTATCGGCTCATTAATGTTGGGCCTGGCGCTGAGTGGCTGTGAAAGCAGCTCCTCAGCGACAAAAATCACAGCCTATTTTGACGTGGCTGGCTTGTTCACATCACAGGCTGATCGTATTGTGGGTACTTCATTCGAAAAGTCAGCCTCTATTGACAGCCTCACTGAGACGAAGACACTGAAGTTCGATAGCCTTGAATGGACTAAGGAATTGTCTATGTTCATTAATATGGACATCAACAAAGCTGTGCTGGTTGGGGCATTCAGTGAGGAAAAAGCTAATTTAGCTAATGGCAGCAGCGTTCTTTACAAAAAGAAGCCAGAGGTTGAATCTGGTGTGCAGTGGATGAAGCTTGAATATGATAGTCAGGGGAATGTGGTCGCTTTTTCAGGCAGGTTCGAAGAGGAAAACGCATTGTACCAAAACAGTCGTGAGCTGTCTGCCACCTTTGCTACCCAAAACGGGGTGTCCACTTTGGAAAGCTACAGCATCAAGGGCTTTCAAAAAATATTGATGAAGGACACAGTAAACTATCAAATTGAGTCAAAAGCGCTCAATTAGAGGTTTTTGAAGGCTTGCATGAATCCCATGTTTGCCTTTTTGTCTTTCACTATCATATAGGGTATCTCTTTGTTGACACGCAAGAGCTCAACGGCGACACTTCCCATAAGCATGGCAGCGACCATGGTTCTCCCCTTCGAACCGAGGATAATCATGTCGGCGGCTTGCACTTTGGCCTCCGTAAAAATCACATCAGCCGGCTTGTCATCTTCATCAAGGTTGAAAACTTGTGTTACATCCTCCTCGTTGATTTGATATGCACTTAAAAATGTCTTCATCTGCTTTTCGGCATTGTGCTTCATAATGATGGCAAAATCGACATACTGTTTGCCAGTGTAGTGATAGCCAACGGGAACCTTGTATACATTTTGAAGAAGGACATCCACATTTCCCAATTTTTTTAAGGCCATGGCCTGATCAACTGCCATGGCAGAGTTTTTGGAAAAATCGACAGGTACCAGCACCCTATCCAGTTTGAAAGAAGCGTTTTCAGGCACAAACAACACTGACGCATGGCAGATGGCAGTAATTTTTGCTGCATTGGTGCCAGCACCCTTCAAAGATTTTTTTAGCCCCATTACAATCAGGTCTATTTCCTTAACCTGCGACCATTTCAAAATCTGTTCAGTCTCGTTGCCATCTTTCACCACTGCCTCATAAGGCGTGTCACATTTATTCGCAAAATACTTGGAGGCCTCATCATTGATTCCTTTTTCAAGCGCCTCATCCGCCGGCCCGGTGACGTTCGGGAACATTTTCTTAATCTCTTCAGGAATCTCGAGTTTTTTGGAGACGTGAATAAAATAGACTTTTGCTTCTGGAAGCGCTTTGCAAAGATGAGCCGTATACTCCATCAGAGTCTGATCAATGGGTGACAAGTCTAGACAAACAAGAATTCGGTGAAGTGGGTACATGACGGATTGATTATAATGGCACTTTTGAATTAAAAGGATATTTGGCTCAAGAATAGCTTGTCCCAGAAATGGGTAGGCAAACTGAACAATATCCAAACATGAATATTTGTCATATTTCTGATAATTACAATGAATTTTATAAGAGCCGTTGATGATTTCCGTCAGGCCATCAAAATTGTCATTCGATTTCTCTCCCGATTCGGGGATTAGGTTCTTAACTTTGCACCGAACAAAACTTTTTGTTAGTACCCAATGTATTACTTAAGGTTTTTGAATATTATTTGATATAAGTAGCTGATGGCAAGAAGTAACTCACGGTTCTCCACACTTGAAAAAGAAGAGAAGCGTCCACTCAATAAAGATAATTTCAAAAAGCTTTTAGGTGTTTTCAGATTTATTTTGCCCTATAAGACTGGATTCATAGTCGGCTTGGTTTTATTGCTTTTTACAAGTGGCATACTGCTGTCCTTTCCTTATGTGGCTGGCAAACTTATCGATGTTGCCTCCGGCAAGGGATCCTGGTTGCTGAATGACATCACGTCGATAGCCCTCGCACTCATTGGGATTTTGCTGGTGCAAAGCATTGTCTCATTTTTTCGGGTGTATTTCTTCGCAACCGTGTCTGAGCGCACAGTCGCAGATATAAGAACCCATCTTTATCAAAAGCTTATCAGGCTGCCCATTACCTTTTACGACAGCAAGAGAACAGGAGAGTTGATCAGTAGAATCACTTCGGATGTGACCATGATTCAGGACACGTTTACTGTAACGCTCGCCGAGCTGATTCGTCAAACATCAATCTTGATCATTGGCCTTGGGCTGATTTTTTACACGATGCCGTCGCTGAGCGTTTTTATGCTGGCCACATTCCCGGTGTTGATTCTGGCGGCAATGTTCTTTGGAAGGTTTATTCGAAAAATGTCAAAAAAAACCCAGGACGCTCTGGCTAATGCCAGCGTAGTGGCTGAGGAGACACTCCAGTCTGTCCACACGGTAAAGGCTTTTACCAATGAACAGTATGAGATAAAACGTTACCGAGCCTCAATGTCGGCTGTAGTTAAGGTAGCCTTAAAGACCGCTACCTACCGTGCAGGCTTTATCTCTTTTGTGATTTTTGCCTTGTTTGGGGGCATCGTGGGCGTGATGTGGTATGGTGCCACGCTCGTGCAAAACGGAGAGCTGACGGTTGGTGATCTGCTTTCATTTGTGCTCTACACCACTTTCATTGGTGGGTCAATTGCTGGCCTCGGGGATCTGTTTGGTCAAATACAGAAGGCAATTGGTGCGTCGGAGCGCATTCTGGAAATTCTTGAGGAAACTGAGGAGGTCGAAAGCAAGGAGCAGGAATCGATCAATATAGAAGGTGAGATTGCTTACGAAAATGTGACCTTTAGTTATCCTACCCGTAAAGAAATGCCAGTGCTCAAGAGCATAAGCTTCCACGTGCCTCATGGCAGCAAGGTGGCGCTGGTAGGACAAAGTGGAGCGGGTAAGTCAACAATCATTCAGCTACTGATGAGGTTTTATCAGCCAGATACAGGAAAAATATTGATTGATGGAAAGGATAACCAATCGTATTCTATTTCAGCTTTGCGGAAGCACATCGGTATTGTGCCTCAGGAAGTGATTCTTTTCGGCGGCACTATTTTAGAGAATATTCGCTACGGTAAACCCGACGCTACAGAAGACGAGGTGGTAGAAGCGGCTCGTCAGGCCAACGCCCTGGACTTTATTTTGAGCTTTCCCGAGCAATTTGATACCATTGTCGGCGAACGGGGCATAAAGCTAAGCGGGGGCCAGCGTCAGCGGATTGCTATCGCAAGGGCTATTTTGAAAAACCCTTCGATTCTAATACTTGACGAAGCCACCAGCTCGCTGGATGCGGAGTCAGAACGACTGGTGCAGGATGCCCTGGAGAAACTCATGAAGGATCGCACAACGATCATCATTGCCCACCGATTGGCTACGATTAGAAAGGTGGATCGGATTTATGTGATAGGCGACGGGCAGATTACTGAGGAAGGGACTCACGACGAACTGACCACTGACGAGGAAGGTAAATACAGTCAGCTTGTTAAGCTGCAACTCGAAGTGTCCTAATGATAGTGAAAACCATTTTCAGTCTAGTCAGGAGCTTTGTATATTGTTCAAAAATTACTGTACAACATCCACCCGGTAGCTTACAGGAATGTCAGAAATAGTTTTAAAAGAAACACTAAAAGAACACCGGCTGCGAAACACGCAATGCAGAACGGATATACTTGCTATATTCTATGAGCACGATTTTGCCTTGTCCCACGCCGATATTGAGGACAGGGTAAGCGAACATTACGACAGGGTGACCGTTTACCGAACGTTAAAGACCTTTGTGGACAAGGGTTTGATTCATAAAGTACTTGATGATAATGGAGCTCAGAAATATGCTTTGTGCAATGCCGACTGCTCCGAAGACTTACATAAGCATGAGCATGTTCACTTTAAATGCATCCGGTGTGGGCTCACAACTTGCCTCGACGAATCAGACATTCCAGGAATAAAACTACCGGCAGGGTATGTTTTGATGGATGTAAGCATGCTGGTGACGGGCTACTGTAAGGACTGTCAGCAATAACTCAAACAGGCATTTCTTCCCGCTCTTCTTCGTCAATAAGTACTAGTCTTGGGTTGCCGTCTGGCAGGCAAACGCCAGGGGGAAGATCAATTTCCGGAGGCCCCTTGACAGTGATACCTCCGTCGTCGTCGTCGTCATGGCCGCCGACATCTTTATTTCTCTTCTTCATAAGAGTGACCATCAGATACACGAGTATCAGATAGGCAATCCCAACAAGGATAAGATCTAAAGTATAACCACCTAGCATACAGCTCTTTTATACAATGATTTTACAAAAAAACCGTAGTATTATCAAATTAAATGAGTTAATTCAAACAATTTCGTTTGCTTCAAATAGGATTTCCGATAAGGTCAGCTACCCTACTGATATTTATACGTATTTTGTGGGGTCTTTAAATTGTACATTTCCAATATAATCCACTCTTGTGACTCCTAGCATCGTTTTTTATATTGCCTAATTCTTGTTTAATTTGCCGGTCGTTTGAAAAAAACAGCAGCTATTATTTTGTTTACAATGCCTTTTTTGACCTGTGTCCTAACGCCTTTTGTTTATGCTTGATCAACTGCTAGCCAACAGTGAAAACCTCTTGTACGGCATTTTCGGTATTGTAATCACCATTTTTTTAATTCTTGATTTAGGTGTCTTTCACAAAAAACCAGGAAAGATTAGCCAAAAGGATGCGCTTCAGCAGTCGCTCTTTTGGGTTGTTGTTTCTATTATTTTCGGTGGGGTCATCTATTTCTACTATGAAAATCCTGTGCCTGGCGTTACGCCCTATGAAAGTATGCTGGAATTTTACTCGGCATATCTCACAGAGAAAGCACTGAGTATTGATAACATATTTGTTATTCTTCTTATCCTTCGCTACTTCAAAGTGAAGGATGAATACTATCATGGTATTCTTTTTTGGGGGATATTGGGTGCCATTATTTTTCGGGCAATATTCATTTTCGTCGGGGCGCTTTTGATTAGCAAAGCACATTGGATTCTGTACGTCTTCGGGGTCTTTCTTGTCTATTCTGGACTTAAAATATTCAAGGATGATGAGGACATGGAAATTGAGCCAGAGAAGAATCCCCTCATTCAACTTGCCAGAAAGTTCTTTCCCATCTCAAAAGGAGACATGGGCGGCAGGTTTGTCATCTTCAAACAAGGTAAGCTTATATTTACGCCTCTTTTTCTGGTCATTATTCTAATAGAATCTACGGATCTTATTTTTGCTGTAGATTCTATTCCTGCGGCTTTTGCCATCACTCAGAACCCATTCATCATCTACACATCCAATATCTTTGCCGTGATGGGCCTAAGGGCGATGTTCTTCCTGCTGTCTAACGTGCTTGATAAGTTCTACTTGCTTCAGAAGGGCCTGGCGATCATCCTCATATTCATTGGAGCGAAGATGCTGGTGGACATTTTCAGTATTCACGTTCCCGTGATATGGTCATTCAGTATGATTTTGGTAGTGTTGATAGGATCTATCATACTCTCACTTATCTTCCCGAAGAAACCTGAATTGGTAAACAACTAGCAGTTGTAGCTGAGCTATTTTTTGAAACCTATTTGTGCGGACTTCCACCCGTGGCTTTCGAGCTTGGTGGCGCTTTCCTCTACTGTCGACTTGAGCTTGTCTTTGTGGGCCTGCAAGGCGTGGGCAACCTTGTCATCAAACGTAGAAACGATCTCAGCTGCAAGTATGCCAGCGTTTTTGGCTCCGTCTAGTGCCACAGTCGCTACCGGGATACCGCCGGGCATTTGTAGAATAGAAAGGATTGAGTCCCAGCCGTCAATAGAGTTCCTGGATTTAACCGGCACCCCAATCACCGGCAAGGTGGTGATGGAGGCGACCATGCCGGGTAAGTGAGCCGCACCGCCCGCCCCAGCTATGATTACCTTCAGCCCTCGCTTCCTGGCATCTTCGGCATAAGAAATCATCCGGTGGGGTGTTCTGTGTGCCGAAACGATGGTCACTTCACAGGCAACACCCAGCTCTTCGAGTATTTCGGCAGCTTCCTGCATCACAGTTAGATCCGACTGGCTACCCATGATCACACCTACTATTGGTTTTTTATCTTCAGCCATTTTATGCCTTTATTTTCAGTTTATGTTTTACCCAATAAGCCAGGGCCTTCAGGTCTTCAGTCTTTTCACTGACAATAGTCACGTGCCCCATTTTTCTGAAAGGCTTTGTTAGCCTTTTGCCATAAAGGTGAGGATGTACTCCCTCTTTTTGCAAAACTTCCTCCAAACCTTCATAAACCGCCTCTCCCTGAAAGCCTTCTTCTCCCAGCAAATTGACCATCGCTGCAGGAGTGTGGGCCCTGGTGCTCCCCAGGGGCCATCCTAATATGGATCTCAAGTGCTGCTCATACTGGGAGGTAATATTTGCCTCTATCGTCTGGTGTCCGCTGTTGTGAGGCCGGGGGGCAACTTCATTAACGAGGATCTCGCCGTCTTTGGTAAGAAACATCTCCACAGCAAGCAGCCCAACCATTCCAAGTTTGGTGATCACTTTTTCGGCGAGGGCCCTGGCCTTCTGTTCCACTTCGCTTGAAATTTGGGCTGGCGAAAACAGGAACTCAACGAGATTCGCCTCTGGATGATAAACCAATTCCACTACGGGAAAGGTTTTGATCTCACCCTGCTCATTTCGGGCGACAATTACGGAAAGCTCTTTTTCAAAGTCTATTAGCTTTTCCAAAAGACCAGGTTGGTCAAATGCTTTGGTCAGGTCTTTTTCGGACCTGATTACCTGAACACCTCGGCCATCATAGCCTTCTCTTCCAAGTTTGTTTACCGCTGGCAGGAAGTTGGCAAGGGCGGCTACATCGGCCGCATTTTTAGTCAGCACAAATTCTGCCGTGGGAATTCCCTCCTTTTTATAAAACTGCTTTTGAAGTCGCTTGTCCTGTATCAACTCAATAATATGGGGCTGAGGAAAAACCTTTTTCCCCTCTTCTTCCAATTTTCTGAGCGCTTGGGTGTTTACATGTTCAATCTCTATGGTAACAACATCACAGTCTTCACCGAACTGATAGATCGTGTCGAAGTCTTTGAGATTGCCGTTAACAAATCCGTCTACGAGGTCTTTGCAGGGAGCTGAAGGGTCAGGATCGATTACTTTGAAAGGGATGTTAAAATCGATGCCGGACTGTATGAGCATGCGCCCAAGCTGGCCACCTCCTAGAATGCCAATTTTTCTGTTTACTGTTGCCATGGTTTGATGCAGCGAAATTAGGGAATTATTTCTATTCCTATATTCTTCATCAATTGAGAGGCGTTGAAGCTTTTGCATGGCCCCTCAGTCAACTTGTAGTCGAATAGCAACTCATCGCCCTTCAC
The DNA here is from genome assembly GCF_902498805.1 of Imperialibacter sp. EC-SDR9. GTDB lineage: Bacteria > Bacteroidota > Bacteroidia > Cytophagales > Cyclobacteriaceae > Imperialibacter. The sequence goes on along the minus strand of NZ_LR701578.1, from coordinate 159,332 downwards.
CAGGCTGTTAAAGCTGAAGTTGCTGACAAGAGGGTCGGTATTACCAAGCTCGCTTAAAGTGAGGTCATGAGTAGAAATAAAGCCTGCCGCCTTTTCCCTGAGCAGCTGCCTTACGAGTGCCTTCGTGCCAATATGCCTGTCCTCTGAATTGGTGCCTTTCAACACTTCGTCCAGCATGTAAAGAACAGGAGCACCGGCTTCCAGTAAATCTAGAAGTTGTCTGAGTCTCTTTAGCTCTGCATAGAAAGACGATACGCTTTCCGATAGGTCATCGTGGGTGCGCATGCTGGTAAACAACTCTATGTATGAGATGGTCATGCCGCTGGCGCAAACCGGGGCCCCGGCCAACGCCAGCACCGAGTTCACTCCCACTGTTCGCAGGAAGGTGCTCTTTCCCGACATATTGGATCCTGTAATCAATATCAATCCCTTGCCATCAAGCACAAAATCATTTACAACTCGCTTCTTCGCTGGAATCAATGGGTGGCCCAGCTGACTGGCTTTCAGGTCAAAATCCCAACTAGATGTTTCGGGGTAGACATAAGCCGGGTTGGCAAAGGCAAACCCTGCCAGGCTACTAATAGCTTCCATTTCACCCAGAGCTTCCATCCATCCGCCGACGTGATCAATGTTTTCGTCAAACCATTTCTGCGCCAGTGTGATAAGCCAAAAGTCAAGCAGAAGAAATGAGTTGAGAATTTGATAGAGCATGTTGATCCGGCTGTCGAACCGATTTACCACGTCGTGCAGTTTTTTGAAGGCTACTGATGCAGACTGGCCTGAGCTCGTCAAAACGGATTGATGTTCACAAAGTAAAGCGTTCTCAAACTTGCCGGTTTCAATGCTGTTAAATAAGTCGACATAGATAGAAAGCTGTTTTGCCAGACCCTGCATTTTTTGGTATTCCTCGTTCATTGCTTTCATCAATGCAACAAGAAAGAAGCTGTTGAAAATGGCCGCTAGAAATACCCACTGCCAAATCAATACCGACGAAATGGTCAGCCCGTAAATGACGAGAGAAATTCCCATAGAAACGATCGCCCAGATTTTGAAGTTTTTAGAAATGGGAGCCGGCTTTGATAAAAGCTTTTCCAGTGGGACGATGGGCTTTGACTTATCCGGGAGATTCATCCTCCCAAAGGCCTCAAATGCCTGCTTCCATTCGATTTGGCTTTCAAGTTCACGAACAGCCTGCTGTCTTGAGCTTACAACATCGGCCTTTGCGGGGAAGCTTAGCCATGAGGCAAGGGTGGCCGTTCCTGATGGAGTAGATCCCCGGTTGACGAGCTGAAAAATGGAATGCCGCCCGAAAATGTCCAGATCGGCTACGTATGGGTGATGTTCGCTGAGGAATTCCTTGCCATCCGAAAGGTGCTTGATGTCGAGCTGTTGCCTTCTGACTTCATCTTGATTGACTGCCAGCATCGACTTAAGAAACGAAAGCTTCTTTTTCGTTTTATTATATAAATTTACCAGGGAGCCAAAAATCACAAAAAAGCCAGCCAGCGTTAAAAAAATTGGCCATGCCATTCTCGCATTGGCGAAATAAACCACGGCAATTGTTGATACTATAAAAACCCCAATTCTATAGGCAGACCACTCTCTGAGCTTGTTAGCAACTTCTGATGTTTGGCGCTCAAATGTGGTAATACGAGCTTTAAAAAATGCTTCTTTTTCGTCCATTTCTGCGATTTGTTCCTACGACAACAAATTGTATACGGCCAAAGCGGACAAATAGGCCAACGCAGACATATAAATTAATTGAATGGCAGGCCATTTCCAGCCTTTGGTTTCCCTGTACACGATAGCAATGGTGCTCATGCATTGCATGGCGAATGCATAAAACACTAGTAGCGAGAAGGCAACAGCCGGGGTAAACATGGGCCCGCCGGTCTTTGGATTTTTTTCTTTTTCCAGTCTTTGCCGAATGGTTGTATTGTCTTCTCCTGCCGAGCCTACGCTATATATGGTGGCAATTGTTCCTACGAAGACTTCTCTGGCTGCAAACGAGGTAATAAGGGCAATGCCAATTTTCCAGTCGTAGCCCAGCGGGGCGATGACCGGCTCGGTGACCTTGCCCAGGTACCCAGCATAGCTGTGCTCAAGCTTATAGGAGGCAACTCTGTCATTCATCTCCTCTTCCGAAAGATTCAGATGAGTGCTCTCTTTTTTTACGGTTTCTTCGGCGTTGGTGAGAGCGTCGCCTGGCCCATAGGATGCAAGTACCCAAAGTACGATGGAAATTGCCAAAATCACCTTCCCCGCCTCGAAGACAAAGGTCTTTACTTTTTCAACGATGGTGATACCCACATTTTTCCATCTCGGCATTCTGTAAATCGGAAGCTCCATAAGAAAGAAGCTGCGTTCTTTCATTTTCATAATGAGCTTCATCACATATGCGGAAAGCAAAGCGGCGATAAAGCCAAGCAGGTACATCCCCATCAGGGCCACTCCCTGCAGACTGAAGAACCCGAGAACTGAGGTAGAAGGCACCACAAGGGCAATCAATATGGTGTACACCGGCAGCCTTGCGGAGCAGCTCATCAGGGGCGTTACCATGATGGTTACTATCCTGTCTTTCCAGTTGTCGATGTTTCGGGTAGCCATTACTGCTGGAATAGCACAGGCAACTCCGGAAATCAAGGGAACCACACTTTTTCCATTCAGACCAAACTTTCTCATAATCTTATCCATGAGAAAAACAGCTCTTGCCATATAGCCTGATTCTTCGAGGATAGCGATGAAGGCAAACAGGAAAGCAATTTGGGGAATGAAGACAACAATGCCACCGATGCCCGGCAAGATGCCTTCGGTGATTAGTCGATTGAGAATGCCGTCAGGCAGAACAGACCCTACAAAATCTGACAGCGCAGAAAAGGTCAAGTCAATAAAATCCATCATCGGTTCAGCCCAGGCGAAAATCGACTGAAACATGAGAAACAGTACCAGAAAGAAGATAAGGTAGCCCCACAACTTGTGTGTCAAAACTCTGTCGAGCTTGTTTGAAAACTGGCGTTGTTCCTGGGTAGGCTTTCTGCTAAGCACCTTGGCAAGAATGCCATCAATCATTGAGTAGCGCTCAAGCGTTTCATGAGCCTGAATAACTCTCACCTCAAGGTCGTGCTTCTGAATAATGTGCTTGGCAATCGATTCGCCGTCACCGTTGAGGCTGGGCAAAGTGGGGGAGTTGATCAGGTATTGATATGCCTTGTAGTTGTGATCCAGCTCCAGCTGTTTTTTTGTTTCCTCTATTGCTTCGGGTGCTAATGCCAGCACGTCGTAAAGCGGCGGGGTAACCGGGCCTAGAGGAATGGTTAGCGCATTTTTCAGTCTGTCGAGCCCGGCGCCCGTTCTGGCGTTGATTGAAACCACCGGAACTTCGAGCACCCTGCTTAGAGCGGTGGCGTTAATGTCCAGCCCTTTCTGGCTGGCCACGTCCATCATGTTGAGGGCGAGAATAACCGGAATGCCGAGGTCGTGAACTTCAGTAAAAAGTAAAAGGTTTCTTTTCAGGTTGGAGGCATCGACAATGACTATGACGACATCAGGGTAGTCGGCCGCATTTTCATTAAGGAGCGTATCGACCACCACCTGCTCATCCATCGAACGAGGATAGATACTATAGGTGCCAGGCAAATCAAGCAAATCAATTACCTGGCCATTGGGCAATTGCGCCTGACCAGTCCTTTTATCTACAGTAACTCCCGGGAAATTGCCAATTTTTTGATTGAGGCCGGTGAGGTAGTTGAACAGAGAAGATTTACCCGCATTGGGATTTCCTACGAGCGCAACTTTAACTTTATGTGAATCGGGCATTCTTTAGAGGAGTGAAATCGTCGATGCCTCGTTCTTTCTCATGGATAGGTTATAGCCAGATACTTCTATGCAAACCGGATCACCAAAGGGGGCAATAATCTTCATAATAACTTCCGTACCAGGCAAAACACCCATCTCTAATAACTTTATGGAAAGCTCCTGATCAGAAAATCCTGTAACAGTTCCCCTTTCTCCCGGACGCATATCAGCTACTGTTCTCATCCTCTATTCTTATTTAGATTAGTTCAAAATTGCTAAATTTGTTTCGGTTTTCAAACCTGATTCTTGTCATTCATTCAAATTGTCATGAAAAAACGAAGAAAAGCGAAATCCGAAGGCCGAAATAAGGAAAATGACAGCCCAAAAGAGCTGATTTCTGTCAGGCCTGATAAAAATCAGGAAGCGGAGGAAGGGAATAAGTTTGGCGGCATTCCGGAAAGGGATTTTAAGAAGAACCTGGGGTGTGGCTAGGCCTTAAAAGCTCAGATATTCTCTCTTTACCCGCTCAGACACGGAAGTAAGGATTTCATAGGGAATCGTGTCTGCCCATTCCGCAACCTGGTTTGCAGATGGCTGCTCACCAAACACTACTACCTCGTCGCCCTCCCGCACGTCAACACCCGTTACGTCCACCATCGTCATGTCCATGCAAACGCTGCCAATGGTGGGCAGCAGTTGTCCGTTAATCAGCACCTTCCCCCTGCCATTTCCCAATGCCCTGGAATAACCGTCAGCGTAGCCAATAGCAATGGTAGCAACATCGGTGTCTTTATCGGTTTTGCCAGCCCTGCTGTAGCCAACAGTTTGTCCGGCTGTTAGCCGCCGTACCTGAGACACCACAGTCTTAAGAGTTGCCACCACGGTGAGCTTGCCTTGCTCTTCTTCCGTGGACTCGATGCCATGCAGGCCAATGCCTACTCTTACCATATCAAACTGATATGATTTGAATCGGCTGATACCTGCTGTGTTCACCAGATGGCGGATGGGTTTGTAGCCAAGGTGCAGGGACAACTGTTCGTAGCAATCAAGAAAAATCCTGGCCTGAGCATGAGTGAATTCGTCAAAGGCGTTGTTTTCGGAGCCAGCAAGGTGAGAAAAAACAGAGGCTACTTTGATGTTTGGATATCGATCGAGCAGCTTCACAACAGCCTCTATTTCACTGGCAACGAAGCCAAGCCTGTGCATGCCTGTATCCACCTTGATATGAATGGGGGGAATCCCCCTTTCGCCCTCTGACCACTCTCCGTAGTTTTGCAGCTGGGAGAGCGCAAAAATTTCGGGCTCCAGAGCATATGCAGGCAGTTTATCAAAGCTTTCTTCCGGCGCATTCATGACCATCACCGGAAGATGAACGCCCTGTTCACGTAGTAAAACACCTTCGTCGGGGTAAGCGACAGCCACATAGTCGGCCTTCAGGTATTGAAGCGTTCGTCCGATTTCACCGCTTCCGCTTCCGTAGGCGAATGCTTTCAGCATCACCATGGTTTTAACTCCTGGCTCAAGAATACTTTTGTAAAACTGAAAATTGTGCTGCAGCGCTTCCAGATTTACCTCCAGCACAGTTCTGTGCACTTTCGCTTGTAGCTTCTTCACAATCTCTTCAAACCGGAAACTGCGTGCTCCTTTAATCAGTACTGTTTGCCCAGCGAATTGTTTTTCTTTTATCTGCTCCAGGAACACTTCTGTGGATACATAAGTCTCACAGGCCATCCTGAAAGCATCCCTATTGGCGGAGATAGTCGGGCCTATTGCAACTAATTTTGATACGCCCTTGCTCTTGAGCACATCGTTCACATGTTGGTACATCTCCTTTTCGTTTTCACCTGCCTGGAGTATATCGGAAAGAATAACAACAATCGGCTTGCCGTGGCTATGGGTAATAGCCAGGTCAAGAGCTGCTTCCAGTCCCTGAAAATCGTTGTTGTAAGAGTCATCGACCAGCCGACTGCCAAAAACTCCTTCTTTCAGCGACAGCCGCATAGGGATGGCGGACAGCACTGATACCTGCCGGGCAAGGGAGCTCGGGTTAATTCCCATTTCGAGTGCAGCTATCACGGCATGACAAAGGTTTTCAACCGATTTGTCATCTGTAAAAGGCAGGTCAATCTCCACTATGCCCATTTCCCACGCTAGCTTCAATTTGCTTCCAACTACACTGACGGTATACTTTGCACCCTTTCCCTGCCCCCAGCCTATTCGGGCTACTCCCGGCAATACATTGCCCGACAGGAACCTGTCTATAGCGAAATGGTCTGTGCAATAGACTAACTTTTCGCATCCCTCAAACAGCTTCATTTTTTCAGCAAGCTTTTGCTCCCGGGATGTGAAAAGTGCGTCGTGAGCCGGTCCAATGTTGCTGATGATGCCAATGGTGGGCTGGATAATATTTTTAAGGCGAGCCATTTCACCTGGTTGTGAGATACCTGCCTCGAAAATTCCGGCTTCGTGGTGCTCGGCCAGCGGCCATACCGACAACGGCACTCCAACTTGCGAATTCCAGCTTTTTGGGCTTTTGACAACGGAAACACCGCTGGCCAGTAGCTGATACAGGTATTCTTTCACAATGGTTTTTCCGTTGCTTCCGGTGATAGCTACTACAGGCAGGCTGAACTGCCTTCTGTGGGCAGCTACCAGCTCCTGCAATGTTTGCAGGGAGTCGCTTGTGAGAAAGAAAGAGGCGTTTTCAAAACGCTCGGTGTCCTCTGGCAGAGACTCCACCACAAACAGTCTCCAGCCTTTTTGATATGCCTCCCGGAGAAAAGAGTGACCATCGTGGTTTGGCCCTTTAATAGCAAAATAAACGGCCCCCTCACCGGAAAATACTTTGCGTGAGTCGAGTGACAGCGATAGGATTGCTGAGGGTGTATCAGTACCGCTGATTTCGCCTTTACAAAGCTTTGGCAGGTCGGAAAATAGTATGTTTCTCCTCATAGCGTCAACTCCATTTCCCATTGATCTACCTGGTTTTCGAACCCCACATTCAGCAAAAAACCTGCAATGTCTTTCGCAGCTTCAGGGATGTTAATCGCAGTCAGGTTCTTCTTTCCACTTTGAATATATGCTTCATAAACTAGTCGTGTGCCAATGCCCTTTCTTCTTAAGCTGGCATCAACAGCCATGCGTGTGATCCTTCCGGATTGAGCCTGAAAAATGATGTAACCAACCACCCTGCCGCCAATACGGCACTCCACGAAGGTCTCGGAGGCTGCATTGTATGCCAACTGATCGAACGTGTCAGAAAACGAAGTTTCCACGCTGTCCAGTTGCTGGTACAAATCTTTCCTGCTGAGGGAGCCACAGGCAATCAGAAACTCCTCTTGGTTTAGATTAGAAGGCTCAAGGATCTTATTAAGCTTGTAGCAATTGTAAAAGCCCACTTTTCGGAAACCGATCTCTTCATAAACTTTGATAGCGACTTCATTGACAGTAATTACCTCGAGCACACATCTTTTTGCCTGCGTGGCAGCTTTTTCCTGAAACGCCTGATACAATTGTCGGGTCAGGCGGTTGCCTCTGTGCCCGGGAATCACTCCTGTTCCACCATTGTAGATACTGGTAGTGCCTTTGTATTCGTTAAGGCTGTGAAATATAAAGCCGACCAGCTTCTGGCTTGAAAACGCCCCAAACGAAAGGTCAAATCTGATATTCAGCTTGCCAAGCATCCTCTTTTTGAAAAGAGAATAGTTAAGCTGCATAGGGACGGGATATTCAGAGAACGCTTCCAAAAACGACCTGTGCATTTGCCTCAGGTCATTGTGCTGGAGCGGACGAATTTCGTATTGACTCATTAATGCAGCATTGCGCCATTGGGCACTTTAAGTTCGGGAGTGCAAAGTACAATATCACCTGACTCGTTAGCAAACCCGGTAACAAGTACTTCAGACATAAAATTTGCTATTTGCTTGGGAGGGAAGTTGGTAACACACACAATTTGCTTCCCAACCAAATCCTCCGGAGTATAGAGCGCTGTGATTTGAGCGCTGGATTGTTTCACACCTATCTCTGCGCCAAGGTCGATTTTAAGAATATAGGCAGGTTTTCGTGCCTTTGGAAATGGCAACACTTCCACAATGGTTCCAACTCTTATGTCTACCTTTTTAAAGTCACTCCAGTCAATCATGGTTTAGTAAATTATACGAAAGTCAAAAAAAATATGTTAAATCTAATATTAAGGGATGAAAGGTAAATGTTAGATGCACGCATTAGGAATCTTAAACAAAATTTTAGTATCTTGGTTTCCCTTTCAGGTCTAAAGCACATATGATTTATACCAAGAATATTTTCAGATCACTACTACTTGCGGGCTGTATCTGCATGCTTCCATCTTTGGCGTCAGCATCTGTAGAAGATGGGAGCGAAGACAAGTCAAAAGACAATAAGGAGCAGTGCGATCAGGAAGATAAGGACAAGAAAGCAGCAGAGGCTGCTTTGGTGAAGGAAAAGCCAAAGGCTGTTAACTATACTGCTTCAAGTCAGAAGAGTCGTGAAATTGTGCCAGGTTTGAGCAACAAAGCTGATTCGTCGTCGGTGCTTTCTTATAACTTCATATTCTATCTGGTGTACAAGTTTAAGTACTCAGAATCGGAAGAAGAGTTTTCTCAGGAATCGAGAACTACCGACTAAAAATATAAAGGGCTTTTCAGCCCTTTTTTTATTCCCGGAACCGCCTTATTGGATAGTGACATTGAAAGGAGGTGCTGTTTCAACGTCCGTTTCGCCCGCCGCATTGGTAGCGTCGCCATCGCTTACACCCGCAGCAGTTTTATTGGGCTCGTGTCTCAAAATCACGGTCAGCGTCCCTGAACCAGCCACTCCGGCAACAAAAGTATTTTGCAAACCAATAGGATAACCGTCAGCATCCTGATCATCGTATGTTGTTGTTAACGCAAGGCCATCGCCTGTGATAAAAAAGAACTGATGTTCGGTTCCTTCCTCACTCACCTCAGCTGAAATGTTGTCAGCGGGTGTGGTTGACTCATTGAGTAACTCTACCGACACAGCATAGGTTTTCCCAGCCTCCAGCGAGATGTCATCCACTGTTGGCAAGTTGGCTCCGTCTCCATCGGCGTCCTTCCATTCCGCCACGAAAGAGTTGGTGCCCTCAGTAAATGTGAGCCTGACGGTGGTGATAAGCTCTTCTTCATTTTCCTTAACTGGATCGGGGTCGTCGTTACAAGACCCAAAAAGCAACAATGTTGCAAAAAGAAAGCTGGAAGCAAATTGTGTTTTCATCATTGTTAAATTAAAATTTATAGTTAAACCTTATAGTGATCGTTCTTCCCAGTTCGTCGGCATAGTACCTGAACCGGTTTAGGTATTCTCTGTACGAAGTATTGAGGAGGTTGGTGCCCTCAAGATAAATTTCGTAGTCATTGCCAAACAGCTGTGATCCGTAGGCCAAGTTGAGGCCAAACAGCTGATATCCCTTCGGCGGATCTACATAATCGACCCCGCTTGGGTAACGGTTTTGTCTGCGCACAAGGCTATGCGAGGCTGAAACAAAAAATGTCTTCTTAGACTGGAATGGATAGCTCCAGGTGACACTGTTTTGGACACGGTCTCCCGGCATAAATATCAAAAAGTCGTCCTTCGAGACGTCCTTCGCACGGATAAGTGAACCCTTGAGGCTGTACAGCCACTGCTTGCTCAATTGAGCCGAAAGAGAAACATCTGTCCCTGCCATAAAGGCATCGGTTTGCACGTAAGAGTATACCGGAAAAGCTCCCCGGATAGTCAGCCGTGGTTCCGGCTGTGGCTGGAGATAGATGTAGTTGTCAATTTTCTGTGCATATATCGACACCTCGGCTGACCAAATGCCTTTGCGAATCAGCAGCTGGTTGACCCACTTTAACGCCTGCTCAGTGTCAAGTTCTGTGTTGCCTTCCTCTATGGTGGCCGCTCCATGGTGAAGTCCCTGGCTGTAGAGTTCGCTTACATTCGGCGGCCGCCAGGCTGTGCCAAGGTTGGAGGTAACCTTCCATCCATCTGCTGGCTTTAGCACCAAGCCTACTGATCCTGAGAAGTTGTTGAAATGGTATTTGGGTCGTATTACTTCGTTGTTCTCGTCAAAGGTAAATACCTGAAAAGCTCTATTGTCAAACCTTAGCCCCGCCTCTATCTCCCAGCGATCCTCCATCCACCTTTCGATGACAAACACGCCTGAGGTGGCACTGTTATAGTTGGGGATCAACGGCTCGATTCCTGTGCCAGGCACGTTCCTGTTTTCCTGGTAAATAAAGCTTCCGCCCATTTGCCCTCTAAGCTTCTGCCAAGTACGTTGTTCCCAAATAAGGTCGGTTGAGTGGGTGAGCAGGTCCATGTGTAAAGCAGGCGTTTCTCCTCTTCCTCCACGCCTGATGTCAAATTCCTTGCGAATATTCCTTTGGTAGCCGTACACCAGTTTGATATCACCCAGGTGACCTTTCTTCCCAAAAGTTGCCTTTGCCAAATCGTGACTTATCTCTTGCCTAGGGTTGTCGATTTTGTAGGAAAAGTCTTCTACAATAAGTGGCCTTTCGCTTTCAAAGGCAGCCTGGAGGTCGGTTAGGTTGCCAATGTGAGCGCTTCGTAAAATACCAAGCTCAGTGGTAAACTTGCTGTAATAGACCTCCGCCAACCAGTCGTTCTTTTTGTATCCAATGGCTCCAGAAAAATCTGCCTCTTTTAAACCAGTATTAGTGAGCATGTAGTCGGGTGCTTTGAAGTCGCCGGCACGACGCCCGGTCGCCTGTAGCCTCCATGCCACCGATTCAGCTTTGCCCAGCCCCCCCTGCAAGGTTGTCGATGCCGACCCCATTCTCCCGTTGTCGGCAGCCATCAGCCTAACGTTACCATGGAGGTGCTTGTGCTCATAGGGCAAAGCCGGTGGTTCCACCACCACAATACCGCCAATAGCTTCCGGCCCGTAACGAACGGCGGCGGCACCTTTCACCACCGAAATTTGCGTGGCCGTCATTGGGTCTATTTCGGGAGCGTGCTCAGTTCCCCATTGTTGACCTTCCTGCCGAAGGCCATTGTTAAGGATGAGGATTCTGTTGCTGTGAAGCCCGTTAATGATTGGCTTGGAAATGGTTGGGCCTGTTTTGAGACTTGAGACTCCGGGCAGCTCCTGCAAGCTTTCTCCAAGGGACTTTCCGCTGGCTCTGGCCAACTGGGTTTCTGATAGCGTTACTTCTGATTGTGTTTTGTCAGGCGAAATAACTTCACCCTGCACGGTTACCTCGTCTATCAATACTTCATCTTCTTCCATCAACACGAAAAGTTCGTTTTGTAGCGGAAGCGTAATGGTCAGGTGTTTTTCCTTATAGCCCAGGTAATGAATGTCGGCGGTGAAGGTGCCTGCGCAGAGCCCTTTTATATTGAACCGTCCCTTTTCGTCAGTAGTAGTTCCTTTTTCAGGGCCTACTAACCAAATAGCAGCTATGGGCAGCGCCTCTTTGGTTGACATGTCGATGACCGTGCCCTGAAAAGTTAGGTTACAGGGCTGGGCCTGGGCTAAAGTGCCACTCGCCTTTGCCATAAACAACACACATGTAAACGCTAATATTTTCTTGCTCAAGCCAGTTGAATCAACTTCTGTAAAGAACAAAAGTAGGGCTAGGGAATTCTAAATGCAACAGTGTTGCAAAAAAGAAATTCACTATTCTTTGAATGGTAAAGCCTGGTAGTTTTTCAGACACTCTTTACCACCAGGCTTTCAATGTCTTTTAGTGTGATTTTGCCTTCATAGTAGGCTTTCCCGAATATGACACCATAAACACCGATGTCGGCCAGGCGCTTGATGTCATCAACATTGCGAACGCCGCCGCTGGCAAATATGTGGAGGTTGGGAAAGCGGGCTACCAGCTGTTCAAACAGTTCGAAAGACGGGCCCTCAAGCACCCCATCTCTTGAGATATCGGTAGTTTTAAGGTATTTGAGGCCGTTCTGGTAAAAGAAGTCAATATGCTCAAACAGGTCTATACTGGTATCTTTCAGCCAGCCACCTACCCGAATCTGCCCATTGAGCGAGTCGGCTCCAAGCGCAATCTTATTTCTGCCGTAGGACATCAGCCATGACGTGAAAAGCTCCGGCTTATAAACGGCCATGGTGGCGGAAGTAATACTGTCTGCACCAAACTCAATAAGCTTCAAAATATCGCCATCGGTGTGAACACCACCTGCGTAGTTAATTTTAAGCTTGGTGTGTCCGGCCATAGCCTCCAGCACATGGTAGTTAACGGGACTGCCCTTTTTTGACCCCTCAAGATCCACCAGGTACACCCTTTCGATGCCATGTTGTTCAAACTGCATTGCAACATCCAAAGGAGGCTCATCATAAATGGTCTCACTGGAAAAGTCTCCTTTAGTAAGGCGCACTGACTTTCCCTTCATCACTGTTATGGATGGTACAAGCTGTATCATATATATAAATTGTTGAGCCCGTGAAAATAGTAAACTTTAGCGGTAGAGACCCTCGCCTGTGATTATATTTTCCAGAATTTGGTTAGGTACCAAAGCCCCGAGAAATGTTTGTCCAGCAAGGCCAAGCTTTAATCTGATAAGAAAATACAAAATCTATTTGAGCTCCACAAGTTTAAACCCCTGGCCGTGCACGGTGAGAATTCTGAGGCGTTCATCTTCTTTCAGGTATTTGCGGAGCTTGGCAATGTATACATCCATGCTTCTGGCGTTAAAGTAGCTGTCATCGTGCCAGATTTTCATGAGCGCCTCTGCCCTGTCAACCGTTTTGTTGAGGTTTTGGCAGAAAAGAAGAAGAAGGGCATTTTCCTTTGAAGTAAGCTTGATTTCTTGCCTGGGGCTTTTCAGCAAATTAAGGTGGGCGTCAAAATATAAGCTGCCAATTTCGAACTGAAGATTCGCTTCCTCACCATTACCATGCACATGAGTCCTTCTAAAGATCGCCTTCATTCGAAGAAGTAGTTCTTCCATTGAAAACGGTTTGGTTAAATAATCGTCGGCACCAATCTTCAGGCCTTCAATGGTATCATCTTTCATCGATTTGGCCGTGAGGAAGATGATGGGAATGGTTTTGCTTTTCTCTCGTATTTCTCTGGCAAGGGTGAAGCCATCCTTCTTAGGCATCATCACATCAAGAATGCACATATCGAAGCTATTGCGGGCAAAGGTGGTAAATCCAGCTTCTCCGTCAGTACAGAGAGTTGGTTCGTAGCCTTTTACTTCCAGATATTCCCGTAAGATCTGGCCCAAATTCGGATCATCTTCAACGATTAATAATTTAGGCTTCATTTCCATAGGGTAGATGTATTTCGAATGTACTTCCTTTTTTGAGTTCACTTTTTACTTCGATTGTGCCTCCATGCGCCTCTACCATGGTTTTTACGTAGGCAAGCCCGAGGCCAAAGCCTTTAACATCGTGCAGGTTGCCTGTAGGCACCCGATAAAACCTGTCGAATATCTTCTGAGCAGACTCCTTGCTCATCCCCAGCCCATGGTCTTCCACCGTGATGACAATCCCATTTTTGCTATTAGAAGTTTTGACCAGAATTTCTGGATCTTCGGGCGAATACTTATTGGCGTTGTCGAGCAGGTTGTGTATGATATTAGTTAAGTGCATTTGATCCCCGAGTATTTTGGCCGGATTGGCCTTCATCTCGGTGGCGATTGTCCCGTTTCGTTTTTGCACCTGAAGCGCCACATTGTCAATGGCCTTTTCGATCAGGTCATTGATGTCTACACTCTCCAGTTTGAGTTTAAAATCCTTTCTGTCGAGGGCGGCCATTTGGAGCACCTTTTCTACCTGGAGCCCGAGGCGTTTATTCTCTTCAGAAATAATTTTCAGGTAACGTTTTTGAAAGGTTGGCTGAACGGCCACCTGCTCATCCTGTAGCGCTTCGCAAGCCAGGGCGACCGTAGAGATCGGTGTTTTGAACTCATGGGTCATGTTGTTTATGAAGTCGTTTTTTATTTCCGATATTTTCTTTTGCTTGATGATGGTTTGCACGGCATAGCCAAAGCAAAAGATGATGGTGACCAAAAGCACGGCTGAGGAGGCCATGCTGGTCCAAATCTTCTGAAGCAAAAAAGATTTTTGATTGGGGAAGCTTATCAAAAGAGTGCTGCCCTCACCCAGCAAGTCGTTGGGGAACAGACTGGCCCTGAATTCCGTGTGCCGCCTTGTTTTTGGTTGATAGTTGGTAGAGGCCAAAACAATCTTGCCTGACTCCTCATCAACAATACTGTAGTCGTACTCAGTGTTAATGCCCTTATTTTCAAGTTCCGATGCCAGCAGAGAATCAAGCTGGTGAGGGTCAATCCTGTTGGAGATGGTGGGCTTCTCAAAAAGCAGCTCGTGCAGCGCCACCTGGATCATTTCAGTTTTTTGTGCCGCCTTTTGTATTGTTTTCTTGTACTGCCCTACGGCAAAATGCGTGGAATCTCCTATTTCTGAAGTAAATGTGAAGCCACTGAATCCGTCGCCGGGTGATGATGGCACTACAAGAACGGACGTATCCTGAACGACATAGATATTATCGCCTTCATTTGATTCGAATTGGTACTGCACACTATAAGGGAGCTTTTTTACCTTTTGAGAAGCTTCAACCGGTTCTTCTCCACTCTTCACCTCCCATTTTTTATAGGTACTCTCAATATACCTGACATTGCCCGGGGCCATGGGCGTGACACTTCTGAACTTGATATTGGAATTGAAATTGTCGAAAGCCACGAGCATGGCCTCTTGCCTTTCCAGCTTATCCACGGCGTTGGTCAGGGCTGTTTGTACATCCTTTCGGAAGCGCTCCTGGTTCACCTCAATCACAGCATCAATCCAGTAAAGCTGGAAGGCCACCAGCCCCATAAGGGCTACGCTCATTAGCGCTATGATCCAACGAAGGGTGTTCTTACTCATGCTCCAAATTTACGCTCAAGATACCTAACTGGTTCGCTTTTAACCTTTTTTAACAACAATTAACCATGCTTTAACATCCCCGCTTTGCTCATCGGAGTACATTTGGTTAAACACTACGAACTATGAAAACTATGACATTAACAAAAAGAATAAGGCTTTTGCTCCCGGTCTTCGTATTGTTGGCTGGTGGCGCTTTGGCCCAAAAGCAAACCACTATTCAACAGTCAAAAGACAAAAGCATCCATGTGGAGTTGCGGACTGATGAAGACGGAAGCACCAAAACTTTCAAGAAGGAATATAAGACCATAGAGGAGATGCTGGCTGACGACGAGCTCAAGGCTTTTCTGGATGAGAATAAGCTGGATGTGCAATTTTACGGTAATGGTAAAGAAGAAGGCTTGCATACCATCATTCTGGACCAGTCTCCGGGTGTGAAAGAGCGAATACATATTCTCTCGGACTCCGACTCATTAAAGTCTTTCTTTTTCGATGGCTCGGGAACGTTTCGGTTCAATGGGACGGATGAAGCGCAATCATATGTTTTTAGAGCCCCTAAAGACTCTGAAGATGCAGTTTGGGTGTTTGGAGGGATGGATAGCCTCTTCAGTACGAAGTTAGCCCCATTTGATATCGACTCGTTGAGGGAAGTGTTCGGACAGCGGCTCGAAATGGGTGGTGACAATGGTTACTTCTTCGAATGGACTAGTGAAGACGGCGACAAGCATGGGTCGACTATAGTGCTGCGAAAAAAAATAACTATTTCAAAAATAGAGGGCAACGAAGCTTCGCTTGATCATCTCTCGTCCAAAAAAATGGAAAAGCTCGAGCCGCTGGATCTGACCTATTACCCTAATCCGAGTCATGGCCATTTCACATTAAAGATGTCACTCAGGTCAACTGATCCGTTGCAGGTGTCTATTGTGGATCTAAGCGGGAAAACTATTTACGAAGAGGAAATTAAGACTTTCGATGGCAGGTACTCAAAGGAGTTTAACCTGACTGACCAGCCAGCGGGCATTTATCTGCTTCAGGTAGTGCAGGGAAAAAGTAGGCTTGTTAGGAAAATAATGATCAATTAATAATTGCACGTATGTTTCAGAGAAAGGCACCGGGGTATCGCTCTGGTGTTTTTTTATTTGGCGAAGTCCATTTCACTTTACCCGATTTTTTGTGATATTCAGGCATCTGTAAATCGAATAACTGGTTTGAAAAGCTTCGATCAACTGTCACTCAATCAAAAAATCAACAAGTTGTATGTTGAGGGAGAATTCCTGTTTGCGATCAGGTACTATGGACACAAAGTGAACCTTTATCAACTGGGTTCGCAGCTTTTCGAGGTTTTCTACAACCACAAGTATGACAGGATCGATAAGATTGAACCCTTCGACGACAAAAGCACCAGAATAAAGTTTTATGCTGACCAGATCAAACTTCCTTTGCAGCTATTTTAGCAGCATTGGTCAGTAGCGTTTCGTGCAGTGCCACTACCTCAGGCACCAAAAGTTCCTGCTCGTTATTGTTGAGCACATAGTCGGCCAGCTTTTTCTTCTCCTCGTCTTTAAGCTGATTCCCGATGATATCCCTCACCTGCTTTTCGCTGCGCTGGGGATCCCGTGCCAGTACCCTACTGACTCTGACTTCTTCTGGCGCCGTGACAAGCACAACACTATCCAGCGAGTTGTGTGAACCCGTTTCAAACAGCAATGCCGCTTCTTTGATGACGTAGGGCTGATTACTTTGAACGGCTACCCAGGAAGCAAAATCCCGCCCGACAGCGGGATGCACCAGGCTATTGAGTGTTTCCAATTTGGAAGGATTTGAGAAGACTTCTTTTGCCAAAAAGTTCCTATTGAGGTTTTTATTGTCAAGGTAAGCCTCTTCTCCGAAAGCCGCCTTTATTTCCTCCACAAGCTCTTTGTCTTCTACCATTAGCGCCTTGGCTCTGTTGTCGGAGTTATAGACGGGCACACTAAGCACCTCGAATATTTTGCAGACTGTTGATTTGCCGGAGCCAATGCCGCCGGTGACGCCAACAAGCAGGGGTTTACTGGTTGGCATGACCGACCTTAAGTTTTTCAGGGAGTAGCTGAAGTTCGAGCACTTCCGTCGGCCTGAACAGGACAACAGGCGTAATGGTGGAGTCTTCGCTGTTGTACATTTTGAAATCGGCAGCAATCGAAAATGCTGAGTCGCTAACCTGGCTGGCGAGATCACCTTTGATCGTGTAGAAGACGTAGGTGACTGTATCAGCCAGGTAAGGCACTTTGCCCCGGTATCTGTTTGGGAAGTTAACGGGCTGAATTTCTACCAGCAGGGAGTCTCTTATGAATTCTTCGGCTCTGAACTTCACAGTGACTGACTTGGGAGTCGAACTCATCAGTCGATTGTCAGTCAGGGGCACGGCCAGCGAGCGCTCGAAATCACCAGCGATATCGCTGCGATCAAACTCCAGCAGCCAGGTGGACGGAAAGCGGTTCATAAGGCTTGACGGGCCCTCTATCCGCACGCTGTCTGGTTCGTAAGTAATTGGGCTGGTAAGTCTGTAGTTTGTTGCGAGTGGAATGGTCAGGCTATCCACCACGGCCATCACCATTTTCTGAATTTTGGGCTCGACTGAAATAAAAAGTGTGTCCGTCACCACCCTGTTCAGGTCAATGTCAGTCAGCTGGTCTTTTATGATGTCGTAGAGGGAGTTTCTGGTGAGAAACTTTATCTCGGTGGGGTTGTCGAGTTGAATAACCAACGGGTCAACGTTGAACCAAAAAGTTTTGCGCAAGAGGTTCCAGCCCCCGCTGGCCACGTCAATACGCACTTCATCCGGAAGTGGCTTAACAATTACGACACTATCACGTGGAAAATCGAAGGCAATAGGGTAGCTAAGCCTGGCCTCGTAGTTTTTGTTGAGGGAGTTAAAAAACCAAAAGGTAGTAGCGGCTAAAACTGCCAATACTACTACCTTCCAATTTTCTCCAATCTTAAATGTAAAGACTTTTTTGTTTGCCATTCTAGCAGGCAATATTTGAGGTTTCCTTATGAGGCTGCTGCTGCCGGAGTCGCATATTTTTTGCTGGCATCCAGCGAAATAGCGGCCTTTTCGAATTTGATCTTCAGCCCCTTATCAACCTCAAGAACAATCGTGTCACCTTCAACTGCTGCTATTTTTCCGTGAATTCCCCCGGTGGTCACAACAGTATCACCTTTTTTAATTTCATCAATAAACTTGCGTTGCTCTTTCTGCTTTTTTTGTTGAGGCCTGATGAAAAAAAGCCAAAATATCAGGATCATGCCACCCAGCATAACAAACTGCATGTAGCCCCCACCTGAACTTGCCTGTGCTAAAATCAAATGCATTCTTATGTGATCGTTTAGGTATAATTATTTTTTAACAGGGCCATCTGCGGCGCCAGTTTTTGGAGCAACCACTGCCTTGATATTGAGACGAGACAGTTTAGGTGCGGTATTCGCAGTGATGCTAACGGTTTTGTTCTGCACACCCGGCTTGTTGCTACTGTTGAATTTGACCTGTATTTCGCCTGTTCCGCCTACTGGAATAGGCTCTTTGGGCCAAACTGGCACGGTGCAGCCGCAAGAAGCTGAAGCATTTGATATAATCAAAGGTGCTTCACCAGTGTTAGTGAATTTGAACACGTGTTCAGCAATCTCACCTTCTGTGATTGTGCCAAAATCATGGGTCTCTTCGGCCCAGGTAAAAACCGGTGCTGGCCCTGATGGCACTTCTTCTTCAAGGGCAGTTTGCTGAATTGTAGGGCTGGCTGTAGCTGCCGAGGAGGCTGGTCCGCTTCTGGCTTTGCCGGCTTCCAATTCTGCAACACGACCTTCCAATCTGGCCAGACGGCCTTCCATTTCGGCATTTGAGCAGCTAAATCCTACTGCCACTAATGCTCCAAAAACTAATACGTTAACTACTGACTTCTTCATGACTATGGTATTTTGAAGGGTTAGTAAAATTCTGTTAGGAACTTCAAATTTAGTATAAACAATGAATAAAACGGAATGGGCAGGTTAAAGATTCCCTATTACACGAAAGGCGAAAAGCCCTTTGCAGAGGAGAATTTACCTAATCTTTTCCCGGGTCGTACTATTTTTTTCTGATCTGACCGATGAGTTCATCCACATCGTCAAGCAGTCTTTCTGCCTTTTCCTTGGCGTCGTTGATGATCCTTTCTCCTTCGGATTTCGCTTCGCTCTCCACCAGGCCTTTGCTCTCCATCAGCTCATCAATCAACTCCTGAAGTCTACCTTTGTACTTGTCGAGCTGGAAGGAAAGCTTGTCCCTCGTGTTAGTTCCCTTATCGGGAGCATATAAAATACCTAGCACCGCTCCTGTGGCGGCTCCAGCCAAAAATGCTATTAAGGTACCAGTAGTCCTGCTCATAGTATATCTCTATTTGTTATCAATTAATCCTCTTCCACTTTTCTTTATAACGCCTTTCGCTGCCAAATCGTTGGCCAATACATCTAATAATCCGTTGACGAACTGCTTGCTCTTAGGCGTGCTATAGTTTTTTGAAATCTCAATAAACTCATTTATCGTCACTTTTACCGGTATTGAAGGAAAATGAACCATTTCTGCGATGGCCATTTTCAAAATCACCTTATCGATAAGCGCAATTCTATCGATTTCCCAGTTTTTTGATTTCTCAGCAACAATGGCCTCATACTCTTCATTATTGGCAAATGTTATTTTAAACAGGTCACGGAAATAGTCAAGGTCGTCTTCCAGGTTGGCAGAAAGCTCCAGCAGTTGGAAGGGCTCTCCCTGACCCTGATACGACTTGATCGTTTTCACGCCAAGGCTCTTTACAATGCCGCTGTTTTCTTCCCAGTACAAATCCTTCTCTTCCATGAAAGTTTGAATGGTTGGATGCTTGAAAAACAGCCTTTTGACAATGTGCAAAACGACTTCTTTGTCTTGCTCAAAGGTTGGATTTGAAAGTAGCTGATAGGCCTTGTAGGCCTCGTCCGCTTTCAGAATGTCCTTGTACCAGATACTTGTGTCGTCTCTGTAAGCTGACCAGCTAAGCGACCGTTGGCCAAGCTGCTGCTGCAACGGTTCGAAGTCAAGAAGGGCCTGCACAACCTTGTTGTCGGCCAGGTTGTAGTCATTGGCCACAACAATTTTTTCGGACGACAGATTGCCTAGCTGCTTTCTTTTCTCCTTCGATACATGGAGTGCAAACTCCACGGGCAACATCAATGCCAGGTAGTAAGAGTCGTGGATGCTATCCACGTCTTTCAGCATGCGGCTTTGGAAAGCCTCCTTGTCTTTTTTGACCTGATTCCTGAAGTAGGTGACGGCATCTGCCACAGATTTCCTCATCTCATCATCCGCTTCAGCAGGATATTGGATAACGTCATTCTTATGCTGCTCGGCGAAGCAAGTTTGCGCTATCTTTCCTTTCTTCCTGAGAAGTTTGGCGTCCTGAGGCTCCATACTATTCAAATCTGGCTGAAAGTAATCAGCGATTTGCTGATTGGCGATTTCAAAGTCGGAGATGATACTTTGCTCAAGAGCAAAATATGACTGCACGGCTTTGATCCGAAGGGTTCTTCTGTTTAGCATTTCCCAATAAAAAAAGAACGAAAAGTTTTATTTAAATTTCTATTAAACTAGTAAGATAACTTGATCTTACCAATATCATTGATCCTGTTAATGGCTATTTCCATGGCTGATTCCTGAGGCGTAATGCCTTTTTTCTCTGCCAGGTCAAATACCCTGAGAGTTGTTTCAAATATCCTCTCTGTTTGCTGATACACTACATCCCTGTTATAGTTGCCTATTTGCTCATAATAAACATTTGTAATGCCTCCACCATTGATAAGAAAGTCTGGTGCGTACAGGATTCCTTTTTCAATCAGCTTTCTGCCATGCTTCAGCTCTTCTGCCAATTGATTATTGGCGCCACCAGCAATCATGGCACATTTCAACCGACCGATTGTGTCGTCATTTATCGTAGCGCCTAAGGCACAGGGCGAATAGATGTCAACGTCCAGATCGTAAATGTCGTCGACAGCCACCACTGTGGCTCCGAAATTGTCCACTGCATGCTTGAGCTTCTCTTCATGAAAGTCGCAAACAAATATTTTTGCCCCTTCTTTTGCGAGGCGTTCCATGAGGTAAGTAGCTACATGGCCCGCTCCCTGCACGGCCACTTTTTTTCCTTTCAGTGAATCGCTGCCATATACTTTTTTGGCTGTTGCTTTCATGCCCATGAACACACCAAAGGCCGTAACCGGAGAGGGGTCACCACCACCACCCATCGATTCCGGCACGCCGGTCACATAGGGGGTTTCCATTCTGATATATTCCATGTCCCGGGTAGACATGTTCACGTCTTCAGCCGTCCAGTAGCGGCCACCCAGCCCATGCACAAACTTGCCAAAGCGGCGCATAAGGACTTCGTTTTTGATTTTTTTGGCATCGCCAATAATCACTGCCTTTCCACCACCAATATTAAGTCCGGCAATGGCTGACTTAAATGTCATTCCCCTCGACAAACGCAGGGCGTCGTTGAGGGCATCCTCTTCAGAGGCGTAATTCCACATACGGGTACCGCCTACAGCAGGCCCCAAAACTGTGTTGTGAATGGCAACAATGGCCTTTAAACCTGTTGCCTTGTCGTGGCAAAATACCACCTGCTCATGCTCCAACTCCGACAGCTGGTTGAAAATACCCATGCCGGTGGTTTTCAATTCTGAAGTTTCGATCATCACGAAGATAAAATAAGGTCACATGTTGTTATTTGGGTTCAAAGCTTTCCCTACTTTTGACAAGAAATGTCGGAATTGCGTTTGTAGCCACAAAGCTACGTTTTTTTTAGGTTGCGAACCAAGGTATTCACCAGCCCAATGAACCATTTACCCAAAGTCTCGTTTTAAGATTCAGTGAAAGATCTAGCAGCAATAAATAAGTATCTCCTCAAATATAAGTACCACCTGATTCTGGGTACTTTGTTCATTATAATTTCCAATGTGTTTGCCATCATTCCGGCCTACCTGGTAAGGCAGGCTTTTGATATTGTGCAGCGGGGAATCAGCCTGCACAGCGCATTTCAGGGCCTTGAGCTACAGTCGGAAACTTACGACTTGTTCACATCGAGCATCTTCATTTATGGTTTTTTCATTCTGCTGATGGCGCTGCTCCGGGGTGTGTTTTTGTTTTTCATGAGGCAGACAATTATTGTGATGTCACGCCTGATAGAGTATGACATGAAGAACGAGATTTATGCGCATTATCAGACGCTGCCGCTCAGCTTCTACCGCCGCAATAATACTGGTGACCTGATGGCCAGAATTTCTGAGGATGTGAGCAAAGTGCGCATGTATATTGGCCCCGCCATTATGTATGGAATCACACTGTTCACCCTGTTTTTTATGGTGATTCCATTCATGTTCAGCATCAACCCGAAGCTGACGCTTTATTCTCTGCTGCCTTTACCTGTGTTGTCGATCAGCATCTACTTCGTTAACAACATTATCAACAAGCGTTCGGAAGAAATTCAAAGGAGTCTTTCCAATCTTTCGACTTTTGTGCAGGAGGCTTTCTCTGGTATTAGAGTGATTAAGTCGTTTGTGAGGGAGCACGACTTTGATGACAAGTTTAACAAGGAGAGCAATGAGTACAAGGACAAGTCGCTACAGCTCACCTTCGTCAATGCGCTGTTCTTCCCTCTGATCATGTTCCTTATAGGGCTGAGTACCATCCTTACCGTATATATTGGATCGATAGAAGTGATGGCGGGAGCGATCACCACGGGCATTATTGCTGAGTTTATTATTTATGTGAACATGCTTACCTGGCCGGTGACTTCGCTGGGCTGGATTACCAGTATTATCCAGCGGGCAGCGGCGTCTCAAAAGCGGATCAACGAGTTTCTGGATACAAAGACAGAGATTGTTTCGACACTCAATGTGAAGCAAGAAATTAAGGGAGCAATTAAGTTCGAAGATGTGTCGTTTGTGTATCCAGATTCCGGCATCAAAGCGTTGAGCCATGTTTCATTTACAGTGGATCCCGGGGACTCATTGGCGGTGATTGGCACCACAGGGTCGGGCAAGTCGACCATTGCCAACCTTATTTGCCGCATGTATGATGTGAATCAGGGGCAAATAAAAGTGGATGGACACGACATAAGGGCCTACAATGTCCAGCATTTGCGTGGGCAGATAGGCTATGTGCCGCAGGATGTGTTTCTCTTTTCGGACACATTGGCTAACAACATTGCCTTTGGCGGAAATGACCACAACAGGGATCAAATAGTGAAGGCTGCCGAAGATGCAGACCTGCTCGAAAACATAAAAGGATTCCCGGCAGGATTTGAAACCAAGATAGGAGAACGGGGCATTACGCTGTCAGGTGGGCAGAAGCAGCGGCTTTCCATCGCCCGGGCCATTGTGCGCAACCCACAAATTCTTATTCTCGATGATTCGCTTTCGGCTGTGGATACAAAAACCGAGAATTCCATTCTTCAGGCGATGAAGCGCATCATGCAAAATCGCACGACGATCATTATCTCACACCGTGTATCTTCAGCCAAGCTGGCCAACAAGATTATAGTGCTGGACGACGGTGAGATCAAAGAGTACGGTGTACACGAATCACTGCTGGCTCAGGGCGGTATTTACAAGGAGCTTTACGAGAAGCAGTTGCAGACAGAGGAGAGCGAAGGGTAGGGCTGACGCAGCTGATATAAAAAGCCAATATTTTATAGGTGATATTCGGCTGCTAATGCTTTACTTAATTGGCTAAAGCCTATAAAGTGAAGTTTTCCTTCCTTTTAATTCCGTTTCTCCTTCCTGTTGCTGCCTGCCATCAAAGGCAAGAAGTGCCTAGCGATGGCCCCAATTACACGCTTGTTGATGAGTATGATGGTATTGTTGTTGAGCTGTTCGATTCTTCAGTAGTGGATGAAAATCGTTATAATTTCAACAATAAGATTTTCAGGGGAGGTACAGAATTCATTTATTCCTACTCGTATATCAGCCCATCGGGTAGCGAGCTTAGCTTCAAAACCACTGACAACGGGTGGGAGTTTATTTCTCCTGATTCATCAGACCAGGCCACAATAACGAATATCACTATCAAGGCACTTTCGGGGCAGAACAACAGACCTGAGTACAAGCAGACGGTCATATCCTATCAACTTACCCCTCAAACAACATTTTCCATTTCCGGGGCGATAGAAAATGAGGCCAATCTTTGGGTGCACCCACCCAGAGACTACCTTTTTAGGATCCTGGAACTCAACCCGTTTCCATATGTGAAATTTCCTTTGGCAGTTGGAAAGAGTTGGAATTGGAAGCTAGTGTTTGGCCCCCATTGGGGCGATGAGAGGTGGGTGACATGGGAAGGGAACAAGGAAAATGACATTACATATACAGTCACAGGCAGTGATATCAAAGACACAAAATGGGGAGAGCTGCTTTGTTATGAAATTGAAGCTATAGCAAGCAGTGAACTTGGAGAGACTAAGTTGACGTCAATTTTTAATGAGGAAGTGGGGTTTCTGGAACTTAACTATTTGAATATAGACGAATCTCAAATCAGATTAATTCTCATTGACAAAATAGACTGATCCTTTTGCTATATCAAAGTAGAGGTTACCTCCAGCTTTTTGAGCGGCGGCCTGGTCGTGAGTTCTTTTGAAATAAATGAACTCTGCCAGGAGGGAGTAGGTAAGAACCCTCTCAAATTGACAAGAACTTACTTTGAAATGCGTCCTGAAATGAACGGCTTATTCTTATTTCCTGATCGCCCAGCCATACACTATGATTTTCAAATGAGTCGACGTGGTGAATATTGACTAAGGCCGACCTGCTCACCCTAACGAAGTCTTGGCTATTGAGTTTAGTTTCGAAAGTATGTAGACTCATTGTCAATAGATGGATTTTCTCCACTGTAAATACCTTACAGTAACTTCTTTCAGCCTGCACATACAATATGTCCCGAAGAAGGATTTTGATATAATGTTTATTCACCTTGAGAAAAACCGCATCTAAAACCAAATGCTCTGTTGGTGAGGTAGTTATGGTGCTTGCCTGTGGTTGTTTCGAAAAGTTATCAATAGCCAGGTCGATGGCAAAGCCGAGGTCTTTTTCAACAAAAGGCTTCACTAGGTACGCAAACGGGTGTGTCTTTTTAGCCCTTTCAAAGGTAGTGTTGTCGGAGTACGCCGTTAGGTAAATAATGGGGACTAATTGTATTTTGCTAACTAACTCAGCAGCTTGTATGCCATCCATAGGGCCGTCGAGGTTAATATCCATAATAATGAGGTCTGGGGCCAGTTCGTGGACTGCTTCCAGCGCTTCTTTCCCAGTTTTTACCCACTTTACCACTTCATAACCCATATCGCTAAGACTGATTACAATGTCACTAGCAACAATGGAGTTGTTTTCGACTACAAGAATTTTCATGCCATGAACTTTTGTCAAAAATTGAAAACTAAGAGGTCACAAGTCTGAATGACACTGTGTTATGGCTTACCGATTGAAGTAATGATAATTTACAAAAAAATACCAAATTTAGCTTTGTTCTAAGGCAGAAGGTTGGCTCGATTTTTTGACGTAATGCAAACTGTATTTAAGAATAGAGACCTTTACTGTTGTTCCATTGGTTCGGATAAATTCAACATTTCCACCCAGCTCCTCAACCAGAGATCGAATGAGTCCGATTCCGAAAGATTTTACCTTATTCGGATGCAAGTCCGCATCGGGAATTCCGATTCCGTTGTCCTTGACCACCAAAAGAAGTTTTCGCCCCTTTTTCTCAAACTGAATGGAAAGAAGATTCTTTCTTCCTTTTTTAAAAGCATGCTTGAAAGAATTGCTGACCAATTCATTTATAATCAGCCCTATTGGAAGGGAAGTGTCGACGCTTAGGTGCAATTCTTGCAGTTTATATGCCAGCTGAATTTCATTATCGCTATAGCCATGGGAGGAGATCAGGCCATCTATCAACTTCTTGATGTAGTTATCTATTTGTATGCTGGAAAACCGGTCGTGCTGGTAGAGGCATTGATGGATTAGCGCCATGGCTTTCACCCTATCACGTCCCTCTAATACTGCGTTTTGGGCCTTTTCGTCAGTTAGCTGGCGGGATTGGAGCTTGAGCAGGCTGCTGATTACCTGGAGGTTATTTTTTACCCGATGGTGAATTTCGCCCAGCAGCACGTCCTTTTCCTGATTCTTAAGCGCCAATTCTATCCTTTGCTGATCGATAAAGTCTTTTTGAGAGCCGAGCTTTCTGACATACTTCTGGCGTTTGTAATAGGCGAAACCAAATAAGAGGACTGCTATTGATACCACCCCTACCATGAGCTCCCGCTGGAAGAGCTTAGCTTTTTGGGCCGCATTTTGGGCGTTCAATAGTTCTATTTCCTTGTTCTTCTTTTCTGTGTCATATTGAACCTGTAGTTGAGCTATCTGTAGTAAGCTTTCTCCATTAAATAGTTGATCCTTCAAAGCTGAGTGTTCTTTCATATAGAACATTGCTTTTTCATGGTTCCTGATGGTCGAGTAGAACTCCGATAATAATTCTAAGCTGTTAAGAATCGATACTACCACATGGCTTTTCTTTGCTTCAAGCAGAGACCTGTTGGCGAGTGTCATGGCTTCTTCCTCCCGATCTAGCTTCATTAAGTACCTGGCTTTTAACGACCAAAGTTTGATGCAAAAGGGATTATATGCCATTCCCTCTACCATTGCCAGTGATTGGTTCAGGTAGGTGAGGCCTTCGGGGTATTCCTCCATAAGAAAATATAGGCGGGCCAAATTTCCACGAACAATTGAAATACTGTGTCTCGTGCCTATGGAGTCCCAGATGGCCATGGCTTCAAGAAAAACCCGCTCCGAGTCCAGGTAGTTGCCCCTTTCCCTTAATGCCTCACCTAGCTCGTGGAGGTGCCCGGCGTACTGATTCATTGTGCCCGATTTCAATATTTCTTTTGCACCGGCCTGCAGGTAATAGACTGCGGAATCGTACTTTTCGTAGTTATAGTAAACACTCCCGATATTGTTAAGGCTCGAACCCAGGTCTCCATTTTTTTTCTTTCTCTCCTCTGCCAATACCTTCCTGTGGTAGGCAAGGGCCTCTTGAAGCGCCCTATCTCTAAAAATTTCGCCTCCAAAATTGTAGAAGTTTGTTCTGCTCGTAAAGCCGGGAATCGTGTTCCGGATTTGTAGGGCTTTTGTAGAGTATTTGATCAATTCGGGAAAGTTGGCGAGCTGATGGTGAACAAGGGCGATGTTGTCAACGTTGTGCGCCATTTTGCTTTTTTCTCCCAGTGTTTCGTTGATCTCCAAAGCCTTCTGGTGGTAGTACAGCGCCGAATCGTAGAACGTGTGATAATGGAAACACAACCCCAGATAAGAGAAGTTTTTGGCCAACATTGCCGAATCTTTGAGCGTGGTGTATAGCACAATAGATTGATGGTATCTGCTTTCAGCGTCGGCGTAGTAGCCATTGAGCCAACGTTCTACCCCGTACAAAAAGTGAGCTCTGGCAATTCCTTTTTTGTACTTCACGGCACTAGAAAATATAAACGCTGAGTCAATAAATGCTGGCATCATCCATATGTTGACGTCTCTGATTTCCTCCGCCAGGCCCAGGTACACTTCAGCTTTTTCAGTTGTGTTTCTTGGCGTTGCTAGTATGCGTTTCAGACTGTCGAATTTACTTGTAGTCTGTGGCCATGCAGGCATGGCAACTGCCAGAAGAAAAATGGCAGCGAACGCCCACCTCACCATGAATTTGCAAACACACGATCTAAAAATGCTCATTTGAATGGCGCCTTTAGTAGCCAATATTTTCATTCGGAAGAGAAATCAGCCTGCTCGGAAAAGGTTTCCCCTGTCTCGCAAAAATAGTTTGATTTTGATTTAAAGGGGATGCTAATTCCCTTAGGATCAATGAGTTTAATTTAGCTATGTTTCTGATTTAAAGCTTTATCAAATGATAAAAATTATGAAAGCGTCAAAAAGCTCCACCCTAATAGCGCTAGCTGCTGCAATCATTTTTTTCAATGAATCGGCATTTTCGCAGTGGGCACAATCGCCAGGACCAGAGGGTGGTGATATTGTTGACATTAAACCGATTTCAACGGAAATCTGGATTTCCCTTACCCGATACGGCGGAGTTTATAAGACTGCAGACAGTGGCGACAACTGGATACTAGTAGGTGATGACATATTAGGTGAAGAAGCGACTGGAATCGCCACCCTGGGAACAACCATTGTAGTAGCCACCGAGAACGGAGTGTACAGATCGGCGGACAGTGGTGATACCTGGGCCTTTGCAAATACTGGCTTAGCAGACATAGAATTGCTAAGTGTGGCAGCAATTGGAAGTGAATTTTGGGTTGGTTATACCGGAGGTATCTCTACCTCAGCCGATGGATCATCATGGTCAGCTTTGGGGACTGGCATAGCCAGTAGTTCAGAGATTAATTCCTTTTCACGGGATGGATCAGACCCTGATCTACTCGCAGCCGCATCCGATGAAGGTCTATATATGACCGCAGATGGAGGTGCGACGTGGGGTACTGTCAATGTAACGGGTGCACCCTCTCAGGATTTTTCTTCCGTCGCCTTTGGCTTCCCTGATGAGCTGGTAGTTACCGACTTCCAGGGTGGCTCGTTTTTCAGCGACGACGCTGGCGCCACCTGGAATGCTGTTGGTGGCTTGTCGCCGGAGGGTTTTTACCGTGTATTTCCGGGCCCCAATGGAGTTTATGCCGGAACAACCGACGGCCTCTTGCTTTTTGCCTTTGAGGGCTCCACCTGGGTACAAGCTTTTGAAGCCATTCCCAGCAATATAAATGTCACAAGTTTTTATGCTGCAGACGTGTCAATGATTGGTACCACTGGCGGAATTTTCCGAAGCACGGATGCCGGGGTGAGTTGGGTGGAAATAAATTCTGGCATCAATGCTCATAAGATTACTGACTTCAAAAGCAGCGGTGAAGACTTGTATGCGTCTACCAATGGAGGAGGTTTTTTTGTAAGCAGCGACAATGGAAGCTCGTGGACAGCTAAGAATAATGGGTTGGCTGGACTGGGACTCACGATTTTCACTCTGTACAGCGAAGTATCGTTTATTCTGGCGGGTACCGGGAATGGCATTTACAAAAGCACCAACGAAGGAGCTTCCTGGACGGCAGTAAATACCGGATTGAATGGCTTGCCTGTTGTAAATATTGTTGGCCTTGGTGATACATATTTTGCTTTGGAGCTACTGGGCGGAGTGAGTAAGTCCACTGACAACGGTGTCACCTGGAGTAGCGCAAATGGCACGACTGGTAATGAGATCAATGGGATTCCTTTAACATTGACATCCGATTTGACCAACATATATACGGGAAACTTCTTTGGTGATATTATTTCCAAATCTTCTGACGATGGAGACACATGGGTAGCTGCCGATAACGGAATTGCTAATACAAGTGGCTTTAATACTGCCACCTATCTATATGTCCTTGGTAGCAGTATCTATGCATCTACGGCTGAGGGCTTTTACAAATCCTCAAACAAGGGAGATTCGTGGACTGCAGCTGGAACAGGACTGACTGGGGCTGTCCTTGGCCATGCCATTCTAAGTTTGGATGAATTGTATTTTTCTGTTGAAGACAATGGCGTTTATGTGTCGGACGATTTGGGAGACAATTTTACATCCTACAATACAGGTCTCAATAATTTATCGACAGGCCCTCTAATTGTAAAAGCATCAACCCTATTTGTAGGCACCAATGGTAGTGGGGTATGGGGCGATGGGGTCACATTTACTCCAAGCAGTGTCCCGGATGCGCCGGCAGCTCCTACTTTTGGCACCATTAGGAATAGCTCCATTGTAGTTAATTGGGCTGCACCCAACGACAACGGCAGCGCCATCACAAGTTATGTGCTTGAGCAGAAATTGGGAAGTGGCGGAGACTTTGCAGCAACATTTACCGGAGATGCGCTGACTTTTGCATCCACCGGCCTTGCTTCCAATCAAGAGTATTTTTACCGTGTCAAAGCCACAAATGCTATTGGAAGTTCGTCCTATTCTTCAGAAGCTAGTGCAACCACTTTGGCCGGGCCACCGAGCAAACCGGTGGCTCCAACCTTCGGAGCCATTACTTCAACTTCGATCGTGGTCAACTGGGCGGCACCTGCTGATAATGGCAGTGCTATCACCAGCTATGTGCTTGAGCAAAAGCAAGGGGTTGGAGGAGCATTTTCGGAAGTATTTAATGGTAATGGTCTGACCCATACGGCTACGAGCCTCACCGACAATCAGGAATACTTTTACCGGGTAAAGGCAGTAAATTCCGTTGGATCATCCGATTTTTCAATTGAAGCAAGTCAGGTAACAACAAACAATATTGCACCAACAGTTGTGTCATTTTCACCAGCCAACAACGCCGTAGCAGTAGAAGTTGAGTCAGCCCTGGTTTTAACATTTAATGAGAGCATTCAGAAGGGAACCGGTAATATCTATATCAAATCGGGAGTCGATGGGTCAGTGGTGGAAACGATTGATGTAACCTCAGACAAGGTCACCATTAGCGGTGCTGCGGCGACATTGCAGCCCGGAGCTAATTTGCCTTTTAGTACTTTGCTTTATGTTTTAATCGACAATACTGCGTTTGAAGACCTTGAAGGTGCTCCCTATGCGGGCATCAGCAGCACCAGCGTTTGGCGTTTCACTACCAAGGACGAGTTTGGTCCTCCTGCCAAACCTGCAAGCCCGACGTACGACAATATTACTTCTAAATCGGTGAGGGTAAATTTTGTAAAGCCGGAAGATAATTGTGGGGGTTGCGACATGACTTACACCGTCTTCCGCAGCCTTGGGGGCGTAAATATTAAAAACGAAAACGGAGGAAACTTCAACGCCGACACAGGAACGCTTACTGTTGGTGGCCTTTCACCCGATGCCGAATATGCTTTCGCCGTTACAGTGACAACAGAATACGGTTCAGCCTCCTCCGATCCAGCGTCAGTAACAACAAAAAGTAACGGAGTACCGGTTATTGAGGCTCAGTCTTTTACCATTGATGAAAACAGAAGCAACAGTGAGGTTATCGGGCTTATTGCAGCCTCCGATCCAGATGACGATGTATTAACGTATTCAATTACTGCTGGAAATACGGGAGATGCCTTTACTCTGAATGGTGTCAATAGCCTTTATGCGCATAACTCGACAGCACTTGATTACGAAACTAATCCGGTGTTTAATTTGACCGTCGAGGTTAGCGATGGCAGGGGAGGAACATCAAGTGCCATCGTCACAGTTAATCTAAATGACCTGGGCCCTGCAATCGGCGATCAGACATTTACTATTGATGAAAATGCCCCAGAAGGGACGACTGTCGGAAACCTTGTTGCCACGACAGGTGATGGTGAATTGACTTTCGCCATTTTGGACGGCAATACCAATGATGCCTTTACGGTATCCAAGCTGGCGCCATTTATTTCTCGCTTAACCGTTAATAACACACTAGCACTTGACTTTGAAGTCACGCCATCATTTAGTCTGACAATGGAAGTCAGTGATGGACAAGGCGGTACGGCTACTGCCATCGTCACAGTCAATCTCAACGATGTGAATGAGGTTGTAGAGCCCGAAAACTTGCCTCCATTGATTTCAAACCAAAGTTTTTCGGTCTCAGAAAATTCGCCAGAAGGGATTGGTTTGGGAACTATCGCTGCTTCTGATCCAGACGATGACCCGCTCACTTACTCGATTAGCTCGGGAAATGTGGGCGATGCTTTTGAATTAAACTCAAACCACGACCTCATTGTCAAGTCTTCAGCAGCACTTGACTTCGAAACTACCCCTGTTTTCGAGCTGGTGGTGGAGGTAAGTGATGGCGAATTGTCGGCGTCGGCTACCATTACAATAAACCTGATTGATGTCGAGGAGACTGAAACTGGAGTCGAAGATTTTTATGACGGCAGAATTAGTATCTACCCGAATCCAACCAAAGGTATAGTGACTATCACGTCGCAAGGGGTAAAGCTGAGCGACTTTACTTTTAAAGTGGTCAATGCAGCGGGGCAGGAATTCCCAACACTAGTAGAACACCACGAGGCAAAATCTGTGACAGTTAATTTACTTGATAGTCCGGCGGGCATCTATTTTTTAGTGACCGAAATAGAAGGTGCAATTGTGGTCAAGAGGCTATTCAAAAACTAAGACTGGATCTATTGTCGTTGTCCTAAGTCTTAATCCATCGCAACAACAAACACGGGAACTTTGAGGAGGCCTTCCAAAACGGAAGGCTTCCTTTTTGTCGTAGCACAGAATCGAGTAGTGCTTTGGTAAGAGCAAAGGAAATTTCTATTTCAAGGGCACACCATGATGGGTCGGCGGATGCTCAACTTACCTCCAGCTTATACCCCTTCCCATGCACATTCGTAATTTTCACGTTGGGATCGGCTTGCAGTTTTTTGCGAAGTTTAGACACAAACATGTCGAGGCTGCGTCCGACGATAACGCCCTCATCTTCCCAAACCTCTTTCATGAGTTTATCCCTCTCCAGCACCATGTTGGGCTGTTTGGCGAAGAGTGTCAGAATCTTTGCTTCTTTTGCCGTAAGGTCGATGATCTCGTCTTTGTGCTTCAGCATTCCGTTGTGCAGGTCAAAGGCAAACTGCCCAATCGAAAGTGTGACTGGTTGCTTTTGCTCATTGTGTGCAGTGGGGGATTTTCTTAGGTAAATAAACCCCGCCAGAAGGAGGCAGGTAAGGGCCAGGCCGCCCAGCTTCCATTTCCCACCAGCAAGTAGAATGGATCGTTCAAAGGTAATTTTGATCGCATAGCAACCCACCGGTTGGTCTCTGCCTTTACAAGGCACCAGGGTATTCTCCTCCGTACCGGCCTTTTGGTAACTGTACACAACCAAATTACCAGTACACTCCATCACGTTCACCACATAGGCGCTGGGTATAATTTTGGAATTAATGCCGGGAGCAAGTGCCTCGTGGATGACCTTTACCAGTGTGTCGGTGGTGAATGTCAGAGGGTTTTCGAACCGGATCAAGTAGATGTTATTATCAACTTTTGTTACCGGAAGTACTCTTGATGATGAATCTCCCGCCGCCAATAGCACTCTATAGCCTACGTTGCGCATGGCTATTTCCGTCTTTTCGCCAGCCAAGGGTGGCGAATCACTGCCGGTAAGAAGGAGAACTGTAGCCAGGAGGCCAATTGCCAAACATGTCCCTGCCAAGATGGTCTTCATAACCTAAAGGTACTGCTTTGCAGGGAGCTATGTTTAGCTTTTACAACTGTTTACACTCTTTTTACATTTGTTTTACTATTGACGGACAGGGTGATGCCTAGGTTTGGGGCAAACAAACAGACAACAAGATGCTGAAATTACTTCTAGGTGTCCTTTTGATGATGAAGGTCGGAGCCGTGCAGGCGCAGGCGGTCAACCCACTATTGTTGCTATCGAAAGAACAGCTAAAAGAAAGGCGGGATCAGATCATACAGGACAATGAGTTTGTGCGCAATGAGGTGGGCAGGCATACCAATATCCATGTGGACTGCCTGCTGCTTAACGGCGTGCCGTTTGATGTGGCGTTGCTTGATACGAAAAGTTGGGGGCTAATGTCGCTTGTGAGGGGAAAGCCGGGAAGCCCTGAGCAGGAACGCATTCCATTCAGGGCTTATCTGAGAAGAGAGGACATTATCATTTACAATGGGTTCTTTCAGAACCCCGTGTATGAGGTGTCCATTTCTAAGGTGCTTTCAGGTGCCAAGCCCGGCGACGTAATAATTGTGGAGCCAGTGAGGGACGAGGACTACAAGGCTAAAAGGGTGCTGAAGCTGATCGATTGAGAGGCTGGGTGTGAAGACACACCCACAAACACTTTGTCGTTCCCGGTAATGTCTTCATGGCGGAAGGTGAGCCGTTTAAAACCTGGCACCCACTGCTACGGTGGTGCGCACCACATCCTTCTGGCCAGAGGAGTTGAAGTACTCCACCTGTATGATGTAAACACCCACTCTTGCCATTTCACCCATGTCGGTGGAGCCATCCCAGCGGAAGAAGCTGCCATCTGCAACGGTCTGGCCCTGCGTAAGTGTTTTGATTTTTCTGCCTGCCATGTCGTAGATATAGACGTCAATACGGGTGTTGGCCAGGGAACTGTCGAAGGTGATTTCAGTGAACCCGTTCAGACCATCGCCGGGGACAAAGGCCTGCGGTTCGGCGGATACTTTTCCGGTAGCGGGTTGCCCGGCCCTTTGGTTGGCATTGTTGTAACCTGGGGTTGCAAAGCCTGTCGTCGATACGCCTGACTCCCAGTTCTCCGGGCTGTTGGTTTCGTGCTCAACTGATACCCTTTCCAAAGCCACTCCTTTGACATCCTCAAGAAAAGGTGAGTGGAGATCTTCATCGTAATTGAACCAGTCGAGTACCCGGCCATCGGCATTTCGGATGATCACTCCGCCTTCCGTGTTGGGGTAAGTGGGTAAGTCCGCCTCGAAAAACGTTTCCTCTTTACCCGAGGGGTAATCTGCCTTCAGGATCGTGGGCGATTCCGTTAGCACCAGAAAATCACCAGGCGCCAGCAGGTGATTTGATGTGGTAATGGTATTGAAATCATTGGGTTCTCCCGTAGCCGTTGTGATGTTGCCAACTTCCCAGCCTTTGATGTCGAGGTATTTATCAGACCTGTTGTACAGCTCCACAAAATCGACGCCACCGCTTCTGGGGTTGAACAAGATTTCGTTGATTACCACATCCAGGCTGTCAGAGGGTGAGGGAAGGATGAAGCTGGCGGACAATTGCTCTGTTGTGCTGATGTTTCCCCGGCAGTCAACCAGGCCCGAAAGAGAGACAGTATAGAACGTGCCTGGGCGGATACTTTCCTGATGCTGAATAGTAAAACTGTTGGTAAGGAAGTCCGCCTGAACAGTGAGATTTCCGAGCGAAGGCGTAATGCTGATCTGCAATTTATCTGCATCGATGATGACCTGCTCGCTAAGCCGTGCAAGCAGCGTAGAGTCGGAGGTTGGGATAACTTCCATCAGACTTGCGGGAGTGCCATCGCCGAGGGTATTGTTCACCGAATTGGTTTGACCAGGCGTTCCCCCCTTTTCGCTGACCGAGGCACTCCAGTTTTCTTCGCCAGCGCAAGGAAGGTTTACATCGATGATCTCCAGCGACCAGCCGCCATCCTTTTTGCTGCTTTCAGTAAAGAGGCCGTCATCATATTGCATACTATGAAGCAGGTGATCTCCTAGTAAAAGGGAAATCTCGTCGCCATCGTTTTTCAGCGAGGGCATGGAAGTAATAGCGAGCACAGAACCATATTCTTTAAGAAGAGCCAGGTTACCTGCGCTTGAAAGAATGAGCCAGGCATTTGGGGCAACGGCACCGTTAGGAAAGTTAGCTTGCTTGTTCCCGACGATCAAACTCACCCCGTTATAGCTGATCCACTCATCAGTGACGTTGACGATTTCGATGTACTCAGCTTCCGGCAAGCCCTGTGTTGGGTCGGGATCAGGCATGACTTCGGAGATGATGAGTTCTCCAAAACTGGGAGGCCTGCCAACACCTACTGTCATTTCAGCTACCTCCATTTGGTTGCTACTACAGTCCACGACTCCGGCAACGGTGATCATGTACTCGGCACCTAAAGTGAGCGGCTGCTTTAGTGTTGCCAGCACGCTGGTTTGATTTTCTTCCAGTACGAAAGAGGAAACTTCTGGCCCTCCTTTAATAGCTACTTTTAGCGCTGCCAGGCCGACCTCGCTTAGCCATTCTGAGAACCCCAGACTCAGCGTGGTAGGCTCCACGACGGCCACGTTGATGAGAGCCGGCGCAATAGAATCGATTTCAGAGAAAGCCAGAGAGTTGGCAGAGCCTGGCGTACCGCCCAGTTCGCTTCGGGAAGCCGCCCATCGATAATCTTCTCCGCAGGCCGACTCGCCCAAAATCCTTTCCAGCGACCATCCACCCTCATCCTTTTGGGAGTCTTTGTACCAGAAGGTGGTATATACTGTCTGGTCGATGACATCGCCATAGTAATTTATCAGGCTAAGAGAATCTTTAGTGTTGGACAACGCCGACCAGCTTGTCAAGCCCACCACAGAGCCGAAGTTCGCAAGTGAGGCTGTGTCATTAGGAGAGCACAGGATCAAATAGTCTCCCGATGCGAGTTCGCCTTCGCCAAGCGCAAAGGCCTTGTCGCTATTCACGAACTTAAATGCAGAGAGCTCAAAATCAACATCGGAGACGTTGTATAGCTCGACATATTCCACTTCTGGCAATCCGACTGAAGGACTCGGGTCCGCCATGATCTCCGTGATCAGGATTTCTCCAATTTTTGGAATGCTAGGTTTGGTGTAGGTGAATAAAAGGGTGTCGGCTTGCATGACGTTGCCAGAGATGTCCTCGACGTTTTTCACTACCAATTGATAGGTGGTTTTGTCAACAAACTCGTTTTCGAACGATAGGAAAACTGAAAGTTGATCAGCGGCTGTGAACACTACCTGATCCGGTTGAGCAAATCCGATGATAGAATAGTGATTTGGGCTAAGGGCTGTTGAACTGGAAACCTTTTCAGAAAACTCCACGACGACCTCCGAGAACAATCGGGAGAAGGCATTCGCAACAGTCGGCGCTTGTGCATCGATGGCAAACGAGATGGACTGGTCGGGAACTCTCCTGCTCCAAACATCGTACAGCTCGGAAAAAGTGAGTGTCAGGGTTTTGTCGAACGGAAGATTTTCGTCAAAGTAGATGTTCAATTTGTTGGGCTTGTCGGCATCTGGCAAAATGAGAGAGGGGGTAATTTCTTCCGGTCCGACGACCATTTGAGTCACCGTTGAAAGGCTGTCCGCATTGACCGGCACGGTAAGCAAAAGTTCAACAAGCGCCGGGTGATTTGACGTCACCTGCTCAACCAGCGAATGATAGGTAAAGTCAATGGTTTTTGAAGCGCCCAGCGCAATTCCATCTGCTGAGGTCAGGCCGTTGAATGCGAAGGTGTACAGAGAATCTTCTTCGAATTTACCGGACACTTCCAGTTCTAACAGGTGCGCCTCTTTTCCTTGTTTCACGGCCACAATATCATCGCCGGTGACATTCGATAAAGTGCGATCACTGCCCAGCGCTTTGTTGAAGGAGACCAGCGCTTTGCTGGCTGAAATGACCATTGCTTTTCCGGGCTGCAGATCCTCGTTGTTGACGGTAGTACTAATTTTCACGGAGGTATTGCCGTAAAAATCTGAGATGCCATCGATAGCTAGTGGAATGCTATTGACATCAGGAAGGGCCTCAACAAAGGTGAGCATCACCACATTTGAGTCTGGAAGTGTCCTTTTAGCTACAGATGGCTGCTTGCTGCCCAGGAGGTAATGGTCAGGCACCGAAGCAGCGGTGGTAACTGGTTCGGAAAAGGAAATCTCCAGTGTCTTTGGTGACGTAACGACAACCGTCTCCACTCTTGGAGAGAGGGTGTCGTAAACGAATGGTTTGGTCATCGCCTTGATTATTTGATTTCCATAAAGGTCTTTCAGGTTAACCACCGAAAGCTGCTGCTCAGCTTCCTGAGGGAAGGGTTCTCCGAACGAAACTAAGACAGATTTTTTATCTGTTTGCAAAGCTGCTGAATCAGGATGACCATGTCCCTTCCATTCATAGTTGCCTATGGCTTCTGCGTAGGGAGCTTGCAGGCGCTCATTCAGGTAGGCCAACAAGTGCTTGGCGTCCACTGCCACAACAGAGTCTATGGTCGGCGGTTTGGTATCATAGCGGAAAGTATAGTCCGGGGTTATGAGCTCGTCCGCATCTACGCTGACAAGGTTGGAGATCGAGAGCACCAAATCTTTGTTCTCGGAAAAGTTGACTTTGAAGATCAGTCGGGCAATGTTTTTCGCCACTGGAAGTACTTTCAACGGCTTTGCTTCTCCATCTACGGAGTAATTGTCAGCCGATGTCATTGACGTGTTCTCAGGCACCTTATTGAAACTGACCGACAGGAAATTGGCTCCTTCCACCCATACCGAATCGATGTGCTGCAACACGGAAAAGGCCAGGGTGACGGGAGTTCCCATCGCATTCTCCAGTGTGTCTTTCAGGTTGCTCAACTCAATTTCATAAGAGGCACCGAGAGCAAAAGGCTCTTCAAACTCTAGAAGGACTGACTGAGCGGACTCTGTCAGGAGATTGGCTTTCGTAGGAGCAATATTCAGGTCGACTATTTTATAGTTCTCCTCTTTCTCTGCGTCTGTTTCTTTCAAAGGCTCGTCGAACCGGAGCAATAAGCTGCTAAATGAGCGAAGCACCACTTGCACTGGAACCGGAGGCTTGGTGTCATAGTAAAAGTCAATAGACCCGTTGGCCATTGGGTTGCCCGCACAGTCGCTCAGTCCGGATAGCTCCAGGGAATAGTCAGCTTCGGAGATCAAAGGAGTGGTTAGCACAATGGAAAGGGTTTGGTTGTCAGCAAAAGAGAAACTAGCGACATCTTGGCCATTGAGGCTGGCAGCGATGCCAGTCAGGTCAGTGTCCATTTTCTCGCTGAAATGAATAGCGATGGTTTGTTCATCGACAATTTCTACTTCTGCAACAGTGGGGGCGGTGGTGTCAGGCGC
Source organism: Imperialibacter sp. EC-SDR9 (assembly GCF_902498805.1). Lineage (GTDB taxonomy): Bacteria > Bacteroidota > Bacteroidia > Cytophagales > Cyclobacteriaceae > Imperialibacter. The sequence continues at coordinate 121,032 of NZ_LR701578.1, read as the reverse complement.
ATCATCAAAAACAGAGTTTTGTGCACCGGGCGTGGCTCCTTTTTCATCAACCGACGTACGCCAGTTGGCGCCGCTTTCGCAGGCCGGTTGTGGGTTGATTTTTTCGAGAGACCATCCGCCGTCCTTTTCGCTGTCGTCGTTCCAGCTACTGCTAAAAGTTACCTCGTCAATCGTATTTCCAAGCTGGTCTTTTAGTATGATAACCTCTCCAGTATTTGTGAGGATGTTCCAGCTAGTAACGGTAATCGCATTGGCAATACCCTCGTAATCTGCAAAATAAGTAGTCGGCATCAGGGCCAGGTAGGCACCACCAGCCAGGGGGTAATTCCCAATAGATCCACCTGTCAGGTTGAAGCTATTTAGGTTGATAGAGTGGGTACCCGGATTGTAAATTTCCACAAACTCAGCACCTGAGGCGGTGGGCAGGACTGGTGACTCAGGGATGGCGCCTTTTGGGTTGGGGTCGGCGAAAATTTCGGTGATGATGAGTGCGCTAGCTGGGGTTGGTTTCGACACTGCCACAGCTTCGACAAGGTTTTCGGCCAGGGCATTGCCAGCCTGGTTAGAGACCTCATTGACAGTGAGGTCATACGTGAAATTGAAGAAGTCTTCAGCGAAAGTAAGGGTAACAACTTTATCGTCTGCTTCAGAAACACTGGCGGTTTGCGGATTGCCAAAACCGTCATTCAGCGAATAGTTGGAGGTGAGTGTTGCCGAGCCGGGGTCAACAGACTGATTGAACGTGACCTGCAAGCCATTTTCGCCAGTTACGATCACCGCTGTAATCGTCAAAGGCAGGTAAGAAAAAGGAAGCACGGTTGGGTTTGGCGAAAGGGGGGTCGAGGCCTCATCCGTCAGGTTGCTGATGGAGATTTCGTAGCTATCATTGAGCAGACCTGTACCCAGCGTGAGTATCACTTCATTCGGCCCGGTGCCGATAGCTGCCGAGGAGGGCGCCCCGATGCTGTTGTTGATTGTGTAATTTTCAGGTGTTTCAGCAGGCCCAACTGCCACGGCTTTATTGAAGCTGATGATCAATTGATTTTTTGACACCACTTCCACCGATTCAGCAATGAGGGGAACGACAAAATCAAATTCGTAGGCTGCTCCCGGATCGATCTGGCTGTTGCCAGAAGCGTTGGGCAGGCCATTGGGCAAGGCTAGTTGATAGTCCTGCTCGCCCAGGCCTGTCCCGAGTGTGAGCAAAACTTCTTTTGCATTCGAAGGATTCAAAACAGCGCCGGTAGGTGTGCCGATGCCTCCGTTAATAGTGTAGTTCGACACGTTTTCGGCGGCCGCTTCATCGAGCTCGTCGTTGAAGATAAGCTTTAGTTCGGTGGAGGAGGGTGTAATGATTTCTGAAAGGGCGAGTTGGGTGTAGGAGAAGGCAATGGGTTCAACGGTTTCTTGAAGGGTTCCAGTTTGTTCTTTTATCAGATTTGACACGGTCAGCAAGTAATCGTCAGTTGTTAGGTCACTGACCGTTAGTTCGACCACAGAACTGTTGCCACCTGAGCGGGTTGCTGAATTTACTGTAATGCCGTTGTCGATTATGTAGTTAGATGTTTCGCTACCTGTGGCTTCAGTCACTGCTTGATTGAAATGCACCTTGACGGTGTTTTTAGAAATGGCTTCGACACTTTCTACGATTAGGTTAGCTGTGACGCTCAGAGAGCCGAAATAGTAGTTATTTTTGTTAGACGAAGTTTGATTCACCACAATTCCAAATTTTGATGCCGACGTAAATGTGTCGTCGAACACTGATGCTCCATCTTGGATAAAATTATTTCCCCCAGTAAGGTCGGCGGCTAATGTCCAGTTTCCAACGTCATCTCTCGTTACACGTATTCTGGCGTTTCCCCCGCTGGCCATTGCCGCATCGAAGGAGTGCATGATTCTAGATGTATTTGTGCCATTTTGCCTGTAAAGATCCACTCCGTCATTTGAACCACTTTCACCAATTCTTATGAAATAGCCATTTAAACCAGTTGTAAGATTCTCCTGATCGGCCGCCAAGTAAATCCTCATGTTGTTGGTATTGCTTGGCGACACGGAAAGTTTTACGCTGAACTCCCAGGTTGTCCATTTGATAAACTGATTGGGTGTGCTGATGAAATAAGAGGTTTCAATGTCGGGCCCTTGACTTCGCAGTTTACTTTCACCAGCATTGAAAGTAAAATATTCAGTATTTCCCGACCAGGTTGGATTTGTAGTCAAATCCCCATCCGAAAAGTCATCGATTACCTGACAAAGAGAGGAAAATGAAATACAGGATGTAAGAAGAATGGAGCAAACAATAGCTCTAATGATCATAATTGAAAAAAGGTAGGTTGGTCTCTCAATATAATCAATCTGATTATTTCAACTAATAAATAACTGCCATAATTGATTTTTTCATTGCTGGTGAAGTGATGAAAGGCTAAAATCTCAATTGCCATACTGAAAATGGGCATAGGAGATTCATTGCTTTTATGCTAATGTGAGGAAGAGTTTACCGCAGAGGAAATCCTCCTACGCCAAAGGCTTCGGCGGGGAAAGACCACCTGCGCCAGAGGCTTCGGCGGACAAAGGAGGGACACAGAGCAAGAGTCCCGTAGGGACGGAACAGCGGTAAACCCGAGCCTATGCCAATCTCCTGCGAGTGCCGTAGGTACGGCATATACAGTCCGAGCAAATCAGTGGCCTACCCTCGAGGCTGATTAAAGAGGTTACTCTGTCCTGAAGCATAGAGTAACCTCTTTAATCTCCGACGGGTGCAGGGTCAAGGTTCATACCGATTATTCGAAATATGCAACTAAGGTTTCGTTTATTTCGTTTATATTTACAGTAGTAAACCAACAAGCAATATGTCTGACACGCAACTAAACAGTCCGCCCACCCATCAGGAGAGACAAATAGCTAATGAAGGATTTCAAAAGTTAATTGCGGCCATTGATGAAATCGATCATCCTGAGAATACGCCGGAGATTTCCATTCTGGAAACTGGAGAGCCTATTCAGATTCCATTGAAGGTGCTGAAGATGCTGGCTGAGATTCTAAGGAATTACCGGGATGGGAATGCAGTTTCAATCGTTCCCGTGGGCACTGCCTTTACAACACAGAAGGCTGCGGAGTTTCTAAACTGTTCAAGACCTCATGTTACTAAACTGATAGACCAGGGCAAACTGAAGGCAGAAATGGTTGGCCGCCACAGAAGAGTGCAGTTTGAAGACCTTATCAAGTTCAAGAAGAATATGATTAAAGAGAGAAAAGAGGCTTTAATCGAGTTGATGAGAGATTCAGAGGGGTTGGGTTTGTATGAAGCTGATTAACAGTGCGCACTTTACGGCAGTGCTCGATGCCAATGTACTGTTTCCAGTAGTTATCCGTGACTATCTGATTTGGCTGTCGCTCTACGACTTATACACGCCAAAATGGAGTGGAAAGCTACTGGAAGAGTTTACTGACATTTTTCAAAAGAGAAATTTGAATTTATCGCCAGAGCAAATTAGTCGGCAGGTCAAACTTATTAATAAAGCCTGCCCTCATGCGCTTGTAGAAAGATACGGAGCCATTATCCCCTCGATAAAACTTCCTGATGAAAACGACCGTCACGTGGTAGCAGCAGCTATCAAATGCAACGCTAATGTGATTGTCCCATACAACCTGAGGGACTTCCCAAACGAATACTTAGAATCGGTGGGACTAGTTGCCGTTGATCCGGATACCTTCATTGCCGATATGATAGACCTATCTCCAGAGAGGTGTTGTGAGGCTTTTCGGGAGATGGTGCTTACGAAGAATAAGCCTCCGTACGATGAGCAGCAATATCTGCATATTTTGCGGCGGAATAAGCTTGTTCAGACGGCTGATGAATTGGACAGGCACCTCGCATAATCCACAGGGAATATCTCCGGGGATTCCTGATTGGCATGTTTCCACCAGTGGCAGAGTTTGTAGCAGAGTTGCACAGTGCAAGAGTGCCGTAGGTAAGGCATATACAATCCGAGCAGATCAGTGGCCGACCCTTGAGGCCCATTAAAGAGGTTACTCTGTCCTGAAGCACAGAGTAACCTCTTTAATTCGAACAAATTTCCGAAGTCACCGGTGGGCGGAACAGGCAACAAGCGCCGACTGGATTGTGGGTCTTGTCGCTCCGATCAGCAGGGGCTAAGCTTCTGCTGCTTACGCTTTCTTCATCTTTTCCCGAAGTGTTTTCCTGTCAATACCAAGCACCCTAGCGGTGAGCGATACATTATTTTGATTGGCAGCGAGCACATCCGCTATATATCCCTTCACCATGTCGTCCAGTGTCCTGTCAAGAGTGCCTGACTGTGAGGCTGAAAACCGGAAGGCCTCCGGTAGGTCCGGCACATCGATGGTTGACTCGTCGGCCAGGATAACCAGGCGGTGCATCAGGTTTTGCAGCTCACGCACATTGCCCGGCCATGCATAACCCTGAAGCGCCCTGCTGGCTTTGGGCGTAAAGTGCATAGCTGATTTTCCGAGCTCCTTTACGTATTTGGTCAGGAAAAACTCAGCCAGCTGCAATATGTCGGCACCCCGCTCCCGGAGTGGAGGCAAATCGATGGTAATGATGTTGAGCCGGTAGTAAAGGTCTTCTCTGAACAGCCCCTTTTTAATCAGCTGCATAAGATCCACGTTGGTAGCTGCCACCACACGCAGATTCACCTTCAGCGATTTTTTAGCGCCCACCATATAGAACTCTTTCTCCTGCAACACCCGCAGCAGCTTAGCCTGCATCGCAAGGCTGGTGTTGCTGATCTCGTCCAGGAAGATGGTTCCCTTGTCGGCTGTCTGGAAAAAACCCGGCCGGGTTTCATTGGCTCCGGTAAAGGCTCCCTTCACATATCCGAAGAGCTCACTTTCCAGCAAATTGTCGGGAATGCCACCGCAATTCACGGGCACAAAAGGTGCCTTAGAATCATTTCCGCCATAGTGCAGCGCCCTGGCCACAAGTTCTTTGCCTGTTCCGCTTTCCCCCTGAATGAGCACCGTGGCTTGTGTGGCCCTGGCCTTGGTGATGGTATCAAAGACCTGCACCATGCCCTCTGAGGCACCAACGATCCCAAAGGTTTGCGGTGATAACTCCTTCCCTGACTTTTTCTTATGGCTCGTTTTTTTGAGGGCATTTTTCACCGCCTGAAAAAGCTCCTCATCGGTAAAAGACTTCACAAGGTATTCTTCTGCCCCTATTTTGATGGACTCTACGGCACCCTGGATGGATGGAAACCCGGTGATGACAAGAATGGCCACCCCCTTGAAGTTTTCAGAAACATGACGCACCAGTGTAAGCCCGCTTTCGCCGGGCATTTTCAGGTCGGTAATCAGCAGGTCTATGCTGATTGTTTCCAGAAGCTTGATGGCCGACTGTACATTGCTTGCAGCGAACACATGGTAGCCTACAGATTCGAGATTGCGCCTGATCAGCTCCACCGTTTCGGGCGAGTCATCCACAATCAGCACCTCATGGGCTGGAGAGTTTTCTTTTTTCATTGCGCCGCCTGTTTGATGGGTAAGCTGATTTCAAACTTCGAGCCCTTTCCTTTGGTGCTTGATACCCGAATGCTGCCGCCGTGCGAATCGATGATGCCCTGCACTACCGACAGCCCAAGCCCCGTGCCGTGCCCCAGAGGTTTTGTGGTGAAAAACGGTTCAAATATCCGTTTCATTACCGAAGCTGGCATTCCTGTGCCGCTATCTTTTACTTCCAGAAGTATATTTTTTGCTTTGTGGCTTGTGCTTACGGTTATCTTCCCCTCACCAGAGGTGGCATGCACGGCATTGGTGATGAGGTTTACAAGTACCTGGCTCATCTGCACAGGGTCTGCCTCAATCAAGGGGAGGTTCGGATCCAGCCGCTGGATAATATTGATGCCCCGCTCCTGAAAGCGAACATCAATGAAGTACAGTGTGTTGGCGATGGTGGTGTTGAGATTGACCTCCACGATTTGCTGGGGCATTTGCCGGGAGAAAATCATCAGCTTCTTTATTATCTCACGGGTATACAACGATGCCTTGATGATTCGCTCAAGGTCTTGCTGCTGCTGAAAGTTCAGCTCCCCTCCTTTTTTAAGCAACTGAGCGAAGCCGAGTATTTTACCAAGTGGTTCGTTCATCTCGTGTGCGATGCCTGCTGTGAGCTCGCCTACAAATGCCAGTCGCTCGGCATGCTGCAGGTGCGTTTTTAGCCTTTGTTTATCCTCCTCCGCCGCCGCCCTGCGGATAAACGACAAAAGCTCACTGGCCACAATCTTGAGCAGGTTTTCTTCCTCCGGCAAAAAAGCGGAGTGTTTGTCGGTGAGTCCTTCGCCTTCCCTGTAGCCGACCTTGATAACGCCATAATCGGCATCCCCCACTTTCAGGGGCGACGACAAATGCCACCTGCACGCTCCGAAGCGGGACGTTGCGTAGGTTTTCTTATTCACCTTGATTTGAACCTCAGCAAGCTGGGGATACTGCATGGCCTCCGGCAAAATCTGCAATGTTTTTGTGAGTATGGCCTTCAGGTCGTTGTGCTGCTCCCAGGCAATTCTGGAAAGCTCATAAAGGCAGTTCAATTCCTTTACCCGTTCTTTCAGCTGAAAATCTGTCGATTGCTCATTCATAGGTTCTGCTCAAAGCTAGAAATACTTCGCCACAATTTACCCGTCCTTCTGTTGGAAACACGTATTTGAAGCGAGGAATAATTCCCCAGTGGGTATTTTTTGCTCACCATCAAGATATTGAAACTACACTACGGTAGAATAAAGGGGGTTTTATCGTGGCACGCTTCGTGCATGATACATCGTCAATATATTGAAATTATGGAAAAGAGAATTGTAACGATCAGTGATTACGAACGATTGATGTCTCACAGGTACTACGCACTGTACCGTGCAAAAAAGCCAGAGGTGGTGGAACGCTTCCTGATAGATTTGATGGAGGCTGAGCTGGTTGAGCCATCACAAATCCCGGAGGGTATCGTCACGATGAACAGTATTGTGCTTTTAAAAGAGATTGGTGCGGGACGGCAAATCGAACTTAAACTTACGTATCCAAACGAATCGAACGAGCTGGAGCGAAAGATAGCTGTGTTTTCCTCTATTGGCACTGCTCTGCTGGGAAGGCAGGTTGGTCATGTAGTGTCCTGGCAAATACAGGGGAAATCAGCTGAAATGGAAATTCTCCGGGTTACCCGTCAACCTGAACCTGTCGAATATTTTTACCTGTAAAAAGCTCAAAAGGCGGGTGGGTGAAAATCGAAACCATTTGAGTTAAACCATTAAACTAATATGTTATGAGGTGGCAAAAGATACTTAGTAAAAAAAGCAATGTTGGTCTTGCCCTGGTAGGGGTGCTGGTCGTCATGCTTTTACTCACATTTGTGCATAAGAGGCATCTTTCCGAGGTTCAGGCCGCCATGTCGTCCATTTATATGGACCGGTTGGTAGCAGAAACTCACTTGTATCAGCTTTCGCACAAGATTTTTGAAAAAAAGATGCTGATCGACCGCAACGACGACCGTATGCTGGAACAAAGCATACTGGCAAATGACACTATTCAGCAACTAATGAATAAGTACGAGGCCACCTACCTCACGGCAGATGAATCAGTACAGTTGTTGAAGCTCAAGGACTATATCAGGCTATCTCAGCAGTTTGAGAACCAGTTTATTAGCGGTGCGTCGCCCATACAAAGGGACGCACTGAGCCTGGAGCTGGCCAAACATTACGACTCGATACTGGCAAGCTTAAATGGTTTAACTCAGCTCCAGCTTCATGAAGCCCAAAAACTTATTGACGAGTCGAACCGCATTGTTGCTTCCGGCAACATGACTTCTCATCTGGCGGCCGGTATGCTCGTTGTTTTGGGCTTATTGATCTATGCAACGTTGTCCCCGGCCCGACTTCGCCTGGAGCATACCTAGGGGTGGCATAGGAAGCTTAATTTCATGTATGGGAAGTCCTTCATTCAGGGGAGCTTACAGAAGGACACGCAATAAGTGATGGAGTTTGCCGCAGAGGAAATCCTCCGATGCCAAAGGCTTCGGCGGACAAAGGCCACCTACGCCAAAGGCTTCGGCGGACAAGGAGAAGCGCAGAGCGTGAGTCCCGTAGGGACGGAATAGCGGTAAGCCCCGGAACCCATGCCAATGTTCTGCGAGTGCCGTAGGTACGGCATTTGAAATCCGATGAAGACGAGAGTCTACCCTCGAAGCCTGCTCAGAAGGTCGCTCTTCCTAACCTCTCTCGTTTTTAGTAGATTTGACTAACCGAGCCTAAATATTCATTCACCCAAAGAAATTGTAGGTTATGAAAGCGAAGACTAAGGCCCAAGAAAAGGACTTTGATACCGTAAAGACCTTCAGGGGGATTAAAGACAAAATCTCACAAGAGATTAAAGGGATGACCTATGAGCAATTGATGGAGTACTTTGAAAAAACAAAGCTGAAGGCTCCGAAACCTTAATATATTCCAGTACCTGGCTCTTCGGAAGTTGAAAATCGGTTAGATTCCTTCCGGCGGGTTTGTGCCTTGGTCTCCACGCTTATGGCAAGCTTGCTGAAACGAATTGGGAGGCACCCCAGTAGCAATGAAGTTTACCGCAGAGCGAAGGAGGGACACAGAGCAAGAGTCCCGTAGGGACGGAACAGCGGTAAGCTCTGAGTCACATGCGAATGTCCTGCGAGTGCCGTAGGTACGGTATATAAACCCAGGTAAGTGGGCCTGCCAGTCGAAATGCGGTTGCGAGCGTGGCCCTTTGTGATCTGTAGCCTGCCGATTGAGACTATTGGTCACCTCCACCCTCACCAAACCAACGTCATGCCGATTCCGAGGAACGAGGGAGGCATCCCCTTGATGATGGCAGGAGGTGTAATAGGCTCGGCTATAGGTCATGGAGATTTCTCCGTTTCACTGCGAAGTGACGACTGTTATGGAGGTGGTGGCGCATCCTCTGCTTTGGTGGTGAATGCAATCATCTCCTCTGCGTGAGGGATAGCAGCGGAAAGCCCGGAATCGCCCCTTTGGCGGTGAGGACTTGCAGCGGATAGCCCGACCCCCGCCAAACGGTTTTTGTGACTTTCAAACGGAATGTTGTTGGCGGGGGGATTTCTCCGTTGCACTACGAAATGACGTGGGGCTGGGAGCTTAGGTGCGTCAGCAACCACAAAAAATCACCCGATATTTCCCGCATTATCATGGCCCAAACTCGCTGGGCTTTAATGATTTCTTTTACTTTTGCACCTCAGTATTCAAAAATTACATACAATGAAATTAGCGGTAGTAGGGGCCACAGGGCTTGTGGGCTCCGAGATGTTGAAAGTGCTGGAAGAAAGGAACTTCCACTTTGATGAGTTGTACCTGGTAGCGTCCGAACGCAGTGTGGGCACCCAAATAAAATACAAGGGCAAGGACTACAGCGTGATTGGGATGCAAACGGCGGTGGACATAAAACCGGATATCGCTATTTTTTCGGCCGGTGGCAGCACGTCGCTGGAGTGGGCGCCTAAGTTTGAGGCGGCGGGCAGCATTGTGATCGACAACTCCTCGGCCTGGAGGATGGACCCCTCCAAAAAGCTGGTGGTGCCGGAGATCAATGGCAGCACCCTGCGCATCGACGACCGCATTATTGCCAACCCCAACTGCTCCACTATTCAGATGGTGATGGTGCTGGCACCGTTGCATAAGAAGTATGGCATTAAAAGAGTGGTGGTGAGTACCTACCAGTCGGTGACGGGCACGGGCAAAGCGGCCGTGGATCAGATGATGGCCGAAAGGGCCGGAAAATCAGAGCCGAAGGTATACCCTCACCCGATAGATATGAATGTGCTGCCTCACATTGACGTGTTCCTCGACAATGGCTACACCAAAGAGGAGATGAAGATGGTGAAGGAAACCACCAAGATTATGGGCGATGACAGCATCAAAGTGACGGCAACTACGGTGCGGGTGCCTACGGTAGGCGGCCATAGCGAAGCGGTGAACGTGGAGTTCGTGAAGGACTTTGACCTGGCTGAGGTGCGTGACCTGATGAGCCACACGCCGGGCGTGGTGCTGCAGGATGAGCCATCGAAGAATATTTACCCGATGCCGATTTGGGCGCATAACAAAGACGAGGTGTTTGTAGGCCGGATCCGCAGGGATGAGTCGCAGGCGAACACGATCAATATGTGGATTGTGGCGGACAACCTGCGCAAGGGAGCTGCTACGAATGCGGTGCAGATTGCTGAGTACCTGGTGGAGGCCAATCTGGTGTTTTGATTGAAGCGCTGAGCCAACCGGACGTTCAGGCTTTTTTGAAGGCCCATGCTACGGACAGTCCGGCGAAGCTTGCTTTGCAAAGGCACCTGCCTGGGGGCGTAAGTGCGTCCCTGCTGGCATCACAACTGAAGGCCCGACAAAAGGCCAAAGACAAATTGCCATCCTGGCTGAGCCGTGATGGCATTATTTTTCCCCATGGTGTAGCGCTGGAGCAGTGCTCGTCGGAAACAACGGCCCGGTTCAAAGCGGCTCGCTGGGCGGGCCAGTCCTTCGCCGACCTGACCGGGGGCACGGGCGTGGACACGTTTTTTTTCTCCCAGTCTTTTGAAAAAGGGGTGTATGTGGAGGCCGACGCCGAAAGGTGTGCGCTGGCCAGCCACAATTTTAGTGTGCTGGGCGTTGGGCATCTGCAGGTGGTGCAAAGCACTGCCGAGGCTTTTCTGGCTGGCACTACTGACCATTTCGACCTTATATATATCGACCCCGACCGCCGGGCGGGCCACAAGCGGGCCATGGGCTTTAGCGACAGTACCCCCGATGTGGTGCAGTTACTGCCGGAGTTGTTGAAACGAGCAGCCACGGTGCTGATCAAGGCCTCGCCGATGATAGACATCCGCCAGGGTATTCGTGACCTGGGCGCCGTGCGCAAGGTGACGGTGCTGGCGGTGAACAACGAATGCAAGGAGGTGCTGTTTGAGTGCGGAGCGGCGGCGCAGCCGTTGCAGATTGAGGCGGTTCATTTGCTGCATGGGCAGGAGCAGCGGTTTGTGTTTGATCCGGAGGAGGAGGCGACTGCCGAAATGACGTTGGCTGGTGTGCAGGCCTACCTTTACGACCCCAATGTGGCCATTACCAAAGCCGGAGCTTTTAAAACAGTGGCGGTCCGGCACGGGCTGGGCAAGCTGCATGTGAATACACATTTGTATACTTCTGACACACTCAAGCCTGACTTCCCCGGCCGGACGTTTCGGGTGCTGGAGGTGCTGCCTTTTTCGTCGAAGGGACTGAAGAGCTTGAAGCTGCCTTTTGCCAAAGCCCATGTGATGAGCAAGAACTTTCCCCTGGAGGCGGCAGAGTTACAAAAGCGCCTGAAGCTGAAAGAGGGCGAGGAGGGTTTTGTGATGGGAGTAACGGTGGGGAACGGGGAAAGGGTGTTGGTGGTGGCGGAGCGGGTGAATTAAGTCGAGTGTGGAGACACACACGAGGACTTGTGGGCGGGTGTGAAGACACACCCGAAAACATCAGTTGAGCGGCGAGAGGCCGAAATGAGGAACTCACAAGCTTGCTCGACTGGGGGCCTTGGGGGATGGGAGGGGCTAACGAACCCTGACACCAAAGCCTACCAAAAAGTCTTTCCTGTTCATTTTAAAACTGAGATTGCTCTTTATCTGGCTGTCATCAATATTATCGTACCGGCCAGCGTCACCAAATACATTCGCTTGCATCTGAGCAAAAATACCTATATGCCTCCCAAGCTTTCCTTCCAGACCAGCAGCAGCCAGAAAACCAGGCTGAGGGCTTGCCGGCTCAAACTCGTAATATTCTTCATCGTAGTAGCCTTCATATTGTACGTACCGTTTTCGACTAACATCGCCCCCGTATTTCATTGATCTAAGAACCATGCCCGCCCGGATATATGGTGTGATTTTACTTTTTGAGAATAGCTCATAGTGGATTACCAGAGGGATTTTTGTCATTTTTCCGTCGATAACTACATCATTAACAGCTTCCGCAATGTTTCCATTTGGGAAAACATATGGTACGTTATGCAAAAACGAATAGTCAAATTGCGAGAAGTTCATCCCTATCTCTACCATCAACCTCTCGCTAATTCTCGGAAGTAATATACCGATGGCAAAACCGGTTTGGCGAATCGAACTTTCTATAGGGCCACTGCCTAGCAAGGTTTCGTCCCCTGTGGTGTTACCTGAATAATCGAATTTCATCTGCATCTGCCCAAAGTCGGTGTACACAGAAGGCGCAAGCCTGAAAATAGGTTTCTTTTTGAAAACTACCTCGTAGTCTGATCCTCGGCAGGTGTTGTATTGTTTAGTCAGAGCGATGAGTTTATCACGATTGACATTTGTAGATGAGGGAGAAAGCTTAATTTCTGGACAATCTTGAAACAAATAGTTGAGAATACCATAGTGCACAAGGTTGGCTTTTGCATTGGTATATACACCATTCTGTTCCCGTATCATCGGAGTTGCCTCAAGCACTATGTAGGAGAGCGTGTCCTTTTTGAAAATGAAATGCTCTTTGTACATATATAAAGAGGTTTGCCCAACTACCAGCACCTCTATAAATTTCTTAGGCCGGTCAGGATCCACCTCCGTGATACTTTCGGAAACGAAAAAGTTGAGACCTTCAATGCTAAAACCTGAAATATCACCAGGTTCATACTTTACAGCCTTATCTCCTACTTCGGCCTTGAACTGGCACTGAGAGAAGTTGAGGTAAAAATCCTTCTCGTTGATCTTTCCTTTGATGGTATCTCCCGCCAGAGTGACTATAAATCCATCAGTGAAGCTTTTTTGGCTGAAAAGTGGAAATGACAGAATTGATAGAATCAGTAATAGCAGCGGCTTTTTCATGTAATTTCAAATTGAAAGGCCAATAATAGCTATTGTAAGATAATTTTTGTCTTGAGAAGGCTGCTTTTTTTGACTTTCTTATGCAGTTTTTTGCCGGCCACTTTCTGGTCATAGGGTGTTACCTAACCGAAGAGGGAAATTTTTTCGGAAGGGTGACTGTGGGGAGTGGAGGGTAACGCAGCCGTTGCAGATTGAGGCAGTTCATTTGCTGCAGGGGAAGGAGTAGCAGTTTGTGTTTGATCCGGAAGAGGAGGCTACTGCCGAAGTGACGTTGGCTGGTGTACAGACCTACCTTTATGACCCCAATGTGGCCGTTACTAAGGCTGGAGCCTTTAAAACAGTGGCAGCCCGGTACGGACTCGGTAAGCTGCATGTGAATACGCATTTGTACACTTCCGCCAAGCTGGTGGAGGACTTCCCCGGCCGGACGTTCAGGGTGTTGGAGGTACTGCCCTTTTCTTCGAAAGGGCTGAAGAGCTTAAGGCTGCCTTTTGCCAAAGCCCATGTGATGAGCAAGAACTTTCCACTGGAGGCGGCAGAGCTGCAAAAGAGGCTGAAGCAGAAAGAGGGGGAGCAGGGTCTTGTGATGGGAGTAACGGTGGGGAGTGGGAAAGTGTTGGTGGTGGCGGAGCGGGTGAATTAAGTTGAGTGTGGAGACACAAACGAGGACGGTGATTTGTGGGCGGGTGTGAAGACACACCCAGAAACGGTAAAGCGGCGAGACGCCGATAGAAGAAACTCACAAGTCTGCCGGCCGGGGGAGACCCTTGCGAGATGGGGAGTGCCTACGCATTGAATTTGCTTGTATATTTATCCGATAAACCTTTCATAATCAAAATGAAAAAGGTCTGGCTTCTGATTTTCGTATGTGGTTTTCACAGTTTTTTTTCTTGCTCGCAGAGCGAGACTGGATCTGACAACCCAAATTATTTCAAAGTCATCAAAGACCTTGATTACAAGAACCCGTTGAAACAAAGAATTACCAGCTCTATCGAAGCATTTTGCAATGAATTTGGGCGGCCACCGCTGGACGTTACTGAACTGTTAGAATTTTGCGTCGAGGCAGATTATGCAGATGAAGACATGATCCTTGATGATTTTAAAATCAACCTTCTTAGAGTCAGAGAGGACTATAACGGCTTTTTTGTAGTTTATTTCATAGGACCAGACTTCGTTGACAATCAATGCGAAAAAATTCTTTTTCAGGAGGACATTGACAAGCTGGACTTTGACATGTACCTTAAATTCAAAGGTGATATTATTTTGGGAGGCATCGAAAATGAAGTTATTCAGTTGTATCGTGAAAAATTCTTAAAAAGTGGAGGATAACTAGAAACAGAGTAGCGTCTGCTATCTTGAGGCTTAGGGTAGACTACCCGCTGTCGTTGTGTGCTAATAATTGTTCAACTTTCGACAATGCCAACAATAACGCTAAAGTTAGAGATAGGAGCTCCAGTTCAAAGATGCTTTGACCTTTCGAGAAGTATAGACCTGCATAAAATATCCACCAGTCAAACGGGCGAGGAAGCGATAGCGGGCGTGACTTCGGGCCTTATTGGTTTGGGTGAAACAGTGACCTGGAGGGCGAGGCACTTTGGCATCAGGCAAACGCTGACAACAAAGATCACGGAATTTGAATCACCGAATTTCTTTGTGGACGAGATGCTGGAGGGTGCTTTCAAGAGATTTCGTCATGAACACCACTTCAGGGATGTTGATGGAAAAACTGAAATGCGGGACTGTTTTGATTATGATTCGCCACTTGGCATCCTTGGGAAAGTATTTGACTCGATTGTGCTTAAGAGGTATATGCAGAACCTTTTGGAGCAACGGAATTTGATCATTAAGGAATATGCGGAGTCGGATAAATGGATGGAAGTGCTGGATTAGCGGGTAAGAGTCAGTTATCATGTGTGAAGACACATACGATAACTGTAGGGGGTCACCTTAAGCTTTATTCTTCTTTATCATCTCCAACTCGGTCACATCAAGCAGGTCCTTAGGTCGCCCGCAGAGTGTCTTTTCTTTGATCAGGTCGTTGATATGGATGACAGTTATCGGCGTCTCGTCGAAGTGCCCTTTTCTTGCTTTGGCATAACATGCCTCAAAATCCTCTGGCTTGAAAGCTTTGGTGTAGCCCATAAAATCAGCCACAAACCTGTCATCGCCAATGCTGATTGTTGACCTGCCTGGTATCATGGGCACGGTTAAGTAGTTTTCTGCTCCTGCGACATCAATGGCTTTCAGCGCATTTACGAGGCGTTGTTTGTTCTCAGGCACCTCTTGCACCCATAAGTCCAGATCCTGAGTGGTTCTGACAAAGCCATGGTAAACTGTAGCAATTCCGCCAACGAGCATATATTTCACCTCATGATCATAGAGGCTTTGTAGAAAAGCCTTTACCTCTTTGCTCGAAATATCCATAAACGCTTTAGGGGGGTTCTCTGGATTAGACTGATAGACTGTTTTGGCGACAAAATTCAGCTTGGCAAACCTGGTTAGGTTGCTACTTGCTTCCGAGTCGGTTGCTGCTGGTATATGTGCCATCAAGTAAATTTAACCAGAAAATGTCCGGATGTGCTATTTTCTGGACTGATTGTTAACGTTCTTTCTTCACAAGAGCTGTCAACCCAAACCCCACGCAAAATATTGCCGTCGTACTCAAAATGATGGTCAGGTTGGCATGAAAGGGGCTTTTGAAGGCCAGCCAGCCGTCGGAGGTGAAGAATACAGGGGACAGGCTCAACCACATAATCACGAGCACACCTACTACCACACCAATAGCCGCATGCACACTTTTGGCTCTTTTGGAGATCACGCCCAAAAGGAAGAGTCCGAGGACACCTCCGCTGAAGACGGATGACAGCGCCCACCACGCATCAAGCGCACTGGTCACGCCATTGAGGGCCAGGGCCACAAAAATGCTGGTGCCGCCCATCGCAAAGGAGGCAGTGAGCAACACCCGCATCGACTCTTTTTGGGAAGGTGTTCTGTTGAAGAACTTCTTATAGAAGTCGGACAGGATGACCGTGCCGGAGCTGTTAATGCTGGTGGAAACCGTACTCATGCCCGCTGCAAAAATGGAGGCGATGAGCAGTCCGGTGACGCCGGCAGGCAAGCCCGTGACGATGAAGTAGGGAAATATTTTATCACCTGCACCTTGCAGTTCGGTGGGTAGCAGGTCGGGCTGAGCCTGGTAGTAGGCGAACAGGGCCGTGCCGATAAAAAAGAAAAGCAGGGACACTGGTACGTACAGGAGGCTGCCCAGCCAGGTCGATTTCTCCGCTTCTCTTTGGGTGCGGGCACTGAGGTAGCGCTGCACGTAGTTCTGGTCGATGCCGAAGTTTTGCAGGTTGATGAACAGCCCATAAATCAGCAGCAGCCAGAAGGTGGACGTCGTAAAATCGAAGTCGAAGCTGCCCAGGCTAAACTTGTTGGCTTCGGAGGCAATGGTGAACACCTGTCCCGGTCCATCCGGCATAGAAAACATGATGACGAGCAGGCTGGCCAACGCACCGCCAATCAGGATGATGCCCTGGATGGCGTCCGTCCAAACGACCGCCTCAAAGCCACCGAGGGTAGCATAGACAATCACGCTGATGCCTGTCACCACAATGATCAGTGGAATGCTCCACCCAAGCAGGGCATTCATGGGCAGGGCCAGCAGGTACATGATGGCACCCATGCGGGCCAGCTGTGTGAGGAGGTAACAAATGGAGGCGTAGGTGCCAGCCCAGGGGCCAAAGCGCTGCTCCAGGTAGTAGTACGCCGACTCGCTTTTTAGCTTGCGGTAAAGCGGCACGAAGTACTTCACAGCGACAATGGCTGCCAAAGGGATGGAAAGGCTGAAGACAAAACCGTTCCAGTTGCCCATGTAGGCGTTGCCGGGCAAGGCTAAAAAGCTGATGCTGCTGACAAACGTGGCAAAGATGGACATGCCAATCGCCCAGGCCGGTAATCTGCCGCCACCCAGGGTGTAGTCTTCGGCGGTTCGTTTCCGAAACGAAAACGAGATGCCGAAGCCGATGATCAGCAGCATGTAAACGAAGAAGATGGCCAGGTCAATAATTGGCAAGTCCATGGTAGGTAGGTGTTAGTTGAGCGTTGGTATGGTTAAAGTAAGTCTCTTTTCTTAAGCGTCAATTTAAACTGTTCAATGATAGGCGTCACATGTTTTGTTTCAGCGGCATCGAAGGCAGCCAGTGGCGGAGCCATGTGGCTATGGCAAATGTTCATCAGGGATAAGGCGGTTTTGATGCTCTTCAGGTAGCTGGAGCTATACATGCCCACACCATAAAGGCTGTTGCTGATCTCCATCACTATGGCCTGTAGACTGGCCACCGTGGCAAAGTCTTTTTGTGCGGCAGCCTCGTACAGCTTCACAAACAGCTTTGGAAACATATTTGCTCCTCCGCTCACGCCTCCGCGGCCCCCCATCAACACCGACTCGGCCATGGCTTCCTCCGGCCCGACCAGCAAGGTGAAGTCAGGTTTTGTTCGCAGCGACTGATACAAGGACTGAAAGTAAACCGAGTTGGCAGAGCTGTCTTTGAGTCCGATGATATTGGGGTGCTCGGAAAGGCGTACGGCCGTGCCTACCTCAATGTGCACTTTGCACAGCCCTGGCATATTGTAGAGGAACAGGGGCAGTGTAAGGCTTTCGGCCAGCTTTTGGTAGTAATTGAAGAGCTCCTTTTGGTTCAGGTTGAAATAATAAGGTGGTGCGGCTACTACTGCCGACGCCCCGGCCGCATGTGCTGCTTCCGCCAGACTGAGGCTCTCGGTCAGCGAGGTGTCTGTAATGCCCACCAGCACAGGCACTCTACCCGCCGCTGCCCGGCAAGTTTCTTTGATCAGCTGATGCCGTACCGCATAGCTAAGGCTTGTCGATTCACCGGTGGAGCCCAGTATGAACAACCCGCTGACTCCCCCTGCTATCAAATGCTCCACCACTTTGTTGAGGCCTGTCAGGTCGAGGCTCATGTCTTCGAGCAAAGGCGTCACCATGGGTGGAATGATGCCAGTGAGGGGTTGTTTCAATTTTTTGTTCCCAGTCATATAGTTGCTATCAAAAAGTTATTTCAAAATGAATACCTGGTACCAGGTGCCGCCAGCGGTTACCACCTTTCGGTTGTAAGCCAGCACATGCCCTTCGTTTGACCAGTTGATGTTTTCGAGATCAGTGCTGTCGTAGCTCCTGTCAGGTGATACCTTCGATGTTTCGCCTGTTTGAATATTGGTGAGGTACACGTCCTGGTTGTAGCCGTACGCTAAATATTTTCCATCTGCACTTATGCTGAACGAGGTGTCAAGGGAAAAGCCATTGTGCGTGATTTGCCTTATTTCTCCGCCGTTTGGTGAAACAGCATGAACTTGCACGAAGCCGTTGTCATCTTTCATAGGGAAGAAAATCAGTGAGCCATCGGGCAGGCAGCGCAGCCATTGACGGGGGCCTTGTACGCCTGGATTTTTCCGGTCGGTGGTGTAAGTGACCCTTCTTTGCCTGACACCTGCCGGGGGAAAAGGACGTTGTGTGGTGGTACCTTCCAAAGGCCTTTCACGATCAGCCATTGCCAGGTTGGTGTCCAGGTCTACAATGAATACTTCTGCCACGAGCTTGCCATTGGCAGCCCTTGTGTCACCCAAAAAAGCCAGCGCCTTGCTGACATGGCTACCGTCCGCTTTCACATAGCCATTTGTTCCGATCCAGCCTTCTTCATAGGCTTTTTCTATTTCGTCGCTGCCTGGCCGGGGACTTTCGGTGGTTTCGCTGACGATCACTGAAAACATGGTACCACCAAAGCTTTCGGCTGTTTCACTTTCTACTGCCACCGGCCCCTTGTCGATCATGACACCGATATTTCTCAGGTCTTTTTTTGAGGAATCCGTTTTGGACAGCTCTGCGATGACGTCGTCGTTATACGTAAAGCTGACCCATCGGCCGTCGCCACTGTAAGAGTGAGCGTGCGTACCGCCTCTCAGCGCCCCCGGAGTGAAGGGCGGAACTACGTCACGGGCGTCCTTTCTGACAAGCTGGTTGTTCTTGCCGAGGTCAACAGCCAGGCCGGTGCGCCGGGTAAAGTCGTAAGGCCTTGTGGCGTCGTGGTTGCTTAGACCATGGATGAAAAGGACTTCATTTCGCTTCGGACTGAAAGCAACAGCACCTACTCCGGGGCCGAACGCATTAGCGTTCGGGGCACTATAGACTTGCTTCACTTCTCCATGGGCAATATTGACCATTTCAACAGAGGAGTTCAGCCCAATTAGGGAACCGTCGTTTCTGTTATCGTACACCAGCCATTGGTCGTCTGGCGAAAAGGCTTGTCTTTGATTTAGATAATGGCCTTTGGCGTCGGAAGTAAGTTGATATTCTTTCAGGTTCATATTGATTTCAGGTGTCCTGGGCGATCCGCAGGCGGCCAGCGTTAAAGCTACTCCCAGAAAATATAACCGGCTGCGTATCATGGCTGTCATTTTTGCAAGGCTTACTTCTTCCTGAATTTCTTGATCCTGTGAAAGGTTAGAAAGTTGGCGTCGTGGCTTCTGTGAGCCCCTCCCTGCCCATCATCGTAGGCTGTTCTCGACAGGAAGATGATGTCTTTACCGTCAAACTGCCAGTCGACATACTGGAAACCATGGTTCACCGGGTCTTCATGTTGAAGGAGGACTTTCCTCAATGTCCAGTCGTGCAGATTTTCGGAACTGAAGAGTGCCTGGGTATTTCTCAGGCTGGCCGGGTTCTTTCCCTGGTTGGCAGCTTTTACTTCAGCGGGCACATCATTAGCAATTGTCCAGTATAATTGACTTTCTGGGTCAAACCGAATGGCGAACTTTTTACTCCCTCCGGGAAAGGGAACAAAGCCGGTTGCTTCGTCAAATGTTGCCACTTTTCCGTCGTCGCTAATAGAAATAAAAGCAGCTTTTTCTTCCAGCGTAGAGCGGTCGTCGACCCGTAAAATATCCAATATTTTTCCTTCGGGCGACACAACGGCATTGCCTTCCAGCCAGCCTCCAAAGTTGCCTTCGAGGTAGGTAGAGTCGTAGTAGAGAGTATTGCTAAACGTCCAGTTGTCGGCTACCAGTGGGTCTTGTCCCACAGGAATCGACATCATAAAGGCCCCGTAACGCTTGCCCCATTGTTTGATCGGGCCCATGGCGCTTTCCATGCCTTTCCACAGCCGTCTATTGTGTTCAATCACGGGAACGGGGGCATTGTGGTATTCGCCTTCCAGCAGCAGTCCGGTTTTGTTGTCGACCGGTTCAGTCCATGTGGTGCCGTTGTCGGCCGATGTTCTGATGATGGTGTGGCCGTGGTGCCTGTCGGTGCCGATGAAATACAACTTGCCCTCGCTCACAAAAAGCTTCGACCAAAAGGCACCGTGAATTTCGGTCACAAATTTCCACGATTTCCCTCTGTTCGTTGACCGGTAAATCCTGGAGTCGGCTTTCACATGCTCGTTGGAGCTGGGGCCAAAAAAGTCGTGAGAGGCAAGGTAGTCACCATTTGGCAGCACTGCCAGGCTCGGGGAGCCGATGTATTTTCCCGATGAGGCGGGACTATGAGCGACAACAACGCCAGGCACCTTCGATACATCAGGTGCCTGGGCTGTCACCAAACTACATATGAGAACAAAGAGAATTACTGTACTAATTCGGTGCATCTTTCAGTGTTGCTAGTCGCCTTTTACAAAAGGAAAGTGTACGCTTACGAAGATCAGTCTTTAAATCGATCAACCACTGTCTGCTTTTACCAATAAATTGTATGATTTTAACATGTTGCTGTTTTAAATCTGATAAAAAGTGACAACTTTATACTTAAATAGGCTAGCCGCCATCGTTTGGCAAGCAACGAGCAGCATAGTATTTATGAAACCTCATTTTCACAAAGTACCCATCGGTGCTGAGGACTCCTTTAGCATCAGACACGATAGCCGGCCCAACTTTGGTACCTTGTGGCACTACCATCCCGAGCTCGAACTGCACTATATCGTGAGGGGAGAAGGAACACAATACATTGGCGACAATGTGACCAACTTTGGTAGTGGTGACATGGTCTTTTTAGGACAAAACCTGCCCCACACCTGGCGCTGCAAAGAAGCGTATTTCGCAGGGGATGAAAATGTGCAGGTGGAGGCCTATGTGCTGCATTTCCATCCAACTTGCTTCGGAAAGGACTTCCTTTCGTTGCCGGAAGCCTACCTTATTCCGAGGCTTTTTGAGAAAGCGAAGAAGGGGCTCAAGATTCACGGGGAAAGCAAGGCAAGACTGATTGAACTATTGGACGATGCCGCTCATGCCGAAAGCCTCGACAGGGTGATCTACCTGCTATCCATTCTCAAAGTGCTGTCAGAAACTGACGAATTCGAGACCATCGCACCAGCCTACGCCTTCAGCCACCTGTCCAGCGAGTCAGAAATGGTGCGGCTGGAAAAAATTTACTCTTACGTGCTGGCACACTACAAGGAGAAAATCACCCTGGAGGAGGTGGCATCGCTGGCCAACCTGAGCACCACCTCCTTTTGCAGGTATTTCAAAACGATGACTAAGAAAACTTTTTCTGACTTCCTGACAGAAATACGGATCTCCAACGTTTGCCGGGCGATTATTGAGGACAAGCTGCCCACAGAGGTGATCTGCTTTGAGTGCGGCTTCAACAACGTCTCCAATTTTTACCGGCATTTCAAAAAGGTGACTGGCATGACGCCTTTTGAGTATAAAAAGAAATACCTGGCGGAGGGATAACGCCAGTTTTTACAAAAAAGCCCGGCACCATGTTGGCGCCGGGCTTTCGTCCCGCTTTTATCTCTACTACTTCTTCCTGATATACACGTCACCCTGCATGGTCTTGAAAAGGTATTCCTTTCCGCCGCCATTGATTTTGCCAAATACCCAGTCTTCGATAGATACTTTATATACCCCATTGGACGAAGACTTGTCCACCTTTGGTGCCGACTTCTCAATCACCATGTCGAAGTCGCTGAAGATGTCACCCCTGTCGGAGCGCATTTTGGCCGTCGCCTTCACGGCTGCTGGGAATGTCACATCCACGTCGCCGTTTAAGGTGGTAAAAGCCATTTGGGCTTCTGGGTTTACACTTTCAAGCGTCACTTTGATGTCACCATTCACGGTATTGAGCACAGTTGACCCACCCACCTGCGTCATAGTGATTTCACCATTCACATTGCTGATCTCGTGGGCGCCGGTAACCCCTTTCACGTCGATGTCGCCGTCGTTCACTGTTGACAGTTTGAGGTCGAAGTTTTTCGGCACTTTGATGTTTAAAGTCATCGTAACTGCCCAGGAGTTGGTGGAAACTTTTACTGTGTTGCCTTTCTCGGTTGCCTCCAGCTCCATGGGGTTGCTGCTGATGCGTTTCATGCCAGTGGGTGTTACCACGCCCCGGTCGTCGTTTTTACCACCACCGGATACTGCCTCAATGATCACGTCCTTGCCGTCGTAGGCGGCCACATTGATGGACCCGTTGACCAGGCCTACCTCAAGCTTACCTTTTTCACCAGGTGAAGAAAGTGGAATAGCAATGGTTTCTTTGTTTCCCTCCTGTGCTTTGGCTGGCAGGGAAATGGCCGCCACTAACAGGCCGATAAATGATAATTTGATTAACTTTTTCATTGTCCAATTATTTTGATTTTTTGACATAAATATCTCCGTTGAAGGTTTCGAAGGCCAGCAGATTGCCGCCCTTGCCCACCTTGATGTTGTTTTTCTGTGTTAGCTTGTACCTGGTGCTGCCATTTTTCTCAGTCACCTCTTTGGTCCATGCGGGTGGCATTACTTCCAGCCTTTCCATATCAGTATAGAAAGAGCCATTGAAGCTTTTGAAGGTAATGTCGGCATCGGGCTCTCCTGGGTAGTACACGTTCACATCGCCATTGAGAGAATAATAGCTGTTACCACCCACGGGAGCTTTGGTATGTCGCACCAGCAGCTCCCCGTTAATGGTTCTTGCTTCCACGCTTCCTCCCATTTGTGTGAGGGTAACATCACCATTGACATGATGCGCCGATACGTTGCTGTTCATTCCATCGATGGCAATAAAGCCGTCGTTCACCGTGCGCACGTGCAGATTCACGCCTCTTGGCACCTTCACTTTGAAGTCGAAGCTGAATTTATAATCGACGTCCTTGCTCCAATTCCAATGGCAGTTGCATGGACCTTCAATTCTTTCGTTGTGAATGAAAGGTGCCTTATTGTAGAGTACCAGGGCAGAGTCATCCTCCAAAATACCGAGGCTCATTTCACTCTTCCCTTTTTCGAGCAATGTCTGTGTCTTTGCTGAAATGGTGAGCTCCGCCGTTACCATAATTTCCTGCCCGTCGTAGCCTTCAATTTGCAGGGAGCCGTTGATGTTGTAGATCTCAAGCACATTGTCCGGCGAAGGCGTTGCAAACTTCAACGTTTTCTCAATTTTTATTTTTTCTGTTTCAGTTGCCTGGGCATAGCCGAAGCAGCCAACCAGGAATATGATTAACAATAGATTCTTCATTTGATTAGTATTTAAGTCAATACCTCAATGCTCTGTTGTACTTTTTGCCGCACAATGTCATTCAGGTCGTCTTTCTCTAAAAGCCCTTTGAGGGCCTCCACCGCTCCTTTTTCGTTGAGCGCTACCATGGCCTCCGCCAGGGCAATCTGCACCATGGGCGACGATTGCCTACTGATGGAGCTCACCAAAGCTTGCCGCACTTCGGGATATCGCCCGAACCTCGCCAAAGCCTCTACGGTGACCATTCGCACATTCACATTTTCATCGCTATTCAATGTTTGAACAAGTGCCTCGATAACCCTGCTGTCTGCCTCTGGCAGCTCTGATGATAAGCTCACAGCCCTTAGCCGGTCCTGAACGGCTGGTTTCTCAAGCAATGTCAGCATCATCATTTCCTTCATGTCTTTCATTTCGCTGGAAAGAGAGCTGATTTCTTGTTTGTACTCACCAGAAGGTGACAGCACGTATCCAAAACCACCCCCGACGGCGAAAATGAGCATGCCAAGTGCCAGCCTTCGCCACGACAAGACTTCCAAAATACTGGCCCAGTTCACAGTCCCTCTTGGTGCCGTTGCCTCTTTACGGAACTCACTCAGGGTAGCGTAGAAACGCTCATCCATCGTGGCTTCCGGCTCTGGTGTGGCAGGGAGTTCATCCATGGCCAGCCAGATTTTCTCAAGGCCTTCCAGTTCCGATAGCTGTGCCGGGTCGGCCTGGCTCTTAAAGCTTTCCCACTCTTGCAAAGTGATGGACCCATTCATGTAGTCCATCCATTTCTCTTTTAGTTGTTCCTGGCTCATGACGTTATACCTTTTCCAGCTTTAAATAAACCTCTCTCAATTCCTGCAGCACCCTGTGCATCCGCACCTTTACTGCCCCTTCAGTGATCCCGAAGATGTCAGCCACCTGCTCGTACTTCATCCCCTGATATTTAGTGAGGATGAGCATCTCCTGCTTTTCAGGCGCCAGGTGTTTGATCGCTTTTTGCAAAAGCTCGAGGTCTTGCGATTTGGCCATTTGAGAATGCGCATTCTCATCCACCTTGAGCTTTCTTTCCCAGGGCTCCATGTCGTCGGTGTAAGAAACCTTCTTTTGTTTTTTGAAATGGTCGGCGTTTACATTCCTTGCCAGGTGATACATCCAGGCAGTAAACCGATGACTGCCGGAGGTGTCCTCCGTAAAGGTGTAGCGGTACTTGAGCATTCGGTAGAAGACATTGTGCACAAGGTCTTCGCTCACCGATCCGCTGCCGGTTAGCTTATAAAAAAAGCCAAAAAGATTTCTGTTGTGTCGCTCATACAGCAAAGCCATCTTGTCAAGATCGCCGGCCTTGACTTTCAGCATGAGCGAGTTGTCGTCCAAAGCATTCAAACCACCTGGGGTTATCGATTCATGTTCGGCGGGAAAACCTTGGTCGGAGAGAAAGGTTACATAGAATTACCTAAAAAGTTTTTCAGCCTAAAATTCTTTTGTACTCAGCAGGGTTATTCAGCACCTGAATCGCCTTTTGAATATCCGGATCGTCGGGGAAGGTCACTTCGATGAGCCCTTTTTGCAGGTAGTAGCGGGTAATGATTTCCTGCTCCAACAGCCCTTTGATGTCGTCTTTGAACTTGGTGAGGTCTTTTTCTTTCAGCGCATTGATTTTTTCTTCCAGGGATCCGAGTTGGTCTTCAAGGCTGGCGTAGGTCTTGTCTCTCTTGGCTGCGGCAAGCAGGTGACGATAAGCCCTGTCCACGGAAGTTTCGTAAGAAAGCTCCTTTTTACGAACCCAACTTAGAAAATCGTTGTAGTCGGAGTCGCTTAGCTGAAACTCTCTGGCGGCCGAAATTTGTGGATGCTGGTAATGGTAAAGCGTGGCATACTGGAACAGATAGCCTTTGGAAGACAATACAAGTGCGATGCTTGGATAGTCTTCTACCTCAACCACCACGTCAGGATCCAACCCGTCGCCATCATATACCACCCGGCCATTTCCGGTTTTGAATGCTACTTTCAAAGAATCAGGCAGCTTGTTGACAGTGCCATCGGCATTGCGGTGAGCATAGTCCAATGCCTGAATACATCTGCCGCTAGGGATATAGTATTTGGCGGTAGTGACTTTGAGCTGGGCATTGTAGCTCAGCGGGCGTGTGGATTGTACGAGTCCTTTTCCAAAAGTCTTTTCGCCAATCAAAACGCCTCTGTCGAAGTCCTGAATAACGCCAGCCACAATTTCGGAAGCCGATGCGCTGCCGCTGTTGGTAAGAATGGCCAATGGGATTTGAGTGTCCACCGGCTCATCCAGTGTCTTATAAGTTCTGTTGAGGTCGGTGATTTTGCCTTTTGTGTCAACTATTTTTTTGCCCTTGGGAAGAAAAATATTCGAAATATTAACTGCCTCGTGCAGTAGCCCGCCCGGGTTGTCTCTTAAGTCAAGAATAATAGAAGTGGCGCCTTCTTTCTTCAATTTGATCACCGCCTTTTTTACTTCGTCCCCGGCATGTGTTGTAAACTCAGTTAATTTGATCAGCCCAATATTCTCATTCACCATGCCTGAGTAATACACATTGTCAATGGTGATTTTTTCACGATCCACCTGAAACACCATTGGCTCCTTTTTGCCGTATCGGTTAACGGTGATGCCAAAGTTTGTTCTTGACTGCCCTTTGAGCAGCTTGCCCAAATCGAAGCTTTCTTTTTGTTCTACTTCAATGCCATTGATGCTCAGAATTTGGTCACCTATTTGCAAGCCAGCTTTGTGAGCAGGGTAACCTTCCTGCAGCATGATGATGGTGTGGTGTCCTTCAAGAAATTCTGTGCTTGCACCTATGCCCCCGTATTCACCGGTTGTCATGGTGCGGAAGTCTTCTATGTCGTCTTCAGGAATATATACTGTATAGGGGTCGAGGCTTTCCAGCATCGCATCAATACCTGTTTTGATCAACCTGTTTGGGTTCACATCATCCACATAGTAGGTGTTAATTTCCTTGTAGATGGAAGCAAACAAATCGAGATTTTTGGCTATTTGAAAAAATTTGTCGCTGTAGCTGGAAAAACCAAACCAGCCGATGGCCAGTACTAGCAGCGTAGGTATAAAGAGGCGTCTTTGAAATTTACTCATTGTGCGGGCGTTTTGCGAGCGTCTACTTGAACGAATTATTTATTGAAGCAACGTTGCGGAGTTATTCTTTACAATCATTCTTAAATTATGAATAATTCCCTTAATTTAAACAATAACGTTACCCCTTTCTAAATGATGCAGATCGAACCCATAAATATATGACATATTTTAAGAATAAAACAGTTTTTATCACCGGTGCCAGCAGAGGAATTGGCCTCGCCATAGGCAAAAAATTGGCCAGTGAAGGTGCCAATATTGTAATCGCAGCCAAAACAACCGAACCTCATCCGAAACTGCCAGGCACTATCTATACTGCAGCCGAGGAAATCGAACAGGCGGGAGGTAAGGCTTTGCCGTTGATGGTGGACATCCGCTTTGAAGACCAGGTGCAGGCCGCGGTGGAGAAGGCAGTGGAGACGTTTGGCGGGATCGATATACTGATTAACAACGCCAGTGCCATTAGCCTTACACCAACGCTGGCCACCGAAATGAAGCGATACGACCTCATGCATCAGGTAAATACCAGAGGCACTTTTTTGATGTCGAAGACGTGCATTCCCTACCTCAAAAAGGCAGAGAACGCACACATCATGAATATGTCGCCGCCGCTCAACATGGAGGCTCGCTGGTTTGCGCCTCACGTGGCCTACACCATGGCCAAGTTTGGCATGAGCATGTGTGTGCTGGGCATGGCCAAGGAGTTTAAAAAGGATAATATTGCTGTTAACGCTTTGTGGCCCCGAACAACCATCGCCACCGCTGCCGTGCAGAACTTGCTGGGAGGTGATCAGATGGTGAATCAATCGAGGAAACCGGAGATACTGGCCGACGCTGCTTATTATATTTTAAGGAGAAAGTCATCAGAAGCCACCGGCAATTTCTATATTGACGATGAAGTGTTGAAGGCGGAGGGCATTACCGATCTCGCTGGTTATGCTGTCGACCCTTCTGCCAACCTCATGCCTGACTTCTTTATTTAAAACACCCCGCAACTATGGCCAAAAAGACTACCACTCCGATACTTGTTAAAAATGACCCCTGGCTGGAACCTTATGCTGAAGAGGTGAGTAATAGGATCGAAAGGTTCAATGCAGCCATGGGGGATATCAAAAAAGCTTCCGGCTCTTTGGATCAATTTGCCTCGGCCTACGAGTATTTTGGCCTTACCTACGACGACAAGGCCGACGGCTGGTGGTATCGTGAGTGGGCGCCTGCCGCCCATGCGCTTTCAGTGGTGGGCGACTTTAACGGATGGGACAGAGAGGCGCACAAGCTGAAGAAAAACAAGGAAGGCATTTGGGAGATTTTCATTGCTGAAGAAAAGAAGGGCGAGAAATTTCAGGACGGCACTAAGTTTAAGGTGCACGTGAAATCTGAGGCAGGCGAAATGGATAGGATTCCAGCCTATGCCACCTACGTTGTGCAGGATCCTACCACTTATGATTTCTCTGCTTGCGTTTATAAGCCAGCAAAAAAATTCAAATGGTCGGATGCCAAGTTTTCATCGGTGGCTGCCAGCAAGTGTCCGATTATTTACGAGTGCCATGTGGGCATGGCTCAGGAGAAGGAGGGAGTGGGTACGTACCGGGAGTTTGCTGAGCTTACTTTGCCGAGGATCAAAAAGCTGGGCTACAACACCATACAAATGAT
This sequence comes from Imperialibacter sp. EC-SDR9, assembly GCF_902498805.1. Taxonomy (GTDB): domain Bacteria; phylum Bacteroidota; class Bacteroidia; order Cytophagales; family Cyclobacteriaceae; genus Imperialibacter. The sequence goes on along the minus strand of NZ_LR701578.1, from coordinate 92,937 downwards.
GGCCGTGCAGGAGCATCCTTACTACGGCTCCTTTGGCTATCATGTGAGCAACTATTTTGCACCCACCAGCCGCTTCGGTACACCGGACGACTTGCGCTATTTGGTGAACAAGGCGCACGAAATGGGCATAGCAGTGATCATGGACATTGTGCATTCTCATGCCGTGAAGAATATTGCCGAAGGACTCAACAAGCTCGATGGCACCCAAACACAATACTTCCATGAAGGGGGCCGGGGCTTTCACGAGCAGTGGGATTCCATGCTATTCAATTATGGCAAATGGGAGGTGAAGCAGTTTTTGTTGTCGAATGTGAAATACTGGCTGGAGGAGTTTCATTTTGATGGATACCGCTTCGATGGCATTACGTCGATGCTCTACTTCCATCATGGCAACGTAAGCTTCGACCACTACGACAAATATTTCGCTGCTGGGGTCGATTGGGATGTACTCACCTATCTACAGTTGGCCAACGAAATTATCCACTCCAAAAAAGGCACTATTTCTATCGCCGAAGACATGAGTGGCATGCCTGGCCTTTGCCGACCGACGAAAGAAGGCGGCCTTGGTTTCGACTATCGGCTGGCCATGGGCATTCCTGACTATTGGATCAAGTTGCTGAAGCACAAAACCGATGAAGAGTGGAATATCCACGAGATGTGGAGTACGCTGCAGAACCGACGGTTTGGGGAGAAAAACATCGCCTATGCCGAGTCGCACGACCAGGCCCTTGTGGGTGATAAGTCGCTCGCCTTTTGGCTGATGGACAAGGAGATGTACACCCACATGCACAAGGAACTTCCAAGTCTGATCATCGACAGGGGCATTGCGCTGCACAAAATGCTACGGTTGTTTACTCTGTCTTTGGGCGGTGAAGGCTATCTGACCTTTATTGGTAATGAGTTTGGGCACCCTGAGTGGGTCGACTTCCCGAGGGAGGGCAATGGCTGGAGCTACAAATATGCCCGCAGGCAGTGGAGCCTTGTGGATCATGCCGATCTGCGCTATCAGTACCTCAACAGTTTTGACGAAGCCATGGTGCACCTGGCTACTGCGGAGGCAATTCCCGACAGCCTACCGGCTCAGCAGCTCAATATGGATGATACCAATAAGGTCATCATTTTTGAGCGCAAGAACCTGATCTTCCTGTTCAACTTTCATGGACAAAACTCAGTGCCAGACTATAGGTTCAAAGTGCCGCAGGGTGGTGACTACAAAATCGTGCTCAACAGTGACCATGCCAAGTTCGGAGGTTTCGGAAGAGTGGACGACAAAATGACTTATCCAACAGTGAACCTGTATGGAGAACACTTCCTGAGTGTATATTTACCGGCAAGGGTTTGTTTGGTGATGAAGAGGGTGTGAGGAGGTAAATGGTAAACAGTGATTGGTTGGTAGTCAATACGGAAATTGATAACCGATCACTCGCCTGTTGTAGGAGAGGATAAAAATGATGTTGACTATCTTTTCTGCAATACGACACTTTCCTTTACCCAGCAACTCAGGGTTATTTTATCTCCTTCCTGCATTCCTTCTTCGAATATCTCTCCTATAGAAGGGAACTGGCTTTTCGCTTCCTCCATTCCTTTTGAGTTGCCTGCCTTCCGGTACATGTCGTACGCTGCGATGAAAACCGCCCTGTCTTTCACCCGGCTCACACCTTCTTTGCAGTCTTCATAGCTATGGTAGTAAAGGTTGCCTATCAGGTTGTAGGCTTCAGGCATTTCCTCCTGGTATCCGAGTGCCTTTCTCGCATGTGTTCGAGCCATCGCCTTTTGTTCCTGAGCTGCATAAATCCGGGCAATGTCCAGCGACGTCTCAGCCTTTTTTTCATTTTCATCGGTGAGGTTTAGCGCCTCGTTGTAGTATTTTAGTGCAGCTTCATGATCATCGTCAGCAGCTCTTTTTGCCGCCAGAATTCTGGCAAAACCATAGGATGGAGCTTCGTCCTGGATGATTTTGGCGGATTCAAAGAAGAGAGGACTGTTTGTGCACTTGCCTGTGAGCAAAAGATGAAAAACCTTCTTTGCCATCTTCAGGTTCGAGGGATCTTCTTTCAGTTTACTTCCCAGGGTATTTTCCACAAAACTGCAATCCAGCGGAACAATTTCGATGAGAATCTGGTCAATCGTTTCCTGTATTTTTATCAACCACTCCGATGGTTCCTTGGCAATCTTTGCCTCAAGAATTTCGCTGATCCTGTCATAGTACTCTAGTACCTCTTCGTCGGAAATTGCACCGCCAGTCAATTTCGACCTTTTTAGCACGTCCATAAAGGCGATCAGATTATTGTCAAATGCTGCCACTCCATTTAGGCTGTTTGCCTTATCAAACAATTCAATCAGCTGCGGGTATTTCGCTTTGTTGTCCTTGTAGAATTTGTAGGCTGAAAATGCCTTTCGGTTGAGCACGTCTCCTTCATGGTTGAAGTACTCTATGCGTTTGTCGTAGATGGCCAATACCTTTTCCTGGTAAGACACCTTAATTGCTGCGTCCTCCGCTTTTTCTGCCAGGTCTTCATAAGTTTTGGCAGCACCAATGTAAAGGCCCACATTCAAGTTCGCCACTTCTGTAAGCAGCCACTCAAGGTATGGCAGTGCTTCCTCAGAATTGCCCAGCTTTGACAGGTCGGAATAGAGCGCATAGTACTCTTTTGCTTTGGCAGCTTTGGTTGAATCTTCCGGCCAAATCCATCCGGGTTGGGCACTTAATCGGGTACAGCAAAGAAAAAAGACGAACAGCAGGAGGGCTTTGGTAGTCATAACAGGAAATGATTGGTAGGTGATGTGTAATATAATTTAATCCTACAGGCGATCATTTCCAAACTTGTACGGTGATAGCCCTATTTAAGCGGAAAGCGGGCGTATTTACTCCCTCACCACCCTGAACCCAACACTCCTCTTGTCTACAGCCATTGCCCCAGCCTTTTCATCGGCAAAATCATAGGCACCAAAACCGTAGGTAGTTCCATCGGAAGCATATTCAGCCACGTTGCCGCCGAGGTCGTAGATTTCAGCTTCTTTTACTTTGGAGGCTGGGAAGGAACCTGCCTCTTTCAGGAGGGAGCTTTTTACTTCAGCTAACTTTGCTTTGAAGTCGGTCAGGTCGTCGATGGTGATGTCGTAGCCTGCCCAGTAGTTGAGCGTATTTTCCTTCGCAGCCGACTTGAGCGCCAATTCATGCAGCTTTTTGGCTTCACCCGTTGAGGGCAACCGGTAGGTTTGGCCGGTTTGAGTGCTTAGCCAGGAGACGTAGCCCTTCGCCTGCTCCAGACTCACCACCGCCGGGAAATTGTCCTGCCCGGCCGGGAAGCTGAACTCGGTGCTGTAGGCTTTGAACTGTGCATTGGTCACTTCAAATTTGCCAATGGCTATTGAATCTTTTTTCGTCGCAGCAGTTTCGGGTATCAGGCTGCCCTTCGCCATTTCGCCGTAGGCTCCGTTTGTCGTTTTTGCCTTCTCTTTGCTGATCAGCTGCGCCAGCGGGCTGCCCTTTTTGAAAGCCTCATTGGTTTTGTCTGGCTTGCCCCACAGGTATTTGTCGAACCAGGCAATTTCTTCGGTCATTTTGCGCTGCTGATGGGTAATTTTCTGCAAGCCATGCGGCTGTCCGGGGAACCAAAGGAAGCGCACGTCGGCCTGCCCTATTTGCTGGAGGGCCCGGTAGTATTCCCAGCTCTGGTCCCGGGGTACGGCCCTGTCTTCGCTGCCGTGGAAAATGAGCGTGGGTGTTTTCACTTTCTCCATTTCAAACAGCGGCGACTTTAGGATGTAGGCTTCGTTGTAGGTTTTGCCATTGCGGTTGTCCCATGGCGCACCACCAAAATAGCTCTGATCGAATGTGACGCCGAACTGACAATTGCCATAGTCTGAAGTCCAATTCACATCGCCAGCACCTACTGCAGCCACTTTGAACAGGTGGGGATGCTCAACAGTGAGCATAGTGGCAAGAATGGCGCCGTTCGACCAGCCCATTACTGCCATGGAATCTTCGTAGATATATCCCTTTTCGTTGAGCAGTTTAATGCCATTGATGATGTCTGGCAGTTCGTATTCGTAGTAGTGTCCTTTGATGGACTCGACAAATTTCTGTCCGTGGTTGGATGAACCATGGTAGTTGGGTTTGAGGGTAAACACGCCCTTCTCGGCCATCAGGTGAGGATAATATCCCCAGCGATCGGCCCATCTATCCATGTCCACACCCGACGGGCCACCGTGAATAGCTACGATGAGCGGGTATTTCTTGCCGGCTTTGTAGTCGGTTGGGTAATAGAGAATGCCTGTTACTTCCTCCTCCAGGGCACCTGTCCAGGTAATCACTTCCGATTTTGTCATCGGCTTTTTCGCCAGGTGTGTGTTAAGTTTGGTTAGTTCCTGACCAACGACCAGCGAATTGCCCTTCTTTCCTTTGACAACTTCCGCTACCCGAACTTGGGTGGGAAGAGACGCTGTGGAGTATCCCACTAATAGCTTTGCCCCATTTTTGGCCGCCGCTACCACACTCAAATGATCGGTGTAGTTGCCTGCACTGATGATTTCCTTGCTCCAGTTGCCCTCGTTTTTGCTATAAAAAGCCAGCCCATTATAGGCGCCTTTTGCCAGTGAGCCTATCACGAGAGACCCAGCCACATCGTAGCCTGCACCTAAACCCCAGTCGTGGCCGAGGTTGATTTGCCTAACGCTATTGGTCGAGAGCGTATAAAAATGCAACAGGTCGATGCCAGCTCCCTGCCATTCGGGATCGGACGAAAGGACGCTTGTGAAATAGAATCCGCTGTTGTCGGCAGCAAACTGGAAGTTGCCCTGGGTTTGATAACCTGTAGTCAGTATTTGTTGACTCGTTTTGTCAGAGAGGTTCCAAAGGTGGTGTGTGGGGGAAGGCTTGCCATCCACACCATAATGAGGCGACATTGTCTGCGAGGTAACTACCCATTTGCCATCGGGCGAAATAGCGTAGCTGTTGATGGGGAATTGGTTGTCAGTTACCCTTTGTACTTTTTTCTTGTCCGTATCGAACGTGAATAACCTGCTTGGCTTCACATGCAGGGAGTCTTCAATTACCTGCACATTGTCTTTTTTCTTTTCTATTTCGGACTCATAAAGCGTCTTGCCTTCTTCGGCTTTGAAAATCAGGGTTGTCGCATCCAGCCTTTTTAGCTGTGAAATGGACACGTCAAAAGAGTCGACTACGTACGCCTCTCCACCAAGTAGCGACAAAGCCCACAGGTTTTTGCCCTTGGCTTTGGAGGAAAGAAAGTAGATGGTTTCTCCATCGGCAGAAAAAACAGGATTGCTTTCCGACTCGTCGCCTCTGGTAAGCTGCACTGTTTTAAAGTTGCCATCCTTGTCTTTGCTATTAAGCCGGGTAAGATAAATGTCGGACACGAAGCTGTCTTTGTCGGGATCAGGCCTGCGTTTCACCCAAGCCACCAGGTTGTTGTCGTCAGAAAAAATTGCGTCGGAAAGAGACTCCTGATTGACCACATCATCCACTGTCCACTTTTGGGCGTAGGAAAAATGTGCGGCAGACAATACGGCAATTGCCAGGCCAAATAGCTTCTTCATTTTCAGGTTGGGTTAATTGAGGGTAGGAAATTACTAATTGCGCCCGAAATTCGGCAAAGAAATTTTTGCGGTGGTTAGCGAGGCCAGAAATCAGGCTTGGTAAGCGTACCGTAAAGGCGGCAGTCGGCACATTCCGGTGGTGCCCATAGTAGGCCTTCTGCATCAACGATCATGTAACCCCACTGTATGAAAAGGTTGAATTCATCCTTGAACACATCACCCTCTTCCCGAGGGGTAAATGACTTTGTCTCAAGGATGCAAGACTCAAAAGGGTATGTTAAATGCCTGACTTCGTCTCTGCTAATATAGATTCTTTTTTGGGACACAGCGCTGGCATCAAAATAACCTAATACTGGCTCGTCAGGATTGTCAATATTCTTTATGTTTCCCACCAACTGATACGGTTGAGGGTCGAAGAGAGTGCCCAGGCTTTCTGTGGTTTTCCTTACCTCATTCCAATATCTAAAGCCATCCTCGCTTAGGGTCTGCTGCCTTACAAGGATGCTGTAGAGTGATTTGAGCCGGAACGACTCGGTGCTTACGTAATTTACCTCGAACTGACTTACCCGATCTTCTGTTAGATTGGCGGTGGATGTTACGAGCACCTGACCTGAGGTGTCAGTTTTGAAGCAAAGATTGATTTCAGGATTGCGACGAACAAATTCTGGAGGGTTTACTGCAAAATCCCATTCATAGTAGGAGGGGTAATACGGGCGAACTTCGTAGGTTTCTAGCCAGGAATACCTATAGTACCTTGACCTCGCTTGCGGGTCATGTGTGTCCACCATAATTCTTACACCATCGAGCGTATCTCCAGCATCAGTCAGGCGGATGTCTCTTTCAAAATAAACGCTGTCAATAGGAGGCGAAGGTTTCAAAGTGACCATTTCCGACTCATATTTTTGATTGGATGCAGTGACAATACTTAAGGAGTAGTTTTTTCCAGCGCATCCAATAAAATCAAGTGGGTTGCTTTGATACTTACCTGCTGCAATTTCAGCAAAGTCAAAAGCGGCGCCTTCTTCGTCTTTTACCCGTACAGCGGCATTACTTACAGGAACTGCTCCTGTGGCACCTAGTGGGGCAGTTCTGCTTACAGTAATGAGGTAGGGCTCATGAGCGTCAGAGATGTTTCCCTCCACTACCAGCACACTTTCAAAGTCTCCTGTTTCTGGCTCAAAAGGTTCTACACAGCCCAACAATGTGAGAATAAGAAGGCTGATTAAAAAAGTGTTTCCTTTCAACGTTGAACGTGTTTATCATTTACCAAAAGTCCGGCTTCTCTAACGACCCATAGACTCTACAATCGGCACACCGCCTGGGAGCCATTAGAACATATTCAACCGGGTAAGGCCCTAATACAGATATAAGGTAATTCCTTTGCAAATTGAGAGGGATGTCCTGAAGGGCCACCGTATCAAGCGAGTTCGGACAACCGGTGGACGGAAACGATAAATCTCTTAATTGAATTCCGTCAACAAACAACCTCATTTGTGAAGACTGCGCCGCATCAAAATAACCAACTATGACCTCATCAGGGTCGTCCAAATTTCTAACATTTCCACGGAGCTCATACGGCAGTGGATCAAATAGTGTCCCAAGGTTCTCGGAATTTTTTTGGAGCTCAGACCAGTAGTGGAATGCATCCTCATCCAGTGCAAATTGCTCAACCAGTATGCTGTATCTTTTTCTTAGCTTATAGTCGGCCGTGCTCACATAGTTAATTTCGAACTCACTTACCTTGTCTTCTGATAGCTGGTTGGTGCTCACTGTAAGAATGGAGTTTCCCCGTCGGGAGTTATAGCAATTTCCCGCAAAGACAGCAATAGGCTTTATTGGGAACCTGGGGTCAGGCGCCATAGAGTCATAATCCCAGGGTGCAGCGTATGCCAGCGAAATTTCATAAGTTTCCTTCCACTCATACCTGTAGTAGCGTGTCCCTCCAGTGGCATCATGAGCGTCGACCAATATTTTGATTCCATCCATTTCAAAGCCGTCGTCGTCAATGCGACGCTCTCTTCTGAAATACACGCTGTCGATAGGAGGAGTCACTTTTACCGTTACAGGATCAGATTGATAGTGATTTCCGTTGCCTGTTATAATGTCAAGTGTGTAGGCCTGCCCTGTCAAGGCCACAAACTCGGTGGGGTTACTCACATATCGGCCGGAATCGCCTTCGACCAGGTGATATGTTTCGCCTTCACTTCCGATAATCGACACACTGGCGCCAAGCTCAGGAAGAAACTCTTCATTATTTAGGGCCCTCGACCGTGACAAAGTAATCCTGTAGGGCTCAGCTTTATCGGAGAGGTAACCATCTACTACCAATACGCTTTGGTAGGCAATTACTTTTGGGTCGAACTGTTCAATGCAACTACCAAGAAGGAGCAGAATAAGTGTGTTTCGGCCGCTTGTCAGAAGCCAGTTTTTGAAGGGGCGTGGGTTGAGGTTTTTCAATTTTTTTATTTAAATAGATTAGTTAGGCCAAAAGTCAGGTTTATTTAATGATCCGCCATGATAGGTGCAATCTGTGCATCGCCTGGGCAAAAATCGTGGGTCTGGTGGAGGGCCATCCCACACACTATAGCACGAAGGCAGAGGAAAGTTGAGATCTTTGACATCTCTTCTGGAAATAAAGATTCGCTTGTCCTGTATCGACAACACCTCGAAATACCCTAAAACCACCTCCCCTGCGTCCGACGTATTGTGAATATTTCCCCTGATCGGGTAATGCTGGATGTCAAACAAGGAGCCAGCCATTTCGTTGGACTGTTTGATCTCCGACCAATATTTATAGGCTTTTTGGTCGATGGCTGACTGTCGTACCAGCAGGCTATAATAAGAGCCAAGCCGGAATCCTTCCGTGCTTACATAATTTAGTTCATGCCTGCTTACTACATTTTTCGATAACCCACGGGTGGTGGCAATTTGAATAATTTTGGACGTGTCGGAATCGTAGCATTTCCATAGATTGAAATGGATAGGATATTCTATTTTTATTTCCCAGCTTTCAATAGACGTCCATTTATAGAATCTGGTCGAGTTGTTTTCGTCATGTGTGTCGACAAATAAGGCTATTCCCGACAACACTTCTTCAGCGTCAGTATATCTCTCCTCCAGCTCATAGTAGACGCTATCTATGGCCGGCGTGCTTCGCAGGAGTTCCTCGGAGGACTCAAAATGAATGCCATTTACGTCAATTTCCAGCTTGTAAGTAGTGCCTGGCTGCCCTCGCCATTCTGCCGAGTCGCTAAGATATTTGCCCGGAGCCACTTCTTTAAATGGATAACATGCGCCCTCAAGGGTAGTCACACAAACTGAGGCGCCAGTCTGAGGTAAAGAGTTTGCGGTGCCGAAAGGCCTGCTCCTAGAAAGGAGCACCTGATAGGGGCCAGGCGTGTCGAATATGGCGGCGTCTACTACCAGCGAGTTTTCATAGTCAGTCGACTTCCCGTCAAATGGTTCGATGCAACCTTCGAAAATGAAAACGATGGGTAAAACCAGTGCTAGCTTTCTGGAGATATACGCTGAAACAATCGCTTCGCTCATAATGGCCAAAAGTCAGGTTTCTCCAATACGCCATGAAATCTACAGTCGCAACATTCAGCCGGAGCCAGGTAGTAATGCCCCGAGCCATAATCACCTAATGCCGCAATCAGATACCCAGCTTCTATATAGTTTTGAACGTATTTATTTTCAACATAAGCGAGCTCCTGAGCGCATACGCTGTAGGGGAATTTGATATCAAGAAGTTCGGATCGATTGATGTACAATCTTTTTTTTGAGATGGCACTTGCGCTGAAGTAGCCTAGCACGGACTCGGCGGGATCATTTACACTATGCATGTTCCCACGGAGGTCGTACGGTTGTGGATCAAATAGTGTTCCCAACGATTCTGACAGCTTCTTCAGCTCCGACCAGTAGTGATGCTCCTTTTCATCAAGGGCATATTGCCTTACCTGTATACTATACAAAGAATTCAATTTGTAGCCTTCCGTGCTAACGTAGGTAAGTTCGTATTTGCTGATACGATCTTGCGCCAGCCCAAGCGAAGAACTGAGGAGCAGGCCATTCGACCGTGTGGAGTTGTAACATCTCTCCACATGCCGGTTATTGGGAACTTCGTAACCGAAACGTTCGGCCGTTGGGATTAAAACGGGCCACACCACCCAATCATAGGTGTTTGGGTAAGGTACTTTAATCTCCCAGACCTCTTCCCACTCCCAGCGATAATATGTGGTAGCATTTGAAGAGTCGTGAGTATCCAGCAATATTTCTACCCCTGTGATGGTATCGCCTGTTACATCAGCAAGCCGGGTTGAGGCTTCAAAATAAACGCTATCAATGGTCGGCACTTTTTTTAATTCAATGGCGTCTGATTCGTATTTTCTGCCATCAGCAGTGACGATTTGGAGCGTATACCTGGCACCGGCGGTGCCAGTGAAGTTGGCAGGATTGCTCAGGTAGACGCCTGGCGAGTCTTCTGCAAAAAGATATTCGGCACCGTGCTCAACCCTTACTGACACTGTCGCTCCTACTTCGGGCGTTGGTGAGTAAGTACCAATCGGGTTACTGCGAGTCAGTTTAACCGTGTAAGGGCCAACTTCGTCGGACACCGACCCTTCAACTACCAGCGCTCTAGGAGCTGTTGAGGTCTCCGGTGAAATAAGCTCAATGCAACTCGTACCCAGCCCAATGGAACAAAGGACGATGGTGCCGAAATAAATCTTTGTTGGTTTTATAAGTGCTCTCATTGCGGCCAGAAGTCAGGTTTCTCCAATACGCCATGAAATCTGCAGTCGCAACAATCTTTCGGTGCCATATACAGGGAGATAGCCCCGTAGTCGCCGAGGTAAGCAATAACGTAGCCGGCTTCCAAATGGTCGTACACATACCTGTATTCAACCTCAAGCAGATCCTGTCCACAGGGGTTGGTTGGGTATTTGATGTCCTTAAGCTGTTCACGGGTAATGTAGAGGCGCTTCTCTTCAACCGTGCTGGCACCAAAATAGCCCAGAACGGTTTCGTCGGGGTCGTCAGTGTTAAAAACGTTTCCTCGCAATTCATAGGGCTGGGGATCAAACAAAGTACCCAGTGTTTCAGAGGTCTTTTCGAGCTCCGACCAATACAAGAAAGCTGCTTCATCAAGAGCATATTGCCGTACTAAAATGCTATAAAGAGACCTTAGCTTATAGCCATCGCTGGTTGTGACATAGTTGAGCTCCAACTTGCTTACCTGGTCGCTTGACAGCTGATTGGTAGTGGCAATATGGATGTTTCTGCCTACTTCATGGTTGTAACAAAGGCCGATCTGATTTCCATTTTCTTTTGGAAACCCAAATTTGCCGTCCTCGTAGGTGATCCAGTCGTATGTGTTGGGGTAGGGTACTCTTATTTCCCAGTCTTCCTCCCATTCCCATCGGTAATATTTCGTGGAATTTGTGTCGTCATGTGTGTCAATAAATATGGCTGCTCCCGTAATTGTATCTCCGTCAATATCTGACAGCCTGACAGAGGGTTCGAAATAAACACTATCTATAGGCGGTGATTTTTTTAGTGTAACCGGCCTTGACTGATAGTGATTGCTGTTGCCAGTTAAAATGTCGAGCGAATAGACTTGTCCGACCACACCCTTAAAACCTGCCGCTATGCACTGGTAAATGCCAGGTAAGGTTTCTTCAAACTCGAAACTTGTCCCCTGTTTATCTATTACCGATACAATGGCGTTTGATTCCGGGGTAGGAATGGCAACGTCGATAGGGGAGCTGCGTGTCAGTTTTATAGTTGACCGAGCTTCTGCGTCTGATACAAACCCGTCAACTACAAGAACACCTTTGTAAGCTTTGGACTCTGGAGTAAAAGGCTCGGTGCATCCAACGAGGTCGAACCCTATCAAAAGGGTGAACGTCACTCTGAAGAGATTTTTACCTTTAACAAAGAAGTCTTGGGACGATATGTTACATAATTCGGCCAATTGTCAATCAGGTCTGAATTTTGGGCGCTCCAGCGACCCGTAGAGTCTGCAGTCGCTACAATCTACGGGTGCCATTATTACGTAAGTGGTGCCAAACAGACCTGTGGTATCTATTAAGTAGCCAGCCTGCAGGTAGTCTTGTACAAGCCTGTAAGGCACTGTGTCTTTCTCTTCAAAACATTGCTCCAGAGGATAGACGAGGGAATCAAGTTGGTCACGGATGACTACCAGCGAATTAACTGACACCGTGCTGGCATCAAAATAGCCCAGTACCGGCTCGTTGCCATCACTTGTATTAAAAACATTCCCAGTAAGTTCATAAGGCTGTGGGTCAAATAAGGTGCCTACCCCTTCGCTGCTTGCCCTTAAGGCCTCCCAGTATTTGTAACCCGCTTCGTCAAGAGCATATTGTTTTACTATAATACCGTAGAGGCTCTTTAGTTTGAATCCTTTGGTGCTGGTAAAATTGATCTCATACTTTTTTACACGGTCTTCTGAGAGGGTTTTGGTGCTGGCCACCATTATTCTGCTGGAGGTGTCGGAGTTGTAGCAAATATTCACCGGCAGAATTTTGGGTATGGGATAGCCCATTCCGACTGTGTCTTTGTCGACTTGGAAGTCGAATTTTGAGTTAACAGGCATTTGAATTTCCCAATTTTCTGTCCATTCCCAGCGGTAGTAGTTGGTGTTGTTATTCTCGTCGAACGCATCGAGGTAAATGGCAATGCCTGACAGCGCTCTCCCGTCGTCAGTCAGTCTGGTTTCACTGCTGTAATAGACTTTTTCAATTGGGGGAGTTTGCTTAAGTATAACCGGGCTGGATTGATAGTGACTGCCTCCGGCGGTTACAATATCGAGCACATATTTTTCTCCCACCTTTGCTGTCAAATCTGCCGCCGGGCTGTAATATGTACCTGGTAGCATTTCCTTAAAAAGGTAGTCGTTTGATTGGCCATCTGTCACTTTCACTATGGCATTTTGCTCTGGTACCATGTCTTTCATGCCTATGGCCCGGGTTCTGGAGAGTTTGATTGTGTTGCCCTCCGAACCAGTTGTAAGCTGCCCTTCCACCACCAATAGGTTGGTCAACGTCGTTCCTTGTGGCTCGAATCTTTCGAGGCAGCCAACACTCACGAAAAATATCAGTATGGCCAGGGTGATTATTCTCATTTCTCCACTTTGAAAAACCTTTTTTGAGAGATCAAGTCGCCTGAGTCTGAGATTCCTTCAACGTCAATCAAATATGTCCCGGTATCGTCTCCGGTAAAAAATGCTACTACTCCAAGCCCGTCACTGATCTTCTTGCTATCAGCCCAATACAGAGTGTTTCTGAAGTCGGGCAATGTCGATGTTGAGTTAACATCGTCGTAGTCGGGAAACACATATTTCGCCCCCTTCTGCACCCCAATAAATGAATAGTCCTGACCGACAGTGAGTGCCGGGTCTAGCCCAGCCAAGTCACCCTTATATGAATGAAAGCTTGTGATGCCGTCGAAAATCGCTCCACCCATCAAATACCTTTTTGTCACTACATCAATCCGCTTCACAAGACGAGGATCCAGCTCCATAATGGTGTTCGCCGTTTTAATTGGAAGGCCATCATAGAGCATCAACGGTTCATTGTTCATGATCTCATTTTTTTCTACGTTGACCATCTTAAAATAGAACTCGTCGTTTCTTTTTCTTGGGAAAATACCAGCTACATATTCCCTCAGCACCTCTTCCATCAAAGGAAACCTTGTGTAGTCATCCAGGTAGTATTTCTGATCAGGAATACCGTAAAAAGGTAATGAGTCAGCCGATAGCTGGTGTTCATCAAATGGAATAATACTGGAATACACATTTCTAACCTGCATATTCTGGCTCGCCTGAGTCAGGTAGCCTTCCCACTTTTCGTCAATAGTGAGTGGCGGAACCTCGAGCGCAACAAAGGCCTCCGAAAACGACGGATCAATAATTATATCTACATTGGCCTCTGGATCGGCGCTTTGCAGGTGCACTTCTCCCTGGCCATAAAAATCCACAATCTCGAACCGGATAACGCCCTCGCTGTCAGCTTTTGAAGCATAGAATTCAGGTTGCGTTCCAATGATAGACAAGTAGATCAATTCATTTGCCTTTGGGGTTGTGGTGCCCGATTCATACACTTTACCAGTGAGGAACTGCCCCTTCGTTTCAGGCAAGTAGAGCCTGTCGGGCTTAAATGAACCCTGGGAGGGATTTTTTTTGATAACAACCGGAAGCTTCCCGGAATTTTCCCCGTCCGTCGTGAAGAAATCAGGCACCTTGCTTACAGAAACTGACACCAGCCCACTAGCAGGCCTACCCTCTACACCAGTTAATCCCAGGTCGATGGTTACCTTTTGCCTTGAGCGATATACTTCGCTGGCGATTGATATCGTCAGACCTGCTGTGGGAGCATAGGCTTTTCTGGTGGCTGGCTTTTCGCTGCTTTCTGACAGTCCAAGCGACTTAAATGGATTGATGATGGTAACAATTGAATAAGCATAGTCCTCGGGGGGGAAATTTCTCATCCACTTGGTGTAGGCTCTTAAGATGTAGTTGCCTGAAGTGGCGGTAAATGGTAAAAGAATGTCACCTTTTCCTTTTCCATCATTCAAATCGATGATCGACTGGGCCAGTGGTGTGTTTTCGCTGTCGAGGAGTTCAACATAAGCCAGCCTGCTAAGTGGAGAAAGCAGGTTGTTTGACTGATCGAGACATGTTACTGAAAACCTTAGCCGATCACCCGTTAAATACACAGGTCCGTCGTGGTGTATATGAATCTCTTCCCTGTAGGAAATGTCCTGAGCCTGAATCAAGTTGCTTGTGGCCAGCACCGATAAGAGTATCGATGCCGTTAGTAGCGCTCTTCCAAAAATGGCTTTAAGCTTTCTCATGGAATTAGAATCTGAAATTGTAGGTGATGGTTGGAATGGGTCGGGCAAAGACGGAAAGCTTGTAGCCATTTATTTCTCCCTGCTCGGTCACAAAGTAGATGGAGTACACATTGTTGCGCCCCAGCACATTGAACAAGGCGAAGGTCCATGAACTGTGCGCTAACTTCTTGATTTTGTGATTGCCTTCGAAGTTGATAGACAGATCCATTCGGCTATAATCAGGAATGCGGTAGGCATTTCTGTCAGAATAGTGGACCCGGTTTGCACCCCCTATGGTATACACCGACAAGGGGTAGGTAATTGGCCGTCCTGTGCTGTATGTGTAATTAACCGAAATATTGATCCTCCTGGTGAATTTGTAGTTTGAAACAATCGTCAGGTCATGCGGCTTGTCGTAGCTGGCGGGGAAGTATGTGCCTCTGTTTACTCTTTCTTCCGGAAACTGCCCTGCAATTTGCACGAGCGTTCTGGAGTACGTGTAGCTTACCCATCCGTTGAGCTTGCCAGTTTTCTTTTTCAGCATGATCTCAAGGCCGTATGCCTTGCCTTTGGCTTTTATCACATCAGTTTCGAGGTGCTCATTCAACACAAGCACTGCACCGTTTTTATAGTCAAGCATATCGGTTAGCCACTTGTAATAGGTTTCCACTGACAGTTCCAAACTGTTGGATCTCATATTGCGATAGTACCCTATAGAGAACTGATCTCCAATCTGTGGACTGATATAAGAATCGCTGAGCTTCCAGATATCAGTAGGAGAAATGGCCTGGGTGTTGGACAGCTGATGAATGTACTGTCGCATTCTATTGAAACTCAACTTGGCAGAACTGATGGGATTGAAGGCATACCTCATTGAAGCCCTATATTCCGGCCCGTGATAGGTTTTGATAAAATCGCCTGAAGGATACTGCACAGTGTCCTGCATGGTATTTACATCCTTTGCCCGGGTTGGGTCATATTGAATAACACTTTTTGGCCCAAGAAAAGAGTACATTGAATAGCGCAATCCGAGGTAGACGGAAAGCTTGTCGTTGACATCGACCTTATCGCCCACATAAATGGCTGATTCAATTCCTTTCTCCTTTTCCAAAATCTTCTCCTGAAGGATGGATTGGTCACCTACGGGTTTATTGAAGCCGGGGCTTAGGTCATAATAGATACTGCTTAGCCCAAAGTCGATCTTATGCATGGACTCCGGAAAGTAGCTGAAGTCGGCTTTGAAGTTGTGCTGGTTGATGCCGTAGCCCAGGTTGAAGGCGTTTACAGGAACATCTTCAGATGACAGGCTGTAGTCGTAGTGGCTGGAAACTCCCGTGAAAACCCCATAAAGTCTGCTATTGAATATTTTTTTCCATTTGATGGAAGCGTTGGAGTTGGTGTATTGGTACAGTGAATCCGAGTTGAGACTAAACTTGTCATTGCTCAAATAGCCGGTAATATAGACGCTGTTTTTCTCATCAATGTCGTAGGTCACTCTCGCATTCAGATCGTTGAAACCGGCAGTGGAGTTTTTGAACGTAGCGTTTGGCAGCCTTTTCAAAATCCAGTCTGAGTAACTGCTTCGGCCAGCGATGAGGAACGAGGCTTTGTCTTCTATGATCGGGCCTTCAAGAGAAAGGCGGCCAGTGACCAGCCCTATACCGCCGCTGCCAGCGAATTTTTTCTTGTTGCCATCTTTCATGTCTACCTCAAACACCGACGAGATCCTGCCTCCGTACTCCGCCGGAATGCCCGCTTTGTGCAGTTCCACATTTCTTACCACATCGGCATTGAAAGCCGTGAAGAAGCCAAAAAGGTGGGAAGGATTGTAAATCACAGCGTCATTCAGCAAAATAAGATTCTGGCTCGTGCTGCCGCCCCGCACGTTGAAGCCATTGGAACCTTCGCCAACACTTTGAACCCCTGGCAGCGTTAAGGCTACTTTCATAATATCGGCCTCGCCAAAAGCAGAAGGCATCTGCTTGATCGACTGGATATCGAGCCTGTCGAGCCCCATTTGCATACCTGTAACGTTTACATCTCGTTCTGCTTCGATCACCACTTCCTTCAAAGCCACCACATCCTCTTCCATTTCTATGTTGAAAAGCCCATCAGCGTAGAGTATGATTTGCCGCCTCGTACTTTTCATTCCCACATTTTGGATTTTCAGCAGCTGCTTGCCGTTGGGAATGGTGAGAGAGTAGTAGCCAAACTGGTCGGTAATGGTACCTATTTTTGGGTTTTCGATATAAACTAATGCTCCAATGACGGGTTCACCAGAAGCCATGCTTTTCACGTAGCCGGCAACCGTAGCTTTCCCGGAGGCTAGCACCGCAGTTTTTTTGCCTACTTCGAAAGTCTTGTTTTCTATGGCATCTTCCACAGGCCCCTGATTATTTCTTGTTTTTTCTAATTCCAGGGCAGCTACCTCCATTTTGTCTTCTACGGGCTCCCTCGTGAAAAAATCAACAGGGAGGCTTTCCCGGACCACATAGCCTTTCGAGATAATTACTTTGCCTCCCGAATTAATGAAGAAACTTAAGTCGGAAGCGGACGGAATGAGGGCTGTTAAAGCTTCTCTTAGAGAGGCGGAGTTAAGAGTAGCGTTTACACGTAAAGTGTCTGTCCATTGTGGATTGTAGAAGATCGCTGTTTTTGCCTGCTCTTCAATGGTTTTTACAGCCTGATCAAAGGGTGTTTCACTGAAAATAGCGGTGATGGTTGGGTTTTGTGCCTGAGAATGGAACCCGAGCCCTATTATAAGTAATAAAGTAGCTGCTTTTTTCATTTTCAGTTTTCTGCTTTTAAATCAAAATAATGGCTAACCAACACGGCAGCGGCTCTTTTTGGGTTTTCTCGCCAGTACAGTTTCCTGGCTCTTGAGTACTCAGCGAGTTCTTTCTTTTTGTCTTCGAGAACCTTTAATAGAGCTCGCTTGCTTCTGATGATGACCAATTCATTGTCTTTTTTAAGGTATAATTTGACCTTGTGTTGAAATCCGACCACTGGCGCACCTCTTGACTTATCTATGAACTTTTCTTTTGTGTGCCTGGCAATCAGTTTATATTCTTTGTCTACAATCAGTTCGTAAAAGCGGGATTTTTGCTCGCCGGTAACCTGCGGAGACAGGCGAACAAACTTTACCGAAGCAAGTGTAAAAGAATTGATCTTTTCCTGAGCCGGCATGATGGAAATGGAAATGCCGTTATTGGGATTGTAGTGTTTGAGAACAACCAGGTCATTCACAATGTCATACCGCAGTTCGAGTCCTTTGTATTCTCTATCAAGGAAGTTGATGCTGCCAGGTTGCCACTCAGAAACTAAAAAAGCGTGATCAACAACATCTGCATACTTGATTCCATATTCTGCACCGTTGAATATTCTGCCACTATACCCGACTTCGGCGTCGTACTGATTGCTGAGAACTTCTATGGAGGGATTTTGGCTGACGAGGTTTTGTGCCGGAGCAGTATTGTACAGACAGGCGCCAATGGCCAGCTGAAGCAAGGGTAGTAGTTTTCGCATCAAAGTAGGTAAAACAGATAAAAATCAATACAAATCCAAACCCGGCATTGAAACCAGGAATGGGCTGAATTGTACCAACTTCGAAAGTTGACACAATTCAGCATTCTATAACTATTTAAGTCCAAAAACCCCTCACTTTGCAGCGAGGATATTCCCTAAGTGGTTGTAATGAATGAGTATCGGTAAACGGCTTATTTTTACACTAAAAATTGTCAACTTCTCTATAGGCAGCCACAAGTGCCATTTCTCCTTCTTTTCCTGGTTTTGAAATGCCGTGTTCCATGCCCATTACGCCGCGGTATCCTTTGTCGTAAATATGCTTGAAAACATTCTTGTAGTTGATCTCACCAGTGGTGGGTTCCTTTCTTCCGGGATTGTCGCCAATTTGAAAGTAGGCGATTTCATCCCAGGTAAGGTTGATATTGGCAATAAGGTTTCCTTCGTTCCTTTGCATGTGATAGATATCATAAAGGATTTTGCAGGAAGGGCTATCTACGGCCTTGCAAAGCTCATAGGTTTGGGCGGATGTTCGCATGAAAAGATCTGGTCTGTCACTTAACGGTTCAAGCACCATGATCAGCCCATGGGGCTCCAATATTTCTGCACCAGCTCTTAGTGCGTCGATTACATTAGCTGTTTGTATCCCTATGGGTAAGCTTGCATCGTAGAAGCCCGGAACAACTGTCATCCATTTGGCATTGGCTCTTTTGGCCAGCTCTACGGATCTTTTGCAGGTATCAACAAACTTATCTTTAAATTCTTTTTTCCCTGTGGTCAAGGAAATTTTCCAGTTGTCGCCGCCATCGATCACAAACACCCCCATTCGCATGCCAAGTCTTTCGAGCGTTGCTGCGATTTTGTTTTGCATTTCAACGGGTCGGCCAAGCATACCATTGTCTTCAAGTGACCGGAAACCCTGATCAAACATAAATTTCAGCTCCTCAATTGGGTCATCGCCAACATGGTTTTTAAACATGCCAAAATGCGGCGCATAGTCCATTTTAAATGGCTTACCAACAGCCTGGAGGGGATTCTTGTTTGCTTGCGCAAAGGCACTACCTCCCATAAGCGACACTGCGCCACTTGCCAGGGCTGCTCTGCCAATGAAATCTCTTCTATTCATTTCGTTAATTATTTAGGTGTTCGAGTAGGTATATTTTGTGTTATCGGGCAGCAACTGGCGCTCCATTTTTCAACGAAGACAAATAAGCGACCAAATCGACCAGTTCCTGCTGTGTGAAAGCGTTATGCAGCCCGGTTGGCATCAGCGAGTTTTCCAATGGCTCTTTTGATACGATGTCCTTTTTGGCATAATTTGTTTTGGCACCGCCAATTACTGTTAACTCCAGCGCATCATTGGTTTCGCTGGAAACATACCCCGCTACTTTTTCACCCGCTGACGTCGTAATCAAGTAACCCTCATACCCAAAGCTGATGCCGGCATCGGGATACATAATTGCTTTATAAAGACCTTCCTTTCCAAGCTTGTCACCAATTTCTGACAGCTGTGGGCCAAACTGTGTTCCTTTGTTGTTGACGACGTGACAGGTTGAACAAACTCTTTCAAACATGGCAGCGCCGTTTGTAGCACTTCCATCCAAAGCCACCAGCTCTTCAATCGAGCCAAATTTGGTGTCTCCGGCGGCCAGCATTTTTGCGGCCTCTTTTCTCACAGAGCTTTTAATGCCGTTGAGAAGTGTGTACATCGCAGTCTCTTTCAGCTCTTCGGGCACCTCGTTGGCCAATGCCATGTCCAAAAGATTGTTCTCGGTCGACCAACCTGTTCCGTAGGCTTTGATGGCCGCTTTCCTTACAGCCAGGTCTCTGCTTTCATCAAGCGATATTTCTTTGAAAGTGCTCCAAACTTCCGGCCCCCAAAGGTTGGTCATCGCATTCAGCGTTTCGATTACCTTTTCGTTGTCTTTTTGCTGAAGCTGTTTTTTGAAAAAGTCGATGCCCTCAAATTGGTGCACAAGTTTAATTGCCTCCGGGCCAAATTCACTCTTTGGTGACTGGGTGTAAATACTTACCAATGAAGGCACTTGATCCCTTAGCTGATACCTTTTTACCCAATCCATATACGTTGGAGTGCCCTTCATTTGTGCCAGTGAACCCCTCATGATTTTGTTGACTGCCGGATCCGAATTGATCTTCTCTGGCGAAATATGGCTCAGGGCCAGAATCTTTATGCTGTCCTGCTGGGGATGTTTGATCGTCAGCATGCTGGCAAGCAGATTGTCTTTTGAAGGATCTTTGTGAAAATCGAATGCACGGAAATAGCGGAGATTGTCATGCATGCTGCCTTCCCCATTTGTAGCCAGCTTCGCCAGCATTGGCAGGGCCGACTTGGCCCGGCTTCTCCACACAATGTCGTTAGCTCCTGGCTTCTCCAGGCCACCTTTTTCTATCCAGTTCTTAAAGAATTCTTCGCCTCTGGGATCGACACCTATACCCAATGCTTCCAAATACCACCTGTCCTTTCCGTCGTATTGAAGTGCCAGGTCAGTCCAAATATCCACCGCTTTTGGTGAATCCAGATAGCGAACAGCAATGGCTACTTCCCTTCTTACCTGTGGCGACTTATCAGACGCTGCTTTTGCCAGATAGTCATCCAGGTTTTCAGCCTGCAGGCTTCTGGCAATTTTTAATCCGGTGATCCTGATGTTTTCATCAGGGTCGCTTGTTGCGAGCTGAATGTATTCATCTGTCTTCCCGTCAATCCTTGCCAACAGCCACAGGGCTCTTGCTTTCATTCTTGGATTGCTGCTATTCAAAAGGCCTTTCAGTGCAGCTTCCGCTTCGCTACCCATTGCGACAAGGGCTGTCCAGGCGAGATAGCGAGTGCCCATGTTGGGGCTTTGCAAAGACTTCACTGCCGCTTCAGCGCTGGAAACGTTTACTTTTTCTGCCTCATAGTCAACACCCTTGGGAGCCACACGGTAAATCCTTCCCTGGGCCTGATCGCCCATTTGGTGCCCACCAACTCCAGGATCATACCAGTCGGCCACGAACAATGAACCATCCGGCGCTACGCACACATCCGAAGGACGGAACCATGGGTCGTCATTGCCCTTAAGTATATTGACGATGGAGGCAGTGTAGCCTGCACCCTTTTTTTCCACCGGATACGCCCGAACCACATTAGGCCCTGCATCGGTGTGTATCATCTGGTTCCTAAATTTTTCTGGAAGCAAGTCCCCTTCGTAAACGATCATACCGGTAGGTGATCCAGCGCCGGTTTGTAAAAGGTTGGGAACCGAACCCGGATCGTTTTGGTGCCAATGGCGAAGTGGAATTTCCTTTTCCATGTTGGTGCGGCGGGTGCTCCAGCTCGCACCCGTGAACTCGTCGGTAAAGCCGTAGTTGCCATATTCTAAAATGAAGTTGATGCGAACCCCTCTGTTGCCATCGTCGTCGTTGTCAGATTGCCAGATGGAGCCATATGAGTCGACTGCCGGCTCGTAGTTGTTTCTGAAGTTGAAGCCAAGCACTTCCATGTTGCTGCCGTCGGTGTCGCAGCGGAAGAGCATCCCCTGGCGGTAAGGGTTGCCGGAGCCGTTTACCTCGTTGCCCACCATGTCAATAATCGGGTTGCCATCTTTGTCCAGCAGTTGGTCACCTGCATTGCCAAAGTTAAAGTAGAACTTGCCGTCAGGGCCGAAAGTGAAGGAGTGAATGGCATGGTCATGCTGCACTCCACCTAGTCCGGTAAAAAGTACTTCCTTTTTATCTGGCACGTCATCACCATCTTCGTCGGTGAAAATGAAAACATTTGGGCTACAAGACACGATGACTTTGTTACCAAAAACGCCTATGCCCAGAGCTGCATTGATATCGGTTCCCTGATAAAATATTTTTCGGCTGTCGGCCTTTCCATCGCCATCTGTGTCTTCCAGAATGACGATTTTATCCCCTTTCGCATCTACTTCGTTGCCTGGATTGAGCTCGCTGCGGTAGTTAAAAGCTTCACACACCCAAACTCTTCCTCTGGGATCAACATCGAGGTTGGTAGGGTTCATGATCATGGGCTCGGCGGCAAAAAGTGTTGCTTCCAATCCATCAGCTACCTCCAGCCCCGAAACGGCATACTCCGGCAGCCGCTTTTGGGCTTCGGTTAATATGGAGCGATCCACAGGGGGAGCTTCTGTGGAGCAGTGGGTAAAAAATGCGGCGGCGATTGACAAGGCAATCGCCCTTTTAAACATGGAAATGTTCTTTGCCATAACGAGTTAAGTAGGTGTTTCTGTAAATCAACTTTCAAAATAGATAAAACCTGCGTTTATTCCACGCTTAGTTTGATGATTGAGCGTTGTATTATATAAAGTCACTTGTTTTGAAGCCAACGGTTTTACTTTTCTTACTGCTACTATCTGTTTTGCAGTCCCGGGGCCAGCAGTTCAGTTTCGCTGAGCCGAAAATGGGTGCGATCTTTAATATTACTATTGATGGCTCTGACAGCCTTATGGCTCGAAAGGGGGCATACAAGGCATTTGCCCGAATCGATGAAATTAACCTGGCGCTGAGCGACTACTCAGAACAAAGCGAAACCTGGCAGCTCAATGCTACATCCCCTGCCAACTGGGTAGAAGTGAGTGAGGACTTAGGGAAGGTCCTCAAAATGTCGCAGGCCATGTCTGAACAGACTTTTGGTGCATTTGATCCTACCATTGGTGCGCTGGTACAGTTGTGGAGAAGGGCAAAACGAAAAAATGAGCTCCCCGGACAACAGCAGATTGCGGAGGCTTTGGCCGTCAATGGCTTTGATGCTATTGTGTTTGACACAAGCAGGCTGCCATTCAAAATAAAATACGTAAAAAAGGGGATGAAACTCGACTTCGGAGGAATCGGGAAAGGCTATGCTGTTGACGAGGCACTGAAGGTGCTAAAGGCCGAGGGTTTTGCACGGTCGTTCGTGTCAGCCGGCAGCTCAATCGCAGCGGCGGATGCTCCAGCCAGCAAGCCTTCGTGGGACTTTCTTTTGGAGGACAAAAATAGCGGCGGCCCTGGCATTAATGAGCTGATCAAATGCACCAACTGTTTCATTGCCTCATCAGGCGACATCTATCAATACCTTGAGTTCGGAGGTAGAAAATACTCGCACATCATTGATCCAGAAACCGGGGAGGCGTTGACCAACGGCGCTTTTGTTATTGTTACAGCACCGTCAGGTGCTCAGGCTGATGCGTATGCTACCGCCTTTTGTGTAATGGAAATGGAAGAGATAAGAAGGTTTCTGGAAAGAAACAGCGACGTATCAGCCATGGTGTGGAAAAAAAATGGTGAGGTAATGGAGCAACTCACCTTTGGCCAGTCATTTGTCAATTAAACAAAAAACCCTGACGGGTTTGAAGCCGCCAGGGTCTATGTTAGTTACTCGATTTTATGTCAGATAACCTGAGTTACACCCGGTACCGCAATGGTATAAAAACCATTTTTGTCAGGCATTGACTTAGGGTTAGCATCCCATGCAAGCCTGTCGGGGAATAAGTTCACTTCAGAATTGATTGCTTCTTCCCAGGTAAGTTCTCTTCCAGAATAGGTGGCCATACGCCCCATGATGGCAGTCATGGTTGCCTTGGCTCCATTTTCAAGGTCGTTGATGACTCCACCTTTTCGGATGGAGGCAAATAGCTCGACGTGCTCCTGCTCGTATGGGTTCGGATCGTCTTTGCCCCTGTGCTTGTAAATAATATTTCCTTTGAGGTCAACAATGTTGCCACTGCCGTCGGCACGACCCTTGGTGCCTACAATTTCTTCGGTTACTTTGTCCATGCAGCCTTTGATGTGCCGACACTGGCTGTTCATGATAGCGCCATCTTCATAGGTGTATTCCACATAGTGGTGATCGAAAATTTCACCGAACTCCTTGCCGGTTCTCACCTGACGTCCACCCATGCCCTGCGCCTTCACCGGGTAGCCTTGCTTGGCCCAGTTCATCACGTCTATGTTGTGGATGTGCTGCTCCACGATGTGGTCACCGCACAGCCAGTTGAAATAATACCAGTTTCTCATTTGGTACTGCATCTCCGTCATGTCAGGTTGTCTTTCTCTCACCCATACACCAGCGCTGTTCCAGTAAACCTGGCCTGACGTAACGTCGCCTATTTCGCCACCATGAACCCTCTTCATGATCTCACGATAAGAAGACTCGTAATGACGCTGAAGACCAACGACTATATTGAGGTTCTTTTGCTTCGATTCTTCCAGAAGGCCTAAAACTTTACGGATACCTACCGCATCTGTAGCCAGAGGTTTCTCGCAGAAGATGTGCTTACTCTGCTTGATGGCATACTCCAGGTGGTAGGGGCGGAATCCCGGAGGCGTAGCCAGAATGACAACGTCAGCCAGATCAATAGCGCTCTTATAGCCTTCAAATCCAACAAATTTATTCTTTTCCGGCACGTCGATTTTTGCTTTCAAACTGCCTTTGCCGTCTACATCGTCTTTGGTGATGTTGCTGTAGCAAGCGTCCAGCCTGTCTCTGAAAGCGTCGGCCATAGCCACCAGCTTCACATTGGGGTCGGCAATAAGTGCTTGCACTACGGCACCGGAACCACGGCCGCCACAGCCTACGAGGGCAAGCTTAAGCTCCTTTGGTTTTTGCAGGGTCATGGCATTGGCATCCCATGCCAGTCCGCTGAGCATAATGCCACCGGCGGCCATGGCAGAACCCTTTACGAAATCTCTGCGATTGAGCCCGGAGGTATTTTTTGAATCAATATGAGTCATAACGGTATGTGTTAAGTATGTATTGGTAGTTTCAGAAAATCAATATAGTTAACCTTCGTCAAGAACGGAAGCCCAGAAGGCCGCTTGCTCTGCTTTTGTTGGTTGCTTGGCTGGCTTTACCAGTCTGATGCCCACAAACGGCGCATCCGATGCCCACCAGAAGCTTTTTGGAATCTGGGGGTCTCTCTTTTGCCAGTTGGGGGTAGAGCTGGTTCTGTTGGCCGACCTTAGGTCTTCGGGGTCGTCGTCCCATGAGCCTCCACGGGCCGATCTCGGATGAAGGTTAGTAGGCTTTCTCCACGGATTTGTCTGACCATCGGCAACAGTTGCATAGTAGTCTGCCTGGTATTGGTCGAGCGTCCATTCCATCACGTTGCCATGCATGTCGTAAAGCCCCCAGGCATTCGGCTTCTTACCTTTTACCTCGTGGTATTTGTCGTTGCTGTTGTCGTAAAACCAGGCATAACTTTTCAGTGAGTCCGCATTGTCGCCAAATGAATAAGCTGTGGTTGAACCAGCACGGCATGCATATTCCCATTCGGCTTCCGTTGGCAGACGGTAGAACTCACCAGTGGTCTCGCTCAGCCATTTACAAAAAGTAACGGCTGCATACTGTGTCATGCTGGTAGCCGGAAATCCATACTTGCCCATGCCGTAGCTGGGGTCCAGATAAGGAGTGCTGGGCTTTACCATGGCATCGGCCTTCTTCTGGCTTGCCTCATCCACATACACAAGGGTAGCTCTTTTGTCTTTGTCAGTGAATAGTTCGTACAGTTCCCATGTCACTTCGGTTTCAGACATATAGAATGCCTCAAGGGCCACCTGATGAACAGGGCCTTCGTCTTCCTCTCTGTTTTTTGCGCCTTCGGGGCTACCCACTGTAAAAGTACCAGCAGGAATGGGAACCATTTTAAACGATACTTCACTTCCTTCTATCGTCTTGGTAATGGGCTCCAAGCCCTCCTGAGCGTAAGTGAAACCCGCCACCGAAACGCAACCAATAGTTAGCAATCTTTTCAACAACATAATCTTATCAGTTCTCTACAATTAGTTTAAATGATATTTCCACTTCTTCTCCGGTTACTATCTGTCCAAACATGGCAGTTGGGGGCTCCATGTCGTAGTCTTTCATATTTAGTTTGTAAGAACCTTCGAACGAATACTTTCCACTGGCATCACGCTTTCCTGCTACAGGGAGAGTGATCGCATTTGTTTTGCCAGCGATGGTAAGGTTGCCTTTTGCTTCTACAGCAAAGGTTTCTTTACCCGGCGAGGTGATCCGATTGTCGGTCAGTGAAAAAGTAATGTTCGGATTTTCTTCATACTTGAGCGCATTGTACATTTTCTGCTCCATGGTTTCACCACGTTCGCTTTTGATACTAAGCACGGGCACAGTAATAGACACCGCCGCTATTTTATCGCCTTTCTTGAATTCGCCTTTTTTGAGAATTTTCTCATCTACCTTAACAGTACCGCTTACGTCAGTGACATTGCAGGTCCAGCTATGAAGCGTGGAGGTGCCAGAAATTGACATTTCGGAAGATTTGCTGACTTTCAAATCTGAGTTTTGACCATAGCTCTGGTTGAAAATTGCCAAAAAGGCAACCGCCAGTAGAATCGGGTGTGTTCTTTTCATTTCGTTTAAGTAATTCCTTTCGAATAATAAATTAAATGTAAAATGACGAGAACCAGAAGAATCATTTGACGAATCAGTGTAAAGGCCTGATTAATTGTTTAAATTCATGCAATAAAAAAGAAACGGATGACGATGAAAGGTGTGTGGAGGCAATGGGCCTTACTATTTGTGGCAGTGGCCATGCTCGGATGCAGCAAAGATGAAGACCCCAAGCCGGTGGCTATCACAGCGGCAGACTTTGAAGGAGAATGGTCGATTACAACTTATAAGCTGGCTGGAACTGACGAAACAGCAACACTCTCGGAATTCACATTTGAAATATTTTCGAATGGTGATTTTCTTGTCAATAAGAATGGGCAGAACGATTCCTATGGCTCTTATGAGGTAGATGAGGCCACAAAGGTTTTGACCGTCGATCTTACCAATCCAAAGGAACCATCCAAAGTAATCAATGGTACCTGGCAGGTATATGAAAAAACCGATGACAGCATGACACTAAAAAGCTTCGAGCAGGGTGAAAAGAAAGACTTTGTGCTCACGAAGATTTAGCCCTTTGAGGCAAAGAATATCCCCCTTATTGTTCATTTGTTTGATTCAAGTCATAAATTTGAATTCTTCTTTGTGACTTATGCAAAACACCTTAAAATCCTTCGGCTCAACCCTGGAAGGAGAGTTCTTTATTGACGATGTGCTGCGGAGGTTGTATGCTACAGATGCCTCCGCCTACAAGGAAATGCCGCTCGCTGTGGCTATGCCAAAGAGCATTTCCGACATCAAGAAACTTATTGAATTTGCTCGTCAGCAGAAAACCTCACTGATTCCACGCACTGCGGGGACCTCACTGGCAGGTCAGGTAGTAGGCAGTGGTATCGTGGTAGACGTGTCCAAATATTTTACCCGGATTCTTGAGGTAAACAAGGAAGAAAAGTGGGTGCGGCTGCATCCGGGCGTTGTGCGTGATGATTTGAACAAACACCTGGCACCATTTGGTCTGATGTTCGCCCCTGAGACGTCCACAGCCAACAGGGCCATGGTGGGCGGCATGGTGGGCAACAACTCCTGTGGCTCAAATTCTGTGGTGTATGGCAGCACTCGTGAGCACCTGCTCGAAGCAAAAGTAATTCTAAGCGACGGCTCCGATGCAATTTTTCATTCACTGGACCAGGATGAGTTCATGAAGAAGGTGGAGAGCAACTCTACCCTTGAAAATAAAATCTACGGAGAGTTATTCGGCATTTTAAATAACCCGGAAAATCAGGCAGAAATTGAAAAAGAATTTCCGAAAGTAAGCATCCCCAGGCGCAACACCGGGTATGCCATGGACATGCTCCTGAGGGAAAAACCTTTCAGCGAAAAGGGCCCCGATTTCAACCTTTGCTCTTTGCTAGCCGGCTCCGAAGGCACGCTTGCTTTTATTACCGAATTGAAGCTTAATCTTGTACCACTTCCTCCAAAGGATAGGGCACTGGTGTGCATTCACTATAATACCATCGAAGAAAGCTTGCGGGGTAACCTCGTTGCTCTGAAATACAGCCCAAGTGCCTGCGAGCTGATCGACAAAATCATCCTCGATTGCACCAAGAGCAATATTGAACAAAACAAAAACAGGTTTTTCATCCAGGGTGACCCGGGAGCCATTTTGGTGGTTGAAATCGGAAGAGAGACAGCCGAAGAGAGAGATAAAGATGTTGCGGCAATGATTGCTGAAATGGAGTCGATTGGGCTGGGTTACCATTTCCCGATCCTTTTTGGTGACGACATGGGCAAGATTTGGACTTTGAGAAAGGCTGGACTTGGATTGCTGGCCAACATGCCCGGAGATGCCAAAGCCGTTCCGGTGATTGAGGACACCGCTGTGGATGTGAACGAGCTGCCGGAATATATTAGGGAGTTCAATGAAATTCTGCATAAATATGGGCTGAGCAGTGTGCATTATGCACATGCCAGCACTGGCGAACTGCATCTGCGCCCTATTCTGGACTTGAAGACAGCCGAGGGCCAGCAAATGTTCCGCACCATTGCCGAGGAAATAGCGACCCTGGTAAAAAAATACAAAGGTAGCTTAAGCGGAGAGCATGGCGACGGCAGGTTGCGAGGGGAGTTCATCCCTCAGATGGTCGGGCAAAAAAACTATGAGTTGATGGAGAGGATCAAAGATGTCTTTGATCCGGAAAATATCCTGAACCCCGGCAAGATCGTCCGCACACCGCCGATGGATACATCTCTTCGGTATACAATCGGGCAGGGGACCAAAGAAATTGACACGCTCTTTGATTTTTCCGATACCCTTGGCATCGTTCGGGCAGCTGAGCAATGCAACGGCTCAGGCGACTGTAGAAAAACCCATTTGAGCGGAGGCACCATGTGCCCGAGCTTTATGGCTACCCGTAACGAGAAAGAAACCACCAGAGCAAGGGCGAACATGCTCAGGGAAATGCTGACCAGCAGCACAAAGAAAAACCCATTCGATCACAAAGAGATCAAAGAAGTGATGGATTTGTGCCTGTCGTGCAAAGGCTGCAAATCAGAGTGCCCCAGCAATGTGGACATGGGTAAACTGAAAGCAGAGTTCACACAGCATTATCACGAAGCGAACGGTATCCCTTTCCGTAGCAGGATGGTGGCTGGCTTTGCCAAAGCCAGTAAGCTGGCATCAATTGCCCCTGGCTTGTACAATTTCAGCATCAGCAATCCGGTAACTGCACCTATTATTAAAGCATTCCTGGGTTTTGCTCAGGATCGGCCCATTCCGAGATTAAGCACAACCACTTTCCGTGCCTGGTTTGAGAAGGAGTTCAAACCGACTGTAAACCCATCCGAAGCCAAGGGGAGCGTGCTTATGTTTTGCGACGAGTTCACCGACTACAACGACGCCGAGATTGGAGCAACGGCAGTAAGGCTACTGGACAAGCTGGGCTATGTTGTCGAAATGCCTACCCACGAAGAATCAGGTCGGGCTCACTTGTCGAAAGGGTTGATCAAGGAAGCCAAAGAGTTGGCAGAAAAAAACATCGAGTTGCTGGCGGGTAAAGTTTCAAACGAAAAACCACTACTTGGGATTGAACCGAGTACGATTTTCTCTTTCAGAGACGAATATATTGACCTGACAAGGGGGGAAGTAAAGGAGCAGGCCAGGGAAATTGCGAAAAACACTTTCCTGATTGACGAATTTTTGGCTGCCGAAATGGAAAAGGGCAATATCAAGGCAGAGCAGTTTACGGAAGAGAAGAAAAGAATCAGGCTACATGGTCACTGCCATCAGAAAGCATTGAGTTCAGTAGTTCCTTCGAAGAAAATGCTGAGTCTTCCTAAGAATTATGAAGTTTTGCTCATTCCAAGTGGTTGCTGCGGCATGGCAGGCTCTTTTGGCTATGAGAAAGAACACTATGAGGTTTCGATGCAAATTGGCGAGTTGGTGCTCTTCCCAACAGTAAGGAAAGAAGCTGACGAAACCATCATAGTAGCGCCAGGCACAAGCTGCCGTCACCAGATCAAAGATGGAACTGACAGAGTGGCGAAGCATCCGGTGGAGGTGCTTTGGGAGGCTTTGGTGTAAATTACAATATTTGGCTCAATTTGATTAAATTTGAAGTATGAGTTTGCTTATCACAGACGAAATACTCAACCAGGCGAATATGTCTGAAGAGCAGTTCAAGCTTGAACTGGCGATATTCTTGTTTCAAAGAGAGGTCTTCACTTTGGGCAAAGCATCAGCCTTTGCTGGGATTCATTCTTTTCAACTCCAGAAGATTCTTTCTGAAAGGAAAATATCTATTCACTACGGTGAAGATGACTTGGAGAAAGATATTCAAACAATAAAGAGGCTTTGAGGTGGTAGTAGTTGCAGACACATCCCCTGTGTCCAACTTGATAGTGATACAAAAATTAGATTTGCTCCGTTCTCTGTTTGGGGATGTTTTTATACCCGAAAGAGTGTTTGTTGAAATCGAACAGTTGGCAAATTTCGGAATCGATATGAGTGCTTTTGTCAATGCCGATTGGATAAAGACAAAGAGCCTTGAAGATCTTTCCGTTTATGACCGACTTACGGAAACGCTCGACAGAGGCGAGTCCGAAGCAATTGCCTTGTCTTTGACATATACTAATAGCCTCCTGTTGATTGACGAAAGAAAAGGAAGGGCTATCGCTGAGTCGTATAATATTCGGTGCATTGGCCTTGTTGGCATTTTGATTTTAGCAAAGGAGAAAGGCTTTATCGGTGCTGTCAAACCTCTTTTGGATCAACTGATTGAAGAGGCAAATTTCTTTATTTCAGCAAAAGTTTATCAATCTGCTTTATCGGCTGCCAACGAAGTAATTAAATAGGCGGGATTTAAATTGTCTGTTCCAAAAATCCCCTATCTTTTCTCAATTTAACCACACACCCTTATGTGCCGACTCCTCGCCTACCTGGGAAGACCTATCCTGATGGATAAATTCCTGTATGAGCCTAAAAACTCGATGATCAAACAGAGCTTTAGCGCCAAAGAAATTGAGGAGCCGCTCAATGGAGACGGTTTCGGCGTGGGCTGGTACCACAAAGAAATTTCGCCCGACCCCGCCACGTTTGTGTCGATTTATCCGGCGTGGAACAACCGCAACCTGCGCTACCTGGCTCCAAAAGTAAAGTCGGAGTGCCTGGTGGCTCATGTTCGTGCTGCCAGCGAAGGAGACGTATCGGAGGCTAATTGCCATCCTTTTCATTACCAAAACTACCTGATGCTGCACAATGGTGGCGTCGACGATTTCATCAAAATAAAACGCCGGCTAACCACTTCTCTACATGAAGATCGCTACCGCTGGATTAAAGGCCAGACGGACTCTGAGCACCTATTCGCCGTTTTTCTTGATAAGCTGGCGACAAGAGGCACCAACTTCGACGCCGAGGATGTGGCCGATTCCTTCGAGGAAATGATTGTCGACATGAAGGCTGCCATGCACGAAGCTGAGATTACCGACCCTGCCTACCTAAACATGGTATTTGTGGACGGTGAGCGCATGGTGGGCCTGCGGTACATATCCAACCCGAGCGACAAGCCATTGACTTTATACTACTCAGAGGGAAGCCGCTATGTGTGCGAAGACGGCATGTGCCACATGTTGCCTGCCACGCCAGAAGAAAAGTCGGTGATGATTGTGTCTGAAAAATTGACGGAGTTTGCTGAAGACTGGAAGCCTATCCCCGACAACCACATGATTTTAGTGAAAAAGGATTTGAGTGTGAGCTTGAGAAAGGTGACAGCATAACCTAACTTTTCACAGCCCTTACCATTTCCTTTTTGCCTGGCGGGCCGGGGAGCTCCTCCACTCTGAAGCCTGCTTGCTTCAGGTTTCGTTTAAACTGCCCCTGTGCGCAATAAGTTACCAGAAAACCCCCGGGAGCAAGTGAGTCATACATCTTTTGTATCACTTCCACGGCCCACATCTCGGGCTGCTTGTTGGGAGCAAATGCGTCGAAATAGATGATATTGAAAGGAGTGGTTGGAGAATAATGGTGCACCGGAGTTTCTACTTTTTTAAGTGAAAAATGGGCGGTCAGCTCAGCTTTTTCACCCCACTGAGACGTGTGAAGCTGGCCGAAAAGGTAACCAAACTCGGCTTTTCCGACAGCCTTAGCATAATTAAGTGCTTCATAGATTTCAGCTGGCAAAGGAAAGGTCTCTAATGATTCGAAGTAAACCTCCTTTTGGTGCTCTTCTGCGAAAATCAAACTTAAAAATGCATTGAGCCCCGTGCCAAAGCCAATCTCCAAAATTCTCGGTGAACTGTCGTGATGATCACACCAATGCCCGAGCCCCATTGCAATAAAAACGTGAGCTGATTCCTGAACAGCACCATGGAACGAGTGGTAGGTCTCATTGAGGGCTTCATTCTTCAAGGAATGTGAGCCGTCTTCTGTCAGGATCAGGTGAACATTTGAGTCCATCAACCTCCGCCCTTTGTTTTTTCTACTCTATAAATAAGCGCCACAGCATGGGCGGCAATACCTTGTTCGGTTCCAACGAAGCCCAGCTTTTCGGTGGTAGTGGCTTTTATGGAAATATCTTCCTCAGCTACATCCATTACCTCGGAAAGAACGGCCACCATTTTAGGAATGAACGGATTCACTTTTGGCCTTTGAGCGCAGAGAGTCACGTCAATGTTTCCCACTTCATAGTGTTTATTTCTAATGAGGGTCATCACCTCGTCGAGCAGTTTTTTGCTATCAATTCCCTTGTATTTTGGATCTGTGTCAGGGAAGTGATAACCAATATCCCGCATGTTGGCAGCACCCAAAATGGCATCGCAAATTACGTGAATGATCACGTCGGCGTCTGAGTGCCCAACGGCACCTTTTTCATGGTCGATTTTTATGCCCCCAAGCCATAGGTCGTAGCCTTCCTTTAGCTGGTGCACATCGTATCCGTAACCGATCCTGATAGTTGGCTTTTTCATTTTATTGCCTCGTAGTAGAGCGTGGAGCTATTGGCTTTGGTGAGAATGTTGTTGGCTTCGTCAAGAATATTGTCGGTGGTCACTGAATCGATTTTATCAGTTTCCTTGTTCACCCAGTTTGGGTCTCCCAGAAACGACATGAAAGCCACATTCATTGCCTGGTTCAGCAATTCCACTTCAGAGAAAACAAGAGATGAAAGTGCTTTGTTTTTCACTTTGACTAACTCATCGTCGTTAATCTTTTTCGATTTTATTTCGCTCAACACCTCATCAATTGCCTTTTCAGCTTCGTCAAAGGTATGTCCTTCATTCAGCTTGCCATCAATCATCAGAAGACCGGGGTCAATGGAGCCCAGCACATACGACTGTATGCTGTTGAATATTTTTTTCTCTTTCACGAGCACATTGTATAACCTGCTCGATTTACCTCTGCCCAAAATGTCACCGAGAAAATCGATCGTTTGGTAGTTGCCGGCTGCCCTTCCACTCATGTGAAAGGTTTTGTAAAGAGCGCTCAAAGGCACTTTTGATTGCACATTCAGTATTCGGGCTTCATTTTGTGTCGGCTCTGCTCGTAAGTGTCGTGCCGGGACATCGCCTGCCGGAATTGGGCCAAACCATTTCTCTGCCAGCTTTCGAACTTGTTCGGTGGTTACCTTGCCCGCCACTACCAGGATAGCATTATTGGGACGATAATATTTGAAGAAAAAATCTTGCACATCGCTCATGGTCGCATTCTCTATGTGAGAAATTTCTTTGCCGATTGTCGCCCATTTATAGGAGTGCTCTTTATATGCCAGGGGTCTCAGCTTAAGCCAAATATCGCCGTAGGGCTGGTTCAGATAGCGCTGTTTGAATTCCTCAATGACGACCTTCTGTTGCACTTCCAGCACTCTTGGGTCAAATGACAAACTCAACATACGATCCGACTCCAGCCAAAAGGCGGTTTCGATGTTGGCGGCCGGCAACGTGATATAGTAGTTGGTGATGTCTGGGCTAGTAAAGGCGTTGTTTTCTCCGCCGACCAACTGAAGTGGCTCGTCGTAGCTGGGAATATGCTTTGAGCCGCCAAACATCAGGTGTTCAAAAAGATGTGCAAAGCCGGTCTTGTGCTCTTCCTCATCTCTTGACCCTACCTTGTATAAGATATTGACCACCGCCAGTTCGGTGCTGGGGTCGGGTATAACGTGCACCTCCAGCCCATTGGCCAGTTTAAAACTTTCGAATTGAATCATTTGCTACAAAATTGTCGCTAAAATAAGCATTCACTGATACTATTGTCCGAAACTACATCGAATAAGTAAAAGGTTCGGTTTTGCGAAGAATTTTCCATCTCCGCTTTCCTCCGCAAAGCTCAAACATTTACATTTGGCTAACAATTAAACAACAGATTATGGCAATTGCGGCCGGAACCCACACCCAAATGAAATTTGACAGGAAGTCGCTTACTGACAAGCAGCTTCTTTCCATATACGAAAAGCTGTTGGAGCCCAGGCTGATCGAAGAGAAAATGCTCATCCTTCTTCGTCAGAACAAAATCAGCAAATGGTTTTCAGGCATTGGCCAGGAAGCGATATCCGTTGGGGCTACACTCGCTCTAAAGGAAAGCGAATACATCCTGCCAATGCACCGCAATCTTGGCGTGTTTACCTCCCGTGGCATCCCTTACGAAAGACTTTTTTCGCAGTTTCAGGGTACGGCCAATGGGTTTACCAAAGGCCGGGACAGGTCGTTTCACTTTGGTACACAAGAATATAAGATTGTGGGAATGATCAGCCATTTGGGGCCGCAGTTGGCCCTGGCAGATGGTATTGCCCTGGCAGGTAAGCTGAAAAAGGAGAATGCCGCAACCGCTGTTTTTACAGGCGATGGTGGCAGCAGCGAGGGCGACTTTCACGAGGCCCTCAATGTGGCAGCTGTCTGGGATTTGCCGGTGCTTTTTATTGTAGAGAACAACGGGTATGGTCTGAGCACACCCAGCAACGAACAATTCAAGTTCAAATCCTTTGTTGATAAGGGGCCAGGCTATGGCATCGAAACCATCAGTATCGATGGAAATAATATTCTGGAAGTTTATCTCAACATATCCAGATTGGCTGAGGATATAAGAAAAAATCCACGCCCAATTCTGATTGAAGCCAACACATTCCGGATGCGTGGGCACGAGGAAGCGTCCGGTACCAAGTACGTACCCAAGGAGCTAATGGACTACTGGGCAACCAAAGATCCCATCAATAATTTTGAGCAATACCTGCTAGAAACTGGCGTGTTGACCGGTGAGACCGCAGAAAAGACCAGGAAGAAAATAAAAGGCCAGGTAGACAAGGCAGTCAAGACAGCTTTCAGCGAGCCGGAGGTGATTCCGTCGACGGAGCAGGAGCTGGCCGACCTTTACAGCCCTTTCGAGCAACAAGTAAATGCGCCAAAAACTAAGAGTACTTCCCCGAAGCGCTTTCTCGATGCTATTACCGACGGTCTTCGTCAAAGCATGGAGCGATACCCCGAGCTTGTGCTCATGGGTCAGGACATTGCAGAGTACGGTGGGGTTTTCAAAGCGACGGATGGCTTTGTTGAGAAATTTGGAAAAGACAGGGTGCGCAACACGCCATTGTGTGAGTCGGCCATTATAGGCACCGGCCTTGGGCTTTCCATCAAAGGCATGAAGTCGATGGTGGAAATGCAGTTTGCCGATTTCGTAACTGAGGGCTTTAATCAAATCGTGAACAACCTGGCCAAAAGCCACTGGCGGTGGGGCCAGAAGGCAGATGTGGTAGTGAGGATGCCAACAGGGGCTGGTGTCGCAGCAGGGCCATTCCACAGTCAATCCAACGAAGCCTGGTTTTTTCACACACCAGGGTTGAAAATCGTCTATCCGTCCACCGTGTATGACGCCAAGGGTCTGCTGAATGCGGCTTTGGAAGACCCCAACCCCTACATGTACTTTGAGCACAAAGTGCTCTACCGCTCCCTTACAGAAGAGATTCCTGATGATTACTACACTGTCGAAATAGGCAAAGCCCGACTAGCGGCCGAAGGCGCCGATATTTCCATTATTACTTACGGCATGGGGGTACACTGGGCTCAGCATGTTTGTAAAGAACTGGGCGTGTCGGCCGACATTGTCGATCTGAGGACATTATTACCCTGGGACAAGGAAGCGGTAAGGGAGACAGTGAAGAAAACAGGCAAAGTGTTGGTGCTGCACGAGGATTGCCTCACGGGTGGCATCGGTGCCGAAATCGCTGCCTGGATAAGTGAGCATTGCTTCACCAGTCTTGATGCGCCAGTTATGCGTGAAGCAAGTCTTGACACGCCAGTGCCTTTTGCACCGGCATTGGAGCAAAATTTTTTACCAAAAGGCCGCCTGAAGGAAAGAATCGAAGAACTTTTGCGTTTTTAGTAAAGGCTGTCAATTCTTCATTTGGGCATTAATTTTATATATTGCCGCTTTAGGTTTACTTAATTGAGTTTAACGGGTGTTTATTTCTTCTTCTTTTAAATCTTTCACCTCATCAGCCTTGAGGCTTACCTGGATTAGCTTGTTGGCCGTTCTGTTATGGATGGCTTCTGCTGATGCGGCAAGGGGTCAGTTGCTGGAGGGGAGGAATAAACTAAAGACCGTTGACGAAAAGCCTGAAAACCCCGGTTTTTTCCTCAATAGAAAAAAGGGGCGATCCGAAAAAAACAATGCGGGACGTGTTTCAAGGAAAGACAGGAAAGTAGACACAAGAACCGTTAAGCGGCCAAAAAAGAATATCAGGCAGGGAGCCAACTATCAGTCAACTGGCGGCGGTGTTTCTATCGATAATTCGCCCCGATCCTCCGCCCGTTTTTCAGAGCCTGAAAAGGTCTCCCGAAGAAAATCAAAAGTTAAGTACAGGTCCAATAGCGAAAAGGCAAGCAAGCAACGCAGACGTGTGCCCATGATCAGGCTCTCGCCAAGAATTGGCATCTACAATCCTAATTCACCAAATCCCAGGTACTCAAAGAACCCCGGGTTTGATCGAACCAAACGATACGCCGCCTCACCCAGGTATTCTGTGCCGCAACCAAGAGTAAGCCCTCAGTCAGTTAACCCCCGGTACAGTCAAAGCCAGGGGTTTGTCGTTAAAAAGGGGGGCTATGTCATTGGCTTTAAGAATACCCCCGGAATACTTCCAATTGCCAAAGCGGGCCCCCGCTATAGCAAGCCTCAAAAGAGGGTGTCGCCCGGAAGTGTATCTCCAAGGTATAGCAAAGCACCTAAGCAGGTTTCTCCCGGAAGTGTTTCGCCACGGTACAGCGAAAGCCAGGGTTTTGTGACCAACAAGAGTAAGTGGATTTTTGGTTTTAGAAAGACCCCCGGAATATTGCCAATAGCCAAAGCTGGCCCGAGGTATAGCAAACCTCAGAAGCGAGTGTCACCCGAGAGTGTTTCACCTCGCTACAGTGTGGCACCCAAGCAGGTATCTCCCAAAAGTGTATCACCAAGATACAGTGTACCTCCCAAGCTGGTTTCTCCTGGAAGTGTGTCCCCCAGGTATAGCAAGGCTCCCAAACAGGTTTCGCCGGAAAGCGTTTCTCCGAGGTATAGCAAAGACCCCGGCTTTGTTGTAAAAAAGGGAGGTTGGGCAATTGGGTTCAATAATACATCAGGGTTTCTCCCAATAGGAAAGGCTACGCCGAGGTACAGCAAGGAAGCCGGGTTCTATCGGCCAGGGAACGGAGTTAACAGGTCAATCTCCGAGGAAGCAAGACAGTTTTCCCTGCCTGATAAAGAAAAGAGAAGAGACAATAATTATAATCCACTGGTGTCTACCCATATTCCCACCATCGTAACCACGCCAAGAGACAGGAGCTTCAGGAAAAGATATAATGAGATGATCACCGACTGGCAGGGTGACGAAAAAAGGGTGTCTAAGTTTGCTGAAAAGCTACAAGACAAAGGATACGCCTTGATGTACAATGAATACAGCGGCTTCTTGAAGGTGAGAACTGAGGGAAGAGAAAAGCATCACTCCGAGAAAGAGGCCGGACGCCTCGCTGAATATACCGGTGGTTTTAAAATAAAACGAGGAGCGGGTGATAACCACCCCAGTATTGCCTATGTCACAGGCAAGAAGATTAACTCCAGAAAGCTCAGAAAGGAGTGGCGGGAGCTTAATATCATATTGGTGAGAGTGAGCGGGAACAAAGAGGTAGCAAAGGGTGTTAAAAATGGGCCTGATAAGCCTAAGTACGACAAAAAAGAAAGAGACATCTGGAATTATTAGTATGATCAAATGGAATAAGCTCACCTCGCCTGAGCAAATTGAAAGCGTTATCGAAGAATCAAACTCCCATCCAGTGCTCATTTTTAAGCACAGCACCAGCTGTTCTATAAGTGCAGCGTCACTGGACAGGATCGAACGCAAATGGGACGAAAGTGAGATGAAGGACTGGAAACCCTACTACCTGGACCTGCTAGCCAATAGACCAACTTCGCACGCTGTGGCAAATGAGTTGGGTATTGAGCACCAGTCTCCACAAGCTATAGTGCTCTTTCAGGGCAAGCCAGTTTACGACGCCTCGCATTTCAGTATTTCGTATGATGCGATCAAGTCGGCGACCAAAGATGTTGTGCTTTAAAGGCGTCAGAGGAATTTTGTTTTCCTTGTCGACAGCCTGGCAGTCGCTGCTTAGAGTATTTGCCTACTAAGCGATAGGGGTAACAGGTGTTGATTTGTTATTGAAGTCCGAATCAATTTGTTGTCATGCCTTTGCCCCGAGGCAGTCAACCATTTTGATTCAAACTTAGTCTTGCTGATTAACGATTAAGCTAAAAATAGCTAATTTGGTGTAAAATATCTGGTTCCCTTATGAAACGTCTAAATACAGGACTTTCTATCTTTTGTTTGATTCTCCTGGCATCGTCAGTGGCCAAGTCACAGGACAACGGGAACTATGAATATTCAAGAGAATATATCTGGGGTATCAATAAAAACACCAACAGCGGACTCATCGGTGGCATCGTTCTGAAGTACTCTCAGGCTATGGATGAAAAGACCTTCCGAACTTTTGGAATGGAGCTGATCAATGTGAAGCACCCAAAAGAGTATAGGTATATTTCCCAATACGGCAATCCATTTGTCTGGGCTAAGAAAAACTACCTTTATGCTGTTCGCTTGCAGTATGGTAAGGACTATTTGATGTTCCGAAAAGCGCCACAACAGGGTGTTCAGATCAATGCCAGCTGGGCGGCTGGCCCCACTTTGGGAATAGTTGCTCCTTATTATGTGAAATACGCCACCGGGCCCAGTACTTTTACAGTAGAGCAGTTTGACCCGGCAAGACATAGTTTTGGAGGTATTTTGGGAACTGGGAGGCTTTTTCAGGGCCTTGGTCAGTCGAAAATACAGCCAGGTTTAAATGCCAAAGCAGCTATCAACTTCGAATTTGGCACGTTCAAGAGTAATGTCACTGGTTTTGAAATAGGTGTGCTGGCAGAAGCTTTCACAAAAGAGATTATTATCATACCGGCTGCCACAAACACGGCATTTTTCACATCGGCCTTTTTCACACTCTATTACGGCGCCCGCCGGTAACCTTTCCATTTTCCATTTGTTTGTGAACCATGGAGGGTATTATTTTGTAATAATTCAATTGGAAGAAGAAAGCTAACAATGATAGAGTTACCAGTAATTTCTCAGGATGCCACACAGCGGGTGAAAAAGCCCAACTGGCTAAGAGTAAAGCTGCCAGTGGGAAAGGAGTACGCCAAGGTTCGCCAACTTGTCGACACCCACAAACTGCATACGATTTGTGAGAGTGGCAACTGCCCAAATATGGGGGAATGCTGGGGAGCAGGCACCGCCACTTTCATGATCCTCGGTAATGTTTGTACACGCAGTTGCACTTTTTGCGCCGTGGCAACCGGCCGGCCACCCGAATATGATGAAGACGAGCCCAGAAGAGTGGCCGAAGCCATCAAATTGATGGGAGTGAAGCACGCCGTGATTACTTCAGTTAACCGTGACGAACTTAAAGATAAAGGCGCTGAGGTGTGGTACCAAACTGTGGTGCAAACAAAGCTTGCCAGCCCCGAAACAACCATAGAAACGCTTATTCCAGACGTAAAGGCTAATTGGGATGCTCTTTATAGAATGGTAGAAGGCGGACAAGAAGTAGTTTCTCACAACATGGAAACTGTGGAGAGCCTTTACCGCAGGGTGCGCCCGCAAGCCAAGTACGAGAGAAGCCTCGAACAGACCAGAAGAACCAAAGAGCTTGGAAAACGCACAAAGTCGGGTATTATGCTTGGCCTGGGCGAAACACAGGATCAGGTGTTCAAAGCCATCGACGACCTGGTAGCCAACGGGCTCGATATTCTGACGCTGGGTCAGTACCTCCAGCCGACCAAAATGCATATTGAGGTGGCTGAGTTTATCCACCCGGAAACCTTTGACATGTACAGAGAAGAGGGTTTGAAGAGGGGCTTGAAGTATGTGGAATCCGGCCCACTGGTTAGGTCAAGCTACCATGCTGAAAGGCATGTGAACGTGCCTATTTGACAAGAAGAAACTTTAGAAAAAATGAAGGCATGGATTCTACAATCCATGCCTTCATTTTTTTAACTGATCCGTGAACTTATACAACAGATACAGATAGAGAAGCGTAGGTATTGGTAGCACAAGCGCCAGCACATAGATAATTGCCTTCTTCCCCTCGTATTTTCTCTTGTTGACCCAAATGACAATTCCAGCACCGGCTATCAGGTTAACGATGAGCAGTAGCTGGTACTCATTCATTTTTTCGGGAAATCCACCTGAATGATCTCTTTTACATTCCTCTTGATATTCATTGAGATACGTTCCACGGGTAGGTCATTAATATCCTTTCCAAACGGATCTTCAATTTCCTCAGCGATGAGCTCAATACTCACTAAAATGTAGAAGATTAACCCAACGAGTACCACTGTCCAATAACCAAATTCAACAACGAAAGCCAATGGGAGGGTCATTGTGTAGATAAAGAGAAACTTCTTGATATACATGCTGTAGGAGTAGGGAATAGGGGTCGTTTTGATCCTTTCGCAGGCCCCCATGATGTCAGCAAAATTTTTAATTTCTTTGTCAAAAATAATGAGCTGTTCACCAGTGATTTCGCCCTTTTTAAAGATGGCGTTTATCCTTTGGAAAAGCATGGCGTTGATTTTGTTCGGTTTGTGGTCGCACGCCTTTACTTTCTGTTCATCATATTCGTTTTCAAACTCCAACTCTTCCATTTTCGTGCCGTGCCTGAGGTGCTCTTTCATGGCATATACAAAATTTGGAATCATGTGCTCAAAGTAAGAGCGGTCATCTCTGGATTTCTCAGGCAGATAGGCGTTGACCTTCATGGAAAGGCTCCGGGTATCATTCACGAGCTGTCC
Source organism: Imperialibacter sp. EC-SDR9 (assembly GCF_902498805.1). Lineage (GTDB taxonomy): Bacteria > Bacteroidota > Bacteroidia > Cytophagales > Cyclobacteriaceae > Imperialibacter. The sequence goes on along the minus strand of NZ_LR701578.1, from coordinate 51,808 downwards.
CCACAATTTTCGGCCTTCCCACCAGCGGTCGTAGGCTGTGTTGGTTCTCAGTACCAGGAAAAGACCGAGCACTACTCCTAATAGTGAGTGAAATACAATAGCTCCCTCGAAAAAAGTATGAATTTCAAATATATCAACGAGTACATAAGTCAAGAATGTGGAATACACCATCATAAATGCCAGCAGCGGGAAAAGCGATTTGATAACATATCGGCTGTAGACATCAAAAATTAGGGAAACCCAGGATTTGGGGTTGTACTCAATCATAGGATCAGAATTTAGGGTAGGTTTTGCTAAAAACAGCTCAAAAGATAGGTAACGAATAATAAACTCCCTAGCTCAAATGGCATCATTTTAAAGCCCTTGTGAAAAAAGCTTTCTAACTTACTGAGAATTCAGTCGCTATGAAAATTCTTTCTCCTCAACAAATCCGTGAAGCTGACGCCTATACTATAGAAAATGAGCCTATAACCTCTATTGACCTGATGGAAAGGGCCAGTAATGCCTTTGTTGCAGAATTTAAAAAGCACTTTTTTAGTGACCACGTCTTATGGGTTTTTTGCGGAACAGGTAACAACGGAGGAGATGGTCTTGCCGTAGCTCGCCTGCTGAAAGATCTAAAATATGAGGTAAAGGTGTGGCTGGCGGGATCGGCAGAAAAAGGAACTGAAGACTTCATGGTCAACCTTAACCGCCTTACAGGCGCTGTCAGCGTGGCCAAAGCGTCGGAGATATACGCTGCGGATATCCCAGACAAGCTGGTTATAGTTGATGCCTTGTTTGGCTCAGGTCTGAACAGGCCGGTTGATGGGGACTATGCGAAACTAATAGACTTTTTGAATGGCATTGAAGCCAGAAAAGTGGCCATTGACATCCCCTCGGGACTTTTTTGCGATCAACCCCAGAATGGCGCAATAGCGTTCCGTTCCGATATTACAATTACATTTCAGGCACCCAAACTAGCCTTTCTTTTGCCTGAAAACTACCCGTATGTGGGTGAATGGAAGTCGGTTGACATTGGTCTGTCGGCGCAGTTTGTGAAGGAAGTGGAATGTTCCTACTACTATCAGCAGGCGGGGGATGAGGATCTGAAGCTTCCCGACCGATCCACGTTTGCTCACAAAGGCGATGCAGGACGTACGCTGCTGATTGCTGGGAGCAAGGGTAAGGTCGGTGCTGCTATTCTTTCTTCGAAAGCCTGCATGCGGGCTGGTGCAGGCCTGCTAACGGTGCATACGTCAGGCTGTGCCGTAACGCCCATTCACGCCGCTGTGCCAGAGGCCATGGTCAGCGAGGATGCCAATAATGACCATATTACCCGAATGCCGAACGATTTGTCAAACTTTGATTGTGTCGCTATAGGGCCAGGTCTTGGCACGCATAATGTGACCGTTAAGGCCTTTGAAAGCGCTCTGAAGATTGTTTCAAAACCTATGGTCATTGACGCCGACGGACTCAATATTTTGAGCCAAAATCCACAGCTTTTCAAGCAAGTTCCAGCCAATAGCATATTAACACCCCACCCCGGGGAGTTCAGGCGACTGGTAGGCGACTGGAGCAACGACTACGAAAGGTTGAACAAACAAATTGAGTTTTCAAAAAAACACCAGTTGATTGTGGTTCTAAAAGGAGCGTACAGCAGCATTTGCACGCCATCAGGAGAGGTCTATTTTAACAGCACAGGAAACCCTGGCATGGCCACCGCAGGGAGCGGCGATGTACTTACAGGCATTGTAGCTGGACTGCTGTCCCAGGCATTTTCCCCAACAAAAAGCGCTCGTTTAGCAGTCTTACTCCATGGAATTTCAGGCGACTTGGGCGCTCAATCCAGGGGAGAATATGGTTTAATCGCCTCTGACATTATTGATTTTCTTCCAGCGGCGTTTACAAAATTGTAATATTCGAGCCGAATTTTGAGTCTGGTCTAATTTCACCGTTCATTTCACCTCCATTTTTGAGGAAACCGCAGATAACGAAAAAGACATTCAAAAATTTCAATTAGGCATTAGAACATTACTATTTTTTTTTCGTACTTTGTTACATAGCCTTATTGGCTCCAGATATGTAGATTATGCGCTTCATTAAATTTGTCATCGGATTGTTACTTGTCGCCCTTCTCGGGGTGAATGGGTATGCGCAATCTACCGAAGACAAGGAGCAAGTGACTACTGAAAGTGCTTTCAGACAGACTCCCACACTGGAGTTGAAGAATCAAATCGAAGTTTATCCTAACCCCGCCGTTGAGTTTATTGTGGTGGAGATAAAAGATTCGAACTTGAAGAAAGTGGAATTTGAGATGCACAGCATCATTGGGAACACTATTAGGATAGAACCTGAAGAAGTGGCGAAGGACACCTACAAGATTCCTGTGAAAACTTTCAATTCCGGGTATTACTTCCTGATCATCAAGGATGACTATACCAGGTACAAAAAGGCAATCAAGTTTCTTAAGAACTAACTATACAACCTTACTGTGAAATAAAAGAGGCAGCTCCAACTCGTTGGGGCTGCCTCTTTTGTGTGTACGGGATTAAAACTCTGCGTTCCCTGGCGTTCTTGGGAAGGGTATCACATCTCTGATGTTGCTCATGCCTGTAACAAACAGCATCAGCCTTTCGAACCCAAGGCCAAAGCCACTATGGGGTACAGTTCCAAACCTTCTGGTGTCCAGAAACCACCACATGCTTTCTGCATCCATATCAAGCTCCTTCATTCTGTTTGTGAGCTTGTCGTAATTCTCCTCTCTTTGTGAGCCCCCTACAATTTCGCCAATGCCTGGAAACAGGATGTCCATGGCTGCGACAGTTTTTCCATCGTCGTTTTGCTTCATATAGAATGACTTGATCTCTTTTGGGTAGTTGATCAAAATCACTGGCTTTTTGAAGTGCTTTTCAACCAGGTAGCGTTCATGCTCCGACTGTAAATCAGCGCCCCAGGCGTCAATCAGGTATTGGAACTTCTTTTTCTTGTTGTAGTTGCTATTTCTAAGGATATCGATGGCTTCCGTATAAGTGAGGCGCACAAACTCATTGTCAGCCACAAAGCGCAACCTTTCTAAAAGGCTGAGTTCGCTTCTTTCTTCCTGCTTTTTAGTGCTCTCTTCATCTTTGGCTCGCTGCTCAAGAAAGGCAAGGTCTTCCTGGCAGTTTTCCAGCGCATAAGTAACGAGATATTTGAGCATCTCCTCGGCCAGATCCATGTTGTCTTCCAGGTCATAAAATGCCATTTCAGGCTCAATCATCCAAAATTCAGCCAGGTGACGGGTGGTGTTGGAGTTTTCAGCCCTGAAGGTGGGGCCAAAAGTATAAATCTCCGAAAGAGCCAATGCGGTCAGCTCACCTTCCAGCTGCCCCGATACGGTGAGGTTTGCCTCTCTTTCAAAAAAGTCTTCCTTAAAGTCTACTTTTCCGTCTTCCGTCTTTGGCAGCTTGTCGAGGTCAAGCGTGGTCACCCGAAACATTTCCCCTGCCCCTTCGGCATCTGAAGCGGTGATAATGGGTGTGTGGATATTGAAAAAGCCCTTTTCGTGAAAGAACTTATGCACAGCAAAAATCATGGAGTGTCGTACTCTCAGTATAGCACTGAAAGTATTCGTGCGGGGTCTTAAGTGGGCAATTTCACGAAGGAATTCCAAAGAGTGCTTTTTCGGTTGCAATGGAAACTTCTCAGGATCAGCTACACCAAGCACATCAATTGTATCTGCTTGCAATTCAAACTTCTGCCCGGATCCCTGCGAGGCAACCAGTAAGCCCACAACAGACAATGAAGCCCCGGTAGTGATTTTTTTCAGCGTTGCCTCGTCAAATTTAGTTGGGTCGCCAACAATTTGAAGGTTATTGATAGTTGAGCCGTCGTTAAGGTTGATAAAGACAACATTCTTGTTTTCACGCTTTGTCCTTACCCAGCCCTTCACAGTCACTGTAACATTCGCTTCAGCTAGCTGAAGAATGTCTTTGATTTTAGTCCTTTTTTTCTGGCTCACCTTATTTATCGTTAATTAAAAAAGTACTCGGTTCTCTTTTTTCGCAAGGTAGCAGTATTTTTACCAAACCTATTTGTTCATCTCAGCTGAGAACTCTAAAATTGCCGCAAAAAAACTATATTGAGTACTTTTATCAAAGGTGAAAGGCATTAAAAATCAACCGGATGCGGCCTTTCTACTATTTCGACATTGCCGACTCAACCTATGGATTCGAATTGCGTAATGAAGTTGGCGGGAAGAATGGCCAAATACCTTATATTTCTTATTTTACAGCACTAATAGGCTAAACTAATCGAAGTATGCAAAAGCTGGGCTTAACCCAATCTCTGAGTCAGAAGCTGTCGCCGCAGCAGATTCAGTTCATTAAGCTCCTGCAAGTACCGACGGCGGAACTGGAGACCAGGATCGAAGAGGAATTGGAGATCAATCCTGCGTTGGAGGAAGGTAAGGAGGAGGAGCCTAAAGAGGCAGATGATTTTGATGATATAGACAATTCGGCAAGCGACGAACTGAACATTGATGAATACCTGCCAGACGACGACTACGCTGGGTATAAAATGCAGGGTGACGGCCCCGGTGGCGATGAAGAGGAGCGTGAGGTGCCATTTAGTGAGAGCTCCACGCTGTCAGAGCAACTGATCTCTCAACTCGGATTTCTCAAGCTGGACGAGCGTCAGTATGCCATTGGCAGGCAGCTGATAGGCAGTATTGAGGCCGACGGATACATCAGGCGAGACCTGGATGCCATAGTGAACGATATGGCCTTCTCTCAAAACATTGAATGTGAAGCCGACGAAGTGGAAGAAATTCTTCACCTTATCCAGGAATTTGATCCTGCTGGCATAGGAGCCCGCTCTTTGCAGGAGTGTCTGCAGTTGCAAATCGACCGGAAAATAGAAACTGGCGGCGAAGTAGCGCAGCTGGCACATCATGTAGTCACCGACTGTTTTGATGAGTTTACTAAAAAGCACTACGACAAAATTTCAAAGAAACTTGAACTTGAAGATGATGAACTGCTGAAGGAGGCGATCAAGCTCATTACCCACCTCAATCCAAAGCCCGGTGGCGTAGGGTCTGGCCTTGTTAAAACGCAGTACCTCATTCCAGACTTTATGCTCTTTAACAATCATGGAAACCTGGAACTCTCTTTGAATTCCAGAAATGCTCCTGAGTTGAAGGTAAGCCGGGACTATTCGGAAATGCTTCAGGCCTACGATAAGAGCAACAAGAAGGACAAGAAACTCAAGGAGACCGTCACTTTTGTGAAGCAAAAGCTTGATTCGGCGAAGTGGTTCATCGACGCCATCAAGCAACGCCAGCAAACGTTGCTCAATACAATGAACTCAATCATTAAGTATCAGTACGACTTTTTCCTTGAGGGAGACGAGAGCAAGCTGAGGCCAATGATTTTGAAAGATATAGCGGAAGAGATAGGAATGGATATTTCCACGGTGTCGAGAGTGGCCAACTCCAAAACTATTCAAACGGAATTTGGCATATATCCATTGAAGTATTTCTTTTCGGAGGGGATTTCTACCGACTCCGGCGACGATGTAAGTAGCAGAGAGGTGAAGCATTTCCTGAAAGAAATGATTGACGCCGAAGAAAAGCGCAAGCCGCTTTCGGACGATAAACTTGAAAAATTGCTTAAAAAGAAGGGGTATCAAATCGCCAGGCGAACTGTAGCCAAATACCGGGAACAACTAAATATTCCTGTGGCCAGATTAAGGAAGGAGCTCTAGTGCTAAGGTTTTTTATGCAGGCATTATCGGTGGTCTTTCACCCGCTTCTTCTGCCGACGATCATGTTTTTTGTTATTTTTCGGTACGTGCCTCAGGCGTTCAGGCCGCTGGCCGACGAAAATGTGCCGTACATTCTGCTGGCGCTGTCCACCACCACTCTGATTATACCTGTGCTGAGTCTTTTGGCGCTTAGGCTCACTTCAACTATCAAAAGCCTTCAAATGCACGATAAAAATGACAGGCTGGTTCCTTTTGTTTTTATTACTAGTTTTTATGGGGTAACTACCTATATGTTTTATAGTAAGCTTACTCTAAATCCTGTGTTGGTGCTACTGATGCTCACCACCACTTTGCTGATTGTGTTGCTTACGGGAATCACTTTCTTCTGGAAAATAAGTATTCACAGTGCCGGCATCGGAGGCGTGGTGGGCTTTATTTTGGCCCTGGTCCATATTTTTCCGGGAAGCGAGTTACTTATCCCTTTTGTGGCGGCAATTGTTGTGCTGGGATGGGTAATGACAGCCCGGTTGGTGCTGCAAGCCCATAGTTTTTCTCAAGTGGCAGCTGGCGCTGCTCTCGGAGGAGGATTTTGTTACCTGATGATGATGGTATTTTCCTAGCCTTAGAAGCCGTTAAACGAGATGCCGATTGTATTGGCAGTAACGTTGATGCCGTTCGGGCCTTTGCCACTTTGGAAAACGTCGCTCAATCCCATTTTGTAGTAGACAGAGAATCCGCCAATGCCCAGCCTGGCATGTACACTGTATCTTATTTTGTTAAGATTCCAATCTTCTCTCTGCTTGGTCATTTTCTTGCCTCCATCGTCCTCGTATTTGAACTTGGTATGCGCCTCAAACAGATAACCTATGGAGCCGCCAACACCAACAAACACACTACGCTCTTTGTTTTCCAAGTTGGGGACAAACCGCAGCTCCAATGGAACGTCTATGTAGTTAGTGATTAATTTACTCCTCAATACCTTTACATCGGCAATGGAATCCAGCACGAGGTTGGTTTCACCTCCCGTTGTTTCGTAGCTCAGCCCCACGGCTTTCTTAAAGCTATATCTATCAAAGCCAAAGCCGATGCCTGGCACGAAGGAAAGCTTCAAGCTGGGGATATCGAAGTGATAGGTATAATACAAATCCAATGGGCGTGATTCAAATACTTTCGTTTTCATTCCTTCCGGAGCATCCACAAAATAACTTGAGCCCAAATTGATCAGCAGCTTGCCTGGCAGGTCGGGCCTTGGCCCATGTACTTGTTGCGTTTCTTTATTGTCGTTAGGCTCTGTGCCGGCATTGCCAGACGCAGTAAAAGTGAATGTTAATACCGATAGAGCTAATAAAATGAATCGCTGCATGAATAGAAACGTTGCTTTTTTGAATAATAGAGCGCAAAGATAACTTAAAATTACTAACTAAGAATGTCAAAGTCTTTTTTAATGAATCAAGATATATTAACTTTGCACCCCGTAATTAATGATGAGGTGTAAATTCAGCATCTGATCAGTGATTCAACCGGAAAGCCTTGCCTCTTGTTTAACATGACAAGAAAGCTGGCGAGATGGTTGGGGAATAGCCGGAAATAAATAACTGGACCTGTAGCTTAACTGGATAGAGCATTTGACTACGGATCAGAAGGTTGGGGGTTCGACTCCCTCCAGGTTCACGAATCGGTTTCAGGAAAGCTTCTCAGCAATGGGAGGCTTTCCTTTTTTTGTGCTGTTCCGGTCAAAGACTTGCTTCGCTATAACCGAACTTAACTGCCTCCGTCCCTTTGAACCCGCAATTTTCTACCACAAAAAGTGACCCCGCCAGTGGCTGCTCTTCGAGCTGTTCGTTAGTGAGCCCTACTCTGGCCGATGTGATATAGAGGTCTCGTAGGTCATCCCCTCCGAAAGTGCAGGAAGTAATGCGGGCAGCTGGCATGCGGATGCTCAACAGCTTTTGCCCTGATAGCGGGTTCCAGCGGGCAACTTGCCAGCCGTCCCAGTGACCGATCCACAGCATGCCTTCGCTATCGATGGTCATGCCGTCGGGAGAGCCTTCTTTCTCAGGAATGGAGATCGCTACTCGCTGATTGGAAATATGGCCGGTTGCATGCTTGTAGTCATAAGCCACCACCTTTCGGGTGGGTGAATCGATATAGTACATTGTTCTATGGTCGGAAGTCCATGCCAGGCCGTTGGAGATGCTGACGCCGGGTATTTTTAACGTGCAAGTGCCATCGGTGTCGAGCATGTAAAGATTACCGGCTCCTTCCACTTCCGATAGTGCCATGGTGCCCGCCCAGAGGCGACCCGCCGGATCACATTTTCCTTCGTTGAAGCGGTTGCCTGGCAGGTGACTTTCCGGATCAACCAGCGGCTTTACAGCTCCATTGTTCCGTTCAACTATGGCTAGTCCGCTTTTCATGGCGGCGATGAAGTCACCGTTTTTGCACAAGGCCACTGCTCCGACCATATCGTGCAGTGGGATTTGCCGGTGGCTGTTTTTAGACGGGCTGTACTCATGAATAATGCCATTCAGGATGTCCAGCCAGCAGATGATTTGCCGTTGGCTGTCCCACACGGGGCCTTCGCCCAATAAGCAGCGGTTGGAAGTGACTACTTTGTAAGATTGGGCCAGGGGTTTGGTCATGGTATGGGGGTTTCAATTTAGCGAGAATCTATCGGAATAGGTTCGTTTTGGTCAGTCATCAACCCTTAAATATGTGGGAGTTAATTGGATTGTGCAACAGGGCACTTTTGAAACTACAGCTGTCCATTTCAATTTCATGACGTACGACAAGAACGTCTGCTCGATAGACGCCCTCATCCTGATAAATAGGATTCTTTTTCCTATTTTTCGCAAAATATCCGTTCCCTTCTACTCGTTGAAGTGTCAATGGCAATAAAATATCAAATATCCTCTGTTTTCGTATTGCTGCTTTTAGCCTCTGGCCCTCTTCAGGCGCAGGAGGAGGAATTTTCGTTTGAGCCCAAATATGATTCCCCCCTTACCATTGACCTGGATGCCCTGGACGAGGAGAATGAGAAAATCGACGTCAAGAAGAAAAAGCCAAAGAGGAACGTGTACTATGGAGTAAAGACGAAGAAGGGTTTCACCAGAACGGGCTTTGGAGAGAATACGGTACTGGAATTGTTTAGCTACCTGAAAGTGTATCAGGAGCCGGATGAATATGTGAGAGATATTTATTGGTACAATTTCAAAAGAAAGAAAATTGTAGCCAGCAGAAATATCGACAAGGAGTATGCCGGAATTTTGCACGGCCCCTACCGCAAAGTATTGGGGGATCAGGTGCTGGAAGAAGGGTTTTTCTACAAGGGTACGAAACACGGTCGATGGGTAGAACTCAATAAATCCGACATTCTCCTCAACAAGGAAAAGTACTACAAGGGTTGGCCAAGGGAGTCAAAAATTGCTTATTGGGACGTTGAACGAACCAAAATGAAGGAAGTAATTCCGATTGAGTATGGGGAGAAGGAAGGCTACTACTATGCTTTTCATGCCAACGGACAGATAGCCGTAATGGGCGAGTATAAGTTTGACCACAAAGTTGGCGTTTGGCGGGAGTATTACCCTATCAGGAACAGGAGAAAGCGTGAGGTCGAGTATTCAAAAGATCCTTTCGACGAAAGCTTTAGTCCAGTCATTCTGAGGGAATGGAATGACAAAGGAGAGTTGATATATGACAGGGAGCGCTTAATGGTGCAGCTAAAGTAAATCATTTAGTGAAAGGCATCTTCAAAGTGGGTTATTTCGGCACTGCGCTGCAAGTCGACGGAAATAATATCGAACCTAATGTTGCCCTCCCAGTTAACTTCTTCCATATACGCCTGGGCTGTTTCTATTAGTTTGTCAGCTTTTTTTTGAGTTACAGCTTCCTCCGGATAGCCAAATTTTCCATTGGATCGGGTTTTCACTTCAACAAATATCAGGGTGGCCGCAAGTTTTGCGATTATGTCAATTTCACCCCGACCAGCCCTATAGTTTTTTGCAATTATTTCATAACCTGCTTTTCGCAAATGGTCTGTGGCAATTATTTCTCCTTTTTTCCCTACGCTTTGGTTATGTGACTTGGCAGGCATTTATATATTTGCGGATTAGATTCGATAAACGTGATACAACTAAAATTATATCCTTTAAAGTTTAAAACCATCTTCAAAGACAAAATTTGGGGTGGACAGAAAATTAAGACCATACTTGGCAAAGACTTTGGCAAGTTGCCCAATTGCGGAGAAACCTGGGAAATCTCAGGCGTTGAGGGCAATATCTCCGAGGTGGCAGAGGGACATTTGGAGGGCATGAACCTCAAGGAGCTGATCCAGAAGTTTGAGGCTGCGCTGGTTGGTGAAAAAATCTATGAGAAGTTTGGCGACGAATTCCCTTTGCTGGTGAAGTTTATCGATGCCAATGATGATCTCAGCATACAGGTGCACCCAAATGATGAACTGGCCAAGGCTCGTCACAATGGACATGGTAAGACGGAGATGTGGTATATTTTCCAGGCCGACCATGGTGCGGAGCTCATCACGGGGTTTAACCGCAAAATGTCTAAGGAGAAATTCCTGGACTACTTCGAAAGAGGACGAATAATGGACGTGTTGAACCATGAGAAAGTATTCAACGACGACGTGTTTTATTTGCCAGCTGGCAGGGTGCACACCATTGGCAAGGGGTTGTTGCTGGCCGAGATTCAGCAAACATCTGACACTACCTACCGCATTTACGACTTTGACAGAGTAGACGACAAAGGCAACAAGAGGGAGTTGCATGTGGATGAGTCGCTGGATGCGATTGACTACACCTACCATGAGCATTACAAGACAATGTATCAGAACAAGTTGAATGAGCCGGTGAAGCTTGTGAAGAGCCCATATTTCATCACAAATAAGCTTGAATGCACCAAGGATATTGAGCGTGACTACCACTACCTCGACTCGTTTATTATTTACGTATGCATGAGCGGTGAGCTGAACATAGCTTATGACGGCGGAAGCATAGAAGTGAAAATGGGAGACTGTGTGCTACTACCGGCTGAATTGAAGAAAGTAACGCTTGAAACTACTTCGGGATTCAAAATGTTGGAATCCTATATCAGCTAACCATGCAGGCTACTGCCGCTATCAAAAACAAAACTACACAAGTCATCTCCCTTGGTTTTATTGACTATCAGGAGGCGTGGGACTATCAGGAGAAGCTATTTGCCGAGACTGTGACGCTGAAGATTCAAAACAGGGATGCTGCTGTTGACCTTCAGAAACACACTCCCAACTATCTTTTGTTCTGCCAACACCCACACGTGTTTACGCTGGGAAAAAGCGGAAAAGCAGAGAATCTGTTGGTAAATGATGACGAACTCAAACAAATAGACGCTAACTATTACAAGATCAACAGAGGCGGCGACATTACGTACCATGGCCCGGGCCAGTTGGTTGTTTATCCAATAGTCGACCTCGATAATTTCTTTACCGACATCCACAAATACCTTCGACTACTAGAAGAGGCTGTAATAATGACCTTAGCCGAATACGGGGTGAAGGCCGGAAGAATTGCCGGGCTTACGGGCGTATGGCTTGACTTTGAGGAACAGAAGGACCCACGAAAGATCTGTGCCCTTGGAGTGAAGTCAAGCAGGTGGGTCACCATGCATGGGCTGGCGTTCAATGTGAATACCAATCTCGATTATTTCAAGCACATCGTGCCATGTGGGATAGATGATAAAGCGGTGACTTCCCTACAGCAAGAGCTTGGGATTGAAGTGAGTATGGAAGAGGTACAACAGAGGCTTTTGAAGAACATTGCTTCTCTATTTGAAATGAACCTCGTCACTGCATGAAAAAAGACATTCCCTTTTTACCTGTAAAAGATGTTACCCTGGCTGTGGTTAAAAAGCCGACAGTTGACGAAGAAGCAGAATGGGTGGTGTACCTCATTAACAGAAATGATCGGCCTTTGGAAAATGTGATGGTTACCTCCAAGGGGTATGGCGAACTAGATGGCGAGAAGCAAAAGACTTCTACACTTCGGCACATGTTCCCACTAGTTGACGGAGGAGGAGCGATGCAGGTAGAGTCCATCCATCCCCAGGTTTTTGGCCTTAACAATGAATACTGGGTCAGTTTTTTTATTGGCAACCAGGTGTATGACAAGAAATATATTTTTGTCCCTGATACCATTTTAGAAGATAATTTGAGCTATATCGAAGAGATAGGGCTTGAAGGTGTCTTGCATCCGTAAATATTTTTCTATTTTAATAGAAAAAATATTGTGGCATGGCAGACAGCACTCCAAAGAAGATCCTTTTTATAGACATTGAAACCGTAGCAGGAAGACAGAAATTTGACGAACTCGACCCAATTTGGCAAAAACTCTGGAGCAAAAAGGCTGTTAGCCTCTCAGGGGGAAATGATGAGGTCGATGCGGCTGAAATGTATGAAAACCGGGCAGCAATTTACTCTGAGTTTGGAAAGGTAATCGTTATTGGGCTGGGTTACTTTGCTTTCAATGAGGATAAAAGTGTGGAGTTGAGGGTGACATCGTTGAGCAACGACGATGAACATCAGTTGCTTACAAGCTTCCAAAAGCTGATGGAGCAAAAGTTTAATCAGGGCTACTTCCTCTGTGCCCACAACGGAAAGGAATTTGACTACCCCTATCTATGCAGAAGAATGACTATTCACGGAATCCCGTTGCCCGATATTCTACGACTTGAAGGCAAAAAACCATGGGAGGTGCCACACCTTGACACCATGGAAATGTGGAAGTACGGAGACAGAAAAAGCTTTACCTCCTTGCAACTTCTCACAGCGGTTTTGGGAATTCCATCTCCAAAGGATGATATTGATGGAAGCATGGTAAATGAAGTTTACTATGGCACCGGAGACATTGACAGAATTGCCCGCTACTGTAAAAACGATGTAGTAGCTACTGCCCAGGTTTTCCTTCGGCTGCATCAGCAACCGACTATTCCGAAGGATAAAATATTGTTTGTAGACGTTAACGAATGACTGCCGACCCACCTGTGCTGCTCAATATTTCGGCACTTACCGTCCGATTCGGACAGCAAAATTTACTTGACAATGTTTCGCTGTCGATAGAGCCCGGTGAGTCGTTGGGTATCCTGGGCGAAAGTGGTGCGGGAAAATCCTTGCTGGCACATTGTATGCTACATTTGCTGGATGAAAGGCTTCAACGCTCTGGAAACATATATTGGAAAGGCAGGCCGCTGGAAGATCAAATTGGCGTGCTGAGGGGGCACTCCATTGCTTACATTCCCCAGTCGCCGCTGGAGGCAAGCTTTCCGGTAACTACTCTCCTCAGACAATGGCAGGATCAGTGCCAGGCTTTGGGAATCAAGTTTCAAATGGAAGAAGCGTACGCATTGGTTCAAAAGACAGGCATTGACGACCCCGAAAGATTGTTGGGTAGCCTGCCTCACCAGCTGTCGGGAGGGCAGTTGCAGCGTATTCTTATCGCTATGGCTATGATGGCCAAACCGAGCCTTATTATAGCCGACGAGCCGACAACAGCACTTGATACCGTGAATCAGGCGGCCATTTTGCGACTTCTCAAAGATTTTTCCAAAAAGGAAAAGGCGGCGCTTGTATTTATTACCCACGACCTGTCAATTGTGGAACCCATGTGCGACAAGCTGATGGTGCTTAACAGTGGAAGAGTAGTTGAATATGGGGTGACAAAAGAAATAATGAACCAACCGAGGGAAACCTATACCAGCAGTTTAATTGAGGCCCATAAGCGGCTGGTGTCTCGAAAGGGCAAGCCCGAAGGGCTTTCCGACAGGGACGCTCCGATTTTGGCTGTAAAGAATCTGGACTTTGTTTACCAACCAACTGGATTTTTCTGGCGCAGAAGTAAAGCCGTCAAAGCTGTTCAATCGGTGTCACTGGAGCTTTACCAGGGAGCGATAAGCGGATTGGCAGGTATTTCCGGGTCGGGGAAAACCACCCTAATGCGGACGCTGGCAGGTATGTACCCGAACCATTTCGATAAGTTGTACTATCAGGGCAGGTCTATCGACACCCTGACTGCCGATGAACTGGTGGCCTTCCGAAGAGCTGTTCAGGTGATTTATCAAAACCCTTCCAGCGCTTTCGACCCTCGTCAAAACATGGAACAAATACCCAATGAAGCCATCGCCGAAAACCAAAATGAAACTAAAACTACCATAAAAGACTTATTAGACTGGGTGAGGCTGCCGAAGGGACTTTTGAAAAGCCATACCAGTCAGCTTTCTGGTGGTGAAAAACAACGCCTGGCTATTGCCAGGTCATTAGCGCTACAGCCCAAGATTTTGCTTTGCGACGAGCCTACCTCCTCGTTGGATCAATCCATACAGGCTGAAATTCTCGATCTTTTCCTTTACTTGAAAAAAGAGCGTAACTTGGGCGTTCTGCTGGTATCGCACAATCTTGCAGCTCTCCGCCACACGTGCGATTACCTGACAGTGATGGCAGACGGTGAAATAAAAGAAACGGGAGAGATTGAAAAAGTGTTGGCCAACCCAACATCAGACTACACCCAACAGTTAATTGATGCAGAACCTGCATTGACCCTTAATTTTTTGTAAGAAAACTCCTACATGAGTAAAAAGAATAATAAGAAGAGAAAAAACAGCGGAGAATCACCAGGAAGAAAGACAATATCTGCAGGACAGATCAAAGAATCAGTTCTACATCTGTTCAGACAACAATCGGGCAAGCCCTGGTCTATCAGGCAAATGATACAAACGCTCGGTGTTCGTGATAAGAAATCTAAAAACCTTGTTTCTGAAGTTGCCTTTCGTCTGGAAGACGAAGGGATTATAAGCCGAAACAGAGACGGCCGGTTCGTTAGCCAGCAAATGCCATCGGCTTTGGTGGGCGTGGTCGACCATGTTAACTCACGGTTTGCCTACATTATATGCGCCGAACTGGATGAAGATGTGTACGTGAAAACGGACGATCTTGAGTTTGCTGTGGATGGTGATACGGTGAAATTCGAGCTTTCGGGCAAGTTCCACGGCAAGAAGCACCGAGAAGGCCGGGTAACGGAAATTGTCCAGCGTAAAAAGGACGAGTTTGTTGGAAAGCTTCAGCTATCCAAGAGGTTTGCCTTTGTCATTCCGGATAACAGAAAGATCCATAACGATATTTTTGTTTACCCCGAGCATATCAACAACGCAACGACCAATGATAAGGTCATTGTAAAAATTGACCGATGGCACGACAGAACCAATAAGAGCCCGGTAGGCAAAGTGGTGCGGGTATTGGGCAAGGCGGGTGAAAATGAGGCCGAGATTCACTCAATCATGGCTGAGTTTGATCTGCCGTTTATGTTCCCCGAGGAGGTAATTTCGGAGGCTGATAAGATTTCGGAGACTATTCCTGAGAAGGAAATAGCAGCCAGAAGGGACTTCAGAGGCGTTACCACATTCACCATCGACCCGGAGGACGCTAAGGATTTTGATGATGCGCTCTCTATCAAGTTTCTTGAAAATGGAAACTACGAAATTGGCGTGCACATTGCCGATGTAACCCATTATGTGAAGGAAGAAACCATTCTTGAAAAAGAAGCCTACTCCAGAGCCACATCTGTTTATCTGGTGGATCGCACCGTGCCAATGCTGCCGGAGAAGCTTTCTAACGCACTTTGCTCGTTAAGGCCGAACGAAGACAAGTTGACATTCTCAGCAGTTTTCGAAATGGAGAGCAGCGGAAAAATTGTCAACGAGTGGTTTGGCAGAACGGTGATCCATTCCGACCGGCGCTTTAGTTACGAAGAAGCCCAGGCGGTCATAGAAGCTGGCGTTGGCGACTATTGCAACGAGCTGAAAGTTTTCAATGACCTGGCTAAGCTGCTTAAAAACAAGCGGTATAAAAGTGGGGCTATCAACTTTGAAACCATTGAAGTCAAATTCAAACTGGACGAACAAGGCAAGCCCCTGGGTATTGTGCCCAAAATAAGAAAGGATGCGCACAAGCTCATTGAGGAGTTCATGCTTTTGGCCAATAAGCGGGTGGCCGAATTCGTATTTGGGCAAAAAACTGAAAGTGGAAGAAAGACATTTGTGTATCGTACCCACGATTCACCAAACGAGGAGAAGCTTCATAACTTCACCCTGTTCGCCAAGAAGTTTGGGCATAAGATCGACCTGACAGATGAAAATCTTTCGTCAACGCTCAACAAGCTGATTGACGAGATTGAAGGAAAGCCAGAGCAAAATGTGCTGACATCGCTGGCCATCAGAAGCATGGCAAAAGCAAAGTACACTACAGCGGCCAACGGGCACTTTGGCCTGGCATTTCCACATTATTCTCACTTCACCTCTCCTATCAGGCGTTACCCCGACATGATGGTGCACCGGCTGCTGGCCCACTACCTGAAAGGTGGTAAGTCGGTAGAACAAGACAAATATGAGCCCATGTGCGTGCACAGCTCCGACATGGAGAAAAGAGCAGCCGACGCCGAAAGAGCGTCCATTAAATACAAGCAGGTCGAGTTCATGTCAATGGCAGCCGACAAAGTATTTGATGGTATTGTAGCTGGCGTTACCGAGTGGGGCATTTATGTGGAAATCATCGAAACCAAGTGCGAGGGCATGGTGAGGCTAGCCGACCTGAACGACGATTATTACGAATTTGATGAACAAAATTACCGGATTATTGGTCGTAACAATAAGCGGATGATTACGCTGGGCGACGAGGTAAAAGTGAAGGTCACCAATACAGACATTGATCGCCGGACAATCGATTTGGAATTTGCTAACGAAAAATGACAGAGCTGCTGCGTCAGTACACGGAACTCCTCAACAAGGAACTGACCAAATTTGAATTTGGTAAACACCCCAGAGAATTATACGAGCCGATCAGGTACATCATGGATTTGGGCGGCAAGAGAATGCGGCCTATCCTGGCCCTTCTCGCTTACAAGCTTTTCAGAGACGATGTAGAATCAATCCTTCGTCCAGCTTTGGCTGTGGAGGTGTTCCATAACTTTACGCTCATGCACGACGACATTATGGATAATGCGCCGTTGCGGAGGGGCCGGGCCACCGTTCATGAAAAATGGAACAACAATGTAGCCATCCTTTCGGGCGACACTATGCTGGTGAAGGCTTATGACCTGCTGCTGGACGTGCCGGGCGAAAAACTCCCAGGCATCATTCGCTCTTTTAATCAGTGTGCGGTAGAGGTGTGCGAGGGCCAGCAAATTGACATGAATTTTGAAAAGCTGGACGCCGTGACCGAAGCCGACTACATCGAAATGATTCGGCTCAAAACAGCCGTGCTGCTGGGCTTTAGCCTGGAGTTAGGTGCGGTACTAGGCAACGCCAGTGCCCATGACGCTCAACTTTTGAAAGGCTTTGGTGAAAACATTGGCATCGGATTTCAATTGAAGGACGACCTGCTGGATGTATATGGCGAACAGGCGAAGTTCGGAAAACAGGTAGGCGGAGATATTATTGCCAACAAAAAAACGTTTTTGCTGATACAAGCCCTTCGGACGTCTACTGCAGATGACAAACGCCAGCTCGAAAATTGGCTGATGATGAAGGATTTTGATACGGACGAAAAGGTGGAAGTGGTCAAGGGAATATATGACCGAAATGGGATCAGGGAGCTGACGGATCAAAAAATGAATGATTATTTTGATCTTGCGTTGAAGCAGCTTTCCGACCTTTCTTTGCCGGACAGTAGAAAACAAACAATAAAGGATTTTGCTGACTACCTCATTGCCCGAGAGAACTAAAAATTGACGCTCCAAAATAGCTATTCACCTGAATTATGAGTCCCACACTGATTATCCTGATTGTTACAGTCGTTATTTCAATCATGGGGTTGAACAACCCAAATTTGCTTTACAAACTCACCATGAGTCCCTATGCCATTAGGGAGAAAAAAGAGTACTGGCGATTTCTGACGTCTGGTTTTGTGCACAACAGCTGGATGCACCTGGGCTTTAACATGTTCACCTTCTTTTTCTTTGGGCAGGCTGCAGAGCAGATTATTGGCTATTACTCGGGAGGAAGTAGCATTCAATTCATTGTGTTTTATCTGGTAGCAATCGGCTTGTCGGATGTGCCCAGCTACTTCAAGAACAGAAATAGCATTCACTATCAATCGCTGGGTGCTTCAGGAGGCGTGACTGCTGTAGTTTTTTGCAGCATTCTATTCAACCCCTTGAACAAGATCTACCTGTTTGGCTTGATTGGGTTGCCCGGCTTTATTTTGGGAGTTCTTTATCTGATTTATACGATCAATCAGTCACGGCAAATGAGCGATAATATCAACCAT
Source organism: Imperialibacter sp. EC-SDR9 (assembly GCF_902498805.1). Lineage (GTDB taxonomy): Bacteria > Bacteroidota > Bacteroidia > Cytophagales > Cyclobacteriaceae > Imperialibacter. Next base: position 33,783 of record NZ_LR701578.1, on the reverse strand, counting down.
ATGGCACACCTGACAGGCGCTATTGTGGGAATCATTTACAGCATTTTCATTCACCCGGGTGTGGTGGGTGACTTCTTTGAGAAAGTGGCGAGCTACAAATTATTCGGGTAAGCTAGTTGGTTCCGTTGGGGTCGGGGTCAAGCAGAGAGTCAGCATTTTTGTTCTTGGTGCTTGCAGCAAATAAGAAGGCCAGGCCAACTACGGCAACCGCCGGCACTACCAGAAACAATACGTTTTGCCCGACACCACTATTTTTCTTTTGTTTACCGAAGATGCCTTTTTGAGAAAGCTTCTCACCAAGATTGTGGTGTCCACCCATTCTTTTCTTCTTCTCCTTGTGTCTTTTCTTCTTTCTGTTTCCTGGGCCAAAAAGTCCCAAAGCTTCCTCTTCCAGGTTTTCAGCCATTTCGGTTTCCATTGCAAGCCCATTTTCTGACAACGGGCTTGTTTCAAAAGTCCTGGAGACTTGTGCGTGCATTTGGCTGGCAACACTAGCGGAAAGATGCAGTGGCATACAGAAAAGCAGAAGATAGGCGCACCCTACAAAAGAAAATTTGCGCATCGAGCTAAATGGTTTGGTGCAAATTAACGATAAAAACGGAACTGTTGTATAAGTTAGTCAATTTTAGCTTCTAAAAAATGTACAGTTTAATATTGGGAAAATTATGAATTATAAATAGAAGGCTACTGCTTGGCTGATGTTATGCCTGGAGTACATCTCTAAAATAACGAAAGCCCTGTCGATTACTCAACAGGGCTTCAATTTCAAATTTCTATTCTAATTACTTCACTGGCTCAACAGATACAAATGATCTGTCTTTGTAGCCTTTCTTGAAGTTAACAGTGCCTTCCACTAGTGCGAACAGGGTGTGGTCTTTGCCCAAACCTACGTTTTCACCTGGGTGATGAGTAGTACCCCTCTGGCGAACAAGAATATTTCCTGCTTTTGCCAACTGGCCACCAAATATTTTCACGCCTAGTCTTTTGCTATGCGATTCACGGCCGTTTCTGGAACTACCTGCGCCTTTCTTGTGTGCCATGGTTTTTTCTTATTTAATGTTCTCGATTAAAACCTTTGTAAACTGCTGACGGTGACCGTTCTTCTTCTTGTAGCTCTTACGACGCTTCTTTTTGAAGACAATCACTTTGTCACCTTTAACGTGTCCAAGGATTTTACCTGACACTTTTACTCCTTTTACGGTAGGAGTACCAACCGCTACTTTGCCGTCATTGTCGACAAGTAGTACATTTTCAAATTCGACGGAAGCGCCTTCTTCGCCAGCCATTTTAGGGGCATAAACGAATTGGTCTTTTGTTACTTTGAACTGCTTTCCGGCGATGTCTACGATAGCGTACATATCCGTTGTTCTTAAAACTTTTGTTGTAAAAAGGACTGCAAAGGTATAACTATAATATATATTTTACAAGCGTCTTGTCAAGAGATACTACCCATTGTTGATGCTAAAATAATTTAACTTTTTTTCGACTGCGAATACAGCGAAAATGAAATGAAGTAGAAGTTCCGATATAAAGTCATAAGCTTTTAGTTTTCAGTATGTTATGAATGTTTTTGCACTATTTTAATAACGTAACTTTGTGTGCCAAACCACTTTTGATTTTTTCAACCGTTTTCACATATTTGTACTGCTTGTTTTTTGAGGGGGTTTCACTCTCATCAGGCCAATCCAGTCGGGCCTTTCGTTTTTAAATACATTATAGCACTATTCCAAGATATCACCTGCTCAGTATGGAATGGTGGCTCTAAGTCATTGTATTTAACGAGACCGGCGTACAGAAGGAAGAAAGTAAGACCAGGAGAAATAAGATTTTGAATTAGTAACAAGTAGTTAATATGTCGACAAAAGCAATTGAGGAGCCAATACTGAAGGAAGACAATAGCAGGTTCGTTCTATTCCCCATCAAGCACCACGATATCTGGGAGTTTTATAAAAAAGCGGAAGCGAGTTTTTGGACAGCTGAAGAAATTGACCTTAGCCATGACCTAAAGGACTGGGCCAATATGAACGAAGGGGAGCAGCACTTTATTAAACACGTCCTTGCTTTCTTTGCTGCCAGCGATGGTATAGTGAATGAGAACCTTGCAGAGAATTTTGTTTCGGAAGTGCAGTACACTGAAGCAAAGTTTTTTTACGGCTTTCAAATTGCGATTGAAAACATTCACTCCGAGACATATTCATTGTTGATTGACACCTATGTAAGAGATGCTAAAGAGAAGGATCTTCTTTTTAATGCAATCGATACCATGGATTGTGTGAAGAAAAAAGCAGACTGGGCGCTTCGCTGGATCGATGAGGGATCGTTTCAGGAAAGGCTTGTGGCTTTTGCTGCTGTTGAGGGCATTTTCTTTTCAGGAAGTTTCTGCTCAATCTTCTGGTTAAAAAAGCGTGGTTTGATGCCAGGCCTTAGCTTCTCTAATGAACTAATTTCCAGAGACGAAGGATTGCACTGTGATTTTGCTTGTTTGCTTTATAACAACCATGTAAAGAAAAAACTGCCGGTTGAAACACTCCAGAAAATCATATCGGATGCTGTAGAGATTGAAAAAGAGTTTGTTACAGACGCACTTCCGGTGAAGCTTATTGGCATGAATTCAGACCTGATGTGCCAGTACATAGAGTTTGTAGCTGACAGATTGCTGGATGAGCTTCATTGCCCTAAATTGTATAATTCAACCAATCCGTTCGACTTCATGGAAATGATCTCGCTTCAGGGAAAAACCAACTTTTTTGAGAAAAGAGTGGCTGAATACCAGAAAGCGGGCGTTATGAATAACAATGACAAGGACTCACACAAGTTCTCACTAGACGAAGAATTTTAATCACCACCACCAATACCTGATAAACCATAGATATGTTAGTAATTAAGAGAGATGGTCACAGAGAGTCAGTGAAATTTGACAAAATCACTGCCAGAATCGAGAAACTCTGCTACGCACTCAATGCAGATTATATTAGCCCTGTTGAAGTTGCCATGAAGGTAATTAACGGTCTGTATGATGGGGTGTCGACCCAGCAGCTAGACAACCTTGCTGCTGAAACGGCAGCAAGCATGGCAACCAAGCACCCGGACTACGCCATTCTGGCTGCCCGTATTGCTGTGAGTAACCTGCACAAGGTTACCAGCAAGTCGTTCTCCAACACAATGAAGAGACTCTACACCTACGTAGATCCTAAAACTGGTGAAAATGCTCCTTTGATCTCAAAGGAAGCGTGGAAGGTGATAAAAGAGAACGCAGCTCATCTCGATTCTTCTATTATATATGACCGTGACTTCGGTTATGATTACTTCGGCTTCAAAACACTGGAGCGCTCCTACCTGATCAGACTTGATGGACAAGTGGTGGAACGCCCGCAGCATATGTTGATGAGAGTGGCAGTGGGTATTCACATGGATGACATCGATTCTGTAATAGAAACCTATAATCTGCTATCAGAAAAATGGTTTACTCATGCGACACCTACATTGTTTAATGCAGGAACACCTAAACCACAGCTTTCATCTTGTTTCCTTCTTCAAATGAAGGACGACAGCATCGACGGTATTTATGATACTTTGAAGCAATGCGCCAAGATTTCTCAGTCTGCTGGTGGTATCGGACTGAGCATTCACAATGTTAGAGCAACGGGTTCTTATATCAGGGGAACCAACGGTGTTTCTAACGGCATCATTCCAATGCTTCGCAATTTTGACATGACAGCTCGTTATGTTGATCAGGGTGGTGGAAAGCGTAAGGGAAGTTTTGCTATTTACATAGAGCCATGGCATGCTGACATTTTCGATTTTCTTCAGTTGAAGAAAAACCACGGTAAAGAAGAGCTTCGTGCCCGTGATTTGTTCTATGCCCTTTGGATTCCAGACCTTTTCATGAAAAGGGTAGAGTCAAACAGCGAATGGTCTTTGTTGGATCCTAACGAGTGTCCAGGCCTTTCCGACTGCTGGGGAGAGGAGTTTGAGCGCCTCTACGAAAAATATGAGAAGGAAGGCAAAGGTCGTCGTTCGGTGAAGGCGCAGGAGCTTTGGTTCGAAATACTGGAAGCACAAATTGAGACTGGTGTTCCTTATATGCTTTTCAAAGATGCGGCCAACAGAAAGTCGAATCAGAAAAACCTTGGTACTATCAAGTCTTCTAACCTATGTACAGAGATCATCGAGTACACTGCACCGGATGAGGTGGCAGTTTGTAACCTTGCTTCTTTGTCGTTGCCTAAGTATGTGAATGAGGATGGCACGTTTGACCATCAGAAACTATATGAGATCACTAAAGTAGCCACCAAAAACCTCAACAAGGTGATTGATGTGAACTACTATCCGGTACCTGAAGCCCGCAAGTCGAATATGCGTCACCGTCCTATTGGGCTAGGTGTGCAGGGGCTGGCCGATGCGTTTATTTTGATGCGTTATCCATTTGAGTCGCCCGAAGCTAAGCAGCTGAACAAGGAGATATTCGAGACCATTTACTTTGCTGCCATGGAAGCTTCTATGGAAATAGCCAAAGTAGAGGGTGCTTATGAAACTTTCAAAGGCTCGCCTACCTCAAAAGGTATCTTCCAGTTCGATATGTGGGGTGTTACACCTGACAGCGGTCGTTGGGATTGGGAAAAACTGAAGCAGGATGTTAAGAAAAATGGTGTGCGTAACTCTCTATTGGTTGCCCCTATGCCAACTGCTTCTACCTCACAGATTTTGGGCAACAACGAATGTTTCGAACCATACACTTCAAATATCTACACCCGTCGTGTATTGTCAGGAGAGTTCATTGTGGTGAACAAGCATTTGCTGAAAGACCTGATTAAGCTGAACCTCTGGAGTGAGGACATGAAGAATCAGCTAATGGGTGAAAACGGCTCAATTCAGAATATTGCTGGAATTCCAGACGATATCAAAGAGTTGTATAAAACCGTTTGGGAGATTTCTCAGAAAACTATTCTGGAAATGGCAGGGGATCGTGGCCCATATATCTGCCAGAGCCAAAGCCTCAACATCCACATGCTGAACCCTAACTTTGGTAAGCTTACTTCTATGCACTTCACCGCATGGAAGCTAGGGTTGAAGACTGGTATGTACTACCTGAGGACTAAGGCTGCCACTGATGCGATTAAGTTCACGGTGGAAAAGCAAAAGAATAAAGTGCCTACTGCAGCAGAGCTAGAGGAGATGGATGCGAAGAATCAGGCCGATATGTCGTGCTCGCTCGACGATCCGGAGTCTTGCGAATCTTGCAGCGGATGATGAAATGATTATTAATTCTGCCTTTTAAATACACCCCTTTTCAGCGATGAGAAGGGGTTATTTTTTGTAGGCCCTTTGAGGAGAAATTACGACCCGCAGAATTCCTCAATCCCCTCTTTGATTCTCTTAAAAATTTCGTCTCTGATCTCATCATTTTCTTCCAGCAAAGTCATGCGAAAGCCCATGAGGTCGGAGCAGAAAGACGAAATAGGCACAAGACAAACCTGCTTAGCCGCCAAAAGATAGTAAACAAACCTTTTGTCCATTTCCATAGGGCCGTTGTTGGACTCGAACCAGCTGTCCAGCAACTGTTTCACTTTGGCGTCTTTGATCGGCATTGTCTGGCCTGGTTTCAAAGCGTCAGGCTTGAAGATCATAGTGTTATAGAAGGCCCCGTTGGTTTCGTTGAAGGTGATATAAGGGTTGTCTTTGAAGGTTTTAGAAAGAAAGGCACTTCTTTCACCAATCCGTTTGTTGGTCGCCTTAATGAAATCCGGGTACCGGCTGTCAGACATGATTCTTGGAATAGCCCTTTGAGGAAGCTTGGTAGAGCTCACCTCTATCATCTTGGCATTGTCGATGGTCTGGCAAAGTCTGGCAAACTCAGCGTCCTTGTCACGGTTGTAATACTCAGCCCATCCGCATCGGGCACCCGGCCATGGAAACTCTTTGGAAATCCCTTTTAGGGACATGCCCGGCACATCGCCAATTACTTCTGACAATGAGCAGGTGTCTGCATTGTTGTAAATGATGTTCATGTAGATTTCGTCGCAAACAATGAACAGGTTAAACTCTTTGGCGATGGCCACCATTCTTTCCAAAATAGGCTTTGGGTATACCATACCCGTTGGGTTATCGGGATTGATAATCAGGATACCCACAATATTTGGGTTGTACTTTACTTTATTGTAAAGGTCATCCAAATCCGGGTACCAGGAGTTCTCCGGATCCAGTTTGTAGGTCAGCGGGTGATTGTTTGCATGTGATGCCTCAGCTGAAGAATGAGTAGAGTAGGCTGGCGACGGCCCTATGACCCTGGCAGAAGGAATCAGGTATTGATAGATCTTTGCAATAGCATCTCCCAGTCCGTTGAAGAATGTTATGTCGTCGGCTGAAATTTGAGCACCACCCTTCTTGTTGTTTCGCTCTGCTAAAAACTCACGGGTGTGAAGTACCCCTTTCGAATGACTGTATCCGAACGTCTCGTCTTCAAAGAGGAGTCCGGAAATGATTTCTTTGATCCAATCGGGAAGTTTCCGGTTTTTTTGAATAGGGTCGCCGATGTTTTCCCATAGGATGTTGTAGCCAAGCTTTTCCAGCTGTTCCGCCTTTCTAACAATGCCTCTTATTTCATAGGAAAGTTCATTGGCCCCTTCACGTAGTAACTTCTGTCGCATATCAACAATAGGATGCTGGGACTTCTCCCAATAGGTGTCTGAAAAATGTGCTTAAGTCGGGCTAATGAAAGCACAAAGAAAAAAGCTTAGAAGCTTCTTTAAAAGAAGTCTAAGCTTTTTAAATCTTTGGCAGAAAAGTGCTACTTCTTCGAGCCTGCGATAATTTGCTCCACCACCTCTGGATTAAGTAGCGTGGAGATATCCCCCAGATTAGAAACATCACCTTCCGCAGCCTTTCTTAGTATCCGTCTCATGATCTTTCCTGACCTTGTTTTTGGCAGTCCTGGCACAATCTGAATCTTATCAGGCTTTGCAATCGGGCCAATGATCTTGCTGACAGTTTCACGAATTTCGTTGATCAGGTTCTCTTCCGTTCTGTTCGACATGTCGGCAATCACGAAGGCGTAGATGCCCTGGCCTTTTATGTCATGCGGATAGCCAACCACTGCTGACTCTACCACCAGAGGGTGTTCGTTGATGGCGTTTTCCACCTCTGCTGTTCCCATTCTGTGTCCGGATACATTGATGACATCATCTACCCGGCCGAGAATTCGATAGTAGCCGTCCTCGTCTCTCTTTACACCGTCGCCGGTGAAATAGAGGCCGGGATAAGTGCCAAAATAGGTCTGTCTGCATCTTTCGTGGTCACCATAGGTGGTGCGCAACATGCCCGGCCAGGGAAATTTGATGCATAGGTTGCCTTGCACGCTTTTTCCAGTCAGTTCTTTGCCTTCAGGGTCAACAATGATGGGTTGAATGCCTGGGAGTGGCAGCGTAGCGTAGGAAGGCTTCGTAGGTGTAACGCCCGGAATCGGTGAAATCATGATGCCACCGGTTTCAGTTTGCCACCATGTATCGACAAGCGGGCATTGGTTTTTGCCCACATGGTCGTGGTACCAGTGCCAGGCTTCTTCGTTGATGGGCTCGCCTACGGAGCCTATTACTTTCAATGAATCAAGCTTGTAGGGAGTCAGTGGTTCCAATCCGTACGCCTGGAGCGCCCTGATGGCCGTTGGGGCAGTGTAGAACTGGTTCACCTGGTATTTGTCAATTATTTCCCAGAAGCGGCCAGGGTGTGGATAGGTGGGCACGCCCTCGAACATCAGCGTGGTGGCTCCTGCCAAAAGCGGGCCGTATACTATATAGGAGTGCCCGGTGATCCAGCCAACGTCCGCAGTACACCAGTATATATCACCAGCGCTATACTGAAATACGTTTTGGAAGGTGTATTGTGAGTAGATCATGTAGCCACCGCAGGTATGCACCACGCCCTTGGGTTTGCCGGTTGATCCGCTGGTGTAGAGAATGAATAGCAGATCTTCTGCATCCATTTCCTCTGCCTTGTTTTCTTTTGAAACGCCTTCAATAGCCTCATGCCACCAAAGGTCTCTTCCAGGCTTCATCGTGACATCTGACCCCGTTCTTTTGAAAACGATAACCTTTTCAATAGTCGTTGTTTTCTCTATGGCTTCGTCTACCACACCTTTTACGTCGATGGCCTTGTTGCCCCGGAAATTGCCGTCAGAGGTCAGTACCATTTTTGCCTGGCAGTCGTTGATCCGGTCGGCCAGCGAAGTGGAGCTGAAGCCTGCAAAAACCACTGAATGCACGGCACCGATTCTGGCGCATGCCATCATGGCAACAGCTGCCTCAGGCACCATAGGCATATAGATAATGACCCTGTCGCCTTTTTTTACACCATTCTTTTTCATGGTGTTGGCAAACTGGCAGGTCATCTCGTACAATTCCCGAAGGGTAATGACCCTGTTTTTTTCTTTTGGGTCGCTGGGCTCCCATATAATGGCAGGGTGGTCACCCAGTGTGAAAAGATGTCTTTCAAAAATATTTTCAGTAATGTTGAGCTTACCATTGCGGAACCATTTGATAGTGGGTTTGTGAAAGTCCCACTCCACTACTTTGTCCCATTTCTTCCGCCAATAAAAATTTTCAGCAATTCTTGACCAGAAAGCTTCCGGTTCATTCACACTCTTTTGGTACTCGTGAATATACCCGCTGAGGGTTTGTATTTTATCCGTCATCTCAATTCCCTTTCTGTATGGTATGTGTTACAAAAATCTATCGGTTCAAGTTACCCAAAAGTAAAAACGTTCACAACCGCAATGCCTCAAATGGATGAGTAAATTGTTGGCGCACACATTAGCTGTGTGTAGCACCTCCGGCGCCTCTCGGGTAACGGATACTTTCCACCATTTCCTGCACGTCTTCCGGTGGTGCCGGTGTAAACCGTGAAACAACAAGTGAGACAGCAAAGTTGACGAACATGCCCGCTGTGCCAAATCCTTCGGGAGAAATGCCAAACCACCAGTCGGCCGGGGTCGTTGGCCCACCTATCCAACCCAGCTTGTACCGCATCATGTAAAACAGGGTGATACTCAAGCCGGCGATCATGCCGGCGATAGCTCCCTCTTTGTTCATTCTTTTGTAGAAAATGCCCATGATAATGGCCGGGAAAAAGGATGCGGCTGCCAGGCCAAAAGCCAGGGCGACAACTGCTGCCACAAAGCCGGGGGGATTGATGCCGAAATAGCCAGCGACTATCACAGCCAGCAATGCCGCACCTCTGGCAAACCAAAGCTGGTTCTTGTCGGTAAGACCGGGAGCAATTTGTTTTTTGATGAGGTCGTGAGCGATAGACGTAGAAATCACGAGCAGCAAGCCTGCTGCGGTTGACAAAGCAGCTGCAAGCCCGCCTGCTGCTACAAGGGCAATTACCCAATTGGGGAGCCGGGCGATTTCAGGGTTGGCGAGCACCATGATGTCCGGGTCGATGGTCAGTTCGTTGGTGTTGGCATCAGCGCCATAGGTAACGATGCCGTCATTGTTTTTGTCGTCAAACTTGATGAGCCCGGTCGTTTCCCAGTTCGAAAACCACTCAGGCAAACTGCTGTACTCTTTGTTGTGGACGGTGGAGATGAAGTTAGTTCTTGCAAAAGCCGCTATGGCTGGTGCAGTAGTGTAGAGAATAGCTATAAAGATAAGTGCATAGCCAGCCGAAATTCTGGCGTCTTTTACTCTTGGAACGGTGAAGAACCTTACGATCACATGGGGAAGCCCAGCTGTCCCAACCATGAGAGCGGCCGTAATAAATGTCAGGTCAATCATGGTCTTTTTGCCTGTGGTGTAGGCGGCAAAGCCCAATTCCTGATGCAGGCCATCTAGTTTGTCCAGAAGGTAGGTGCCATCAGAAAGCTCGCTGCCGAAACCCAGCTGGGGAATCGGGTTGCCTGTCATAATCAGGGAAATAAAAATTGCGGGCACCATGTAGGCAAAAATCAGTACACAATACTGAGCGACCTGGGTGTAGGTAATGCCTTTCATGCCACCCAGCACGGCATAGATCAACACGATGCACATGCCTATGACAACACCGGTATTGATATCCACTTCCAGAAAACGAGCGAAGACGATGCCGACGCCTCTCATTTGCCCTGCTACGTAGGTAAACGAAACGAAAAGGGCGCAGACGACGGCGACAGTTCTGGCGAGGTTGGAGTAGTACCTGTCGCCAATAAAGTCAGGCACAGTAAACTTGCCAAACTTCCTCAGGTAGGGCGCAAGTAGGAGTGCGAGCAACACGTAACCGCCTGTCCAGCCCATAAGGTAAACAGTGCCATCGTAGCCCATGAACGAAACCAGTCCGGCCATTGAAATGAAGGAGGCAGCTGACATCCAGTCGGCGGCAGTGGCCATGCCATTGGCAAGTGGCGAAACTCCTCCACCGGCTACGTAGAATTCTTTGGTGCTGCCGGCCCTCGACCAAATGGCGATGCCGATGTAAATAGCGAAAGTGAAGCCTACGATAATGTAGGTCCAGGTTTGTACATCCATTGTTTAAGTAGGTTTAAGCAGGTTATTTTTCGTCAACGTCATACTTCTTGTCCAGCTTGTTCATCCAGCGAACATATAAAAAGATGAGTACGACAAATATGTAGATGGAGCCCTGTTGGGCAAACCAAAAGCCGAGTTTGAAGCCACCTAGTCTGACGGTGTTAAGTGTGTCTACAAAGAAAATCCCGAAGCCAAACGAAGAAAGGAACCAAATGATGAGAAGTATGGATAGATAGCGAAGGTTTCTCTGCCAGTATTGTTTGTGCCATTTGTCTTCCATCAGCGAACTTGTTTAGTGTGTTAAGCTTGAGTCGAGCGCCTTGTTGGACACTCGAAACAGTAAGGTACTAAAACAAGTCAAATAATGTAATGGAAAGGGTATTAGTGGCTGCTTTTGTTGCAAGAGGCTGGGTTGAGCGCTACTCCTCATTCCCCTTGTCCATCAGCAGCTTCCTCAGCTCAATGGTGCTCACAATGTCGTCATCGGAGCCCCGGTTGCGCTTGATTTGATCAATGTACTGCTTTTCCTTTTCCTGCAGGGCGGTGACTAGTTCATACTCATTGGCATATTCCACGAAGGCTGTGTCGGGCGACCAGAACTTGATGAAGTCGTCAACTTCGGTGGTTAGCAGAGAGGTGTTGGTAGTTACATACCTCGGACTTAGGCGATTTTTTACAAAATACTCGTAGCGGGCCACCTGGTATTCTTGTTTCCTTATTTTGTCCAGTTTTTTCAGCTGCTGATACTCGCTATTGAATTGAGCTGCTAATAAAGTTAATGCACCCGTTAACCCAACCGACACGCCAGCCCCACCTGGGCTCATGCTTAACCCAGGTTTATAATAGCCAGGCTCCAGTTCTTTTTCTTTGAACTTGTCATAAGGAATGCGCTCGTGGTCATAGAACCCTTCCATTGGCATTTTGCCATAAATGGTGATGCCTTGCAGCTCCACAGGGTCCTGCGACATATAAATAACATGCTCTATTTTTCGGCTGGCTGGAATGTCAGTAAAAAGGAAAAAGCGTGTGGCATACCCAATGGACGATATAACGAGAGTATCGCCTCTTTGAAGCTGGATGATGAATTTGCCTTTCTCATCAGACACCCTGAACCTTTTGTAATCCATCGAATAGGCATGGGCAAACGGCACCGGCACTGTGTCATTTTTATCAAGCAGCGTGCCTTCTACAACAAAAGTATCGTTGAAAATGCCTTGCGACCAGGCGAATGAACTGCCCACCAGCAGGAAAATGATCAGTATGAGATGCTTTTTAATCAACCTTTTCTTAAATGAGCCTCAAAGATAATTAAACTCTTGGGCATTGATGTGTATTCAAGACCAGCCTTTTCAACTATTGGTTGTACTACATCAGCGCTTCTGATATCATGGCAACGATGCCACCAATAATGATGGTCAAATTTTTCTTCCACCCATGATGGTGTTTGGGGCTGCTTTCAAAGAAGATGGTGGTGGAAATATGAAGGAAGTTGCCGCTCACAATCGCAAACAAGGCTATCGACCCAGACTCGGAAAGTAAAAGCTGATCTTTGAGAATATTGCTGACAATCAAACCCAATGGAGATGCAAAGGCAAACAGAACTAGTAACAATATGGCCTTTTTGCTTTTACCCATGAAGTAGCCCAGGACCGACATAAGGGCAAAAGCGGCAGGTATTTTGTGCAAAAGAATGCCAACCAGCAAGGTCCAGGGCTCGTGTTCTCCATGTATTACTCCCGGGTGAGCCAGGACAGTTCCTTCCAAAAAGGCATGTACGCAAAGAGCGACCGTAATAGAATAGGGAGCTAATCCCGATTGGTTTTCCGGTGAGTGATCGTGGCTATGGCCATGCTCGACTCCAGTGGTGAAAAACTCCAGAAAGTGTTGCATGAGAAAGCCCGCCAGCACCAGCATGCCAATATGTTTGCCATCCGTGGATGACTGCATAATTTCAGGCAGAATGTGTATGATGGTGATGGAAAAGAGGTACGAACCTGCGAAGACCAATGCAAGCTTATAGCTGGCGCCTGCAGGTTTTGAAAAGTACTGGGAGGCAAGCCCGCCGGCCAGTGTTAAAACGAACAGAGAGATAATACTAATAACCATCGTGAGCAGGTAAGCTAAAAATGAAGGACTTATGGGTTTCCGTTAGACACATTTGCCAGCAAAAATTTTGTCAGGTATCGTTACTAAATACCGAAAGTACGCAAAAGGTTCAATGCCCTAAAATTTTCCGTTATAGGTAGTTGCTACTGAGATGCGGAATTGCTTGCTTCAGGAAACAGCAGGTAGTGTACATTTGCCTTAATGCCGGAAGTCACAATTGTATGGATGTCGCCATCGGCGCCGCTATAGATGAGTATAGCGTCCAACTCTTTGTGCGCTTCAAAAAGCGTGACTGCCTTCTCCACTCCCATTACCATACAGGCGGTTGCCAGGGCGTCTGCTGTCATACAATCCCTGGCAAAAACTGATGCACTTAGTAAGGAGTGCTGAACAGGCCTGCCGCTCACCGGGTCAATGGTGTGAGCGTATTTTTTTCCATCCACTTCATAGAAGTTTCGATAGTTACCCGAAGTTGCCATCGCCCTGTTGTCGAGGCTCACCGTCGCCGCAATATTTTCATTGGTAATGTCAAGCTTCGGGTTGTCCACGCCAATGAGCCAGGCCTCACCGTTTTCATTTTTGCCATGGCAAGTCACTTCACCACCTATTTCCACCATATAATCGCTGACGGACCTGGAGGCCAGAAAATTTCCGACAAGGTCAACTGCATACCCTTTAGCAACGGCGCTGAAGTCGAGGTACATGCCCGAAACTTCCTTCACGGCATAGGTGGGAGTGAATCGTATCATATCAAACCCAACAAAGTTGAGCAGGGAATCTACTTTTGCCGTGTCGGCGGAAGGTTGCTTCTTAGGGCCAAAACCCCAGGCATTTACCAGTGGCCCAACTGTTGGGTCAAAAGCTCCGTTCGTCATTTCATAAACCAATTTGCTGGTTTCGAGCACAGGAAACATCAGTGGTGAGTCAAAAGCAAGTGAGTCGGCCTTGTTGAATCTCGATATTTCTGAATCTGACACATAAGTAGAAAGAGATTGATTGAATGCCCGCAGCAAAGAATCTACCTGGTTCTGATACGACACCCCATCAGAGGAAATGTATTTCACATGGTAGGGTATGGGCCCCATGGTTGTTCCCTGAAGCATCATTACCTGTGTTGGCGAGCTGTTTCTCCTCACAAACACAACGATAAATAGAGCGATAACAAATAGTAGAGGTAGAACTCGCTTCCTGACAAAAGGATCCATTGACAATCAGTTTTTAGGCCCGCAAGTTACAGTTAAAAATTTTGATTGACTGAACAAAGGCCGGTGAACTATCCACTTAATAAGGCGATTCGTTAACTTAGCGCAAATCCTCAATTGAGTATGAGAGAAGACTACCTCCGTAGCGACGATGAACAAATGAGCTCCACCGAAAAGGAGATAGAGAAGGCATTACGTCCGTTGAACTTTGGTGATTTTACCGGGCAGGAGAAGGTGGTTGAAAATATCAAAATATTTGTCAGTGCCGCCAAGCAACGCAACGAGCCTCTGGATCATGTTTTGCTTCATGGCCCCCCGGGCCTGGGTAAGACCACCCTTTCACACATCATTGCCAACGAGCTCCAGTCGAATATAAAAATCACCTCCGGTCCGGTGCTTGATAAACCGGGCGACCTGGCGGGGCTTCTGACCAATCTGGAGCCTTACGATGTGCTCTTTATTGATGAGATTCACAGGCTCAACCCAGTGGTGGAGGAATATCTTTACTCTGCTATGGAGGATTATCGAATTGACATCATGCTCGATTCAGGGCCTAACGCCCGGAGTGTGCAAATTACCCTCAGCCCTTTTACGCTGATTGGCGCCACTACCCGATCCGGACTGCTCACCTCGCCACTGAGGGCCCGCTTTGGCATCAACGCAAGGCTCGAATACTACGACGCCAAGCTTTTGACACAGATCGTCAAACGTTCGTCTGACATATTGAATACACCTCTTGAGGACGACGCAGCCTACGAAATTGCCAGACGGAGCCGTGGTACCCCCCGGATTTCCAACAACCTGCTGCGCCGGACCAGAGACTTTGCGCAGATAAAGGGTACAGGCACTATCACCATGCCTATTGCGGAAATGGCGTTGAGGGCACTCGATGTCGATCAGAACGGGCTGGACGAGATGGACAACAGGATACTTTCCACTATCATTCATAAATTCAGCGGTGGCCCCGTTGGCCTCAGCACTATTGCTACCGCTTGCGGCGAAGAGGCCGAAACCATTGAGGAAGTGTACGAGCCTTTTCTGATCCAGGAAGGGTATATCAAAAGAACGGCGAGGGGACGAGAGGCCACGCCTATGGCTTACAAGCATTTAAAAGTACCCCTTCCCGGAAGATCAGGTACCCTGTTCGATGAATAAAAGCGGCGTTTAATATGCCCACTCACACAGTTTCAAAAAACACACAGATAATTAAAGCCATAGCCAGCGAGCTGGGTTTTTCCTTTTGTGGTATAGCAAAGGCTGAATTTCTAGCCGAAGAAGCACCAAAACTCGAGGAATGGCTAAATAGAGGCTACCAGGGAAAAATGAGTTACCTGGAGAATCATTTTGATATGCGGCTGGACCCGACGAAACTCGTTCCCGGTGCCAGAAGTGTGGTGTCGCTGGTCTACAATTATTACCCGAAGGCGAAGCACGAAAGCGAGAACAATTTCAAAATTGCCAAATATGCTTACGGCCAGGACTATCACCTGGTGGTGAAAGAAAAGCTCAAGGAATTCTTTTCATCCATACAAAAGCAGATCGGTGCGGTGGAAGGCAGGGTGTTTGTAGACTCCGCTCCCGTGCACGAACGTGCCTGGGCTGCCAAAAGTGGGCTTGGCTGGGTTGGCAAAAACAGCTTGCTGCTGAATAAGCAAATGGGCAGCTTTTTCTTTTTGGCAGAGCTCATCATCGACCTGGAGCTCGAAGCTGACGGCCCCATGAAGGACTATTGTGGTACCTGCACCGCCTGCCAGGATGCCTGCCCCACTAAGGCCATCCCTGAACCCTATGTTGTTGATGGGAGCAGGTGTATTTCTTACCTAACCATTGAGTTGAAGGAGAGCATACCGGATGAGTTTAGCGGGAAAATGGAAAACTGGGCTTTTGGGTGCGATATCTGCCAGGACGTTTGTCCATGGAACCGATTTTCGAAGCCCCATCGTGAGGCTGCCTTTAGTCCACAAGGTTGGGAGGGTTTTTCAAAAAGCGAGTGGGAGGAAATGACCGAAGAGACGTTCGGTAGGGTATTCAAGAAGTCGGCGGTGAAGCGAGCTAAGTTTGCAGGGCTAAAGAGAAATATACAATTTGCGGGAAAAAAGTAAGGGACAAATTCTTGTCCCTTCGGTGGTTAATGTTACAATTTGACTTTACTGAATTGTTTGTTTAGGATTAACTGATACATCTTTCCAAATTGCTCGTAGCACCAATCCCGGAAAACGAGTAGCTCATCCGGTACCAACGCCTTAATAGCTTTTTTCAATTCCTTTTCGAAAAGAAATTTGTCAAAGCTAACTTTGCTTAAGATTGTTTTAAAGTACTCTAACATGGGCATTCTTGTTCTTAACATAACATACAGTCGTTTTCAATCGTTTAGACTTTACGTCGGTTTTAAGTACGTCGAACTTAAAAAAATGTTGGGTAATTGGCAAAGATTTGTCCTACTTTTAATGAAATCTTAATCTGGAAATAGATTTAACATAAAATACAATTTTATGCGTTTGAAATCGTTTGCAAAGACCAGTTTTTTGATAGCTGCTGCGACGCTCTTGATATTGGAAAAATCCTATTCTCAGGAAATTTCTGTTGACCTGGGGCCTTCAGAAATGGCTCTCAATCAATATTTTACAATTACGGTTACTGTTCAAAATGACCGACTGAGAAGCTATGATGAATTTCCTGAAATTTCGGGATTTGTAAAAAGAGGCACGTCTTCTTCCACATCTACTAATTTCATTAATGGGAAAATGAGCTCTACCCAGAGTATTACTCAAAATTATGCCCCACAGAGGGAGGGCAGTTTCCGCCTTCAGCCGTTTACCATCACCGTTAACGGAGAAAAGTTCAAATCTGAGGGGCAAATCATCAAAGTGGGCCCCCCGGTTAACGCCAGAAGGCAGCAGGCAGATCCGTTCGGGGCTGACCCATTTGAAGACTTCTTCGGTCGGAAAAGCACACCAAATGAGTTTGTTGATATTAAGGACGAGGCTTTTTTGGCTCTCACTACCGACAAGGATGAGGTGTTTGTCGGAGAGGGTTTTACAACCACCCTTGCTTTTTATGTCGCCGAGGAGAACAAGGCGCCGCTTCAGTTTTATGAGCTTGGCAAGCAGCTGACCGACATCGTGAAGAAAGTAAAACCTGCCAACACCTGGGAGGAAAACTACAACATTGAAAATGTGCAGAAGGAGCCCGTAACTATCAATGGAAAGCGGTATTCGCAGTATAAACTTTATCAGGCTACCTACTACCCCCTCAACCTCGACGACATCAAATTTCCCTCTGTGGGTTTGGAGCTGATTAAATACAAGGTTGCAAAGAACCCAACATTTTTTGGACAGAATAGAATGGAGGACTATAAGACCTTTAGTTCCAAAGAAAAGGTGGTGGCTGTCAAAGACCTTCCGCCGCATCCGTTGAAGCAAACTGTGCCGGTGGGTAAATACAGGCTGCAAGAAGAGATCAGCAGTACAGAGTTGAACACTGGCGACAGTTTTAATTATTCATTTATAGTAGCCGGGGAAGGAAATATCTCTGCCATTAACAAGCCTCAGGTAGCACAAAGTAAGGCTTTCGACTTTTACGACCCCAACGTAAAGCAAAGTGTGAACAGAAATAACGGGAAGGTGAGAGGCACAAAGACTTTCAATTATTTTGGGATTCCCAATGAGCCAGGCGGGTACAAACTGTCGGACTACTTCCAAATGGTGTTCTTTAACCCCGAAGAGGCCAAATACGATACACTTAAATCGAGAGTGGAATTGGTGGTGAAAGGAGAGAGCCGTAGAAATGAATATATTTCATCCAGCGACCTCGGCTCTTTTTATGACAGAATTGGCCTGGAAGAAAATACCCTTGTAAAACTTTCAAGTGCCGGCTCATCACGTATTTTTGCCAACGTTTTTATTTTAATTATGTTAGCGCTTACCGCTGCATTGTACGTGAAAAGAAAATAGATGGGAAGCTCATTCGGGAAGCTCTTTAAAATATCCACCTTTGGTGAGTCGCATGGAAAAGGTATTGGCGCAGTGCTGGAAGGCTGCCCGGCCGGGCTCGAAATCAACGAAGACTTTATTCAGGCAGAACTAGACCGGAGAAAGCCTGGCCAGTCAAAAATCACTACTCAGCGCCAGGAGGGTGACAAGGTGGAACTCCTTTCAGGGATTTTTGAAGGGAAGGCAACCGGAACACCTATTGGTATGGTGATTTACAATGAAGATCAGCGCAGCAAAGACTATTCCCACATTGCTGAAAAATTTCGGCCATCCCACGCCGACTATACTTATCAGGTTAAATACGGTGTAAGAGACTACCGGGGTGGTGGGCGAAGCTCAGCAAGAGAAACTGCTGCCAGAGTGGCTTCCGGGTCAATAGCAAAAATGTTTCTGAAAACCCTCGGTATTGAGTGCTATGCGTATGTGTCGCAAGTAGGCGGTTTAAAGCTTGAAAAATCTTATCAGGAGCTGGACCTCGGAAAAATCGATGACAACATTGTGCGTTGCCCTGATGGGCCAATGGCCGAAAAGATGATCGACCTGATCGATGAAGTTAGAAAGAGCAGAGACACGATTGGGGGCATTGTGACCGGCGTGATAAAAGGTGTGCCTCCGGGGCTTGGTGAGCCAGTTTTTGAAAAGCTTCATGCGGAACTCGGCAAAGCCATGCTGAGCATCAATGCCGTGAAGGGATTTGAGTTTGGAAGCGGTTTCGAAGGAATTACTATGAGGGGGTCGGAACACAACGACGTTTTTTATAAGGATGGCGATACCGTTAAAACGAAAACAAATCACTCAGGTGGAATTCAGGGTGGTATTTCTAATGGAGAAGATATATATTTCAGGATAGCCTTTAAACCTGTAGCCACTATTATGACAGATCAGGAGAGCGTTGATTTGCATGGTGATGCCACTACAGTAACTGGAAAAGGCCGCCACGACCCCTGCGTAGTGCCAAGGGCAGTGCCAATTGTAGAGGCAATGTCAGCACTTGTTATAGCCGACTACTATTTGATCAACAAAACCGTTAAACTGTGACACGCCAAAAGAAAAAAATTCCCTTACACCTCTGGATAGTAATTGCAATGCTGGCCGGAGTGGTGTGGGGGATGATCGCTATTTTCGGCGGCCTTGGTGAATTTACAACAGACTGGGTGAAGCCATTCGGCACCATCTTCATCAAAATGCTGAAGCTGATAGCAGTTCCTCTGGTGCTGGTGTCCCTAATTGATGGCATTTCTAATCTGAGCGACCTCACCAAGCTCTCGAGAATAGGCGGAAAAACTATTGGCTTTTATTTATTCACAACGGTAGTTGCCATTACCATTGGGTTGCTATTGGTGAATACGATTCAACCTGGCAAGTTTCTTCCTGGCGACAAAAGGGAAGAGCTTCGTATGAAATACGCTTCAGATGCGAACCTGAAAATGACCAGTGCCAAGGGCGTGGAAGAGTCGGGGCCTCTTCAAATGCTTGAAGATATTGTGCCTGACAACTTTTTTAAGGCCGCAACTGACAATGGGGCTATGCTGCAAGTGATTTTCTTTGCATTCATGCTGGGCATCGCCATGGTGATGTCGCCGAAAGACAAACTTGAGCCGGTGAAGGGTTTTTTCGAGGGTATTAATATCACCCTGTTGAATGTTGTGCATATTATAATGAAGTATGCTCCAATCGGCGTTTTTGCGCTTATTGCAGGGCTGCTCGTTGATATCGCCGGAGATGACCCTTCAGGTGCTGTCGACTTGTTTAAAGCACTGGGGGTTTACGCCCTCACAGTTCTTGGAGGACTGGGCACTATGATTTTTCTTATATACCCGCTCTTTATTAGAATTTTCACAAAAATAAAGTACGTACAATTCATCAAGGGTATTTTTCCGGCTCAGATGTTGGCATTCACAACAAGCTCGAGTGCGGCTACTCTGCCTGTAACCATGGATTGTGTGGAGAAAAACCTTGGTGTGTCGGAAGAAGTCACAAGCTTTGTGCTTCCTCTTGGTGCCACCATCAACATGGACGGCACCAGCATTCACCAGGCAGTATCGGCCGTGTTTATTGCGCAGGCTTTTGGCCACGATCTTACGCTCGCTGACCAGCTAATTATCGTGCTCACCGCCACCTTGTCGTCTATTGGAGCGGCGGCTGTACCAAGTGCGGGGCTAATTATGCTGGTGATCGTGTTGGGCGCTATAGGTGTGGAGCCTGAAGGGCTAGCCTTGATAATTGCTATTGACAGGCCTCTCGATATGGTTCGCACCATTGTGAATGTTACCGGTGATGCCTCGGTAGCTGTGATAGTGGCTGCTTCAGAGGGCGACCTCGCCAGCGAATTTGACAAAGGCCTCCTCAATTCTGACACTGTCTCCTAAGTGAATATTTGTCGGTGACAGATTGTATCTTTGGTGCATTAAAACACAAAGCAGCGCTGCTGAACTTATTTGGCAGCAGGTTGTTCCTAAGTAAGCTAAAATTCTGAAACCAATGGAATCTACGATAAAGAAGTCTCAAAGGCTTGTTACTCTATACCTGGAGAACAATCCCAACCCCAATTCATTAAAATTTGTCGCCAACTTTATGTTGGTTGGTGAAGGAGAAAACTATGACTTCCCCGATGAGGCGAGCGCAGAGCATGCCCCACTGGCAAAAGAGCTTTTCAACTATGCCTTTGTAAAGAGGGTATTCTACATGAATAACTTTGTAACGATCACAAAGGACGAAAATGTTGAGTGGATAGATATTCAGGATCAGCTGAAAACCCATATCAGGGAATACCTGGAAGCTGAAAAACCTGTTTTGATAAAAGCAGACCCCCTTCAAAACGACATACTCGACAGCGACCCGGATGTGGTAAAAAACATCAAGAGCGTGTTGGAAGAATACATCAAGCCTGCAGTTGAGTCGGACGGCGGAGCCATTGTGTTCCAGGATTTTGAAGACGGTGTTGTAAAAGTAGCATTGCAGGGCTCTTGCAGTGGCTGTCCTTCCAGCATGGTGACATTGAAAGCAGGTATTGAGAACTTGCTCAAAAGAATGGTGCCTGAAGTGCAGTCAGTAGAGGCAGTCAGCCTTTAACAACAATGACATATTTGATTATTGGCCCCAAGGATGCTGTCCTTGGGTTTTTTTTGTTTTCACACAGTATAACCACCAATAAAAATACCTTTCTCGTTCTCCGTTTTTGTTAGTAAATCGCAGCACAAACCTAAATTTCAATCGATGAAAAGACATTTATCCATTTTATTCGCAGTTGCGCTGGTGGCGTTTGGCTGTGAACAAAAGCCGCCAGTGAACATGCTGGAGGAGATTAACAAAGAGACACTGACCAACTCAAAAGTGTACTCCACACTGGCAGATTGCATGGTTAAGGTAGGTCACAGGCTTACTGGATCCGAAAACGGAGCCAAGGCAGAGGAATACACTTATAACCTCTTCAAATCGTACGGCATTGATGTTGCATATGACCCCTTCGAGGTTGAGTCATGGAGCCGTGGAGAAGTAAAAACGCAGTTTAGCAGTGGATCTGATTGGGAAGAGGTAAGCTCCGTCAGCCTGGCCCACTCACCTGTAAGTGTAGACCTTGAAGGCGAAATTATTGACATGGGTAACGGGATAGAGGAAGACTATGAGGCTAATCCTGGGGCAGTGGAAGGCAAGATTGTATTTGTGTACATCAGTATTTTGCCTGAAACGGTAGACCCTTCTAAAAATCTGCATAGATCTGAAAAAACAAAACTGGCCATCGACAATGGTGCTGCCGGAATTATTTTCTTCAATCAGGTAGAAGGTGGGGTTTTATTGACCGGAACTGCCTCGGTTACAGGAAGCCTTATTCCAATTCCTGCGGTGTGCATTGGCTATGAGGATGGCCTTGCATTAAAAGACAAGCTGACTGCCGGAGCGGTGAAAGCCAAGCTTGAAATGACAAACTTCAGCGAAGTGATCAAAGCAAGAAATGTGGTAGCCACTATCCCTGGAACAGACAAGGCTAGCGAAGTTATTCTTACCGGCGGCCATCTCGACTCGTGGGATTTGGCAACGGGTGCTATCGACAACGGCATCGGTTCTTTCTCTGTTATCGACATAGCCCGAACCTTTAAGGCGCTGGACATCAAGCCACGCAGAACACTTAAGTTTGTGATGTGGATGGGGGAAGAAGAAGGACTGCTGGGTTCGAAACACTATGTTAATGCCCTCAAAGAATCAGGCGAAATTGAGAATCTGAAATATGTTTTCAATCTGGACGCTTCCTCTAATGCTGTTGGATTTAATGCTGGTGGCAGGTTGGAGGCCGAAAAGTTTTTTGTAGACGCAGGCGACAGGATAAAGGCAGTGGATAGCACATTCACTAATAAATTTGCGAACAGGGCTGGTCTTCATAGCGACCATCAGTCGTTTATGCTGGAAGGCGTCCCCTTCTTTGCACCGGTAAGTAACCTGGATCGTTCGGTGTACGACTGCTATCATGCCGACTGCGATGACATCGACCTTGTTAACGAAGAGCACCTGGTCAACAATGTTCGTTTTTCCAGCATGATGCTTTACGAGCTGGACAGGGCACAGGAGCTCCCAGCAGCTAAGCTGGATGACGAAAGCACCCGCAAGTTGCTGGAAGATCAGGGCTTGAAGCTTAAGCTGAGGATACAGGGCGACTGGAGATGGTCGGCTGACGATTGATAGTTAATCCACATAATTATAGAAAGGGGCAACGGCCCCTTTTTTATTTCTCTGGGGAGTAAGTGGTGTGTATCTTGCTGTAAGGCCAAATGTCACATAATGAGGGCGCTTTTTACATTAATTCTGTTTTTGATCACTTTTTGGGCCAAAGCTCAAACTTCTAATGACCTGTCAACGGGCGTTAGCCAACTAGTTCTTAATACGCTTACACGATCTTCTACCGACAACAATACTGTGGAGAGAGCCTGCATTGACGAAAAGCTTACAGGCCAATGCATACAGTACCATAACGACCAGTGGTTTTCCTATATCCCCGCTGATGAGAGTTCATTTTACGTCAACGTAAGGCATGAGCGTTGCAAGGATGATAGGGGTGTGCAGTTGGTTGTTTTCAAAGGTGAGCTTTGCAAAACGGAGACCTACGAGATTATCTCCTGCAACTCACCTGCCACCGCCGACGATTTTTATTTTAAAGTAAATAGCCCTGAGCCTAATGTCAGACATTTTATGATCATTGATGGGTATCTGGGGGATTTCTGCAATTTTACTATCGAGGTGTCGGACAAAGCTAATGGACTTCCGGTGCTGATCGAAGACCCTTTGGCGGAAGGAATATTGGAAGCTAATGAGAAGACAGTCGAGTTGCGCTGGGAATACCAGCCCGACACATCGGAGGTAAGCCATTTTTCCGTTATAAGAACAAGTAAGACTGACAATAAACGTTGGCAATTGCCATTGGCTTTCAATAGCCGTGGTGGCGTGGGGTTTGAATACCTGTTGAAAGACACGCTGACGGGATTTGGTAAGTATTCTTATGAAGTTTATCTCGTTGATGCCAATAATGAGCACCGGCTCTATCTTCATGAGGAGGCAGTACTAACAGAGGCGACGCCAGCAAGGGAGAACACGACAGCTTTTTTCCCATTTGCCGTGAGGAAGGGTACCAACCTGCAGGTAACTATTACGGACGCAGTTACCAAGCGAACGCTTTCCAACAAATTTGTGAAGGACTTTAAACTTGAAGGGATTCAGTACGATTTTCGGGAACTGATCGATAGAGGACATCATTTTTTCGAGGTCAGGATTTATGATTATAAAACCAAACGAACAGAGGTATTCAGCAAACGATTCTAGTTTAGTTGAAGGCAGGCTGCATGGCACTATTGCATGTGCTTAACCTCTTCCAGCTTCCAGTCGATCACTAAGCCGCCACCTATGCCTCGGGCTACCTTTTTACCATACAGATATTCCACCAAATACATGGCAGGGTCGTATGATTTGGCGCCGCCTGAGGAAGTAATGGCTTTTCCGTCGTGAACGAAACTGTATCCCTCCTGAACATTGAGGTGAGGGAACATTTTTTTGAACTTCCCGATATCGGAAGGGAAGGTTGTGCATTTCAAATTGTCGAGAAGGCCGGCCTGGGCGAGTATGAAGGCTCCATCGCATAACGACATAATAAATTTGGCCTTTGCGCCCTTATCTTTCACAAATTCGATCAGAACCGAATCCTGCAAGTCGGTGTCCATGTTGTGCTCAGCACTGGGCACCACCAGTACATCAATGGACGGAGTATCGTCAAAACTAAAATCAGGTATGATTTTGATTCCTTCAAATGTTTTGATGGGCTCATGGGTGGGAGACACGATGAATGTTTTCATGCCTGGAGAGGTGTGAAATACAGTATGCTGAAATACGTCAAAAGGAGCCATCAACTCAGAATTGTAGACGCCATTGATGGCGAGGAAGCCAACATTCAGTGTGTCAGTTGGCAGGTGAGAAGAATCAAACGGGGAGTCAGCCACTGCTGATTCCCCGTTTTGTTGACATGCTTGCAAAGAAAATAGGAGTGCGGTTCCCAGGACAACAGCAGCATGTATCCTCCAACTATCCATAATGTGCTTACTTCAAAGAAAGCTTGCCCAGATTTCTGAACAGGATAACCGTACCGGCGGCGGCTATGCCCAAAAGACCGAATCCAAGACCGATGTTTCCGTAGATAAAGCTTCCAATACCAAACAGCGAACAGTAGATGCTTACACAACCTACAAATACCATCATTACTTGCAAGGGCATTTGCCAGTTTGCGCCTTTGGAAGCATCCAGCACAATGCCTTCGCTCATGGCTTCATCAACGACTTTTTTCCAGCCAGGCCCGCCAGGTTGGGTTCTCAGGTAAAAGCTTCTTAGTGTCTCTTTATCTTCAGGCTTGGTGAGCAGAGTAGTAGAAATCCAGGCAGCACTAACGCCAAATAGAGATATTAAAAGGCGGGTTGAGAAAACGTCCAGATAGGCGTTGTCAAGTGCTTCAGGACTTATCACCAGCACCAGCAGAAAGGCCAGAACAGTAGCTACTACCATGGCAACAATCTCAGTAAGTGCGTTGATTCTCCACCAAAACCACCTGAGGATGTAAATGGCACCTGTGCCGGCTCCGGAGAGAAGCAGGATATCAAATGCCTGCGTAGCATTCTTAAGGATAGTAAGCGAGAAGGTTGCAGCGAAAATCATTAACCCGACGGTAGTGAAACGGGCGATAGACACCTGCTGTTTTTCAGTGGCGTCTGGCTTTACGAAGCGTTTGTAAAAATCGTTGACCACGTAGGATGAGCCCCAGTTGAGGTGTGTTCCGATGGTGGACATGTAGGCAGCAATAATTGAAGCAACAACAAGTCCCTTCCAGCCAGTGCCTAAAAGTGTTAGCATAGCAGGATACGCTATGTCGTGACCCAGATAGTTGTCACTAATACCGGGGAATTCAGCTTTTATTGAAGCCAGGTCAGGGAAGATAACCAGTGAGGCTAGCGCCACCAGGATCCAGGGCCAAGGGCGGAGCGCATAGTGTGCAAAATTGAAAAGTAGTGTAGCCCCGATGGCATTCTTTTCATCTTTAGCTGACAACATTCGTTGGGCAATATAACCTCCACCGCCCGGTTCTGCGCCAGGGTACCAAACTGACCACCACTGCACTGCGATGGGGATAATAAGTAATGGCAAGAACTGCTTTGGATCGTCAAAACTTGGGAAAATATCCAGTTTTGGCATCACATTCGGGTGAGCCAGCAGCTTGGTCAGGCCACCCACTCTCTCATCGCTAACTGCAACCACGGCAGCTATTACTGCACCAAGCATAGCAATTGAATACTGAAAGAAGTCTGCCCAAATCACTCCCTTTATTCCACCAATTGTCGCATAAATAACAACCCCTATTGAGGCACCCACCACAATGTAAACTGGGTTTTCGATACCAAGCATGATCTGCCCAATTTTGATAGCGGCCAGCGTAACTGTTCCCATGATCAGGCAGTTGAAGAAAATGCCAAGATACAGGGACCTGAATCCCCGCAGGAAGGAAGCATATTTTCCGCTGTACCTCAACTCGTAGAACTCCAGGTCGGTCATTACGTTGGAGCGTCTCCAGAGTCTGGCATAGATGAAGACCGTCACCATACCAGTGATGAGAAACGCCCACCAGGCCCAGTTTTTTGCCACACCGTTTTCACGCACCATTCCTGTTACCAGGTTGGGGGTGTCTGCCGAAAAAGTACAGGCCACCATGGAAATACCGAGCAACCACCAGGGCATTCCTCTACCGCCCAGAAAGTATTCAGAGGTGCTTTTCCCGGCGGTGAGCGAGGCAACCCATCCAATTCCTACTACAATAGCAAAAAAAACCGCTATTATTACCCAGTCGAGTGTGCTTAAGACCATTTTGGAGTATAGTTTTTGTTTCGAACCCGTAAAATATAAAATTTGCATGCCGAAACAGACCCCATTAAAAAAAGAATTACAGATAATATGACGCAATCAACAAGTTTGGTAATACTGGCCGCCGGAATAGGAAGTCGATACGGTGGAATAAAGCAGGCCGACTCTTTTGGGCCCTCTGGTGAGTGGCTGATGGACTATGGGATTTATGACTCAATTCAAGCAGGGTTTACCAAGGTGGTTATTATCACCCGTAAAGATTTGCGGGATGTTTTGTACGAGCACCTGAACAAGTGGTGGGGTGACAAGATTGAGATTGAGTTCGTATTTCAGACACCTCCTGCGCAACACCCTGACAGGGTGAAGCCGTGGGGAACTGGCCAAGCTGTGCTGTCAACAAAAGACGTGGTTAAGGAGCCGTTCGCTATTATCAATGCCGACGATTTTTACGGAAGAAAAGCCTACCTGGCAATGGGCAAGTTTCTCCAGTCCGTTGACCCAAAGGCGCTCCATTTTAGCATGGTAGGCTATCCGCTGGTGGAGACGCTCTCAGATGCCGGATCGGTTGCGAGAGGGATATGCAATGTGGACGCCGACGGCAAGTTGATATCTGTGGTAGAGAAAACCAAAATACTTCAGTCAGGTGCTAATATTGTCAATGAAGAAAATGAAGCCAACCCGGAAATTTTGGATCCTAAGGGCTTCGTTTCAATGAATTTTTGGGGCTTCACACCTGCTTTGTTTCCTGAGCTTGTCGGCATTTGGGACGAGTTCTATGCTGCAAATAAAAATGAGCTAAAGGCAGAATTTTATATCCCCTCTGCAGTTACAAACCTGATGCAGAAGAAAAACGCCATTGTCGACGTTCTACCTGACGGCAATGATTGGATGGGTGTAACCTACAGCCAGGAGAAAGATATGGTCATGCAAAAACTGCATCAGCTAGTTAGCAGTGGAGAGTATCCTTCCGGGCTCAGTTGAAAAAGACATAGATGAGTAGCATCAGAAGAAAAGGTATTCCATACATCAGGAGTACCTTTTTTCTGTTTTGGCGGGGCATCCACCATAGCACCCACCAGGGACGGTAAAGGCCTGCTAGTATTAGCATAAAAAAAATGACCATTGTTGCCTGGAGTAGCTTCATAATCCCAGAAACAAAAAATCCGGCCAACTGGCCGGATTTACTTTTATTTATCAGCTCTGTTAAAGAGAGCGTTTTACTTCACGTTGTTCAAAGCCTTCAATGATATCCCCTTCTTCGAGATTATTGAAGTTTTTGATGCTTATACCGCACTCATAGCCTTGTTTTACTTCAGCTACGTCGTCTTTGAATCTGCGGAGCTGTTGTATTTCGCCGGTGTAAACCACAATACCGTCACGTATTATTCTGATCTGATTGTTTCTCTTAATGAAACCATCGGTCACCATACAACCTGCCACTGTACCAACTTTCGAGATCTTAAACACCTCACGAATCTCCACGTTACCAGTAATAACCTCCTGGAACTCCGGCGCAAGCATGCCTTCCATGGCATCTTTGATTTCGTTGATAGCGTCGTAGATGATCGAGTAAAGTCTGATCTCGATTTCTTCCTGCTCAGCCAAACGGCGTGCACTTGAAGAAGGCCTCACCTGGAAACCAACGATGATCGCATCGGAAGCAGAGGCTAGCAAAACGTCTGATTCTGAAATCTGGCCCACAGCTTTATGTATGATGTTGACTTGAACTTCCGGCGTTGAAAGCTTAAGCAATGAGTCGGCAAGTGCCTCAATAGAACCGTCAACATCACCTTTCACAATCACGTTAAGTTCTCTAAATGAGCCAATGGCCAAACGTCGCCCAATTTCATCAAGCGTAATATGCTTCTTGGTTCGCAGGTTCTGCTCACGTTGAATTTGCTGACGCTTGTAGGCAATGTCACGTGCCTCACGGTCACTTTCCATTACGTTCAGCTTTTCACCAGCTTGAGGAGCTCCATCAAGACCAAGCAAAAGCACCGGCGTTGAAGGCCCGGCTTGTTTCAGCCTGGTGCCTCTGTGGTCAAACATCGCTTTCACTTTACCGAAGTGAGAGCCAGCCAATACCACATCACCAATATTCAGGGTTCCGTTTTGTACCATCACGGTGGCTACGTAACCTCTGCCTTTGTCAAGAGAAGCTTCGATAACGCTTCCTACGGCTTTTTTAGAAGCCTTCGCTTTCAGTTCAAGGATTTCAGCTTCCAAAAGTACTTTTTCAAGCAGGTCGTCGATGCCCTGGCCTGTTTTCGCTGAAATCTCCTGGCATTGGTATTTTCCACCCCAATCTTCCACAAGAATGTTGATTTGGGATAACTCCTCTTTGATCTTGTTTGGGTTGGCGTTTGCCTTGTCAACTTTGTTGATAGCAATTACTATCGGAACACCAGCTACTTTCGCATGGTTAATGGCTTCCTTGGTTTGAGGCATGACGTTGTCGTCTGCTGCCACCACAATGATTGCAATATCGGTAAGCGCCGCACCTCTGGCACGCATGGCAGTAAATGCTTCGTGACCTGGTGTGTCGAGGAAGGCAATTTTGTTGCCGCCCGTGGTTTCTACATCGTATGCACCGATGTGCTGCGTGATGCCACCAGCCTCGCCCGCTGTAACTTTGGTCTTCCTTATATAGTCGAGAAGCGAAGTTTTACCGTGGTCAACGTGGCCCATGATGGTAACAATAGGCGCTCTGGGCTCATCGTCCTCAATATCATCCTCAGTATTAATAGCTTCTGACTCTTCTTCTGACGTTGAGAATTCAATATCAAAACCGAATTCGTCCGCAATTACGGTAATCGTTTCTGCATCGAGACGCTGATTAATAGAAACGAAGATTCCCATGCTTAAACAAGCAGAAATTACGTCGTTAACAGAAACCCCCATTAATGAGGCAAGGTCATTGGCAGAAATAAACTCAGTCACCTTAAGGGTCTTCGAATCCTCCTGCTGCTGGAGCATCTTCTCTTCTTCCGCCTCAGCTTTGGCCGATCTCTTATCTCTCCTGTATTTTGACCTGTTGGCTCCTTGCCCGGGCTTACTACCCTTGCTCAACCTGGCGAGAGTAGCTTTTATTTTATCCTGAATCTCCTTGTCGGAGACCTCTTCTTTTTTCTCGAATCGTCCTTTGCCGGGTGTGCTGGCAGGCCTGTCGCCTTCTGGTTTTTTGAACCTCGGAGCATCGCCACTGTCCTTCCCTTCAACAACTATGCGTTTGCGTGGACGTTTCTTTTTCTTCTTGTCTCTGTCGTCAGAGCTGGCAACTGGTTGCTTTTTCTTTGCCTCTGGCAGTTCTATTTTCCCAAGAACAGTCAGACCCTTGAGAGCGTCAGCCTTAGCCTCAATTACCCGATCCTCTTTTTTGATAATTGGTTCGGGCTTGGCCAGCATCGGCGGCTCCTCGGCTACTTTTTCAGTAGCCTCTTTGGGTTCTTCTTTTGGAGCCTTGGGCTCTTCAGCGACTTCGGCGGGAGGTTCAGGTGTTTCTACTTTGGCCACCACTTTAGGGGCCTCTTCTACTACCTTCTTTTCCTCTTTAGGAGGCTCAGGAGTAGGAGCTTTGGGAGCATCTTCCGCTTCTTTTTTAGAAGCCTTTTTGGGCTCAAGATCTATTTTGCCTACAACTTTAATTCCCTGAAGTTTCGGGGTTTGAGTTTTTGGCTCCTCCACCTCTTCAGCAGCTTCTTCCTTAGGCTGCTCTTTGCTGGAAAGGTTCTTTATTAAGATTTCTTCTTCTTCATCAGACGATCCGCTCTCCTGTGGAGAGTTCGTATTGATAACCACATTGTCAGAATGCTTCTTACCAATAGTAATGCCGGAAGCTTCTTCTTTCTCGTGGGCAGAAGTAGCAAATTCTCTTGCCAAAAGATCGTACTGCTCCTGAGTGAGCTTGGCATTCGGGCTGCTATCGATTGAAAAGCCCTTCTTCTCCAGAGCCTGAATGACAGTATTTGTACCAACATTCAACTTTCTGGCGACCTGGCTTAGTCTCCACATTCTGTCTTCACTCATACGCAAATATGACTCTTTAAAGCGTGTTATTAAAATTATTATTCAAATTCCTGACGTAGGATAGAGAGCACATCCTGTACTGTTTCCTCCTCCAAATCGGTCCTTCGGATGAGTTCTTCCTTTGTCAAATTAAGAACGCTACGGGCAGTGTCGAGGCCGATTTTCTTGAGCTCGTCAATTACCCAGCCTTCAATTTCATCTGAGAATTCATCCAGTGATACGTCCTCTACTTCATGACCTTCAAGCTCACGGAACACATCGATTTCAAGATCCACCAAACGGCTGGCCAGTTTGATATTCTGTCCACCTTTTCCGATCGCCAACGACACCTGGTCAGGCTTGAGGTACACAGACACTCTTCCATTTTCAGGCTCCACTTTCATGCTGGATATTTTTGCGGGACTCAACGCCCTTGATATATACAGCTCAGTGTTTTCAGTAAAGTTGATAACATCTATATTTTCATTTTCAAGCTCTCTCACGATACTGTGAATCCTTGAGCCTTTCATGCCTACGCAGGCACCAACCGGGTCAATCCTGTCGTCGTAAGATTCTACAGCCACCTTGGCTCTTTCTCCAGGCTCACGAACTACCTTTTTAATGGTGATCAAGCCATCATAAACCTCTGGCACTTCGCTTTCAAAAAGCCTTTCAAGGAAAACGGTCGAGGTTCTGGAAAGAATAATCTTTGGGTTTCCATTGACCATTTCCACTCTATGAACAATCGCACGTACATTTTCCCCCTTCTTAAAGCGATCCTTAGGAATCTGCTCAAATTTTGGCAGGATCAACTCATTCCCCTCAGCATCAACCAATAGTATCTCTCTCCCAAGCACCTGGTAAACTTCACCAAGGATGATCTCGCCCACGAGTTCCTTATACTTCTGGAAAAGGATGTCCTTCTCAAGGTCTTTGATTTTCTGAATAAGCGTTTGGCGGGCCATTTGTACCGCTCTTCTACCAAAGTCTTCAAGCTTAACTTCTTCTGCTACCTCTTCTCCAATCTCAAAGTCAGGCTCTATTTTTCTTGCTTCTGTAAGGCTTACTTTATCGTGATCCCAAATGTCTTCCGAGTTATCGTCTACGATTTCTCTGAACCGCCAAATCTCAAGGTCTCCTTTGTCCGCATTGATAATGATGTCAAAGTTCTCATCAGTTTCAAATCTCTTCCTGATCATAGTCCTGAATACATCCTCCAGGATACGGATCATTGTTGGGCGGTCAATGTTTTTTCTCTTTGCAAAATCCGCAAAGGATTCTATAAGAAATACGCTATCCATAGTAAACTGCCTAAAAGGTGACTAAAACTTTTGTATGATGAATGTCCTGAAATAGTATTGTGCTCATTTCGGTGACTTTTTTATTTTTTACTTCTATTTGAATCTCCTGCTCACTCACAGCTATCAACTTGCCCTTTTCCTCTTTTCCGTCAGCTTTAAATACCTTCACCGACCTGCCTATGTTCTTATAGTACTGCCTCAACAACTTCAGGGGCTGATCAATGCCTGCAGAAGACACCTCTAGCTGATACGCATCTTTGATCAAGTCTTCTTCATCTAGTTTGGCAGCTAACTTTCGGCTAATCTTCGCACACTGCTCGATGGTGATTCCACTGTCCCCATCCAGAAACACTCTCAGCTTTTGAGCGTTCTTTGGGCCGGTTAGTGACACTTCAACCACAAACAGGTCACTGTCTATTATTTCGTCAAGCCAACCTTTTATAATCGATTCCTCAGCCATACCAAACCAAACTATATAAAGAAAGGGGACGCTCGTCCCCTTTTTCTTAATCCAGCCGCAAATTTATATTAATTT
Source organism: Imperialibacter sp. EC-SDR9 (assembly GCF_902498805.1). Classification (GTDB taxonomy): domain Bacteria; phylum Bacteroidota; class Bacteroidia; order Cytophagales; family Cyclobacteriaceae; genus Imperialibacter. The sequence continues at coordinate 1,764 of NZ_LR701578.1, read as the reverse complement.
TTCTTGTTAACAAAGGGCCCCTCTCAAACTTCTCCCAAACAAAGTGTTCTTGTGATCGTTTGAAAGCAAATATGTTGACCGGAGGACTCCTTAAATAAAGAATGTTGCCTTCTGCTTACAATTGTTAAATTTGCCGCATGATCCCGAAACTAAGATTATTCAATTCTTTAACTAAGCAAAAGGAAGAGTTTGTGCCCATCAATCCGCCCTATGTGGGTATGTATGTCTGCGGGCCTACGGTTTACAATGATGTGCATTTGGGTAATGTCCGTACGTTTATCAGTTTCGACATTATTTACAGATACCTTTTGCATCTGGGATACAAGGTTCGCTACGTCAGAAATATTACAGATGTAGGGCACTTGACGGGCGATACTGACGACGGAGAAGATAAAATCGGAAAAAGAGCAAAGCTCATGAACCTGGAACCGATGGAGGTGGTGCAGAAATACACCAATGGGTTCCACCAGGTGATGGATATTTTCAACGCTTTGCCTCCCAGCATAGAACCGACGGCAACTGGCCATATTCTCGAACAAATAGAGATGATTAAGACCATTATAGATCATGGATATGCTTACGAGTCTAAAGGGTCTGTTTATTTTGATATCGGCAAGTTCAATGAGAAATATCAATATGGTAAACTGTCAGGTAGGGTTGTAGATGATTTGATGGCTAACACCCGGGAGCTGGATGGACAGGACGAGAAGAGAAACCCGCTGGATTTTGCTATCTGGAAGAACGCCTCTAGCGAACATATCATGCGGTGGAATTCTCCCTGGGGAATTGGTTTCCCTGGCTGGCACCTCGAGTGCTCTGTGATGAGCACGAAGTACCTTGGAGAGTCGTTTGATATACATGGCGGCGGTATGGATCTGAAGTTTCCCCACCATGAATGTGAAATAGCGCAGTCTGTTGGTGCCTCCGGGAAAGAGCCGGTAAAATATTGGCTGCATACGAACATGCTGACTGTGAATGGCCAGAAGATGAGTAAGTCGCTGGGTAATTCTTTTCTGCCTTCAGAGCTGATTACTGGCACACACGAATTGCTCGACAGGCCATACAGCCCGATGACGGTGCGTTTCTTTATGCTGCAAAGCCACTATGCCAGCACGCTTGATTTTTCCAACGAAGCTTTATCTGCTGCCAACAAAGGCTACAAGAAGCTAATGAACGGACTGAAGCTGATTAAAGAAATGAGTTTTGTTCCGGAGGAAGGAGTGGCCCAGAATCAGCAGGCTGTTGACCAAATCAATGGCTTGGCAGATAATTGCTACAGGGCAATGAACGACGACTTCAATACTGCGCTTACTATTGGGCACCTGTTCAATCTTTTGAAAAAGATCAACTCGCTGCAAACAGGCGGACTTAAGTATGGGGAAATCGGACAAGAGGGCTTTGATAAGCTAAAATCTACTTATCTTTCTTTTGTTGAAGAAATTCTTGGGCTAAAAGAAGAACTTATTGTAGAGCCTAAAAACCTCATAGGTATTTTGCTTACGCTTTATAAAGAAGCAAAAGAGGCAAAAAACTATGATAAGGTAGATGAAATAAGAAGCCTGCTAAAGAATGAGGGCATCACCTTAAAAGACATGAAACAAGGAATTGATTGGGCTTACGAAGAATAAGCCCAATCACTTGAGTTTGGCTATTTTCGGCAATAAAAAAGTGCGGCCTGGGTTCTTTCAGGTCTAATTCTACGGCTTTGCATCATAGCCTGAAGATTAACGAAGTGGGTAAAATTGATATTTAGGCTTTGAGCAT
>NZ_LR701619.1 GCF_902498805.1 Imperialibacter sp. EC-SDR9 | reverse complement strand
TGTCAGATAGAACCATGTGCTTTGCTTGTATATCTTTGAATGTCAGATACTTAAATATAAACAAGCGCACTGGTTTTATCTATTTTTCCTCCCCAATATTTCAACGTTTTATTAATCGAACTCAGGTCATTAGGGTAACTAGCCACTTCCCTTCGATTAGAAGTGCTTCTTCCCCGGCTGCTCAGCCAGATTCGTAAATGCTTGTCGTCAACTACCGACCTCACCTCCTCGTGCAATAGATTGGCCAGCTGTTCGTCAGTCATTTCTCCATCAAATTTTCCTTCCCCGAGGCTTTTGAGCAGGTGGTCACTCATTTGCACTGCCTTGTCCTCGTAGATGTAATTGTCTTTCAGCGCCGTCGCCAGGGCTTTCACCGTAGATTCCACCTGTGGAGTTGGCCTGGCGTCGCAAGCAAAAGCAGCCACTAAAAGACTGAAATAGAAGCATTTGATCATAAGGGTAAATATAAAACCATCGGCACTCGAAATGCTCCCCATTCCGGGGGATTTTTTCGCTGCCAGTTACTTTAAAGAGAAAAACATAAAATGGCTATATTGGCTACTTAACACCAAACCATCTATCATGCGGTTTTCCATTATTCTGCTCTTTCTCTGCGCAGTGCTGCTATCTTGTTCTACCACTCCGGAAGAGAAGAAACCCAATATTATTTACATACTGGCTGATGACCTTGGCTATGGCGATGTGGGTGCCTATGGGCAAAAACTAATTCAGACGCCAAATATTGACGCACTGGCGAAGAATGGCATGAAGTTTACCCGTCATTATTCCGGAGCTCCGGTTTGTGCGCCATCGAGGTATGCACTGCTCACCGGCTTGCACATGGGGCATTCCTTCATTAGAGGTAATGACGAATGGCAGGAGCGGGGCGCCGTGTGGGACTTCGCAGCCATGCTGGCTGATTCAACTCTGGAAGGGCAGCGTCCGATACCCGACAGCACCCTCACCATGAGTGAAGTGATGCAGCAAGCGGGCTACAAAACGGCCCTTATTGGAAAATGGGGGCTGGGGGCACCTGCCTCCGAAAGCACACCTAACACGCAGGGCTTCGATTACTTCTGCGGCTACAATTGCCAGCGTCAGGCACACAACCTTTATCCTACACATATCTGGGAAAATGAAAGCCGCATCTACCTCGACAATGCTTTCATGGCTCCCGGAGAAAAACTGGCGACGGGTTCTGATACGCTGGCTGAGTCGAGCTTTGACAAGTTTTACCAGACTGACTACGCTCCTGGTGTCATGCATGAGAAGGCGCTGGGCTTTTTGCGTGAAAATAAAGACAATCCTTTCTTTATGTATTATGCCTCTCCTCTTCCTCATCTGCCTTTGCAGGTACCGAAAGAGTACGTGGAAAAGTACCATGCTATTTTTGGAGAAGAGCAGCCCTACCTGGGCAACCTCGGTTATTTTCCTCACCGCTACCCAAGAGCCGCCTATGCGGGCATGATCAGCTATCTGGACGACCAGGTGGGCGAACTAGTGGCAACACTGAAAGAACTGGGGGTTTACGAAAACACGCTGATCATCTTCACCAGCGACAATGGTCCTAGCTATACTGCCGGCGTTGACTTCGAGTATTTCAACAGCACCGGCCCTTACACCAATGGCTATGGTAGAAACAAAGGGTTTGTTTACGAAGGTGGCATACGTGTGCCCATGATCGCTAGCTGGGAAGGCAAGATCAAGCCTGGCACTACCACCGACCTTGCCTCAGCTTTTTACGACGTAATGCCGACCCTTTGTGATCTGGTTGGCATAGCCATTCCTTCTAAAACTGATGGTATCAGCTTTTTGCCTACCCTGCTTGGCAAGAGCGATCAGCCAAAGCATGAGTTCCTCTACTGGGAGCTGCTGGAATACACCGGGCAGCAAGCCGTACAAATGGGCGACTGGAAAGGTGTCAGAAAAGGGATGTTTGAAGGGAACCTCGAAGTGGAGTTGTACAATTTAAAAAGTGATCCACAGGAACAAAATAACGTGGCGGCAGAAAACCCCGAGGTGGTAGCGCAGATTGAGGCCATCATGAAGCGGGAGCATGAGCCAGCAGCGACTGAGAAATTTAAGTTTGAGGCGCTTGGAGAGAAATAGGAAATACGAATGAATGGTTGGCCATCCCGGAAGTGGCGGACGCCAATCAGGTAGACATCACAAGGGAGGCCGTTGCAATTTAAAAGGAAAATAGTAGGAAGTGCCGGTACGTAAGAGTGGACGGCAAAGAAAACACATCAGACGCTACTAACGGAATTTATGGTTAGCGATGTTTGTAGTGGCGGACGCCAATTGAATAACTATCATAAGGGAGACCCTTGCGATATTGAGAGGGATACCCTTGCTATAGTTAAGGCCCTTGCGATATTGAGTAGGACAAATAACTTATAACCTAACAACACAAATAACTATGAACCAACCACCTATCTACCTCATCGTTACCTGGAAAGTAAAACAAGGCCAGGTTGGCACTGTGATCAAACACCTACAAGAAATGGTTCCAAAGACAAGAGCCGAAGCAGGCAACCTGTTTTACACTTTGCATCAGGGCAAAGACGATGACCACACGATCGCCCTATACGAGGGTTACAAAGACGAGGCGGCCCTACAGGCTCACCGGGATGCAGACTACTTTAAAGAAATAGTGCTCGGGAAAATCGTGCCGCTGTTGGAATCCAGAGAGGTGTTGCTGGCGCATCCTTTATAAGGCATCAAAATGAAGAATAGTGTAGATATAGAAAAAGTATCGAAGAAGCTTCAGGGACAGATCGAAAACCTGAAGAATCGTTTGGAAAAGACTGCCAAGGCGTCCAAAGAGGCCGTTATTCTCAGAAATGAAATTAATAGCCTCAAACCCACCAAATGAGGTAGTAGTGAAGTTTTGATTGCTTTCACCCAAACAAATCGGAGCTCAAATACCGATCACCCCTATCGCAGGTAATGCACACGATCACACCTGACTCCAGCTCGGAAGCAATTTGCAAGGCAGCGTACAAAGCGCCCCCACTGCTCATGCCCGCCATGATGCCTTCTTCTCTGGCCATGCGGCGGGTCATTTCTGTGGCCTGTTCCTGGCTTACGTCCACCACCCTATCGACTCTTTCGGGCTCAAATATCTTGGGCAGAAACTCGGGTGACCAACGGCGTATACCGGGTATGCTGGAGCCGTCTGTCGGTTGAGTGCCGACAATCTGGATATTCTTGTTCTTTTCTTTGAGGTAACGGCTTACGCCCATGATGGTGCCTGTAGTGCCCATGGCAGATACAAAGTGGGTCACTTTCCCGTTGGTATCGTTCCAAATCTCGGGGCCCGTGGTTTTGTAGTGGCCTCTCCAGTTGTCGGGGTTGGCGAACTGATTGAGGATGGTATAACCGTCCTCAGCAGCCATTTTATCGGCAAGCTCTCTGGAGTATTCAATGGTTTTGGCGGCTGGTGTTAAGATCACTTTGGCTCCGTAAGCTTCCATCGACAGCACACGCTCTTTGGTAGAGTTGTCAGGCATGATCAGGGTCATGTGCACACCCATCACCTGAGCAATCATAGCCAGGGCAATGCCTGTGTTTCCGCTTGTTGCTTCAACTAACTTGTCGCCTGGTTTTATATCGCCACGCTCCAGAGCACTTTTGATCATATTGTAAGCAGCCCGGTCCTTCACACTTCCGCCGGGGTTTTGTCCTTCCAGCTTAGCGTAAATGGTCACATTCTTATTGGTTGGAATTTTTTCCAACGCTACCAATGGCGTGTTGCCAATTAAATCAAAAAGCTTCATTGAGCAGATTCTTTGAAGATGAGCAGATCAGTTTCCTCTGTATCACTGTTGTACATGCGGGCCTGGTAGTAGACTTTCGTGTTCGGAGCTACGCTGCGAGTCAGCCATACATTGCCACCAATCACACTATCATGGCCAATAACGGTTTCGCCACCTAAAATCGTGGCGCCAGCATATATCACCACGTTGTCCTCAATGGTCGGATGTCTTTTTGTTTCCGCATCTTTTTTATCGACACTAAGGGCACCCAATGTTACTCCCTGATATATTTTCACGTGGTCACCAATGATGGTGGTTTCTCCTATCACCACGCCAGTGCCGTGGTCAATGCAGAAATGCTCTCCGATAGTGGCGGCCGGGTGAATATCGATGCCTGTTTTGCCGTGGGCATGTTCAGTAATAATTCTCGGAATCACCTTCACTCCAAGCTTGTGCAGCTCATGCGCAATCCTGTAGGAAGCAATGGCGTAAAAGCCTGGGTAGGTGCGAATTACCTCACTCTGACTCTTTGCAGCCGGGTCACCTTCATACAGCGCTTTGATGTCGTCGATGATTTTTGAATGAACCTCCGGCAGTTTTTCGAAGAAAAGCTTTGCCACATCTTCCAGGTCCACCACACCCTTGATAGGGTTGAGTGTGAGCATCTCATCCAGTTCAATCTGAAGCTTTTTCAGGTGTATCTCCAGCTCTCTTTGAGAAGAAAAAGCCCGCATGGAGAAGTCAGGAAACAGCGTTTCGAGCAAGTCAACAAAAAACTGTGATACCCTTTTAGGGCTTGGGCACCTGGGACACTCCTGGTGATCTTTATATAATTTATCTAGAAATTCCTTCTGCATGATGTATCAAACTGTTTTTAGAGAAAAGGGTTCCCTTCAATTCCATGAAAGGACAGGAATTGTCGCAAACTGGCATTCAACTGATGTCATTTGCCTATCCACCCTTCTTCCGATAGTAGTAAATATCGGGATAATTGTTATTTAACCCAGAACATCCGGCTACTTAAACAAATTCGCTATGAGCACATCAAACAAGCCATTGAGTAAAGCTATTGTTTTTGCTGGCTTTGCTACAGGCACACTGGATATCCTCTCCGCTTTCGCCAGTGCCTGGCTCCGAAATTCCACCAGCCCCTCAGCCGTGCTCAAATTCGTTGCCAGTGGTGTTTTTGGTGTTGAAGCGCTATCCGGTGGAGCAATGATCGCAGTTTTCGGCCTGCTGTTCCACTATCTGATAGCCTTCTCATGGGCTACCCTCTTCTTTTTGCTTTATAGCAGAGTGTCAATTTTGCGAGCTGGGGTTGTTCTTCCGGCGGTTACTTACGGCCTCTGTGTGTGGCTGGTAATGAATCAGGTAGTGCTCCCACTATCCAATACCCCCAAGTTTCCTTTCAGCCTGACTTCAGCCATTATCGGGTCGTCGATTCTGATAGTTGCGATTGGATTACCCAACGTGCTGATCGCAAGGAAACATTTCAAGCCCTGAATGCTGGCTAATTACTCAACCCTGATCACCTCTCCTCTTGGCCCGACGCCCGCCTCGTTGAAAGGCTCTATCTGGAAATAGTAGCTTTTGTCCAGGTCCATGGCTGTGAAATAATACTCATTGGCACCGTACACCATCACGCTGTTGTAAAGCTTATCGGGTGCAATACCTGTGTAAATGTTGTAACCAGTGGCATCGGGCATCTGCTCCCATTTGAGCCAGGCATTGCGACGCTCGCTGTCGCCACGGAGCACGATAAAATGCCTGACAGGTGCTGGAAGTGGCTTGTTCTGCTTACCAAAAACCCGGAAGCCACTAAGAGCAAACTTGCCTGTAGGCATATGAATGTTTTCCATCTTCAGGTAGCGAGCCTTAATGGGCTCACTGAATTCGATGTAGTCGTGAGGCACATCTGTTTTGTTTTGTGCCTTGTTGATCGCCACCTTCCATTTTTCACCATCGTCGGAAACGTAGATAATGTACTGATGGTAGAAACCGGTCGGCTTGCCAAGGAAGTCAGCATCCTGATCGGCATAATTGATTTGAATGGCATTCACCTGGCTCACCTCGCCCAGGTCAGTTTGGAACCACTCCCCTTTGTTGCCATTAGCCGCACTCCAGTAGGTTTTGATACTTTCGTCCACCGCCTGATTAGGAGCAAAACCTCCCAAAGTCGATGACACCTGCACGGGCTTATTGTAGTTGAGCAGCATCCACCCGGTGAACCTGCTCTTCAAATGGTCGGCCGTGCCATCGGGCAGGTAGTGAGGATAGTCGCCGAAAGTGGTATTGCAATACAGGATGCCGTCGTCATCAAACCCTGCTGGCCAAATACCAAGGCGGCGTTCGAAGTTGTTCTTCACACCAACAACTATCGTAGAAACATGCCACCAATTGCCCGACAAGTCCTGATAGGTGGCGCCATGCCCGGCCCCTCTGGCGAACCCTCCCGGCTTATAAGCAAATGGGTTGTGCGACTGGTACGTCCATGGCCCTAACGGTTTATCGCTGGTATAAACACCATCGGCATAACCACTAAACTCCGTGCCGGGGGCACCGTATTGCAGATAATATTTGCCATTGTGCTTGTTTACCCAGGCCCCTTCCATAAATGGAGCAAGAAAAGTATTGTCGGCATGCTCACCAAAGCGCTCCCAGCCATGGATGCTGTCATTCAGGTGGATCATGTCCACTCTTTCTCCTACTGGCTGCAATGTTTTTCTATCTATTTCAATGCCGTACATAGGGTAAAAGTTGCTGGAACCGTAGTAGAGATACACACGACCGTCATCATCTTCGAGAAAGGCCGGATCCCAGGCGGCACCATCAAACTTATCAACGGCCTCCGTCCAGTCGTCCACCGTAGGGTTGGTGCTCATCCATAGCGGAAACTCTTTGGTGTGAGTTGAGCCAATGACGAAGAGCGTATCGCCCAATACGAGTGTGGCGGGAGCACAAAGCTCATCATACACATCGTGCCAAGGCTTCAGAAACTTGCGAGGCACAAAATTCCACTTGTACATGTTGTCGCTCCACCAGTAGCCCCACTGATTTGTTGAGAAGAGATAGTATTTGCCCTTAAAAACAGTAATAACGGGGTCAGCGGTGGCCCGGTGTCTCCCCATTTCGCTGAAGTTGGGAATGGGCGTGTAGCCGTAGTCGATATTGATGGGATTGCAATAGGTGAACTGCTGAGCGAAAGAAGCAATACCAGTAAATAGCAGGAGGGCTATTAGGGTGAAACGTATCATAGGTATAATGAATAAGCAGAGTAAATATAAAAATAGTAAATATCAGAATTCGTAGAATTTCGGAATGGGCGGAATTGCCTATATTACAACAAGTAAATTCTGATGCAAACAACTGCTCAACGATACTACCCCTCCCGCAAAAGCGTTCTAGTCTGGCTCACTGTACTGATACTTGCCTATCTCGGCACAGCCAACATCTATCGGTCTGTCGTGTCTATGCACACCAGTTCCATCCTTATCTCGTTGGCTATTTGGATTCCCATTCTCGCCTTCATTCTCACCATATTTTTCGGCACCGGCTATACCATTAAACACAATGTTCTGATTGTAAAAATCGGGCCATTTATAGCTGATAAAGTCGATATAAAAGACATCTGGACGGCTCATCGCACTTACACCTTGCTGTCGGCACCGGCTAATTCAATCAGGAGACTGCGGATAAAGTACAAAGGTGGCGAAGTAGTCATTTCGCCTGACAGGGAAAACGAATTCCTGGAGGCCCTGAAGCAGCTCAATCCAACCATCGAAGTATTAGTTTAAAACCGCCTTATTGCCAGTCATCGCATCCTCGCCATAGATTTTTGATCATTATTGGTAAATTGGATTTTACTCAAGCTTAAACCGCTCCCAATGAAACTCATCAGTCAGTTGACTTTCGGCCTTTTGTTCGTCGCCTTCCTTTATTCTTGCAGCCCTTCTGCTCCCAAAGAAGCAGAGAAAAAGCGGCCCAATATCGTCTTCATCATGTCGGATGATCATGCCTACCAGGCCATTAGTGCCTATTCCAACAAGTTGATTGAAACGCCCAATATCGACCGGATTGCCAAACAAGGCATGTTGTTTACCAATGCCAGTGTCACTAACTCCATCTGTGCACCATCTCGTGCCGTTATTCTCACAGGCAAGCACAGCCACCTGAACGGCAAGATTGACAACAACTTCCCGTTTGATACGACCAACGTCACCTTCCCGCAGCTTTTGCAACAGGAAGGCTACCAAACGGCCATGTTCGGCAAGCTGCACTTTGGCAACAGCCCCAAGGGTTTCGATCAGTTTAAAATTCTACCAGGCCAGGGTGCTTACTATAACCCCGACTTTATCACTAAAAACGAAGGCAATATCAAGGTAGAAGGCTATGTGACCGATATCATCACCGACATGACGCTCAACTGGCTGGACAAAGAAAGAGATGCTGAGAAGCCCTTCCTGCTCATGTACCTGCACAAGGCCCCGCACAGAGAATGGTTACCAGCGGAAAGGCACTACACCGAATACATCAAAAAGACCTTTGAAGAGCCAGCCACCCTGTTTGACAACTACGAAGGGCGTGGCTCTGCAGCCAAAGAGGCTGAAATGAATCTGCTCACCCATATGAACTGGGCCGGTGACTCCAAGATCTATCCTGAAGTAATGGATGAGCTTGGCATTCCCGAAACAGCCAACTGGGACAAGGCAGCCTTTAAAAGAGAGGTCGGTAGAATGAATCCTGAGCAACGAGCCAAATGGGACGCCGTCTATGGCCCCATGAACGAGGAGTTCAAGAAGAACTACCCCAACATGACGCAGGAAGAAAAGATGAAATGGCGCTACCAGCGCTACATGCAGGACTACCTGGGTTCCATAGCCTCTGTGGATGAGGGTGTAGGCAAGGTGCTCGACTACCTGGAGCAAAATGGCCTGGCAGAAAATACCATCATCGTTTACACGTCCGACCAGGGCTTCTACCTGGGTGAGCATGGCTGGTTCGACAAGCGATTTATTTACAACGAATCGTTCAAGACCCCATTGTTGGTGAAATGGCCGGGTGTGGTTCAGCCTGGTACCACCAACACCCAAATGGTGCAAAACCTCGACTTTGCTCCTACGCTGCTATCGGCCGTGGGCGCAGAAGTGCCCGCCGACATGCAGGGTGAGAGCCTGATTCCCCTCCTCAAGGGCGAAAATGATAGCTTCAAACGAGATGCTGTTTACTACCACTACTACGAATACCCGGGTGTGCACATGGTAAAACGCCACTATGCCATAGTCACCGAGGAGTATAAGCTGGTGCATTTTTACCATGATGTAGACGAATGGGAGCTCTATGACCGCAAAAAGGATCTCCAGGAAATGACCAACGTGTATGATGACCCGGCCTATGCCGATGTAGTGAAAGACCTGAAAGAAAAGCTGGCCGGGCTAAGGGTGAAGTACAAAGACTCGGAGGAGCTGGATCAGATGTATATTGAAAAATACGAAGAACTGAAGTAGGAAATCTGTTCGCCAAAAGCCCTGATCTAACTCAACAGGCTGAAAAAAAGGTTTCAGTTGGGATAAATAACCTATTTTATGAAACCCTTTCAGCCCTATTTCGATTATGAGTGAGAAGCGCAAGTAACGCCTCATAATGGAAGAGATTAACACTATTCACTTATTCGGCTTAAGAATAGATGAGCCCCTTGTTACAATCACCGATCTGCTGGTGTCGGCGCTGTGTTTTTTTTACTTCTACAAGCTTCAAAAATCAGGCAAGACCGGGAAAGTGTTCATCTGGTTCAAGTACTACTTTCTCCTGATGGGCATTGCCACAGCGTTCGGCGGCTTGCTTGGGCATGCGTTTCTCTATGCCTTTTCCTTTGGCTGGAAGCTGCCCGGCTGGATCATCAGCATGTTCGCCATTATGCTGATTGAAAGAGGCGCAATTGAACACTCCGGAGTGCTTTTCAAGGAGTCAGCCGTCAAAGTACTGAAGGTGATCAACATCCTTGAGCTACTCACGTTTCTATCCCTCACTATATTCACACTCAATTTCTTTTTTGTTGAGTTCCATTCCGGCTATGGCTTGATGTTCGTGGTATTGTCGTTTGAAGGCTACCTCTACCTGAAAACCAGAAATGCTGCCAGTAAAAACATGCTCATCGGTATTGCCTTTGCGGCAGCGGCGGCACTGGTCTTCATGAACAAGCTGTCGCCCCACCAGTGGTTCAATCATTTGGCGCTTAGTCACGTGCTGATGGCTGCGGCTACCTTCTTTATCTATAAGGGAGTGCAAAAAATAGAAATGAAATCCACTAAAGTACTGGCATAGTTTGACTGATTTTTCTTTTAAAAAACTTTTTTAACTAAATTTATCTAATCCTATCACTTTTTATACTCTCCTACTATGAAACTACCTCAGCTATTATCAGCCCTTTTCTTTGTCACAGTTGTATTTTTTTCGGCGACGAAATCTCAAGCTCAGGAACTTCCTGTTTTTCGTAAAAACGCTGTGTATGCTGAGCTAGGAGGGACAGCTTTGAAGGCTTCTATCAGCTATGAAAGACTGAAGCTCTTAAAAAAAGGAAACACCCTGGCTATGTCTATAGGGGTTGGTGCTCCCGTCACAATTGAAGGAACAAGGGTGTACATGGTTCCCGTTCAATTCAACTGGCTTCTTGGAAAGTCGGCGAGCAGAGCCGAACTAGGCTTCTCAATTAACCCTGCGTATCATACCTACACAAGCTTCAAGTCCACACCTGAAGAAACCTCAGGTCAGTATTATACTGCGATGCCTAGCATTCGGATCGGTTACAGGTACACGGGGCCGAAGGGGCTGGTCTTCAGAGCTGGATACACGCCAATGCTGGTCATGTTTCCCTGGGCAGGAGTTAGCCTGGGCTACAGTTTTTGATAAACAATGGCAGGCAAATAAGTTTGCGTGAGTACAGCACATTAAAGTCCTGCATAACAAGAATTAATTGTCTAAAAGAAAAAGAAGCGCCTGACGTGGGCGCTTCTGTAGCATTGCCGACCTTCTATTCAGGCTTCTTCCCCAGGCGTAGCTGCCCTCCAATCCCAAGACCTGATAAACTACCAGATAATTGCAGGGCCTCACTTTTAAATCCGTACGATAGGCTTCCCGTGTGTAACTTCAGTATGATCCGATCATGTATTCGGTAACCCAGGGAGGGCAAACTGACTCCGATAAGAACATCGTTGACATAAGCATCGTTTCCTCCAGTAAAGCTGATCGTACTAAAGGCACCTACCCCCCAGAATAACTTTTCACCCAAGCTAAAATTCCAGGCAAAGTTTGGTCCAAAATTAAAAGACGTAGCGTTTCCAGAGATGTCATTGTAACCTACTCCCACTCCCAGCAATCGATTATTTTTGACGGCGTAGGAGTAGCCCGCACCTACTTGAAACACATGTGCCTGGTGGACTAATAAAGAGCTGAGTGATCCGTCGATAAACGATTCTCCTTTGTTGATTTGGGCATGGCCTGCAAAGGCAAACAAAACAAATAGCGTTGCGATAGAAAGTCTTTTCATGCTGATTTTCGTTAGTTTTTTAAACGAAAAATTAGAGCAATTATAGTGCCTAAAAGTTCCAAATGTCATTTTATTGAAAAATATAATGACAAAACTACCAGACAATTTCCCAGCACTTTCTCGGCTCCTTACGATACCACTGAACATAGATTTTGTAAAACCTGTAGCCCTTTCTGTCGCTATCCCTTATATTTAAATTCTACTTAAACTTTTGATCAGATGACACTAAATAGAAAAGACTTCCTGCGTACTGCAGGCTTGGCAGGAGCCGGAATGATGCTCGCCCCTCACATGAGCAATGCCAAACCGGCCAGAGCCAGCAAATACACCTTTCAGCTTGGCCTTGCCAGCTACACTTTCCGTGAGTTTTCGCTGGATACCACGATAGAATACACTAAGCGCCTTGGCATTTCCAAGATCGCCCTAAAAAGCATGCACCTCCCGCTGGATTCTTCAGAGGCCGACATCAAAGCTGCTGCCAGGAAAATTGCCGATGCAGGGCTGGAGTTGTACGGCGCAGGTGTTATCTATATGAAAACCGAAGCAGAAGTGAATCAGGCGTTTGCTTATGCAAAAGCGGCGGGCATGAAAATGATTATTGGTGTGCCCAACTATGACCTGCTGCCGTTGGCGGAGAAAAAAGTGAAGGAAACTGACATCAAACTGGCCATTCACAACCATGGCCCGGGAGATGACCTTTATCGCAGCCCCAAGGACGTTTACGAAAAAGTAAAAGGGCTCGACAAGCGTATTGGCCTTTGCATGGATATTGGCCATGTGGTGCGCATTGGAGAAGATCCGTCGGTGTGGGCTGAAAAATTCAAAGACCGTATTTACGATATCCACCTTAAAGACGAGGACAAAGCCCAGGAAGATGGAAAACCACTTGAGATTGGTCGTGGGGTAACCGACATACCAGCTTTCCTAAGAACCATGATTAAAGTAGGCTACACGGGCTATATGTCGCTGGAGTATGAGAAAGACGGCAAAGATCCGCTGGCGGGTGCTGCTGAGTCCTTTGGCTATGTGAGGGGAGTGCTCAAGGTGATTTAATAGACGCTTCTTCCAGTTGTCATATCAGGATAAGATATATTTTTCCTGATATGACAACGCTTTTTACCAATCCCCCCCGATATCATCAAGTTCGGTTTCGCCTCACTTAGAAAAACACCCTGAACATCATGTTGGGTGTAAGCTTTAATCCAGCCTGGTTGATAGTTTCCAGGTTTCCGGCGGCAATGCGGTAATAGGTTCCTAACACATTTTCATACGCCGACAGGTTCCAGATAGAAAACCCAGCCTGACCTCGCACACGTGCCCTCAAATTAAAGTTATATCTGGCTGACAAGTCAATGCGGAAGTAAGGGCTAACTCTGGCTGCGTTGGGGAGGTCGTAGCTGATACTCCCATTAACTATTGGGTTGGAGGCATTTGCAGCCGTATAAGGTCGGCCCGAGTGCCAGCTAAGGCTGGTGGATGCTTGAAAGCTATCCCTGGTATAGCCCGCACCAATCGTCAGGTTGTGCAAAATATCAAGGTTATTGGGAAAGGCGCTTACCGACAGTTGAGGAAAATCATATCGATTTTTGGCTACTGCATAACTCGTCCAGGCAGAAAGCTCTTTAAAGTCTCTTTTCACCAGCACGTCAACACCAAACACCTGATAACTACCATTTGACCTTAGGTGCTGGAACTGGTTCTGGAACCCCTGGCTGGAGGTAATTATACCTTTGACCAGTTTTAAATATGGCTCTGCACTAATCAACCACTTGTCGGTAGAATACAGCAAGCCCACCGAAGCCTGCTTGCTGTGAATAAGCGGAATGCCCACTCCATTGGAAAGAACCCACCTTCGTTTCTCGACACCTAAAAAGTCGTTTTGCAAATCGATCACCTGGGTAGTAAACTGGCTTTTTTGCTCAGCCAGCACTTCAAGTGCAACATTTTCGGCCAGCTTCTGATGAATGGAAAGGCGAGGCTCCAGCGCAAATTGGTCGAGCGTAGAGTAGTAGTTGGCACGAAGCCCTCCACTTATGTTGGTATTGTTTGATGGCGTAGAGTGATTGACATTAGCAAACAACACCTGGCTTCTGTTAACCTCCTTTACATACCTTCTGAAAGCCGGGTTATTCAGCACTTCCAAATTACCAATGCCTACCTCTGTAAGTTGCACACCTCCCGTTACATCAGTGGTTTCATTAATAAGCAGTCTGGTATCGATTTTGAAACCGACATCCAGCACTTCATTTTCTTGCTCTAGCCGTTGGTTATTGGGAATGTTGTTGTTAACGCCCCTGAGCTTGTACCACGACACAGGCACACCTAGCGTTGATTTTACTAACGGACTCCACTCCTTTTCATACCGAATGCCTGAAGCCATGCTTTGCTGAGAAAGACTACTTGCCTTTGACTCCCTTACCCCATTTACTTCAGCACTTTCAGTGTAGGTCAGGTCGTTAAAAATTTGCAGGAAGCTGAGACTTAGCTTGTCGCCTTCTGAAATCTGGTAGTTAATTTTTGCCGTTAAATCGTAAAAATAGAAGTCTTCGTTGCTATTCAGCAGGCTATCTCCGGCCGAAACCCTGGCCACGTCGGTGTTGCGAAAAGCCCGGTCAAAATAGTTGTCGTAGGTAGGCGTTCTGACAATATCAGCCATTGACCTGCGCCCGGCCACACTTATCGAAGCCCTGGGAGATAGTGGCGCAGTAAGGTAGCCGTCTGCACTTAGCAGATTGATGCCGCCACCGCCACTCCACTCGGCGGCGACGTCGTTATCGGGTTTGATCTCGATGGTGCCTGAAACTCCTTCTCCCAAACGAGCGCCAGTACCATTTTTTGTCAGGATTACCTTGTCAACGAAATAGGGATTAAAGGCAGTAATGAGGCCATAAAAATGGCTGGACTGATACATTTTTATACCGTCCCAAAGTATAAGGCTTTGATCGTTACTCCCACCTCTAATATTAATATCGGAAACCGACTCGTTGGCACTTTGTATGCCCGGCAAAGCCTGCATAGTATACAGCACATCTGGCTCGCTCATGCCGGGAAGTACCTGCAATTCCCGGGTTTTCACCTCAAATGCCCCCGAAACGGTTTTACCCACTCCGCCAACAAGGTAATTGGAGATAAGAACCTCTTCAAGCTCGACTGTTTTGGGAGTGAGATAGATGGTCAGACAATCTGTGATTTCTTTTTCAGCAAGATCTATTTCCAGGGGTTGATAGCCCAGGTGCCTCACACGCAAGGTGGATGCCGGTTCGTCAAGCGCTAACTCAAAATACCCTTCCAAATTAGTAACTGCGGAAGCTGACCGGTGTCGTACGATGGCCGATATCACGGGCTCGCTGGTTCCTACGTCTTTCAGGTAGCCACAGAGCACCCTGGCGGTAGTCTCCAACTTTCTTATAGCAACAAATCGATCATCCAACTGCTCGAATTCCAGATCGGTGGCCTGTCGCAGGTACGTCAGGCATTGAGCCAGGCTTAAGTCATCATCCGGAAGATCAACATAGAGGTGGGCAATATTTTTATCTGCATAGGAAAATGCAATTCCATATCTGGCCTCAAGAATTTTGAGAACTGATAATAACGACTGCGCATCTTCTTTTTGCTGGCCAAAAATGTGTGCCGCTAAAAAAAGGAGTGGTAGAAGGAGAAAAAATTTTACTTTTCTATTGATCACCAGACAAACGAACCAGGTTCTCTTCACGGTCAAACTTTATATTGAGCGGAAGCGTGATTGACTTCAGCGCAAGATTTATGTTGTCATGCGTAAAGCTGCCAGTAAACATTTGATTGACATCCACACGAACCAGTTTTACTTTAACGCCATACTGCCTTTCAAACTCCTCCACCACCTGACCATACGGCACACTTTCAAATCTGCTTTCGTTACCTAACCAACCCGGGCCATCGTCGGTTCCTAACTCCAAAGCCACTGACAAACCGCCTATCAAACGCCATCCCTGGCCTTTTTTTAATATTTGCTCGGTGCCTTTTGATCGAACTTTCACCGTTCCTTCATAGCATTGCACTTCAAAATACCCTGTTCTGCTCTTCACATTGAACTGTGTACCCACAACAGTTACCGTGCCTGACGACGTCTTCACATCGAAACGGGAGCCGTGAGAGACTTTAAAAAAACCTTCGCCACTCAGTTCAACTACTCTGGCTTTGTTCCACCCGCTTTTGCTGTAGGTAAGGCTTGACGCTTTGTTCAACGCAACCTCTGAAGAATCAGGCAGATAAGTGTTGGTTTTCGTGGCCGCCAGCACCTTGATTGTCTCATCTCCCATCGACATGTAGCCTATGGCAAGTGCGGCGCTAAGCACCAGCAGCAGAGATGCAGCTATCTTTAAAAAAGCGTTTCGTCGCCATATCGGTATAACGCCCGCTGGCTGAGAGGCGGTAGGCAACTTTTTCTCTTCAGCTTCAACGTCGTAGTCGGGAGCTTTCATCTGTTGCAGAATACCGTCCATCCGCTGTAGCTTTCGATATGTTTCGGTTTGCTCGAACGACAGCCGTTCCGACTCCGAAAGCGTTTCGGTCAGCCATTTTTTCACCAAGTCTTCTTCGTCCATAATTTTTACTTCTTAATAAAAACAGATGAATGCAAGAATCTCCTACCTGACACATTTTTTGCACGATCAAAAATCGCCCAGCTGCTCCCTTATAATTTTGTATGCTGTGTATATCCTCTTCTCAACTGCCTTGCGACCGATACCCAGCATATCGGCAATTTCCTGGTGCTTTTTTCCTTCTACCCGATTCAGCATAAAAGTCACCCGCTGATCCTCGGTCAAGCTTTCGAGCGCAGCGTGAAGTCGCTGCCTGTATTGCTCTTCCTCCATCGCAAACTCAGGTGACTCAAGTGTGTATCGCTTTGCTTCTACCGTCTCCTGATACCGTAACGCCGTCTTTCTTTTTGCCAGCTCATTTAACATTTGGTTGTTGGCCACTGTAAAAAGGAAGGCCCTGGCCTTTTCGGGTGGTACGTTCTTGCAGTTATTCCATAATTTCACGAAAGCTTCCTGCACAATGTCTGCAGGATGGTTTCCGGTACCGTACTTATAGTAGAGAAAATCATGAAGGTCTTTTGAGAGCTCCCTGAAAAGTGTTTTAAACCTGCCTTCATCACAAACATTTCGCTTCTCATGGCTCATATGAACCCCAATTTAACAAAGTTTAGGTTTACAGGTAGGAGTTTTCAAGGTCAGCCGGTTTTATTACCGAAAGCGGGGCAAAATCCTATGCAGAGACAAATTACATTTTTGAAGCAGTCCTTTTTATTAATAAGCCTGGTGATTTTGGCGATCTCCTGCCAGGAGCCTTCGGAGGATATTACGGGGCCCGACAAAGAAATGGCTTTCACCAAAGGATCGGCCCTCGGGCAGCTGCTGCAAAAAATGTCGCTAAAGGATGGCTCCGACGACAATGTAATTGACAATGCCAGTTGTCTGACGCTGGTGCTACCGGTAAAAGGAAGCTTCAGAGGAAAGGCATTTACTGTTAGCAAAGAGGCTGATTTAGCTGTTTTACAGGACATATATTATTTAAATCCTTACCAGTCAGACCGTTTTCTATTGGACTTCCCCTTGCGTGTGATCAAATCCGATCACACGGAGGTGGCAGTTTCCAGTCAGGAAGAGTTGGACGTGCTGGCTGCCCTATGCGTTGCCAACGGACTTGACGACGACATCGAGTGTGTCGACATTGAGTACCCGATCTCCATGGCCACCTATGACCTGCAAAATCAGATTGCCGACATACGAACAGTGGCCGACGACGCCTCTCTTTTTCATCTTTTTAATGAATTCAATGACGACGACCTTCTATCTATCCAGTTTCCTATCCATGTAGCTACGAGCATGGAGGCGCAAGTGATTGAAGGCAATACTGCGCTACAAAACGCATTTGACGCAGCGCAGGACACCTGCGACGAGGGGGATAGAGTCTTTTACAATGCAGGCCTGCCACTGGCCACGGGAAAGCTGGAGCTTTTGTTAACTGATGCCCCCTTCCCAATTGATTTGATTGAAGAAGCTAACGTCACAATTCTTAAAATTGAGGTGAAGACCGGTGTGGCAAATGACACGATACCATTTGTCACAGTATTTAACGAGCCGACGACCTTCAATTTACTCGACTTGAGTAATGGCATCACAGCAAGGTTAAGTGAAACAGCATTGCCGGTGGGCTCATATTCGTTTTTTAGCGTATATGTCACCGATGGAAGTGTGCTGCTGAAAGACGGGCAACTATTCGATCTCAATATTCCATCAGGCGACAAGAATGGCATTAAGGTGAAACCACCCTTTGATATTGAAATAAAGGAGGGCGAAAGTGCCAGCTACTTATTGGATTTTGACGTTAGCAGCAGCTTTGTGGTGAGAGGCAATCCAAACACCCCCGCCGGCATCAATGGGTTCAACTTCAAGCCTGTGATTCGGGCGGCCGATCAATTTGCCACGGGTACTCTTTCAGGCACCATTAGCGACACAGGTGGCCTGCTCCTGTCAGGAGCGCAGATAACCTTATTTGCTGCCGACACGCTTCACACCACAGCGCTGAGCGGTGAAGATGGCGAGTTTACCATCCTCGGTCTCGCCCCCGGAGATTATCAGGTGCAGGCAGAATTAACCGACTACGAAACGTCAACTCTTGAGAATCTATTTATCGAGAAAGGAAAAGAAACTACAGTCAATATCGATCTGACCAACAATTAATTAAACCAGTTATTCTTTTACAACAAAACAAAACTAATGAGAACGAAGAACATTTTATCATCATTTATTGCCATGGCTATTGTTGCCGGATTTGTGGGGTGCAACAATGATAACGACTCCAGCGGAACCGGACAGCTCGTAGTAAAAATGACAGACGCACCTTTTCCAAGCGATTTGGTGAGCGAAGCAAACGTAACTGTTACTAAAATTGAGGCCAGACAAAAAGGCGGAGACTCAGAAAGCGCATTTATTACCATCATGGAAGACGAGGTATCAGCCAATCTATTGGATCTTACGAATGGAGTGACTGAAAACCTGGCCGACGTCGAAATTCCCGAAGGTACTTATGACCTCATCAGAGTGTACGTAGCGGATGCCACGGTAGTATTGAGCGACGGCACTACTTTTGACCTGAAAGTACCCAGCGGCTCTTCCTCTGGAATTAAAATATTTGTAAAGCCAGGCATAGAAGTAGCGGGAGGCCTAACTGCCGAACTACTGCTTGACTTCGATGTGGCCAGCTCTTTTGTAGCCAAAGGCAGCACCAGTTCTCCGTCTGGCATCACCGGGTTCAACTTCAAGCCTGTCATCAAGGCCTCCAACCAATCTTTTGCCGGTCGGCTGGTGGGCGCTGTAACAACCGAAGTGGAAGGCGAAACTGAAACTGAAATAGTGGCAGTGGGCGGAGCCACCGTGTCGATTTATGCTGCCGACACCCTTAACACCACCGCTCTAACCGCCGAAGATGGTACCTATACGGTGCTTGGCTTGCAGGCTGGCCTCTACGATGTAACGGTAGAAGCGGGCGGGTTCGCAGCCACTACTTCCGATGGAGTGGAGATTGTGGCGGCTAATGCTACCACCCAAGATTTTGTACTCAACCAAGAATAAAAAGAAGTTTAAGATACCGTATTAGCACGGTAAATCTCTTAGGTTTCAGGGGAGGCGGGCTTTTGGGCTTTGCTTCCCTTTTTTATTGCCCCGGTTACCTCAAGCTGCTATCTGCTGCCTGACAAACAACCTCCAGATCGGGGAATCATAGCTCCCTGACGAGGTGACATAAAGCAGCGCCAACTTTTTAGCCGCATAGGTTAGCAGCATTAACTTTGGCTATCTTTATATTTACAAAAGAACATTCACCACCTCTCCCCGAACGGTGTTAACTGCAACAAATATCATTTATGAAAGTCGCTCATATACGCTCCATTTTTCTAGGCCTGTTATTAGCCACATGCTCAGCCCAGGCACAAAACGTCCTCCAGCTCCATCCCCAAAATCCGCACTACTTTCAGTACCAGGGCAAGCCTCTGATCATTATTGGCTCGGGTGAACACTACGGGGCGGTGATGAACCTCGACTTTGATTACAAAACCTACCTCAACACACTTGGCAAAGACGGCCTCAATCACACCCGTCTGTTTACAGGCGCCTACCTGGAGAAGCAGGGCGACTTCGGCATCAAAAAGAACACCATGGCACCGGCGGAGGGCAGGGCCATCCTGCCATGGAAGCGGAGCAACCAGCCCGGCTATGCGCTGGGCGGCAACAAGTTTGACCTCGACCAGTGGGATCCGGCTTACTTTGCCCGACTGAAGGACTTCATGGCCCTGGCCAGCACCAACAAAGTGATGGTGGAAGTGTGCCTGTTTTCGGCTCATTATGGCGGAGGGTGGAACTACGCTGCTTTCAACCCCAGCAACAATATCAACGGCACGCCTGAGCTGGAGGCGAAAGACGTGAATACCCTGAACAACAAAGGATTGCTGGCCCACCAGGAAGCTTATGTGCGAAAACTGGTGAGGGAGCTGAACGGGTTCGGCAACTTTTACTTTGAAATACAAAACGAGCCGTGGGCGGATAACACAGAGATTATTTTCACCAGAAACGACTACGGCGACAGCCCCTGGACTGACAAAATTCAAGTGGTATCCCAGGCTTCCAACGACTGGCAAAAGAAGGTAGCCAGCTGGATCAAAGACGAAGAAAGCAAGCTGACCAACAAGCACCTGACCTCACAAAATATCTCCAACTTCTACTACCCTATTACTGAGCCCGACCCGCAGATCGACATCTTCAACTTCCACTATGCCTACCCAAGGGCGGCCAGCGAAAACTATTACCTCAACAAGGTGCTGGGCTTCAACGAAACGGGCTTTGCCGGAGG
Source organism: Imperialibacter sp. EC-SDR9 (assembly GCF_902498805.1). Taxonomy (GTDB): domain Bacteria; phylum Bacteroidota; class Bacteroidia; order Cytophagales; family Cyclobacteriaceae; genus Imperialibacter. Next base: position 742 of record NZ_LR701619.1, on the reverse strand, counting down.
CGAAGACGACACCTATCGCCGTCAGGTATGGCAGTTTGTGATGGCGGGCGGTGCACTGTTCAGCCACCTCGACTATTCCTTTTCGGTAGGCCAGGAAAACGGACAAGACACCACCTACGAATCGCCTGGGGGAGGTAGTCCTGACTTGAGAAAGCAATTTGGCATTCTGAAAAACTTCATGGAAGCCCACGACCTGGTGAACCTGAAGCCCGACGCCTCGGTGGTGAAGGCAGCGCCCGGTGCCACCACACTGGCCATGAGCAATGGCAACGGCCTGTGGGTGGTGTATTGGGAATCGCTGGCTGTGAAAAGCTATGACATTACGCTCACCCTGCCCGCTGGGAGCTACTCCACGGAGTGGATGGATGTGACTACGGGGAACATTATATCGAAGGGAGCAGTGAACGACAACAAAGTGGCCGTGCCCGGGCTCGCTGATATGGTGCTGGTGGTGAGGAGGAAGTAGTGAAAACCGCACCCTCATGTTATAATGATAATATACGTATATTATGGGTTTACAAACGGGCAATATGGCTTTATGAGGCTTATTGAGCTATTTTTGTAAATAAACCAAAAGATATATATAATGGGTGTAACACGCACTAGTGCGTGTTACTCGACTTTGGCCTTTTACTAGATAAGCAATAAATAAGCTCAATATTTTGATTTTGAGTTTATTTTTTGTGATTTTTATATCTAGTTATATGACTAGATATTTAGATATGGGGTTTCCAACAAAGAT
>NZ_LR701581.1 GCF_902498805.1 Imperialibacter sp. EC-SDR9 | reverse complement strand
GACAAGCTCCATCAACTCAAAACACTCAGGTATAAAATCTTTGCTATTGGGGGCTATATAACCAAATCCGGCAGTCAGAAAATACTCAACCTTTCTCTGGCAATGAAACGAAGAAAATGGATTGAAGGAATCTGGACAGAGTCCCAAAATTTCAACTGGCCTTTTGCTCCGTCCTAATTCCTAATGACAATTCCGGGTTAATACAACTGAACCATCTATTTCTCCAAAGCTCTTTTTGCATTTCGTTCATTTAATGAAGCACAATAATTGAATAAACCCAACATCCTGGTTTATACCTACAATATAGTCGGATATATCCAACCTACTCTTTATATACACCTTATATTTTTAGATGATAAAGACTAAAAAGAAGCTAGCATCAAAAGCAATGACAAAAAAAACAGGCTTCTCTCCTGATCAGTTTACCCATGGCATGCTCCATTTCGCTCAAAGCTTCGGCGAAGTATAGTGGAAGGCAGTACCGTTTTCGGCTGAAGGTTGTGCGGCACTTCATTGAAGCTTCCATTGCTTGATCTTCAAGCTTGATCTGTTAACGGAACAAGCTTGTTTCGTTTGCAGTCGAAGCTTCAACCAGTTTCCATTGAAGCTTCAGTGAGAGCTGGTTGAAGCTTCAGTGGGAGTTCATTGAACCTTCGGTAAGAATCCATTGAAGCCTCAATGGGAAACGGCCTCCAGTCTGGTAAGAAAAAATGTCTTTTAGCGTTGAATTCAACACTTTTTGGAAGTATATTTGACTACACTCAACCAACTACCTCAATATGAAAGTAACAGCCAGGGATATCAGAGTTTTTCTATTTGGAATGCTTTTTATGTTTTTGATCGTGCTTGCTTACGATTGGGAAAATTTTCGAAGAGGCTTTGCTGGTGAACCAGAACGGGCGACTCAATCTATGAAATAAGGTCTCTTCATTATATTTTTCATCTATGAAAATCACCAAAAGAGATATTATTTTTTCGTCGTCGGCTTGTTTACTATGTTAATCATAGAATCGATATATGATTGGGAAGGCACCAAACAAGCTGCAAAAGAAGGCTGGGAGGCTGGAATGAGCAGAGCAAAATAGCGACGATTTGTCTTAAAAAGTTTTACGGGCTAGTCTGCTGCAACTCCTCCTCGACAATAGCTTGCTGCTGTCACCATTCGCCAAGGGTATTTTCTCCAATTTCAGTCAGCACTGTATTCAGAAGCTTCTTTGAGAAAAACCTCCCTGAAGAAATCCATTTTTGAAAAATTGGTCGCAGCTCAACAATGCTTCCATTTAGCTTGGCCTGCATCAGTAACCCAATAGATCCAATGCACTTTACATTCAGCAACTCGGCGATAGCCCTTGCCTTCTTATTGTCGTCGATGAGCAAAAAATCTGCTTTTAATTCTTCGTATAAAATGACAGACTCCGATTCTCCGAAATCCATCACCATTGACAGGTGATTCGTTGACTTTATTTTTATGACCCTCTTTTCAATGTCCTTTAATACGCTGCGATCAAAGCCTGGATTGTCGTAGACCTGTAATTCCTGCCACACGGCTTCCGCAATGAAATAATCACCAAAAACACTTTCAATTAAACCAAGTGGCACAAGAGAAATGATGGCCCCGGTATCTGCCACAACTACTTTCACTGGCTACAGCTTTTTGATCGTCTCAAGATCTGCCATCACTTGCTCAATACTTGGATTCGAGACAGGCAAATTGCTTTTAGCGAGAGATTTTTCAAACTCGTAACGAGTTAAGCCCGACAATTGAATAGCTTTTCCGATGGTTAACTTTCCTTCATGAAAAAGCATGATTGCCACGGCCACCTGTAAATGGTCTTTCAACTCTTCCTCAGATTCGTTCAGCGCCAACATAATATCAGAAGGAATTTCTACAGGTATCGTTACATTTTTCATGGCCGGGGTCTTTTTATTCAAAAATACGACCTTTATTTTAATATTACTGAAGAACACGACGCCTATTGGGCTCAGAAATTCACCTCAAAATAGCTGCTAGGCCGTAACACCCACACATAGTTGGCTGGCTTCTTCGCCGTGGGTTCAGCCTTCTCTTTTCTTTGCGACTTAGCGCTTTTGCGTGCCAATAAAAATTGGGCAAGAACCTAAGGCGCCACCGCCTGCATCATCAGCCCACACAAGTAAGCCCCGTAAGTGCCCGCCGCATAGCCCAGCACGGCCAGCAGCACGCCCACCGGCGCCAGCGAGGGATTAAACGCTGAAGCCACAATGGGCGCTGAAGCGGCACCACCCACATTGGCCTGACTGCCCACTGCCACAAAGAAGAATGGGGCCTTGATCAACTTGGCCACCACCAGCATGATGGTGATGTGGAACAATATCCAGACAAAGCCTACAAGAAATAGTCCCGGGTTTTCGAAAATGGCCAGCAGGTTCATTTCCATGCCAATAGTGGCTACCAGAATGTAAAGAAAGACACTTCCAAGCCTGGAGGCACCAGCTCCTTCAAGATTTCGTGCCTTGGTGAAGGACAGCAACAAACCCAGTGTAGTGGCAATCACCACTATCCAGAAGAAGCCGGAAGTAAGGCTGTACTCCTCCAGCCCAGGAAAGTTCTCCCCTATCCACGGCGCAATGATGTCGGCACCGAAGTGAGACAGGCCTGTCACCCCAAAACCTACGGCCAATATCATCAGTGTGTCCGACATGTTGGGCACCCGCATGATGCTGAGGCGGTAAGTCTCTATTTTCTTTTTTACCTCTTCAATGGCGGAGGTGTCCGACTTCAGAAACTTGTCGATCTTTTCAGCTCGTCCTGTGCCATACAGCAGAAATGCTAACCACAGATTCCCGATTAGAATATCGACAGTCACCATGGTAGAAAACATCTCCCCTCCCACGCCAAACACTTCTCTCATGGCCGTTTGGTTGGCTCCACCGCCAATCCAGCTACCGGCTATGGCCGTCATGCCTCTCCACACTTCCTGCCCGGGGGTGCCAGTCACCACCTCGGGTGCAACAACTGAAAATAGCAGTATCGCCAGCGGCCCGCCAAGCATAATACCGACCGTGCCTGCAAAAAACATTATCAACGCCTTTGGCCCCAGCTTCATGATCTCTTTGAGGTCTACCGACACAGTGAGCAAGACTAAACTAGCGGGAAGCAGGTAACGGGAAGCCACAAAGTACAGCTTGCTGTGAGCACCCGATATGATGCCCATGGAATTGAGTATGGATGGAATGAAATAACAAAGGAGAACGGTAGGCACAATGGAGTAGAACTTCTGCCAGCCGGTGTGCTTGCTGGAGGCCGTACCAAATACGGCTGCCAGTATCACAATGAGTATACCGAATACGACTGCGTCGTTGGTGATAAGAGGTGCGGTAGTTTCTTCCATGGGAGCCTTTTAATCAACTCCCAATATGCCCAATTACCTTATATCCTCCAAAATTTGAAGCAACTCACCCAGCATCATGGCGGTAGCTCCCCACACTACCCTGTCTTCGACAGTAAAAAATGGCGACCTGATTTTTATATTAGGGCCAACGATCATGTCCTTCACCGCAATTTCCTGCTTCATCAAGTTCCCTACGTCGGCTGATAATATTTGAGCTACTTCTTTTTCCTCTGGCACAAATCGGGGCGTTGAAAAACTGATCCCTATGACAGGCAGCACTTTGAAGTTGCTGGCGGGGATATAAAGTTCGGACATGGTGCCCATTACTGTAATTTCACTGGGGTTGGCTCCCACTTCTTCTTCGGCTTCTCTCAAAGCAGTATGCAGCAGGTCTCTGTCGCTTTTCTCGTACTTGCCGCCCGGAAAGCTCACCTGACCACTGTGGGCACCAGGGTATTCAGGCCGCTGAATCAACGGAAAGTGAATACCACCCGTTCCCGGATGAAACAGGATCAGCACGGCTCCCGCCTTCGCATCCGGCCTTTCTTTGAATGCAAACCGCTCCTGGTTGATGGGCGTGGGCGACATCCGAATTTGTGCGTCGACACCTGGCAAAGGTGCCTTCAGCCTGTCCGACAGCCTCGCCTGAAACTCTTCATTCAACTCCCACATACCCAAAGATAATCTATCATAGAATTTTGCTTTACGAGGAATTTGCTAAATTCGTTTGTCAACGTCAAACGATGAAATGGACCCCGACCTCCCGCTAAGGATTTATATCGTATTTTTTCTAACTACTTTTTCCCTTTTTCTGTTCCTCCTTTTTGCTATTGGATTTAGCCGCCACTCCAAAAGAATTCGGCTCCAGTGGCTGACCGGCTTCACCATAACTGTTTGGCTGGGGATCACAGGCTACCTCGCCTACTCCGGTTTTTTCCAGGCTTACGAGGAAGTGCCTCCCAGAATGATTTTTGGCGTTCTGCCTCCCTTAATCACCGTGATCGGGCTGGTGGCTTTTGGCGTTTCCAGGCGTTTTCTTTTTCGAATCCCGCTGTTCACCCTCACCTACCTGCACATTATCCGAATTCCGGTTGAGATCGTGCTTTGGTGGCTGTACAGGCAGGGGCTGGTGCCTGAAATGATGACCTTCGAAGGTGGCAACTGGGATATTCTGTCAGGCATCACCGCTCCCTTCGTGGCTCACTTCCTCAATCCCACTGTCGGCAGGCACCGGTTCGTGATCTTTATTTGGAACCTGGCAGCCTTAGGGCTCCTGTTCAATGTGGTGATCAGAGGCGTGCTGTCGGCGCCGTACATTACTCAGGTTTTCTCTTTTGACCAGCCCAATATTGGATTGCTTCAGTTTCCTTTTATCTGGCTGCCTGTTTTCATTGTGCCTGCGGTATTGTTCAGCCACCTCATTGCCATGAATAAACTGGTGAGGAAGTTGAAGAAATAGTTATTGGTTAGCAGTTGTCAGTTATCAGTTTCAAGGCTTCGGGCGCTGGCCCGGCCTCACTTAGCACCTCGCAAGCCTTGACTTTGTTGCCTACTGCCAAATAAGCTTTTCCCAGCCACAGGTGAACTTCGGTCATTTGGCTGTCCATGGACTCAGCCCTTGTCAGCAACCGAAGGGCCTCCTCAAAGTTGCCTGCCTTGTAGTAGTATATCCCCTTGTTCCGGTAAGCCCAGGCGTTCTGCGGATCCCGCAGCAAGCTGGCGTCAATATCCTCCACCGCCTTTTCCAAACTATCGAGCTGTAAGTAAACATATCCCCGGTTGTTCAGAAAGTAGGCTTCGTTGGGTGAAATGTCAATAGCTTTATTAATCAGGTCAAGACCCTTGGCATTGTTGCCCTTCGCCGACGCTACCATCGCCAGGGTGTTCCACGCATTGCCCTCCTCCGAGTGAGACAGGAGCCCTTCTTCCAAATCCGATTGTGCCGAATCGAGCTTGTTTAAATAATACCTGACGGTGCCCCGGTTGATATAGGCCTCACCATTGCTGTTGTCCCTCATCAGCGACTCCGTGAAGGCGGCTTCCGCCTGCTGGTACTCTTTGAACTGAAAATGAATGACGCCTTCCGAGAAATAAACCCTGGCCGAATCGGGGAAGGCCTTTCTTACTACAGTGATGTCGTTGATGGCCTTGTCGTACCGGTTGGCACCGGCATAGGCCTCAGCCCTGTTCCATACATAGGAGAGGTTTTCGGCATCAATGAGAATGGCCTGATTGAAGTCGAGCAAGGCAGAAGCAGCATCTCCCCTCTTCATGTGCGCAATGCCTCTGTTATTGAAAGCATCGGCATAGTCGTTGTCAAGTGCCAACGCTTCAGTGTAAAGCCGGATGGCCTCCTTATTATCGTTCCCCTTCAGTGCCTCATTGCCCAACAGAAAGAACCTGTCTCTGTCGTTTTTCTTCCTTTCCGCACCACACGACGTGATAAAAGCGATGACGGCAATGAGAATGCTGAATTTTAATAATTTATCAAAAAAACTTCCTGAAAATGTAAATTTTATAATGTTCATTCTTTTAAGTACCTCTTTTTTTGAAATATATTGTGAAAAAAACCAAACTAACAATGGGCTAAGCCCTTTGCCGAAAAACAAAATTCTTCTTTTTTGTTGCCAGATAAAATTTTCTGCCATAGGTTTGTGGCACAAGTAACAGAAAGAAAAGATTTATGTTATCCTCGCTTATCATTAACGTCCGTGTCATTGTCGTCATCGTTGGATGTCGGTCGTGAGAATGGAGCGTTAAAACTAAGCACAAAAAGGGCCATTCTCATTACAGAGAATGGCCCTTTTTTAATTGTTTCAGCTCATGTCAACAGAATTAAACAAACACAGTAAGACAATCACCCAGGATCCGAGTCAGCCGGGCTCTCAGGCGCAGCTTTACGCCCTTGGACTTACGGAGGAAGATCTGAAAAAAGCGCAGGTGGGTATCGTGAGCACTGGCTTTGAGGGCAACCCCTGCAATATGCACCTCAATATTCTGGCCCACCAGGTAAAGAAAAGCGTAAAAGAAGCCGACCTTGTAGGGCTCATCTTCAATACAATAGGTGTGAGTGACGGCATGTCCAATGGAACAACTGGCATGAAGTACTCTCTGATCTCCAGGGATGTTATTGCAGATTCTATAGAGGTAGTTAGCCAGGCACAGTTTTACGACGCCCTGGTGGCAGTGGTAGGCTGCGACAAAAATATGCCGGGTGCCATTATGGGCATGTCCCGACTGAACAGACCCAGCATCATGGTCTACGGAGGCTCTGTTCGCCCGGGCAAATGGAAGGGCGAAGACTTGAACATCGTCTCAGCATTTGAGGCTTATGGTCAGCGCCTCGGCGGCAACATGTCGGACGAGGACTACAAAGGCATTATTCAAAACTCTATTCCCGGCCCTGGTGCCTGTGGCGGTATGTACACAGCCAACACCATGGCATCGGCTATCGAGGCAATGGGTATGAGCTTACCTTATAGTTCATCAAACCCTGCTGAAGGCAACCCAAAGGTAAACGAGATTCAAAAAGTGGGTGCGGCTATTCGTAACCTGATGGAAAAGAACATTCTTCCGTCAGATATCATGACCAAGAAGGCATTCGAAAATGCCATCACAACTGTAATGGTGTTGGGCGGGTCTACGAACGCAGTGCTTCACCTGCTGGCCATGGCCAAAGCGGCAGACGTGGAGCTCTCACTTGACGACTTCCAAAGGATCAGTGACAAGACACCTTTCCTCGCCGACCTGAAACCAAGCGGAAAATACCTGATGGAAGACCTGCACAAAATAGGCGGTGTACCAGGTGTATTGAAGATTCTCTTGAGAGAAGGTTACCTCTATGGCGACTGCATGACTGTAACCGGAAAGACGCTAGCCGAGAACCTGGAAGAAATTGCTGATCTTCAATCGGGACAGGATCTTATCTATTCTTTTGATAAGCCGATCAAAAAAACAGGCCACCTGCAGATTTTATATGGCAACCTGGCCCCCGAAGGCGCTGTGGCGAAAATCACCGGCAAAGAGGGAGAAGTGTTCGAGGGCCCTGCAAGGATCTATGAAGATGAGTTTGCTGCCATCGACGGTATTGGTAAAGAAGTTAAAAAAGGTGAGGTAATCGTCATTCGTCAGTCGGGACCGAAAGGCGCACCAGGCATGCCTGAGATGCTGAAGCCGACAGGTGCCGTCATGGGTGCCGGGCTGGGCAAAGACGTGGCGCTGATCACCGACGGAAGATTCTCAGGCGGGTCGCACGGATTCGTGGTGGGGCATATTACCCCTGAATCGCAGGAAGGCGGGCCTTTGGCACTGATCAAAAATGGAGACATTATCCGCATTGACGCAACGAATAATTTGCTGGAAGTGAAACTTTCGGACGAAGAGCTGGCAGCGAGAAGAAAAGCATGGGTAAAACCTGCTTACAAAGCCACGAAAGGAATATTGAAGAAATATATTAACTCAGTAAGCTCAGCCTCACAAGGCTGTGTTACAGACCTTTAATGAACGTAGTATGAACACCTCGACATTAGCGGTTGAAAAAAAGCAACCCAAAAAGACCATCAGAGTATCAGGTTCAGAAGCATTGCTTATGTGCCTGCTCGAAGAGGGCGTTGACTCCATTTTCGGATATCCCGGAGGAGCCATTATGCCGATCTACGATGCTTTGTATGGCTACCAAGACAAGCTCACCCATTACCTGACCCGCCATGAGCAGGGAGCTGCCCATGCCGCTCAGGGTTATGCCAGGGTCACTGGCAGAACGGGTGTCTGTTTCGCTACTTCCGGGCCCGGAGCTACCAATCTGATTACCGGCATTGCTGATGCTCAGATTGACTCAACCCCAATGGTCTGTATCACAGGTCAGGTTCCTTCTCATTTGCTGGGAACTGATGCTTTTCAGGAAACCGATGTGATTGGCATTTCTATGCCTGTAACAAAATGGAATTATCAGGTAACCAAAGCCGAGGAAATACCGGGGGCTATTGCCCGGGCATTTTATATTGCCAACACTGGCAGGCCCGGCCCTGTGTTAATCGACATTACCAAAGATGCACAGTTTGCGATGGTGGACTTCTCTTACGAAAAGTGCACCAAGATCCGCAGCTATCATCCCTACCCTGTATTGGATGAAAGCAAGGTGGAAGAAGCCGCTGAAATCATCAACAGTGCGAAGAAACCATTCTGCCTTGTTGGCCACGGTGTTTTAATTTCACACGCACAGGAAGCGCTTAGCGAATTCCTGATCAAAGGCGATATCCCGGCAGCATCGACTCTTCTGGGGCTTTCGGCGCTTTCTACGGATCATCCGCAGTACGTTGGATACCTGGGCATGCATGGCAATTATGGCCCCAACATCAAAACCAATGAGTGTGACGTGCTGATTGCGATCGGTATGCGGTTCGACGACCGGGTAACAGGCGACTTGAAAAAATATGCACGGCAAGCCAAAGTGATTCATATTGAAATCGATCCTTCAGAGATTGATAAAAATGTAAAGACCACAGTGGCAATCAATGCTGATGCAAAAGCGGCGATCAAATCATTGATTCCGAAGATCAAAAAGGCAGAGCACAAAAGCTGGATGGCGGAATTCAAAGAATGCGACAAGTTGGAGCATGAAAAAGTCATCCAAAAGGATCTTTACCCAACAAGCGGCGAAGTGAAAATGGGTGAAGTAATCAGGCTTTTCAACGAAAAAACAAAGGGAAAGGCGATTTTGGTTACTGACGTTGGGCAGCACCAGATGGTCGCCACCAGGTACTATGGCTTCAACGAAACCGACAGCAACGTAACATCGGGCGGATTGGGCACCATGGGCTTTTGTCTTCCGGCCGCTATTGGCGCCAAGCTTGGCAAACCAGACAGGCCGGTGATTGCCGTGATTGGTGACGGGGGCTTCCAGATGACCATCCAAGAACTGGGCACCATCTTCCAGTACAATATTGGCGTGAAAATCGTGGTACTCAACAACAACTTCCTTGGCATGGTGCGCCAGTGGCAGCAGTTGTTCCATGGCAAGCGGTACTCATCTACTGAAATGGTGAACCCTAATTTTCAGCTGATTGCTGAAGGCTATGGCATTCCATGTCAAAAAGTAGTAGACAGAGGCGACCTTTCATCTGCTATCGACAAAATGCTGAGCACCGATGGCCCCTACTTTCTGGAGGTAGTAGTGGAGCAGGAAGAAAACGTGTTCCCTATGGTTCCCTCTGGTGATTCAGTTTCAAACATTCGTTTAGAGTAAAAGAGCAGTATTATGTCACAGTCATTATATAACGAACAAAACGGGCAGGATCCTGAAAGACTCTTCACTATGTCTGTCCTGACAGAAGACAAATCGGGACTCCTGAACCATATTACCATCATATTTTCCCGCAGGAAAATCAATATCAGCAGCCTGAACGTCTCAACGACAGAGGTAGCTGGTGTGAGCCGCTTCACCATAGTGGTGCATAGCACGAGGGAGCAGGCAGAGAAGGTAGTAAAACAGATCAGAAAGCTGGTGGATGTACTTGGAGCATTTCTTTACGAAGAAGACCAGGTGCATTATCAGGAGATTGCCCTGTACAAAGTTCCAACCAAGATTTTCATGGGGGGTAACAAGATTGAAAAACTTGTCAGAGACAACGGAGCACGAATACTTGTCATAGAAGAAGACTATATTGTGCTCGAAAAAACTGGCCACAAAGACGAAACCTCTGACCTTTTCAAGAAGCTGGAACCCTATGGTGTTCTGGAGTTTGTGAGGTCGGGTCGTGTGGCTATCTCGATGAGCAAAAGAAAAACCGAAACCTTTATCAAGGAATTGGAAGAAATAAAAACCAACCTATTGTTACAATAGCGGTCATAATGTAAATCCTAATTTTAATAAGAAAACACAAGAAAATGGCAAAGATCAACTTTGGAGGCGTAGAAGAGGAAGTAGTAACCAGAGAAGAATTTCCTTTAGAAAAAGCCAGAGAAGTCCTTAAAAACGAAACCATAGCCGTACTGGGATATGGAGTACAAGGTCCTGGACAGGCACTCAACCTGAGAGACAATGGTTTCAACGTTATCGTTGGCCAGCGTAAAGATTCGAAAACATGGGACAAAGCGGTGAAAGACGGCTGGGTACCTGGCAAGACACTATTTGAATTGGAAGAGGCCTGCGAAAAAGGCACCATCCTTCAGTTCTTACTTTCTGATGCCGGACAAATTGCGCTTTGGCCAACAGTGAAAAAGCATTTGAAAAAAGGCAAGACTTTATATTTTTCTCACGGCTTCGGCATCACTTACAAAGAGCAGACTGGCATTGTTCCTGACGCTGATATTGATGTGATCCTTGTAGCACCTAAAGGATCTGGCACCAGCCTTCGCCGTCTGTTCCTTGAAGGAAAAGGCTTGAACTCCAGCTTTGCTGTTCATCAGAACGCATCTGGCAAAGCAAGAGAAAACGCTATTGCCCTTGGTATTGGCGTAGGATCAGGCTACCTGTTCGAAACTGATTTCAGAAAAGAAGTATTCTCTGATCTTACTGGCGAAAGAGGCACGCTTATGGGCGCTCTGGCTGGAATTTTGGAAGCACAATACACGCTGCTTCGCAAAAAAGGACACTCACCATCAGAATCTTTCAATGAGACAGTGGAAGAACTGACTGAGTCCCTTATCAAGCTTGTAGCCGAAAACGGTATGGACTGGATGTACGCCAACTGCTCTACGACTGCTCAACGTGGTGCACTTGACTGGAAAAACAGGTTCCGTGATGCTGTAGCTCCTGTGTTCGACGATTTGTACGAAAGCGTTGCTACAGGTAACGAAGCTCGTATCACGATCGAAGCGAACCGCCAACCGGACTACCGTGCTAAATTAGAAGTAGAACTAGCTGAACTTCACGATTCAGAAATGTGGCAGGCAGGCGCTCAGGTGCGCAAGCTCCGTCCGAAACAGTAAATAGTAAATGGTAATCAGTAATCAGGTGACACCGATTACTGATTACCGATTACTTGATACATTTATCTCCGCCAATGTCTTCCATGCAATCTCCTCTCGTTGCTGTAGATAAAATCCTACAGGCCAAAATCACGCTCAAAGACGTTGTGCCCCCCACCCCGCTGCAATTCAATCAGCAGCTTTCTGAAAAACATGGTGCCAGGATCTACCTGAAGCGGGAAGACCTTAACATCGTTCGTTCTTATAAGATTAGAGGCGCCTTTAACAAAATTGCTTCGCTGTCGGATCAGCAAAGAGCCAACGGCATCTTCTGTGCCAGCGCAGGCAATCATGCTCAGGGCGTAGCCTATGCATGCTTCCATCAAAAGATTCACGGCAAGATTTACATGCCCACACCCACGACCAGTCAGAAGATCGACAGGGTGCGGATGTTCGGAAAAGAGTTCGTTGAAGTAATTTTGATCGGCGACACGTTTGACGACGCCAACTCCCAGGCCGTTAAAGACTGTGAAGCCGCTGGCGGCACCTTTGTTCCTCCCTTTGATGACGAAAAAGTAATAGAAGGCCAGGGCACAGTGGCGGTGGAAATACTGGACGAAATTTCCGAACCCATCGACTACCTGCTTGTTCCCATTGGCGGCGGCGGACTTTCCGCCGGTGTGGGAAGCTATTTCAAGGCATTGAGCCCAAAGACAAAAATTATTGGTGCAGAGCCACTGGGAGCACCAGCCATGAAGAAGTCACTGGAAGCAGGACATGTAGTGACACTGGAAAGTATAGACAAGTTTGTGGATGGCGCCGCTGTGCAAAGCGTGGGTAAGCGCAATCTGGAGATTTGCAAAGAGGTGTTAAGTGAGGTGGTGCTGGTACCGGAAGGCAAAGTTTGTACCACCCTGCTGGAGCTTTACAACAACGAAGGCATCATTGTAGAACCAGCCGGCGCATTAACCACGGCGGCGCTTGACATGGTAGCTGATCAAATCAAAGGGAAAACCGTCGTTGCCATAGTCAGCGGCGGCAACAACGATATCATCCGAATGGCAGAGATCAAAGAACGGTCAATGCTGTACGAAGGCTTGAGGCACTATTTTATCGTTAAATTCCCACAGAGAGCTGGAGCTCTTAAAGAGTTTCTTGTCAATGTGTTGGGGCCGAATGATGACATCATACTTTTCGAGTACACCAAAAAGACAGCCCGTGAAAACGGCCCGGCCATGATCGGAATAGAGCTAAAAGATCGGAACGACTTCCAAAGCCTGCTCGATAGAATGAAGGCCTATAACATCAACTACCAGCTGCTCAACAACAAGCCCGAGCTGTTTGGGATGCTGGTTTGATTGGGGGCATTTTGGCGTATGCCAGAGCCAAAAAAAGGCCCGAACCCGGGCCTTTGCGTTGTTGCAGAAATCTATTGTTTAATGAACCTAAAGTCTTTTCGAACCTTGCTGTCGAACACCCGCAAATAGTAAACGCCAGCCGGTAAGTCAGCTAATTCAATCGAATTCTCATCAACTCTCAGCTCCAGTTCCTTCACCAAGCTTCCTGAGACATTCGATATTTGCACCGTTTTTACCGAACTGAATACTTCGTCCAGTGACTTCAGCGAAATCCGTTCTGTCGCAGGGTTAGGATAAACGATGATATTGCTGAGATAAGCCTGGTTAATACCCGTTATCGTCACATTCACTTCCGCCGAGGTACTGGTACATCCACCCACATCCACCATCACTTTAAATACGCCACTCTCCTGATTGGGAAGGTTATTTCCTTCGGTAGGCAATTCCTGTCCATCTCTGAACCAGGTGTAAATAGCGCCGGTTACCAAAGCGGTTGATAAGCTTTTTCCTTTAGAAGCGACAGTAATCACTGGCAAGGCAGGGTTAACACAAATCGACTGGGTAGCAGCGGTGGCGGCGTTGTAATTGCCATTGCCAGGCTGGCTGGCCGAAATTGTTAGTGGACCGGCACCCAGCAGGGTTACGGTATTACCTTCAAGGCTTGCGTCACCTTCGACAGAAAAAGTGATTGGCAACCCACTGGACGACGAAGCCTCAAGGGTAAGGGTGCCCCCCTCCAGGTTCACATCTTGCAGCGCTGTAAAGCTAATCGTTTGGCTGGCCTTTGCCACTTGTATAGTGACCGACGCATCCGCTGCGGTGTAGCCATCATTCCCCGCCTGTACTGCGTCTATGACGAGCTCGCCAGCCCCCGTGATAGTCACCACATTTCCGGAAATAGTAGCAGGCCCCGTTACAGTAAGCGCTACGGCCAGTCCGGCACTGGATGTGGCGGTTACTTCGAAAACAGCATCGCCAAATGTCTTATTATCTATCGCAGCAATTGTAATCGTTTGGGATAACTTATCAATTGATCCGTCGCAGTTGTTGTCTTTGCCATCAGGCAAAGCGGGAGCGCTGGGGTAAACGTCCTTGTCAGTGTCGTTGCAGTCTGTGGCGTCGGCCACAAACCCCTCCGGCTTGCTACATGATTTTGACGTGGTGGCCGCATCACCAAATCCATCTCCATCGGCATCTTTGTACCACAGTGTATTGGGATTAACATCCGCCTTGGCGTCGTCACAATCGCCTGTCACGAGCACATATCCCTCAGGTTTTGTGCACTGTGTCTTTTTATCGGTTTCCAATCCGAACCCATCACCATCGGCATCAGCGTACCATACAGTCGTCGGATTGATAGCTTCCTGGCTGTCGTCGCAATCACCTGCTGTTATGATGTATCCAGCTGGCTGAGTACATTGGGTTTTCGTCACACCTTCGTCTCCATAGCCATCCCCGTCGGCATCGGCATACCAAACAGTTGTTGGTTTAATAGTTTCTTTGGTATCGTCACAGTCGTCAGCGTTCGCCACATACCCGGCAGGAGCAGCACATTGTGTAAGACTAACGGCGGAGTTGCCGTAGCCGTCACCGTCGCTGTCCTGGTACCAAATGGTTGTCGGTTTAATGTTTGCATCATTATCGTTACAGTCGCCACTTACCCGAACATAACCGGTGGGCTGCGTACACTGCGTTTTTGTGTCTGTATCTGTGCCATATCCGTCACCGTCCGCATCGGCATACCAAACTGTAGCCGGATTGATAGTGCCGTCGTTGTCGTCACAATCTCCGTCGCACTTCTTGTAGCCATCACCATCCACATCTGAGTCAGCAACCAGAATATTGCTGTTCTGCGCCACTTCCTGTCCGTCGTCGCAGCCATCGTCGTCGGTGTCGGCCAGGTTCGGATCGGACTCATAATCGTTCACTTCTTCTCCATCCTCGAGGCTGTCCTCATCAGTATCCTTCACCAGTGGGTCAGTACCATAAACATTCACTTCATCACCGTCGCTGAGGCCATCACCATCGGTATCGGATAGCAAAGGATCGGTGCTATAAGTGATTAGTTCCTCATAATCATTTAACCCATCATTATCGCTATCCGAAAGCGTGGGATCAGTACCGTATGTAATGACTTCGTCATAGTCACTAATTTCGTCTCCATCTGAATCGGTAAGCGTCGGGTCACTGCCATATGTATTTACTTCATCGCCATCCTCCAGACCGTCATCGTCAGAATCCTTCAGCGTCGGGTCGGAACCATACACGTTCACTTCATCGCCATCTTCAAGACCGTCATCATCGGAGTCTTTGAGGGTAGGGTCACTGCCATAGGAATTGATTTCGTCATAATCACTGAGGCCGTCATCGTCAGAATCTGAAAGTGTCGGGTCGGTACCATAAGTGTTCACCTCCTCAAAATCATTCAGGCCATCGCCGTCGGAATCTGATAGAGTAGGATCAGAACCGTAGGTATTTATTTCCTCGCCATCTTCCAGCCCATCATCATCTGTGTCCTTCAAAGTTGGGTCAGAGCCGTAAAGATTTACCTCATCTCCGTCATTCAACCCATCGTCATCGGTGTCGGCAAGTTCAGGATCAGTGTTGTATATATTGATCTCATCATCATCCGTCAGCCCATCCCCATCAGTGTCGGTGGTTACATAACTTTCCAGGGTAATCTCATTGCCTGCGGAAGTAGCCAAAAAGGGAGCCAGCAGCAGCAAAAAGGCAAGAGTACTCCATATCGTTGGTTTGTATATCGAACTCATCGTAGTAGTAGTTTGGGTTAGATTAGTGGGTCAGAATGATTCTCCTGCTAATTTCCAGTCCTTTGCCATTCGAAAGCTTAAAGACATAGATGCCAGAAGGTCGATCCCTCCCCTGCCAGACGAACTCAGCCTGCTCTTCTCCTTCGAGCCACCCGTCAAACAGGTGTTGTACCTCCTGCCCGGCAAGGTTAAACACCGACAAAGAGAAGTAGTCACTTTGCGGTGGTATAAGCCGGAAAAACACCTGATCAGGTGATGGGTTTGGATAAATCACCAATTCAATAGCTGCAAGAACTTCTTCAAGTCCCATGGCTATCTCAGTATCATCTTCTTCAGCTACCCTGGCACCTGGTTCGGCAATGGTTTGGAAAGTAGACACTGACGAGAACTGGCTGCGCAACGAATTATCACCTGAGCAAATTGTACGCACTTTCCACTGGTAGGTGGCCAGCGAAGTCAGTCCTGACAGGCTTATCGATGCAGTGGCTGAAGTTGCCGCCGTCCAGATAATGTCGCCCTGCTTGCGGTACAAAACTTCATAACTCAGGGCACCGCTGGCGGCCTCCCACGACAAATCGGCGGTGGTCTGCTCGGTGATGCCAACTGTTAAACCGGTTGGAACCGCACATGCCGTGGCACCAGTAGTACTAAACTCCATTATGGAAGAATACGGGGACACCAGGCTGTTATCCGGAGCACAAAGTGTTCTCACCCTTACCTGGTATGGCATACCCGACGACAAGCCAGACAGGCTTACCGAAGCGGTACCTGCAAGCACCTGTGTCCAAATGGTAGTACCTTTTACTCGATAACGAACGTCATATTGATCTACACCCGCAGCAACAGTCCAGGTAACCTGAGCGCCCGTGTCGGTGATGGCCGACGCTGCGACGCCAGTTGGCGATTCACATGACACTGTGCCGGTGGTGGTGAAAAATTCCACACCCGAGTACAACGATTTCAGTGAGCCATTGGCTGCACAAACAGAACGCACCTGAAATTGATAATTGGTGCCGGTTTGAAGCGACCCAAGGCTGATAGCGTTCGTGCCAACATTCAGGTTTGTCCAGATGGTAGACCCGCTCACTCTGAACCGGACATCATAACTCAAGGAACCAAGGTTAGCCCAGGTTATCTCTGCATCTGTATCAGCAGCGCTAACGTTAAAACCGGACGGTACATCGCAACTTGGTAAGCCATCGGTGGTGAACTCTGCCGGCACAGAGTATACCGACGACAGCACAGGGTTGGTGCTACAGTTTGATTTCACAGAGAACTGATAAGGCATGCCTGGCTCGAGCCCTGTGAGATTGTAACTATTTGTTGCGGTTGTAACGAGCGTCCACAAACTGGTTCCTTTCACCCGATACCTCAACCCGTAGCCACTGGCTGCTTCTGCCACAGTGGTCCATGAAACCGTGGCTGAGCTGGACGTAATATTGGAAGCAGCAAGGTTAACAGGAATTTCACAGCTAACGGTCCCAGAGGTTTCGAATGAAACCAATGAGCTAAACAGACTCTGAATACTTCCATCTACGGCACAAATTGCCTTGACCTGCACCTGATAAGGCATGCCTGACTCAAGGCCGGTGAGGACGTAGGAAGGACTGACAATCGGAACCATCGTCCATATGGGTGTTCCGGCGATTCGGTAGCGAATTTGGTAGGATGTCGCACCGACATCGCTCCAGGTCAGGCTGGCCGTCTGATCGGTTATAGCTGATACTGACAGGCTGGTCGGCACTTCACATGAAACAACGCCAGTCGTTTCAAAAAACGCTGTGGAAGCAAAAGGCGAAGCAAGGGTACCCTCCGCATTACAAATGGTTCTTACGGTCCACATATAGGGCATTCCACTCACCAGTGAACTGATGTTCAAGGAATTAGTTGCGGTGGTTTGATAGCTCCATGTGTTAGTTCCCTCCAACCTGTAGCGTACCTGATAGCTGAAAGCGCCTCCCTGAGCCGCCCACGTCAAACTCGCATCGGCTGTGCCTGGGGTAGCTGCCAAACCCCCAGGAGTGGTACATGCAGCCGCACCCTGTGTGGTGAAGATGTAGGTGGTCGAATAAACAGACACAAACGTACCATCAAGGGTACAAACCGATCTGGCCTGCACCTGGTAGGAAGTACCTCCACTAAGCCCTGTCAATTGCTTACTGTTTGTTGGACTCTGTAAATAGCTCCAAACCGTAGTGCCCTGCACACGGTAACGAATATCGTAAGCTACTGCTCCTGTGCTGGCAGTCCAGCTCAAGTCTGCGGTATTGGTAGTCACTGTAGCACTCAACCCAACCGGGGTCACACAACTTGGTGCACCCGTGGTAGTAAACTGATTGACAGTTGTGTAGACTGAACTCAGCCCCGAACTCGAATTGCAGACAGCCTTGAGCATGTACACATAGGCAGTGCCGGGCTCCAGGTCGGTCAAATCGATGCTCGCCGTAACTGCTGTAGCTGTCGTCCAAATAGCTGTACCATTGGGCTTGTACCTGATTTCGTATGACTCAGCCGATTGGTCTGTCCAGGAAACTGTAGCAGACGAAGCAGTTATGCCCGAAACCGACATGCCCGCTGGCACCGGGCAACTTACAGCTCCCGAAGTAGTAAACTCATATACGGATGAATACAGGGTCTGAACAGCCGCACAAACTCCTCTTACCTGTATCTGATACGCCATACCAGCCTGCAGGCCAGTGAGACTCGCACTCGCAGAAACAAGCCCTGTAGTGGTTGTCCAGATAGTAGTTCCTTTTAGCCTGTAACGAACATCGTAGGTCACAGCCCCCGTATTATTCCATGTAATGTCCTGCTCAGTATCACTGATGCTCACATCGCTCGCTATCACAGGCACTTCACAAGCAGGTGTACCCAATGTGGTGAACGATTCCACATCCGTATAAGCCGACGTCAGCACCTCAGACCCAGTACATGTCATGTTCACTTGAACAAGGTACTGCACACCAGGCTCAAGAGCAGTAAGTTGAAGGGAGGTTCCCCCTTGAATTACCTCTTCCCATGTGAGCGTACCCAGTGGTTTGTAACGGATTTTATAAGTGAGCGCATCTCCGGCAGGGTACTGAGCTATATTCCAGCTTAAGTCAGCTGTGGTGGAAGTAACATTCGAAACAGTGAACGATACGGGCGTATCACATATTTCCTGATACTTGTATTTGCCAACAAACATCGATGTTCCCGTGCCAGCCTGCAACGTGCTAAGCTGGCCAAACTCAGCAGCTCCCAAAAAGCGGCCGGTGGCGTAGAGGTTGTTCTCAAAAACTGAAACAGCACGATTCGACACCAGATAATTAGACTTACCTTCCACCTTGTCTACCCGAAGGACTGCTCCAGAGGCATCGTAGTGAGCAAAGAATCCAAAACCGTTACTCAAAGTCTCAGCCGACGGTGGGAATAACATTTGATCAATCCCCATAAAACCACTGACGACGATCTGCCCGGAGCTGCCTGTCGCCATGGCCAAAACGCCATCGCTTCCTGCACCGCCCATTGAACGCACCCACTGAGTGGCACCATCAACCGATGCTACCGCCAGAAGGAACCCTTCCCGGCCTCCTGAGCTGGAAGCCGCCCCGGAAGGCACAGATAAACTTGCACCATCGAAGAAGCCACCGACATATACACTGCTGCCGCTCGTGGCTACGGCGTATGCCTGATCAGCCTGATCTGTCGATGCGTGTTTGACCCATAGTGGATCCCCGGAATTATTGAATTTTGAATAGAAGATGTCGCTTAGTCCGGTCGATGACAATGATGTGCCACCAATTGTGGGCGATGCTGAGAAGCTACCGACCACGTACACATTCCCCTGTGCGTCCACGGCGAGGTCGTTGCCCGTAACGCCAGCATCTGCTGACACGGGTTTGGTACGCACAAAATTTCCATTGGGTGATATTGTCACCAGATGAAGGCCAGCATTGAGAGCGCTACCTCCAAAAGTACCGTTTGTGCTAGCTGAACTGTATAGAAGGTGGATATTTCCGCTACCATCAAAAGCATGTGAGGTGATGAGGTCGTCGAGCGAGCCTCCCAAAGCTTTCGCCCAGATCAACTGCCCATCGGCATCCATTTTCAGCAAGAATCCGTCATTGCTACCCAGAGCGTTGAAGGTTGGACCGTTGGGAATGGTAAGCGCTCCGCTAAAATAACCACTGACGTACAACACGCCATTAGCATCAACCTTTACCTCCTCCACCGATGCATTACCAGTGGACAATAGTTGTCGGCCCCACACGATATTTCCGTCCGCATCATATTTGATGACAAAGCCATCGCTGCCTCCTGCTACCACCCAGCTTTCGGCACCAACGTACAGGTCGGCCTCTACCCGGCCACCCACGAAGGTATTGCCATTGTTGTCGTTGGCAACGGTTCGGCCGTAAGAGGGCGAATAAAGGCTGCTTGCCCAGGCCCATCGATTATCAAGCGTCCCGGAGAAAGTGGAAGTTCCATCATACACATAATCAGACTCCTCACTGGCTCCCACAGCTTTCAGCCTGTAAAAGTAGTAGGTGTCTGGAGTGAGGCCAGTATTAGTGTATTCAGTGCCATTGGCACCGACAGGAATGCCTACTAAATCAGTCGTGAAATCATCCGAAGTTGATCTTTCCAGCGCATAGTGAGTTTCATTGCTTGCGTTGTCAATCCAGCTAATGTAAAGTGACGTCTCACTCAAAGGCAATACCAGAAAGTCGGATGGTGCCTGGGGAAAAGCGTCATTGATAATGGTATGAATAAAGCCAATATTCATTTGATAGTTGCCACCTGAAGCACCACCCGCTACAGACTGGCCTGCTACCCCAAAATGCTGGATATTGGTGCCAGTTGAACTGCCACCGCCATTCGACGTTGTTTGGCTCGTCTGCACCAGCTGGGCCTGTGCTCCCTCGTAAAGGAGAACAGTGCACGCCAGCAGTAAATAATATCTTAAGTTTCGTTTCATAGTCATTCAGTTTTTAAGTCCAACTTGATTGAGTGGATTAGGTAGTTGAATGACTACTCTTGTTTCCCTAGTGATATGCTGTTTTCATCCGACTGTTTGGAAGGTGCCTGCAGCAGGTTCACCAGCGATTTGACGCTGGCTTCCAGCTCGGTTATTCGTTTTTCGTTATTCTTTGCTGTCGCCAGCTCCGTTTTTAGCGATGCATTCTCGGTCTTCAGTGTTTCGATCTGAGTATTCAGCTCTTTGATGGCTTCGATAAGCACGGCAACCATTTGTGAGTAATTCACCGACTTCATGCCCTCTTCGTTGGTGTGCACAAACTCGGGATATACTTCCTCTACCTCCTGAGCGATCACGCCGATTTGTCTGCTTTGAGATTTGGATTTGTCTAGCCAGTTGTAAGATACACCACGTAGTTTAAGTGTGTTTGCCAGCGAGTGCTCGATCGGCGTTATATTCTCCTTCAAACGACCATCTGAAGTTGTATTGAAATTTGTTGCAAACATATCTCCTTCAGCGCTCACACTGTTGCTGGCGTTTACACTTCCATCCCCCCACAGATACACGTAGCTTCCAGGGCCGTCAAGTGCGATATGGCTTCTTACATTGCCATCGCTATCAAAGTCATAGCCACCATACATCCTTAGACCGTGACCCGCAGACGTAGCCCCTAAGTTGACTGTCCCACTGGTGTTTCCGTTGTTTTCGCCAGTTGCGACATTTACAAGTCCATTCTTAACGTTGATACTTCCATCAAGTCCATTGAGGGTTATTTCATTTTCGTTGTTGGTATTATTAATATTCAGGAAGCCAGCATCCCCGTTGTCACCCATTTCAATCGAGTTATTACCAGGAGTACTGCTTTGTGCTACCGCTATCAAACCAGTAGATCGGATACCCCATTGGGCATTGAGGTCGACAAAACTTCCGTTGGCACTGTGAGACAAATACATAGAACCCGTGTAATTGGCAGCGCCGTCGTCACTTACTGATATCAGCGCACGAGATTGATCATTGGCATCTCTCAAGTCCAGTGCTCCCTGACCATCATTGCCCCATTGGCTTTGCAGGGTGGCTCTTTTCATATGGATATTCTTAATGTCGCCGCTCAGCCCATTGGCATCAATTCTAAGATTAGCTCCATCGGTACCGTTAAAACTGACCGCACCCAATTCATTGCCCAACCCATCGTCGGCTACTTCCATCCATACCAAGTCCTGATCCGGCGTATTACCCCGCATGCGGAAGTAAGGTCTGCCCGCCCCATTCGTGGGATCCTCCCAGGATTTGGCCCCTATTTCCACGTTGCTCACTCCATCGTTAGCCTCCAGTCGCAAAGAGCCCCATTCCTGGCTCCCGTCCTGATTGACCTGTAGGCCTGCATGGCTGTAAAACCAGCCGTTTCCGTCAGGCTTGTTGCCAAACAGTGATAAATGTCCCAAATCGCTGTCCTGGTAGTTTTGACCACCAATGATAACGTTAGGAGACTCCTGCCCACTCAGCTGAAAATTGCCCGACCATTCAGTGGGTGCATTTCCGCCGGGATCGTTTGAGAGATAGGCAGAAACGAAGCTCCTTGGACAAGTAGTGCAATTCACATCATTGTACACCGGGCCAAATAGGGAAAAGCTGCCAACTGTTTCTGATCCTGCTTTTTCCACTCCCAAAGCGATTCTAATATTGTCTTTTCCTGCTTCGGCATCGCCACGAAGGTCAAGGTAGCCCTGAAGACCTGTCTCCCAATTCTTTTCTCCAAAATTCCCATAGTCCTGATTGATACCCGTAGCAGAAATGCTCCCCCCCTGCCCATCGACAGAAAGTGTGCCGGTTACCTTCACGTCTCCTTCAAAAAATCCTGCCCAGTTTTCCCCCGAGGCGCTAGAAGCAGTGCCATACACACCAATATTTTTCGCAGAGTTGTTGGACGTAGAAACACCTGATACACCTATATTTTCGCTTGTTTGTGCTCCGTCGCCCTGGGCTCTTCCTCGTAGGCCGACATTTTGTCCCGGGTTATCGTTTGCGGAAAAATCACCGCCAAAATTGGCGCCTCCAGCTGCTGAATTATTAGAAATTCCCCTAACACCAACGCTAAAGCTTGATTGACCAAGTGCCTCACCTCTTAACCCGTAGATTACCGCAGTACTATTCGCCTCAGTAGACCTGGAGATGCCATACACGCCATAATGGAAGCTAGCGGAATTGGCTGAAACATTGGCAATACCTCTCACACCAGCGTTTCCACCCTCAGCAGCACTACCAATACCTAATATTCCGCTGTATTCTGTAATTCCGGCACCCTGCCCATCCCAAACTCCCGTTCCTGATACTTCTGCCTTCAGGGCAGTAATCTCTTCGCTTGTCGAACTGTTCTGATCGACTGAATAGTGGCCATTTCCCGCCACGCCATTGTAATCGATCATGTACGACTGACTGCCATCGGCATTTCTAAGCGTTAAGCTTCCATTTCCGGCGTCCAAAACAACCGTTTCTGTTCCGTCGTCATCCTTCATTTTCAAATTGCCGGCCTGGTTGCTGCCAGAAAGGATTGCTTTTGGCTGTCCCTGGTATCCATGGAGCTCCAGCTGTCCATAAGAGGTGGCGGAATTTGGCCCATAAGAACCCAATGAGGCCCTTCTTCCTTCGCCATCATCACGAGGACCATAGATGGCTACCAGTCCATTATCGAAGTTGCCGTCGTAATAGTTGGGGGCAACAAAAACCCTCCAATCCGGTTGTCCCGAACCAGCACCATTGGGATTGATAGACCCTAAATTTTGTCCATGAAGAGTACCAGAAATCTTCACATCGCCATCAAACCAACCTGCCCAATTTTCTGAACCACCAGTTGCCATGCCTACTAGTCCTTTGTTGACTCCTGTACCCTTGGCCCAACCGAGCACTCCTCTATTCTCTACCCCACCTGAAATTTCACTCCAGCCAACTACGCCTATGTTGTCCGCCGCCCCTGCATTTCCTGTAGCCTTTCCCCAAACACCAATATTTCCATTGAGGTTGTCTTTTGCTATTCCTATCGCTCCGTAATTGTAAGAGCCAAATGTGCCTTGAAAGTCGGTAACTGACCCGTCACCCGCACCAAGACCATAACCATAAAGGCCAGCGTTTACTTTTCCAGTTCCCTCTCCCTGACCGTATACACCGTAATTGTCTCCGTCGGTGCTGGCATATCCCTCTATGGCTGCCCAATTACTCGCTGGGCCCGATATTTCACCCAAAATCGCAGGTCGATCAGTACTTCCGTCCATTTCCTTCGTGAACTTCCACTCCTTAATACCTGCATAGAGAGTAATAGGAGATAAACTTGTCGCCCCTACGGTAATTTCCAGGGTTCTTTCACTCACATCCGAAAACAACTGATCAGGCAGAGTCGCAACGTCGCCTAACACAAGTGAATAAAGTCCATCCTGAACCTGTACACCAATGTGAGTTTCTGTCCACAAAGATCCGCCAACTCCGTCTGGTATATTGAAAACAAAATCTCTGGTACCTGTCACAGGTGTCCCGTTTTCAATCAGCTGTCCCTGAAAGGGAAGCTTCTGCGAGAAGGCCACAAATGAGATTAGGGTGATTGTTAATGTTGTTACAAGGGCTTTCATAAAGTGATCTGTTGGTTGCAAATAAAACACCTTATAAAAGTAGTTGAAGGTCAACGGGGTAGTCAATACTCAATTTGGAGTATTTCTAGGTTAAGAAAAAAATTATTCTTGAGCCTTAAAATGCACTTTCACCGATTAGCTCTTCAGAAAATAATATATGCCAATATATTATTTTGAATCACATAAAAACACCTATCACATGCCGAAATATTAGGGGCACTCACCAAATAAATGAGCCTAATCAAATCCAGAGAAAAATTTTCCGGAAAAGATCACTTTGTAGTAAATCTATAATTATTTCAATAAAAATAGGTGAGTACTAAATTTGAACCAGTTAACTTATATAACCACATACAATTGAAAAATACTGTATGAGGCTGACTTCCCCATCAATTCAATGTGACAAAGCGGAGTGCTTCACTTTACTAAAGAAGTCATCAGCCACTCCGGCTTGGTCGTCTTCACCTCCGCTCCCAGGTCGTGGAGCAGGTTATAGAGCCCAAAATAAGTCCTGTTGATGTACAACCCATGCCTCGAACCTCTCGGGTGTTTGGAGTTTTTGAATTCCTTGCGCTTAGAAATTCCTTCGCCAAGGTCGAAGATTTTCCTGAAGTACTCTTCGTCGGCAAAATCAAATGACTCTTTGTGAAAGGGAGCGCCCAATAATTGCATCATTTGCTTGAACACATCGATATACAGCGCTTTGTAGTCGGCCCGATCGTCTTCATATAGAAAGCACAGGTCGTGAAATGCCACCACCAGCTCCTCTTCTTTCCAGAGCAAGTCTTCCCTCATCAGTTGAAAATAAGTCCTGTAAAAATCCTCAGGGATTACTTTCACACAGCCGAAGTCTATCACTCCCAGGCTGCCATTTTCCATCATTAGGAAGTTGCCAGGATGAGGGTCGGCATGCACCTGCAGGAGATTATGCACCTGATGGTTGTAGAAATCCCACATGGCCTGACCTATCTGGTTTCGCAGATTCTGTGAAGGATTGGTTTTCAAAAATTCTTTCAGGTGCAAACCCTGTAGCCAATCCATGGTCAAAATCCTTTCCGATGAAAGCTCGGAGTAATACCTGGGAAAGGTCAGGTTCGGTATATGAGCGCAAGCCTCAGAAATTTGCTTTGAACGCAACAGCTCCAACTTGTAGTCAGTTTCTTCCAGTAGGCGCTCCTCTACTTCTTCCATATAGTGATCCAGCTCCTGTTCGTTGAGCTTCACTAGCCTGAGGGCAAACGGCTTCACCAGCTTCAGATCCGACTTAACGCTGCCAGCCACTCCGGGATACTGCACCTTTACTGCAAACTCCTTGTCGCCAATCGTACCCTTGTGCACCTGGCCGATGGAGGCAGCATTCACCGCACTTTTTGAAAACGACTCGAATGCATCCGACGGAGACTTTCCAAGCTGCTCTTTAAAAGTTTTGACCACCAGCGGGTACGACAACGGAGGGGCGCTATACTGTGCCATGGAGAACTGGTTTTGATAAGCCGTCGGGAGGATATTCTTATCCATAGCCAGCATCTGAGCCACTTTCAGGGCACTTCCTTTGAGTTCGCTCAGCGAACCGTAAATATCTTCTGCGTTTGCCTGATCAAGATCCTCACGGGACGTATCGCCAGTAATGAAGCGCTTGGCGTAATGCTTGACATAGTTACCGCCTACCTTAGCGCCCGTACTTACAAACTTCGAGGCCCTCGCCACTTTCGAAGTGGGAATACTGGATTGTTCTTTCATTTGATCAGGCTTCCTTCTTCGATTGGTAAATAAACTTGGCCAGGTCTAGCAATGAATCCACAGCCCCCCGCCCCATGAGGTCAAAAGCCAGGTTGACGGCCTTTTCTATCGCAGCATCCGTTTTCTCAAAGCCTTTGCTCTCGTCTTTGTGCCAAAAATTTAGAATAAACAAAGTTTGTACCCACATGGCTTCGCCATATCTGTCGCTGATAAAAGGTCGGTTCGCTATTTCGTCTGTGTCCTTTCCTTCAATCACAAGATTATTGGCCCAGGAAAGAAATTCGGATTTAAATGCCTTGAGGAAATAAGGCGTTGTGGTGGGGTGCTTCACAGCTTGCATCTGCCACAGGATATAGCTCCTGTTCCGCTTCAGCTCCTCAATCAGGGTGTAGTAGAACGCTAAAAGCTTCTCCCTGACAGAGTACTCTTCGTAAACCTTTTCTGATTCAATAGCCTGGATAGTGGAGTTGACAAAGTCATGCCAGATGCCTTTTTCAATAGACTCAAATGAATTGTAAAACTCATACAAGTCTTCTTCCTTCAGCTTGAGCGACTTTGCAAACAAAAAAAAGGAAGATGGTGCTGCGCCATTTTCCAATACGTGATCTTTGTATTTGGCTCTGATGTCAGCACTTTGAGGTTTTTTAGCTCCAGTTTTTGCTTTGGGAGACTTAGCTTCTTTTTCCATAGCATCATAACCAGTTTTTCACCTAAATGGTTAGCTATGGAGTGAAAAAAAATTATTGGTCTATGACGCTGTTTGTTATGTATTTGTTCACCTTCTTTTTCAAATCCTCCGGATCAAACGGTTTTATGATATGGTCGTTCATACCGAACCGCTTTACCTTATCCCGGTCTTCCATCATGGTAGAGGCCGTGAGGGCAATAATGGGCGTATTAATTCCGAGCGCCCTTATTTGTCTCGAAGCTTCATAGCCATCCATGACAGGCATTTGCAAGTCCATCAAAATCAGATCGAACTTTTTATTCTTGACTTTGTCAACAGCCTCAGCGCCGTTGGCCGCTATTTCGATGCCAAATTCCCATTTCTTCAAAAACTTCTGTGCTACCAGCACATTGACTTTGTTGTCCTCAACAAGAAGAATATTCGCTCCTTTATTCCCTGATTCAACTCCATCCGCCTGCGCTTCATCCTCTTCTACGGCGTGATCCACAGTTTCAAACCTTTGAATAAAGTAAAACTCTGAGCCCTTTCCTTTCTCGCTGTTGAGACCGAGTTGTACGCCCTGAAGGTTAAGCAACCTTCTGGTAATTGTTAAACCGAGCCCGGTCCCTCCATATTCTCTGGTCACCGAGGTGCTCGCCTGAGTGAAGCTGTCAAATATTTTCTGCTGGTCGGCCATGGAAATACCTATGCCCGTGTCCTTTATTGCAAACCGGAGTGTTATATGGTCTTCATCTCTGTCCAATTCGTTCACCATTAACTCAATTCCACCTTCTTTGGTGAATTTCAGGGCGTTGCTGATCAAATTGCTCAACACCTGACTTGTCCTTGTCGAATCACAGAGAATAGACTGAGTTATCGTTTCATCAACCGACACCTTAATATAAAGACCCCGCTCGTCGGCTATTCTTTCAAAAACCTGTTTCAAGCGGGATGTCAGCTGCCTGATGTTGACAGGCATTTTCTCAAATTCTATCCTGTTCGCTTCAATTTTATTGAGATCGAGGATATCGTTGAGGATCACAAGCAAGTTCTCAGCAGAAAATTTGAGTGTATTGAGTGCTTCTTTGTGTTCCTTTTTTGGTTTGTCACCAATCATATAGTTGGTTAATCCTATTACGGCATTCATTGGCGTTCTGATTTCATGCGACATCATCGAAAGGAAGTCAGACTTGGTTCTCGACGCCTCCTCCGCCTCTTCCTTGGCTACCCGCAAAGACCTTGTCACTCTGAAGAACATGTTCAACGACTGAAAGAAAAAGAATGAAATAAACCCAATGAACGTAAGGAGTCTGTTTTCGGGCTCCAGTGCCAGGTAAACATATATTTTGTAGATAAACACAAGCAGCACTACCATGGTGCTAGCCAAAGCATAATTGGCTCCGTCCCGATTAAACCTGGCAGCAGCAGCATACACGTAGGAAACGTAGGCAATCACAGCGACCATTACGAATAAATAGGGCTCCACAAAAAGTGTGAAAATGGTGCTGGGCAAAACAAGGGTCAACAGGCTCAGTATGCCAGAAATACCTGCAAACCCACCCAAAATAATCAGGTTGCCGTCTTTTGGAAAAAGGGTGTAGGAGTAGATAGCAAACAATGAAGGCGCCAAAAACAGAGCCAGGTACTCAAAATGCAAGGTCACAATCCAGGGAATATCAGGATACAGAATGTGCAGCGCATAATTATCGGCACCGAAAAACCGGTAGCTGAATACCAGACAAAAAAGACCGAAAGCGATTATGTAGTTTTCTTTTTGCCCAAACAGGTAAAGCCCCAGGAAGAAAAGACCAGCCATAATCAGGCAACCGGAGAGCAACAGGTCGTAGCTGATATTGAAGAGGCTGTCATGCGTAATTCTATCCCGTGCTCCCAATATAATGGGTTCCCGGGCTCCTCCTTTCGAGTGATGAAAATTGGAGATATGGAGCACTAACTCCAGGGTATCAGAACTGGGAAGAATTCTCAGGGTTTTGGGAATCCAATGAGGCTCCGAAGTTTCTTTGGTGTTGCCCACCACGCCATTTTCTCCCAACAGTTGACCGTCGACATACAGATCGTAGTCACTGTAGAAGTGACTAATGGCAATAGACAACGGCGGAGTTTGTTGTGGCAGGAGCAACTTGACCCTGTAGGTGGCAAAGCCCTGACTCGACAGTTCTACTCCACCAGCAGTTTTTGAATCGTTCCAGAGCTTGGGGAACATGAAGTAATCAGGCTCTGGAGTAGCGTATTTGAACTGCTCTGGCGTTATCAATCTTTCCCAATAAAACTCCCACTCGCCCTCAAGTTGTGCTTTCCCCTGGGAAAAATCGAATTCCCTAAGGTCAATAATACCCCTCTCCACTTCCCGGGCCTGTGCCCCAAAAGAAAGTACAACAAACAAACAAAAGAATTTGACCAGGCTCCGCATCGCTCGAAAATACACCGCAATTTATGTATTTATAGTGGCGCACCGATAGTGCTGTAATATTTTATAGGTTTTCGACATTTTCCAGACACCGCATACGATCATAAACGATTTCAATTAGCCCCAAAAAGGTTAATTAGACAAGTATCATAGCAAACTTTCACATAGATAGCTTTTATGAAAATTGGCAAAAAGCTTACATTTGACTTGTTTGATTTTTTTTCAATATCGTCTATCCAATTGATGAAGTCGGCTCCTGCAGAATACCCACCAGTCCCGGTAACCTTAGAGGGTGAGTATGTAATCGTTCAACCCATGCTTGCCGAACATCTTGCCGACCTTTGTGACGCTGCCAAAGATGGTGAACTCTGGAAACTTTGGTATACGCTGGTGCCATCACCCGAAACGATGGAAGCATGGATTCAAAAAGCTTTTAAGGAGCAGGCCGACAAAACCTGCCTGCCTTTTGTGATTTACAGCAAGGCGCATCAAAAGATAGTTGGAACTACCCGTTTCCTGAGGATTGAGAAAACCGTACATCGACTGGAAATAGGATCCACCTGGTATGCAAAGTCTGTTCAGCGCACTGTGATTAACACCGAATGCAAGCATTTACTCCTTACACACGCTTTTGAAAACCTGAAATGCATTGCTGTGGAGTTTCGAACACACAGAATGAATACAGCATCAAGGGCAGCCATCGAGCGGCTTGGCGCTCAACTTGACGGCATTTTCAGAAACCATTATGTTATGCCCAACGGTACCATGAGAGACACCGCCGTTTATAGTATCCTTGATACCGAATGGCCCGCAGTAAAAAGCGGGCTGGAGTACAAACTGGGTAAATAGCCTTACCGGGGGCTCATTTTATAGCTTTCTTCAGCCACTTTCATGATCATCTCTTTCGAATAGTAAACCGGAAAATATTTATCATTAGCCCAAAGATCAAAAAGGTTTTTGTAGTATTTGCTGTCAGGGTCGCCCGACTGCCCGGGTGAATTGATGCCCATCGACCGATCCCAGCTTTGGGTGTCCATAATAATGCGAAATGTGGCACCATGGGTTTGATTGTCGCCTGATCCGGTCACGCCTGGCGTTAGGTGGTAGCCTCCCCGTGGTGCGGGGCCAACATCCAATTTTTTCCTTATATCAGCAGAAACCGCCTCACTCATGGGGTGTTTAATTACAACATGATGGTTCTTTTCCTGGCCATATTGCCACTTGTGTTGATCTCTTCCCAGTTTTTGCTCAAGTTGAGCAATGGCCACCGACAGAGATGAAACCAACAGGTCGTCCCTTCCCTTGATGGGATCGCTGCCAAAAACCGGCGGCGGCGCTTGCAACCAGCCGATGACCTTAAACATGGAAAGTCCCGAAATATGCGCCCTAGCCTCGAGCGGAATCATCAACACCTTCATTCTCGCATTGATCTCCTTTTCCCAGGCAGCGTAAATAGTAGCCGTTGTGGAATTCTTGTCGAGCACAAAATCCCAGGCCAGCAGTTTGTCTCTCGCTGCACTTATTTTTGTATCAGAAATAGACAGATTTTTCAACATAGGCACGATTTCCCTTGCCGGAAGCGCCAGATAGTCCGTTTGCATGGCAGCCATGTCCCCCAGGCTCAGCACCCTACCCGAAGCAATGATCTCCTTCAGCCTGTCGCCCCTGTACCCATCACCCCAATCAAAAGTAATTACCTCAGGAAACTCATAATCGGTTTTGGTAAGGTTCTCATTGGCGGTAATCACGTAGCCTTCCACCGGATTGTAGCTATGAGGCTTGGCTTTGATTGGCAAGTATCCTCCCCACTCGTAGCGGCCGTCGCCAGGCACTGGCACCATGCCGCTGAAGTTTTTACGAATGGGAGCAATGCCCACAGCCTGCCATCCGATGTTTCCTTTGCGATCGGCCCAAATCATGTTCTCTCCGGGAATATGGCTGTAACCGCAAGCCTCTCTGAATTCCTCCCAGGTTTTGGCCTGATCCATTCTCAAGCTGGCAAGGTAGGGTGCCCCGCCCACTTCCTGCCATCCGCAACGCACCGCATAAGCCACGTGTTTGTCTGCTTTCTCAAACACCACCGGTCCGTGGCGGGTATACTTCAAATCAACGGTAACATCCGGGCGATCTTTCACTTTTATCGTCTCGCTGATGATCTTCATGTCTTCCCAGCCACCGTTGTATTTGTATTGACTGGGGTTGTTCGGATTTGTTTCATACACATACAAATCTTCGCTATCGTTGGTAAACACCGTGAGCCCCCAGGCACCAAACTCATTGTGGCCAATCGAAATGCCGGGAATCTCAGGCTCACCAGCCCCTATCACATTCCAGCCCGGCGCTACCAAGTGCGACCAGTATCGAAGTGATGGTGCCGCCAGTCCACGGTGCGGGTCGTTGGCCAGCATGGGGTAGCCGCTCTGAGTACGCTCGCCACTCACCACCCAATTGTTACTACCAACGGCGTTTCTGAGTTCCTGCCTGTCAAGCGTAAAGTCCTCTTCCCATTTGGCTGCCAGCTTGCTGTACTTCTCCATGCCTTCCCTGGCGCTGGCTTGCACATCTGAGGGTTGAAATTTGACAGATTTCCGATAAGCATTATAAAGCTCAAGGATATCTTCGGTCAGCAGCGACTGGTCGATAACCGGGTCCATATTCAAATCGGGATCGAACGGATGATAGTACTCTATTTCCTTAAACTTTTCGGCTCCAATCGCCGCCACGGCCCGGGCAGCTTTCAGCTCGTTGCCGATATTCCCCAACAACCCCTGATGCCTGGAAATAACTACTTCGGGTGTCCAAGGCTGTGGTTTTGTCTTCAAGAGTTGAAACTCGACAGGCAGTTTATCAGGAGCTGCATTAGCTTCGGCGATATAGGTATTTACCCCATCTACAAAAGCGGTAATGATTTCCTCACCTCTTTCATGATAGTGGTTCATTTCTTCTTTCATGTTTCCCCGAAACTTAAAGAGCCTCGTACCTATGTCTCGTTTTATTTCCCGTTCTCCCAGCAGTTCAGCTACTGTACCAGTGGCCTGCCTTCGCCAAATTTCAAACTGAAAAAGGCGATCTTTGGCGGCCATGTAGCCCTGGGTAAAAAAGAGGTCGTGCTCATTCTCAGCATAAATATGGTTGATACCCCAGGGGTCACGGTATACCTCTACTTTATCCTGCAGCCCGGAAACTGTTAGTTGTTGAGCATGCGATGTAAAGAAGCTGAAAAGCAATAAGAAGGACGAGGTGGCTAATTTTTTTAACATCAATTCTGAGGTTTACGATTGGTTGTCTAGATTTGAGAAGGTATAAAAATTAAGCCCGACAAGAGGCTGCATTTTTTTATAAAGGCCAAAAAGATGACTGAGGAGACAATAAAAGTTATAGACGGATACGAGCATGTGCAGTACCATCCGAGGGCATTTACCCCGGATATCACCTTGCAAAAGAGCCTGCACTTTTATCAGGACATGGACTTGCGGCGAACCGTCAGGGATTTCTCAGACAAACCGGTTGATCGGGCAGTGATCGAAAATATCATAAAAACCGCCTCTACAGCACCTTCCGGGGCACATAAGCAACCCTGGACATTCTGTGCCATTTCAAACCCAGCGATCAAAAAGGAAATAAGAAAAGCAGCCGAACAGGAAGAATACGAGAGCTACCATGGCCGCATGAGCGAACGCTGGCTGAAAGACCTCGCACCTATAGGCACCAACTGGAGCAAACCCTTTCTGGAAACGGCTCCGTGGATAGTCGTTGTGTTTAAGAAGGCGTACGATAAAGACACTGAGGGAGAAAAAATCAATAATTACTACGTGAACGAATCGGTGGGGATTGCCTGCGGGATGTTCATTACAGCGGTGCACATGGCTGGATTGGTGACACTGACACACACACCAAGCCCAATGAATTTTCTTTCGAAAATACTCGACAGGCCCGACAACGAAAGGCCCTATTTGTTACTACCTGTGGGTTATGCGGCCGATGAGGTGTATGTGCCTAAGCTGACAAGAAAGCCACTGGAGGAAGTGGCTAAATTTTATTGAGCAGGCTCCAGGCGCAAGGCCTCCTTGAAATCGAGCCCAAACTTCACTCTGTCATGCATATTCCTCATAATTCTTCTGGGGCCCACAATGGTCATGTTGTGGTTTTTGAATTTCACAGTAACTGTAACATTCTCCATCCATTGATTCAGAGAAACAATCCCACTGATCTCAGGATCGAAAACCATCACCTGGTCTTTATCTTTCCTCAACTCATAGCCTTCTTTCCGCATCGCTTCAGTGACCAGCTTGCCAAGCTTTCGCTTGGTGACATGGGTAACTTTCAGCGTTGAATGTCTGGTGATGTAAGCAATCCCACCGGCAAGAAAAAAGGGAAGAAGAATAAACCGATAGAGCCCCTGGCCGACAATGATTCCTTCAAGTGACTGGTCCATTAAGTAGCTCGCCAGAAGCGACAATCCTGCCAGAATAACTATTAACAGACTAAAAACCTTAACGAATACCTGGGGTTCGAATCGTCCTAGCGAATAAGTAATCTCCGGTTTTTTATCCATTCCTTGGGGCGTGTTAACGTGGCTGCAATAATAACTTTTGAAAATGACTTAATTCAATTTCATTTTCAATAAATCTTACAATAGGCGGCTACTATTTTGACAGAAAAGAGCATTCCAAGACAATAAATAGCTAACTTAGTTCTAATGAGGCCACTTCTCCCCTTCCTTATTTTAGCTGCCATGCTGGGTTGCGGACAAAAACGATCTGCCATTGACCCAACTGATAAAACTGGTTCATCTGTAAATGGTACGGCCTCATCACTTCCTGTCGCCAATCGCAAGACGGCCCTTGCCCTAAATGCCTATCGGGATGTCATCGATCTTACAGGCTACAAAGATCTGGGCAGTTTTCATTTTCGCAGGCTCCATTTCTACACCAGAAAGAATCCGGGGATCAAAATTGGCCCTGCCAACGTAGACGAAATCACGGCTTACTTTATCGATCGCTATGCAGTGAAAATCAGATACAAGCTGTCGGAAGACGTGGCTGCCTATCTGGTCGACTCACTGACTACAGACACCAAAAGGGTGCAAGACCTGAACCGGGACTGGTCGAAACAGCGGCAGATCAAATGGAACTACTTCAGCAAGATCATTACGTATCAAAACAAGTGCCCTGACGATGATCTCGCTCTGACACTGACCAATGAAATATGTGATAGCCCTTATTGGTTGTATGTTGAGCTTCCTGGCTACAAGAAAAAGGTAAAAGAGCTCAAAACCGTGGAGAGCGCCGTGCACGAATACCTCATCGACGCCCCTTCGGCGCAGGTTTCTTCGCCGGACTAGGCTCACCGTGATAGTGTGCCAATACTCCCTGAACAATCAGCGCCTGTGCCGCAATATACGTCACCATTACCCAAAATCCAGCCATGGGAAATGGCCCGACAAACTTACTTACCGCCAGCATAGAATCGGAGACGAGAAAGGCGATGGCGCCAAAAAATAAAAGGGAAAAACTCGTTTCGTTGGTTCTGTTTTTCCTGATCACCGCCATTAACAGCATGCCCACCAAGCAAGCACCGTAAAAAATAACCGGCACCTTGAGGCTGCCAAGGAAATTCCAGAGCGTATACAGCATGAAAAAGTAAAAGATAACAAGTAGACCCACACTAAATTTTGTGCGCCACTCCATCTTTCCTTTTGAAGGATTTTTAAGCTGGGCAAAATTGAATCCATACATGATCTGTGCTACAAGAAAAGCGCCCAGACCAAGCAGGAAATACATTTCCGCCTTTCCCTGATACATAAGCAATGAATCACCCAGCCAGCTAAAAACCAGCGCCGCCAGAATGCCTACCCTCACCGACTTGTCAACCGCCTTGCTACTCAACCAAAAATAAAAGGCCAGCAAGGGCATCAGCAACGGCTTGGTCCAGTGGATCAGGTCGGAGTTTTCAACGCCCACCGCCCACAGGTGCACACCTATCGAAAGAAGGAAAAGGACAGAGATCAGGTTTCGGGTGTTCATTGTCTGTGTTTTGGAACAAAGTAAATAAATCTACTGGCGCAGTTGGGAGGGAATCACGTCTTTTTTCTTACCAATGAGCTCTACAAAAACCCAACCCAGAAAGGCAACAAAGCCTACGAATGAAAACACATAGGGCATATGCGAAAAGTGGTTGCCGTAAAGCCATCCTGCCAGCAGTGCCCCCAAACCTATGCCCACTTCCAGGGCTATATACATGGTGGCAATGCCCCTGCCTCTGTGATGCTCATCGCTTAGGTCGATGGTCCAGGCGTAAATAGTGGGTGAGTTCATGCCCGTGCCGATGCCAAACAGCACAGCACCTGTCAAAAACTGCCATACACTGGTGGAAAAGCCGGTAGTGATCATGGCCGCCACAAGAAAGAAGATGGAGAAACGCAGCACAGCCACCCTTCCATACTTGTCCGACGCTTTGCCTGCAATGAACCTGATACCCAGAGAGGCTATTGTGAAAGTCGTGAAGTATAGACCTCGGTTTCCCATTCCCAAATAGTCGCTAAAGTCGGGTGCGAGGGTAAGCACAGCCCCGAAAGGCAGCATGGTGAGCAGCAAGGTAACTGAGGGATATAGCACCCTTGGTTCATATACGTCAGCCCAGTTTATTTTCAGGTGATCAGGGCGAAATTTCTCCCTATTGGCCAGCGTCTCTCTCATGCCAGCCAGTATAACCACTGACAACAGCGCCATCAGTGAAGAGGTGTAGAACATGGTGTTCAGCGAAGCAGCTGAGGCGATGTAGGAGCCTATAGCAGGCCCGATGGCCATCCCCATGCTGCCAAAGAGGCCAAAAATGCCCATGGCTTCTCCCCTTTTCAGCAGCGGCGCAATGTCTCCTACATAGGCTGCCGTGCCAGTAGGTTTAAAACCTGTTGAAAAACCATGAAAGAAACGAAGCAACAAGAAAGCCCATACCACGGTGACATGGGGATATACCAGCGCCGCCAATCCGCTAACCGTAGCGCCGAATACCATCACGGGTACTCGCCCTACCTTATCGGCCAGCTTGCCACTGAATGGACGGCTGAGGCCGGCTGTGAGGGTAAAAACCGAAATGATAAGACCCTTGTAATCGCCACCGCCAATGGAGGTCAGGAAGGCCGGTAGCTCCGGGATGATCATATTGAAGCTGCTGAAGAAAAGGAGACTACTGAAACACAATAGCATAAACTGCCATGTGTATATCTTTTGCTGGGTCATAGAAAAAATCGACGGGTAAAGGTAGAGCCTTCGGGAAGGTAATTCAAAAAAAAAGGCGGGTTTAGACGAATTGTTCCGGCGTGTAAGTGATGAGAACAGATATTTACTTAATCCATAAGCGGCAACACCAAGACTAGCGGCAAATCAAGATGTAACCCATGGGCGAAATAACGTACAAAATAGCTAACTTTGTGGAAACTAGCGGCCATGAAAGAGATCACACTTAAAATCAACGACAGTAAATTCAAAACTTTCGTAGAGTTTGTAAAGACCCTGGATTACGTTAGAATTGAAAACAACAAAAACCTTGAAGACCTCGAGAAAGGCCTTTTTGAGTTGAAGCAAATTCAGGATGGTAAGCTTAAATCCAGGCCTGTGGAAGACTTGCTGAATGAGCTATAGTGTTGAAACCATTCCTCATTTCGATAAGCATGCCAAGAAGCTTTCGAAAAAATATAACTCCCTTAAATCCGACTTGGCCTCACTGGTCTCTACATTAAAAGGCAACCCTTTTTATGGCACGGATCTGGGCCATGGGCTTTATAAAATACGCCTGGCCATTACCGCCAAAGGGAAAGGGAAATCCGGTGGAGCAAGAGTAATCACATACGTGAAAGTTATTCAGAAGACCATCTATCTGGTGTCAATATATGATAAAGGGAAACTTGAATCGATTGCCAGAAAAGAGATTCTGGAGCTATTAAAGAAAACAGGTCTTATTTAAGTCAGGCTACTTCAAGAACTAACTCAACTCTAGTCGGCGGGCTGTTCAAAAAATGGATCGGTTTATGAGAATAAGCAATTTTCCGGCCATGGAGACACGTGCCGGAACATTTCAAGCTTCTGACTACTAAGCCTCCTGCCCCATCAAAAACGCTTTGATGTAGTCGTCGAGATCGCCGTCGAGTACATTCTGCACGTCGGTGCGCTCCACGCCGGTGCGGGCATCCTTGATCAGTTTGTAAGGGTGCAGCACGTAGTTGCGGATTTGCGAGCCAAAGTCGACCCGCATCTTACCGGCTTCCACCTTGTCACGCACGGCATTGCGCTTCTCCACCTCCATCTGATACAGCCTTGACTTCAGCATTTGCATGGCCAGCTCTCTGTTGGCCAGCTGCGACCGCTCGACCTGACACACCACCACAATGCCCGTGGGCTTGTGGGTCAGCTGCACCTTGGTTTCCACCTTGTTCACGTTCTGACCACCCGCACCACCTGATCGGGACGTATGCAGCTCCACATCGGCAGGATTGATTTCAATCTGAATGCTGTCGTCGGCTACCGGGTACACATAAATGGAAGCAAAAGACGTATGCCTTCTTCCGCCCGAATCGAAGGGTGAAATGCGCACCAAACGGTGCACGCCCGTTTCGGCCTTCAGGTAGCCATAAGCAAACTGGCCTTCAAACTCCAGCGTGGCAGACTTCAACCCGGCTGTTTCACCTGGCGTGTAGTCTACCTGCCTCACTTTGTAACCATGCTTCTCTCCCCACATGATGTACATCCGCATGAGGATTTCCGCCCAGTCGTTGCTCTCAGTTCCACCTGCACCTGGATTAATCTCGAGCATGGCGCTCAGCTGGTCTTCTTCGCCACTGAGCATCTTCTTCAACTCTACTTCTTCCAGCTGCGCAGAGACTTTTTTGTACTCCGCATCAACCTCCTCCATCTCAGCCTCGTCGGCATTATAGAATTCATACAGGGTTTCCACATCTTCCAGAGAAGTTTTCACTTCTTCATAGGCGTCGGTCCACACCTTCTGTAGCCTGATTTCTTTCAACAGTTTTTCAGCTTCACTGGGTTTGTCCCAGAAGCCCGGCAGCACCGTCAGCGCCTCATTGTCTTCTACTTCACGTTTGCGGTTATCGTAGTCAAAGATACCCCCTCAAAGCCGCTACCCTGGCTTTCACGTCTTTCAACTGTTCTATTGTCATGGTGTTATTTGTTTTCCACTGTTAGTAAGTTCGCCTGTTTTCTTAAGACACTGGCAAATAAAAAATCCACCCCCTTCGAAAAAGCAGATGGATTTTGTGATATGTTACTATGGTCAGATTCTGTAAATCCAGCCGTGTGTGTCTTCTATTCTGCCGTACTTAATATCGTCAAGCGTTTTCAAAAGCCTGTTCGACAGCGTTCTTGACTCCTCTCCCGGCAGTTCCAGGTCGCCGTCTTCAAAACCAATGTGACTGATTTTGGCAATAGTTGCCGCTGTGCCCACACCAAACGCTTCGTTCACCTTACCGTCCAGCAGTGCCTGTTTCAACTCTTTCACATATACTTTGCGCTCCTCCACAGGATAGCCCCACTCTTTGGCCAGGGTGATCACGCTGTCTCTGGTCACCCCATCAAGGATGGTTTCTCCGGCTGGAGCTGTGCAAAGCACGCCGTCGATCAGGAAGAACACGTTCATGGTACCAGACTCCTCAAAGTATTCGTGCGTACCTGCGTTAGTCCATAGCAACTGGTCGTAACCTGCTTTCTGGCCCTGCACCATTGGGTACAACGCAGCGGCATAGTTACCAGCTGTTTTGGCGCTGCCGGTACCCCCGGGAGCAGCCCTTGTATATTTCGTTTCCACTTTCACCTTCACCGGCCTGGAGTAGTAAGCACCCGCAGGGCTCGTAAAAATGATGAATTGGTAAGTCAATGATGACCTGATACCTACGAATGGATCGTTGCCGAATACAAACGGGCGGATGTACAGCGAGGTACCCGGCTTGTTGGGCACCCAGTCTCTGTCGAGCTTCAGCAGCTCAGTAAGGGCACTCATGAACATCTCCTCAGGAATCTCAGGAATGCACATTCTTACGGCACTCTTGTTCAGTCGGGCCGCATTTTTGTCAGGACGGAAAATCAACACATCACCATTGTCTGCCTTGTACGCCTTCATGCCTTCAAAAATTGACTGGCCGTAGTGTAGCGTGGTGTTGGCTGGGCTCATGGAGAGGTTTCCATAAGGTACAATTCTCAGATCTGTCCACTGTCCATCGACATACTCTGCCATAAACATGTGGTCAGAGTAGCTCTTACCAAATTGAACATTATCCATGTCCAGTTCTTTGATTCTGGACTTCGCCACCTGGGTGATCGGAAATTGAAGGGTATCTATCATGGCCTCAACCTATTATTGAAAAAGTAAAATTAGAAATTTAATCTCTAAACGATGGTATAACGGGCAGGAAGAATCTTTGGTTTTTTCAAAAAATTTGGGGCAGGGTGCAATTAAGCGTGCCAGTTTCTTATTCAATGGGGCCATCAGCGTACTTCACTGACACAAGCGTTCGCATGTACTGTGGTTCTTGTGGTTAAACCCACAACCACACTGCGTCTGACAAAGCACGATTTGAAATCACCTCACAGTCATTAGCTGCCAATTTATACTCCCATAACCAAAGACATTACCTTCTATCCGTTTCTCACTCCCCATTTGGCCCTTTTCCGGGTCAGCTTTCAGCTCGGTCAACGAATAATCACCCTTTTCATAATTGAAGGTCTCGCCGTCATCGTCGTACAGCAGGAAGGCACCCGGCGCTTTGCCGTAATACCTCACTTGCAATGCTAGCTGCTCACCCGGCTTGGGCGCATGGAGCCGGGACTGGATCATGGGAATGATGCCGCCATCTTTCACAAAAAGCGGGATGGTGGCCAGCGCTGTTCTGATCTCAATCACTTCATTTTCGCCTGCATAGTCGCCTGTGTAAAAGTTGTACCATTTGCCTTGTGGCAGAATAACCGTTCGGGAAGTTTCACCTGTAAACACTGGAGCCACCAGCAGGTTATCACCAAACATAAACTGGTCTTTGATGTCTTTCCTGATAGCCAGGTTGTAGGGGTTGGCGGTGTCATCCAACTGCCCGGCTTTCACCTCTTCCTTTGCTCCAAAGCCTTCCACTAGTTGCATGGGTCGAACCGGTGGCGTGCCATTGAAATAATAGTCGGCAAATGTGGAGTAGATGTAGGGCAGCAGTTGCATCCTGAGCATGGCCACTTGCTGCACTTCTTCATACACCTCGGGGTACGACCACGGCTTGGTACCGCTCGACCACGCATTTACCATCGCCATGGGCGAAAAACACACCGACTGCATCCTGCGCAGCCATTCTTCACCTGTGTCGGACTGCCTTACTTCGGGCGTCCAGAGCACCCCAGAAAACCCAGAGTTGATAAGAGCCGTGATGAAATCCCGGTGGTCGTAGTAGTCGTTGTACAGCACAAAGGGAAGGCTGGCGGCTCCTGCATTGGAGGCCCTTACCAGTCCGTAAGTCCTTTGGTTATTTTTGTGGTACAGGTCGGCAATCATCTCCTGCATGAGCAGTCCATACACCTGCCGCATTTGCTCTGCGCTGGTGCCCGAAGGAAAAGTGGCAGCATCGGGCCAGAGCCAGTTATCGTAGCCATCCACTTCGTCTATTTTGAGCCCCGAGA
Organism: Imperialibacter sp. EC-SDR9; assembly: GCF_902498805.1. Classification (GTDB taxonomy): domain Bacteria; phylum Bacteroidota; class Bacteroidia; order Cytophagales; family Cyclobacteriaceae; genus Imperialibacter. Next base: position 175,851 of record NZ_LR701581.1, on the reverse strand, counting down.
CGCCAATATCAAGCTGATGCGCATTGTAGGACTCCAAAAACACCTTTCTGGCAGCCTCCATGGTATAATCTGGCACGATGCCATTCCAAACCAAATGCGTGCCTGCATAGGGCAGCATAGGCTGGTACAACTTCGCTTTGGGTGCTATATAGGGGTTCATCCACAGGTTTGTTCTCACGCCCTGGCTCAGCAGTGCCTGCACAAACTTTTCCGGTTCAGGAAATCTGCCTTCGTCCCATTCATAAGAGCAGGGATACGACATGTTCATCCAGCCAGGCTCCAGCCCAATAAAGTCTAGCGGAAACTCGTTCTCTTCGAACTCCTGCACTTCGGCCAACACCTCCTCCGACGTATGCTGTGTATGGCTGCGGTAGGTAAAGCCCAGGCCCCACTTGGGCGGCAGGACTCCCCCACCCTGATAGAGGTTGTATTTCCTTATAGTATTGACGGGTGTCTCTCCATTGAAAACGATCACCTCCGCACTTTCGTCGGGAATAACGATTTCCACCACATCCGATTGGGGTTGGGCCTCCCAATTCTTTTCGGTGTTTCGGTCGTAGACATAAGGCTTATTTTCGCTGTCGAGCCTCACGTTGCTACCCACGTACACAGTCATGTAGCTGGCAGAGTTGATCAGCACACCATAGCCTTTGCTCGACACATAAAAAGGTACTGGTGCATGGGTCCTGCCATTGTCTTTGCCGCCGTAGTGGTCGACCTGCAAATGATAGATTTTTCCCCGCCGATTGACGCTTTTGAACTGTAGGCCCAGTCCATAAATCTGTTCATCGTCGTCGAGCGGCAGTTGGATCACTATTTTGTGATCGGATTTTGTGATGCGGATTCGTTCTTTGTCGAATGGAAAAACTGTGGCTGCGCCGACATTCAGTCTGGTAATGTTGGGAACCGCCCCGGCCGCACTCAGCAGATTGATCTTGTTTTTTTCACCGATGGAGTATTTCCAGACGCCGTTGGCTTGCTGCTGCCAGTCTTGCTTCTCAGGCTCCTCACAGGCGAAGCAAATAACTGAAATCGTGGCAAGTAGAAAGAAGTTTTTAAGGATCATGCAGGTTGGAAGGAATAAATGATGATAGATCAATGCGTTTACCCGTGACATTAGCGGCCAAAGGGTTAATTGCCAAAATGATACACCTCAATTTCAAAAAGCCCGGCTGTAGTACCACCAGCTATCGCTGTGGGCGCCACAGCCGGGCCCGTAATTCAAAAATGCTACAACATCACTTAGTCGTGGCCATTTCCAGAGCTTTGATATTCGTGAAGTACTTCACCTTCATGAATGCCTTTTCCCACTCCGGCATGGATCCGGCCTGGTAGTACTCCAAGAACTTCTCGGTTACCTGACCAAAGTGTGCTTCATGGCCATTGTGGTAAGAATCAGGAATGTCTACAATGTACTCGCCTCCCTCCTGCTTGGTCAGCCCAATCCCGGGATACTTCGCCTGCAGCGTTTCGTTGATCGCCTTGGCCAGTGCCTCTTCCTGCCCATCTAGCAGTTTCACGTACAGCGTGGCCCGGTAGTTTTCTTCCGCTCCCTGACGGATCATCAGGTTGGCTTTGGTGCCCCGCATCATGCTGTAGTGTGTATCGGCTGCTCCCTCTGGTGCCTGGTAGTTCCAAATCACGCTTACTTTAGCATGTTTGCCACGAAGGGTGTAGTTCATCTCACCATTACTCATCACTTCTAACTTGCCATCTTTGATGTATTCATTCAAAAAGGCAGGAAACTCGTTAGCGCCCGTCACGCCTTTAAAGTCGTCGAGGGTTAGCACAGTAGGCCAAAGCTTCGCTGACATCATATTGACATCGGTGGTGTCGAGCCTTTGCTCAGGGAAGGTTTCCCACTGCACCAGGTCTACCAGGTGAGTGGTTACGTCCACAATGCCAGTTCCTTCTACTCTCACATCAAAAAACCAGTCGGGCCGCACTAAAGGCTTGCCAGATACATATTTGAAAAAGTGGTGCACACTCTCTTTGGTGATCGCCGGATTATCAGGTGTGCCGTCTTCCAGTTCCCCAAATACATCAGGCAGCATGGACAGCTGACGCTGCAAAATAGTGGTGATCTCAAATCTCTCGGTCATGATATCATACAGCAGCAGGTCTTTTTCTTCCGCCACCTGAAAAGCTTTGAGTAACTTGGCATAACCAGCCTTGTCCACTACCAGCGGCTTGTCGGCATATACGTTGATATCGTTTTCAATGGCTTTCAGTACATAGTCCACTTTGTGGTCGTTCTTCCCGGCCACCATCATCACGTTGCCCTGCTTCTGATCGACCATTTTTTGCAAGAAATCAGGACCTTTGGTCACCTCCAACTGCCAGCCAGTCGGGTTTTCCGCCCGGGTATTGTATCCGTTGATGCGGGCAAGATAATCCGTCAGCTCTGGGCCGTTCGGTGCAAACACATAAATGGTGGAGTCCACCACCGGATACATTGACTTGTGGATAAGACCGGCATGAAAATGCCCCGGCTCCAGCGTCATGATCCTGATTTTACCGTTGTCGGTAGATTCTTCCGTGCTCTCTTTCATCGTTCCTGATTGGCACCCTGCAAGAAAAAGGGCTGCGAGAGCCCCTAAAAATAGTTGATTGAGTTTCATTTATACTTTATCCTTTCATTTTAACATTATCGGTTCCGTAGGGCGCTCTTTGCGGCCTGCTTAAGTAAGTATTGGCCTCGTCGTCGTTGACAAAGCGCTCTGTTTTGGAATCCCACTCCAGCCTTCTGCCAATTTTCATGGCTATGTGACTTGTCAGACACACGGAACAGGCCTTATGCCCCATTTCTACGGGAGATATGGGCTCCTTGCCAGACTTGATGCATTCCAACCAGTTGCCATGATGCTCCTCGCTTTCATACAAATGAATCTCACCCGGTTCAATCACGGATTGCAGAATCTTAGGGTCAGAAGCATCTAATGCCTTAGCGCTATTCTCAGCAGCAACCGGATCCGAAGCAGAAGCCACATAGTCACCCCTCGACACCCAAATCCAGCCATCCGTTCCCTCGTAGCGGATGCCATTCGGGTAGCCACCTGATGTAAATACGTTGATGCCATTGTCGTACTCCTGCTTCACCATGAAGTCGCCATGCACATTCCAAAGCCCAGATCTTGGAAACTCGGCCACGGCCTCAATGAACCTTGGTCCTATGTATTCTGTATCCATACCCCAGGCAGCCGAATCGTAGTGATGCTGCCCCCAGCCAGTGATCATGCCTGCACCGTACTGTTCACAACGCAACCAGCCCGGCCGGTCGTAGCCTTCTACCGGATGCACACCGATTTCGGTGTAAGGAACCTCTGGTGTAGAGCCAAGCCATGCATCGTAGTTCAGTTGCTTTGGTACAGGCATTGCGGGGGCCTCGGGGCCAGCGGGGTCGCCTGGAAGACCTATTCTTACCGTATGTATTTTGCCAATCCTACCATTGCGCACTAGCTCGGCCGCCACCTTGAACTGTTTCATGGAGCGCTGCTGGGTACCCATCTGAAAAGTGACGTTCGATTTCTTCACCAGGTCAGCCAGCTGACGCCCCTCGTGGACTGTGAGCGAAGTCGGCTTTTGGAGATAAACATGCTTGCCAGCCAATACGGCTTCCATGGCGGGCTGCGAATGCCAGTGGTCGGGCGTGCTGATGATGACTGCATCAATGTCTTTGTTGAGAAGCATCTCCTTGTAGTCGCCGTACTGCTTCACATCGACGTAAGGCTTGCCCATTTTTTCGGTGTAGAACTTTTCAACGTGCTCCTTCCCTTCCTTCATGCGCTTGCTGTCCAGATCGGAGACCGCTACGAAACGGGCCACATCGTGCTGCCAGGTACCAGGCATGTCGTGTCCTCGGGCAATGCGGCCACACCCAATCTGGCCAATATTGATTTTGTTGCTCGGCGCATCTTTTCCAAAAACGGAAGAGGGCACTATGGTGGGGAAACCCAGCACACTGGTAGCAATGGCTGTGTTTCGGACAAATTCTCTTCTTTTCATAGGTATATAAGTAGTCTAAGGGTAAGTAGTTAATTATTATTTGGTGAATGCTTTCCAGTAAGCTTCCGCTTCTTCGGCTGTAAGCGTTCCGTCAAACACCACCATTCTATATTTCAAAGTGTATTTCTTTCCAGGCTCAATTTCCCAGGGCTCATACCTGATGGGGCAAAATTCTATATAGACATTTTCTTTCCCTCCGTTAGCATCCACTGGCCACACCCGCATTGGTTCAGGGTGAGCCCTGTTTTCCGGGTAGCTAAGAAATAGTATACCGCTTTTTCCTTCCTTTGCTCCAGAAACGCCATGTACCATTACCCACTTCCCCCCTGTTCCATCGGCGTTGGTTCTATTGTACCCTTCTGACGTAAGAATCGTACTGTTACCCTGATTCCAGGCCGCTGTGGCACGATAGCCGATACCTCCGCCATAGCGGTAGGCCTCCAACATAATAGGCGTTGACAGTGGTGTGGAAATGGTCGTTGTGTAGTCGACCAGGTACCTTCCTTTATCTGCGCTTTGCACCCGGATGCCTAAGTCCTCCTCAATAGCCACCTGTGGGCCATTCGGTGCCAGCAGGTCAGTATGGTGCTGTCGAACGACTACTTCAGCAATATTCCCTTTAGATGTCTGTGAGATTATATGGTCAAAATCGACCCTGCCTTTTCCATCTCCCAAATTCCAAAAGTCCACTTCCCTGCCTTCTACCTTGGTCTTCGTCCATGGGCCCCAAATGCCCAGGTGATGGTAATGGTCGGGTGGTTGAATACGGGTAAGTACCTCGCCAGAAGGTGACTTGAGCGGATGGATAAAGCCAGATTTGCGAAACTCCTTCTTCACTCCTTCCGGCACGGTGAGCATGGAAGTTTGGTAAGTAAGCACCTCCTTTCCGCCTAACAGAAAATCAATACCTGTGGTCGTCTCTTTTATGCTTACTTTCTGTGCCTGAGTGGATACAAAAAGGCTAAATAAAGCAGTATGCAACAGAAGGGTCTTCTTTAGCGTCATCTAAAATTTAGTATCGGGGTTGAGACCGATGAAGATACTAAATTTTTCACCAGGTTTGTCCCGGTACAAACTTTTTCCTTCAGGAGGGGTGCAAAACAAAGCCTATTTTGGACTTCTGGGCTTCCACGGAGTTTCCTCCACGCCTAGCTCCTGCGCCATCATGCGGCATAGCACAAAAAGATAGTCAGACAGGCGGTTAAGAAACTGGACAATACTTTCTTCCACGGCCTCTTGTTCTTGCAATCCAATAACCAATCGTTCAGCCCTGCGGCAAACACAGCGAGCGATGTGACCATGCGAAACCGAAGGATGGCCGCCTGGCAGAATGAAGTTTTTCATCGGAGGCAGCAAGGCATCCATTTCATCCATGGCGGCCTCCAGCCTGCTTGTCAATGTTTCATCAACCTGCGGAATGGGGAATTTGGTGCTTCCAGGCTCCATAGCCAAGTGAGAGCCAATGGTAAAAAGCTGCTCCTGTATTTCTATAAAAAATGGTATTCTGGCTTTGTTTACCTCTTGATCCCTCAGTAATCCGATATAGGAATTGAGTTCGTCGACAGTGCCATAGGTTTCTATGCGAAGATGTGCCTTCGATACCCTGGTGCCACCAAGAAGAGAGGTGGTTCCCTTGTCGCCTGTTTTAGTGTAAATTTTCATTCGATATCAGACCGGCTCTGATACATGGCGGCTGATGTTCTCGTTTTGGGTATCAGATTCAATCAAACCGTCCCTTAGCCTGATGACCCGGTGCGCATACGTTGCAATATCTTCTTCGTGTGTCACCATAATGATGGTGTTGCCTTTGTCGTGCAGCTCCTGAAAAAGCTCCATGATGCTGTAAGAGGTCTTCGTGTCGAGGTTACCAGTCGGCTCATCCGCCAGGATAATCGAAGGATTATTAACGAGCGCTCTCGCAATGGCGACTCTCTGGCGCTGTCCACCCGATAACTCATTGGGCTTATGACGAGCCCTTTCAGCAAGTCCAACACCAGCGAGGGCTGCCATGGCTTGCTCTTCCCTGTCTTCCCGGTTCATCCCAGCATAAATAAGCGGAAGTGCAACGTTCTCAAGAGACGACTGCCTTGGCAGCAGGTTGAAAGTCTGGAAAACGAACCCGATCTCCTTGTTCCTGATTTCCGCCAGCTCATTTTCGGTAAGATCGCTAACGTCATGGTTATTGAGGATGTACTGGCCGCCAGATGGCGTATCAAGACATCCCACTATGTTCATCAGGGTAGATTTTCCAGAACCTGAAGGCCCCATGAAGGCCACATACTCGCCCCTATTGATATCTATTGTGATCGACTTGAGTGCATGAATAGTTTCGCTACCCATCACATATTTTTTGGAAACGTCTCTGGTTTGAATGACTGCACTCATGAACAAAAGGGTTTTAAGAAATTTTAATATACAATAATACCTCGAACGATTGGGAAATCCACAACGAATCTTTTAGTTAATACTTTTTAATTCACCAATGTTTATACTCTTTTCCCACCTTAACGACAAAGACTACTCTATTTGTTTACTTTCATGCCAATGAATTACAGTATTGGTCTGTATTTTTTTCAAACCCACCATTATCTTGCAATCTCTTGTCAGGTTGCGATGGAAACGTCGGCCGCAGCAATACCCTCACTTATTGTGACTCATCCGAAAACATTGAAAACGAAATACTGAATATGAAACACATTGCTCTCGTACTTTTCTCCTGTCTGCTAATTAGCAGTTTGCAGGGCCAAAAAGTAAAAACTGACGACCAGGATGTTGAAATGCTTCGCAAAATCTACGACGAAGCACTTGCCAGAGGCGAGTCTTATCAAATGCTGGACTTTCTTACCGGCCAAATCGGGGCAAGGCTGGCTGGCTCACCCGGAGCCGCCGCCGCAGTAGACTGGAGCAAAGAAACGATGGAAGCTTTTGAGTTTGACAACGTATTTCTTCAGGAAGTAATGGTGCCTCATTGGGTAAGAGGTCAAAAGGAAATTGGCAAGATTGTCAACTCTAAAATGGGTTCAGTTGACGTAAACGTTGTGGCGCTGGGTAACTCAGTGGGCTCAGGGCCTAATGGTGTCGCTGGAAAAATAGTAGAAGTGCAAAACTTTGAGGAGTTGGCCGCTCTCGGCGAAGCTGGTGTGAAAGGCAAAATCGTCTTTTTCAACCGCCGCATGGATCCTACTTTGATCGAAACGTTTGAAGCTTATGGCGGCGCAGGCAACCAAAGGGGAGCCGGGCCATCAGAAGCGGCTAAATATGGAGCAATAGGTGCGGTTGTTCGCTCGCTCACCAACGCACTGGACGACAACCCGCACACTGGCAGCACAAACTACACACTCAACCTTTACAAGCTGCCAGCGGTTGCCATCAGCACCAACGATGCCGACAAGCTGAGCAGGATGCTGAAAGACGACCCTGAGCTGGAGTTCTACTTTGAGACGCATTCCCAGATGCTACCCGACAAGCTATCACACAATGTAGTGGGCGAACTTAAGGGCAGCAGCAAAGCCGACGAATACATTGTTGTTGGTGGCCACCTCGACTCATGGGATCTGGCGCAGGGGGCCCACGACGATGGCACAGGCTGTGTGCAGTCTATTGAGGTGCTTCGGATTCTGAAGGCCATTGGCTACAAGCCAAAAAGAACCTTAAGAGCAGTTATGTTCATGAACGAAGAAAATGGCCTTAGGGGAGGACGGAAATACGCCGAATTGGCTGCCGAAAATAAAGAGAAACACATTGCTGCCATGGAATCGGATCGTGGTGGCTTCAAACCGCTTGGGTTTACTTTTACTGCTGAAGACAAGCAGGTAGAGCGCATCAAAGGCTGGGCGCCATTGTTTGTGCCTTATCAGATTTACAAGTTTGACACCGGAGGTGGTGGGGCCGACATCAGCCCACTGGCAACGCAAGGTGTGCCCATGATTGGCTTCTACCCGGATCCACAGCGGTACTTCGACTACCACCATACGGCGATTGACACGTTTGATAAGGTGAGCCGGAGAGAACTGGAGTTGGGCGCTGCTACTATGGCGGCTTTAACCTATTTGATTGATAAGTACGGGCTTTAATGATTACTGTTTTGAGATTTATGATGACAGATTGGTTGGCCGCCGGGATCAGGAAACTTCTTCCTTTCATTGCAATATTGTTTTGTATCGGAACTGCCCATGCTCAGTTCCGGATTGAGGTTAAAAAACACAGCAACTCGATATACATTTATGAGTCATACGGCGCCTACCAGGGCGGAAAAGTGGGTGCCAATGCTGTCATCTTCGTGGGCAAAGACAGCGTGGTAGTCATTGACACGCCCTGGGGCAATGATCAAACCATTCAGCTCCTTGACTGGATTGACAGTGAGATCAAAAAACCGGTGGCCAGCTTTGTGATCACGCACTTCCACGATGACCGGATAGGTGGTATTGATATCCTAAAACAAAGAGGTATTCCAGCCGTGAGTTCGGAGCTAACGGCCAAACTGGCCGCGGAAAATGGCATTGCTAAGCCTGACGTCCTTTTTAAAAGCGACACGACCATCACCCTTGCGGGAGACAAAATAGAGGTTTTCTACCCAGGTGCAGGACACACATCGGACAATGTGGTGGTGTACTTCCCTTCAGAAAAAATCCTTTATGGAGGTTGCTTTATCAAAGACGCCAAAACCAAGTCTCTTGGTAACCTTGGCGATGCCGATGTAGCCGCCTGGCCTGCAAGTCTTGAAAAGATGAAGCAACGGTTTCCTAAACCAAAGATGGTCATTCCCGGACATGGCACACTAGAACCCGGAGCGATCGAGAATACGGCGAAGCTGTTGAAGGACTACAAACCATAGCCCTTAAGAACTCGCAATAATTTGGGGGAAATGGCGGTGCCGTTTCCCTTTTTTCATTTCTATACTTCCCTCCAAGCTAAAAAAGTTGAAAAAAACCTTGACTCTGACGTTACGTCATAGCTTTTCTTTGCATCATCATTAATGAAAATGTATGGCAGGCTATACAGTAAAAAAGCTGGCTAAACTGGCTGGTGTAAGTGTGCGCACACTTCATCACTACGATCAGATTGGTCTTTTGACTCCCAAAGAACGAGGGTTTGATTCAGGATACAGGTACTATGGCAGGCAGGAAATGCTACGCTTGCAACAGATCCTGTTCTACCGTGAGTTGGGCTTTGCTCTTAAAGAGATTAAAAAGATCATGGACGAAAAGGATTTTGACTTGCTGGAATCACTGGAGTTCCAGAAGTCGGAAATTCATAAACAGATTGCCAGAAACAAGGTGTTGTTAAACACTTTGGATAAAACGATTGATGAACTTAAAAACAAAAAGACAATGATAACTGATAAGGAAATGTACGAGGGTTTCACCGAAGAGCAGGTGAAAACCTATCGTCAGGAAGTAGTGGACAGATGGGGTAAGGAGGCCCTGGATCATTCTGAAAATGTGATCCGAAAAAAGACAAAAGACGAATGGGCTGATACAAAAAAGCAGTCGGACGACTTTTGCCGCCAAATGGTAGCCTTAATGAACCAGCCAGTCACCCATCGGGAGGTGCAACGGCTGATCGCTAAGCATCATGCATGGGTAGGGCAGTTTTTCGAAGTAACAGAAGAAAAGTACCGAGGCCTGGCCGACATGTACGTGGCGGACGAGCGATTCAAGGTCAACTATGACAAGTTTGCCGTTGGGTTGGCTGAATACATAAAAAAGGCGATGTACCAGTTTTGTGAGAATGGAATGAAGCTACAAGATTAGCGTAATAACCAGGCCGCAGTAGCCGCTGCGGCCTGCTATTTTTTATCAAATTCTTTAGCTCTGATTTGCTCTATCGTTACTGAAAACCCCTTAAGTACCGATGAATCAACCGTTCCTTTTTGCGAGGCAAATGCAAGCAACTCGTACTTCTTCCCATTCAACGAGAAAATCTCTATCACCTCATTGGCAGGATCAACTACCCAAAACTCTTTTACCCCAAACTTCTCATAAAGTGCTTTTTTTCTCTCCTGATCGTGATGAAAGGTGGAGGGTGATAGAATTTCGACAAGAAGGTCGGGCGAGCCACTGATATTTCTTTCTGTCAAAATACCCTCATTGGCATGGCTGATAAAAATCAAATCGGGCTGCACGACGTTGTGCTCATCAAATCTCACATCAGCTGGCGCATCAAATACATGCCCCAATTTGTTACCATATACATAGTCCATGATAAGCTTTTGCAGATTCCGTGAAAAGGCCTGATGCTTTAAAGAGGGCGCTGGTGACATATCAAAAAGTTCTCCATCGATGATTTCATATCGCTTGTCATCATCCAACTGGAGATATTTAGAATAAGTGAATTTTTCAGCTACTGCTATCATTTGTTTTCGGTAGTTTGTAAATATACTAACTAATTTTAACCTAAAAAACGGCAGATTGGCCGCAAAGTAGCCAGATCAGCCACCATGCAAATGAACCCTATCAACCTACTAGGCATCCCCTTCGACGCCAACTCATCCTTCATGCGAGGCCCGGCACAAGCCCCTCCCCTCATTCGAAAAGCGCTGCATTCAGATGCCACCAACTACTTCAATGAAGCTGGTCAAAATGTGGAGGACTTGTTGAACGATGCCGGAGACATCTCGCCGATGGTTCCGTATGATGCATTGCAAACAGAGATCTCCAAAATCTATACGCCTTCCGATAAATGGATCTTCGTGGGTGGTGATCACTCCATAACCTATCCCCTTTTGCAAGTAGTAGCTCCTCACTTTCCGAAGCTTTCTATCCTGCACCTCGATGCTCACCCCGACTTGTACGACGAACTGGATGGCAATCGATTTTCTCACGCCTGTCCATTTGCAAGAATCATGGAGAATGGCTCGGCACAAAGCCTTACACAGGTGGGCATTCGCACACTCAACAAGCACCAAAAAGAGCAAGCGGAAAAATTCAATGTCAACATTATTCCAATGAATAAATGGACGGAGGACATGACCATTGATATTGATGGGCCTGTGTACCTAAGCCTGGATATCGACGTGCTTGACCCGGCCTTTGCTCCCGGCATTTCTCATTACGAACCGGGCGGTGCCACTACCAGGCAGGTGATTGATTTCATTCAGCGCCACAAGCACCTGCATATCGTAGCCGCCGACATTGTAGAATACAATCCGGTCAGGGATGTGAACGACATGACTGCATTTGTAGCTGCCAAATTCCTAAAGGAGCTGGTCGGCGTAATGTCCTAGTCTCAAAAAGAAAATTCGTGAGATAGTTGTCCAAAAAAGCATGACCACCTTGTCTACAGGAGAAAAACACTTAAATTTTACCTTATGAAAAAGTTTTTGATCCTGATTAGGGAAGACCTTGCAGCAATGAACGAAATGACTCCAGCACAGATGGAAGCTGATATTTCTGAATATGTTAAATGGAAAGAAGGTCTCGAGAAAGAGAACCGTCATGTGATGAGCGACCCTTTAGAAGGCTCTGGTGCGATGATCTACAAAAATAAAGTAGAAACAGATGGTCCATTCATTGAATCGAAGGAAGCCATCAGCGGCTTCTTTGTGTTCCTGGCAACTGACATGGAAGAAGCCATAAGCATCGCCAAAACCTGCCCCATTTTCAAATATGATGGACTTGTGGAGCTTAGGCCCATCATGGACTTTTGATGAAGCAGGAACAGGCTCCTTACCATTTTGAAACACAAAAGCTGGTCAACCATCTTTACCAACAATGGTACGGTAAGATGGTGACCTCCCTGGCCCGGTACTTCGGCCTTCAGCAGCTCGAGCTTGCTGAAGACATCGTGCAGGAAGCCTTCGAGTCTGCCATCAGACATTGGGAACAAAACGGCATTCCGGATCAGCCAGTGAACTGGCTTTTTAAAGTGTGTAAAAACAAGGCGATCAACGCTCTGCGAAAAAAACGGTTCGAGCCGCTGCCGGCGGAATCCTTTCTTAATACACGGGAAGATATCAAGCTTGAGATGCTTTTCCTCGACAACGAAATTGAAGACAGTCAGCTGCGGATGATTGTGGCTTGCTGTCACCCTTCCTTTTCTATCAAGAACCAGCTCATTTTTGTGCTGAGGCATGTAGCCGGGCTGACAGTAAGACAAATTGCCCGTGGCCTGCTTATGACTGAAGAAGCAGTGGCCAAATCCATTGTACGCTCAAAACAATTGATCCATGAAAAGAATCTCTTCTTTCCCGATCCGGACCATTTAAAGGTGAAAGAAAAACTGGATGAGGTGCATTTAATCATCTATCTGCTTTTCAATGAAGGCTACTCCTCAACCGATAACGATTTTATTATCAGAGAGGAGTTGTGCTTTGAAGCCATCCGGCTGATCAAACTGGTGACAGACAATGAAAAGCTGAAAACAGCAGACTCGTTGGCTTTGTTCTCTTTGTTCCTTCTCCATGCCGCCAGGTTTCCAGCCAGAGAGGATATTGAGAAAAAGCTGATCGATTTAGAAAGTCAGGATCGGGGACTTTGGGACGCAGAGATGATCAGCCTTGGGCAGCACTATTTCCGTTTGTCGATTGCAGAAAAAAACTACAGCAAATACCAGGTGGAGGCTGCGATAGCTTACGAACATGCTCAAGCTCCGTCCTTTGAGGAAACAGATTGGTCAAGCATTTGCGAACTATACGAATACCTGTTGCGCAGCGATCCTGGTGCAACTATTCAACTGAATTGGCTGATCGCCACCTTCTATAGCCAGGGCTCATTTGTTGCCTACGAAAAGCTCCAGGAACTGGATGCCAAAGGCTCCCTGGTGCAAAACCAATACTACTTCTCACTGCTGGGCAAAATCTACATGGCAATGGACGATACTAATTTGGCAGCCAGCTGCTTTCGCCAGGCCATTGAGCTTACAACTAGCTTGCCCGAGAAAAGATACATCGAAAGGCTTCTCGCTACCCTTTGATTGGTTGGCGTGCATCAGCGACCTCAACCGTCCGCCAGCGAACAAAAATTTTCTACTCACACGCTTTTATAGTTTTATTAAGAACTGACATTCAAGCACTTGCCATTACACTTACTTCTATTGGTAAAAGGTATTATTATTGTTTAAAATGGAGTGGGCAAAAGCTATGTATAAATGAGAAAGAGTAACCAGGCAGGGAGAATTCTTATTGTTGACGACAACCCGGACGTGCTGAGCGCCGCCAAAATATTTCTGAAGCGACATTTCCTGGAGGTGGTGACAGAGAAAAACCCCGAGTCGCTTCCCAATATTTTGATGAATGAAACATTCGATGTCATTCTCCTGGACATGAATTTCACGAAAGATGTTAGCTCGGGACACGAAGGCTTTTTCTGGCTCGACAAAATCCTAGAAATGGATCCATCGGCAGTTGTGATACTGATTACCGCCTATGGCGATGTGGAAGTAGCGGTAAAAGCCATCAAGGAAGGAGCCACCGACTTTGTGCTAAAGCCATGGGAAAACGAGAAGTTGCTGGCCACAGTTTCTTCCTGCATGAGGCTGCGTGAGTCGAGGCTGGAGACCAACAAACTCAAAGACAGACAAAAACAGATTAACGAGGACCTGGATACTAAGTACCAGGAGATTATTGGCAGAAGCGATGCCATTATGAAAGTGTTCGACACCATTGAGATGGTGGCGGGAACAGACGCCAATGTGCTGATACTTGGTGAAAATGGCACAGGCAAGGAGCTGGTGGCACGGGCTATCCACCGCCATTCGAAACGAACTTCTGAAGTGTTTCTCAGCGTCGACTTGGGGGCGGTGAGCGAAACACTATTCGAAAGCGAGCTATTTGGACATACAAAAGGTTCGTTTACCGATGCGAAAGAAGACCGTGCAGGACGCTTCGAAACAGCTTCTGGTGGCACTTTGTTTCTCGATGAAATTGGCAACCTGTCGACACCACTCCAGGCCAAGCTACTCTCAGTGCTACAGTCGAGGCAGGTTACCAGGGTTGGCTCCAACAAACCCAGGCCTATTGACATCCGCCTCATTTGCGCCACCAACATGTACTTGTACGACATGGTGAAAAAGAGCGAATTCCGTCAGGACTTACTCTACCGGATCAACACCATTGAAATCAACATCCCGCCATTGAGAGATCGCCTTGACGATATTCCTTTGCTTGCAGAACATTACCTCGGGCAGTTTACGAAAAAGTACAACAAGCCCATCCGGTCACTAAGTCCTTCGGTAATAAAAAGAATGCAGAAGTACACATGGCCCGGAAACGTAAGGGAGCTGGAGCATGCGGTGGAGCGGGCCGTTATCATGAGCCGCAGCATGGTGCTCGAAGCCGACGATTTCTTTCTGAACCAGGGAGGTAAAGAAACTGATGAAACTGCAGTAAATCTGGACGCCTACAACATCGAAGAGATGGAGCGAATTCTGATCCGCAAAGCACTCAAACGCCACAATGGCAATATTACCCAGGCTGCTCAGGAGCTGGGGCTGACCCGCTCTTCGCTTTACCGACGAATGGAGAAGTATGATTTTTAGCAGCTTCCGATTTCAAATATTTCTTCGGGTAGCTTTTATCGGGCTATTGACAATGGCTTTCATTTGGCTAATCGAAAGCAACAAATACGTGAGTGCCACTATTATCTTCAGTGTGGGAATTTTCTCTCTTTTCAGCCTGTTTCACTACGTCGAAAACACCAACCGTAAGCTGACCCGTTTCATTGAAGCCATTAAATACGACGACTTCATTATTGGCTTTGACGCTGACAATAAGGTTGGAAAGTCATTTAGGCAGCTCAATCATTCTATGAAAGAAGTACTCGATGCTTTCAGGCATACGAGAAAAGAAAATGAGGAAAACCTTCAATTTCTGGACACCCTGGTAAAGAACGTGCAGGTGGGTATTTTAAGTTACGACGATACCGGCGAAGTGGGGCTCATTAATCACATGGCAAAAAAACTGCTGTCACTTGATAACCTGGCGGAGCTAAATGAGCTTTCGGGCACAGACCCGGAGCTTTACATCCTGTTAAAATCAATTCCCACAGGGGGCAATACCCTCTACCGAAAAAATGAACTCGTTCACCTGGCCATTCACACTTCCCGATTGAGAATAAGAGGACGAGAGCTCACACTCGTTTCTCTGCAAAATATTCGCTCGGAGCTGCAGCAAAATGAACTGGAGGCCTGGCAAAACCTGACCAAGGTACTCAGGCATGAGATCATGAATTCGGTGACGCCAATTTCTTCTTTGGTGTCGACGCTAAAAGACATGTTTGAAGAGGAAACCCATGCCGACAACGAGGAGCAAATGTCGAAGGAAACAATCAGCGACATTAACGAGGCTCTTCAGGCAATAGAGAACAGGAGTCACGCCCTGAAAAAGTTTGTCCATGCCTACCGGGACTTCACCCAGATTCCAAAACCGGCACTGAAGCCCGTGAAACTAGCGACACTGCTGGCCAGGATCGAAAATCTGTATTTGGCAGAAACAAAGGCAAGCCAAGTGACCCTTGCCACAGAACTTGAGGACGATGAAATGACCATCATTGCGGACGACGAACTGCTGGAAATGGTACTCATCAACCTTGTGAAAAATGCTATTGAGGTATTAATAGACCAACCAGATGCAAAGGTCACGGTGAGAGGATATATGAGCGATCAGCTACGCCCCATTATAGAAGTGGAAGACAATGGGCCTGGCATTATTCCGGAAGCCATCGACAATATTTTCATTCCGTTTTACACCACTAAGCCAACGGGGTCTGGCATAGGCCTCAGCCTGTCGAGGCAAATCATTCACATGCACGGAGGCACACTGGGCGTGGAATCGGAGGTTGGAAAAAAGACAGTTTTCAAAATTGAATTATGACGAAGGAAGGTGAAACACCTGGCTGCTACTGCTTAGACTGGATAGCAGCCCATTCATCTTTCAACTTCTGATGGTACGGGTGATCTTCCCCTAATACTTCCTTACTTAGTTCAATGGCCTTTGCATAATTGAGTTCGGCCTTTTCCATGTCGTTCAACTCGCCATACAAGTCCCCAAAGTTCGAATAAACATCGATTACTTTTCTGCTCTTCTCCCCCAGCTTGTCGAGATAAATGTTGAATGCCTTCTGGTAACTTCGCTCAGCCTCATCAAACTTCTGCATTGCCTGCCAAGTCATTCCCATGCTCACATAGTCACCTGCTACATAAGGATGCTCGTCGCCAAAATTATTGACATCCGCCGCAAGCACCTTTTCATAGTAGCTCAGCGCATTCCCAAAGTCCCGCTGTCCAAATTTTGAATTTCCGAGATTGTACAACACGCTTACTGTGTAATTGTGAAAGGGGCCAAATTTTGCCAGGTAGGCTTCGTAAGCCAGAAGCTGCAAAGAGTCTGACTTAGCATAGTCTTTCAGCTTGTAGTAGGCAGAGCCCAAATTCGCATAGGAACTAAGCGTACTTGGATGATCAGGCCCATAAATTCGAAAGTTCTCATCCAGCAAGTCCCGGAGTATCTGCACCTGTTTTTCAAAATTATGAAGTCGGCTATATACTAATGAGAGGTTGTTTAAAGCAATAAGCTTCAGGGTAACATCTTCACCCTCAAATTTCTCTCCCAGCTTCACCGCAGACAAACTCACTTCAAGTGCCTCTTCATATTTTGACTGCTCCCTAAGGTTGCTGCTGAGATAGTTGTAGGCAAACCCTAATTGAATTTCCTTTTTTGGGCTTCCCATTCCTTCGCTATGTCCCGATGCAATGGCATCTTCAATGAGAGCAATTGCCTTTCGCACTTCACCCTCCCCTTGCTCATATTTGCCTTTCAGGTACAGAACATACCCATGGTCTTTGTAAGACATTGCCAATGCCAATGGATTGACCTCTTTTTCCCGTTCAAGATGGCTGATCGCCAACTGAATGGTTGAATCAGCCTTATCGTACTCCGACATGTCCCGGTAGTAGCCAGAAATCTCATTGTATAGCCTGCCAATTTCAAGCGCACTTCCATTGTGTTCCCGATAATATTGGAGGGCATCGAAGAAAAAAGATCCCGACTCCTTCCACAAGCCCAGCCTTTTGTATAAACTACCCAGCTGCACCTGTGCCGAGGCTTTGATCTCAGGATCACTGATATTATTGATTTCCTTCTCGCTATTTCGGAGCAAGGCAGCGGCCGTCACCTCTTCTCCCTGCACCACCCCTGGGTCATTTGCCTCGAATATTTTAGTCAGAAACTCGTTGGAAGCTATCACCTTTTGCTGCTCCCTTTCCAGTGCTCGCTTCTGAATTTGAGTAATGATAGCAGCGCCCATTGATACCACCACAATGACTGCTACAAGTGCCGAGGCAAGTGTGTTGCGCCTTAAAAACAGGCGGGAGGAATAACCCCAGCTCGCCTCTCTGGCGGACACCGGGAAATGGTGAAGATAATTCTGAAGATCAGCGACTAAATCCGTCACTGTCTGATACCTCTGCCCTGCATCAACAGCCATGCACTTTGTAATAATTGCATTCAGGTCTGTCTTAATGGCCGGGTTAAGGGTCATTGGGGCCTGAAACTGCCCACTACGTATCATAGCTATTACCTTGTCTCTCTCGTTACCGTCAAACGGCATCCGTCCTGTGAGCAACTCATACAAAAGCACGCCCAACTGATAAATATCGGACTGAACGGACAACGCCCTGTGCGAAAGTTGCTCGGGAGAAGCGTATTTCAAGGTTCCTCCAAAAGAAGTATCTTCCTCCAATTGGTCATCAAAGAGCTTGCTTATGCCAAAGTCGAGCAGTTTGACCTGTCCGTCATCGGTAATGAGAACATTAGAAGGTTTAATATCTCTATGCAGGATGAAGTTGTTGTGGGCATGAATTACCGCACGACAGACCGGAATCATAATGCGGTTAAGCGTCTCGGAAATGCTTAACCGATGCTGTTTACAGTATTGATTAATAGGCAAGCCATCCACATACTCCATGACCAGATAAGGAGTCTGATCACCGGTAAGCCCTCCGTCAAAAATCCTTGCTATGTTGGGGTGATTTAGCGAAGCCAGTAGTTGCCGTTCCGCTTTAAAGTATTGTTCGTATTTGTCAGTGTTGAGCAGTGGCGAAAGCACCTTTATTGCCACTTGCTGATCAAACAGGTTGTCAGCTCTTTTAGCTTTGTAAACTACTGCCATACCACCCACGCCAGCCTCTTCCACCACCTGGTACTTGCCAATGGCATAACCCACTGGCAACCTTATTTCCAGGCTGTCGGAAAGCTCTTTTGAAAGGTTATCTTGCAACACTTCAAAAAATGACTCAGCGTCACCCTGATGCCCCAGTAAACCAGGCAATGCCTCGGCTGTGAGGTTCATTTTTGTTAAAAAATCAATCCATTCCTCCTGGGAATATTGCTCCATAGCGTAGACTTAGAGATTAGGCTGCTGATGGTGAAAGCTGCATGTGAAGCCAGGTCTTGGCCATGCTCCACGACCGCTTGACTGTGGAAGGGCTAGTACCCAATATTTTTGCTGTTTCATCGATGGAAAGTCCAGCAAAAAAACGGCATTCGACAATTTTCCCATAGGTAGGCTCCCTTTTCTCAAGCACTTCCAAAGCTTCATGTATTTTCAAAATAGCCGTTCCTGTTTCTTCAGTAAAATTTAGGTGTTCTTCGAGGTCATCAATTTTCAAATGACTGGGCTGATTTCCTCGCTTGTCAGTTTGCTTTTTCAGGCAAGCGTTTACCAAAATTTGACGAATGGCTTTTGCAGCAAGATTGTAAAAGTGCTCTTTGCTTTGAAGCTTGCTCAGGTCAGCTTTCGAGAGTTTCAAATATGCTTCGTGTACAAGTGCAGTGGTGTTCAGTGTTTCTTGTTGCCGAAACTTGAACCTCAAATGGTGGGCATTTTTCCGAAGCTCATCGTAAACAACGGGAAAGAGTTCATCAAGCGCTTTTTGGTCACCTTTATTGATCCTGTCTATCAGTTTCACCAGCTCCGCTTCACCCATCGTTTGAAATAATAAATTTAGATGCCTATAAACTCTGTCAAAGTATAAAGCTATAAAGAATAAATAGAATATTCCGTATTTAATCTACGGGCGGAAGCATAAAAAACCCGATCCTTTTGGATCGGGCCTTTACAAGAAATTCAGCTGCCTGTGTTTATCGATTGGTTTTTACCTATTCCTGATTATTTCCACTCGCATTACCAGTGAAAGTGTTGCCAGCTGCCGCTCCGGAAAAGTCATTGGTTACACCTTTAGAATAGATGCCGTAGCCACTGCTGTTGGAAATGGTGGAGTTCGTTACCGTCACTTTTCCGTCTGAATTCACGGCAATATTGGCTGGGAAATCGGCCCCGTTAAAGTCATGTGGTGAGTTTCCCCCGTAAGCGATGTTGCAAAAATCAAACTCGTTGCTGGCATCCGTTGACGAAAAATAAAACCCCTTCCAGTGTAGCCCGCCATCGATATTTGACGAGGTGAAAGTGATCATGTTAGTGGAAGTTCCTTTTGCCGTAAATGCGCCATCCACCAGAATCTGCACGTCTTCGTCCATTTTGAAAGAAGCGCCTGCCTCCACAGTAACTTTTCCGTACACCCTGATATTTCCGGTAATTCTGTAAGAAGCGCCGGTGGTCAACGACTTCCAGGTGACCACTTTGTCCTGGGCCAGGTCGCTTCCAAACACTTCCACGTCAGCAAATGAGTTGTTGGTGAAGGTGCTTGCTCCATCCATGGCATCAAGTTCATCGGCTGGAATACCTACACCCCTTTTGTTGTCAGAAAAGCTGTTGGTTCCAAAACTACCTATCTGCCCGCCCGACTCATCGGCATAGATTCCATAGTCTTTATTGTTGGTAAACGTAGAGTTGGTCACCGATACCTTGCCGGTGATGTCCACGCCAATGGCAGCTGCAAAATCGGCTCCCGAGAAATCGATGGGAGAATTACCGGCGAACGAAAAATCGGTAAAATCAAAATTATTGAGGCTACTGGCAGAGCTGATGTAAATGCCCTTCCAGTAGAGCTCGCCTCCCGGGTTTGATGTCGTAAATACAATGCGGTCAGTGGCAGTACCCACGGCAGTTAGTGATCCAAATACCCTTACAAGGGCATTTTCATCAAAGTTCACAATAGCTCCGGCGGCAATAGTGAGCTTACCGTTTACATCCATGTCGCCCGACAATCTGTAGGCAGCACCTCCACTAAGTTTTTTCCATGTCGACGTTTTGGATTCCGAAAAATCCGACTCAAAAATTTCAACATCAGCATTGGCATTGTCTGTAAAAACAGAAGCACCGTCTATCATTTCAGCCTGGTCAGCTGGCAAGCCAACCGCCCTGTCATTCAAAGTGAGTGTGTTGTTTTCAAAAGCACCAATCTGGCCACCGGCATCGTCGGCATACACGCCATAGCCTTTGTTGTTTGAGAAAGTACTGTTCTTAAACGCCATTTTTGCGCCGAGCTCAATACCAACACCGGCGGAGAAGTCTTCTCCAGAGAAATTCATCTCTGAATTTCCAGCATATGAAAGCGTGACATGGTTCAATATGTTTCTGCCATCGGCTGAGTTCACATAAATACCTTTCCAGCGAAGTGCGGAGGCGGCATCGGAGGTTGTGAACTCAATCGGACTCTCTGCTGTGCCGGCAGCAATGAATGCGCCGTCTACTCTGATCATCACATCCTCATCCAAACCGAATTTAGCTCCCGGAGCAATAGTAAGCACCCCGTTCACATCGATATCTCCCGAAACAGTATAACGAGCGTCATCGCTCAATGCTTTCCAAGTTATTTCTGTCGCTTCGGCAATTGAAGAGGAAAAAATTTCAACATCAGCATTTGTTGAATTGGTAAACGTGGTGGTATTGTCAACACTTGCTGCCGTTTCAGCCCACACGGCCATGCCGTTTTCATTGTCAACAAAGAGGTTGTCCTTAAAGGTATTCAGTTTCCCTCCGTCGTCGTCGAGATAAACTGCATATCCTTTATTGCTGGCAAACAGGCTATTTTCAATCTTGATATTTCCGCCTCCATTTACACCTACACCAGCCTTATAGTCAGCTCCGTTAAAATCCATTGCTGTGTTGCCAGCGTATGAAACTTCGGCGTACTTAAGTATGTTTTGCGCACTGGCTGACTGTATATAAAGCCCCTTCCAAAACAGATCAGCCTCTTCGTTGGCTGTTGTAAAAATGATGGAGTCGGCTTCGGTACCTGCTGCCAGCAAAGTGCCACCCTGCTCAATCTTCATCATTTTATCTTCCTGGAAATGAATAACGACCCCTGGCTCTACGGTGAGAACAGCAAGCACCGACACATCTCCTGTTACCAAATAATCAATAAGTGCAGGGTCAAGATTGATGTTTTCAAGCGTCATGTCGCTGTCTATAAATCCGCTAAGCTCCACATAACCAGGTGCCAGAGCATTTATAGTCACCGTCTTGGTATCGCCTACGCCTTCATCAGCATTCGAAATTTTCAACTGGACTTCATAGTCCCCCTCCACGTCAGGGATCAAAGAAGCAATAATGGCATCGGCGTTGGTTATTTTGGTGGTGCTGCCACCAGGCTGCGACAGCAGCGTCCACTCGGCAGTGAAGCCAATCGCATCCGCATCTACGGAACCACTTGCATCTAGGGCAATTTCTTCATTCACAGCCGGGTTTTCCGGACTAAAATCAATATCCGCTTCCAGCTTGAACTTCGAGGGTGATGGTTCATCGTCCCCACAACTTATTGCAAACACTAACATCACCAAACAGGTGAGCATTCCGACTAACTGTTTTACTTTCATATTACATGGTCTTTTTATGTGATCAAATTCCCTTCACCCCCTACTACAGGAAAAGGAGTGAAATTGGGTCAGCTCACTTAAAAAAATCATGAATTTATTTTTCCGGTCACGTCGGTCGGCCTTAAAACACAGTTGCAGGCTCACCAAAAGCCTTTGTATTCTGCGGTACAGCCCTAAAAATGGAGATAACAAAAGAGCAGCCACAAAAGATAGCTGGATCGTCAGGAAGGCATAGAGAAGGAAATGGAGAGACTTATAGCGCCTCCGACTTGAGTTGCAAAAAAGGTCGCCACTCGTCGAACACGCTACCATTGGAAGTTTTCAAAAACATAATGTAAGATGGTTTGAAGGGCTCTTTTCTAAGTTTCATCCCAACTTCACCGGGCGCATAATCGCCTTTCTTGGCATTGCAATGTTTGCAGGCAGTAACAAGGTTTTTCCAGCTGGAGGTGCCCCCTTTCGAGCGGGGAACAAGATGATCAAGGGTAAGGTCTCTGTTGGTACCGCAGTACTGGCATTCGTGGTTGTCACGCCGGAAAACGTTTTGGCGAGACAGGATAACTCCTTTGTAGGGGACACTGATATACCTTGACACTTTGATGACCGATGGGGCCTGATAAGAAGTGTCCACAGTATGCAGAAAAACGTTGGGAACAGGCGAAATCATTTCAGCCTTATTCAAAAAGACAAGAAGAAATGCTCTCTCCACCGAACAAACAGTTAAGGGAGAATAGTCCTGATTAAGAACCAACACGTTCCTCTTTAAGCTCATGCCTCTTCTACATTTTGAGGATCCTCCTCACCGCCACTAGCTTCCCATCTCTCATTTCATTGACCAGACCCTTGTCATCAATATTAACAATCTTCACCGAATCAGTCACTATCACCGCCTGTTCTTCTCCTATGTTGATGCCAGCCTTTACTTCGTCCTTCTCATGCCAGACCAACAGATCCCCGGGTTTCGACGCCCCCACAGAATCAACCTGATCCCCGACCGACGCAAGTTGCTTCAGGTTTCTTGGTACCGGATAGCCCACCATGCGATACACCTGCTGCACAAGGCCAATATCGTCGATGCCATAGGGTGTTCTGGCGCCTGCCCGGTAGGGCGAGTACATGTACTTCTGAAGCGTCTCACGAAGAAAACCGTAGTCACGGCGCTGACCGAGACTCTTTGAGTTGCCATTGAAAGCCAACTGCTCTTCTATTTTGAACAACTCATTGGTGGATATCGGCAGCACACTGCCTATAAGAATATTAAGGTAGTGTTTCTTGAAAAAAATATTTGCGGTCAGATCAGTGCAAACCTTGTAGTCCGAATGATTGATCTGCTCAAAATACTCTTGTGTTATTCCATAAAAATGGATCTTCAAAATCCATCCTACCGTTCCGTCAAAATGGATTTTAATCTTTATCCACTTTCCGTCTTCATTTGTCTCCAAAACCTCATAATGCTCCCCAAAAAGAAGCTCGCTTAGTTGAAGCGAGTGAAAGGAAGGTTCGCACATAACCGGCACAAGGCATAATCTACAAATTCCCTTTTCGGTCTCAGTCATAAGGTTTACAGTCTAAGTCGGTCTAGCTCTCGCTTACTATCTCTTTCTTTGATACTATCTCGTTTGTCATGAATTTTCTTACCCTTGGCGAGGGCTATTTCCATTTTAGCTAGTCCTTTGTCAGTCATAAAAAGCCTCACCGGCACTATGGTAAGGCCCTTTTCTTCCATTTTTGATTGCCACTTCTCGATGTCCCTCTTTTTTATCAAGAGCTTTCGCTCTCTCACAGGATCATGGTTGAAATGGGTGGCTTCGGCATATGGGGTAATATTCATCGCCTTGATAAAAATCTCTCCCCTATTGAAGTAACAATAAGCTTCCTGCAAACTGGCCTTCCCTTCCCTGATGGATTTTATCTCTGTTCCCTTCAGCACAATACCCGCCACGAGCGTATCAATAAACTCAAACTCAAAACGGGCCTTCTTGTTTTTGATATTTACTGAGTTTGAAAATCGCTTATCGTCCTTTGCCATTCAATATTTAACTGAGCGTTTTTATAAAAACTAAAATAGCATAAAATTAAAATTTCATCCTAGGCATTGGGGCAACATCCATCGATGAAAAGTCCTTTTCAAGGTATTTGAAATGGGCTGTCATGGCAATCATTGCAGCATTGTCGGTACAATACTCAAACTTGGGAATATACACCTCCCAACCCAGCTCAGCACGTTGATTTTCAAGTGCTTGTCGAAGTCCTGAGTTAGCTGCCACACCTCCGGCAATGGCAATTTGGCTTATCCCTGTTTGCTTTGCGGCCTTCTTCAGCTTCTGCAAAAGCATGTGGATCAAAGTGTGCTGGACACTGGCGCAAATGTCGTTGATATTGTTTTCAACAAATGTCGGGTCGGTCTTTGTTTGGTCTCTCAGGAAGTAGAGGATGGCCGTTTTTATGCCGCTGAAGGAATAGTTCAAGCCTTGCATTTCTGAGAGCGGAAATTGAAAGGCCTCCGGATTGCCTTTTTGCGCCAACTTATCGATAAACGGGCCACCGGGATAGGGCAGCTCCAGCATTTTGGCCGCTTTGTCAAACGCCTCCCCTACTGCATCGTCCTGCGTTTCGCCTATCACCTGCATGCGCATCGGTGACTCCACCAGCACTATCTGTGTGTGCCCGCCGCTTACTGTAAGGCATAGAAACGGAAACGCCGGTTTTGGGTCTTCAATAAAATGCGCCAGGATATGTGCCTGCATATGGTTAACGGCTATCAGAGGCACCCCTAACCCCCAAGCCATTGCTTTAGCAAAGGAGCTACCCACAAGCAAAGCACCCAATAATCCAGGCCCTTGCGTGAACGCAACGGCATCAAGTTGGTGTTTATCAATACCTGCTTCTTTCAAAGCCTGATCTACTACAGGCACAATATGCTTCTGGTGTGCTCTGGAGGCCAGTTCTGGTACCACACCACCATATCGTTGGTGAACAGATTGCGTAGCAATAATATTATTAAGAATTTTACCGTTCCTGATCACAGCGGCAGAAGTCTCATCGCACGAAGATTCGATCGCTAAGATGGTCGGGGACATACAGTTGATTTGAACTATAAAACTAAAACATCTGTCATTTTCTATGGTATTGGGAAAGCCTTCTACTGGTTTTCACTTACCATTTTACTTTTGCTGATTGGCTTGTTTATCACGCTGCAATCATCGGCTGTTCAAACATGGCTGGTTTCCTACGCCTCCAAATCCTTCTATGAACAAACAGGGCACAAAGTTACCATTGCAAAAGTGGATGTCAACTGGTTTGATGAAATTACCCTTGATAGCCTGGAAGTAAAGGATCTCCAGGATACCAGCATGATTACCATAAATAGGTTGTTGGTCGATTTTAGCCTTCTTGATTTACTACGTCCCAGTCAGCTACATTTTGACGCCGCCCGAATAACCGGAGCCGATGTACGGCTGGTAAAGTTCGCCGACAACCAACTCGACAACATCTCCTTTCTCATCAGCCAATTACGGCCCAAAGACACCACTGCCCGAACTTCGCTGCCACGTCCGATAAGTGTGAGCCGGATCAAACTGGAGAAAAGCCGGTTCTCTCTCAATGACATGAGAAAGGATAGCATTGAGGTGGGCTTCAACTACTACCAGTTTACCATCGACAGCATATTCAGCGACCTTAGCAACTTCTACCAACGGCTGGATACTGTCAAATTCAGGGTAGACAAGCTGGCTGCCGGTGAGAGAAGTAAAAAGCTTAACGTTAATAGCCTACAAACCAACTTTCTGCTCACCTATCAAACAATGGAGCTCTCTGACTTAGACCTGCATACCCAACACAGCCATTTACGGGACTATGTCAAGTTTGAGTTTTCCAACCCTTCCAATCTCACCTATTTTGTTGATAGCGTCAACATCGTTGCTCATTTCGACAGCACGACAATAAGCAACCGGGACCTGCGACACTTTTCGCCCTACCTCGAAAAGTACGATGATACCTATTCCATATCAGGCGACTTCAGCGGAGGAGTTACCAATTTTAGCTTGAAGAAGTTTAGTCTGTTTTTCGGCGACAATAGTCAGCTCTTTGGCAATGCCAGCTTCAATGGCTTGCCCAACTTTATGGAAACCTTTATTGACCTCCGACTTGATAAATCGACGCTACTGGCCAACGACCTTGGCATCTACATGGATAGTGAAGACTATTACATATTGAATCGCCTCGGTTTCATTAGGTTCGATGGCAGGTTCATTGGTTTTCCCACCGACTTTGTGGCCAACGGAAATTTTGATTCCAGGCTCGGAAGTGCCAAATCCGATGTCAACCTGAAGCTCCCGAGCACGCCGGAAGAGGCAGTTTACAGTGGCTCGCTTACAGTCAGAAACCTCAACCTGGGCACTTTGGCAGGTGACTCCGAACTTCTCCAGAAAGTAAGTTTTTCCGGAAGTATCTCTGGCAAAGGCCTCACACCCTCGTCTGCGGATTTTTACCTGAAAGGCAACATACAAAAGCTCGGACTCAAGGGCTACGACTACGTGAACATCAAAACTGATGCACGACTAGCCGCAAGCTTTTTTGAAGGAAAGCTCAGTATCGACGACCCCAACGTAAAGCTTCAAGTCGAAGGCTCGTTTGACTTCAGAAATCAGGTCAATATGTTTAAAGCGAACGCATCGCTTGACACACTCTTTCTCTACCCTCTGCAGCTTACTTCCAACGATGTGTTTCTCAGGGGGCAAGTCGACCTTGACTTTCAGGGACTTGAAATTGATAGTATTACGGGCAGTGCCGCTATACACAACCTACTACTTGAAGTTGATGGAAAACAGTTCAAGGCGGACAGTATCCTCGCCACTTCACGAAGAAGCCAAACACAACGTTCGTTTAATATTCTCTCAGAGCATCTGAGTTTAAGCGCTGAAGGCAACTTTGATTACACAACCCTGTTTGCGGATTTATCGGAAACATTTAATGAATATGAGCTGGCATTCAGGAATAATAGCGACAACATTGAAAGCTACTACGCCAGCAAGCCCACAAAAGAAATATCTCCATACAAAATACGTGTTAATGCGACACTCAGGGATATAAACCCGCTGACTGACCTTTTCGTCAAAGACTTTTACATAGCTAAAGGGACGCAAATTGAAGCTGGTTTCAACAAGAACATCTCTTCAGTTGCTTCACTTTACACCGCCATTGATACATTAACCTTCAGGGAATTCTCCTTCATTGGAAACGAGATAGACATCAATACCAGCAAAGCGGCAGACAGCACAGACGTGCTATCGATGTTTTACATATCGTCGATGCGACAGCTGCTCAATAACAGAGATATTACTCAAAACAACTACATAGAGGCGATCTGGAGTAATAACCAAATTGATTTTCAAACCAACGTAGAGCAGCTCAATACCACCAACTACGCCAGGGTATATGGGGATCTTCAATTTCTTCCAGACAGGACAATTATAACAGTATACCCTTCTGATCTTCAAGTGCTTGAGGGAAAGTGGCAGTTTTCAGACAACAACCAAATTGTTATCACAGATGAAGCAATTGCCTTTGAAAACCTGAAGCTTTCGGCGGGCAATCAGGAAGTGGAACTAACTGGCTATATCAGCGACTCGACAAATATTCCGCTACGAGGAAGGGTCACGAATTTTGCTCTGTCTAACCTCAACCCGCTCACAACTGTCCCTCTGGACGGAGTGGTAAACGGGCATGCCACGCTTATTAAATACGGTGAGGGCTCCATTGTTGAAAGCGACCTTAAAATTGACAACTTTTTTGTCGATAGATTTTTAGTCGGAAACCTGACCGGTAAATCATCATGGAACGATGCATCCAAACAAATACTATCGAGGCTTACCGTAATAAGGGAAGGCAAAAATATCATTGGGCTCAATGGCTACTATGCCCCTCTCGACAGCATAAGCCCGCTCAACTTCACTGCCGACTTTGACAATGCTAGCATTAATATCCTGGAGCCATTTATCGAGGAAAACTTTAATGAAATCAAAGGCACTGCCACAGGAAAATTCAGGATTTCAGGCAGCCCCACCTATCCCATCCTCCGGGGGACCGGGACGCTACGCAATGGGGCAGGAAGGATCAAGTACCTCAACACTACATATAGCTTCAATGGGGATATCTTCTTTGACGATAACGAAATAGGTGTCCGAAACCTTGACGTTCGAGACGAGCAGGATCATCGTGCTTCATTGAATGGAGGTATTTTCCACGATGGTTTTAGAGACTTTGTGCTGGACTTAGAAGGGCAATTGAATAACTTTCAAGTACTTAACACGGCTGCTGCCGACAACTCCTTGTACTACGGCACCGCTTATGCCACTGGCTCAATCAACTTTTTGGGCGCTATATCCAACCTCAATATTAGCGCCAAAGCTACCACAAATAGAAATACACGGATTTTCATTCCGCTGGACGAAAGCTCCGACGTACAGGTTGAGGACTTCATTTCATTTGTGAATTTTAGCGACACGACCAAGGTCACCGATGAGGAATCGGATATCGACGAAGAGAAGTTTTCTAATATTCGTCTCGATTTTGACCTTGACATCACGCCGGACGCATATTGCGAGCTTATCTTCGACATAAAATCCGGCGATATCATACGGGGCAGAGGCAATGGCAAGCTCAACATGCAAATTGACACCAACGGGGATTTCTATATGTTTGGTGATCTTGACATCGAGGAAGGGGGATATAATTTCACCCTTTACAATATCATCAATAAGGAGTTTGAGATCGTTAGCGGAAGTAGCATCTCCTGGTCGGGTGATCCCTACAAAGCCCAGATGGATATTACTGCAGGCTACCGGCAAAATGCTTTGTTATCCCCAATTCTGACCAATATCGACAGCGCCACGTTGAATACGCCTGAGCTGAAGAGGCGTTACCCCACGAACGTTCAGATGAAGCTGAATGGGGATCTGATGTCACCAGATATCGCTTTCGATATTCAGATAACAGGCTATCCTGAAACCGCTGGTGCCAATAGCTATCCTTTGGGCACAACCATCCAGGGGTTTAAAAATACGGTCAAAACCGATGAGCAGGAAATGAAACGCCAGGTGTTCAGCCTGATTATCCTGCGACGCTTCTCACCCATCAATAGCTTCAACGTCGGCACCAACTCCATCGGCAGTAGTGTGAGTGAATTTGTCTCCAACCAGCTCAGCTATTGGATTTCTCAGGTGGACGAGAACCTTGAAATCGACATCGACCTGGCCAGCCTTGACAACGATGCCTACAACACGTTCCAACTTCGGCTTGCCTACACCTTCCTGGATGGCCGACTGCGGGTTTCCAGAGATGGGGGCGTTACCAGCACCACTACCCGCAACGAGCTGGGAGCCATTATGGGCGACTGGACCCTTGAGTACCTGCTTACACCCGACGGCAAATTGAGAGCCAAAATGTACTCCAGAACCAGCGTCAACAGCCTCACGCAAAACATAAGTAACCAGACCAATACAAAAGCGGGGTTCAGCCTCCAATACATCCGAAGCTTCAACAACTTCAAAGACTTGATGCAGGACGTACGTGTTAAAAACAGGGAAGAACCTGACCCGCAGGAAGAAGATCAAAAGACCTCATTCAACTTCAATTCGGATAAAATAAAGCAAGAGGAAGACGATGTAAACGGCCACTCTCCCTTCAATTTTTCCGAGCTTTAATAACTAAATGAGCACTGCGCAGTTAGTTTAGAAAAAACTTATGCCAACGCATCCGGCTGTCAATATTTTCTGGTTCCGGCGTGACCTCCGACTCACCGATAACACCGGCCTTTTCTACGCACTAAAAGACAAGTTACCCGTTCTTCCCATCTTCATTTTTGATCCACAGATATTATCAAAGCTTGAAGAAAGGACGGATGCCAGGGTTTCGTTTATTCACAGCACGCTGTTGCAGCTAAAGAAGCAGCTAGAAGACCACGGAAGCTCACTACGCATCCTTTACGCTTCACCGGAAGCAGCATTTTCACAGCTGACGACGGAATATGACATCAAAGCCGTTTACACCAACAGGGACTACGAACCCTATGCCAACGAAAGGGACACCGCAGTCCGCTCGCTGCTCACGGAGAAAGGGATAGGTTTTTACTCCTTCAAAGACCATGTGATTTTTGAAAAGGAGGAAATATTAACTGACACTGGTGGCGTATATAAGGTGTTTACCCCCTATAAAAACAAATGGTTGGCCAAATGGAGCAACTTACGGTTGGACGAGTTTCCTTCAATCGTTTCGGCGGAAAATTTCTATAAAACCAGCCCTTATCCCACACCCACGTTACAGGAGATGGGCTTTGCAAAGAGCGCTATTGTCATTCCACCGTCGACGTTCGATGAGTCAATTATTGCCGCTTATGACAAAAAGAGGGACTTCCCTGCCATCGAGGGCACCTCCCGCCTCGGCATTCATCTGCGGCATGGCACTATCAGCGTACGGGCAGCTGTGAAAAAAGCAGCAGACCTCAATCAAACCTGGTTGAATGAGCTCATTTGGAGGGAGTTCTACCAAATGATCTTGCATAACTTCCCTCATGTGGTGCACAGCGCCTTCAAACCAAAGTACGACCTCATTCCGTGGAGAAACGATGAGGAACAATTTCAGAAATGGTGTGAGGGAATGACTGGTTACCCAATAGTAGACGCTGGCATGAGGGAATTAAACACCACGGGGTATATGCACAACAGAGTACGCATGGTAGTCGCCAGCTTCCTTACCAAGCACTTGCTCATCGACTGGCGATGGGGAGAAGCCTGGTTTGCAAGGAAACTGCTTGACTTTGAGCTAGCCTCCAACAATGGCGGCTGGCAGTGGGCGGCGGGCACAGGCACCGACGCTCAACCGTATTTCAGAGTGTTCAACCCGGAGTCGCAAACAGACAAGTTTGACAACGACAAAGAATATATCCGCCGCTGGGTGCCGGAATATGACAACAAAAATTACATAAAACCGATTGTTGAACATAAATTTGCCAGACAAAGAGCCATCGACACTTACCAAGCGGCGTTAAAGTAACTGTATGAACATAGGGGACAAAGTAAGGCTTCTGAGAGGAACTGAGGAGGGAGTTATTATCAGGGTGGTCAACGAAAACACCTATGAAATAGAAATAGAAGACGGCTTTTCCTTCCCCGTGCTTAAGAGTGAGGTCGTTTTGGTAAGTAAAACTGAAGCGGAGCACTTCAAAAGGGACAGCTCTGCACAGCAAAGTTCTTCCAGCCAAAAATCATTCGTTAAGGAGACTCAGGCAGTTGCTGAAAAAGGAATTTACCTTGGCTTCGAGCCAAAGGGAGATATTTTCACAGTCTGGCTGATCAACAACACAGATTACGAGCTGGTTTTTAAGATAGATGAGTTGGTGAAAGGCACTACGCTAGGATTGCACGCCGGTCACCTTGAGGCAAAGTCGAATCAGGCGATAGCATCCAAGTCTTCTCAAAACTTCGACAACTGGTCGGACATGCAGTTTTCCTGCATGTATTTCCAAAAAGGAATCTACAAAAGTAAGCCAATGCTGAGCAGGGTTGTCTCGTTCAAAGCGGCAGCTTTCATGCACAAGAAGGGTACTATTCCCATGACCTCAAAGGAAGGATATGTTTATCAGCTGGATGACAGTCCTGCAAAAATTAACGCTGATGAGATAAAAAACAGCATGCTTTCTGCCAAAGCGGTGCCAGTGCCGAAAACAGAGCAAAAACCAGGCTCGCACGAGGTAGATTTACACATGGAGAAATTAACAGGGCAAAAAGAAGAGGTGCCTACCTCGCAGGCCCTCTCCTACCAACTAGCTGTTTTTGAGAAGGAACTGGACTCGGCCATCGCAACTGGCAGAGACGAGATAACGTTTATTCATGGCGTAGGAAACGGTGTTCTGCGTGAAGAAATCCATAAAAGGCTAAGTAAAATGAAAAATATCTTGTACTTTCAGGATGCCCAGAAACAAAGGTTTGGCTATGGCGCTACACTTATCAAATTAAAAGACTAACTAGCATTTTTTAAGCCTAAAATAAAACATAATACTATGGACGTAAGAAAGTTGATGGAGGAACTTGCCTCTGAAATTAACGGCCAATATTCAGAATATGACGATAATCGATCAGTTGTGATCGTTCCTCTTCCCGACGGTAGGTTCCAATCGGTTCGTGGTGGCAAAATTGACAACAAAAAGTATGGCAAGAGTGTCATTCAGATACTGTCCAGAGTATGTCGCACCGCCGAAAAAATTGATTATACCAAAGTGCTTGCGCACAACGTTGACCTTATCAATTCTAAGTTTGTGGTGCTTGGCGATTTCCTAATGGTGGAAACCACCTTGTTCGACGACACAGTACCTCCACAGAAATTGAAGGAAATGATACTCGAAACAGCCAAACTAGCCGATGAGTGGGAACTTGCCATTACAGGCAAAGACGTCAACTAAGAAGTATCTTTTAGTTATCAAATAAGTTTAACTATTTAGGAAAATGTGATCCGCCTTATCGCCTTGTTCAGAAAGTATTCTGAGCGGGGAGGAAAGTCCGGGCAATGCAGAGCGCCGTACTTCCTAACAGGAAGGGGCATTGTTGGCGACGACAGTGCTACAGAAAGTGCAACAGAAAATAAACTACCCGCAATGCTTCTGCATTGGGGGAAAAGGTGAAAAGGTGGGGTAAGAGCCCACCGCTTCAATGGTGACATTGGGGGCACGGTAAACCTTACGGATTGAAAGATCAAATATGCCATGATTCAGGGGCTGCTCGTCTCTGTAGGCTGCTTCGGCGGTCTCGTTGTGGTGGGTAGATTGATAGAACCTGGTGGCGACATCAGGTCCAGATAAATGATAAGGGTCTTCCGACTTGTCGGGAGGCACAGAACCCGGCTTACAGGATCATATTTTCCTATTTTCTTTAACCTATGGCAAAAATTCTAATAGTAGACGACGAGAAATCTATTCGCTCTACCCTCCGGGAAATTCTTGAGTACGAAAAATTCAAAATTGACGAAGCGAAAGATGGTGAAGAAGGCCTCGAAATGCTCAAACAGGGATCGTATGACCTCGTTCTTTGCGATATAAAAATGCCTAAAATGGATGGCCTTGAATTGCTTCACAAGGCAATGGAGGAGGGAATTGACGCACCATTCATTATGATTTCGGCTCATGGCACGATAGATAGCGCTGTGGAAGCGACCAAGAAAGGAGCTTTCGACTTCCTTCAAAAACCGCTGGATCTAAACAGGCTGCTGGTCACTTTGAGAAATGCGCTGGATCGGAAGGAACTGGTGAATGAAACCAGAGTGCTGAAGAAGAAAATAAGCAAGACTTACGATATCGTGGGCGAGTCGCCGAAAATTGAAGAGGTCAAAGCAATGATTGAAAAAGTGGCCCCCACTGATGCAAGAGTGCTCATTACCGGCCCCAATGGCACAGGCAAAGAACTGGTTGCCAAATGGATTCACGAAAAAAGCAATCGCTCGTCGGGCCCGATGGTGGAGGTAAACTGTGCAGCCATTCCATCCGAATTAATTGAGAGTGAGCTTTTCGGCCACGAGAAGGGCTCCTTCACCTCCGCAGTAAAGCAACGGATTGGGAAGTTTGAGCAGGCTATCGGAGGCACGCTATTCCTTGACGAAATTGGCGACATGAGCCTTTCGGCCCAGGCCAAAGTTCTGCGTGCCTTACAGGAAAATAGAATTACCCGGGTAGGTGGCGAGAAGGAGGTAAAGGTAGACGTAAGAGTAGTGGCTGCTACCAATAAGGACTTGAAAAAGGCTATTGCCGAAAATCAGTTTAGAGAAGACCTCTATCACAGGCTGAGCGTAATCATCATTCAGGTGCCTGCGCTAAAAGACCGCAAAGACGATATTCCGCTGCTAGTCGATAGGTTTATTGCAGACATTTCGGCCGAATACGGGTGGGCACCAAAACCAATAGACGATGCGGCCATTAAGCAACTTCAGCAATTTGAGTGGACGGGAAATATCAGGGAGCTTAGAAATGTGACGGAGCGGCTGATGATCATGTCATCAAGCACCATATCAGAAATGGATGTAAAAAAATATGCGGTACTTACTTAGTAAGAACCGCATATATTCTTTCAATAATTTCCAACCAGGTCGAGTACTTTCCAATTAAAGCCTTTGAGCAGGCTTTTCTTTCTGCACGTCCGACTTAGCGTAAGTAGGACACGTCTTCTGAGTACAAGCACCAAGCATGAAAACAGCTACAGCAAACAACAGTAATTTAATTTTCATAACGAAACGGCTTTACTTAGGTTCTTAGAAGCTCTAAGATATATATATCTACACATATATCAAAACACTTTAAGTTCCGAAGCTGGAGGTAATGGCTATTGTATCAGCAAATTGCATCCCCTCACATCCGAATTATCAAACCTGCCAAGCACTTCAAAATCCCCTTTCGTGTTAGTTATTCGGCCCAAATCCTTTGTTTCTATAAAGCAGCAAGAGTGAATATTTCCAAGATCAATAATATTTAAACCTCCTGCTCTTTTTTCCTGTAAATACGAAAACGGATCATTAATATCACGAACCATCACCTTCATCGATCGTGGGCAAACGAAGCCAGCCCCTCCATCCGAATAGGCCTGCGACATTAACTCTGTCATCCCATACTCCGAGTGTATCCGCCCCACATTTAATCGCTCACTCAACATGGCGTGTAACTCAGCCCTTGTCAGCTCCTTCCCTCTCCCCTTCATGCCTCCGGTTTCCATTACAATAAAGTCACTCAGGTCAAGCTGATGCCTTTCAGACAGCTCAATTAGGGCAAAAGTAACTCCAATTAGCAGCTTTTTACCATCCTGTCGTTTGAGTTTTTCTATCACGCTTAAAAGGGTACTGTCATCCCTCAAAAAGAATCCTGAGAACTTCGAGCCGGTGAGCTTTATGAAGTGCTCAATCATGTAGATGAGTGAGGATCCACTTCTTTCAAGGTAAGACGGTAGCAAGGCAACAATATGAAAGTTTGAGAGTGCTCCATACGTTGACTCAAATACTTCCTTCGTTAATTTCTTATAGAATAGAGGATCATCGAGGTAATGGGAGCTTTGCACGGAACCAGTGGTGCCGCTACTGGAAAACATAAGGGAAGAACCCCATTCGCCTGTCTTTACAGCATGATTCTTGAAAAATTCAATCGGAAGAAAGGGAATGTCTTCCAACCGGCTGATTTTTTTGGGGTCTTTAGCTAAGTATGAAATATACTTTTTGTAGACGGGATTGTGTTGGGCCTGCCATTTAAAAATATCCAGAGCGAGGACAGTAAAATGATCATTATTCAGGTTTAAAAGGCGGTCTCTAAAACTATGAAGCTCGGACATGTGTTTAAATTGCGAAAGATGATCCAATTTTAATAATTTTATGAGGTAAGTAAGCGATGGAAATGAAGAATAGATTGTTAAAAAGTCTTGTCCTGGGTATGGTAGTGATGGGCTTGGCGTGGGCATGCCAGCCACCAGACGAGCTCCCCATCATTCCAAAAATATCCTACAACAGGGTTGAGTTTTTTGACCAGGCTACTGGCTCAGATTCACTTATTCTATATATCAATTTTGAAGATGGGGATGGGGATATCGGGTTGAGGGGATCTGAAGAAAACTATCCGTACAACAAATACAACTTCGTCATTGATTCTTCGAACCCAAGAAAGTTTGTTTTTATCGGCGGAAATAACTACACACCCCCCTTCTATAGTGCCTTTGACGAAAACTTTAATAGACTACCCCAACAAACGCTGTTTTCGGAAACGGATATTAGAAAACCATACAACTGTGAACAATATGAAGAGGTTGAATATTACCCGAGCCAAACAGCAACGACCACTAAAATTGACACTTTCCTGGTCGCAAGAAACCCTAACAATCAGAATATATTTGTTGACTTTTATCGAAAAGTTAACGGGAATTATGTGTTTCTCGACTGGGCTAATGTTTTTTCCTCCAACGGATGTGGAGGAAATTTCAACGCCAGGTTTCCAATCTTCGACACAGATAACCTGGGAAAATCGCTATCTGGCACTCTCCGCTACTCCATGTTATCTGCTGGATTCGGCATCGTATTGAAGAAAGATACCTTCAAACTAAAAGTCTACATTAAAGATCGTGCTCTTCACGACAGCAATGTGATAGAAACACCCGACTTGACACTTGACAATATTACACTCAATTAAATATCTCAGGGTATTTTTCTGGGTCGGCTTCTGCCATCAATTCATACACCTTATCAAAGACATTCTCCACATTGGGTTTGGAGAAATAATCGCCGTCTGAGCTATAGGCTGGCCTGTGCTCGGCGGAGGTAATCGTACCTGGTTGCGAATCAAGGTATTTGTACCCACCCTGCTCTTCGAGCACTTTCTGCATCATATAAGCAGAGGCCCCTCCCGGCACATCTTCATCAGCAAAAATGATGCGATTAGTTTTTTTCAACGACTCAACAATCGAATGGTGCAGGTCAAAAGGCATTAACGACTGCACATCAACTACCTCGCAGGAAACGCCATATTCTTCAAGGAGCTCAGCTGCTTCCATCACAATCCTGCACATGGAGCCGTAGGTTACGATGGTCACATCAGATCCTTCCCTTATCACCTCAGGAACCCCAAGCGGCGTTTTTATATCATCTATGTTTTCCGGAAGTCTTTCCTTCAGTCTGTACCCATTCAAGCACTCGATCACTATCGCTGTGTCATCGGAGGCCAGCAAAGTGTTATAGAAGCCAGCTGCTTTGGTCATGTTCCTCGGCACAAGCAGATAGATGCCTCTGAGGGATCCCATGATCATACTCATAGGTGAACCTGAATGCCAAACGCCTTCCAGTCGATGACCCCGTGTCCTTATAATCACAGGAGCCTTCTGGCCTCCCTTTGTTCTGTACTGAAGCGTTGCCAGGTCATCTGACAGGGTTTGCAATGTAAATATCAGGTAGTCCAAATATTGTACTTCAGCAATAGGTTTCAACCCTCTCATAGCAGCGCCAATGCCTTGTCCTATGATGGTGCTTTCCCGTATTCCCGTGTCGGTTACACGAATCTCGCCATGCTTCGCTTGTAGCCCCGCAAAGCCCTGATTCACGTCACCAATTTGCCCCACATCTTCTCCTATCGCAAATATTCTCGGATCCCTGCTAAATGCATGATCAAAGAAAGCCTGAAGTACTTCTCTACCGTCAACAACAACACTGTCGTCGTTGTAAACAGGCGCCACCTCCTTCACATTTACCGCCCTTTGCTCCGACTCGCTATACAAATGGCTGCTGTACTGCTCAAGGTGTTCTGCATTCTTAATCTTCAGCCAATTGATGAGATGCTGTCTCTCTTCGTATTTCTCACCTCGCATAAGGTACAAAGAGCGCTTAACAGCCTTTACTACGTCCATCTTCAGTGGATTCAGCGTTTTCTCCAGCGCCTTGTTGATAGCGCTGATTTTCGCACCATTTTTACTAACGCCTGCGGCATTGGCCAGGAGATTAGATGCCCCCTTCAGGTCTTCCTTGATACTGGCTACGTAAGCCTTCCATGCCTCATTCTTATCGGCTTTTGCCTTCTCTCTCGCATTTTCCTCCAGCCTCTCGAGGTGCTCCAAAGTGGCCATTTCATTTTCCAATATCCACTCTCTGAATTTCTTTATGCAGTCGAATTCCTCCTCCCAGTCAAGTCTTTCTCTCGACTTATATCTTTCTTGCGAACCGGAAGTAGAATGCCCCTGAGGCTGGGTCATCTCTTTTACGTGAACGAGCACCGGAACATGTTCATCCCGTGCGATCCTGCCTGCGTGGCGGTATGCCTGAACGAGCTTTTCATAGTCCCAGCCATTCACCACGATGATTTCATACCCATTTTCGGAGTTATTCCGCTGGAAGCCAGCCAATACTTTAGAAATATCCGATTTAGTAGTATGATATTCCGCAGGCACTGAAATCCCATACTCATCATCCCAAATAGATATGACCATAGGCACCTGCAGCACCCCACCAGCGTTGATTGTTTCGAAGAAGTGTCCTTCCGATGTGGATGCGTTCCCTATGGTGCCCCATGCTACTTCATTTCCATCAATAGAAAAGTCTTCAAAGTGTTTGAGTGCAGGATTGTTTCTGTAAAGTTTGGAGGCATAAGCAAGGCCAAGCAGACGTGGCATTTGGCCCGCCGTACATGAAATATCCGAACTGGAGTTTTTCATGTCTGTCTGCGTTTTCCACTCTCCCTTTTCGTTAAGGTATCTGGTAGAAAAATGACTGTTCATCAGACGGCCGCCAGAAGAAGGGTCAGCAGAAAGGTCGGTGTGAGCATAAAGCTGAGCGAAGAACTGCTGGATCGTTAGCTGACCAATGGCCATCATAAATGTTTGATCCCTGTAGTAACCAGACCTGAAATCGCCATTTTTGAATACCTTGGCCATCGCTACCTGAGCGAGTTCTTTGCCATCCCCAAAAATGCCAAACTTCGCCTTGCCCATGAAAACCTCCTTCCTTCCCATCAAACTAGCTTCACGGCTTTCGCAAACCAAAAGGTAGTCGTCGAGAATTTCGGCAACAGGCACGCTGATTTCTTTCTTAGTCTTTACTACACTCACTATTATGCTGATTTAAAGGATAATGTTGTCGATTGCAATGAACGGACTCTCAAAAGAGGTATTTCAAATATAAGCATAAAATTACACGTTTTCAATTTTGTTAATCGCATGAAAAAAATACAACTACCTGATAATCAGTGGAAATTATGGTTTTTAAGGAATAAAATTTTTGCAAATGATCCTTCGGGCAAAGAATAGTTTGTTGGTATCAATCGGTAAGAAATTTTAGTATTATTCAATGAAAGGGGGACGGTTTTGTCAACATTGAAAATCGAAGAGTTTCAAAACAATTATTGCATTCATGTTCATATATTTGTTGCCTTTCCAAAAAGCGACATTAACTAACAATACGATCATGATAATTGGGGTTCCAAAGGAGATTAAAAACAATGAAAACAGGGTTGCATTGACCCCTGCAGGCGTAACTGAATTATTAAAGAGAGGCCATGAGGTTTATGTGCAGTCTACTGCAGGAGAAGGAAGCGGGTTCACTGATGATTCTTACAAAGAAGCAGGTGCCAACATACTTCCGACCATTGAAGCTACTTACCAGAAAGCTGAAATGATCATGAAAGTGAAGGAGCCTATTGAAGCAGAGTATTCGCTTATCAAGAAGGATCAATTGCTATTTACCTATTTCCATTTTGCCTCATATGAGCCCCTTACACACGCCATGATAAAGAGCGGGGCTGTTTGCCTTGCTTATGAGACCGTTGAAAAAGCCAATGGCACACTACCTCTTCTCATCCCTATGTCGGAAGTAGCAGGTAGAATGTCGATACAACAGGGTGCCAAGTTTCTGGAGAAACCAATGAAGGGCCGTGGCATTCTGCTGGGAGGTGTACCAGGAGTGCGTCCGGCAAAAGTGATGATCCTCGGCGGTGGCGTAGTGGGCACTGAAGCAGCGAAAATGGCCGCTGGCCTTGGTGCTGATGTGATCATCCTTGACCTGAGCTTGCCAAGGCTTCGTTACCTTGATGATGTAATGCCTGCGAACGTTAAAACCTTAATGAGTAACGAATACAATATCCGTGAACTCATCAAAGATCACGACCTGATCATTGGTGCGGTATTAATTCCGGGCGCAAAAGCGCCAAAGCTCATCACCAAAGATATGCTGAAGGAAATGCGCCCAGGCACTGTGATGGTGGATGTGGCGGTAGATCAGGGTGGCTGCTTCGAGACTACCAAGCCAACTACTCACCAGGATCCGGTTTTCATCATCGACGATGTGATTCACTATTGCGTCGCCAATATGCCTGGCGCCGTTCCTTACACTTCCACACTGGCACTTACCAATGCCACACTGCCCTATGCTATTCAGCTGGCTGGCAAGGGATGGAAGACAGCCTGCAGGGACAACAATGAACTGAAACTTGGCTTGAATGTGATCAACGGAAAAGTGGTATACCAGGCAGTATCAGAAGCCTTTAATTTGGCCTATACCGACGTCAACACATTCCTGAATTAATTCGATCTGAAGAGGTTATTGAAGAAGAGGTTGTTCTAGCTGCGGACAACCTCTTTTTTACTTATAAGGAGGGATATCGCTGAGAGATACCAGGTTATTCCTTTCCCTTTCAACCTGCAGACAAATCATTTCGTTACCATTGGTAATGACCAATATGTTTGCGTCCAGCTCTTTGTTATAAGTCGCCACCTGAAAAATTGTCTCCCGACTTAGCTTCACATCTGGCGCTTTACACTCCACCAGAATGTGAGGTTTGCCAGTGTTGTTATACACCACAAGATCAGTTCTCTTCTGCCTTTTGTTGTAATGCAAGCCGGCTTCTATCGACATCAAACCCTTTGGGTAGTGGAGTTCAGCCATGAGATAATTTACCATCTGCTGCCTGACCGCTTCCTCAGGCGTCCAAACGAGGTACTTCCGTCTAAGAAGGTCGTAAATGAGCGTCTGTCCGTCCTTTTCAATTACAAGTGGTCTGGTTTCCTTGCTCATTTAGCTTCTTCCGCTTTCGGAAGCCTGATAATCTTAAAATTGGTTTGTCTCAAGAAAAAGAGACCCAAAATAAAAAACGTAGCTAGGGCAAGTGTGCTGTTTCGCATGCTGCCAGTAACTTGCTCTATCAATCCATAGGCAAATGTCCCAATCACAATTGACAGTTTTTCCGTCACATCATAGAAGCTAAAATAAGAAGCGTGGTCAATGGTGTTCTCAGGTATCAGCTTAGAAAATGCCGACCGGGACTGTGACTGTATACCCCCCATTACCAGCCCAACCACAGTCGCCACTACGTAGAACTGCATCGCAGATGTAACAAAGTATGCCCCAAGGCAAACCAAAATCCAAATCACAACCATTATCGACAACGATATTTTGTTGCCCTTTATCTTCGACACGTAGGCGAACAAATATGACCCGGCGATGGCTACCACCTGTATAATCAACACGGTCAATATCAGCTTTTCGCCAGGCAACTTCAGCTCTTTGTCACCAAAAGTTGCGGCCAGAAACATGACGGTTTGCACGCCCATGTTGTAGAAAAAGAAAGCTTTGAGGTAACGCCGCATGGAAGGCAACTCCCTTAGAGACCTAAACACTTTCCGCACCTCCTTGTAGCCATGAGCCAGTAGCTTGCCAGCAGGCTTTCGATTGTAGGGATTGGTGGGTAGAAAATGAAAGGGAATTAGTGAAAACCCTAGCCACCACACCCCTACCAGCAAAAAGGCAAATCGTGATGCCTCTCCCCCGTTAGCAAACCCAAACCAGTCTGGAAAGGTGATAGAGATAAGGTTAAACAGAAGAAGCAACAGGCTACCGGCATACCCCATGGCGTACCCTTTTGCACTTACAATATCATACCTGTCAGCCGTGGTGATTTCGGGTAAAAAAGCGTTGTAAAAAACCAGGCTTCCGGAGTAGCCTATGCTGGCGACGATCGAAGCAAAAATACCAAGTTCTATGTTACTCCCGTCAAAGAAATAAAGCGTTATACACGCTGCTGCGCCAATATAGGTGAAGATTCGAAGAAAGAGTTTCTTCATGCCTCCATAGTCAGCGATGCCCGAGAGCAAAGGAGAAAAGAGTGCAATAGCTAAGAAGGAGAAAGAAATAGAATAGGAATAGAGAACCGTATTGGTAATCTCCAGCCCTAGAAACTGCACCTTCTCACCACCAAAAAAATTTCTGGTGACGCTGCTATAATAAACTGGAAAAATTGTACTGGTGATTACCAGGTTGTAGACTGAATTAGACCAGTCGTACATGCACCAGGCATTCACCACCTTGTTGTTCTTAAGGTTCAGGTTCATGGCAAAAAAAAAGTCTTCCCCAAAGGAAAGACTTTTATATGATTATCAACTATGATTATTGGTTATCCATACCTTGAAGAGAGCTGTAAAGCACCTTCCTGGCATTAGCTTCTCTCAGCTCCTGCTGCACATCAGCTACAATACCCATTTTGGCTTCAATATCCACCTTCATTGACATTGTAATCTGATCTCTTTCCACCTCGCTAAGCTTATCCTTTTCTGTATTTACAAACTGGACAACATCCTTTGGCGTGATGAATACATCATTTACCTGAATCTTAGGCTCAGTACCGAAAGTTGCTGCATTCTTAGGAGGGCCAATATAAATATAGCTCACCAACGACTTACGCTCAATTTTCGATAGCTGAGTAGCTCTCGGCAAATGTTGTTCCACCAATAGCTCTGTTTCCCTCATCACGGTGGTTACCATGAAGAAGAACAAAAGCATAAAGATGATATCAGGAAGAGCGGCTGTAGGTATTTCCTGAGAAGTACCAGAACTCTTTTTAAACTTTCCCATAATTAACCTCCAATTTTAGTAGGCTCCGCAATAGAAATCGCTCTGGGCATTCCTGAACGAGCCTGATCATACAGCTTCTTTTGCTCCGGATCTTTCTGATCCAGCTGAAGAAACTCCTGAGCAGTTTTACCTATTCTCTCACCATATACCTCGTTGTAAGCGGCATTTACTTCGTCCAATACAGTAATGTATAGTTCATAGCTCGTACCTCTGTCGGCTTTGAAAGAAACGATGGCTTTATCAGGCCCATCGGATGAAGTAGATTTTCTTCCATATGCGCTAACAAAGCTCTTCATAGGAGCGGGAAGGTCATTATATACTTGCATGGCGTCCTCAGAGGGGCGGCCAAAGTTGAGAATAAACTCCTTGATCATTGGCTTCAGTTCCTCAACATCCGTTAGGGGCTCATCTTCAACAAGCAGCAAATCCTTCGAGTTTGCTTGAATTTTGAAGATGTTCCTATCGTTCTCCTTCACCTCTGGTGGTGGCTGGTTCGGATCCGGCTTCGGTGGCAAAAGCATCGCAATACCTTTGTCATTTGCCATCGTGGTAGTTACCAGAAAGAAAATGAGCAAAAGGAAAGCAATGTCAGCCATAGAACCGGCATTTACCTCCGTGCTAGGTCTGTTTTTCTTGCTTGCCATATTACTTAACGATTTTTGAAATTTCCGTATACACGATTCCAACTAAAGCTACACC
Organism: Imperialibacter sp. EC-SDR9; assembly: GCF_902498805.1. Classification (GTDB taxonomy): domain Bacteria; phylum Bacteroidota; class Bacteroidia; order Cytophagales; family Cyclobacteriaceae; genus Imperialibacter. The sequence continues at coordinate 133,037 of NZ_LR701581.1, read as the reverse complement.
TGTCAACAGGTACATCATAATCAAAGAACCTCCAACCAATTTAGACAATCCTGCGTCGACGTTATACTTTGTATACACTGCTGTTACCTCATCGCCGGAAATTGCATATCCCAAACCGAAAATAACCAGCAAGATAAGAATACCGACGGCCGACATGGCCAATGAAGACAGATCGTCCAAGGCGTTGATCAAAGGCAATATGATCGCTGCTAGTAGCGCTATTCCCACCAGAATGTAGGAGCCGATCAATGCTATATCAATAAAATCCATTTTTGCTGTCTTTAGATGTTAATACTACTTAGAAAGATTGTGCTTTACAAGGATGTCTACCAATGTAATAGAGGCATCTTCCATTGAGTTCACAAGAGAATCGATCTTTGAAATAAGGTAGTTATAGAACAACTGAAGAATAACAGCTACGATAAGACCACCTACCGTTGTCAAAAGGGCGATTTTGATACCGTCGGCCACAAGAGCAGGAGAAACGTCACCAGCTGCAGCAATTGCATCAAATGCACCAATCATACCAATTACCGTACCCATGAAACCAAGCATAGGAGCAAGAGAGATGAATAGAGAGATCCAAACCATTCCTCTTTCCAGTTTACCCATTTCAACAGAACCGTAAGCAATGATTGACTTCTCAACCATTTCAACGCCTTCTGACATTCTCATTAGTCCCTGAGTAAAGATAGATGCAACGGGGCCTTTAGTATTTTTACAAACTTCTTTTGCTGCCTCAACGCCTCCTGAAGCTAGCGCATTCTCAACGTTAGCAAGAAGCTTTTTGGTGTTAGTGGTAGCGAGGTTCAAAGTGATGATACGCTCGATGGCAACCGCCAAACCGAAGATCAAACACAAAAGAACGATACCCATAAATTCCCAACCACCGGCGATGAATTGCTCCTTTACAATTTGGTGAAATGATTGCTCTGGCTCATCGACTACTTCTTCCATCATTGGAGCGGCTACAGGCTCAGGCTCGGCAACGACCTCTTCCACAGCAGCAGAGTCAACCATAGCAGTACTGTCTGAGGAAACTTCATCCTGAGCAACTGCATTGAATTGGCTGAATGCAAAAACGCCTGTTAGCAACAGCGAAGCGAATAACTTTTTCATAGTTTAAATTTTAGTAAATCGTAAATTGGTTACAGTTAGTAAAAGATAGTTTGTTTTCGTTTTGAATTCTCGTTTATAAATTCTGCGGAGAGAGAGGGATTCGAACCCTCGATACCCTTTAGAGGTATACACACTTTCCAGGCGTGCTCCTTCAACCACTCGGACACCTCTCCAAAGTACAATTTTTGGCGTCTAGCAGCAACAAATAAATCAAGAAAAAACTCTTTATGCAAATTTTGATATTAAATTTACATAAGCGTAAAACTAGCTCATTTCCCCTGCAATTGGCACTATTAGCTTCTTTTTAACTTCCTTGGTATTCTTCTCTTTTGCCAGCAGAAACATTAGTTTGGTGATGGCAGCTTCAGTAGTGATGTCCTGACCGCTGAGCACCCCTATTTCCTCGAGAATCCTGCTTGATTCGTAGCGCCCCTGAATTACTTTACCTCCAATGCACTGGCTTACATTAAAGATGACAATCCCTCTTGTAACAGCGGAATGAAGGCTTTTTATGAACCAGTCGTAGTTCATTGTATTACCCGACCCATAGGTTTCCAGCACAACTCCCCGAAGTCCGGGGGTGCCCAATATACTATTGACCACACTCTCACTGATACCAGGAAAAAGCTTTAAGATGGTGACATTATTGTCGAATCCCTTATGAAGTTTGAGTTTAAGGCCAGGCCGAAAAGCCATGATTGAGGACTTGTTGTATTCGATGGTAACACCCGACTCAGCCAAATATGGGTAGTTCTCCGATTCGAATGCCGCAAAGTGACTACTCCGTAATTTTTGTGATCGGTTACCTCTCATCAGGTAAAAATTAAAGTAGATGGCAACTTCAGAGATAATTGGTTTGTCTTCTTCGAGTGTAGAGGCTATCTCGAGCGCTGTAATCAGGTTCTCACGAGCGTCTGATCTGGTCGATCCGATAGGGATTTGTGCGCCAGTGAAGATAACTGGCTTATTAAGCCCATCCAGCATATAGCTAAGTGCCGAGGCTGTATAAGCCATGGTGTCGGTTCCATGAAGTATAACAAAGCCATCGTACTGAGAATAGTTTTCGTAGATGATATAGCCGATGTCCTGCCAGTGAGATATATTAATATTAGAAGAGTCGGTGGGCTCTGGAAAAGAGATGACAGTAATTTTTAGATCAAGGGCCTTCAGCTCGGGAATTTTATCAATCACCAGGCCAAAGTTGAAAGGAACGAGAGACCCTGTTTCGTCATATGACATACCGAATGTGCCTCCGGTATATATAATAAGGATACTGCTTTTTGGGTTAAGGCCACTTGCGGTGGCAATGTTTACAATCTTATAATTCATTGGTGATAGCTGAAAAGTTGATTTGCATTCCTTGTGGTTGTTTCAGCCACCTCAGCCAGGGAGAGTCCGGTTAGTTCAGAAACCCGCTGCGCAATAATTGGAATGTAGGAAGGCTCGTTTCTTTTGCCCCTATGCGGCACTGGTGCAAGATAAGGAGAGTCGGTCTCCAAAACCAGCCCATCGGCACCCAGCTGGGGTAAAACTGAATCAAGCCCGCCGTTTTTAAAGGTGCTTACTCCTCCTATTCCTAAAAAAAATCCTAATTCCAGTATCCGCCTGGCCTGGCGTTCATTTCCCGTAAAGCAATGAAAGACACCATTAAGCCGCTCGTCTTTAAGGGATTCTACCAAATCAATTGTCAGGTCAATCGATTCACGACAATGAATAACTATAGGCAAGCCATACTCTTTTGCCCACTGGCACTGAATAGTAAACGCTTCTTTCTGATAGTCGAGGAGCGTTTTATCCCAGTAAAGATCGGTGCCTATTTCGCCAATAGCGGTAAACTGTCGCTTTCCCAGCCACTCTTCGGCTATCTTCAGCTCACTTTCAAATCCATTTTTGATGGAACATGGGTGCACACCCATCATTGAAAAGCAGCGACCCGGATAAGCATCTTCCAGTGCCAGCATACTATCTATGGACTCACTATCTATATTAGGCATGTAGATTCTCTCCACCCCGCCTTCAAATGAGCGGGCCACCATCTCGTGAACGTCTTCTGAAAATTTTCTTGAATATATATGGGCGTGGGTATCAACAAACTGCATCAAATGTCGGGGCTAATAATGTCTATCCTTCCACTTCATTCCTGAAGGCAAAATGGAAAACAAAAGTGTGGACAAAGATATAATAGCCGAGTAGAATTCGAAGAGAACAAGCGTACCAATTTTTACAGGCAGTCCCGACAGGCGTACAGTTTTGTAAACAAACCATGATTGAACAGCGCTCTTTGCAGCAATCAAAAGTATTGACCAGGGATGGAGTACAACCAATGCAATGGCCAACGGATAATAGAAGGCCTGAAGTCCCAAAACAGCCACGATGGCCACAGGGAGTTGAACGGCTCCACTCATCCACCTCTTTCGCTGATGCAAAAGCCCCTTGATGCTAGCTGCGGGTAAAGTAATGCCGGTGACGGGTGGGCTGATCAGCTGCCTGAAGCCATATCCTTTGGATAAAATAGCCCTGGTGAGCTGAAAGTCTTCCGTAACTGAGAAAGGCATGTTCTCATAACCACCTGTTTGATGATAAGCATTTGCTATTACAGCCATGTTATTGCCCATCCCGGTCACGGGCGTGCCCAGGTCGGATACGACCCTCATCATTCCGATGGCGTATGCCCAGTCTATGGCCTGAAAGGAAGCGAAAAGGCTGTTTTCGTTTATCGCCGTGTAGCCTGTTACCATGCCTGTATCTTCTTCAAAAGCTGCTACCATGGCCTGGCACCAGGTGGACGGAAGCTGCATGTCAGCATCGGTTATAAGATAGACTTCGCCGGATGCCTTTCTGGTTAGCTGTGCAAGCACATTTGCTTTGCCCCTGGCGGAGCCCATATCATGGTCAATATTAAAGACCTTTAGCAGAGAGTGCTCCCTTTCAAATGAGCGGGCAATAACCTCTGTCTTATCGGTGGAGGCATCGTTTCCTATGAGTATTTCTATCTTATCAGCAGGATAGTCCTGATCCAAAAGGCTTTTGATGCACCTTGGCAACGTTGCCTCCTCGTTTCTCGCCGCTACCAGAACGGAAACCCTTGGAAGGTTCGTATCATCGAATAAACTTGTAGCAACATCCCTGCTTGAATCGCCCTTTAAAAAGAAAAGCAGCAATATGTCGATAAGCAACACGCTACAGACGAAAAAAATCAAAATCAAACCGATTGTCTCACCCAATGGCACAGAATTGATAACCTAGTGAAGAAAAATGATCCAGAAATTTCGGTAGCGAGTACTTGATTCGGGCTTCTGCTTTCACATTTTCGTGATAAATGACAATAGAGCCGGGTTTGGTTCCTTTTATTGTTTCTACATGGCATTTTTCGGGACTTAGTGATTGATCAAAGTCACCAGTTAAGTAGTCCCACATGATAATGCGGTAATTGGCCGATATCTTTTTTGCAAGCGAAAAGGTCAGCTGCCCGTAAGGCGGCCTGAACAGCCCGGCGGGGCCTCCTCCTCCACATTCAACGATAGCTGCCTCACAAAGTGCTATATTGGCCATATAGTCTTCATGAGAGTTTCGCCATCCTTTCAGATGGTTGAAGGTGTGATTACCGATACTGTGTCCTTCATCGCTAGCCCGCTTAAACAGCTCCGGGTGTTTTTTGATATTATTGCCGACATAAAAAAAAGTACCCCTGGCGCCAAATTCCTTCAACGTGTCGAGCACCCAGGGAGTGAGCTCGGGAATTGGGCCATCGTCAAAAGTCAGGAATATCTTTTTTTCGGTATCGTGAAAATTCCAGGTCGCCTGAGGGAACAACTTCTTTAGCCAACCGGGAGTTTTTCTGAAGTAGAGCAAACCAAGCCTAGCTTATGATTTTACAAGAAAGCATGGTGATATCGTCCCGGTAGCTTTCTGCACCCTTGAAATCTTCGAGTGACTTGATCACTGTTTCGTGTATCCCTGCCAGAGACTTGTTGGTCATGTCGCTAAGCGCTTCCATCAGTCTTTCCGAGCCATATTCCTCGCCTTCCGCATTGAAAGTCTCAGTAAGCCCGTCGGTATAACAGAAAAAGTTGAAGTCCTTGAGTCCGGTAACGGTGCCCACATTCAAAAACGGCAGGTCTTCAAAAATCCCCAATATCGTAGTACCCTCCTCCAGTGCCTGAAAGCCGCTTTCTGTAAATAGAATGGGAGGATTGTGTCCGCAATTTACATATTTCATCTGCCCGGCCTCATGATCATAAATGGTCATGAAAAAAGTGATGAAGTTTTCGCCATTGCTGTTGAACATGATCTGGCGGTTCAGCTCATACACTATTTCCCGCACATCGTAGGTCTTCCTGACTATCACTCTCAACGCCGCCTGAAAGTTTGACATTAGCAATGCCGCAGGTACGCCTTTCCCCGATACGTCGGCGATACACAATAAAAACTTCCCATTACTCAGCTCCACATAGTCGTAGTAGTCGCCGCCAACATTTTTGTGCGGAATATAAGTGGCTTCAATTTGCAGTTTCTCCAGCTGCGGAAGGTTTTTTGGAAAAAGGAAAGTCTGCACCTGTCTGGCAATCTCGAGTTCCTTTCTGTAGGCCTCTTGTTCCAGTTGTCTTCGTGCCAGCTTCTTATTTTCAATAGCCACCAATATAATATTGGTCAGTGCTTTAATGAATGTAAGATTGTGAGACACCCCCTGCTCTGTCTGGGCATCGTCTTGCTTACCGAGGAAAACCACCGCCAGCAGCTTTTCCTTATGCTGAACGGGGAATGCCATGTGAAACTCCGACCAAAACGGTTCATTCGAGTCGAGCTCAACTTCCTCAGGCAGGTTCTGGTAACATGCCGGGAGCTTTGGAATCTTTTTATTGCCTACACCAAAGCTGAGCTTGCAGTCCCACTCGTCCTCCATCACATACAGCGCAAGCTTCTTTACTTTGAGGTTTCCGAGAAGGGTAAAATGGTAGATTTTATACAAAGAGGCTTCCGCCAGGTTATTGTTGATAGCCTGAGTGATTTCGAGCAAAGAATTCAGTTCCAGCTCTTTGAGATCTTGTTGCGTAACTACGGACTCCATTTTCACTCCTATTAGCGCCCATTGTGAGCGAGCAGGCCTTCCTTGCTGGCCAGATAAAAGTAGTTTTGAAAGTTGTGATCCAAGTTGATTTGCTGATCCGATATTTCAGCAGCTACACTTTCATAAACTTTCAACCATCCCTTACGGTACAAATCGGTGAGGGTAGACTTAAGGTTTTCCACTGACAGGTTGGTTGCGTTCTTCAATTCCTTGAAGTGCGTTACGAAATACAACTCGTCCAATACATCAAACTCCAGGTCACTCATGGATACACCCTTCCCTTCCAGTGATATTCTCCAAAATTAGAAGCTATAGCAAAAAATACGGCATAAAATGGGTAAATAATTTCCATGAGAAGAAAGTACTGCCCCAGCCCACTCAGGTTGAAGTTTCGACTGATTTTTCGGCTGAAACCAAACTCTGCCAGCCATTTTACGGCGATTGGTATAAGCAAGACTGGGTTCATTGAAATTAAGAAAAGGCTAAAAAGGCAGATGAAACCCAGGTTGCCCGCCACCACAGCTACGGCCAGCTGGCGAGGCCACGGAACAGTGTAGGCCTTCCACTTGCCCGCCCAGCGTCTCCGCTGGTGGTACAAAGCTCCCAGTGATGTCGGCCTGTCGGTTGAAACAAGTGAGTCTTGATCTTTATTATTGTAAAAAGCGCCATTCGGATACTTTCTTTGCACCGCATGCAACATAAACTCATCGTCGCCAGAAGCAATTTGCTGGTTATTGTCAAAAGGATGGAGCTCTTGTATGAGTTCACGCCTATAGGATAAGTTAGCGCCACTACACATGGTTGGTTTTTGGATCAGGTTGGTGATGGCGGCGACACCCGTCAGCGACATTGCCTCCAGGTTCAACAGCGCTGACGCCCAGTTGCTTCCTTTAAAGCAAAATGCACCAAAGACCAACTTCGCTTCCTCATAATGTGTGTAATAGTTGATATGAGAGGCTACCCAATTCGGTTGCACGTTGCAATCAGCATCGGTTAGCACAAGCACGTCTGCCTCAGATAGCGCTGCTGCTGCCTTGATTGCCTGCTTTTTTCGGCTTCCCTCCCCAACTGTGGCTTCGAGGTGAATGATTCTAAGTGCCATGCCATTGTCGGCAGCAAAGCTTTCCGCCTTTTCTACTGTGTCGTCGTCAGACTGGTCGTTGACTAAAATCACCTCCAGGAGATGGCCGGGATAAGTTTGAGCTTCGATGTTGCCCAGAAGTGACACGATGGACGCTGCTTCGTTCCTGGCCACAATAACAATTGATACTGATAGATTGCCAGTCGTTCCTGTAGTCTCGGGCGCAGTGGGAACATGTTTCCACTTGCCCCAGCAATAAGCTATGAACAGGCTGTATACGACAACACCCACAGCAGCAATGATCCCGAAAATATCAATAGCCAACATCCGGGTTTGAATTTAGGGAGGATTTATGTAGCATCACCCAAATTTTAAATAAGCTTATCACGAAAGATGTGGCAGGTTTGAACAAGACTGTAAAAGAGAAAATCATTTTGGGGGTTGACCCAGGCACCAGCATCATGGGCTATGGGGTCATTATGGTGCAGAGAAATAAACTAACGTTGTTACAGTTTGGCGTGATTCACCTGAGCAAGTATTCGGGCCATGAATTGAAACTCAAGAAAATTTTTGAAAGAATAACCTCTGTCTTAGAGGAGTTTCACCCCGATGAAGTGGCGTTGGAAGCTCCATTTTTTGGTAAAAACATCCAGTCGATGCTTAAATTGGGAAGAGCGCAGGGTGTGGCCATGGCTGCAGCATTGGCACGTGAAATACCGATTTTTGAATATGCCCCAAAAAAGGTAAAGCAGTCGGTAACGGGAAATGGAAACGCCTCAAAGGAGCAAGTAGCCAAGATGCTTCAGACCCTTCTCAATTTCAAAGAAGCACCTAAGCTGCTTGATGCTACGGACGCACTGGCTGTTGCCGTATGCCACCATTTCCAGGGGGGAGACACCGGGCCAAAAAATAAAAGCTGGAAATCCTTTATCTCTGATAATCCTGGTAGGGTAAAGGGAGTTTAGCTGCGAATCAAGCTATAGAGCTGCTCTAATTTTTGCTGCCGTAGCAGCCAGTTCTTCCTGTGTTGGGTGCAACTTGGGCTCCAGAAAATTGATGTCTCGCATGCTATTAAGAGGAACCAGATGCACGTGAGTGTGGGGCACCTCAATACCAATAACAGCCACGCCTACTCTCTTGCAGGGAATGCTCCCGTCAATAGCTTTGGCAACTTTTTTAGCGAATACCAGAATCCCCGACAAGGTTTCATCGTCATTGTCAAAGATGTAGTCCACTTCCTTTTTAGGCACCACCAATGTGTGGCCCATCACCAGAGGACTGATATCCAAAAAAGCAATGTAGTGCTCGTCTTCGAGCACTATGTGACCTGGTATTTCTCTATTGATGATTTTGGTGAAAATAGAAGCCATCGTGCGAATTGTTAGATAGCAATATCAACAATTTCGAATTCAATATTCCCACCTGGCGCTTCTACCATGGCTGTTTCGCCGAGCTTCTTTCCCAGCAACCCTTTGCCAATCGGCGACTTAACCGAAATCTTGCTGGCTTTCAGATCCGCTTCTTCCTCCGCCACAAGCATGTAGGTCATCACCGCTCCATTTTTCTTGTTCTTGATTTTCACCTTTGACAGAATAGCCACTTTTGAAGTATCCAGCTTGGTTTCGTCTATTACCCGGCCATTACCGACAATCGCTTCAAGCTTCGAAATTTTCAACTCCAACAAGCCCTGAGCATCCTTTGCAGCATCATACTCAGCATTCTCGCTCAGGTCACCTTTGTCTCTGGCCTCAGCTATTTGGCGGGCCATATCAGCTCTTCCTTTCGTTTTCAACTCATTTAGCTCGTCCTTGAGTCTTTTGAGTCCTTCCTCTGTGTAATAAGATAAATTAGACATACAGTGTGCTATTAAATAAAAAAGAACGGCCCGCCAGGTAAATCCTATTGGAGACCGTTACAATTGATGACTTTTTACTGATGATCGATTAAAACGTCACTAACAACTATTATAAACTTTGTTCATAGTAGCTAAAGTGTATGATATCAAATATATCAAGATTTTAATTCAAACTCCGTCGGAGCTTGAAACATATATATTGATCTAGCATGCAAATATAAAGATTTATCCCCTAAACCTGCAAACCAGAGATCAGGCATTACAACGAAGTGCTTGGAGTTTTGGTTTCTTTGAGCTTCAATTTACGAATCTTTTCAACCAGTACCTGATTGATTCTTTCATAAGATTCGAACGACCAGCCGGCCACGTGAGGTGAGAAAAGGACATTTTTCATCTGCGTCAACTGCCCGAACGTGCTTTCCTGCTCTGGCGTGAAAGAGTGGAGCTTTTCATTCTCGAGCACGTCAAGTGCTGCCCCCCTTATTTTACCAGACTTAAGACCGGCCAACAAATCCCTGAGAACGACAACTTCGCCTCTTGACGTATTCAAAAGCCAAATTGGCTTTTGAAATCTTTCGAAAAATTCAGCATTGACCATTTGTCTTGTTTCACCTGTAAGGGGTACATTCAAACTAACAATATCAGCTTCGACATACACTTCCATCATGGAAGCTTCTTCAACACGCATATTGCTAAAACCTCTTTTGAATTTGTCGTATGCAATCACCTTGCACCCAAAGCTGGTAAGCCGCCTTGCAAATGCATCACCCATATGACCAAAGCCAATGATAGCAACTGTTTTCCCTTTCAGCTCATAGCCCCGGTTGCCCTCACGATCCCATACTTTGTTTCTAATCTGAGTGTCGCCCACCAACAAGTTATTGAATAACGTCAGCAGCATGGCTATGCTGTGTTCTGCCAGGGCATCCTGATTACCTTCCGGAGCGTTTAACAAATAAATACCCTTGCTTTCAGCTGCTTTTACGTCGATCTGATCCATGCCAGCACCGGCCCTGGCTATGAACTCCAATTTCACACACTTTTCGATGAAAAGCTTATTGATCACAAGCTTTGAACGCACAACAAGGCCAGAATAATCAGCGACCCTGTCCAACACCTCACCAGCAGTTACTTGAGGTTCATAGTCCACCTTGTACCCCTCATTTTCCAGAAGCGGAACTATGCTGGGGTGCATTTCATCCACGATCAATACAGACTTCAACATATCTCTTAAAATATTCCGTAAAGTAAGTTGGCTATAGTAAAGTAAACCCCTAAACCGAGTAAATCGTTTGCCGTGGTGATGAAGGGGCCGGAAGCGAGCGCAGGATTAATGCCAAACTTATCTAATACAATTGGCGTGATAGTGCCCATAAACGAGGCCAGTAACACTACACTGAAAAGAGCTATGCTTACAGTAATAGCCAGAAATTCTTCTTTGTAGAGAAGAATGATAGACCCGAAGACCAGCAATGCCAGAATAAGCCCATTGAGTACGGCCACAGTGAGTACTTTAATCAACCTCCTGACCATAGATTCTGCAAAAACGTTCGGGTTTGCCAAGCTCTGAACGACGATGGATGACGACTGTATGCCGACGTTGCCTCCGGTGGCCGTTATCAGCGGGATAAAAAATGCAACGGCGGGGATGAGTGCAATATCGCCCTCAAAAAGCCCTATAAACCTGGCCCCCATCAATCCACCAACCATGCCTATGATCAACCACGGCAACCGGGCCTTCGAAAGCTTCCAAACGCTGTCATCTTCCTCCACATCGTCGGAGATACCAGCCATCAGCTGCCGTTCCTCTTCGGCCTGCTCCTGCATTACATCCACAATGTCGTCAATAGTGATTCGGCCTACCAGCCTGCCCTTGGCGTTAATAACAGGAACAGCTTCCAGGTCATACTTCCGCATGATGGATGCCACCTCATCTTCATCCATGTGGGTGGCAACAGACACTATATCGTCGTCATAGATATCGGCAATTTTGGCGCTGTCTTCGGCAATGATAATTTTCTTCAACGACACCTTGCCGATCAGTTTTCCCGTGTTGTTCACAACATACACAGAATAGATTTTCTGCACCGTCTCGGCCTGCTTTCTGATTTCCTCAATGCACTGACGAATGGTCCAGTTGAGATTGCATTTGATAAGCTCTTTGGCCATCAAACCACCCGCTACATCTTCGTCGTAGTGGAGCAGTTCCTGAACATGCCTTGCCTTTTGCTCGTCACGAATGAGTGCAACGACCTCTTCCCTGGTCTGGAGCGACAACTCCATCAAAATATCTACGCAGTCGTCCGAATCAAGGAAATCAAGAAAGGAAGAAATCTCTGTTACTGTGAATGCTCCCAGGAACTCAGTCCTGGTGTCTTCGTCCAGGTCGTTGATGATCTGAGCGCTGATCTGCTTCTCGAGAAGGTCGATAACGTATTTGGACTCCTCAGTGTCGAACTCGTAGAGAAGTTGGGTAATGTCAGCAGGATTGACGCCGTCGAGCGATGCCTTGATGAACTGCTCATCTTTCTCATCGAGCGCTCCCTGGAACCTCTCGAGGTACTCTTTGCTTAGCTCGAATTGGATGAGTGCTTCCATGCTTTTTCCAGAGATAAAGTAAGTTCGAAGAAATCTTCAACTGACAATTGTTCCGCCCGCTTCTGAAGTATGGGGTTTACTTCAAATTCAGTCGGCAAAGTTAGTTCTTTAAGTGCATTCCGCAACGTTTTGCGTCGCTTTTGGAAGGCTGTTTTCACCACTTTCCTAAAAAGATCTTCGTCACATGGCAAGCGCTCTCGTTTGTTTCTCTTCAGCCTGATAACCGCTGAATTTACTTTTGGCGGCGGATGAAAAACACCCGGAGGCACAGTAAAAAGAAGGTCTATATCGTAGTATGCCTGCAAAAGTACGCTGAGAATACCATAGTCTCGGCTACCTTCCTTCCCGGCTATGCGCACCGCCACCTCTTTCTGGATCATGCCCACCACTTCGGGCACTTTTTGGCGGTTATCAAGCACCTTGAAAAATATCTGTGAACTTATATTATAAGGAAAGTTTCCGATGACAGCTAACGGGCCAGGCGCAATAGCCTCCAAGTCCATTTTCAGGAAGTCACCATCGATAATTCTACCCTCCAGCGAAATGAAATGTTTTTGCAGGTAGGCCACCGACTCTTTGTCTATTTCAGACACATATAATTGAAATTCCTTCTTATCAATCAGAAACTGTGTGAGCACGCCCGTGCCGGGCCCCACCTCCAGTACCGTTTTGTAGTCGCCGTGAAGCGTTAACGACTCGGCAATTTTTCTGGCAATGTTCTGATCTTTCAAAAAATGCTGCCCTAGATGCTTTTTGGGTCTAACTCTGTCCATTTTTTTAAAGAAGGTAAAATCCCTTAATTTGCGCCTCCTGTGTGGAAAGGTTACACATTACTCAATCCCTGAATGAAAAACCCAAACGCAGGCCAAATAACTGAAATTTTGTAGGATAAATCGGATGGATAAGTCAAAGAAAAATAAACCTGTTGTTGGCATCACCCTTGGAGATATTAATGGGATTGGTCCTGAAGTCATCATAAAGGCCCTTGAAGACAGCAGGATATTGAAGTTTATGACGCCCGTCATTTATGGTTCTTCCAAAGTTGTGTCCTATTACAGAAAGGCGCTCGACCTGAGCGACTTCAACTACCACCAAATTAAGGATCTGGGCCAGCTCTTTCATAGAAAAGTAAATGTTTACAACCTGTGGGAGGAAACTGTGGAGATCAAAATGGGGGAAGAAAATGAGACAGGAGGCAAGTATGCGTTTCTTTCGCTAAAGGCGGCAGTGGCCGATTTGAAGGACGGAAAGATTGACGCAGTTGTGACAGCACCTATTTCTAAGAATAATATCCAAAGTGAAGAGTTTAAATTTCCGGGACACACCGAATACCTGGCTGAGACTTTCGGCGTAAAGGATCACCTGATGTTGATGGCTGGCGATAAAATGAAAATTGGTCTTGTCACCGGCCACATCCCATTGAAAGCAGTGGTTTCAGCACTAGGGAAAGAACTCATCCTGAAGAAGCTTTCTGTACTTGACAGTACACTTAAAAATGACTTTGGCATCAAAAAACCCAGGATAGCCGTGCTTGGGCTCAACCCCCATGCCGGAGAAAATGGCTTACTGGGTAACGAAGAAAGAGATGTGATTTCGCCAGTGCTTAAAGAATGGAAAGACAAGGGCAATCTTGTCTTTGGCCCGTTCCCCTCAGATGGGTTTTTCGGTACCCTGATGCATGCAAAATATGACGGCGTGCTGGCCATGTACCACGACCAGGCGTTGATCCCGTTTAAGACCCTCTGCTTTGAAACCGGCGTTAACTACACGGCAGGTCTACCTGCTGTTCGCACTTCTCCTGACCATGGCACCGCCTACAGTCTTGTGGGGAAAAATGAAGCCTCAGAAACATCTATGCGAGAAGCTATCTTCATGGCCGCAGACATTGTGAAGCAGCGGAGGGTGAACGATGGTGAAGAAACGGAAGATTGATTTTTGATCACTTGATAACCTTACCGCTTTTAAATAGGCCTCAGCAAAAACTAAACAGGTGTCAGAAACCGTTCTAAGTAAGTGCGAGATATTTTCTATTTAATTCGTGAACGTCGTTTTATTAATTACGGCTTTATTCATATCTTTGCGGTCTTTATTGAATACAGAGTGAGTTTGAGATGGCAAAAAGTCCCTTAAAACCGTTTGAAATAGAGATTCAGGGGCTTTCTCTTGACCAGCATTCATTTGACTTCAGCTTTGACAATCAATTGTTTGAGGCATTCGAAGGGTCATTGATTGAAAAAGGCAAGGGAAGTGCTCACGTTGAGCTTTTGAAATCGGAGACAATGATGACTTTGTCATTCGAGGTTGAAGGTTCGGTCGAGCTTACATGCGACAGAAGCCTACGCTCGTTCGACTATGAGTTGGAGATTAGGCAGCAGTTGATCATCAAGTTTGGAGACGAGTTTGCTGAATTGGACGATGACGTTGTGGTGATTCCAAGAGAAACACAGCATTTAAATGTCGCCCAATATATATATGAGTTCATTTCGGTAGATGTTCCGATGAAAAAGCTTCATCCGGAATTGGTCACTGAAGAGGACGAAGACTTTGAGGTTGAAGGGTCGTTGATCTATCAAACCTCTGCCGAACAGGAGCAAGGCGACGACACAGAAGAAAACGTCGATCCACGCTGGGAGGCGCTGAAAAAATTTAGAAACAATTAATTGTTAATACGAAGTAAAAATGGCACATCCAAAACGAAGACATTCGACCTCCAGACGTGATAAGAGAAGGACTCACTATAAAGCTGAAGCCAAAAGCTACGTGGTATGCCCTACCACAGGTGAATTTCACCTGCCACACAGAGCTTTCTGGCTTGAAGGCAAGCTTTACTACAAAGGCAAAGTGATCATGGAAAAAGAGGTGTTAGCATAAGCTAACCCCTCTTTTGGTTCCAAACCAACACATCGTGCATGAAAATAGCTGTTGACGCAATGGGAGGCAATCTTGCCCCTGATCATGTTGTCATTGGAGCAGCCCAAGCCCTGAAGTCCTTTACTGAAGCCGATTCATTGGTTCTTCTGGGCGATAAAAGCGTTATTCAGACGTCATGCGAAAAACTTCAAATCTCCCATCAACTATTTGAGCTTCACCACGCTCCTGAGGTGATTGGCATCGATGAGCATCCTACCAAAGCCCTGGCTCAAAAGCAGCATTCAAGCATTGCAGAGGGGTTTCATTTACTGAAAAATAAGGAAATACGGGCATTTTGCGGGGCCGGTAACAGCGGAGCCATGCAAATGGGAGCCCTTTTTTCGGTCAAGCCTATTGAAGGGGTGATTCGACCAGGCCTGGCTGGGTTTGTCCCAAAAGAAGACGGTGGCTATGCGCTGCTACTTGACATAGGAGCCAATACCGACGTTCGGCAAGACGTGCTCCTCCAATTCGGTGAGCTGGGCTCAATTTATGCTACGCACATGATGGGCATCGAAAACCCCAGAGTAGCGCTGATGAACCTTGGTAAAGAGGAAGGAAGGGGGACACTATTTACCCAGGCGGCCTACCAGCTATACAGCAGCAGCTCCAAAGTCAACTTTATTGGAAATATTGACGGCAGTGACCTCTTTAACAATAAGGCTGACGTGATAGTTTGCGATGGTTTTACTGGCAATGTGGTGTCCAAAATGATTGAGTCTTTTTATGACCTCCTGAAGAAACGTAATTTTCTCGATGACTTTTTCACAAGGTTTAATTACGAAGCCGTTGGAGGAAGTCCTATATTGGGAGTTAATGGGAATGTGGTCGTTGGCCACGATGCCTCCAGCCCTGAGGCAATTAAAAACATGATTTTACTTGCATACCGAATGGCGGAAACCAATTTTTACCAAAAAATAAAGGTCGCCTTCGGAGATTAAACAACTACTAATATGACCAAAGTCCGGGCAGGAATAACGGGGATTCAAGGATATGTTCCAGATTATATATTGACCAATAAAGAGCTGGAAACCATAGTAGAAACCACAGACGAGTGGATCACCTCCAGAACCGGCATCAAAGAAAGACACATCCTGAAAGGCGAAGATCGGGGAACTTCTGTAATAGGCATTGAGGCTGTGAAGGGCTTGCTAAAAAAGACCAACACCGCCCCTTCGGAAGTAGACCTGGTGATCTGCGCCACTACCACTCCTGACATGTTATTTCCCGCCACGGCCAATATCATTTGCAATGCGGTGGGAATAAAAAATGCGTTCAGCTACGATATTCAGGCTGCCTGTTCAGGCTTCCTTTTCGCCCTCACGACCGGGTCGCAGTTTATCGAAACAGGAAAATACAAAAAAGTAATCGTGATTGGGGCCGACAAAATGTCGTCTATTATCGACTACTCTGACAGAACCACCTGCATTATTTTTGGCGATGGCGGTGGAGCGGTGATGCTTGAGCCAACAACTGATGGCACAGGCATCATAGACGCTGTTCTTCACTCAGACGGCTCAGGAGAACCATTTTTGCACATGAAAGCTGGCGGAAGCCGCAAACCAGCCTCGGCAGAAACGGTGCTTGCAGGCGAACACTACGTATATCAGGAGGGCGCTACTGTTTACAAATTTGCCGTGACCAATATGGCTGAAGTAGCCGCAGAAATCATGGAAAGAAATGGCCTTACCTCGGAAAATGTAGATTGGCTGGTACCTCACCAGGCCAATAAACGTATAATAGATGCCACCGCCAAGCGAATGGGCGTTGGCGAAGAGAAGGTGATGCTCAATATTCAAAAATACGGCAACACCACAAGCGGCACCATTCCACTGTGCCTGTGGGATTACGAAAAACAATTGAAAAAAGGGGACAATCTGGTGCTAGCCGCTTTTGGTGGTGGGTTTACCTGGGGATCAGTTTATGTTAAATGGTCCTACGATTCTAAATAATAGCTTCAACATCAATATTGACAATATTTTATGGCAACTACAGCTGACTTTAAAAACGGTCTGTGTATTGAGTATAACGGCGAACTTCATGTCATTACCGAGTTTCAACATGTGAAACCAGGTAAGGGCCCTGCCTTTGTCCGCACCAAGCTCAAAAACATCAAAACCGGCAGAGTGATTGACAACACCTTCAACTCGGGCGTGAAAATTACAACTGCAAGAGTGGAGAACCGACCTCATCAGTTTCTTTATAAAGATGACCTGGGGTACAACTTCATGGACAGCTCTACTTTTGAGCAGGTAATTCTTCAGGAAGAGATGATCAGTGCCCCGCAATTCCTGATGGATGGGCAGGGTGTCGACATTCTGGTGCATGCCGAAACCGAAACACCGCTGTCTTGCGAGTTACCCGCACACGTAGAAGTGACGGTCGTTTACACAGAGCCCGGTCTTAAAGGAGACACGGCCACTAACACGCTGAAACCAGCTACGATAGAAACCGGTGCCAACATAAAAGTGCCGCTATTTATCAATCAGGACGAACGAATAAGAATCGATACAAGGACAGGCGAATACTACGAAAGAGTGAAATAGCAGCTATTCCATGTACGGCAGGAATTTCGAAAATATTCCACTAATTTAGTTATTGGTTAACCCAACAAAATCTATTAGCCATGGCAGAAAAGCAGTCGAGGCCCAATAAAAACGAACCTATGAAAGCGAAAGAAATTCAGGATCTGATCGATTTTATCTCCAAAAGCGGACTTGAGGAAGTCAATATCGAAACAGAAGAGTTCAAGATCAAAGTAAAGCGCAATAGCGACGCACCCCGCATGGTGGAGCATATGCCAGCAGCACCTGCTCCTGTAGCTCCGGCACCCGCACCTGCTGCTGCAGCTCCGGCAGCACCTGCACCAAAATCTGGTAATGACGAAAGCAAATACCTTACTATCAAGTCTCCTATGATCGGTACATTCTACCGCTCCGCTAATCCTGAAACTGACGTATTTGTAAAGGTTGGGGACAAAGTGAAGTCAGGGCAACCAGTTTGTATTATTGAAGCCATGAAGCTCTTTAATGAAATCGAATCTGAAGTTTCCGGAACCATCGTGAAGGTATTGGTAGACAACGCTAGTCCGGTAGAATATGATCAGCCATTATTCCTAGTTGACCCGTCGTAAGGCCAGCATTTGAGGAATATTGAAGTCATATTTATTTGTCAGGATAAACCCAAATCATTGTGTTCAAAAAGATATTAATAGCCAATAGAGGAGAAATCGCCCTGAGGATCATAAGAACCTGTAGGGAGATGGGTATTAAAACGGTGGCCGTTTATTCCACAGCCGACAAAGACAGCCTTCACGTTAGATTTGCTGACGAGGCAGTTTGCATAGGCCCTCCGCCAAGTGCCAAGTCGTACCTGAAAATGCCCAATCTGATTTCAGCGGCTGAAATCACCAATGCCGATGCCATTCACCCCGGCTATGGTTTCCTTTCTGAAAACGCTGAATTTTCACGCATTTGTCAGGAATATGGCATCAAATTCATTGGTGCCAGTCCCGAGATGATCAACTCAATGGGAGACAAAGCTACTGCCAAAGATACCATGAAAAAGGCTGGTGTGCCTATTATCCCCGGATCTGAGGGTCTGTTAGACTCGGTGGCACAGGGCAAAAAATTGGCCGCCGAAGTAGGCTATCCGGTGCTATTGAAGGCTACTGCCGGCGGTGGTGGCCGGGGTATGCGCCTGGTGAAACAAGAGTCAGAATTTCAAAAAGCCTGGGATGATGCCAGAATGGAATCTGCCGCAGCCTTTGGGAACGATGGCCTCTATCTCGAAAAGTTTGTTGAAGAGCCACGCCATATAGAAATTCAAATTGTTGGAGATAGTAAAGGCAGGGCCTGCCACCTTTCGGAGAGAGATTGCTCAATACAACGTCGTCACCAAAAGCTGGTAGAGGAAACCCCCTCTCCTATAGTTTCTCAGGAGCTGAGAGAGAAAATGGGTGCTGCGGCCATTGCTGGTGCCGAAGCCATAGGGTATGAAGGAGCAGGTACCATTGAATTTCTTGTGGACAAGCATGGAGATTTCTACTTCATGGAAATGAATACCAGGATTCAGGTGGAGCACCCAATCACCGAGGAGGTAACAGATTTTGACCTGATCAAAGAGCAAATTCAAGTCGCTGCGGGGGTGCCTATTTCCGGCAAGAACTACTTCCCAAAACTTCACTCAATGGAGTGCAGAATCAACGCTGAAGACCCAGGAAACGGATTCCGTCCAAGCCCGGGTAAAATAACAAACCTTCACCTACCAGGCGGGCACGGTGTGAGAGTGGACAGTCACGTGTATGCAGGCTATACCATTCCACCTAACTACGACTCCATGATTGCCAAGCTCATTGTGTCGGCCCAAAGCCGTGAAGAAGCGATTACGAGAATGAAAAGGGCTTTGTCGGAGTTTGTGATTGAGGGAATTAAAACCACCATTCCATTCCATATCAAACTGATGGACGACCCTAAATTCAAGTCAGGCAAGTTCACCACGAAATTCCTGGAAGATTTTGATTTCAGTGATTTAAAGTAAAAAGCTTCGCAACCCGAAGTATTCAGAACCCGAAGCACAATGTTTCGGGTTTTTTTTATGCTTTTCAAGCTATCTGTGCAAAGTGGTTATGCATATAGCGAGGAAAACCTTAAGTTTAATATTACATGGAAAGATTTGAAAATCAGGTAGCCATTGTCGCTGGCGGAGCCAGAGGGATTGGTAAAGGAGTAGCCAAAAGATTGGCCTCAGAAGGTGCAACGGTTGTGATTCTGGATGTACTTCAGAAAGAATTGGATGCCACTGTAAAGGAACTTACCGGCAATGGATTGAAGGTATCCGGAGAAATAGTGGATGTAACCTCAGAAAAAGAAATACAGGCCCTTGTCCAAAAAGTGGTAGCTGCAAATGGTCGGTTGGATGTGATGGTCAACTGTGCCGGTATTGTGGGGGAAACCAACGTGAAAATCGGCGACTACACCACTGATGTATTCGACAAGGTGATTGCTATCAACCTGCGAGGTGCATTTTTGCTTACCAAGCATGCTATCGCTCCCATGCTAAAGGCAGGCTATGGCAGAATCCTTCATGTGACCTCCATTGGTGGCAAAGAAGGCAACCCGGGCATGATGGGCTATGCGGCAAGCAAATCAGGGCTGATTGGACTAGTGAAAGGGGCGGGAAAAGAATATGCGGAATCAGGCATCACTGTAAACGGTATTGCGCCAGCTGTAATTGCTACGGAGTTTAATGAAAACACCGACCCGGCAATGTTGAAGTACATGACCGACAAAATACCCATGAAGCGGATGGGAACCATCGAAGAGGTGGCGGCCCTCTCCTGCTGGATCGTCTCGAAAGAGGCAAGCTTCAACACTGGGTTTGTTTTTGATATTAGCGGAGGAAGAGCGACGTATTGAGGAGGAAGGAAGGAGACCGAAGACGGAAGTCAGGAGACGGAAGACCGAAGGCAGGAGACGGGAGACGGAAGTCAGAAGATAGGAGAATGAAGTTAGAAGACGGGAGACCTAAGTCAGGAGATAGGAGACAGAAGACCGAAGTCGGGAGACGGAAGTTGGGAACACAAAACCTGCCCGACTACAGGCGGAACTAGAGAAGAATATTGAAAAGCCCAAAAAGGAAGTCATTATATAGAAGAAGAAAAAACACCTACAATTACTTACTTACATGAAAAAATTACGCAGCCAGAACTGGTTTGGCAAAAAGGGGAAAGACGGGTTCATCTACAGGGCCTGGATGAAAAATCAGGGTACTCCGCACGATGAGTTTGAAGGAAAGCCGGTGATAGGCATATGCAACACCTGGTCGGAGTTGACTCCGTGCAATGGACACTTCAGAGAGTTGGCCGAATCGGTAAAAAAGGGGGTTTGGGAAGCTGGTGGCTTTCCGCTGGAGTTTCCGGTGATGTCGCTCGGCGAAACACTGATCAAACCCACTGCCATGCTCTACCGTAACCTGGCCAGCATGGATGCTGAGGAGAGCATCAGGGCTAACCCCATCGACGGCGTGGTGCTGTTGGGTGGCTGCGACAAAACAACACCTTCTATCCTGATGGGAGCTACCAGTGTTGACCTGCCCACCATTTTCGTTTCAGGTGGACCTATGCTTAACGGCAAGTACCGGGGCAGAGATATAGGCACCACTGACATTTGGCGCTTCAGCGAAGCTAACCGCCGGGGTGAGATGAGCCAGGATGAGTTCATGACAGCCGAAGCCTGCATGTGCCGCAGCCAGGGCCATTGTGCCGTGATGGGCACTGCCTCTACCATGGCCTGTATGGTGGAGTCGCTTGGGCTTACCCTGCCAGAGAACGCCGCTATTCCTGCTGCCGACTCCAGAAGAAAAGTATTGGCTCAAATGAGCGGCCGCCGGATTGTGGAAATGGTGAAAGAAGACCTGGTTGTGTCTAAAATCCTGACAAGGGAAGCATTTGAAAACAGCATCATGCTAAATGCTGCTGTGGGGGGTTCTACCAACTTTGTGATTCACCTGCTAGCCATTGCTGGCCGTGCTGGCATCAAGCTCGACCTCGAAGACTTCGATAAATTCTCATCCAAAATTCCTCTGCTAGCCAACCTGCAACCTTCCGGTCAGTTCATGATGGAAGAGTTCTTCTATGCCGGAGGCTTGCCCGCTGTCATCAAGGAGCTTCTTCCTTTGATCAACAAGGATGCGCTCACCGTAACCGGAAAGACAATGGGCGAAAATGTAGCCCGGTCGGAAAATTTCAATGATAAGGTGATTGCCTCTGTTGCCAAACCTTTTAAAAAGGACTCTGGCATAGCGGTGGTAAAAGGCAACCTGGCTGAAAATGGCGCCATTATCAAGCCCAACGCCGCAACGCCAGCGTTGATGGTGCACAAAGGAAAAGCTGTAGTATTTGAAGACATCGAGGATTTCAAAGCAAAAATTGATGACCCAGCTTTGGAGGTAGATGAAACCTGCATTCTGGTTTTGAAGAACGTAGGCCCTAAAGGTTACCCTGGTATGCCCGAGGTGGGCAATATGGGCATGCCTAAAAAATTGCTTGATAAGGGCGTAACCGACATGATTCGTATTTCCGACGGACGCATGAGCGGCACTGCCTTTGGCACGGTGATTCTGCACGTGTCACCTGAAGCAGCTGCGGGTGGCAATTTGGCGCTGGTAGAAAATGGTGATCTGATTGAGTTGGATGTGCCAAAAAGAAAACTGCAACTGCATGTGTCGGATGCGGTGTTGGCTGAAAGGAAGAAGAAGTGGAAAGCGCCTGACCTGGGTTACGACCGTGGCTATGTGAAGCTTTACATCGACCACGTGGAGCAGTCTCACCTGGGCACTGACCTCGACTTCCTGCGAGGCAAGTCGGGCAAAGAGGTGAAGCGGGATTCGCATTAGACACGATCCTCTCTGATCCTTTACCCCGGCCCTAAAGGGAGGGATCAGAAAGCCCGCCTTCATGCCTGGAGGGTTGTAAAGAAGAATGTCAGTCTGAGCCTGTCGAAGACAGTTTTAAAGCCGTAAAAAATGTGTTTTCAATAAGCTATACTTCGACAAGCTCAGTATGACATTTCGTTTGTGATAAAATTTCGTCTATAAACACCCTTTTGAAATGGATCAATTATTCAAGGACAAAATAGCCATCATCACCGGTGCCGGTATCGGCATCGGCTTCGAAATAGCCAGACAGCTTACCCAAAGAGGCGCCAGCGTGGTGCTCAACGATATTGATGAAAAGGTGGCAAAGCAGGCCGCAGACGCTATTACCAAAGAAGGGGGCAAATGTGTGCCGTTTGCGGGTGATTCCAGCACACTGGAAACCATACAAGGATTGATTGGCAAAGCCGTTGACACCTACGGCAAACTGGACATGGCCATTGCCAATGCTGGCATCACCACCTTCGGCAAGTTTCTGGAATATAAAGTGGAGAACTTTCAGCGCATTTGCGCTGTGAACCTGCAAGGCACTTTCTTCCTCACTCAACAGGCCGCTTTGCAGTTTATCAAGCAAAAATCTGAAGGCCGGGTTGTTATGATGTCTTCTGTTACCGGCCACCAATACCATCCGGATCTTGCCGCTTACGGTGTATCAAAAGCAGCGATCCAATTTATGGCCAAAACCCTGGGTGCAGAACTGGGCTCGCATCAAATAACCGTGAATGCTGTATCTCCTGGCGCCACTATCACTGAGCGCACCATGGCTCTGGAAGACGATTATATGGGTGCCTGGAATGCCATCACTCCTACCGGCAGAGCTGCTACAGTTGCGGATATCGCTAACGCTGTTCTGTTCTTTCTGTCGCCCCACTCCGGTCAAATCACGGGGCAAACTGTGATAGTGGACGGCGGCTGGACGGCTGTGAGTCCACCGCCTTGATTGGTAAGTTAGTCTACAAAAACCTCCTTAGGCAGCATGGCATGCACGCCCACATGCCACCTACCAGCTCGGTGATCTTCAAATCTACCACCACCATACTGAGCATCCAGGTGTCCTATTGTGAGAGGCCCTTTTCTTTTCTCAGGAATTTGATCATTTCAATCTCCCACATGTAGGTGGCCGCTCAACCAAAAATGGATTATTCGAATCACTTCACTACCTTTAATATATGTTCGTCGTTGACTACATATCTCGCAGAGAGAAGGAGTTCAGTAAAGTCTGCTCAAAAAACCATGTGAGCAAGCTGTACGCTTTTGGGTCATCGGTGAGCAACAAATTCGACGCCGAAAGGAGTGATATTGACCTGCTTGTAGAAATAAATGAAGCTGACCCGGTAGTAAAGGGCAGCCTGCTGCTTGATTTTTTAGAAGATGCTGAGCTTTTTTTTGGCAGACGAGTTGACATGCTCACCGATCAGCCGATCAAGAATAAAATACTGGCGGAAAACATTGAACGTACTAAAGTGCTGATCTATGACAGAGAAAAGCAAAAAGTACCAGCCTAAGAATCTGCATTATTCTTCGAGACTCCTGCCTGCGCAGGAGTGACGGTACAACAAGCCTCAGTGCCTCCAACCCACACCCTTACTCATACCTCAGCGCATCTACCGGATTGGCTTTGGCGGATTTGAGTGTATGGTAGCTGATCGTCGCCAGGGCAATGGCGACAGCAATGACCATCGATGCTACGAAAACCACTGGGTTAATGTCGATGTGATAAGCAAAGTTGTCCAGCCACTTACCAAGGAAAAGCCATGCAAGCGGTGACATAATCACAAAGGCTATCAAAATGAGTAACACAAAGCTTTTGCTCAAGCCAAACATGATATTGATCACCGAAGCGCCCAGCACTTTCCTGATCCCTATCTCCTTGATCCTTCTCTCGGTAGTGATGGCAGCCAAACCAAATAGCCCCATACAGGCGATAAGGATGGCCAACACGCCCATGATAGTCACCACGGCACTCATTTGTTTGTCTGACCGGTAGAGCTCCTCAAAATGAGCATCCAGAAAGGTGTACTCCAGTGGAAACCTGCCAACATGTTTCGTCCACACCTCGTCGAGTTCTTTAAGGGCCGCCTCAATGTTTTGTCCATTGATTTTCACTGACATTTCCTGATAACCCCATTCAGGGTGCACCACCATCGATAGCGTGTTGACGGCATAGTGCAGCGAATTAAAGTTAAAATCTTCAGTCACCCCTATAATTGTTCCCAGCGAGTCGTTGTGAAACCACCCATGGCCCGCCTTTGCTCCTATCGGTTCTGACAAATTCAGGTCTTTGGCCAGCGACTCATTGATAATGAACGACATGCCATTGTCTTGCGCATATTCCTTCGAGAAACCTCTCCCTTCTTTCAGTTTTATACCAAATACCTCAAGGAAATCATAATCTACGTTCACATTGGAGGGCGTAATGTCCATTACTCCTGAATCCGACTTGTACTTAAAGCCCCACTGGTGGAAATTGTTGCCCAGCCGCTGACCGGAGGCTGTTACGCCAAGAATGTCGGTTTGGTTGAGCAAGTCGCTTTTGATCAGGTCAAACTTCTTGTTAGCATCCCCATTCAGGCTTACCTGCACAATGTGATCCTTATCGAAGCCAATGTCTTTGTTTTGCATGAAGCTGAGCTGCTGCAACACCACGAAAGTGCTTACGATCATCGCCAATGCCAGACCAAACTGCACTACTATCAGCGAGTTTCCCAGCCACGACTTACCACTCTTTACATTTGCTCCTTTAATGATGCTGACGGTCTTAAATGAGGCCATAAAAAGTGCCGGATAAATCCCACCAATCAACCCCAACATCAAAGTAATGAAGAAAAGCCCGCCCCAAAATGAGGGTTGCCCAAGGTAGGAAAGCAAGCTCAGCTCCCTTCCAATCAGTGTATTCAAAAAGGGAATAAGGAGGAGATCCAGGAACAGCGCCAGGATCAACGCCAGGAAAGCCAAAATGGTTGACTCAATAAGGAACTGAGAAAAGAGCTGACCTTTTTTGGCTCCAATTGACTTGCGAATACCAACTTCCTTGAAGCGATAAGAGGCTCTGGCGGTAACCAGATTGGTGAAGTTCACCCCGGCGATAAGCAGAATGAAGATTCCCACGAGCTCAAAGGTGCCAATGTACTCGCCATTGAATTTTCGGTAATTGTGGTAGTCGTGCTCAATATCTATCGACCCCAAATGCACATCTGTCAATGGCTGCAAAAATAATTTGTAGTAGTCCAGAATATCCTCACCACCATGCTTAAGTAGAAAATCGTTGAACCCGGCAGACATTTCGTCCACGTTTGTACCCGGGTGCAGTTCAAGGTAGGTCACCATCCAGTTGCTGCCCCAGGCGGTATTAAGACCCGGATTGTCTCTGACAATGGTCGCCATGGAAACAAGCACCTCGAATTGCAAATGTGAGTTTTCGGGCACATCCTTCATTATCCCGGTAATCTTGTATGACTTATCGCCCCACGTCACCACCTCCCCCATCACGTCTTTTCTCTCAAAAAGCTTCAAGGCTAACCCCTCTGTCACTACCATGGTGAGTGGGTCGTTCAACGCATTTTCCCTATCACCCTCAACTACGCCAAAGTCAAACATCCGGAGAAAAGTGCTATCCACATTGGCTCCCATTTTAACTTTGATCTTCCTTTCACCCACCTCAAGTAGCATATTGTCGTTTCCCATGAACCGTGCGTACCGCTTCACCTGAGGGAAATCCTGCTGCATGAACGGCCCCATGCCCGGCATAGACAAGGCTACTTTTTGAGTGTTGGTACCAGGAAAGCTCTGAATCTCATCGAGCCGGTAAATGTTTTCCTTTAGCGAATGGAATTGATCGAAGCTGGTTTCATCCTGAATAAACAGGTAGATAACGATGGACGCCGCTAAGCCAATAGCGAGGCTGAAAATGTTAATGAAACTAAAAAGTTTTTGCTTGAGCAGGTTACGAAATGCAATGAGGAGGTAGTTCCGAATCATAGCGAGGCGTGTTAGGTCTTACTAACTTACTCCACATCCATCAAAGAGTTACACGAAGCCAGTTTTTTTACAGACCTTTTACAATTTCTTTACAATTCGGTTCTCGGCATATTTTGCCCGCAATTTATTTGAGAACACTAGCCTTTTTCAATGCCGGCCCAGATAAAATAAGACAAACTCTCCCTGCGCTTTGCTTACTCCAACTCCTCATGTTTTTGATCAAACAAGTTCCTGTATGCTTCTAGCTTTGTGCTTCTGGTGCCGTGAGATTCACTCATAAATTGAGTGAGATCCCTGGTAAACTCGTCAAGAGACCGTACGCTCTCTTTCAAGTAGGTAAGAGTGGCTTTCATTTCATCATTCAGGTTGCCATTCACATATTCGTTTTCCAATAAGCCAATGAGTCCAAGGCAGCGGGCCATAGGTGAACGCACTCTGTGGGAGGTCATGTAAAGCAACGTTTCCAGCTCATGAACATAGGCGGAAAGTTCTCTGCCCATTTCTTCCTTGTTCTTCTCATGCTTCTCAATCCTGGACTTGATAGTTGCAAGGAGGACATCGACATCGTATGGCTTGATGATATAATCATCTGCACCAAGTTGAATTCCGTTCATTTGATCTGAAGAATGTGCCTGGCCGGTAACAAAAATGAAAGGAATGCCAGCTGTTTTCAAGTTCTTGGCCAACTGCATAAAAACGCCAAACCCATCCAAATAAGGCATCGAAACATCGCAGAGAATCAAGTCAGGGATATTTTGCTCCGCTAATGCCACTCCTTCTTTTCCATTGACTGCAGCAATCACCTGATAGCCTTCCAGCTCCAAAATGTCGACTGTGTTTTCACGAACGCCCAGATCGTCTTCTATCACCAAAATCAACTTCATAGTCCTTTCGGTTAATGTCGGAAATTAGAAAAAATCAAAGGCAGCTATCTAAAGCTAAAGTTTTTTCTAAAATTTTACATAATATCAATGTCTTTTTTTATTAAAAAAGAATGGTACATCTCTACAATACACGAAGCGTGAGTTCATTATTTCGGCAAGGCTGCAAATGTGGGAAACAGGTGATTGAAATGCCTTGACACCTCTTTTGGTAGTATGTAAAAACCTTACTCTACTGGCGATGCCGTAGAATTGGTTTTAGCCTGTATTTCGCCACTGATCCGGCGTTTTATCAGTCCATTTTTTAAATGCTTTAAAGAAAGAGTTGGGATCAGAGAACCCACATTCAAAAGCAATTTCTTTTAAGCTCAGTCGGTCGTTGCGGAGCAGTTGGCACGCCAAATCTTTTCTCACTTCGTCAATCACCCGCTGGAAGGCTGTTTTTTCACTTTGCAGCTTCCTTTGCAAGCTCCTCTCACTCAACGAGAAATGGTTGGCTGCCGCTTTTAAGTCGGGGGTGTTTTTAATCTTGGTCTTTAAATAGGCCTCAAGCTGAGTCTTGAACAATTCTTTGTCTTGCTGTGCGCTCTGCTCAAGGTATTGTTTCAAATGCTCCCATAGCTGCGGGTTGGCGAACGGCAGGGGTCGCAAGAAAACATCCGCTTTAAACACCAAATAACAACCGTCCCCCATCAACGGCTCAATACCCACTGTCCTCCTCATTACCGACCGCTCAGGCCCTGGTAACTCGTAAGGAAGGGTAAGCGAAACAGGCTCGGCTATTTCAGCATCGAACCATTCTTTCACTATCCTCATCATTCCGTAAAGGAACATTTCGATAGTTACCTGAAAGGGACGTAGCTTCCAGAGGGTAGGATTACTAGTTGTAATTTTGGAAGCAACATACTCACCCCTTCGTTCAACGGCCGGACTAAAAATGCCATTTAGCTTTCCGTAATATTTGTAGAAAGCTTCCGACACATCCTCCAGCGTAGGACTTACCTGCACTAGCTGACCCAGTGCCCCCAGCATGTTAATTTGTCCAAGTGAAAAGTGCTTGTACTCAATATCGTAGGCCATTTGTCCATCCGGATAGTGTGCATTGACATGTTCAATTATCCGAAAAAACATTTCGGCGGGTATCATGGCTGTGGTGGACAAGGATCCCACCGATGTATAATCTGTAGAATTTTGCAGTAAATGGCCATACCCCGCCACTTCCACTTTCTTCATCAGGTGCCCCACGATATTGGCTGATATCATCATGGGCGTCAATTTAACTACTTTGTCGTGATTGGCAAGTGCTTTGGCGGGTTTGGAACATTCCAGCACTGCTCTTTGCCGTAAAATTGCATAACCAAATTATTAAAATATGAAGGCAGTAATAGCAGGAGGCGGAATAGGAGGGTTAACGGCCGCCATCGCACTGGAAAAGCTAGGGCATGAAGTAGAAGTATATGAAGCAGCATCGGAGTTCAAATCTGTGGGCGCCGGTCTTGGTCTGGCAGCGAATGCTGTCAAAGCATTTGACCATCTGGGCCTGAAGGACGAAGTGCTGGCCGCAGGTCAGCTACTTCCCAGCGCAAAACTTTTGACCAAAGAGGGAGCTCTCATTACTCAGGTAGATTCACTAAAAATAAGCGCAAAATATGGTGTTGATAACTTTGCTATTCACCGTGCCGACCTGCACGCAGTATTACTCAAAAACCTTAAGAAAACTAAACTCGTCACCGGAAAAAAAGCGGAGAGCTGCAGTGAAAGCGCATCTGGCGTCGAAGTAAAGTTTACTGACGGAACCTCAGCCTCCGGCGATTTTTTAATAGCCGCTGACGGCATTCACTCCCAAATAAGAAAGCAATTTTTACCTATGTCGGCACCACGATATGCCGGCTACACCTGCTGGAGAGCTGTGGTTCCGCAACCCAAACAACGGATAGAGCTGCCTTCAGAAACATGGGGAGAAGGCGCACGATTTGGCATCGTTCCATTGAAGGATGATAGGATTTACTGGTTTGCCTGCCTCAACGCAAGGCAGCATGACCTGTCGGTGCGCAACTTCAAAAAAGGAAACCTCCTATGGCACTTCGACGACTTCCATGAACCAGTGGCAGAACTCATCCAGAGTGCGGCACAGGAAGACATCATCTGGGGTGACATCATCGACCTGGCTCCGATCGATAAGTTTGCTTTTGGTAAGGTGCTGCTGACGGGCGATGCCGGTCACGCTACCACGCCCAATATGGGACAGGGGGCCTGCCAGGCGATTGAAGATGCAGCCTTTCTTTACTCGATCCTGCAGGGCGCTGGAAGCATTGAGGAGAAGTTCCGCCGATTCGAAAAGGTCAGGAAGCCACGAACCAAAAAGATCGTCGAAAACTCATGGCGAATAGGTCGGATGGCTCAATGGGAAAAGCCCTGGGCAGCCGGGTTGCGCAACAAGCTGTTTAGTATGGTTCCACAAAGCGTCCAGGAGAAGCAGTTGTCGTTTTTATACGAGGTGGAGTTCTAGGTATATGTAAGTGAACTGTTTGGGAAACATTTAGTATATTCATCTGCAATAGTCAAGGCTTAAACAGGTGTATTGAAACTTCTTCTACCTATTTTCATATCGCTTGTGTCAATCAACGCATTGGCGCAAGAGGGAGGCACTGATATTGTTATCGGCAAATCGCATGTTATTCATTCCAAAATCCTGAATGAAAAACGGCACTATGCGGTGTATCTGCCTGATGGCTACAGTAATAAATCATCCCATCCGAAGAGCTATCCCGTGATGTATGTGCTTGATGGTGAGAGTCACTTTCACAGTGTAAGCGGCATTGTTGATGCCAGGTCACCGTTCTACCTTCCACAAATGATAGTCGTTGCCATTGGCAATACAGACAGGTGGCGGGACTTGACCCCAACCAGCAATGACTCATTGTTGGAGAAACCCAATAGTAGGGCTAACACGACTGGCGGCGGAGAGGAGTTTCTAGACTTTATCGAGAAAGAGCTGATCCCTCACATCGACAAAACTTACCTCACGGCTCCATTTAGACTATTCGTTGGGCATTCTCTTGGCGGTTTGCTGGCGCTCTATTCAGCCTGTTCCCGGCCGGGTCTGTTCAATGCCTTTATCGCCATCGATCCGACCGTTGGATGGGACGATAATATGGTGATAAAAAAATTCGAAGAAGAGGCCATGCAAGCAAAACTTGCTAACAAGTCATTCTTCTTAGGCCTGTCCAATCGCAACAATGGAAACAGCTCAAAGCGTTTAACAACAGATCGGGCTGTCGATAGAATTGTGACGACCTTGCAAACATCTGGAGCATCGGGATTTAGATTCAACTATGAAAAATACGAAACTGAAACCCATGGTTCTGTGCCACTTTTCGCAGAGTTGGATGGGCTCCATTTTATTTTTGAGAAATACCGCATCAACATCGAGTCGGATAGCCCTGATGCAGCAAAACTAAAAACCCATTTTGAACGATTCTCCGAAGATGTCCATTTTTCATTTCCACCACCCGAAGTAGTCGTTAACGTCGTGGCCTACAACTTTATGGTCCGAAAAGAATACGACAAGGCACTTGAATGCTACCTCTTGAATATTGAAAACTATCCTAAAAGCAGCTCCGCTTATCTGACAGTCGGCGACATATACCGGGACAAAAAAGGAGATCGAAAAAAGGCCCTGGAATATTACGAAAGATACCTGAAAATTAATCCTGGTGCGACGATGGTAAAAAACAGGATCAGATCATTAGATCAACAATGACTAACTTTCCTCTGAAATTATTACCTAACCATAAAAACGCAATTGTTTCCGAAAGAAAGCTGCGGGAATATTGCTTAAACAAAAGCCATCCTACCGGTAAATATAAAGCGAGAGTTTTTGAAGCAGTATTGGGCCTTACAGAAGACGATGTTGGAGTACTTATCAATGCAATTCTTGAGGGCATTGCAATATCTGAAGCTCATGAAAAGTTAGCAGACAAGTTTGGTAGGCGCTATTCCGTTCCAATCAATATACGTATCTTTGATAAAGAAGCTCTGTTAATTACGGTTTGGATAATTCCAAATAGTGAACAATTTCCAAAGCTTACATCCTGTTACTTAAAAGTATAGGTAATGAAAAGAACAAAAATAAAACTACTGGACACCGTTGCGCTCGTTAAAGATATGCCAGAGTTTGGTCTGGTGTCGGGGCAGGTTGGAACCGTAGTTGAGGTCCACAACAATTCAGCCTTTGAAATTGAATTTGCGAACTTGAAGGGCGAGACAATTGCAGAAATACCCCTTGCAGCAAACGATATTATGCTACTTCACTACGAAAAAGAGCTAGCAAATAGCTAATTTTTCTAAATATCCTTCACACACCTGAACCCCGTATGATTAAGGCCTGAGTCGTGGCTGGAGCTCATGCGGCGGGCTACCCGATAGCCGCTACAGTAACTGTCGTTGCAGAGGAAAGACCCGCCCCGCACCACATGTTTTTCAGCATAGGGCTCGTTGGGGTCGTAGAACGTTTCCGGACCCTTGGGGTCTTCAACTTTGCCATTTTCCTCGGCCATTTTATAGGCATCTTCGTGGTATTTGTCGGAGCACCACTCCCACACATTGCCAGCCATATCGTACAACCCATAGCCATTGGCCGGAAATGACTTGACTGGCGCAGCACCAAAAAAGCCATCCTTCTCCTCGTTATTGTAGGGAAAGAAGCCCTGCCAGAAATTCGCTTTAGTAAATGCAGTCTCCACCGATTCATTACCCCACGGGTATTTCACACCTTCCTGCCCTCCCATCGAGGCCCACTCCCACTCCGCTTCGGTAGGCAATCTCTTGCCAGCCCATTGGGCGTATGCCAGGGCATCGTCGTAAGCGATATGCACAACAGGAAAATTCATTTTCCCATCAAGAGATGACCCTGGGCCTTCCGGGTGCTGCCAGTTGGCACCAATCACCCACTCCCACCACTGGCTGTAGTCCCGCAGGTTTACAGGGCCTTCAGTGGCTCGGAAAACCAGGGAGCCTGGTGCCAGGATTGAATCCGCTGGCTTAGGTGTGCCAGGAGGCAGCTGCTTGGCCATTTCCTCCCAATCGATGGCTCTCTCGGCAATAGTCACATAGCCCGTGGCGTCAATAAATGCTTTGAACTGTGCATTGGTTACCTCATGCTCATCCATGAAAAAGGCAGAAACCTCTACCTGATGATTAGGGTACTCATTGGGTGAAGCCTGATCCGATTTACCGCCCATTGTAAAGGCACCAGACGGGATGAAGACCATTTCTTCAGGAGCATTAGCCGAGTCCCCAGCTTGCGACTGGGTTGCAGAAGAAGTTTTGCTTGTTGGCGTAGAACAGGAAAGCGCCATACCTATTGCCAAAACGAAAATTGAAAGCTTTTTAGTCATCCAAGAGGATTTTTACAATGGCCAAAATAAGAAATATAATCGACCCAACCGGGCCAGTCATTGAACTTTATCAAACGGCTTGTTAATAGCAATATTGAATAGAAAGATGTAGGCCGGAGCGTATTTTACCAATTTATTCTCACGAGAGACTTCATCCGTTCAGCGGATCATGTATGCAACGGTGATGCTGGCCTAAGTCGTACATTTTTTGGCTTAGTCAGCGTTATACCACAGGAGACTGGGCGTATGCTTCTATTGAAAACAATCATATTTGGTTTTTGAGAAAAGGCAGCCACAGTGAGGGGGTCGCTGAAAGCAATGCCCAATGTCATATATCCAAGTCTACAACAACTGGTAAATGATCTGACAAAATCAAAGCGGTATCTGTGGTAATGATCTCAGCACGGGTAACCTTTTTTGCTACATCCTTAGTGACAAAAACGTAATCTAACCGTCTTTTGTCCCCATGTTCACCTTCCTTTTCTATCAACGTTGGAAAGCTCCCGGAAAATTCATAACCGGAAGCTCGTCTGCTGGCCTCAAGATCAATTAATCCAAAATCCAATACCTGCTGAATGACTGAGTAGTCCAGCTGACCATTATTCAGGTTTTGTTCATTGTACCGTGAATCTCGCTGGTCAAAAAATGGTTCCAGCCTTCCATGTGTATAGTAAACAGAGTCGAGTGGCGAAAATGTGTTAAAGTCACCTGCAAGGATTACTTTCGAATCCGTGGGTAATGATTCAATATTCTGAAGAATCTGATCTATTTCAACCTTTCTAGTCTGCCAGTTGGAAGGATGTAAATGAATTACATAAACATAAATCCCTTGTATCCGGACTCGCATCAATCCATGATGAAAGCCTTCCCGGATTCGCTGAATGTCTTCAATAGGATACTTTGATGTGATTCCCGTTGGAAACCCTTCTTCCTTTAGTAATGCGCTGTATGGATGCCCATAACTTTTAGCATCTTCAGCTAATTTCTCCTCCGTATATTCGTTGAGCTCCTGAAGTGAGACAATGTCAGGTTGTTGCTCATTCATCCAGTCAATCCAGGCCTTCTTTCTCTCAGGCACCTCGGTGAAACCGTACCACACGTTGTAGGTGATTAGCCTTAAATTTTGGGATGACGCATTTCCGTCCTTTCTATCAGATTTGCAGGAATAGAAGAATACAAAAATGGCTGAAAAGCCTGCCGTTAGTGTAATCTTAAAATACTTATCCATTTTTAAGGGGGTCTTAATATTGTTCAATACCAAAACGAAAGAATGTCGAATTTGGGGGTATGCCGTCCGTTTCAGCATCCAAACTTCAAAAAGTCCTTTCAAAACCTCTTATTGCCTCCGTTGAATACTTAAAACTGATGTAATTTGTCAAGAAAGAAAAAGGAAAGGATTGCAAATACAATCCCTTTCCTTTTTAAAAATTTTTACTTCTGCTATGAAACTGAATACCGAAATTGAACCAAATGCTTAAAGTATCCAACTCCAGTTACTAAATCAATCCCCTGCAGCATCAGTACAACCTTATTTGCTTTCGCTTGACAATGACTCACCAATACGCTTTTCCAACTGGTTGAGCACGGGCTCCACTCCAGCCTCATGCTTGGCTACCATCTCTTCTATTTCCTTTGCTATTTGGGGGTTATCCTCGATCACGTCATATTTTTCTGAGGGATCGATTGACAAGTTAAAGAGTTGATATTTCGTCAGCTTCTCCAGTTTCTCAGGGTACCCCGCCGGATTATTCTTATAGAAGTAAAGCTTGTAATCGCCTTTCCTCGCAGCGAATATCCGCTCCTGATGGTAGTAGATCATTTCATTTCTTGGAGATGAAGCGCCTGCTTTTAACACTGGCGACAGGTCGTAGCCGTCGTAGGTCCGATCTTGCGGCAGACCGACACCCGCAAGGTTGGCAAAGGTTGGCAGGATATCCAGCGTGCTGCCAATACCCGACACCACGTTTGGTTTGACAGTGCCCGGCCACCAGAAAATGGCAGGCTCCCGCTGGCCTCCCTCGTAACTAGTTCCCTTAGCACCATAAAGGGATCCTGAGCTGCCTCCGTGGCTATTGAAAAGCACCCATGGCCCATTGTCGGAGGTAAATACTACGAGTGTGTTTTTGTCAATGCCCAGTTTTTTCAAAGTCTCCACAATCTGGCCGGCGCTCCAGTCAATTTCTTCTATCACGTCTCCGTAAAGACCCCGTTCGCTTGTACCTCGAAACTCATCGGACGTAAAAAGTGGCACGTGGGGTAGGTTGTGCGCCAGGTACAGGAAGAAAGGCTTGTCTTTGTTATCGGTGATAAAATTGACCGCTTCTTCGGTGTATCTTTTCGTTATTGTATTCTGATCAGCAGGTCTTTCGACGATCTCCTCGTTGCGCATGAGTGGCACATTGAAATTCTCGATCTTTGGATCCAAGAAAACCTTCCTTGAATCACCGCCTTCTACCGAAACCCTGTCCATATCGTTGCTGTAAGGGATACCAAAGTAAGAATCAAAGCCATGACTTGTGGGTAAATACTGAGGCAGGTGCCCCAAATGCCACTTGCCTACTGCTGCAGTGGCATATCCTGCACTCTTCAACGCCTTGGCAATTGTGATCTCAGTTTGTGGCAAGCCACCATCCGAGTCTGGGAAGAGTACCCAGCGTTTGTTGCTGGTCATCCCATTGCGCACAGCATACCTTCCCGTGAGTAAACAAGCCCTGGAAGGTGTACATACGTTTGCTGCCACGTAGAAATTTGTCCACTTCTGGCCTTCGTAAGCCATCTTGTCCAAATTGGGCGTTTTGATAGTGGGGTGGCCGTAAACACCAAGATCACCGTAGCCCATGTCGTCAGCGAAGATGATGACGAAGTTGGGTTTCTCCCCCGGTTCAGCTCTCGTCAATGATTCGCTTTCCGGAGTGCACCCTGCGAACGATAACATTAAGGTAAATCCGACAAGCAGGCGTTTAACTAAAACACTATTTGGCCGTTGTATCATATCCTTTAGGAATCTCTGAACTGAAAATTATACATTAAAGCCTTCTTCATCAAACCAGCACTGATGATAGCAGGTGCTGATTCATAAATGAATGCAACTATAGCAGGGGTTTGGCACTGCCAAAATGCCTCCCCCGACTACATTTCACTCAACTACATTTGCTAATTTCTATTTAGTAAAAGCTGGATGTCTGATGTTTTTTCCCTCTCTTCCGGTAAGGTCATCACCCAAATCCTCTCTTGCGAGTTCAACGTACTTCATAATTTCCGCTACGACCTGGGGATAGAGTTCCTGTACATCATACCTTTCTCCAGGGTCATGCGAAAGGTCGTACAGTCCCTGGCTAACTTTTATTTGCGTTCCCTGGCCAGGTATCCTGTCTTTTCCCAGACTTCCACTTTCATAAGAATTCGATTGGTGTGGAAGTACCAGCTTCCAATGCTTATATCTGATGGCCTTGAGGCTATTTTTATCAAAGTAGTAATAGAAAATATCTCTAGGGCTTTTGTTCACCTGCCCTAACCAAAACGGCGCAAAATTGATCCCATCAATCTTATTTGCAGGCAACGGGGCGTCAGTAATGGCACATATAGTAGGAAGAATATCCATGTTTGTCATCAGTTCGCCGGTCACATATCCTCCCTGAATTTTCCCAGGCCACCTTACCATACATGGTACTCTTGTTCCACCCTCAAAGGCCGTACTTTTTCCTTCCCTAAATCCTCCACTTGATCCGGCGTGATTGCCGAAATGCGCCCACGGCCCATTGTCGCTCATTACAATCAAAAGCGTGTTTTTATCCACGCCGGATCTTTCCAACGCTTTCATCACCTCACCCAATGACCAGTCGAGTTCCATGATAACATCGCCAAAAGTTCCCAACTCACTTTTACCCTTGAACTTTGTTGACACCGCAAGCGGTACATGAGGGAGTGGGTGAGCCAGGTACAACAAAAAGGGTGACTTTTTATTCTTTTCAATAAAGGATACAGCCCTATCCGTCAGACTCGTTGTCCACATCGATTGCTGCTCCAACGTTGTAACCGTGCCAACCTGCTCATTGCCTTCAATAACCGGAAGCTGAGGCCATCTGCCCCTCCAATTTGTGCTATCCGTAATTGGACTTCCATCGTAATCTACTGGCCATATGTCATGAGAATATGGTAAACCATAAAAGCTATCGAAGCCATATTGTAAAGGAAAATAGGGAGCCTCATTTCCAAGGTGCCATTTGCCGAGCATTCCCGTGACGTAGCCATTCCCCTTCAAAACCGATGCAATAGTTTCTTCATTTGGATTGAGAGCAGTTTTTGTGTAGCCAGGAATCAAGGCACCCGCCATCCCAATTCTATTCGAATAGGTTCCGGTTAACAAAGCTGCTCTTGAAGCAGTACAAACCGCCTGAGCCACATTGAAGTTTGTAAACCTCAAACCCTCCGCCGCAAGCTTATTGAAATTGGGCGTTGGAATGCCTGTCATTCCATAGGGCTCAACATCCCCATAACCCATATCGTCAAAATATATAATCACTACATTTGGCTTAGTCGAGTTTTGTGAGAAAACCGACGAGAACACTAGTAGAGTAAGCGCAGAGAATAATAGTAGTCCTCTCATGTTTGATGATTGTTTAAATGGAAGGTTTAACAAGGGAAGACCTCAAATGAAGCCCTCCCTTAGGATAAAATACACTAATTGGAGTCTAGACTTACCAGTTAGGGTTCTGAGATAGATTGGGACTAAGTATCCTTTCAGTGTAGGGAATTGGCCAAAGATAGTCTCTCGATGGGTTAAACTGCTTCTGGAATGACGGCACTACGTAGGTCTTTATCTCGCCCTCTTCGACATAATCTATGCCTCCAACTGCCCCAGGGATAACCTGCTCTCCGATTCCCCACCTTCTGATGTCATTCAGTCTCAGCCCCTCAAAAGCAAGCTCAACAGTCCTCTCCTTCCTTACAATATCTCTCAATTCAGTCTGAGATGTACCGAGTGCAATGGCAGGAAGGTTCACATCTCCTCTTTGGCGAACTTCATTGATTGCATTAACGGTAGTTTCGTCAATCAGGCCAAGCTCAATTCTCGCCTCTGCGTAAGTAAGAACCACCTCGGCATATCGAATAAGGATGACATTGATGCCATTGTTGGTGGGGTTTGCGGCATCCTCACTATTGACATACTTCCTCAATGTAAAGCCAGTCGTTGTGGCAAAAAAAGTGCCTCCAACAGCGTCAGCCGTTCCACTATTTGGGAGAGAATTGAATACCTGCCCGTTGGGCATTATGTCACCCGGAACGTACAATGTAAACCTTAGCCTCGGATCCCTGCCTTCGTAAGGAGTAGTTGCATCAAACCCGCTTGAAGCTTCAGTAGTTTCCCTGCCATTCGCCATTGTGTACATGTCGGCCAGAGCTTTAGTGGGGACGTAAGTATTCGCACCATCTCTACCAAGCTGTCCGTAGGGGGCCATGGTTCCAAAGATATTGTTCGGCAAAACGCTTTTGACATATTGCCTGTCCAAAATAACCTCGCTATTACCTTCTGCAGAGTAAGAGAACAGCGTGCCATACTCGGGATAGATTTGATATACTCCAAGGTCAATTACCTTTTCCGCAGCATCTGCAGCAGCCTGATAGCGCCCTGCATAGAGGTTGGCTCTTGCTTGTAATGCGAAGGCAGCACCTTTTGTTACTCTGCCAAGATCAGCTGGAGTGTAGGAAACAGGCAGCAAATCGGCTGCTTCAGAAAGTTCGTCGTCGATAAAATCCCAAATCGTGTCGATCGATGTTCTCTCAAGCGCCTTCCCTTCGTCAATTGACAACACTTTCGTTACAAGCGGCACGTCACCAAACCTGGTTGCAAGTTTGATGTATTGATAGGCTCTTAAAGCTTTAGCCTCTCCTCTCACCCGATTAATAAGAGCCTGATCAGCTGTAGGTATTTTATCTAAATTATCAAGAACGAAGTTGGCACTTGCTATCCCCTGGTACAGTTCTGTCCATAGAGTAGCTATTACAGAGTTTGATGCGTCGAATACATTTTGTTCCACTTGTGCATTAGCCGAGAAGAATGAATTTGTATGGCCTATGTCTGTAAATGCGTCAAACATAAAGAGCCTGTCGCCCGCATCAAGGCAATTGGGGTAGACAGCGTTAACTGCCAAAACGGCGTCTCGCTCGGTTTTCCAAAAGCTCTCCGCCGAAAGTCTGTCATCAGGAACTGTTTCGAGCAAATCTTTTTGACAGGCAGAAGCCATTGCCATTACTATTAATACTAAAAAGGTTTTATATATATTGAGTCTCATTTTTCAAATATTTAGGTGATTAAAACTGAATATTTGCCCCAAGCGTCCACAAAGAAACCTGAGGGTAGTAAGTCGCCCTCCCATTGCCTACTTCCGGATCAAGGCCCCATTGATTAAGCTTGGAAATAGTGAACAGATTGGTGGCAGAAACATAAACGTTGGCCCTGGTCATACGCATTTTTGTCACCAACATGTCCGGCAGGTTATACAGCAACTGAACATTTTTCAGCCTTAAGTAGGAACCATCTATGATCATTCTATCAGATGTATACATGTTCAACAAGTCTCTTTTATAGGGCCTTGGAAATCTGGCATCCGTGTTTTCAGATGTCCAATAATTTCCTTTGCTAACAATTTCCGGCACGAACCCTTCGTTATTGCCATTTTCCGCAATACCACCTGCCAGGCGAGTGTCAACCCCTGACGCACCCTGGAGGAGCAGGTTAAGCTCAAAATTCTTGTAAGAAACATTGCCATTGAGCGCAAACACGAAATCTGGGAATGATTTGCCTATTACCACTCTGTCGCTGGCATTGATAAGACCATCATTGTTGATATCAACATACTTCACATCGCCAGGCCCACGATTTGGTCCAATATTTGGATAAGAATCCACCTCCTCCTGAGTCTGAAACAGCCCGTCTGTTTTATAACCCCATTGAGAATTGATTGGCAAACCCTCATCTATTATCGTTAGAGGGTTGATATCGCTACCTGTGATGTATGGCCCAGTTCCTGAAAGGCTTACCACATTATTTCTATTGGCAGATATATTTAAGGTTGTATTGTACCGAAGGGCTTTGTCGGGGGCATTTCTATACCCTAGCTGTAGCTCAACTCCCTTATTGTCGACCACTCCTGCATTTTGGGGCGGTGCTCCTAAACCGATCGTAGCTGGAATCGGCAGGTTTAGCAAAATTCCTTCTGTACGCTTAAAATAATAATCCAGTGCTACCGTAAAACCGCCAAATACCTGTGCATCAAAACCGATATCCGTTTGAGTTGTAGTCTCCCAGGTGATATCTCGATTGGAAATCGTGGTTGGTTGGAAACCAATTACAGATACTCCATTGAAGGTATAGGCACTGGCAAAAAGCGACTGATAGTAGCTATAAAGCCCAACCGTTTGGTTTCCAGTTTTTCCCCACGACGCCCTAAGTTTGAATTCATCCAACGGTACAATTCCCTGCATAAAGTCTTCCTCAGAAATACGCCACCCTCCAGAGAAAGAAGGGAAAAAGCTGTACTGATTACTACCAGTAAATCTAGAAGAGCCGTCGTACCGGGCATTCATTTCAAGCAAGTATCGATCATTGTATGAATAATTCACCCTTGAAAAGTATGACCTTAACCCAAACTGAGAATTTACTCCATAATTGGTCTTTGTTCCGTCGTCGGCACCCTGGCCTATCGACTGGATGTCATTATTATAAAACCTTTCTCTGTAGGCCCTTAAAGAGTCTTTGGCGTTGTCAATGGTTGAGTAGCCAAGGAGGGCCTTCACCTCGTGGTTTCCGAATGCATTGTCGTACAAAAGTAGGTTGTTCCAGGTATACTCGGTAGAATTGTCCCTGATCTCGGTTAGGCTATTGTTTACTACAGTCCTGGTAATATTGGTGTTTTTGTCTGTATTCGAAAAAGCATTGGTAAAGTCCTTTCTGCGGATATTATCAATCCGCATAGCAAGTTGTGAACTGAATGTGAGGTGATCAACAATTTTCCACTGTGCTTTAGCACTTCCAAAGATGTTCTCGTTCCATAGCTTGGAGGTTCCCTGCTGCTCAGCAAACATTAGTGGGTTATTGCCTTGTGTACTCAGTCCATAAGTGCCATCTTCATATTTAGGAGTAGCAAAAAGAGAGCCGTGGATAAACCTGTCAAAAACGTTGGCTTCGTTGACGGGTGCCAAAGAGTAGTTGCTCCTGTAATTCAAATCAGTGCTGAACGTCAAATTTTCAGAGGCCTTGAAATCGGAATTCACCCTCACATCACGCAAATTGCTACCGTAGTCGATAGGGACATCAAGGATAGAGTTTTGCTTCATGTATCGCATGCTCATCCTGGCTTTGAAGGTCTCACTACCTCCACTCACTGCCAGGTTATGGTTGAACTGTGGCGCTGCATAAAGCATAACCTTGTACCACTCGTTCACGTGAGGAAATTTTTCTGGATCAGTTTTGTTCCCCCTCAAATACTCGTCTATTCCCTGGTCGGTAAATTTCTGAGGAACTACAAGGCCTGCATTCTCATACGCCACTTGCTGTAGTTTCATGTAGGAAGGCATATCCATTTTCGGATTGTTTACCGAGTTTTGCAGCGCATAATACGTGCTGTAGTCCACAGTGACTTTCCCTTCTTTGGCTCTCTTCGTTGTAATAAGGATAACACCATTAGCAGCTCTGGATCCATAAATAGCTGTTGATGCAGCGTCCTTCAGTATTGAAACAGACTCGATATCACCAGGGTTGATATTGGTGAGCTGTTGCTCAACACCGTCGACAATAACCAGGGCATCGTTTTTATTTCCGAGTGTGGTTATACCTCTTACCCGCATTGTCGTTGCCGTTCTGCCGGGGCTCCCTCCCTGATCCAGCACCGTTAGTCCAGCTGCCTGACCTTGCAACGACTGTTGAATGCTTGAAACAGGGCGTTTGGTCAATTCCTCGCCATTTACCTGAGCTACTGCATTTGTCACGCTCACCTTCTTCTGCTCTCCATACCCCACAACCACAATCTCTTCTAACGCAGCGATATCGTCATCCAGTGTAACGCTAATCGAAGTTCGTCCCCCAATCGCTACTTCTGTGGTTTTATATCCAACAAAACTGAACACCAATGTAGCATTATCCTCGGCCAGCAACTTGTAATTACCATCAAAGTCCGTAACAGTGCCGGTGCTTGTCCCCTTAATCAGTACGTTAACGCCCGGGAGCCCATTACCACCATTGTCGGTAACCCTGCCCGTTACTTCCACTTCCGACGCAGTTGCTACAACTGCCAGCAGCTCCGATACCAGGTTTGTCTGCTCGAAGGCACGGCTAACATTTATGGTCTCATCAATTCTTTTGAATTGTAATCCTGTTTCTCTGGCAATGCCGAGAAGTAACTCTGTCATCGGCTGGTTTTGCACAGCTAGCGAAATACGCTTTCTCGTATCAAAATCACTTCTTTTATAAGCGAAATCGAATTCAGTAATTTCCTCTATTCTGGAAAACGCCTCCTCAATTTTCAGGTTCTTCAGTTCAACTGAAACAAGGATTTCGTCAAGGCTTTTTCGTTGTGCTTCGCCCTCACTGGCAAATATCAGGGTGCATAATACAGTCTGCAGAATCATGCCATAAACTGCGTATTTTGACATAATTGCAATTTTTTTCAGTACTTTTGATTTCATAGTCTAAGTAGTTTTTGTTTGCGAAATTCAAGAACACAGACTTTGTCTCATGATTGCCGTCAAGCCATCCCCATGTTTTGTCGGCTTCATGAGACTCTTTTTTAACTTGTGTTTATTTCCATAAGCTTATCGTTGGTTAATTTTAGTTGTTGTCCAAAGCGGCGTTAATAAATTCTTACGGTCTTGCTTTTGATTTCATATTCGAAATCGTAGACGAATGCCAATCCTTCCAGCACGAGTTCCAAAGGCTTGTTTTTATAAGCGCCACTGAAATCCTTTTCT
Source organism: Imperialibacter sp. EC-SDR9 (assembly GCF_902498805.1). Taxonomy (GTDB): domain Bacteria; phylum Bacteroidota; class Bacteroidia; order Cytophagales; family Cyclobacteriaceae; genus Imperialibacter. The sequence goes on along the minus strand of NZ_LR701581.1, from coordinate 90,748 downwards.
AGCGATATCCTCTTTTCAACTTTGATGCTAACGCCATACCACTGTTCCAGCCTTTCCAATACTTCTCCGAATTCGGCGTTTTCGAAATATATCAAGCCTTCTTTCCATTCGAATAAATCCCTTTCATCGAATGATTCTTTGTTGAGTGTACGGTGAAGTTTTTCAAAAACGCCCATCTCACCAGGCACTAATACCAAAGTCTCCCCGTCATTTCCTGATTTCTTCCCTCCAGCTTTCTCAACCGACACTTTACCAGTTGCTACTGCCACCTTAACCCCTTCAGCATTCGGATAGGCTCTGACGGTAAACGAAGTGCCCAGAACCCTTGTAATCAACTGTTCGGTCTCTATAATAAATGGGCGGCTGGGGTCTTTAGTCACATCAAAAAAAGCTTCACCTTCCAAAGTCACCTTTCGCTCTTTACCCTCAAACCGTTCCTGATAAACGAGCTTACTGTCAGCGTTCAAGGTCACAACACTACCATCAGAAAGGATAATAGTTGACTTTTGGCCCTTTGGGTTGATTTTTTCGACATAAGTAATTGTTTCCACTTGTTCAGTGGCAACAAGTGAGGTTTCCTTTCCCTTGATCAAATAGAAAACAACACTAAAAACTGCCACCGGAACTAAAACAGCGGCTACACGAAGCCAGTAAGGCATTACTCTCAGCGTCTTAGGCAGGTTCTGCTCTTTCATTTGGTCTAGCGAGGCAGCAATGCGATTTGTCAAACGCTCAGTGACCTCAACTTCCATCTGAGGAAACAGATGGCTTTCATTCCATATGATCTCCGCTTGCGGGCCAAGGTCATCCGTACCCCCTTCATCAATCAGGCGCATCAACAGGTCAACTTCCTTGTCGCTGGCCCGACCTGAAAGGTACTTTTGAAATAGCTCTTGCTTTTTTCTAGTCTTCACTTGGTTACCCTTTTGTATATATCTCCCAAAAGCCAGACGAACGGGTGACTGAGCTGGTAACTTTTTTTTATTTCTAAACTATTTTTCGACATTAGGAGATAACTAATACCTACAACACACCTACATAATGCTACGCCCTCAGCTAGTTGAAGCCATCAAAAACGGCGACAAAGAGGCTTTTGAAGAGTTGTACCACAACTATTTTCAGAGGGTGTATTTCTTTGCTTTTAAGATTTGCAAGTCGAAAGAAATTGCCGAAGAAATTACGCAGGACACCTTCATTACAATCTGGAACAAGAGAAATACGTTAGATCTCGCTCTGTCATTAGAGGGACTCATCTATAAAATTGCCAGAGATTTTTCATTCAAGCAACTGCAAAAAATAGCAAGAGTTCACACCATTGAAACTGACTTGAAAGAGTTGATCTCTAACCTCGACAATTCCACTCAGGATGAGATCAGCTTCCGGGAGTGTTTGAGAAATATCGAAGCTGTAATGGACAAGCTTCCGAAAAAAAGAAAAGAAATTTTCCAGAGAAGGATCATGGATCAGCAGAGTATAAAAATGATCAGCGAAAACATGGGAATTAGTGAAAACACAACCAAGACCCAGTTACTCAAAGCCACCAAGTTTGTCAGAGAGCAGCTCGGAAGTATTCTGTCGCTTACGCTTTTCTTGTAAAAAAATGGTGAGCGTCGGCTCACCATTTCATTTATGTTATTTTGCTGTAGTCGGTTATCTTCTAAGTCGTCTCCTTCGGCATTTCCTTCACCGCAAAATCCACCGCTCTGGCTGTTAGTGCCATGTAGGTGAGCGAGGGGTTTTGTGTGCTGGTGGAGGTCATGCAAGCACCGTCAGTAACGAAAACATTCTTGGCCAGGTGCATCCGGTTCCACTTGTCAAGCAGCGATGTTTTAGGGTCTTTGCCCATGCGCACACCGCCCATTTCGTGGATATCCAGGCCAGGTGCCTGTTTGGAATCGTTCGACTGAATGTCGGTAAAGCCAGCCATTGTGAACATCTCCGTTAGCTGCTCTATGTAGTCGGCGACCATTTTCTCGTCGTTGTCGTCATAGTCCACATTGACCTTCAGCAATGGAATGCCCCACTCGTCTTTCTGCGTTAGGTCAATGCCCCAGTAGTTAGATTCTTTCGGAATAGTTTCCCCCATCATATGCGAGCCTACTCTCCATCCACCCCATTCAGGGTTGAGTAAATTTGATTTGAGTGACTCACCAACTCCATCATAGTTCCTGTCCACCTGGCGGCCGGCACTGAAGCCGGCAGCGTAACCCCGAAGGAAGTCTGTTTCCTGCTTATACACGTTGCGGAAACGAGGTATATACCCGCTGGTGGGACGACGGCCTACTGTTGTTTTATCAGGAAACCCTTCATATCGGGCAGAAACCCTGGCTCTGTAGTTATGGAAAGCAGCATACTTTCCAAGGAGGCCGTTGTCGTTGCCCAGTCCGTTAGGGAATCGGTTCGAAGTAGAATTCAGAAGAATAAGGTTGGTATTGAGTGCGCCTGCATTCACAAACACAATAGAGGCATAATACTCGATCATTTCCTTCGATTCGGAATCGACTACTCTTACACCAGTCACTTTTTCTTTTGCATCATCATAGATCAGGGAATGTACTACCGAAAATGGTCTTAGCGTTGCATTTCCAGTCTTCAGTGCCCAGGGGATCGTAGACGAGTTACTATTGAAGTAGCCTCCAAAAGGGCACCCACGCTGGCACAAGGTTCTGTTCATGCACTGGCCCCTTCCCTGCTCCAAGTGAATAGGCTGAGGCTCGGAAAGGTGGGCACAACGGGCAGAGATAATATTTCTATCCTTATAGGTCGACTCTACTTTCTCCTTGAAGTAGCCTTCCACACAATTCAGGTCGTAGCCTGGCAAAAACTCGCCATCAGGAAGGTTAGGAAGCCCGTCTTTGAAGCCGGCAATGCCTACGAACTTCTCGACGTAACTGTACCAGGGAGCAATGTCCTTGTACCTGATTGGCCAATCGACTGCGAAGCCATCTCTGGCCGGGCCCTCAAAGTCGAAGTCGCTCCAGCGCTGGGTCTGTCTCGCCCACATAATGGACTTGCCTCCCACCTGGTAGCCCCTGATCCAGTCAAAGGGTTTCTCTTGCACGTAGGGATGCTCCCTGTCTTTCACGAAGAAGTGCATTGAATCTTCCCGAAAATTGTAACACTTGCTTACTATCGGATTCTCGTCCACTATTTCCTGCGGCACCTGCATCCGATGCTTGAACTCCCAGGGCATCATATTGGTGGTTGGGTAATCTACATTGTGCTTCACATCCCTTCCCCGCTCAAGAATCAGCGTTTTCAAGCCTTTATCTGCCAGCTCTTTGGCAGCCCATCCTCCACTCATACCTGATCCTACGACGATGGCGTCATAGGTGTTTTCTTTGGTGCTGTCTATATTAAAATTTGCCATTACATTACAATTAAACCGTCAGTTGATACACATGCCTCAAATGGACCTGGCACATGTTTGTAGGGGAATTTCTCTGTCAGGATATACTGAGAAGACATGTATCCCTGTATGGAATACCGTTTGATGGTTCCCAGAAAAGACTTGATGTCTTTAAGGCCGGGGTTAGCTGTCTCTTCAGCATCATCCATAGCCATGATATCAGTCAGTACTTTCTCTTTATACACCTGGTCGCCTTTTGCAAACGCCTTGTCGAAGTTTTCCTTAACAAAAGGGCCAAATTTTTGAAGACCACTCGTAAATACACCCTGCTCGCTCTTGTCCATACAATCGTCGGCCATCACCAGCACAAACTTGTAGACTTCAAGCTCGTCAGCACCGGGAATTTCTCCTGAAGGGATAATGGTTTGCACAATTTTGGCGAGCAAATCCTGCTGATCAGCAGCTATCTGCAAATTGTTAAGTGCCATGGCCACCCGCTCCGGTCCGAAAGAGCAAGATGGCAGGAGCGCCACTCCACCAGCAAAAAGGGCGGCTTGTTTAAGGGCGGTTCGTCTGTCCATGATTAAAATATTTCACAGTGTTGTTTCAAAGGAGAACTGAATTAAATGAATCCTGTTGAAAGAAGTAACGAATAGTTTAAGTTTTATGGCTCTGTATACTCTGGTGAATTATTTGGCACCTAAAGTAGAACTATTTACCACCTTCCATACGACTAACGGTTTCGTCAACCAGTCCCTCCTTTTTGTCAAAAAAATCATCAGGTAAACAATTGTTTGGAAACCTTTGGTAGCGGTTACCGTCATTGTAGCAAGTTTAAAACTCAAAATAGACATATGCACAATTTTTTTAAATGCTTGCTGCTGAGCAGCTTGCTTTCAGGATATTCTTTTGCCTTTGCCAGTCAGGATTTAACTCAAACAGTGAAGGGCCAGGTGCTGGATGCACAGTCTTTGGCACCTGTTCCCGGCGCCACGGTAATGATCGTCAACAGCAACCCCATGAAAGGTGCGGTAACCGACCTTGACGGCTATTTCAAAATTGAAAAAGTACCTGTTGGGCGCCATCATGTACAGGTTTCATTTGTTGGCTATGAAAACAAAGTGATCCCGGAAGTACTGGTTGGCTCTGGAAAGGAAGTGGTACTAAACGTTCACCTGACCGAATCCATTGTTCAAATGGCGGAAGTGGTTGTCACCGCCTCGGAACAAGACAAAGGGGCTCCGCTCAACGACTTTGCCACTGTAAGCGCAAAATCCATCAACGTGGAGGAAACAAGCCGTTATGCGGCAACTTTTGATGATCCGGCCCGGGCGGCTGCCTCGTTTGCGGGTGTGCGTGGTGGTGGCGACGATATCACCAACGAAATCGTGATCCGGGGAAACTCGCCCAGAGGATTATTATGGAGAGTGGAGGGTGTGGAAGTACCAAACCCGAATCACTTTGCAGAAGAGGGCTCTGCAGCTGGCGGCATCAGCATCCTGAGCAACAATATGCTGGCCAATTCAGATTTTTATACAGGGGCCTTTCCGGCCCAATATGGCAATGCCCTGAGTGGGGTATTCGACATTAACCTGCGCAAGGGAAATATAGATAAGCGTGAGTATGCATTTCAAGCCGGCGTTCTGGGTATTGCTTTCGCCGCCGAGGGTCCGCTGAAGAAAAATGGAAAAGCTTCTTATCTGGTGAATTATCGTTACTCTACCCTTTCGCTACTTGACCAAATGGGGCTGTTACCCATTTTTGGTGATGAGGAGATCGTGTTCCAGGATCTTTCGTACAAAATTCACCTACCCACCCAAAAAGCAGGCGCCTTCTCATTATGGGGGCTTGGCGGCCTGAGCAGACAAACCGAGGCAGCCAACCTCGAAGAGGACTACCCGTTTAACAGCAACTTCCGATCCGACATGGGCGTGGCTGGTTTGTCGCATGTGTACTTTGTTAACAAAGACACCTTCATTGAAACCAAGCTAACTGCGTCCAGGGGCAGAAACGCTTATGACGAAGACTCTCTGAAACTACAGGTATACAACAAGGAATCCTTTCTGAAAAAGGATTATCGACTGTCTACAATGCTCAATCAGAAGTTCAACGCCCGTAACACGCTGCGTTCAGGTATCATTGCCAGCTCCCTCGGCTACGACCTTATTTCGAGCTACTACCACAATATTGATGATACCACTTACACGGGACTGGAAGCAGACGGCAGCATGATGTTCCTTCAGGGTTTCTCACAATGGCAATACCGGGCAGGTGAGCACCTCACGTTGAACACAGGGTTCCACTATTCGCACCTTTTTCTGAAAAACCAGCATGCGCTGGAGCCACGTTTTGGAATAAAATGGGCGGTGGCCAAGGGTTCATCGATAACTGTAGGCATTGGGCTTCACAGCCGCCTTGAATCGGCGTCGCTCTATCTGGCTAACGAAACCCTTGAAGATGGAACCCTGGTTCAGCACAACAAGGGCCTCGAGATGAGTAAAGCCGGGCATTTTGTGCTTGGTTATGAAAAACAGCTAACGGACAACGTTCGGCTGAAAGCCGAAGCCTATTATCAGCATCTTTATAATGTACCGATTGCACAAGTGACAAATACGGATGAATGGGCGCCAACATTTAGTGTACTGAACGCCAAAGATGGCTACACGACTCGTCCGTTAACCAACGACGGAACCGGGCGCAACTATGGCCTCGAACTAACGCTTGAAAAGTTCTTAACGAACGGCTTTTACTATACGGTGACTTCTTCACTGTACCAGTCGAAGTATACCGGGGCGGATGGCATCGAACGAAACACACGTTTCAACGGAAACTTCACCGGTAATTTTATTGCTGGCAAAGAATTTAAGGTTGGCAGAACAAAGGACAACCTTCTCGGCTTCAATACCCGGGTGATTTATGCTGGGGGCAACCGGAAAGTGCCGATTAATCTTGGGCAAAGCATCGCTGAGGACAGAACAGTGTTAGATTATACAAATGCTTATGACCAACGCCTGCCAGACTATGCCCGATTGGATGTTGGCATAAGCTACCGCCGCAACAAACCCGGGCATTCGTCCATCCTTTCAATCAATGTCCAGAATGTAACAGCCAGATACAATGTGTTTGGGGAATACTTTGATAGCAGAACCGATAAAATTGAAACGTTTCAGCAACTAGGCTTCTTGCCTAATCTGAGTTATCGAATAGAGTTCTAGAGGCCAATAGATCTAGCAAAACATACAGGGAATTCTCCCAAACCCCAGAATGCCTCCGTAGTTCTGGGGTTTATTTTTATCTTTAACTTTTACGAAAGACTCAAATTTTATGTTTAACACCCTCAAAGAAGTTCGCTGGGGCATCATTGGCGTGGGCGATGTATGCGAAGTAAAAAGCGGCCCAGCCTTCCAAAAGATAGAAAACTCAAGCCTTGTGGCTGTCATGCGACGCAATGGTGAAAAAGCTGCTGACTTTGCCAAACGTCATGGCGTTCCAAAATGGTATGTCGATGCCGATAAGCTGATCAACGACCCTGACGTCAATGCCATCTATATCGCCACACCTCCTGGCTCCCATGCCGACTACACTTTCAGAGCTATCAAAGCAGGCAAGCCAGTGTATGTAGAAAAACCCATGGCTCGGAGCACATCAGAATGCCAGGCCATGGTGGATGCCTGCAAGCGAGCTGGGGTTCCGCTATTCATCGCCTACTACCGCAGAATGCTGCCCAACTTTCTGAAGGTGAAGTCGCTGATCGAATCTGGAGTTATTGGTGAAGTGAGGTATGTGAATGTTAAGCTTAATAAACCACTGCACCCTGATATTGTAGGTGCGGCGCATGACCCCGACAACTGGCGCATTTTTCCTGATGTGGCTGGCGGTGGTTATTTCTACGACCTCGGCTGCCATCAACTGGATATTCTGGACTTTCTGCTAGGCCCGGTGAAACACGCCCATGGCTATGCCGCCAACCAGGGTGATATTTACCCGGCAGAAGATATTGTGACTGGCTCATTCGTTTTTGAAAGTGGTGTGCTCGGACAAGGAACCTGGTGCTTTGCTACCTCCGAAGCTTCCGACGAAGAGGTAACTACCATCATTGGCAGCAAAGGTGAGATCTCTTTCCCTTATTTCAGCGACCACTCCGTAACATTAAAAGTGGAAGGTAAGCCTGCTGAAAGGATGACCTTTGATATCCCCAAGCACATTCAGCAACCCCTCATACAAACAATTGTAGACGAGCTGACCGGCAAGGGAAAATGTCCAAGCACAGGCGTTTCTGGCACAAGAACAAACTGGGTAATGGAGCAGCTTTGCAAAAGGATTGATCAGTAGATTGGCCTGTCAGGGGACAGACCAAGGGTGAAGCCTCAAACTAAGAAAATTGTACTCAATACTATCCAAGGGCTGTCCCCTGACAGCCCTTAAACTAAAGCCGTTTCGTCCGGCAAATAAACAGAACGGCACTTCCTTGGTTATACTGATAGCACAAGGTTCCTCCCTTTTCAACTTGAATCAATTCTATGAGAATTCTCCTGACCGGCGCCACCGGCTACATCGGCAAAAGGTTGCTTCCGGCTTTGGTCAACCACGGCCATGAGGTGATATGCTGCGTAAGAGACGCCAACCGCTTCAATCCCCCAAAGCAGCTTATCGAGCACATAAAAGTGGTGGAGGTCGATTTTCTAAAAAAAGACACCCTTAAAAACATTCCTGAAAATATCGATGCCGCCTACTACCTCATTCACTCAATGTCGGGCTCATCAGGCAAATTCAATGAGCTCGAAAGCGAGTCCGCCCACAATTTCAACGAAGCAGTAGCAGGCAAGAAAATCGAACAGGTCATCTACCTAAGCGGGATTGTGAACGAAGACACCCTCTCAAAACACCTGGCTTCAAGAAAAGAAGTGGAGAACATCCTGTCGCAAGGCAACTTTGCGCTCACCACCTTGCGGGCAGGCATCATCGTCGGGTCAGGAAGTGCTTCTTTTGAAATCATCAGAGACCTGGTGGAGAAGCTACCTGTGATGATCACTCCCCGGTGGCTCAACACCCGCTGTCAGCCTATTGGCATTACTGACGTCATTCTTTTTCTGTCGAGTGTGTTACACAACAAAGCCACCTACAACGACAACTATGACATAGGAGGGCCCGACGTGCTGACCTACAAAGAAATGCTACTGGGATTCGCCAAGGCACGAAAACTGAAAAGATGGGTCTTTACCCTGCCCATAATGACGCCTAAACTTTCTTCGTACTGGCTGTTTTTTGTTACTTCTACCTCCTACCGACTGGCGGTAACACTAGTCGACAGTATGAAAGTGGAGGTAGTGTGCAGCGACGACCGCCTGGCCAAACTTCTGGGCATCAAGACCATTAGCTATGCCAAGTCGCTTGCCAAAGCTTTCTCAAAAATCAATCAGCATGTAGTGCCCTCAAGTTGGAAAGACAGCCTGGTGAGCGGACGAATCAGCGAAAACCTTTCAGAATATATTGAAGTACCGGTATACGGCTGCCTGCAAGACAAACGAAGCGTAAAAGTGAAGGACAGCGTAAAAGTGTTCGACCGCATTTGGGCGCTGGGCGGAGAAACTGGTTGGTACTATGGCAATTGGCTTTGGAAACTTCGGGGATTTCTCGATAAGCTGGCGGGTGGTGTGGGCCTCAGGCGAGGCAGAACCAACGTAAATGACATCAATGCGGGTGACTCATTGGATTTCTGGCGGGTATTGTATGCCAACCGGGCAGAAAAAAGACTATTGCTGTTTGCCGAAATGAAGGTGCCTGGCGAGGCCTGGCTGGAGTTCAGGATAGACGACGGGGTGCTTTGTCAAACGGCCACTTTTCGCCCCAGAGGCTTATGGGGAAGGCTTTACTGGTATTCGATCTTCCCGATTCACGGATTCGTGTTTGGTGGAATGCTCAGAGAGCTCAACAACACAAAATAGCAAAAGGCCCATCACATGATGGGCCTTTCCTTATTAACTTCCATCGGGCTTTCTCAGCTCCAAAGCCTGTCCCATGATCTCTCTACATCCCACTCTGGCGTAGGAGCGAAATATTTGTTGTTTTCAGGATCAAGGTGCTGCTTCACAACTTCTTCATTAAGCTCAACACCCAAACCAGGTGCATCCGGCACTGGCGCAAAACCCTTTTCTATCATGACGCCCTTGCCGGTCATCTTCACCAAATTCTGCCAGTAGTCCAGGTCCACCGAATGGTGCTCAAGGGCCATGAAATTCTGGGTAGCCGCTGCACAGTGAACGTTGGCCATGAACGATATCGGCGTTCCGGCAAAATGCATCGCCATCGCAACACCTTTTTCTTCTGCATAGTCACCAATCTTCTTGGTTTCCAGCAGGCCGCCTGAAGTAGCAAGGTCAGGATGCACAATATCAATGGCCCTCGCATCAATCAACTTGATGAACTCTTCCTTCAGGTAAATATCCTCTCCTGTTGTGGTTGGCGTTTCGATGGCATCAGAAATGGTTTTCCATTGTTCAGTAAATTTCCAGGGGATCAAATCCTCCAACCATGCCAGTCTATACTTCTCCACCGCCCGGCCTAGCCTGATGGCGTTATTGTGGTCGAAATGGCCATAATGATCCGATGCCAGCGGAATGGAATAGCCAATTTTCTTACGTACCAACTCTATCCTCTCCATGAGAATGTCAAGGCCCTTATCGGTGATCTGGATCTGAGTAAACTGGTGCTCGGCCGCACCATAGGTCATGGGGTCGTTGGTCCACTGGCGGCCAATGTCCCAGAAGTTACTATTAGCTACAGTGTCCGGAATATCCTTCAGAAGCTCAATACCGAAGTCCATTTTAAGGAACGTGAACCCGTCTACATCCATTCGCTTGGCCACCTTGGCCTCAAACTCCGCCTGGTCACGGCCCATGGAGGTGTCGGCATACAGCCTTACTGTGTCACGAAATTTACCTCCCAGCAGCTGATAGGCTGGCACATTGTAGGCCTTTCCAGCCAGATCCCACAGTGCCATTTCCACGGCACACACACCACCACCCTGGCGACCATGGTAGCCAAACTGCTTGATGCGTTTGAATATCTGCTCCACACTGCATGGATTCATTCCCTTAATGCGGCTCTTCAAAAACATGGCATATCGCCACGAGCCCTGGTCACGCACTTCGCCATAGCCGGAAATGCCCTGATTGGTATCAATTCTAATCACAGGGCAGCGGGCATGGCCGTTCATCACCACTGCATATCGCATGTCGGTAATTTTAAGATCAGACGGAGCTGCATAGCGGTTTACTTTTGAAGTAGAATGTGCCATGGTATCCTCTATGCTGCTAAACATAAAGCCTCCCAGAGCAAGACCGCCAAGTCCCACTTTTTTCATAAAGTCACGACGATTGTCGCCACCTTCTTCACTGCTGTTTGCTTCTGGTGTAGCAACAGACTCATCTTTTATCCCAAGCTTTTCTAAGTACTTATCGGAGGGTGTTTTTTCTTGATTAATCATAAGTCGGTTTTTATCAAGTGAAAATTTCAATTACCACGTTCTGTCTTTCATATAAGCATCTAGCTCTGCCCTTGACATGGGGATTTTATCAGGGTTAGCATCAAGCCATTTTAGAAAGTCATTCTTGATTTCATCGGTCCATCTTTGGTCTATTTGCCCCGGCGTAAACCTCCCCTCTCTCAGTCTCTGATGGCCAAACTGGTCTCGCAGCGCTATGAATTCAGCATTAATAAGTAAATCGGCAAGAAGATGTGCCGGAATGAAGATAACGCCACCTTTTTTGGCTAAAACAGCATCGCCAGGCAACACAGTAGCCCTTCCTATTCTTATCGGAACGTTGATACCACCAAGCATCATACCCTGAATGTAGGAGGGATCATAGCCCTTCACCCACATATTGAAACCATCAATCTTTGCTAATCCCTCTTCATCACGTACGGAGCCGTAAAAGATGACCCCATTTTTTGATTTGGCATAAATGGAGTTGCCCAGATTGTCACCGATGAGCGTGCCATCAACAATTTTTCCGTAGCTATCAGCCACATAAATATCGCCTGGCTTCAGCATGTCGATAGGCCAGGAATTAAAATTGCCAATACGATTCTCAGCCTTTCCTTTTGCCATAATCATCTCATGGTAATCGGATCGGGCAGGCATGTATTGAACAGTGAGTGCACGACCAGTCATCGGCTTCTCATTGTCCATGATCATCCAATCACCTTCAAACTGATTGTGGTATCCCTTGTTTCGAAGGATACCCCAAGCCTCTTCAATCGAAATGTTTTTCAGGCGTTCCAGCTGATCATCGGAGACTTTAGGCCTGCCGTCGGGCAGCCTTTCGCCCTTCCATTCGGAGGTCATGGAGATGATCTGGTCTTTGGTGAGAGTTACTTGCTGAGCGTAAATGCTGCTGCTAAAAAGTAACAAAGCGGCTAATAGATAGCGATATTTGTTCATTGATGAAGTGTGTTTAAGTAGTGACTAAAAACCCAACGGGTCGATGATTGAAGATAATGATTATCTGCAATTACCACGAGTCATTATTACTGAATGGTCAATAATGAATGATTTACCACCCTATTTTGGGATATGCCGGGCAACTTTCACCCTATATTGCCAATCAGAACAGAGAGATTTGATAAATTGATCAACGGCGGGAAGAGTGGCAACGAAATCGCCGTTTCTCTCTGCAATCTGATCAAACTAAAAAACTTGTTCACCTCAAATTATGGCCGACAACAAAGAAATAGTCCACAGTTTTTACACAGCATTTGCCAATCACGATGCCGAAAAAATGGTTTCACTCTACCATGACGACATTCAGTTTACAGACCCGGTCTTCGGCACTTTGAAAGGAGAACATGCCAGGAACATGTGGCGCATGCTGATAGAAAGAGGTAAGCAGAGCCTGTTGATTAAATTTTCTAACGTGCAGGCCAGCGACACAAATGGAACCGCCAACTGGACAGCCGACTACCTTTTTAGCGGCACTGGCAACACGGTCCACAATGAAATTTCAGCCAACTTTGAGTTCAAAGATGGAAAAATCATCAAACACACCGATTATTTCAATTTTTGGAAATGGAGCAGACAGGCATTGGGCACCACGGGGCTCTTCTTGGGGTGGACTCCCTTTCTCAAGAAAAAGGTAAGCGAGCAAGCCAAAAAAGGGCTGGAGAAGTACTCGAAAAACAGATCGTAGACCTCCCTACTGATTGTCAAATACCTTCATTGCTTCAAGTAAGGCATAATCAGTGTCATCAAGAGGATTTTGCGACTTATTTAACACCACCACGTCGGGAAAGAGCCCGATTCCTTCATAGGTATTGTTATCAGGGTCTGCTGCTATCCAGCTCGAAAGCCTGAATGTCCACCCATTTGGCAGCTCCCTCAAAATAGGATTTCCCGACCCGCCGCCCGTGGTGTCTCCCACAATCGTGACCTGAGGAAATAGCCGCATGGCCAAAACAAATTCCTCAGAGGCGCTATATGTTTTTTTATCTGTGAGTACCACAACAGGTCTCTTGTATTGGAAAGGCCCCTCAGGCGACACTGTTCTTTCATCCCAATCGGTAAAATCGCCGTGCCCAGGGCCGTTCTTGTACTTTACTTTCAGGTATAGCCTTTCTTTGTCGGCAAACCGGCTGGCGATCGTCTGGCTTTTTGTGGTGCTTCCTCCGCCATTGGAACGCACATCGATAATAAGCCCATCTTCTTTTTTTAACGCTTCAAGTATATCGTCTATCTTTTCATAGTCTTCAATATCTCCCCCAAAGGTCTTGATATGAATATAGCCAACATTTTGCCGAATGAGTTCGGCATACTCAATGGAGCTCCCTGCCTGCTTCACATTGAAAAGATGCGATTTAACATTTTCAGCACCGGCCGGTTTTTCACCATTTGCAAAATCATAGGTTGATACTCCATAGGGGCTGACCACATTCACATGGCCATCTTTCAACTCAAGCGACAGCCTGGCCAAAACCTGAAAAAACTGATCGTCGTTTACGGCCAGCTCTGCCAGGGGACGATAAACATCGTACAGGGAGTCCCAGTCTATGTTTTTGAGCTCAAAGAAGGAATAGTTACGGTCAAATTCAGACCAGAATACTTCAAAATTACTGACATAGGTGTCCTTAGGCTCATCTTCGAAAAAAGCACGCTCGCATCCAAAAAGGATCATCCCCACCAAAATCAACCTTATAGTTTTTGTCATTTTCGTGAAGCCCATGAGATTGAAACACATAATTCATGATTAGCCATTTGAAATGGATAGTTTCGTTCGTAGCGAAGGTACCTCCATTTGTAGGCGGTTGACAAAGTCACTTTGCCTGTAAGTTGCATGGAATAACAAACTCTGGAGGTAAGGTCTACAAAATTATTGGCCACCACCATTCCCTTTGGAACATCTCTGAACCGTTGAAAGCCCCTGATGGGATGATAGTCTCTGGATATGAGAAAGGCCATTGGGCCCCAGGCAATGTTCCACTCAAGCCTCCTTCCTTTTTTAAACACATTTCTCAATTGGAGCATTAATTCAGGAGCAGAAAAAAACTCTCCGGTGAACGGATCTTGCCCCCCGATGGGACTGTTAAATGCGTACGTTCGGGAGGAGGCTTGATTCACCCAGCTGACGCCGCCGTGCACAGACAGCCCGTCGGTCTTCGATCTGGATAAATTGGTGAGGTACTGCACATCAACGTTTGACACGAAGGTTTTTACTTCGAGCCTTGAGTTATCAGCCGTCAGTTTCGCCATGGCTGCTGCTGCCGCCAAATGCCACTCACCAAATTTGCTCTCCTTGTCCCAGCTAACACCCACCGGAATGCCCCAACCTGAAAAATTCCTAAACGACTCAAGTTCGTCTCTTATTAGAAACGAGCGGAAGCCGGTTGAAACGCTCAACCTGGCAGGCATCACGCCGGTTGAGCCCTGCGCATCCGCAGATCCAAAGGGCAAAAGACATAGCAGCAAGAAGGCAGGGATTTGTTTGATCATTCAACCGACAAATAAACGACATTAGTCACAACACCTTTTCATTAAAGAACTCAGCAGACATGATTTTGTGTCTAAAATTTCAAAAAAGTCTGTAACAAGCGCCTTAATTTTCAACTTTATCAAAACGGCACTACTGAAACCATTCAATTATATGAGACACCTATTCCCGGCAAGCAAATATAATTTTGGGCAACCCGGGAACGCACTTTAAACATCCCAAAGTTTCTGCAATTCCATATTCATCATTTATATTGAAGGTCAAATAGACATCATAAGTTGATCATTCCAAACCAACCGTAACTGTGAAAAAATTACTTCTTATTATCGGAGCTGCTGTTTTGCTCCTTGTACTTGTTGTGCTTATCAAAACCGTGACCTTTACCTCCGAAACATTTGACGTCGCATCGGTCACGCCGGTCGACGTGCCGGATGCTGCCCTTGAAAGGTTCCAAAAGGCCATCCGATACAAAACAATTTCGTTTGGCTATCCTGCTACCCCTGACTCAGCGGAGTTTTATGGTTTTCATAATTTCCTCGCAGAGGCCTTTCCTTTGATCGACAGCTTGTTGGAAAAAAACGTGATTGCCGGGTATAGCCTCCTTTATAAGTGGCAAGGCACGGATGCCTCCGCCAAACCTGTCATTCTGATGTCGCACATGGATGTGGTGCCGGTTGACGAAGGTACGCTAACCAACTGGGAAGCGCCGCCATTTTCAGGAGAAATCAAAAACGGTTTCATCTACGGTCGTGGCACCATGGACGACAAAGTGGGCGTAATGAGCATCCTTGAGGCGGTGGAAATGTCGTTGAATGATGGCCTTCAGCCAAAACGAACCATCTACCTGGCATTTGGGCATGACGAAGAAGTAGGTGGCGAGCAGGGTGCTGGTGCCATTAGCAGGTACATGGAAGAGCAAGGGATCAAAGCTGAGTTTGTGGTAGACGAAGGCGGGTATGTTTCGGACGGTATGGTGCCTGGCGTGAGCAAGCCACTGGCTGTCATAAACGTAGCCGAAAAAGGCTTCATCTCCTATGAACTCACCATCACCACACCAGGGGGACATTCTTCCATGCCCCCAAAAAACAACACTATAGGCTCTCTGGCAGCGGCCATTGTGAAGTTGGAAGCCAATCAGTTTCCCTACAAAATGACACCTACCCTGCAGGAGCAAATCAATATTGTTGGACCAGAAATGCCTTTCAAGCAAAAAATGGCCTTCGCCAACACCTGGCTGCTGGGAGGCAAAATTCTGGAAGGGCTTAACGCTCACACCACCACCGCACCAACGATCATCAAAGGCGGAGTAAAAGACAATGTGATTCCTACCAGCGCTACTGCGGTGGTCAACTTCAGGGTGATGCCGGGAGAAACAACTCAGGAAGTGCTGGAGCACATCATCGAAGTAGTGGCAGATGATCGCATCACAGTGAAGCCGGTAAGCAGTATCAACGAACCTTCTGTGGTAGCTGACCATCGTTCACCTTCGTATCAGTTAATTTCCAAAACTGTGAAGCAGCTAATGCCCGGCACCATTGTTACGCCCGGCCTGCTCGGCGGAGGCACCGACACCAAGCACTACCGAAATGTGTCAGAAAACCAGTATCGCTTCTTTCCAATCCGCCTCTCTCCCGACAACGCTACAGGGTTTCATGGCATCAACGAGCACCTGGCGGTGGACAACTATAAAGAGGTGGTGCAGTTCTTCCATCAGTTGATTAAGAACATGAATGAGTAATGAATTCTTTGATTTTGGTGTTATCTTCGATATAAATAGCTATGAATAAGCTTTGGCAAGAATACATCTCATCTGACTCCAAAGTCATGTATGGCAAGCCTGTCATAAGGGGCACTAGAATCCCTGTTGACCTAATTGTTGAAAAATTGAGGTCTGGAGAGAAACCTCAACAGATATTCTTCTTTCTTATCCAAGCATTAGTCAGGAGGCCATCAACGCCTGTCTTTATTGGTCGCTGAAATCAAGCTAAATGAAAAAAATCGTCGTCCTTACCGGAGCTGGCATCAGCGCAGAAAGCGGCCTCCAAACCTTCCGGGATGCCGGTGGGCTTTGGGAAGGCTTCGATGTGATGGAGGTGGCATCTATTGATGGTTGGCGGCGCAACAGGGAGCTGGTGCTCGACTTCTACAATATGCGACGGAAGCAAGCACTGGAAGCCAAACCGAACCCAGGTCATTTTGCACTAGCTGAGCTCGAGAAGGATTTTGAAGTCGTTATTGTCACGCAAAATGTAGACAGACTGCACGAAATGGCCGGCTCCACCAATATCATCCATCTGCACGGCCAGCTTTTTCAATCAAGGAGCTCGCTGGACGAAAACCTCATCTATGAAATGGACGGATGGGAACTCAAGCTGGGCGACAAATGCGAAAGAGGTTCCCAGCTGAGGCCGAATATCGTTTGGTTTGGTGAGATGGTGCCATTGATAGAGGATGCTGCCAGAGAGGTGATGTCAGCGGATATATTCATGGTGGTAGGCACCTCGCTGGCCGTATATCCTGCCGCCAGCCTGCTGCATTACACTGCCGACCATGCACCAAAATTTGTCATTGATCCAAGTCTGCCCAATCTGCCTAAACTCCCCCATTTCTACCTTTACGAGGAGCTGGCCAGCACTGGCTTGGCTAAAGCCGCTGAAAAAATCAGAGCAGAGTTTTTGTAGCATCTGAACCTTTTGGCTTGAGAAATTGATTGAATGTATATACATTTAATTCAATGAAGAAAGATACAATCATTTACATATTCGATCCTTTGTGTGGCTGGTGCTATGGCTTTAGCGGGACTATTGTTGACCTGTTCAATAAAAGGAAGGATGAGTTCAATTTCGAAGTGATTTCCGGGGGCATGGTCACCGGTACCCGAATTGCTCCCTTTTCTACTATGCACGGCTATATTTCAGGGGCATACAAAAGAGTAGAAGAAATGACTGGAGCGAAGTTTGGAGAGCCCTATCTGAATGAGCTGCTTCCCTCCGACACGCAGATGAACTCCGAGCCCCCTTCAAGGGCACTGGTTACATTCAGAAGCTTTCTACCAGACCAGGTGGTGCCCTTTGCTCATGCGCTACAAAAGAAGCAGTACCTGGATGGCCGTGATTTCGCAGACAATTCGGTTTACGAAGAGCTGGCTGTTCAATTTGGACTAGACCCTAAAGCGTTTATCGAAAAATTTGAGTCGGAAGAAATGAAATACCAGACAACACAGGATTTCCAGTGGAGCAATAGCGCCGGTGTGAAGGGTTTTCCGACAGTAGTGTTGAAAAACGACCAGGGCTATTACCTGGTATCGAATGGCTTCCGTCCGCTGGATGAAGTGGAGAAAGTGATTGAAACGATACAAGGCATGGCGAATGAGGCTTAATGCAAAGAGCTTTCACCCCTGGCCTGTCCCCTGACAGACCAGTATAAACTACCTTTATAGCCGCCCCATCATTGCCCTGCCACTTTTTCTTTCCTACCTTCGGGCCATGGCAAACAATCCCCTTAATGTAGGTCTGATCGGCTTCGGAATAGCCGGTCAGGTATTTCATGCACCCATCATCGTCAGTGTTCCCGGGCTCCACCTCTATAAGATCCGGGAGTCGAGACCAGCGAATATTGCCCTGGCCAATCAGCGGTTTCCACAAGCCACGGTGGTTACGGATGTCGACGACCTTTTTAAAGACCAGGCCATCGACCTGATTGTTGTCGCCACATCCAACACCTCCCATTTTGAGCTGACGAAAAGAGCGCTGGAAGCTGGTAAGCATGTGCTGGTTGAAAAGCCCTTTACCATTGCCTCTGCTGACGCCGATGAGCTGATTGCTATAGCGAAAAAACATAATCGTGTTCTCACGGTTCACCACAACCGCCGCTTCGACGGCGACTTCAATACGATCAGAAAAGTGATAAAAGAAGGAATGCTGGGTACAGTGGTGGAGATGGAAATCCACTACGATCGGTTCCGCAATTACCTGAAGCCCAATGCGTGGAGAGAGGAAGATTTGCCTGGCTCCGGCATTTTGTACGACCTGGGCTCGCACCTGATCGACCAGGCACTTACCTTATTTGGAATGCCCAAAGAAGTGTCAGCTTTTACTGCTCAGCAAAGAGCCGGCTCCAAAACGGTGGATAATTTTGAAGTAATCCTGCATTACCCTGCACTTAAGGTCACGCTAAAAGCAGGCATGCTGGTGCGGGAGCAAGGCTATCGGTTCGTGATCTACGGCGACCAGGGCACCTTCGTGAAAAGTGGAATCGACGTGCAGGAAGAAGCGCTGAAGGCTGGGAAAATCCCTGCAGAAACCCCCAACTGGGGAGTGGAACCAGAAGAGATCTGGGGCAAGATCAACACCAACTACAAAGGCATGCACATGGTGGCCAAAATAGAATCAGAGGTGGGCGACTACCCGGGACTGTACGCCAATGTGCGGGATGCTATCCATGGCACCGGCAGACTTGAAGTCACAGCCGGGCAGTCCAGAGATGTGATCCGCATCATAGAGCTGGCCATGCAAAGCGCCACCGAGAAAAAAACTGTAGCGGTCTAATAATGGTGAATGTCCATTGTGATCCTCTATTGGGACATCAGCATCCCTTTCCTCACCAGCGTCATGTTGACCCCGAGGTACGAGGGAGACATCCCCTGGGTGATAGCAGTGATTTGACCCAGATCAAGGAGACTCCGTTCCACGTCGGCCCCACTACGCTGCGAAGTCACCTTACATTAAAATGGCCAGTGTCTCCACTGGCCATTTTTATTAGAAGCTCGTCAATTATCTGTAAGGGTACCCAGCTTTAGCTAGTTTAAAATCCGTTTTTGCTTGTGTCTTCACGAGCATTGCCAGAGGCTACACCTGCACCGTCTTCCATCTGCCTCTTTTGAAAATGATCACCCCAATGATCGCAAGCAGCGAGTGAGCCACTGCAATGGCCCAGAAGACTCCTGAAGGCCCCCACTCCATCGTCACTGCCAGCCAGTAAGCAAATGGAATCTGGAAGATCCAGAAAACAAAAATATTGATCACAGAAGGTGTTTTGGTATCACCGGCCCCGTTAAAAGCCTGGATCAGTACCATGCCATAGGCAAAGAACACATAGCCCAGACAAATGACCTGAAGGCTTTGTTTTCCAAAGCTTACTACGGCTTCATCCGGCGTAAATATGGCGATCACCTCTTCGGCAAAGATCAGGAAAACAGCTCCTACGATACCGAGAAAGATCACATTGATCAACGCAGTCCGCCAAACAGAGGTTTCCGCTCTGTCGGGTTTCAAAGCGCCAAGGTTTTGACCCACCAGCGTGCCAGCCGCATTAGCCAGTCCCCACGATGGCATGAGTGTAAACACCAGCACCCTGAACGAAATCGTGTAACCTGCCAGGGCCGATTCGCCAAACAGCGACATCACCCGCATCAGGAATATCCAGCTGGCAGACTCGATCAGAAACTGTCCCACACCGCCAACCGACACCTTGATCATATTCACCAGAATGTCCCATTTAACCACAAGAGACTGGATGGTTATTTTGATTCTGGAGCTGCCTTTGAAAAGATGATAAACCTGAAACACCACACCAATTGATCTGCCCGTGGTGGTAGCAATCGCCGCCCCCTCCACACCCATAGCAGGTATTGGGCCAAATCCAAAAATAAACAATGGATCCAAAACACAGTTGATCGTGTTGGCCAGCAAAAGTGCCCACATAGCAATACTTGCATCACCAGCACCACGGAAAATAGCATTGATCAAAAAGATCAGCATTAGCGACACGTTGCCGAGAAAAATCCACCGGGTATAGCCATAACCTTCAGCAATGAGCTCAGGGCTTCCTCCCATCATTTGAAGAATCTCTCTGGCATAAAAGGCACCGGCAAGGCCAATCACGAGCGCAAATGAAAGTCCCAGAATAACGGCTTGCACGGCTGCGACAGAGGCTGCCTGAGCATTTTTCTCACCAATACGCCTGGCGACTGTAGCGGTAGCAGCCATACTCAGGCCAACCGCCACAGAGTACACAATCATCATCACCGATTCGGTAAGGCCAACAGTGGCCACGGCGTTAACGCTTACTTTGCTTACAAAGAATACGTCGACCACAGCAAAGATCGACTCCATGCTCATTTCAATGATCATGGGAATCGACAATAAAAAGATGGCTTTGTTGAGATTACCTTCGGTAAAGTCCTGCTCGCCGCCTTTTAAAGCTTCAAGAAAATAGCGCAAATATTTGCGTATAGAATAGTATAGTGATGTCATTACTTGTCAAGAATTGAAAAAAAAATGTGAAAAAGGAAAAATAGTGACCGATAGAGGTCTGTCCCAGGGGCTGTTTAAGCCTTTGTGGGGTCAATATCCCTGAGACGGGTGGTCACAATGTCCTTGACGAGTTTCATAATGGGTACAATGTTAGGGAAGTTTTTTGAAACGTAAAACAGAAAGTTGTGAAAAGTGAGAAAGGGAGGAGTGAAGGGGTCGGAAGACCGGAGACGGGAGACCGAAGCGGGCGTCGGTAAGGCAGGCAGGCTACTTGCAGTGGGGCCGTCAGACGTCAAGATTAGATTCACCACAGTCTCCTTCGAGCAAAAGATTTATGTTCAGCTAAGCTAACCTAATGAATCCAGACTTGCTCTTCGCATAAGATATCTCCACTTTGCTGCGATATAGCTGGTGTCGAGTCTTCATTGCTATCAGGCATATGGCCAGTAGCCACACAAAAACCAGTTCGCTTCCCACATCATCTCCCGACTCCGGTCTACGGTCTTCCTCCTTCTATCCTCCCAAATCCTCTTTCCTTTCTCCCCTGCCCTTCCTATCTTTTCACGCATGAACATTGACCTGAAAGGCCTGCTGGCCTCCAAGCGCCTATTTATCATCCTGGGACCGAGCCTTTTCATTTTGCTGCTGCTCATTGGCGGGCCAGCTGATATAGAGCCCAAAGCCTGGATAGTTGTGGCCTGCACGGTCTGGATTGCCCTGTGGTGGCTCACCGAAGCTGTGCCCATCGCCATCACCTCCCTCCTGCCCATTTTGCTCTTTTCCGCTACCGGTGCCATGCCGGTTTCCTCGATAACCGGCTACTACTCCAATAATATCATTTACTTGTTCATTGCGGGCTTTATCATCGCTTTGGCGATGGAAAAGTGGAACCTCCACCGGCGCATTGCGCTCAATATCATCAAGCGCACGGGTACCAACCAAAAACAGATCCTATTGGGCTTTATCCTGGCAACCGGGTTCCTCTCCATGTGGATCTCCAATACCGCCACCACCATGATGATGCTCCCCATTGCCCTGAGTATCATCGACCAGCTCACCAAACTGCTCAACAATCCCGACGATGCCACTTCCTCTCATTTCGGCAAAGCACTGGTGATCTCCATCGCCTATGCCGCCTCTATCGGGGGTATTGCCACGATTGTCGGCACACCTACCAACCTTATTTTTGTGGAAGCAGCTGGTCAGTTCTATGGCGCTGAAATCCCCTTCGATCTGTGGTTTTTCTATGCGTTGCCGCTTACGATAATTTTGGGTGCTTTTCTTTGGTGGGATCTCAGCCATAGGGCCTTTAAGCTAAGCAGCATCAAAGTAAAAGGCTCCAAAGAAATCATCGATGGCGAACTTCGGCAACTTGGCGCTATGGGCTACGAGGAGCGCTGGGTGATGGCGATTTTCTCTCTTGTGGCAATAGCCTGGATTTTCAGGACTTACCTGATCGCTCCCATCTTTCCAGGGATCAACGACACCAGCATTGCCCTGATTGGCGCCACCGTTCTGTTTCTGGTACCTGGCCGGGAGAAAAAAGGTGAGATGATCATGGACTGGCAAACAGCCAAGCGCCTCCCCTGGGAAGTAATCCTGCTATTCGGCGGTGCCTTTTCAGTGGCTGGTAGCTTCCAGGAAACCGGCCTCACCGCCTGGATTGGCGGGCGGCTTACGCTATTAGAAAACGTGCATCCCTTGCTGATGCTGCTCATTGTAGTAGCGCTGGTCAACTACCTGACTGAGCTCACACAAAACATGGCCACCTGCACGCTGATGCTGCCCATTCTGGCAGGACTGGCGCAGGCCATTGGTGTGCACCCCTACGGGCTCATGGTTCCCATGACCATAGCCTCTTCGTGTGCCTTTATGCTCCCCGTGGCCACAGCTCCAAATGCCATTGTGTTTGGCTCCGGCACCCTGCAAATGAAAGACATGGTGAGGGCAGGCGTCTGGCTCAATATTTTCGCTACGGTGCTGATAAGCATTTACACCTACTATGTACTGCCACTGATTTGGGGGTTCGATTTCAATTCTTTCCCGGCAGCTTTTGTTAGATAACCCATACCAATTTATGTAAGTGTATTGTCAGGTGTGTTGTCCCCACTCGCCTGAACGTGGGATGTTTTCTGATTTTCTTAATTTAGGCGGCAAACTTAGTGCTGATGAGTCCTCAATTGATCCTATTGCTGAAATTACTGGCCTACACGCTGGTGCTGAATGTCCTCCGGTACTATCCCGGCGGCTGGCTCGAAATGTACACCATCATGGAGCCAATGCACCAGCCCATGGCAATGCATCCAGATGCCTTTGGATTTACAAGCAGCGACCTTCCCGCCTCTTACTTTTACAACTTCATGCTTTGGCTCGCAGTGGTACTTATCTTCCACATCGCCAAAGATGCACTCACCGGTAAAATGATTATCAGAAGCCTCAAAGTGTTTGCTCTGTGTTGTCTTTTCTTTTGCAGCCTGGCTGCGGTCTATATGAATCATTTTAACCAAGACATCAGAAGGTTCTTCATGTACAGTATGCTGGATGCCGTGTTGCTTTTCAGCTTTCTGGGAGCAATCAACGGACTGCTATACCCACTTTTTTTCAAGTCGAGAACAACTTAGCTTACCACCGATCCTTCAACCTTTCCCAATTTTCGGCAGCTACCTCAATATACGTTTCCGGACCGGCTCTCCACACTTGTTGCACCCGTGCGTTGTAGTTCAAATACAACTTCCCTTCAAAAATCGTCCAGCAGTTGGGGTCAGAATGGATCTTATAGCCATTGTTCACACCATAAGCACAATAGCCACCAAACTGTGGTGCATACTTTTCCGGTTCGGCAACAAACCTCTCTTTGTTCTCCATACTGCTGAAATACCATATTGCCCTATTCCAAGAACAGCTAATTTCCTTTTTACCTGCAAGGCTCTTTTGTTCCAAAAAATAAGCGACAGGATCATATCCGTTAATTGCTCCTCTACGGTTGTGGAATACCTTCCCCCTCTTTCTGCGCAAGGCGGAAAGCAAAAGCTCTAATCGAAGTGAAAATGATGACATGAGGTTTATTACTTACCAGCAATGTACAAGTCAAGATGGTGATTGTTTGTTTTGACCGGTAGCGATTTTAACACAAAAAATCCGAAATTGGTCGTACACAAATCCGCTTCTTCTGAAATGAACAAAAGCTATTCGCCCAGCACGTCTCGTCGTTCCTTCCTTCAAAAGGCTGGTCTTACGGGACTGGCACTACCACTAGCAGGATATCAATTCCTCCATGCAAAGCCTTCAGCTGATGAGTCACGCTCTTTAAGTTTCACTACCGACAGTAAAACTGTTGGGCGACACAAAGTCGCTGTCTTCTCCAAAGTCTTGCAGTGGACGGAGCTGAATCAAATGGCGGATATGGTGGCGGAAAGCGGCATTGACGGACTCGATCTGACTGTTAGGCCTGGTGGGCATGTAGAGCCCGAGCGGGTAAAGGACGACTTGCCAAAAATAGCCGAAGCGATGAAAAAGGTGGGCAAGGAAATCGTGATGATGACCACGAGCATTGGTGGTGCCGATGAGCCTTACACCAAAGACATTCTCACAACAGCGGGCCAGCTGGGCATTGGTTTTTACCGGATGGACTGGTACAAATATGACAAGCAGAAAAGCATCGACGACAACCTAAAGGCATTTGCTAAGCGAATGAGGGATTTAGCCAAACTGAACAAAGCCAACAATATCAAAGCAGGCTACCAAAACCACGCTGGCACAGGCTTTGGTTCGCCGGTTTGGGACCTGGTGCAGGTGCTTCGCCAGGTGAACTCACCCTGGGTAGGCAGCCAGTACGATATCCGCCATGCGGTAGTTGAAGGTGCCAACTCGTGGCCGCTCGGTTTCGATCAAATCAAACCGTTCATCAACACGATTGTGATGAAGGATTTTTACTGGAGTAAAAACAATGGCAAATGGAGTGTAACCAATGTACCGCTTGGTGAAGGCATGGTGGATTTCAAAGCTTACAAAGACAAAGTGGCAACCTTGTCGCCGGTGTTGCCCATCACCATACACCAGGAATACGACCTGGGAGGCGCCGAGCATGGCAACCGTAAGGCCAACATCACCGAAGCCCAAATGCTGGCAGCGATGAAGAAAGACCTGGCCTTTGTGAAAAACAATATTTAATCTACTACTATGGCTAAACCACAAAAATTCACTTTCGACGCCGTTATCCAAAAGCATGGAGACATAGATGCAGCCTATGTTGAATTTCCATACAGCACCGAAGAGGTGTTTGGCAAAAAGGGACAGGTAAAAATTGTGGCGGTATTCGACGGCAAAGTGACCTATCGGGGGAGCCTTGCCAATATGGGCCTTGGCTTCCATATGCTGGGCCTTACCAAAGCTGTGCGCAACGACCTCGGTAAGTCATTCGGCGACAAAGTATCCATCGAGCTACAGGAAGACACCGCTCCCCGGGTAGTAGAAGTACCAGCCGACGCTGCCCAGCTGCTGACAGACAACCCTAAGGCCGCCGCCTTCTACGAAAAACTTTCCTACACCGACAAGAAAGAGTATATCCGCTGGATAGAATCCGCAAAACGGGAGGAAACCCGACAAAGCAGGTTGGTGGCTTTTATTGAAAAGCTATCGGTGGGGAAGAAGTTGGTGGATAAGTGAGAAAGCATATGCTCCCGAAAGACGTCTTATATAAAGTGATTTCCAGGATAGCACCCGTTCCAGAAGAGGAGCTCGACAAGCTTTTCGGTTTATGCCATAGCGTGGAGCTAAAGAAGGGAAGTTTATTTGTCGCAGCTGGTGACATCCCCACTAAATTCGGCATTGTAGTATCTGGCTTGTTTCGCTACTACTACCTTCAAGAGGGGGGCAATGAGTTTACCAAGGGGTTCTTTTCTGAAGGCAGCTTTCTAAGCTCTTACAGTGCGACAATAGCTGGCACACCTTCCCATTTCAGCATCGAAGCACTTGAAAATTCAGAAGTGCTTGTTTTTGACTATGGCAAATGGGAGACACTTCGAACCGGACACCCAGGCTGGAACCAGTTTCTGATCACCGTGCTGGAGGAAGCCTTTACGAAGAAGGAAACCCGAGAAAGAGAGTTTTTGCTTTTTGATGCTGAAGAACGATACCAGTTGTTCCTGAAAAGATACCCCGGGCTGGAAAAGAGAGTCAGGCAGCATGTTATCGCCTCCTATCTCGGCATTACCAATGTGGCGCTAAGCAGGGTAAGAAGAAAAATGGGCGTGTTAACATAGGTTAATGCATGTGCCGCCGTGTTCCATTTGCTTTGTTAAAAAAAGTAAAGATGGAACTGATCAACAACACAGTGCTGATTACGGGTGGTAGCTCTGGAATAGGACTTGAGCTAGCGCTGCAGCTAGTTAGAAAAGGCAACAAAGTGCTTATTTGCGGAAGATCCGCCGACCGACTGGAAAAAGCAAAAAACCTTGAGCCAGCACTCAACACATTTGTCTGCGACATATCGGCCATCGAAGGACGCACTTCGCTGGTCAATTGGGTAAAGCAAAATCACTCCGATTGCAATGTGCTCGTCAACAATGCCGCTATTGTTCATAACACCAGCTTTTACGAAGATGAAAGTATGGTTG
Organism: Imperialibacter sp. EC-SDR9; assembly: GCF_902498805.1. Classification (GTDB taxonomy): domain Bacteria; phylum Bacteroidota; class Bacteroidia; order Cytophagales; family Cyclobacteriaceae; genus Imperialibacter. Next base: position 64,548 of record NZ_LR701581.1, on the reverse strand, counting down.
AAAAAGCAGCACTGGAAATTAGCACTAACCTGCTTGCCCCTATCGCTTTGAGCAAAATGTTCTTGCCGATCATCGAACAGCATTCCGGATCGACCATCATCAATATCACCACTGGTTTGGCCTTTACCCCACGGGTGGACTACCCCATATACAACGCCACCAAAGCAGGCCTCCACTCCTTTTCTCAGGTATTGAGAGAGCAGCTAAAGCGTAACGACATCGGTGTGGCAGAAGTGATGATGACGGTAGTAGACACTCCCTGGCACAATGGCCATCCACCCAAAATAGTCATTTCCCCTACAGAAGCGGTAACTGAAATGATAAAGAAACTTGAAAAGGGGCAGAAAGAAATCAAAATTGGCAAGGTAAAACTGCTGTATCTGCTGTCGAGGTTGGCCCCGGTATTTGCATTTAGGAAGATCAATGGGTTGAAGTAATTTGACTTTGGCATTTCCTACCCCTGGTCTGCCCGGTGGGCAGACCAGCCCCCAAGTGTCACATGCCTCCTCCATGCGGACGATAAGACATCGATAGCTCAGGAAAAGACAGATTACGTCCGTAATTTATAAGGGAGTTTAATTTAAAAGAAAGCCCTTTATTGGCTTATTATTACCATCATAATAAATACCTCAAGTAAAATTTTAGTGTAAATATGTATCTTCGACTGAACTGACCTCTTACTTAAAAACCGGACAGTGAAAATTGAAGAAAGTCACATATTCAAATTTGCTCCCATAAACGCATTTACCTTCAAAAACTTATTACTAAGTCAACTCTGGTTTGGCCCTCCTGAAAATATGAATGACCTGCTGGAAGGTCTTATAAAAATTAAGAACACAGATTTCAAACCAAGCAAAGAGGCTTTGAACCATTTTATTAAATCAAATCAACTTGATCAATATTACTGGAATCCAAAACAAGAAATTGATACACAAGGATTTATAAAATTTTTCGTCGATAACTGGTATCATATACAACGTAATCAATATGGCATCTCTTGTTTTTCAAGTACCCCAAATGAGCCACTTATGTGGTCGCACTATGCCGATAAACACAAGGGAATATGCTTAATTTACGATAAGGAAGAGCTTTTGAGTTGCTTGAAAGATTCTTTTTTAAAGTTTGAATACTGTCCAGTTAACTACAAAAAGAGGCCTATACTAGAACTGTTTGAAGACAAAGGCGAAGTATTATTCAAATCCAGTGACCCTGTTCTAATTTCCAAAGATTCCAAATGGAAATACGAAAAGGAGATTCGATTCCTGGCCAAACTCGAGAATAAAAGTAATTTTAAAGGCCGTACATTTACAATCTATCATTCTGCATTAAAAGGAATTATATATGGAGCCAATATAAATTCTGACGACATCGATTCGATTTCCCTTATCCTAAGAAATGACCCATTATATATTAATGTTAAAGAATACTTATCAGAAATTGATTATGAAAAAGGCACAGTAAGCTTTTATGAAGGGTAGTAAAGGCTACTATTCCTCTAGCCCAGCAACTAGGCTTCAATACCCCAAAATGCTGGCACAAGACTACGTCTCGAACCACTGCACCCCTAATTCCTGAACCTATTCTCCATCATGTCGCCTTCAAACTCCTTGCAGACTGTGTAGCCAAAGGTGGCTCGAAATTTTCCCTTGCCGCAAATAAAACCTCCTCATAACACCGCTCCCGGAGCTCCGAACCTCGCCGTCGGTGCTTTTTACTCCAAATTTGGTGCTCCGAGATCCGGCATCGCATATAAAAGGTGCGACCTCGCATCTTTTTGCCAGGAGTTCGAAGTTATTTGCTCCCTCATCGCATCTTTTTTCTCCGGCTTCGCACCTTTTTGTTCCATTGTCGGTGTCCGGAGCTCCGGCGTCGGTGCTTTTTAGTCCGAACGCCCATATCGGAAGTGGGGGTACCCACCTCTGAAGTGGGTAGGGGTACTTCGGAAGTACCCCCATCGCCCGGTAACAGGGCAGCAATAGTATACCGGAAACGGTCTGTCGGGGACTGACCTGGTTTTGTCCGTGGGTTTTCTCTCCAAAAACCACTAGCTTATACGCTGACTTGCAGCACATTTATTAAAAACAGCAATGAACAACACCTCTCTCCTATTTTTCATAGTTGCTATCGCTCTCACATCGTGCAGTGGCAAAACCGATAAAGAACGGTCTGCCGACCGAGAATCGCCAACGGATAAAGGTATTCACGTTTCCTTCCCAACCGTCAGCGAGCCTATCCAAATCACCGGCGGCGACAAGGAGCATTTATTTGCCAGCTACTATGGTATCAATTCTTTCAGCAGGTCACAGAAATATGTGACTGTGCTGGAAACTGACCTCAAGTATCAGATACCTACCGAGACGGACACTGCTACCCTCGGGCTCGTTGACCTCGATACCCACGAGTTCATTGCCTTAGCGAAAACACGAGCATGGAATTTTCAGCAGGGCTGTATGGCGCACTGGCTGGGCACCTCCCCCGACTCATTAATCATTTACAACGACCTGAGGGAAGGGAAGTATGTGTCGGTGATTTTGAACGTTCATACCAAACAGGAAATCAGGCAAATAGACCGGCCGGTTAGCGCTGTGTCGCTCGACGGCACGAAGGCGATCAGCATCAATTTTTCCCGGTTAAGCATCACGAGAAAAGCATACGGTTACGCTGGAGAGGGCCAGGATGCGCAAAAAGATGTTCAGATACCTGAAGACGATGGACTATTCCTTATCGACCTGGCAACGGGGAAATCGAAGTTGATCGTATCGATCAATGACGTGAAGGGAATAGTGCACGAATTCAAAGACGAGGATCTCTTGTATTTCAACCACACCCTTTTCAATAAAAGCGGCACCAAAGTATTCTGGCTGGCCCGCACCTTACCCAACTGGAACACATCCGCCCTGACAGTCAATATCGACGGTTCCAACATTCAACGCAGCTTCCCGGATGGCTGGGGCGGCTCTCATTTCGACTGGCTCAACGACGATGAATTGATGATCACAGCAAGCTATGACGCCGTGCAGTATGCACACATCCTATTCACCGTGGGTCAGCAAGATTACAAAAGGCTTGGCAACGGGCTGCTTGATTACGATGGCCATGGCACGTTTTCACCCGATGGCCGCTGGATGGTGACCGACACCTATCCTTCCAAAAACAGGGAACAGAAAATTTACCTGATGGACATGACAACCGAAGCTGTACTGCCTATTGGCCGATTCACTGAGCCAGAAGCCTACACCGGCAACTGGAGATGCGATATACATTGTCGGTGGAGCCCCAGCGGTGATTTGATAGGGTTCAACTCTACACACTCTGGAGGTCGGCAAGTATATCTTTTGAAGCTCAATTTCTAATAAAAAATGGTATCCTGTCAAGGGTAGCCTTTGGCGCTGGTCAATTCTGCTTCTTCATTTCAGAAAAATGCCGCCGATCATTGTCCAAAGTAAGGGAGTAGCCCTGGAGGTTTGTCCCTATTTAAACATCGGCAAGCTCTCAAGCGTAGAAAGACCCTGATGGTTGCGAAAAAACGTAAATGTCGCAAAGGCTAATATATGATCGGTTCATGCACGAGCTCTGGAGAGAATCGATCCAGCTCAATCGGGAGACTATCTCCCCTTGTCAGCCATTGCAGCACCTTATCAGCAACTATTTTGTGCTACAGCAAGAAGGCCAATGCCCTACATCTGCTCAGTGGTATATCCTTCCAGACAGCTCCGCTCACCTGATCTTCTACCTATTTGAGAAAGGCAACACAGTATCGGCCAAATGGGCGGTGGTAGGCCCACGATCCCGTCACAAGATGATCAGTCGGCAAAATCGCCTTTTTACCTTCATTTGTTCATTTCGGCCAGGCGGAATGGCCCCATTCGTGAAGCCCCCTCTCAGCGAATTGACAGACTCGTCCAGCGAAGCGAGCTATATTCTGAAAGCCTATGACGAGAGTGCATACGAAGCATTAACCAGGTATGCGCTGCAGCATGATTTGTCGGGTTTTGTTGGGCGTCTTGAGACATTCCTGCTTCGAGCATCTGAAAGTGCAACCATCATCCATCCAGTCGTGAGTGCCTTCTATAACAGTTACAGCGATCATCCGAACAAGCCTCAGCTGGATGTGGCAGCAAAAAAACTGGGGTACTCTGACCGGCATCTGAGGAGCCTTCTAAGGATGCATGTGGGGCATTCGCCAAAAATGATCACACAAATTGACCGGTTTACCTCTTCACTGCTCCAAAACAATCATCAGCAGAACTGGGCCAGTATTGCCCATGCTTCAGGTTATTACGACCAATCTCATATGATTTCTGACTACCACAAGCTCGTAGGCACCAGCCCTGAAAAACTCTTTTCGTAAGTGGCATTTCCGTTTTTTCCAATACAAACTTATCACCGCTCCTTACCTTCGATCTAAAAAAAATGATGAAAAAGTATCTGTTCCTCCTACTTGTCGTCGGCTACTCAGGGTTATCGGCTCAAACACTACAAGTGGAAATCACCACGAAAAACGACAGTGACCGGGAGAAGGCTACCGCCAGGCTGCTACAAGAAGTGCTATCGGAATATGACCTTAGCCAGTGGGTATTTACCCGCCAGGTAGTGATCGAACAAATGGCCATCCCCCACAGCCATCCCGTGCTTACGCTCAATACTCGCTCCAGCGATAAAACGGACATCCTCGACACGTTTGTTCACGAGCAGTTACACTGGTATGTGGAAAAGAACCCTGATGCAGAAAAGGCGGCTATTGATGCCTTCAAAAAAAAGTACAAAGAGGTGCCTTATCAAAATGCTGCCGGTGCCAGAGACGAGTACTCCACCTACCTGCACCTGATTGTGTGCTATCTGGAGTACAGGAGTATGGCCATTCTGATTGGCGAAGAAGAGGCGAAGCAATTGATGTGGAACCAAACCCACTATACCTGGATTTATAACAAGGTCATTGAAGACACCGCCTACCTGAGCAACGTGTTGAAGCAAAATGGCTTTGATTTGGTGGAATAGTCCGACCACGGGCCATTGTCGGCACAAACTTTGTCTGTCTCTATTTAGTGATCCTCGCCAGATACTGATCATTCTCGTCAGTATGCAATATCTCCACCTCCAGACCTATCTCCGCACCAATCTTGGCGAGCGTTTCCTGGTCGACATACACCCAGTCGAACCAGTCGCCCTTCTCTCCTTGGTATTCGTACTGGTAGCTAATCTCGCCGTAGTAGCCCTCAGGTTTGGGAATGCTCAACTCGTAGAGATAGCTTATGTTTGAGGAATCGACGAGAATTTGCCCGCCTTTCTTCAGCAGCTTCATGCACTGCTCCAGCAGTGGCTTCACGCCCGCCAGTTTGCCTGCCAGGCCCAATCCGTTCATGAGCATCAACACTGTATCGTACTTTCCTTTGTGGGTGCGGTAGTCCTCGCTGATTACCTGCCTCACTCCCGATTGCTTCATCACCTCCACACACCCCGGTGAATTCTCCAGGGCGTAAACATCAAACCCACGTGAGGCCAGAATAAGTGAATGCACACCGGCACCAGCACCCAAATCGAGTACTTTACCTTTGCACTCAATCAAGGCAAGCAGGTCGAGCACGCTCAGGTCTTCCTCTTCCCTGAAGAAAACCTCCACAGGCATCTCTTCCGAGCTTCCGTAGGAAGTGTGCAGCATTAGCGGGCTGTATGCTTTGCCCTGGTAGTAGTCAACAATGGCCTGGCCGTGGATGTCTTTCAATGGGTAAGGGATAATTGGAGGGCAAATATTGTATGAAAAAATGCATATTCGAAAAAACTCTCCAAGAATAGCCCACGGCCCTCCTTCTATTTGTCCACTTACACGGCACTTGACATCTACCTAAGCCGCACGCTCATACCAATTCAGGAGGGAAATGGTGTAAACTTCCTCTTTTCCGCCCTATCGTTTGTTACATCTACCACCAACCGTTACTTTAACCATCGAAAACCCAGCGATGACAACAGAACAATATCCGGGAGTGCATATGTATCGTCGTGTGGTACGAGCCAAGCTATTCATTGACAACAACTACCACGAGCCTATCAATGTAGACAACATTGCTGATGAGGCTTATTTCTCCAAGTTTCATTTCATCAGGCTTTTCAAGAACGTCTATGGCAAAACACCCAACCAATACCTGATGGCGGTGCGAATAGAAAAAGCGAAAGAGTTTTTACAATCCGACAAATCCGTATCGGAGGCATGCACGTCGGTTGGGTTCGAAAGTCTCAGCTCCTTCAGTGGGTTGTTCAAAAAAGTGACTGGATCCACACCTTCTGTCTTTCTGAAACAGCAACAGTCGGCAAAAAAAGCCAAAAAAAAGGCACCTTTGAAGTTTGTGCCTGGATGCTTTATTTCCAACAACGGTTGGGATGAGAATGGCAATTTTCGAGAAATGACTGACTGATTTATTACCTTATTTTGCGTCAGCATCAACACGCAAAATATGATCACTAGACTTTCACACACCACCATCTTTGTCCGTAACCAGGACAGCGCTTACGATTTCTACACCAACAAACTTGGCTTTAAAGTAGTGGATGACATGCCCATGGGCAAGGACACCCGTTGGCTCACCGTGTCGCCACCAGACCAGCCGAACCTGGAGATTGTGCTGTTCCCCATTACGGTGGGTAAAATGTACCCGGAAGAAACCGCCAATATCATGCTAGAGCTTTTGCAAAAAGGCAAACTGGCCAATGGCGTGTTTGAATGCAACGACATTTACGCCACCTACGAAGAGCTCAAATCCAAAGGAGTGGAGTTTCTGAAAGCGCCAACCGAGGAGTTTTATGGCGTTGAAGCACAGTTCAAAGATGACTCGGGCAACTGGTTCTCGTTGCAGCCAAAGAGCAACTTCACTAAAACCGAATAGCGGATATGAAGACTGTATTTGACGAAAACGTAAGGGCGGAATTAATCGGCAGGGTTAACACAATTACCGACTCAAATGTGGCTCAATGGGGCAAAATGAATGTATTTCAAATGTTGAAACATTCTACAAAGTGGGCTGAGTGGGTACTTGGCACTCACAAACCGGTTTATAAGCAGGAGCTATTGGGGCGAATCTTTGGTAAAATGGCGCTACGCAGCAATGTAAAAGACGACCAGCCAATGAAGAAAAACATTCCGGCAGGTCGGGACTTTGTGATAAAAGACAAAACCGGCGATGTGGAGCTTCAAAAAAAGGTCTGGGTAGAACGAATCGGCGAATATGAGCATTTTGACAACCCTGCCTTTATCCACGATTTCTTTGGAGAAATGACAAGAGAGCAAATTGGCATTTTTGCCTACAAGCACTCCGACCACCACTTACGCCAGTTTGGAGCATGAGCAAGAGCGGGGTAGTCAGGGCTTAGCCCAGGGCAACTTTCTGATTCTTTTCAAGCTAAACCGTCTGAAAAGAATCTCCTGCCACCACGTGAGTCGTCTTCAGTCCAGGAAACTTCTTGTTCATCCAGCCCACCAGGTATTTCATGCCGGGCTCTTCGCTGCGCTGATGACCTAAAATGATGAGGGCCTTGCGGATGCCAGCAGTTTGGGCGTCCCGCACATACTCAGCTGTTTCCCATTCGTTGATCTCTCCCACTACCAGCAGCTCAATGTCTTCTTTGCTCAGCATGTTGATTTGGCTTGTGCCGCCGGAAGCCCCGAGCCGCAGTCCTACTTTACTCACTTTCATGGAAGCATCGCCCACAATAAATGGCCGCTTCAAATCCAGTTTTTTCTTTAGCTCAAGGGCAACATCCTTCACAGAGGCACCGGGTATGGTCAGCAGATTGGATTTTTCGCTGTCTTTGCTCTGGTATTTCTTCCAGTTGGTTTCTTCAAGGAAACCCTCGGTAATCCCATCAGGCCGGTGGCGGTGCCAGTAGTCATGAAAGCGCCACACCACAATGCCATTGTCGGCAATCAGCTTCTTCTTGTACTGGTATACTGGGTCGCTTTCCAACCATTCGGTATTGTCGAGGTGGTTGTAGAAGGTAGGTTCATGGCTAATGATGAAGTTGGCACCCAGGCTGGCTGCTTTTTTTATCACTTCGGCATTGTCCATAAAAGTGGTGAGCACGCCAGTGCACTTTTGGGATCCATCGCCTTGTTTAATCGTATCCACCGTTTGATCCAATTTGCCACCAGGGATCGTAGCAATGATCTGATCGATGACCTGCTGGATGGTGAGGTCGCCCTGCACCGGGGCTGGGTTGGCCCAGGCAGTGAATGCACCCGTGCCGAGCAAAGTAGCTCCTGCAACCGAGGCGGTGGTGTTTTTGAGGAAGGTTCTTCTGGTGTTCATGGTAAGTTCTTGTTTCAATTGGTGACAGTTCAAAGAAATATGGGTTGCCCAACGCTCCCTAATACACGGTAATTGCGAGCGAATAAACAGATCTTCCTCTTATGAAGAAATGTAGATGAGCGTGGCAATCTGTTCAAGATACCGCAATCCTAATAGACAGATTGCCACACTCGCTTATTGATCACTGACATAGAACAACAGTATTTGGCTCGTTTCTCGCCGGTGGGCGGACAGGCGCAATGACCGGCTAATGTATGATCTCATTTACTTTATAAAATTCCACTCTTTCCTGTACTCTCTCGATAGATAGCCGTTGGCTTCGGCGTCACCAACGAACTGTTCTTTTTTAGCATTCCACTGTAGCGGCCTTCCCAGCCTGTAGCTAATTAACGCCAGGTGCATAGGTAACGTCATGGCCCTGGCATATTCCAGGTTAGACTCAGGCTGCGTGCGTGCTTTCACAGCATCCACAAAGTTTTGCTGGTGACCAGGAGAACGAATAATAGTTTTGGGCACTTCCGGAATATCTTTCACGGTTTCTCCATTGATGGTTATCTCCATCGAGCCGTAATCGCAAATCAGCGTGCCCTTGCTGCCCTCAAAGTAAGCGCCAATACCTCTGTCCTTAGCACCTGGCACATTAGGCGGCTCTGTTGTCCAGTAGAGTTTCAGCCCGTCAAATTGCATTTCCGCATCCAGCCATTTCGGTGCATCGGCAATACCATCGGGCTTTTCGCCCTTGGCAGCCACCGAAGTCAATCCTTTTGGCTCAATCGACCACCAGACAATGTCGGCAATATGGCACCAGAAATCTGCAAAAACCCCACCTGAATAGTCAAGGAAGTACCTGTAAGTGAAATGAGTTCTTTCTTTGATATAGGGCACTTTGGGTGCCGGGCCAAGCCACATGTCGTAGTTGAAAGTGCTCGGAGGAGTGGAAGGGCTGGGATTGCCCATGTCCGGGGCTCCGCCTGTTTTCCAAAGGCGAACGGTATGCACATCGCCAATCGCACCCGACTTGATGATCTCTGCCACCCGATGGTAGTTGTCGCCAGCATGTATCTGCGTACCCAGCTGGAATATCTTCTTTTCTTTCTTCAGCGTTTTCAGCATGATCTGCCCCTCGGCGATGTCGTAAGAGAGCGGCTTTTCGCCATACACATCCTTACCGGCCTGAAAGGCCATCGTGGCTATTTGTGCATGCCAGTGGTCGGGCGTAGCCACGCTGATGGCGTCTATTTCTTTATCGTCGAGAATCTTGCGGAAGTCACCATACAACTTGGCTTTCGTATTTGGTACCAGGCCTTGCAATATTTTGAAAGTGGAGTTAAGGTGGTCTGAATCTACGTCGCACAGCGCCACGATGTCTACGTCAGGCAGCTTCGCAAACCAGTTCATATGGTTGTTGCCCATGCCTCCCAAGCCTATGTGGGCTACCCGCAGCTTATCGCTTGGAGCTGCTTTGGAGATAAAGTTGGGGAGAATAGTCAGGCCAAGGGCTCCAGCAGCCGACTTGGTGAGAAAGGATCGTCTGTTAAGTGGGTTCATGTAGGTGGTGTTGGGTGTAACGTAATATAGTGACAGAAGTCGGGAGACGGAAGACAGAAGATAGGAGTGGCAACATTATTTGACGGGAGATTGGAAGACGGGAGAGACTTTGCTTAATGATGTAAGTGGTTAGGAGACAGAAGACGGAAGACAGGAAAGGCTGTAATACCCGATGTTATCAATTGGGAAATGGAAGCAGCTACGATACTTTTGATCTAAAGGCAATCATCATATTCATGAGGTTAAAAGAAAAATCATAAAGTACATTGAACTCGTCTTGCGAAATATAATTTCTTCTTTTTGCCTTATGAAGACAAGTAATCACTTCAGCAAGAGATCTAATGGAATAGCCTGTAAACTTCTTGAGTTCCAGATTTGACTGACCGATCGACCCCTCAGAGATATTCAAAGCAATCGAATCGCTGGCCCGCCTTATTTGAGAGCTAAGATTGTAAATTTCATCTTTTGGAAACCGTAGAGCAATTTTATAGATGTCTTCGCCAAAATCCATCGCCTTTTGCCAGATAATCAGCTTCTCAAATTTGAATCGAGCTTCTTCCATTTTAGCTTAAATGAGTTCACATAAATTTCTTTCTCTGTCTGTTTCTTGTCTTCTGTCTCTCTGCCACGAACCTTCCGTCTCCGGTCTTCCGTCTTCCGTCTCCGGTCTTCCGTCTTCTTAACTCCTCACTCCTCACTCCATATAGAAAACTTCTGCGAGCCCCACCGCCACCGGCGAATTATCCTCATTCGTTTCCATAATATCCGCCATATGGGCCCACCACTTCTGCACGATAGGGTTTTGCCCGAGGTTCTGCGATCCACCAGCGCCGCTCACACTTTGTACGGCAAACAAGGTATTGGACTCCTCATCAAGGAAAATGGAATAGTCCGATACGCCGGAATCACTCAGCAGCTGCTTCAGCTCGGGCCAGATCTCGTCGTGTCGCTTTTTGTATTCAGCTGCAAAGCCCGGCTTCAGCTTCATTTTGAATGCCTTCTTCATCGTTACTTCCCGTTTAAATACCCCATATCCATCAGCCAGTCGGCCATGCGCTGCGGCCAGCCCCTTAAGCTGACAAACTCCGACCGGTATCCCATATTGAAGGCGTGCGCACCTTTCGCATAAACGTGGGCTTCCACAGGGCGCTTGGCCTGGCGGTACCTGAGCAGCAGGCTCATGACGGGCTCGGAGCAACAGTCGTCGTTGGTGGCCACCACCATAAAAACGGGAGGCGCATCGGCGGGCACTTTTTCAGGAATGCCCAACGGGCCGGGATAAACCAGCATCTGGAAGTCAGGTTTGCCGTTTACTTTGTCGACAGGATTCTTGGCATTGGCGTCACCTTTGCCGTCTCCGTAAGCCACCCACGACACTACTTCGCCACCGGCAGAGAACCCCATGATCCCGATGCGCTCCGGGTTCACGCCAAACTCTTTTGCTTTGCTCCTGATCGTTCGCACCGCCCGGTAAGCATCTTCTTTGGCTTCCTTGCCTACTGTGTATGGTGAATTTTCTTCTCTGGCCAGGCGATATTTCAGCACAAAGGCAGTAATGCCTAACGAATTGAGGAAGTCCGCTGCCTCTTTTCCCTCTCCATTGTACACAAGGGTTCGGTGTCCGCCTCCTGGACAGATCACCACGGCCGTGCCATTGGCCTTGTCTTTGGGTGGATAATAAACAGTGATGGAGGGATTGTGCACATTCTTGACCCACCAGTCCTTAGCCTCCTCTGGTTGGTCTTTCAGGTTTTCGAAACCGGGTGCGCCATTAGGCCACAGGTACATTTGCTTGCCCGATTCCTGGGCAAAAACTACGAGGCTGGTGAACACAAGGCCCACCAGAACAGACATTCTTTTCATTTTAAGTAGGTTTAAAAAAGGTAAAAAACTCGATAATATCTTCAGCTTACAAAATCCATTTGGCCAGCACCTCCCCTACGAAATAGGCAAAAGCTGCTGCCAACCCACCCAGCGCCAGAGTCTGGATGATGCTTTTCATTTTATTGATATTAGTAACGACTCCCCTCAAGTAACCGACGAGAATAAGCGACAAACCGGTGCCCACGCATGAGATAGGGAAAAGCGCTGAAGGGTTAACATCCGTGAACATGGCGACCACGTACACCACCAGGGGGATAAAACCCACGATGTTAAAACTAATAAAGGTGGCGATGGCGGTACTCAACGGCGATTTACTTTCTCTGGTCATCTCCAGCTCCTCCTTCATCATGGTGTCCACCCACACCTTTTTGTCCGATATAATCGTCTCTACCACATCGTCCAACAATTTCCCTTTAAAGCCCTTGGCTTCATATATTTCCCTGACCTCCTCAATTTCCTTTTCTCTCAGGTGCTCAATCTCCCAGTACTCCACGGCTTCATGCTTGTCGTAATTATCCAGAGCAGCTTTGCTGGAAAAATAATTACCCACCGACATGGAAAAACCGTCTGCTATTAAGTTGGCAAAGCCGAATATCAACACCCACCGGATGTCAGCGTTGGCCCCGGCGGCACCAGCAACTACGGCAAACGTGGTGATGGAACCGTCGATCCCACCGTAGACAAACTCTGCAATGTACTCCTTGTCGAAAAAGAGCCATTTGCCCTCTTTATGTAATTTAGCTTCGTTCATTTATCAAAGATTAGCTGGCGAAAATCCCACACATTTGCCTGACCTGAATTTAAAAAACCATGACTGATAAATAAGGGCGAGGTGAAATTATTATTGTAGAGCTGACCTGTGCCCAAACCCTGAGGCATATCAAGTGGGAATTCTGCCGTAAACTGGGCAATAGCATTCAATCCAATATTTGACTCCAGTGCCGACGTCATCCACCAGCCAACGTTTCTCTTCTGGGCCAGGTCTATCCATTCTCTGGTTGCCATAAAGCCACCTAGCAGCGAGGGTTTCAGCACAATGAACTGTGGCTTGATAAAATCAAGCAGTTCCGCTTTCATGGCCTTTTGTTCCACCCCAATCAGTTCTTCGTCGAGGGCGATGGGCACCGGCGACCGACTGCACAACACATGGTAGGCCTCCCACTGCCCTGCCTGCACCGGCTGTTCGATGGAATGAAGCTGATACTGGCTGAGCTTCTCAAGCTTCACAAGCGCCTCTGCTGGTTTGAAGGCCCCATTGGCATCCACCCGGAGGGTGATATCATTTGGCCCAAATTCTTTTCGAATGCCAGCCAGAATCTCACATTCGGTTTCAAAATCAATCGCACCAATTTTTAGTTTTAAACAGGTGTATCCTGCATCAAGCTTCTCTTTGATTTGTTTCAGCATGAAGTCCTTGTCTCCCATCCAAATAAGCCCGTTGATCGGGATAGGCAAACTGCCGGTGGTGAAGGAGTTTTTGAATATAATGCCCGACCCGCCATTCATAAAGTCCAAAAGGGCTGTCTCCAGAGCAAATCTGAGTGACGGGTAGCCCGACGGCACCAACTGATGCGCACGGTGCAATGCATCCTCCACGGTACCAGGAATTCTTACAGGCAGGATGTCGCTCTGAAGAGTTTTGATAACGTCCGGCAGGTCATCTATGTCTTCCATGCTAAGCCCCTTCAACGGTCCAGCCTCTCCAAGTCCAAACATTTTTGGATCCGAGGGGTCATACAATTTGAGAAGTATACTGGGCTTTTCCTTTAACACACCTCTTGAGGTGCCTGCATCAAATGTAAACTGAAGTGTGTGGGTAGTAAAATCTAGTTTTAAAGGCATGCGGGTCGATTATGTAGCTTTTTGTTACAGACTATGGCCGTATTTGGTTTATTTTTGCCAAAAAAGGTCAATGCCTCCTCAAATTAACGTTTCCGAATATACTTATGATCTACCAGACGAAAGAATAGCTAAATTTCCGCTGGAAGACAGATCGGCATCGAAGCTACTTTTTTACAACAGAGGGAGCATTGAGCACCTTCGCTTTAAAAGCATTCCCAGTCTGCTTCCTGAAAACACCTCTCTCTACTTTAACAATACCAAAGTAATCCCCGCCCGACTTGCCTTTCAGAAACCTACGGGCGCTGTAATAGAAATCTTCTTGCTTCAACCAACTTTGCCGTCGCCTGTCATTTCTGTGGCGATGGAGGCCAAGAGCCCTGTGGTTTGGAAATGCATGATCGGCAATGCCAAACGCTGGAAAGAAGGTATTCTTGAAAGAAATATCAAACTCGAAGGAGCCACGGTGAAAGTTGAGGTAAAACGGCTGGGCACTGACGAAGTGCAACTAAGCTGGAATAAATCCGCTGCCCGTTTTGTAGACGTGGTGGATGCCATTGGCAAAACTCCACTGCCGCCCTATCTGCATCGTGAGGCAATAGAGAACGACAAAAAAACTTACCAAACTGTTTACAGTGAGAAGGATGGCGCCGTAGCGGCTCCCACAGCGGGTCTTCATTTTACGGATGAAGTCATACAACAACTGCGTGGCAAAGGGATTATTACCAACTTTCTGACGCTCCATGTCAGCGCAGGTACCTTTCAGCCGATAAAAACAACCACCGCCGAAGAGCATGTGATGCATTCTGAGCAAGTCATTATCAGAAGAGAGAACCTTGAGCAACTTTTAGTGCCGGAAAGATTCAACGTAGCCGTTGGCACAACTTCCATGCGCACACTCGAAAGCACCTATTGGTATGGGGTTATGCTGGGTCGCAATCCAGACGCTGACTTCCTTATACCCAAGCTCTTGCCGTATGTCCAACAGGCTTCGTTGCTTTCGTCAAAAGAAAGCATCATGAATATATTAAACAGAATGGATGCGTTGGGTGTTGATGAATTGACGGGCTCAACGGAGATTTTCATTTTCCCAGGCTACAAATTCAAATTGGTGAACGGGCTGATTACCAACTTCCATCAACCCAACTCTACGCTGATCCTTTTGGTGGCGGCATTTGTAGGCCCCGACTGGCGAAAGATATACAACGAAGCGCTTGGCACCGGTTACCGGTTTCTGAGCTACGGGGATTCCTCTTTGTTAATTCCCGGGAATTAGTCAATTTAAACCATGGAAAAAGCTGACAAGGTGGGAGAAAGTATCAAAGGCTGGTGGGCAAGTTTCAATGAATTATTACAAACACCACTCTTCTCCTTTGGGGATAGCCAAATAGACCTGGGGCATATATTCTATCTCCTGGTATCGGTCTCTGTACTTGTGATCGCAAGCCGGTGGCTAATGAGGCTGGTGGTTAACAAGCTGCTCAAAAACACTGACATGGAGAAAGGCATGCTTCAGTCGGTCGCTACCCTGGTCAGGTTTGGCATCCTGGTGCTTGGCTTTATCGTTATCTTCCAATCGGCTGGTATCGACCTGAGCTCGTTGAGTATTTTGGCTGGTGCACTTGGTGTTGGTATCGGTTTTGGCTTGCAAAACATCACCAACAATTTTATTTCCGGGCTCATTATTCTTTTTGAGCGTCCCATTAAAGTGGGAGACAGAATAGAGGTGGGTGACATAGCGGGCGACGTCATCAGCATCAATGCGAGGGCCACCACCATCATCACCAACGACAACATTTCGGTGATTGTACCCAACTCCGAGTTCATTTCAGGCACGGTGATCAACTGGAGTCATTCCGACAGAAATGTGAGGTTCCTGTTTCCTGTGGGTGTAAGCTATAAAGAAGACCCTGAGAAAGTAAAAAAGATCCTTTTGGAAGTGGCCGACAAAAACCAATATGTGCTCAAAAGCCCTCCTCCTACAGTCATGTTTGATGAATTTGGCGACAGCTCCTTAAACTTCTACCTTGGCGTTTGGACATCCACCCACATTGAAAAGCCCAGGGTGCTAAAAAGCGAACTCTATTTTGAAATATTTAAGAAGTTTACAGAACACAATATCGAAATTCCATTCCCCCAAAGAGATTTGCACATCAAGACTTCTCCCGTTACAGTGGAACAAATTCAATCAAAACTGAATTGACCTTATTATGACTCCACAACCCTTGAAATCGCAAGCCATTTTTGTTGGAAAAACTGTCGTTGCACATCTGGTCTCCTATGCTGTAGCGGCAACGGCAGGCTACTACTTCCTCCTTCGTGACCTCTACAACAACGAGGCCTCGCCACTGAAAGGCTACCTGGCAACACCTGGAGAACCTGAAGAATGGGCCTTGATAGGGGAAAAGCTTTTTCCCATCGAGTTGGTAAGGGGGTTTCTGATTGGCATCGTCTTTTTTTCTATCAGCAAAACCTTGCAGCGCTGGGGCCGAAAAAGAAGGTTCATCGCTATCATTGGCTTTTACTTTATTGTCGGGTTCCTTGCCAGCCCGGGCATATCTCCGGGTAGTTTGGAGGGCATGCTCTATATGCAAAATCAATTTGCTCCGCTGGTTCACGAGCGGTTTTTCTGGGTCACCTTCCTCCAATCAGTGATTATGGCACTCATTCTTAGCAACTGGATCAGAACCTCCTTGCCCGAAGAGAACTAGCAAATGCCTCAAATCAACATTTTCTAAGGCATTTTTTGTCACATTGTTTAATTTTGCCAATTCATTTCGAAACCAGGCATCATGCGGAAGCTCTTTCTTATAGTTCTCAGTGTTCTTCTTTATACTTCAACAACGGCTCAGTCGGCCGACAACCCAATCTCCGATTCAGTTTCTTTCAAGACACCTTATCAAAGCATCTACACCTTTCTACGCTATCTGCAGGAAGATTCTTACTATCCTGAGCTAGCGGCAGGCATTGTTAAGCAGACCCTTAGAGGCAGCGAAGAGGCCCAGGAGGTCGTTGTGCAATTAAAGCAGGTGCTGGATGGCGAGGGGCATTTTATCTACCTCGAAGATTTACCAAATGACCCAGACTACACGGATACTGTGTCGAGGCAAAACCGGTATGTACTGGTGAAAGACTACCCAAACATTTACCTGGAAAAGTACAATGACAAGTGGTTGCTAGCCGAAAAATCGGTAAGGGAGATTGGTAAACTTCACGAAAAAGTCTTCCCATTTGGCACCGACAAGCTACTGAACCTGCTGCCCAAGCTTGGTACAAAAAAATACCTGGGCCTGCAGGTATGGCAGCTTGTTGGCATTCTGGTGCTGATCCTCGGCTGCGTGCTGATTCACAAGCTGCTGACCTTCTTGTTTGAAAAAATCATCATGCAGGCACTGCTCCGGGCTGGCTATGAACGATTGGCGGATGAGTATATTCTACCAGTGGCCAGGCCTGTCAGTTTGTTTGTGGTATTCCTGCTACTGTTCATTTTCATTCCGGTATTGCAACTGCCGCCTGGCACCATGCAATATGTGGTGATGGGTGTAAAGGCCGCTCTACCGTTCTTCGGCACTATGGTGTTCTACCATCTGGTGGAAATCCTTTGTGTGTACCTGCAACGTTTGGCGCTAAAAACAAAGAGCACGCTGGACGACCAGTTGGTGCCCCTGGTAAGAAGAGCACTGAAAATTTTTGTTGTGCTGGTAGGTGGCCTGTTCATCCTCGACAACCTCAACATTCCCATACTTCCGCTGTTAACTGGTCTCTCCATTGGAGGCTTGGCATTTGCCCTTGCTGCTCAGGACACGATCAAGAACCTGTTTGGCTCGCTGATGATCTTCATCGACAAGCCTTTTCAGATTGGCGATTGGATTACCTCGGGCGACATTGACGGCTCAGTGGAAGAAGTAGGTTTTCGCTCTACCAGGATTCGTACCTTTCGCAACTCACTCACCTATGTGCCTAATGGCAAGCTGGCCGATGCCATGATCGATAACCATGGGCTGAGAGTGTACCGACGTTATTACACCAAACTGAGTATTACCTACGACACGCCACCACCACTTATCGAAACGTTTGTGGAAGGGCTGAAGGAAATAGTGAAAACTCACCCGATGACTCGCAAGGACTACATAGAAATAAGTTTCAATGAGTTCGGGCCATCGAGTTTGAACATCATGTTCTATATGTTCTTTGAGGTGCCCACCTGGTCAGAAGAGCTACAGGGCCGCCATGAAATCAACCTGGAAATAATGAAGCTGGCAGAGCACCTTGGTATCAACTTTGCCTTCCCAACGCAAACGCTTCACATAGAAAACATGCCCGGCAAACCAAGCCTGTCCCCGACCTATGAAGTGGAAAAGGCTGGGGAGAGGATGCGGGTGTATTTTGGCTCCCAAAAAAATGAAAAATAGACTGCAGATTACCTATTATTCTTTAATGACTGATTCCTGATAGTAAATTTGATCATCCAGGACGATAATCAATTGGTATACGCCCTTGCGAAGCCTGTCTGTTGCCATTGTTAGCGTGTTCTGATTTTCAAACTTTCGATTTTGCACCAGCTTTCCCGCCATGTCATAAATACTTATTGAAAGCATAGAGTAATTGACATCAAGCACCACATGAAGCAAGTTGCTGACCGGAATTGGGAATACCGAAATTTTGTCTTTTGGCAATCCAGAGAGAACAGAAGTCGCCTCTGCGAAAATGCATTCCGACATAGTCTCGCATTCGTTTTTGGTAATGCTGACTGAATATTCTCCCGTTTCACTGATAGTTAACTGCTGCCCTACCCCACCGTCGATTTTCTCCAGTCCTCCGTCAATGCACTTAAACCACTGATATTGTGCATTGGATTCTGTCGCCGTCAGCCTCTTTCCCGCTATTGTTATTTCGTTATTTAGCGATAGAATTTCGAGACTTAGATTGACCAAAGAATCGCAGCCCGACTGAGTTGTGAATAGCTCAGTGTAGTTGCCTTCCAGTTGTAAACTTTGCGATCCAAACGTGTACACCTCTCCATCGCAAATCGACATTTCCAGAGACTCCTCTATGGCGGGATCTACCACCAGTGTCACCACCACAGTACTATCACATCCATTGGCAGTTTTATATAGTTCGGAGTAACTACCTGATAACGAAAGAGTTTGAGACCCAAAGGAATAAGTTTCTCCGGCACAAATGTTAGCTGAAACAATTTCGCCCACGTCAGGGATGACTTGCAAATTGAGTACAACAGTACTGTCGCAGCCATTTGTTGACTGAAACAGTTCTGTGTACTCCCCTGTTGTTGTGAGGTTTTGTGAGCCAAATGCAAAGTTTTCACCAGTACAAATGGAGGCTGATAGTGTTTCACTGAAAATTGGATTGACATTCAAGGTTAGTACAACTGTGCTATCGCAGCCGCTGAGGGACTGAAACAGTTCAGAGTAGTCTCCCTGGCTGTCGAGGCTTTGCGAGCCAAATACAAAAGTTTCACCCTGGCAGATCGTCGCAGTCGTCGATTCCGAAAACCTTTGATTTACTTTTAAACTTAGCACAACAGTGCTATCACAGTTGCTGAGCGATTGAAAGAGTTCAGTGTATTCCCCAGTCGCAGTGAGGCTTTGCGAACCGAATAGATAAGTTTCACCCTCGCAAATGGTAGCAATTGCTGTCTCCGTAAAAATCGGATCCACTTTCAGATTGAGAACAACTGTGCTGTCGCAACTACTTGCTGATTGAAAAAGCTCGGTATACTCTCCTGTAGCAGTGAGGCTTTGGGTGCCAAATGTGTAAGTATCACCTTCGCAGATGGAAGCTGTGGCCGACTCGTTAAAAATAGGGTTGACTTTAAGATTGAGCATGACAGTGCTATCACACCCGTATTGTGACTGAAATAGCTCGGTGAATTCTCCGGCCGATGTTAGGCTCTGGCTTCCAAACTCGAAGGTTTCACCATTGCAAATAGCAACTGCCGCTGTTTCGTTGAATGTGGGACGTACCATCAGGTTAACGGTGACCGTACTATCACAACCATGTACCGTCTGAAAGAGCTCTGTGTACTCTCCCTCCACTGTTAGGTTTTGAGAACCAAACTCGAAAGTTTCACCATCACAGAGATCGACAGTTTCCTCTCTGACAAAAACAGGATTGATAGTTATGTGAAGTGTGAGGGTACTATCACATCCGGCCTTATTAATAAGCATCTGCTCAAAGTCGCCACTTTGAACAAAGGTTTCGCCGTTGATCGTCACACTTTCGCAAGCTTCCTCCGAGTGTTCGGCGGCTGTCGGAAAACACACTTCATACCATCGTGGCATGAATACGTCGGCGGATAATATATCAGGTGTACCGTCGTCGTTTACGTCCACAATTTCCAGCGGGTTGGCAGAATTGCTACCATCTGATTTGATGTCAAAGTGAGTAAAAACTTCCTCTCCATCGTTTATATACACTTTGATTCCGGAAGAATAGGTGATAGCAAAGTCCATGTCACCGTCTCCATCGAGATCGTCAGCCTTTATCTCTTCACCTTGTAGTATTCCTTCATTAGGCAGCAGGATTTCGAGCTCAAAAGTTCCAGCACCGTCCGTGTTCTCAAACCAGCTGGGCCTGCCTGTCAAAATATCAAGGTCTCCATCTCCATCTAAATCTGTTGCCGCTGCAGCCCGAAGCTGGTTCACAACTGAAACCGAATGTCTGCTACTTTCGGCAAAAACACCATCAGTGTTTTTAAAAACAACTACCTCATCTGTTCCGTCAGCGGTTGCCAGCACGTCTAAATCGTCATCCCCATCCAGGTCTCCAAATGTGACCGACGACACACTCTCGACATTTGTCGATAGTGACTTGTAACTGGCTATAGTGCCATCAGAGTCAATATTGTGAGCCCGAATGGCATTGAGGTAATACTGTGTAAACAGGATATTTGGCAAACCGTCGTCGTCCAGTTCTACTATATCAAATATATTGCTTGCATTCCCCGGGCCAACCACAGAAAGCCCCCCTGAGCGATCAGAAATAATCAGGTCTTGAATTTCGAACTCGCCATTGCCCATGTTTTTGAGCCACCCGAGGTCAACAGAATTTATATAGACGATATCTTCCAATTCATCCCCGTCTATGTCGGCAAAACCAATATCGAGAATTCTGCTGATCGTATCATTCAAAACAATTTGCTCTCCGTAAATTCCATCTCCCATGCCTTCGACCCAAGAAATATTCTGATCTTCGTAGGAAGCCATCAAAATGTCGTCAATCCCGTCATTATTCACATCCACGTGAAGCATCTGGGTCGTCTGATAAGATGTATTGGACAGGTAATCAGGTTCATCAAAAGTCCAATTATCCAAATTTTTGTAGTGAACAACCTTCAACTGATTGGAAGTCAAAATCAAGTCATCTAACTCATCGCTATTGAAATCCATAGTGAGGATATTAGCACTAGTATATGGCGCCACCCCAAAGGTTCTTTTCCTTGTGAACGTTTCATTTTGATTATTCTCAAAAACTGAAATCCTATTGTCAGTAAACCCAGATATTTCACCGGACTGAATAGCTGCCAGATCCAAAAAATCATCGCCATTGAAATCACCAATACTGATAGCTCCAGTTCCGAAAGTATTCAGGACGATCTCAGAATAAGAAGTATTAGCATTGTTTCGCAGCCACATGGCGCTCCCACTTGACCCCGAACTTTGTCCGATAACTAAATCGACAAAAGTATCATTGTTGAGGTCGGCTGTAGCAAATTCAACTTTCGATGATCCCTGAAAGGTGTATGCTATGGTGTCAGGCTCGTCAAATCCATCCAGATTTCCCGAGAAAAGCTGCACGTAAATTAACGAAGAAGAGTAAAGAACGTCTATGAGGCCATCGCCATTTAAGTCCTCCAGAATCATGTTAGACACATTTCGAACATTATTGATGATACCGCTGTTACCCGGGTTATTAACTAAGTCATAAATCGAATTAACGACAACCTCCTCATTAAAGGATCCCAAGCCATCGGTATTTTTGATCCACATGCCGGGCCCCATGATGTCAAGGTCACCGTCGTCGTCGATATCACCTAACCTTGCAGTGTTCCAATAACTACTTCCTGCCTGCTCTTGGATAATATTTTCCGTGAAGTTTCCGGCTCCGTCATTTTCATACCACCTGAGCCCATTGCTCGCCATGTTGACAAAAATGTCCGTTTTGCCATCACCATTAATATCGCCATAGTCAATATCTACTGGTGTGTCAGGCAACGATGAGATGGTATTTGCATCAAGAAAGTTCCCCGCTCCGTCGTTTCTGAACAACAGCAGTCTTGGAGTTAGCACAGTCGCCTCATACACTATCAAATCCTTATCCCCATCCGCATCAACATCAAAGGAAATGGCCTTGTCCGGGTAGTAGACAAACTTGTTGGCATCCAGCAAATCGTGTGGAAGAAACTGTTGAGCGGAAGTTAAACTGTAGCTAAACAAGATCGAAAGGGCAAGCGTGATGAGCTTCTTCATAGGGTAGTGAATGGTCGTATACAAAGAAGGCTATCTCAACACTCTCTGCCTATACTCCAAAAGCAGTATTTTTCATCTCAAAAAAATTAAAAGAATGCATGCTTTGCTTTTTGGCTAATGTCAAATATTGTTGTCAACTATGAACTTCATCATGGAGGCAAAACTCTTGAGGCCGAGCTTGGAGGCGATGTTTTTTCGATGAGTTTTGATGGTAAACTGACTCAAATTGAGCTGGTCGGCCATTTCCTTTGTCGTCATTCCTTGCTTAATGCGCTGAATGATCTCCATTTCTCTCCTGGTGAGATTAAACTGCTTCACAAAACTTTCATCCTCAGTAAAACTGGCAGTATGGTCAGGCTTCCGGGCAGGAAACACCGTTTCTCCACAAGCTACTTTTCTTATTGCCTCCACCAGCTTTTCCCTGGGGCTGGTTTTAAGCAAGTAGCCACATGCTCCATATTCCCTTGCTTTCTGTATCATATAGTCCTCCCCGTAGGTGGAAAGCATCACGATCTTAACAAGTGGATTCCATGAGTTAATTTCTCTAGTCACTTCAAGCCCATTCACACCAGGCATGTTAATATCCATCAATACCACGTCCACTTGCGTATCTCTCAGCAACGACTGGAGCTGCCTCCCGCCAGTGGCAGTACCCACGACCTCTAAATCAGGCTCCCTGGTTAGCATTAGCCTTAGACCATCAATAAACAACAAATGATCATCAGCAATAACGATTCTCACTTTAGCTGTCATTTTGTTTTGATTTAAGTGGAATAGAAACAATTACCGTAGTTCCAACCTTATTGGAGTCAATGGCCAACTCACCCTGAAGGTACTGCACCCTCGACTGAATGCTTTTCAGGCCGATTCCATTTCCTGATCCATCGGAAAAACCCTTCCCATTGTCCTCCACAACCATTTCGAAGGACTCATCATGGTAGAAAAGTTGAATCGTTGCTTCAGTAGCCTCTGCATGTTTCAGGATGTTGCTGGTGAGTTCCATCACGATCCTGTAGAGCATTAATTCCTCGTCCTTTCCAAAATACTTACTCCCACCCTTTTGATAAAAAGCAAAGCTCACCTTTGAGTCTTCATTCAAATGTTGAACGTAGGCGGCCATGACATCCTTAAGGTTGGTGTTGGCAAACTCCGGCGGCATGAGATTGTGCGATACCTGCCTTACATGCGCTGAGGTATCATCCAACAACTGCATAAGAGCCGATTTTTGCCCTTCATCCGAGTCCAACGACTGAAGGTTCAGTTTTATAACAGCCAGATTGCTCCCCAAATCGTCGTGAAGATCTTCGGCGATTCGTTTCCGCTCTTCTTCCTGTGCACTGATAATCCTTTTTACCTGCACTACTTTCTGCTTTTGAAGCTGCGCCGCTATCTTGTTCTTTTCACTTTCGTGCCTCTGGTAACGATACATAAGCCCAAATGAAATGACCATCGTTTCAACCACGATCCCAATTTCAAAAAGAGAAGGGGGTAGTAAATAAGAGTCTGACGTAAGGAACAGGATTCGCTCAATGCCACCGAAAAGGAAAATGCCCAGCCCGGCCAGAATTAGCCACCCGGGCTTAAATCCTTTGTATATTCCGTATATGCTATAGATAAGTATTGTCAGGAGCCCCACAAAGGTTGTTGCGTTAGTGGTCTTTACAACAAAAACCTCAATTGCATTGGAAGGCTCCATCAAAAAAACAAGCCATTGCGCAAAAGTCATAGCCAGTAGAAACCACTTCACAAAAGATACCCCCTTGAAAACATAATCGTCCTTCGCAATACTCACAATAAACAACTGGACAACATGCATAAGAAGAACGATAGCGATAGCACCAGAACTCGCCATAGAGGTGGCCCTGTAACCCAGCTCAGAGTCTAGTCCCAAAAACTCCTGATCTAAACCTTCATGTTTTAGGAGCAGAAATATTTGTGCAGCGATATATATGGTGTACCAGAAGTGTATTTTTTCTCGATTATTTAAAAACAAGTAAAAGTTAAAAATGAGAAACAATAACAATAGCCCTATCATAAGGCCAAATGAGAAGTAGAACCTGTTCTCCCTTTTTTTCATAGCTCTCGGGTGAAAAAGTGCGAATGCAAATGTCTTATAGGCATGGCTCTCATCTAAGCGAAGATAAAAGGAGTCAACGGAGTTGGCCGGGATTATAATTGGATAGAGGTAGTGGGAATGTAAGTAAGGTCGGCTCTCAAAAGGATGAGAATAGCCAGTATGGCCAAGGGATTTTAAGGTGCCCTGGTGATTTTGAAAGAGTTCGGCATCTCTGACGCCGAGCTGTCCCATAAAGAAAAACAGTTCTTTGTCCACAGAATCTTTATTTTCGACGGAGAACCTGTACCAATAAAAATATGGGTCATATCCCCAGAAAATCACCGAGGCCTCACCCATTGGCCTAAAATTTCCCCTTTGTTGCAATACTGAGTCAAGGGTTACCAAAGTATCAGCCTTAAAGATTTCGATATAGCTGTTAATGAAGGGAAATGTATCTTCTTTGCAAATAGCTGCATCTATTGGCTGTCCAATTGACCTGACTACACTAACCAGAAGTATAGTAGCCGAGAAAGCAGTTTTCAGAAGGGTTATCATTACCTAAACAAACTAAGGGGTTCTTTTCGGAATAAGAAATACAAACAAAGGAGTATAGTGGGCTTCCTATAGCCACATGCATTCTGACAACGAATTCTTCAGGAAGAAAAAGTCAATTTCAACGCAGTCTTTCTATAAATTCAATAGATTTTCACAACTTGTTCATTCAAAAAAGCTGCTTCTGAAAATGCGTGACTATTTAAGTAGAGTACTTTCGTTCAACAGCAAATCATCTCTGCTTTTGATGCTCCTGGTCTTTGTTTCGATGCTTTCAAATTGTGACAACGCCGCTGGTCAGCAAGAAAAGAAAACCACCGGTGCTGTTGATATCAAAGTCGACACCATCCCTACCCTCAACGCTACCAAGCTTGAACTGACGAAACAGTATTGTCTGGAAAACTACGGTGTGGCGAGCTACAAACTGGATAGCCCGAAAATAGTATTGGTACATTTCACAGTCATTCCAACGCTGAAAGAGACAGTCGAGTACTTTCAGAAAGACTCCATCGAATCGAGCCGCACCAACATCAGCAAGTTTAGTCAGATGAATGTGGGCATTCACTATATTGTGGACAAAGACGGTAGCATCTACAAGCTTGTGCCCGACACTGTGATTGCCCGGCACGCAATAGGCTTCAATCATATAGCCATTGGCATTGAAAATATTGCCAAAGACGCATCTGACCTCACTCCTGTTCAATTGGAGAGCAACGCAAGGCTGATCTCTCTATTGAAAGAAAGAAACCCGGGCCTCGAGTACATGGTAGGCCACCACGAGTACAACGATACCACACTGCCTCATTACAAGCTGTTTCTGGCTGTCGACGAGTCGTACAAGCCACACGACAAGCCTGATCCGGGGCCAAGGTTCATGTCAGACCTCAGGGAAAAGCTGAAAACGGAATACGACTTAACTTTCCTTAAATAGTGATCGCACGTATCTGGCACGGCTGGACTACCCTGGAAAACGAAATGGCCTATCAGACCATTTTGCTTAATGAGGTCATTCCTGGCATCAAGGCAAAGAAAATACCCGGCTTCAGAAAGATGGAAGTGATGAAGCGCTTGGTCGACGGTGAAATAGAATTCACAACTGTCATGTATTTCGAAAGTCTCGAAAACATCAAGAGCTTTACGGGAGATGACTACGAAACAGCCTATGTTCCAGACCGAGCCAGGGCCGTCCTCAAACGGTTTGACAAAAAGGCCATTCACAAAGAGTTAGTCGAAGAAATTTCTATTAGTTGAGTGGATTGTGCGCCAAACTAGCCCTTGGTGACATCGTTTCGACAAGCAAAATCAAACTTCTTTTGTATCCAATGGGTTCGGAACAGAATACTGCTTTCTTACCCTATAATCAAAAATTACCAAAGCCTCATGACTATTGACTTATTCTCAATTTAATTGTCATTTTTTGTTGCCCGCAACAACCTACCATGCTTTTTCGATAGACAAATCAACAAACTCGCATTCTATGCATTTCTAATTTTCTGTTAGAAAAACTTAAAAGCACTATGAAATAACATTATCATAACGTACTTTATTGTTCGGTATTTGTCTAGTTTAGTAATATTGATTGAAAATAGTGTTAACGCCCACAAACTAATAGATCGAAGTATTTCGGAGATATTAGCTCACAAAGGCGGACATTGTATCTCATCAATACCTATTGACCGTGTTGCTAAGCGTTCATTTGCCTCAACCAGCTAAAGTATGTCTCAATTCGGTACTATAAATGAGTATAGCGATGAGTCCCATCTCTGGGATCAGCTGGTTCGGCATGGAGACAAAACGGCACTTAAATCAATCTACTCTGCCTATGCCCGACTACTGTTCAACTACGGCATGCACGTCACCCAAAACAAAGATTTGGTCAAAGATTGCATTCAAGACTTATTTTTAGAGTTACTCAAAAACCACGCAACGCTCAGCAAGACATCTTCAATTAAGTACTACCTGTACAAGGCACTCAGGCGAAAGATTGTTTACGAAGAAAAAAAGATTGCACGCCAAATGTCGAGCCAGGAGCATTTTTTAGATACAGACGGGGCTGAGGTATTTTTCGAGTTTTCAGAAACAGTTGAAAAAAATAATGCATTGAACCGGAAGAAAATTCTTCAGTCGGTACACGCCCTACCAAAAAAGCAGCAGGAGGTTATTCAGTTGATTTTTTTTGAAAACCTAAGCAGAGACGAGGTTGCTGAAATTTTGGAAATTGACGCCAACTACTTGTACACCATTACATGGAAGGCCATTAAGGCCCTGCGAAAGGCACTCTTACCCAAGCAAGTTATTATTCACATAGTCCACATCCTGCTCGGCCTGTCACTATTGACTTAAGCGAGCTCCGCTGCAAAAACTCTCTCAAAATAACCTGAGTTGCTGTCCACAATTCTAGTGGACGAAATTAATTTCCCCGAAAAAGGTAGAGATTCCATTTTTGCCTCCTTTTAGTATTAAACGTAGTCATAAAGCAAATATTTATGAACCCTACCTTTAATACCGTAGAAGACCTAATCGTAGACAATTCCTTTAGAAAGTGGGTGCTTCAGAACGACCCCAAAGCCAAAGCACATTGGCAGCTCTACCTTTCTGCAAACCCCGAAAAGAAAGAATTGGTTGAAGAGGCGAAAACTTTCCTCAAAAAACTTCCAAGGGTAAACTATCAATTGCCCACTTCCGATTTTGAAACTATTTGGGCTCAAATTGAAAAAACGTCCGAGTCTGATATATATAATCACGGTGAGACAATGGCGTCGGCCCCAACGGGTGGCCGGGTGCGGCCAATTTCCTCCAAATGGTACTACTTGGCCGCCTCTATTGCCTTAATTCTAATTGCCGTCGGAATCAGTCAGCAGTACACCGAGCTTATCGGAAACACAACCGTGTCTTTTCAGACAAAATATGGCGAAAACCAGACGATTGAATTGCCCGATGGGTCAGTGGTGACTTTGAATGCCAACTCTACCCTTACCTACCAAGCTGATGGTTTTTCTAACGACATCAGAAAAGTCGAAATTGATGGCGAAGCCTTTTTCAAGATCAGCAAGCACACTTCTCCAAAAGGTGACAGGATAAAGTTTACTGTTGAGACGGCTGACCTTGAAGTGGAGGTACTAGGCACAGAATTCAATGTTAACACCAGAAGAGCCAGCACAAAAGTGGTGCTAACAGAGGGGCAGGTTCAGGTCAAACTAACCAAAATCGACAGTGTGAGGCGCATCTCAATGGTGCCCGGCGAAAAAATCACCTATACATCCGGTCAAAAATCAGCAACAAAGGAACAAGCCAAAGTAAATGTTGCGACCGCCTGGAAACAGAATGAACTCATTTTCGAAAACACCCCGGTGGGTGAAATTATTCACGTGCTGGAAGACAACTACGGCCTGCGAATCAAGCTGAAAAAGCCTGGAATTGCCGAAAAGCATTATACAGGAACATTCAAAAATCCTGACCCTGAAGTCATTTTAATGGCACTCTCAGGTCTTTTCGACTTGAAACTGGAGCGCCACAACGGAACTGTTACCCTAAACTAAAGCTGCCTATGGAAAACCATTGTAGAACAATCAATGATCGAACCAGTACCAAGGAAATTAAACTGCAAAACTTATGAAAATCTCTACGAAAAAATTTATGTACTCGGTAGGATTTACTTTCCTACTCTTACTCTACCACAGTGGAATTGGGCAACCTGTCGACGACCTATTGTTGTCAGCAGATGCCAGCCTATCCAACACCTACACTATAGAAAAAGCTCTGGAACATCTTGAAAAGAGGCACCAGGTATCGTTTCATTACGAAACACAAATGGTCAGAGATGCAAAAGTTTCTGGCGATCTGTCTGATTTTGATCAGGAAAACCTTCAGGATGCACTGAGCATTTTGCTGGAGCCATTAAAACTCAACTTTCGCAAGCTGGACGATAACTACTACCTGATTGTAAAAGACAATACCCCAAAAAAAATTGAAGGTCAAAAGACAGCGGGATTTACCACCTCGCTTGACAGAGGGCCACTCTACGCTTCAATTGCCAAGATCAATTCATATCAGCTACCAAAAATTCCGGTTTTAAGAGAGCAAACCATATCTGGCAAAGTAACAGATGACAAAACTGGAGAAGGGCTACCAGGCGTAACTGTACTGGCCAAGGGAACTACAACTGGCACAACTACTGACATAGATGGTCAGTATCGTCTTACTGTTGCTGATGAAGTAACTACCCTTGTATTTTCATCGATTGGATTCGCTACAGTGGAAGTACCTATTGCAGGCAGAAGCACGATCAACTTTGCCATGAAGGAAGACGTGACCAGTCTCGATGAAATCGTGGTTATCGGCTACGGAACTCAAAAGAGATCAGATTTAACAGGCTCTGTTGGTTCCGTCAACACCGACCAGCTTCAGCAGCGCCCGGCACCTTCCCTTAACCAGGCCATAGCTGGCAGAATACCCGGCGTGCAGGTAAACATCAACTCTGGCCGCCCCGGTGGGAAATCAAACGTAAGAGTTCGTGGCTTCAGTTCCATCAACTCTTCCAATAACCCACTGTATGTTGTAGACGGTGTTCAGCTACCAGTGGGCAACCAAACTCAACGCAGCTCGGCCATTGACTACATCAATCCAGCCGACATAGTTTCAGTAGAAGTACTTAAGGATGCCTCATCTACGGCTATTTACGGTGCTAGGGGTGCCAATGGAGTTATCCTGATCACTACGAAAAAAGGAAAGTCGGGTGAAGGAAAAATTACTTATGATGGAATTTTCAGTGTGAATACCTACGGACCAAATAAGCCTGAAGTGTTAAATACCGCAGAGTATCTGGCAGTGGAAGATTTATCCTGGGCTAACATGGAAAAGTTTGACCCGGCCGGCTGGGCTGCTGGTAGATGGGCCTCGCTAAATCCTGCGCTAAAGCGGACTGACCCTCGCCTTTTTGATGCCAATGGTAATCCCTACTATGATACCGACTGGATCAAAGAAACAACGCAAAGCAAACTTTCGCAGAGCCATCAATTGAATTTTAGCGGAGGGGATGATCGCACTACCTACTCGTTTTCGATGGGTTACAGGGACGATCAGGGTCTGTACAAAACGTCTTTTATGACGAGGTACTCAGGCCGACTTTCCCTGGAAACAAAGGTTAAAAAGTGGTTGACTGTAGGTGCCAACCTAAACTATAACTACCAGAAAGAAAACAATGTCGACTTCAGCGATCAGGTTCCCCGACGCATGGTGGAAGATTTCCCTTTTCTGCCCGTGTACTACCCAGATGGAACCTACGCCGACAACAGGGATTATCCTTTTGCTGAAGGTACAATGAGCTCGGTTCATAATTTAATGGAAAGAGAATACCTCATCGGAACCCAAACGCTTCTTGGAAGTGCCTTCACGAATATTACACTGGCGGAGGGGCTGGTTTTACGCAGCGTATTGGGTACCAACGTTGTGCAG
This sequence comes from Imperialibacter sp. EC-SDR9, assembly GCF_902498805.1. GTDB lineage: Bacteria > Bacteroidota > Bacteroidia > Cytophagales > Cyclobacteriaceae > Imperialibacter. The sequence goes on along the minus strand of NZ_LR701581.1, from coordinate 34,429 downwards.
CAAAGTGAGCAGCGCTACGAAGGAAGAACCATTCAGTTAGGCTCTCAGGGTAGGGCGTGGCTTACTCAGGGACAGGACGATTTCTGGTCCTTCGAAAACTACCTGACCTACACCAAAACCTTTGCTGAGGTTCACGCATTCACAGGCATGCTTGGTTTGTCATGGCAAGAGTCTAAAACCTTCAATCAGAATTCAGAAGCCAGAAACTTCTCAACCGACTATTTCTCCTACAATAACCTTGGATCAGGAAGCCAAAATATCCTTGTCGGGTCTGGAGCCAGCCGAGAAGCCCTAAACTCCTACTTCGGGCGCTTCAACTATACCTTAATGAATAAGTATTTGTTCACCTTTACCGGCAGAGCAGATGGTTCATCCAAGTTTGGAGACAACAATAAGTACTCGTTTTTCCCTTCAGCCGCTGTGGCATGGAAACTTACTGAGGAAGGATTTATGCAGAACCTTCCTGTTGTTTCGAATTTGAAGGTTCGTACAAGCTATGGACTTACCGGCAACTCCGAAATTCCAGCCTATTCTTCATTGTCGTTGCTTAGTTCAAATTATGCTACCATTTTCAATAACAACAGAGTAAGCGGTACGGGAATTAATCGCCTGGCTAACCCCGATTTAAGATGGGAGAGAACATCTCAAGCAGACCTTGGCATGGAAGTGGGCTTGTTTAAAGGAAGGCTAAACTTCGAAGCCGATTTCTACTATAGGAAAACCACAGACATGCTGCTGGATGCCCCCGTACCACAAACAAGTGGCTATGCAACGATCAGACGAAATGTGGGATCGATGGAAAATAAAGGCATAGAACTCGGGTTGAACACCATCAATGTTGAACTCAGCAGGTTCTCCTGGAGCACATCGTTTAATATTTCATTCAACAGGAATAAAGTACTTGAGCTTGCCACCCGTTCAGACATCTTTGGAGTTGGAGGGCCTGGTATCACCAACCAAACAAGTATCATTCGTGAAGGCGAACCAGCAGGTGCCTATTGGGGGCTAAACAGGCTGGGCGTTTGGGGTACCGATGAAGCTGCGGAAGCTGCGGAGTTTACCAGCTATCGGAACGGTTTGACCATGTTGCCGGGTGACATCAAATACGAAGATGTAAACGGAGACAAAGCCATAACAGATGCTGACCGTATGATTATTGGCAACGGTAGCCCCAAGGGCTGGGGTTCATTCATCAACAATGTCCGTTTCGGAAACTTCGACCTCACATTTGACGTGCAGTTTATGTATGGCAACGACATAATGGACATGAACCTTCACTCCAGTGAGGATCGTCAGACCTTGGCCAACAGCTACCGCACTGTGCTGAACGCCTGGACGCCGGAAAATCAGAATACCATGATTGCTCAGATAAGAGACACCCGTGCTGGCTACGTAACCAATGTTGACACGCACTGGGTTCAGGATGGTTCGTTCATTCGGGGCAGAAACCTTCTCATTGGCTATTCATTGCCTACCACTGCTGTCGAGAGAATCAAGCTAAGTAACCTGAGAATTTATGCATCTACACAAAACTTTTTCCTGATAGTGAGCGATGAAGTTATCGGAGATCCTGAAATCACTCCGATTCGTGGTAACGATGGCAACAATGTATTCTCTCAGGGTATGAAATGGCACGAATATCCTAAGCCCACGGTGTGGACGATGGGAATTCAGATCGGACTCTAGTCTATGTCATGTTTTTTGAACCAAAAAATTTAACTATCATGAATCATAACATATTCAAAAATATCGCAAAAATCGTCCTCAGTGGCACACTGCTACTATGGACTGGCTGCTCCGACTTCCTCGATGAAGAGGATCCGTCTAACCTGACTCCCGAAAGCTTCTATACGATACCGGCCCACGCAGAAGCTGCTATTGCCGCAGTGTATGCGGATGCTCGTTTTTTTGGCGATGGAGCTGGTATATTCTCGTCGAACTGGCAACTGCTCGAAGGACCCACTGGCACTTCGACGACTGAAACTGCACAAAATTCCGACTTGAACAACCTTTACTCCCTCACCTGGGATGGCAATACAGGTCATATCCTCAACTGGTGGCGAGGACTCTACCGAGTGATTGCGCAAGCCAATCTGGTGCTGGACAGAGTTCCAGCGATAGACCCCATGGACGCAGCCCAGAAAAATAGAATTCTTGGAGAGGCCCGGTTTCTCAGGGCCTGGGCATACTTCTATGCCGTGAGATTATGGGGAGATGTGCCATTGATTACTTCACCACAAACGGCTGTGTCGCCAGATTTCTACCCTATTCGTGCTTCACAGCAGGCGGTATACGACCAAATTGTGGCGGATTTGATTGCCGCTGAATCAGCGGAGCTACCATGGACTGATGGAACTGGCAGAGTGTCTACATCTGCTGTTAAATCAATGCTATCCAAAGTGTATTTAACCATGGCCGGTAAACCGCTGGACAAAGGTGCTACGCATTATGACTTGGCGGCAAGAAAGGCAAAGGAGGTAATAGACAATGCTGGAACAATCGAGCTTTTTGATACCTATGCCGAAGTACACGACGAAACCCTTGGCAACACGAAAGAGCATATCTTCAGCTTGCAGTACAATAACCTGGTAGCTGATAACCCAATGGGCAACATGTTCCCAAACTTCAAGCCGGTTACTTATCGTGGACCCTCAGGCACTGGCAGCAGTGTTCCCACGCTTTCATTCTATGAATCTTATGAAGATGGGGATATTCGGGCAGTGAATCAACAAGGTTATTTCTATACCACCTACTATATCAATGGTAACGGAAAACCCTTTGATCTTGGTGCCCCTTACATCTTCAAACATTTCAATACGAGAGCTAACGGCACCGTAACGGTCAACGAAGAAGGGGATTCAGTAAGGGTGGCAGGAACCAGGACGGACAACCTGAATGTGCCTATGATTCGCTATGCCGAGGTGCTGCTGATATATGCCGAAGCTCAGAACGAAGTCGCAGGCCCTTCGCTTGCAGCTTACGATGCCCTTAAAGCCATAAGAGACCGTGCTGGGTTGGCTACGCCACTGCTCGGCACCCTCACCCAATCTTCTTTCAGAGAGGCTGTTTGGAAAGAGCGCTGGTATGAGTTCTGTTACGAAGGGATCACCTGGTTTGACATGGTCAGACTACAAAAAGTGTTCAATGAAACCACTGGTGGATTTGACAACTTTGTTGGCCATGTCAATTTAAGTTCCAACCAGGCCCTGCAAGCCAAGCATCTTTTGTTCCCTATACCAATACAGGAAATAGTGAATAACCCAGATTTAGCTCCTCAAAATCCTGGATATAATTAAGTCTGAATGCTCACACTCCCTGGTTGCTTTCGTAGGGTTTGCAATCGGGGAGTTCTTTGTCACTTCTCCGCAATATTCAAATCCTTTTAATGGGTTGGCTCAAACCCTGCGACGATTGAAGACCCAAACCCGCTAAAGCCTTCTATCGAAGGAAAACTCATCAGAACTAATAAGCTTAATCCTATTAAACTCCCTGTGGTTGGCATTTAAAATGTAGTTAAACTCCTCGGTGATAATAGCCGATGGAACTTTGAGAACTGCTGCCTTACCATTTGCAACCCATTTGTCACCCATAACCCTTGTCGACACTCGTTGGGAAAATTCCTTCCAGTTGACTGGTAAATCATTTAAAACCACCCTATCAATAGCAAGATCATCGGGTATCTCAATCGTCATTACCCTAAATCCACCATCAAGCCCTTCCCCACTCCTGTGCACCAAATTCTCAAGGCAGGCCAGCGATCTTGATCCCGCCGTATAGATGACAAAAGTACCTTTTGAATTCCACCTTGCCACAAATCCGGAAGCATACAGGCCTGTGCTAAACTTAGCCAGCGTAATCCGGTAAACCTTCATGCTGTATCACCATGCTGAATGCGATCCAGCTCTTCGCTGATGAGATCAATGCCATCAGAGGTTTTGATAAGATGCAAAGGTATACGACTATCAATGCCAAAGGCGGGCTTGGACAACCAGTTAAGGAATGACTCTCTTTGGCCAAAGGTATCCACACCCTTCCGGTAAAGAGCGACTAACTTGAGCATCAGCTCACTTTTGGCTGGGCTAAACTTGATTTGCTGCACCTGGTATTTACGAATGGTTTTGGGGTTGAGCTCCACCACCTCGGCAAGGTAATCATGATGGCCAAAGAGCCCCACCACATCGTCAAAAATGGTAGCAGGCACCCCTTCCAAAGCTTCAAAAGCCAGTATTGTGTAACTCGACACCCTTGGTCTTAGCCTTTTATAGATCATTTCAGGCTCTTCAACCATATTCACTTTGTACTCGATTTCTTTATACTTTTTCACACCCCTAATGTATGGAATTTTTTCCCAAATTTAAAGAAATATTTCTCTACTCCGCCCTTAATGCCTCTACGGGGTTTCTCCATGAGGCACGGAGCGTTTGAGAGATGATCGTTAACAAACCTAAGCTCAGCAAAATAAGGGAGCCTAAAAAGAGGGTACCAAATCCCAGCGTCACCCTGTTAGGAAAGTTCTCCAACCAAAGGTTGTTGATGAAATAGCTCAGAGGCGCTGCTATGATAACTGACACCACCAATAGGACTAAAAACTGTCTGGAAAGCAGCAGCGCAATGCTTTTTGCATCTGCTCCCAACACTTTCCGAATTCCGACCTCCTTTGCACGCCGTTCTGTGGTGAAGGTGGTCATTCCCAGCAGCCCCAGGCAGGAGATTATTATCGCCAGAAAGGAGATGAAACCAATGATAGCCACCAGGTCGCCCATCCACTGGTTGACATTCACGAGCTGATTGTCATAAAACTGATACTTGAACGGATGTACGGCGTCGACAGCCTTCCATTTGGCCTCCAACTGTTCTAAAGTAGCCGGTAAATCATTCGAAGCTATTTTGACATTGAGATAGCTAAAATGGGATGGTTCGTTGATGAAAAGCAATGGCCCCACCTTGTCCTGCATAACGGGTGTTTGAAACCGAAAGTCTTTCATCACGCCTATCACCTCCCTGGGTGTCGCATACCCCACAACCTCCACAAGATGTCCGACGATGTCCGACGATGTTTCATACCCAAGTGCCTTTGCCCCGGCTTCGTTGACGAGCACAAGTCGACCTGCATTGCCAGCAGCCGGCAGGTTCCGCCCTGCCAAAATGGAAAGACCAAGGTTCCTCACAAATCCTGAGTCAACCCGCAGGTATTCAAAGCCAGTCATTTCATCGTCTCTGTTGGCGTTTTTCACACCTATGCCATTGGTCATGGCCATAGCCGGAATGAATTCACAAGCCGAAATACCGGAGACCCCTGCCACTGAGCCCAGCTCGTTGGCGAGAAGCTGATAATCGTTGCCCTGGAGGGGAATATTAACAATATTCTGCGAGTCAAACCCGTACTCAAACTCAACAAAGTGTTTGAATTGGCGGGCTATGACAATGGAGGTGACAATGAAAAAAAGCGAAATAATGAACTGGAACGAAAGTAGTACTTTCCTAAATCCCAGCTTGCCAGGCCCCTCGTTGTTCAGCTTCTTCAGCGACTTTAATGGCGAATACCCCGACAGCCGCACAGCGGGATAGAATCCGGCAACGATTCCCACAACTATCGCCAGACCAAGGAAAAGTGTATAAATAACGAGGTTACCATTGAGGTCAAGGTGAAGTAATTGGTTGGCCCACAGCCTTTCAAAGGCAGGCTTGATCGCCACCAGCAGCGCAAACCCCATGGCAAGTGCCAATAGCGATATCAGCACAGATTCTGTCAGAAACTGAATGACCAGATTCAATCTTTTTGCTCCATTCACCTTCCTCACTCCAATCTCTTTTGCCCTGGTGAGTGATCTGGCTATCGACAAATTTGTGTAGTTGAGGCAGGCAGTAAACATAATCACGAGCGCAAGAAAACCCAGGATATAGTACGCCTCGATGGGAAGCTGCAAGCTTGACGGATTACCAACAAAAATACCAGGCGTGATCTCGGTCAGTCTTTGTGGGATAAGCCTGATGTCTTTCAGGTCGTCTTTGCCTGCATACTTTTGAGTAGCCAGCTGCGCCAGATCAGATGTTAAATCGGCCTGCGTCTTGCCAGCTTTCACTTTCGCATAAGTATAGCTATAGGAATACCTGTCCCAATCATCGGTATGGTTCTGCACCTTCTGTTCCTGCTGCAGCAGTGCCATGCTGGCCGACGAAATGAGCGCATCAAATTTCAGATGCGATTTATACTTTTCGCTGTCCAATATGCCCGTGATGGTAAACTGGCCCCAGTCCACGGGAGTAGTTCCAGTCTCACTGCCAAAATCTAACTGGATCACCCGCAATCCCCGGTCGAAGAATCTGGCCGACCTCCCAATCAGGTCTATCGAAGACTCGCCTTCACCGAACAGACGGGTAGCTGCCTCACTGGTAATAATCATCGAATTAGGCGCACCTAGCGCTGCGGATTTGTCTCCTGCCAGCAAACCAAAACCTAAAACTTCAAAAAATGACTCGTCTGCAAAATAGCCTGTCAGCTCAATACTCCGTTCTCCCATCACAAAGTCGCCACCCACTCCAGGCACAAGCTGTGTAGCTGTCTCAACGATCGGAGACTCACTCGTTAGAGCAGCTGCGAGCGGAAATGGGCTGGATGCATTAGGATTCGATGACCTCGGTATTTTCGACAAAATCCGGAACGTCCTTTCCTTGTCGGGTGAAAACTGATCATAGCTTCTTTGGTCAGCCAGCATCAGCAGGATAAGCATGCCAACCGACATGGCCGCCGCCAGACCAAAAATGTTAATGAACGAGAAAGCTTTGTATTTGAGGATATTTCTAACTCCTACCTTCAGATAATTTCTAAACATACCGTATTTGTTTAAAGAGTAATGGCCTTCTACCGGGCGGATCATCGCCGGGCGCAAAAGCTGTAAAACATCTACAATAAATCGACGGTTGGCCTTCGCTTGACCTGAATCGGCCAGCCTTTCATGGTACAATTCCATCAGGTCTCCTTCCACGCCTGGCAGCAAATCGGGGTGGCAAAACCAGCGAAAAAACCTTAGCGCCCATTGGGGCGGTGCGTGACTAGTTGGCTTCGGCATCTTATTCCATTCTCAAAGCATCCACTGGATTCCTTTTCGATGCCCTGAACGTTTGGGAACCAATCGTGAGCAATCCCATCAGCAAGAGAAGGCTTGAACCTATAAAGACCGTACCAAAGCCAAACTCGACCCTATTGGGCAAGTACTGAAGCCACAAGTTATTCAGGATATAGCTCAGCGGCGCAGCGATACCCACCGAGATGGTCAGCATCCATAAAAGCTCTTTGCTCAACAGAACAGCAATGGCCAGCTCGGGTGCGCCCATTACTTTGCGAATGCCCACTTCTTTTGTGCGGCGCTCTGCAGAATAAGCAGCCATGCCCAGGAGGCCAAGACAGGCAATCACTACGGATAAAAAGGCGATAAAGCCAAGGATGGAAACGACATCAAAAATTGCCTGATGAGTCGCCGCCAACTGTTCGTCAAAGAACCGGTACTTAAACGGATGTACCGGATCGACAACCTCCCATTTTGCCTTCAGCTTATCCACGGTGCCCATGAGGTCATCCGACGAAATTTTTACGTTCAGAAAGCCGTAATGGTCCAGACCAGCACGCATGGCAAGAGGCGATATTTTGTCTTCATTCAGGAGCAGCTTAAACTGAAAATCTTCCACCACACCAACTACCTCCAGCGCATTTGTACCCCATTCTGTTTCGTACACCTGGCCAATGATCTCGGATGGGTACTCAAAACCCATCGCTTTCACAGCCGCCTCATTCACCAGTATATACTTGTCCAGGCCGCCCCTGTCAGCAGGGAGTGGTCGGCCGGCAACCAGTTTGATCTCCAGCGTTTCTATGAAATGCTCATCGGTATGCAGGCTACCAAACCTGGTATATTCGTCTTCCGATCCCAGCTTTCTCAGCGTGAAGTTATTATTGATGCCCCCGGCCGGAATAATATCACAAGCCGACACCGATGTGACTCCCGGCACAGTAGCCAACTCGCTGGCTATGATATCGTTGTCAACGCCCTGCAGCTCTATATTGACTACGTTTTGAGTGGCAAAGCCATACTCAAAATTGAGATAGTGTTTGAACTGCCGGAAAATCAAAATAGAAGTAACAATGAAGAGCAGCGACACGACAAACTGAGAAATACCGAGCACCTTTCTCAATCCCATTTTTCCTTTTCCGCCGGCCAAATTGCTCTTCAATACCTTCACCGGCTGGTATGATGCCATGACAAAAGCAGGGTATACACCTGCAATCAAGCCGATGGTTAACGCAAAGGCGAAGAAAACCAGATAGACTGACCAGGTAGTAGGCAGCTCAAAATTTAAGTGCTGGTTAAGCCATAAGTTCGTAAAGGCGGGTTTGAGGAAAAGAACTAGAATTAACCAGGCGATACCTAAAGACAGCAGGGAAGTCAATATAGACTCAGTTAAAAACTGAAACACCAGATTTCCCCTGTTGGCACCATTTGTTTTCCGCACGCCGATTTCCCTTGCCCTGGTGGTAGCCCTGGCAATGGACAGGTTGGTGTAGTTGAGGCAGGCACAAATCAACACGACAAAGGACAGCAGGCCAAGGAAATAATAGCCGAAGTCGGGCAGCCGGTAATTGGTATCGTTGTTTTCCAGTCCCATGGCAATATCCGCCAAACGCTGACCTTTGAAGATGATGTTCTTTTTCTCTTCATCTTCCATGTCTTTGTATTTGCGAACGCCAAGTGACTGCAAATCGGCTTGTAAGTCTGCCTCTGTTTTCGATGCATCCAGCACCACGTACGTATAATTTTGCCAGTAGTGCTCCCAATTGCTGGTGAGATTCTCCAGCTTCTTTTCTACGTAAAGCCGCTGCCGGGTAGCCTCCGACATCAGCACATCGAAATGGATATGCGACTTGTGTTTCTCGTCTGCAATAACGCCGGTCACTGTAAAAGTCCCCCACTCTACCGGCGCCGATCCGCCACCACCATGATCGAGCGGGAACGGCAGCTGCCTGTCGGAAAATGACACTACTTTGCCCAGTGGATCCTCCTTCCCAAAAAGATTGGCAGCTAATTCACTTGTGATCACAATTGAATTGGGAGCCGACAAAGCTGACACCTTATTGCCTTTTTGAAGGTCAAAGTCGAATACTTCGAAGAATGCAGGCTCTGCAAAGTAGCCCCGCATCTCAAACAACTTTTCGTTATAGATCACATCACCACCTACGCCGGGCATCAGTCGGGTGCTCGTTTCTACAGACGGATACTCGGTACGCAGTACATCCGCCAGAGAGTACGGGGAGGTAGCATATGCTTGCCTGAATTTCTCGGAGTCGGTGAGAATGCGATAGATTCTGTCCTTCTTTGAATGAAACTGGTCATAGCTGTGCTGGTCGGCCAGCATGAGAATTACCAGCATACACACCGACATGGCCACGGCCAGTCCAAACACATTGATAAAGGAAAATGCCTTGTGTTTAAGGATATTCCTGAAGCCAACCTTTAAATAATTTCTCAACATACCGTAACTGTTTAAATGGTAAGCGCCTTCCACCGGTCGTATTATCGTCGGACGGAAAAGCAGTAAAACATCTATAATAAACCTTCGGTTGGCTTTTCGGCGACCCGTTTCTGATAGTCGCTCATTGTACAATTCCATCAGATCGCCCTCTACCCCCGGCAGCAATTCGGGGTGGCAGAACCACCGAAAGAAACGGTGCCAAAACCTTGGCGGAGAGGTCATTTCATTCATATTAACTTGCAAACTTCACATCCAGCGCCACCTTGGGTATGGCATTCCAAAGCTCGTTTCTGGTGCTTCTGATATACTCCATGGCCTTTTTGCCCAATGCTGTAATTTGGAAAAACCGCTTCGGCCTTCCCGCCCTCTCCTGGGTAGCTTCTCCATCTTGCGATTGCAGGTAGCCCTTTTGCTCCAGCCGTTTCAACGCCGTTTGTAACGCACCCACACTCACATTGCGGCCAAGCCTGGCTTCTATTTCCTTTTTGATCGACACCCCGTAAGCATCACCATGTAAAATACCGACCGTGAGCATGACTACCTCTTCAAACTCACCTAGTTGAAATTGCTTCATTTGCCTGATAATTAATTCCTAAATGTAGTATTTCAAAGCAAGAGATTTTTTTGATAATTTCCTAATTGTAGTAATATTTTATTTGAAGGCGTGTAGGTAGGTATGTGCAATACTTTTGACGCCCGGTAAAGACAATGCGTTACACCACACCTGGAAAAAAGGTGAACCAAAGCTATGCCGCAATCGACCCTTCATATTGCCGTATTTACACATCGAATGTATCGTCGGAGCCCCGCACCTTTGTATCGCACCAAAAAAGAGACAACCATGACTACTTTAACACTAGAAAAGACATCCAAAAGCGACAAGGTCATCTTTTGGGTATTCACGAGCATTTTCGTGCTGTTCGATGGCGTGGGTGCCATCGCTTTCAATACACAGCCCGCCATCGAGGGCATCGCTCACCTTGGCTTCCCGGATTTTTTCCGTGTTGAGCTTGGCATTGGAAAAATCATTGGAGGTGTTCTCCTTATTGTTCCGCAAGTGCCTCACCGACTAAAAGAATGGGCCTATGTAGGATTTGGCATTTCCACACTTTCAGCGATTATAGGCCACCTGGCTGTAGACAGCAGCATGGAACATGTGTACCTGCCTCTAATTGTCCTGCTGGTGCTGGTCGTTTCCTATGTATACTACCACAAAACCAGGGTATTCTGAAAAAATAAAGATTTGACGAGTTCATAATATCCAAGTTCACTAATGGTGCGGGCCTACCTGCACCATTTTTCATTTACTCGAATCAAGCAGTTAAATTGCATAACAATCTTCAGCTATGACCGATATTCCACTCATTAACGGCGACTACCTCCTGCAAAAATTCCCCGGCAAAGGCGGCTGGACTTACGCTCAGATTCCCGAAGTGCTACAGGATAAAAGCTTCCCGTTTGGATGGGTACGGGTATGTGGAAGCATCGACGACTACGAGTTGAAAGGCTATAAGCTTGCACCAATGGGCAATGGCCAACTTTTTCTGCCTGTGAAAGCTGAAATCAGGAAGAAGATTGGCAAGCAAGAGGGCGACGCCGTAAAGATCATCCTTTACAAAGACACTCTCCCGCTGGAAGTACCACAGGAAATCATCGATTGCTTCTCAATGGAGCCACCAAAAGCCTACGAAAACTTTCAGAAGTTCTCAGAAAGTGAACAAAAATACTACCTCCAATGGGTATATGATGCAAAAACGGAAGACACCAAAGCCAGCAGGATTGTGAAAATGATGGATCGGATGGCTGTTGGTAAAAAGTTCTATGAACCGGATTAGTTAGGCACTATATTTAACACAAAATCAACCCGCTATTGCATGTCAAACATTGACCTCATCATCGAAGAACGCCCCGCCGACATCGGCCATTTCTTAGTCGGCCGACTCCTCCCCTTTCGGGGCCGCCGCATGGTAGGCCCGTTCATCTTCATCGACCACATGGGCCCTGCTGTCATGGGCCAGGACGACAACCTGGATATCGGCCCGCATCCTCATATTGGACTTTCTACCCTCACCTACCTGTTCGAAGGACACGTCGTGCACAAAGACACACTAGGCTCCCACATGGAAATCAATCCCGGCGAAGTCAACTGGATGACGGCTGGAAAAGGCATCGTTCATTCTGAAAGAACTCCGGAGTATTTGAGGCATGCGGGCAAAACGCTGCACGGTTTACAGATTTGGGTGGCCCTGCCTAAACACCTGGAACAGATGGAACCGGAGTTTTTTCATGTGACCAAAGAAGACATTCCTACCTGGGAAAAAGACGGAGCCAGCTTCAAACTCATAGCCGGTGAGGCATTTGGCAGAAAGTCGCCGGTGCCGGTTTACAGTCCGCTCTTTTTGCTGGAAATAAAAACTAAAGAGAAAAAGACCATCGACATTAACAAAGACCTTTTCGGTGAGGTAGGTCTGTATATTCTTGAGGGACAAATAGAAAACGAAGGCAACGTGCACGAGCCCAAACGTATTCTTGTAGCCAAAGACAGCAGCCTCTGCCATTTTGAAATGCATGAAAACACCACGGTGTATGTCTTCGGCGGGGAGCCCTTCCCGGAAACAAGACACATTTACTGGAACTTCGTTTCGTCAGACGCACAACTGATAGAAAAGGCGAAAAAAGATTGGCAGGAGCAGAACTTTCCAATAATCGAAGGCGAGACCGACATTGTTCCGCTTCCTCCTCAGGCTTTTGGACTGAAGCCGAAAACTTAAGCTGAAATAGTAAGAACAACCTTCCCAATATGCTCGCTGCTTTCAACTAGCTTATGAGCTTCAGCCGCTGATGCTAACGGAAAAGTCTGGTAAATCACGGGCATAATCCTGCCCGCATCCAGCAGCGGCCAGATATGCTTTTCAAGGTTGGCGGCGATAGCTCCTTTGAAAGTAGTTTCACGCACCCGCAGCGTGGAACCTGTGATTGTCAATCTTTTAACCATCACCCGCATCAAATCAATCGGGCTGTTGGCACCACCCATCGCATTGATGATCAGTAACCTGCCCTCTGTGGCAAGCAACCCAACGTTTTTTGGTGTGTAGTCCCCACCAATCATGTCAAGGATGACATCGACACCTTTAGGCTCAAGGATCTTGATCACTTCAGCAAAATTCTCTTTCTTATAATTCACACATTTTACAGCGCCTAGCTTTTCTGCGAAAGCACATTTTTCGTCTGTACCGGCGGTAGCGTACACCCTTCCTCCCAGGGCTTTCACCATTTGAATAGCGGCCACTCCAATACCCGATGTACCTCCATGCACAAGAAAGCTTTCACCAGACACAAACCTCCCACGGTCAAACACATTCGTCCATACGGTGAAAAAGGTTTCGGGAAGAGACGCCGCCTCTTCGAAAGAAAGTCCTTCAGGTACCGGCAAACACTGTACGCCTGGTACAGCCACGTACTCCGCATAGCCTCCACCTGCCAGCAGAGCACATACTTTGTCGCCAGGTCTCCACCTTTTTTCGTCGACACCGACATGCTCCACCACGCCCGCCACCTCCAGGCCGGGTATGTCAGCAGGCACGCCGGGAGGTGCAGGATAGCGTCCTTCTCTTTGAATAATGTCCGGACGGTTGACTCCGGCCGCAGCTACTTTGATCAGCACCTCCTCCGACTTGATTTCAGGAATTGGTCTCTCTGCCGACTGCAAAACCTCCGGGTCACCTGGGCTTGTAATAACAATTGCTCTCATGTTCTCGCTTGTGAATAGTTATTCAAGTTAATACCCTGTTACCGAACGCCACACATTCTGGCAAATTTCTCCTATTGACATTCAAAATTTGATTGATCACTTTGTTAATACATTGCATAGCGATATATTGCATTACAACTTATTAACTATGTACTCATCGCAACTCCTCAAAGGCACCTATCAAACCGTGATTCTCAAACTATTGAACGAGAACAAAAGAATGTATGGCTATGAAATAAGCCAGCGGGTAAAGGAGGAATCGAAAGGGGAAATACAACTGCCTGAGGGCTCTCTTTATCCTATTCTGCATAAGATGACAGAAGAAGGATTCCTGAAAATGGAGAAGGTGAATATTGGTCGCAGAGTGCGGCGCTATTACTCCATCACCACGGCAGGCACCTCCGAAGCCGTCGTGCGTATGGAAGAGCTTGAGCGTTTCATGTCAACCATGAAGCTTTTGATGCAACCTAATACTGGCACGGCATGAAACTGAAAGACTCGCAAATCGAACTGATCGAAAAAGACCTCAGGAGGAAGGGTGTTACCTATGATCCTTTACACGAAGACCTGGTAGACCATGTGTGCAGCGAAATAGAGGATCGCATGGCGGTGGGCGAGTCGTTCAGAGATGCCTACGATCAGGTGCTGGGCAGGTTTGAACAAAGAGGCCTGCCCGAACTCAATAAAGAAACTATTTCCATCTTAAGTCATTTTACCATGCTCAGCAATTTCCTTACCTCCTCCCTCCGGCTGTTCAAAAGAAACCTGCTATACAGCGTCATCAGAGTAATAGGGCTTTCGTTGGGTCTAGCGGCCCTGTTGCTCTCCCTGTTCTATAACAACTATGAGCAGTCGTTCGACTCCTTCCATACTCAAGCCGATCATATTTATCGGATCGGTCGAATCACAGAGGCTGGCAAAGTAGCCACTACCACATTTCCGCTTGCCAACACGCTGCAGAGTGAATACCCGGAATACCTGTTCACTCATTTCTTCAAAGACCGCTCAAAAACGCTCTTCAGAAAAGAAGACAGATTTTTTTATGAAGAAAAAATGATGTGGGCCGATGGCAATTTTCTGCAGGTATTCCCATTCGACGATTTTCAGGGCAACCCTGCTACTGCCCTTCAGGAGCCTTACAGTGTGGTGCTGACCAGCGCAGCGGCAGAAAAATATTTCGATCATCCGGTGGTGCCCGGCGACCTGATCGAGTTCAAATGGAACGGAGACTTCGCCAGCCTTAAAGTAACAGGCGTTATCGAACGCTGGCCCGACAACATGCACATCAATTTCGACTTTCTGGTGTCGTTCAGTACAACGGAAGCGCTTTTCCCACCCAGCATTACCGACAGTTGGAACATGAACTACTGCTACACCTATGCAAAGCTTACTCCTGCAACGAGCAAGGATCAATTGGAAGAAAGCTTCCCAGCTTTTGTAGCCAAATATGTGAAGGACACTGAAAAGCCGAGCGAAGCCTACCTTGGATTTCTGCAGCCTGTGCAGTCCATTCATACCGACCCTTCGGTCATTACTAACTATGCCAACGTGATCGACTCCATCTACCCTCAGCTGGCTGTGGCAGTAGGGCTTTTGATCCTGATCATTACGTCGATCAACTTCGTGACACTCACGGTGGCACAACTGCATGAGCGAGCGAAAGAAGTGGGCATCCGCAGGGCCATTGGGGCATCAAGGGCGCAGGTGATTTCGCAATTTGTATTTGAAACATTCCTCCTCGTCACAGTCAGTTTTGGAATGGCCCTTTTGATGCTGCCACTGAGCATCGACGGATTCAATTACCTGATGGTGTCCAACGTGACGCTGGACCTCGCCCAGCACCTCTGGTTACTCCTTGCACTGCCGGGTCTGATCATCGTTACGACCCTGGTGACCGGGCTTTATCCTGCCATTATTTTTTCCAGGTCCAATATTGCGGAATCAATTCAACTGAAAAGAAGGAAGGCCGGCGTCTTCCTGCGAAAAGCGTTGCTCACGCTTCAGTATGTATTTGCGTCAGCCCTGATCATTTTTTGTTTGGTGATTTTCGAGCAAATCAACTACGTGCAAAATCAATCCATTGGGTATTCCAAAGACCAGGTGATCTACATCCCTCATGGCCGTCAAATCCGTGAGAACCCGGACGTTTTCAAAAACAGCCTCATGACCAATCCGGCGATCGAAAATGTCTCTCTTTCCTTTTACAAACCCACCGACGGCATTGGCAACACCATTGGTGTGACCTACAACGGGCAGGAAGAGATCAAAATAGCAGCCAATTCGGTAGACGAAGACTTTTTCACTACCTACAAAATTGATTTTCTCGAAGGCCAGGGCTTCGAAAGGATAGCTGGTGGCGATAAGAGGTCATTTATTCTCAATGAAAGCGCCGTGAAGCTGCTGGGAATCGACCGCCCGGTTGGAGCTACACTGGATACCGAATTCAACACAGGCGACCCGGGCGAACCAGTCGAAAAAAGAAAAGGCAAAGTGATAGGTGTGATACCCGACGTCCACTTTGAGTCGCTCCATTCGACCATCAAGCCGATGATTTTTCTGGTCAAGCCCTACTGGTACTTCTATATCAACGTCAAGCTCGACGGCAACCGTATTCCCGAGGGGCTCGCTCACCTGGAAGCCACCTGGTCAGACAAGTTTCCTGAGTTTCCTTTTGAGTACACTTTTTTGGACGACGAGTTTGCCAGACTGTACCAAACTGAAAAGCGCCTTGCTGGCGGATTGGGAGCTATGGCCTTGCTGGCACTGATCACCACCTGCCTAGGATTGTTTGGCTACATAAGGTTTGTGACGCAGCAAAAAACCAAAGAGGTAGGGATTAGGAAAGTGCTGGGTGCCAACTACCTGCACATCTCCAACCTATTCTCGAAACAGTTTCTCACCGCTATTCTCCTTGCCAGCGCCATTGCCTGGCCGGTTGGCTATTACGTTGCCAACGAGTGGTTGCAGAATTTCGGCTACCATGTCTCGCTGACAGCCACGCCATTCGTGGCCACGCTGGTCCTGCTGTTGGTCATTTCAACAGGTACCGTCTCCAGAGAACTGCTGCGTGTAATGAAGCTGGATCCAAGCAAGACCCTGCGGTATGATTAGTCGAGTACTCCAGCATCTCACATCCTAAATATCGGTCATTGCTTATATTAGCTGTTTGATTAAGCGATTCACCCTGATGAGCATGCAATATCGGTTGGTCTTTTATTATTCCTGTCTGGCACTAACGGTTTTAGGCTGCACCGCTCCTGAAAAAGGGCTGAGGGATGAACTAGTTGCATTGGAGAAAGAAAGGGTGCTCACCGCAGCCGACGACTACCTGACAGCCGACATTCAAACCATCACCGAAGTCACAAGCCCCCGCTCGGCTGGCGGCCCGCACGACTTCTACTCAGAGGGCGATTACTGGTGGCCTGACCCTGAAAATCCTGCGGGCCCGTACATCAGGAAAGACGGCCTCACCAATCCCGATAACTTTGTGGAGCACCGCAACCGCATGCGGCGGCTGAGCATCATCGTACCCACATTGGTCGCTGCCTGGACAATCAATCACGAAGACAAATACGCCCTGAAAGCCATTGAGCACAGCAATGCCTGGTTTGTGAATGAGGCTACCCGCATGAACCCCGACATGCTGTGCAGCCAGGCTATTTTCGGCCGGGTGACTGGCAGGGGCATTGGCATCATCGACGCTATTCATTTGGTAGAAGTGGCGCAGGCGCTGATGGTACTGGAAGAAAATGGTTTACTGAAAGATGATGCGCTGGAAAAAACCAAAACCTGGTTCGCTCAATTCAACGGTTGGATCACCACCCATCCTTACGGCATCGAAGAGCGGGACAATGGCAACAACCACAGCACCTGCTGGGCTATGCAGGTGGCTATGTATGCCCGGTTTACAGCAAACGACTCGCTGCTGTTGAGCACCAAAGAGTTTTTCGAAAAAACACTCCTGCCGGAGCAAATAGACGCCAACGGGTCTTTCCCCAAAGAGCTGGGCCGCACTAAGCCCTATGGCTACTCCCTCTTCAACCTCGATGCCATGTACACTTTGTTACACATCCTGGGGGAAAGGTATCCAGAGGTCTGGCAATACCAAACGGATAGTGCGTCGATCAAAAACGCAGTCGATTTCATGTTTCCATATATCGAAAACAAGACTTCGTGGCCCCATCAGGCCGACGTGATGTACTTTGAAGACTGGCCCATGAGGCACCCGGCGCTGCTGTTTGCCAGCTTGGCCTACAACGACAGGAAGTACCTGGATTTCTGGAAAACCCTCCCGGCAGAGTCGGAAAAGGATGAAGTAATAAGGAATTTCTTTGTCCGACAGCCACTGTTGTGGGTGAAAGAATGATGACGGCGACTTTGCCGTGGTTCGGAGGCAATTAGCTGCATTTTTTATATATTGTATTGAATCAAATGGCAAAACAAGTGAAGAACAGGCTCGTCCTTACCCTATTCATGTGTTTAGCGGCAACAGTTGCAATGTCTCAAGCTGGCATAACGCCGGGCACTGGCAACATAAAACCCACGCCTGTACGACCCTTTGATACCTTCTCATATTTGTCGCCTTTGAATATCCCTGGTAATAAAGTGCATCCGTTCGTCTTCAAAAATTTTAACTCTGACAACGAGATAGATATTACCATTGCGGACGACCTGCCTGGCCAAATCGCAGAGTCATCCAACGACAGAATGCCTGTGTTTGTGCCAAAAGGCGACTATACGATGCCCATTTTGACTCCGGGAGACAGCACTAAAAACTATACACTCTTAAGGAAACACATCGAATAGGATGTCCTCAGGAATGGCTCCTGTTTATTTTTTTTAGAAAAAACTCCCCACTGTTGTGACATTTCTGCACCTCATGCGAATAATGAAGTAAAAGCATTAAAAAAATCGCTTAAACTCAGCAAGGTGAAACGAACGCAACAACAGGAAGCCCTCTTCATAGACTACCTCGAAAGCTGCAAAAAGCTGATCGCCAAAGTAGCCAGGGTCTACTGCAAAGACGAAGAGGAGCGCAAGGACTTGATGCAGGACATCACCCTACAGTTGTGGAAAGCATTTCCCAATTACGACGACACCTACGCCGTTTCTACCTGGACCTACCGAATCGCTCTTAACACTTCCATCTCTCATCTGAGAAAAGTAACGACAAGAAGTGCGGTGCAGGCAAGCAAATACAGCGAAGGAGAAATTATGCAGGTGCAGGCCGAAACGACAGATGAAAACCTGGAGCATCTTTACCGTGCCATCGACCTGCTCAAGCCTGTCGACAAGGCGATTGTGGTATTGCAACTGGAAGGGTGTAGCAACAAAGAAATAGCAGAAGTCATGGGGCTCTCGGCATCCAACATCTCCACCCGGAAGCTGAGAATCAAAGAAGAATTAAAAACCCATTTTGAAACAACTAAATAAAAAGGTCATGGAATTTGAACAACTAACAAGCATATGGAACAACGCTAATCCAACGCTGGATCAAACGGTGAAAATCAACAAAGAGCTGGTAAAGACAATCAGCTTCAGTAAGGTGAAATCCAGTCTTTCAGAGATCAAATGGACAAGTATTGTCCAAATTGTGGTAGGCATCTGGTTCCTGGATTTTTTGCTGGGCTTTGCCTTCAGGCACCACGCCGAGCCCTTGTTTCTCATCCCAGCCATTATGTTAATAGTCATCACGCTGTACAGCCTGATTTTTGACATTGGGCAGTTGGTTATGCTTTTCACGATCAACGCTAAGGCCTCGGTTGCAGAGGCTCAGCGGAAGCTGTCAACATTGAAAAAGCTTGAAGCATATGACGCTTATAGCCTGCTGGTTATCATACCATTGTTTTCAGCACCTTTTCTGATCGTGATAGCCAAAGCGGCAGCGAAGGTTAGCTTGTACGAGTTTGGCAGCCAATGGATCTATTCATATGTAGCGGGCAGTGTTGTGGTGGCAGGTATTGTCGTTTTCTTTCTGCGGATGTTCCCCAACAAGGGGCTTCAGGAGTCTATTGACTTTTTGAGGGAGTTAAAGGAGGAAAAGTGAGCTTCCACTGGTATCCGAAAGCCTTCAAGTCCACTAAGTGTGTGTTTTAACGGTAGTACCATATACCCTCTCCGGGGTATACTATTGCCTCATTCATAGACCTAAATTTGCCACCATACAAAATTTAGACTTATGAAAAAGTTATTAGTTCTCGCACTGCTTTGCATGCCTTTTTTAGGCAATAGCCAAATTGTCAATGAAAAAAATGTCAAAGACTGGGGCTATGGTGAAAACAAGATCAAAAAGGCTCCTAAAAAGATTTATGTCAAAGACTTTTTTGTCAACTATCAGGTACTTTCGTCTAACTCAGAAACCACCACTAACTCAGACTTGGACAGAGCCACGTCGATGATGTCTGTGGGGCTGGTCGGCCTGGAGACTGAAGACTTTCAGGAAATTACTGATGCAGCCTACAAAAGAATGGTGAGCAAACTGACCGACGCAGGTTATGAGATAGTTGGCAGTGAAGAAGCTGGTAAAGCAGAAATGTTCCAGGATTATACCAAATTGACTGGTGGCACCCCGAGCCAGGCGCAAATTATTGGTTATATCTCAACAGCGCCGACAGGCTATGATTACTACGTAAAAAGAGTGACCAACAAAGGAAAAGCCAAGGATGCCTTTTTTGATGTTACACCCAAACTATCAAAGGAGCTTGGCGACATTCCGGTACTGGAAGCCAACGTAAGTTTTCAGTTTGTGACCATTGATGGCAGTAGCTTTGCGGGAGCGGCCAAAATGAAAGGGAACGTCAATTTTGTATTAGCCGCAACAGCAATAGGCACTTCATCTGAAGGTTTTTTCGGCTCAAAAATCGAAACTTCTCCTTCACTTGAAAGAGTGGTTTGGAAAGGCGGTGCAGTGGGTGCTGGTGCGCTATCCATCATACAATTCAGTCCTAAAAGTGATATTTCCATTGAAGGAGTTGTTGAGCAAAAGAAGTTTAAAGAGTATGTATCAAGTAATAGTTACAAGCCATCTTATGCGAACATTGTGATTACTCAAGACAAGAAGATAGAGGTGAGCCACCAGGTAAAAGCAGACAGAGAGGCCTATAAAACCAAATCACTTCAAGCATTAAATGAATATTTGGATCAAATGATCCAAAAGCTAATTGATAGTGCAAACGGGTAGTTAACAGCAGAAGAAGTCAAAAGCGTGCCTTTCCAGGTACGCTTTTTTTATGGCTTCTTACAAAAAATGCATGGAAGTCAGCCTGATACCGCCCCCTACCTCACCGGATGATACACCCTTTCCGCCGTCCGTAGCACCTCCTCCTTGTCGAGGGTCATGTGCTTGGGCTGCTGCTTTTGGAACCGCTCCAACTGGTCTTTGAAATGGGGCGAATCGGGGTGCATGCTGGCGCCATAGGTGTTCACGGTTTCAATGATGGGCAAGCCCTCTTTTGGGTAGCGGACAAGGGCAATATAAGCATCGCCCGACACCGCTTTGCGGGTGCCGTCGTCCTGCTGCCGGGAGTGAATGGCCGTCAGCGCATCGGGCAAGCCCCAGATGGGGTATGCCACACCACCCCGCACCAGCTTCTGCACGTCACCCAGGGCCACCGTGTCGCTGCCGAAATGCTCCATCATATAATCATGCACATATTGGTAAGTGGCCACCGCCGCCTCCCCTGGCAGAAATCCGGTAACGTTGCGATACTTGCTGTAAAGTTTGTAGTACATCAGCAGAAAGACGGCCGCTCCCCTGCTGTCCACAGTGGCTTTCCTGTCCCACTGCTGCAGGCTATTGATCACATTGGCCAGATCGGGATACCTGCCTGCATCCAGCGTCCAGAAGGCGTCAAGATTGATTTCGTACTGCAACTCCTGCGGTAACTGCTGGTCAAATTTGATCCGCTTGAAGGTATCGTAATCCAGCTTGCCTTCGGGCATAATCTCTGTTACCCGCTTACTGCGGTTATTATGGCGGCGGAAGAAGCCATCGTTGGGATCGAAGTTGGCCGTGTCCAGGTTGTCGGCCAGAGCCGTGGCAAGGAACGGCGAATGGTTGGTGTTGAAAAGATACCCTGCCTTTGGGTTCACATACTGAGGTAGCTCTTCAATTGCTTTAAACTCAGTCCACAGTGTAGAGGAGGTGTTCCCCGGTAAAGTGCTGCCCCAATCGTACTGTGGATCAGGGTTGCGGCGGGGCAACTTGCCATTACTCACGTAAAAGATGGTGTCGTACCTGTCGGCATACACAATATTGAACATGGGAAGGCTGGTCATGCTTAACGCCTGGTAGAACTCAGAGAAGTTCCTGGCTTTGTTCATTCTGTACCACTCCTCCAGGGCGCTGGCATCCATAAGCGCTGGCATCCGCACAGAAAAAGTACCGTTGTCGGCCTTTACTGTGGGGCCATACACACTCCAATAAGCCTTTTTACCAATCCGAACAGGAATGCCCTTCACCTTCAGTTTCACCTTCTGCTTTTCAAGTTTCAGCCATTGGTCGTCAAACCGGTATTCGTTGCTGTTGGACGGGTTCATTTGCAGCTGAAACACATCCACCTTGTCGAACATATTGACCGTGTGGGCCCAGCCCAGGTTTTCGTTGGTACCGTGAAAAATGACGCAGCCTCCCGGAAAAACACCGCCAAGCATGTTCCAGCCCTCCTCACTTTGCACGTGAGCCTCATAAAAAGCTACCGGCCCCTCCTGTGGCTGGTGAGCGTTGATGGCCAGAAAAGCCTCGCCAGTTGTGGTCTTGCTGGGGTGTATGGCAAAAGCATTCGACCCCCGGGAATCGAAGCCGGGAAGTGCGGGCACCTTGCCTGCAAAGAGGTTGGACAGGGCACGATCGGCCCCACTGAACACAGCCACAGAAAAAACCACCGCCGACAGGTAGTCCTTCTCGTCGGCCGGGAACACATGCTTGTTCAGCACCTCGTCGGGATGGGCATCGGCGTAGGCCTTCAACCCCTGGATATAGCCATTAACCAGGGCTTTGAGCTCAGGGCTAATCGTACTCCACTGCTCCTCCACAAGCTGCCTGCACCTCAGTAGTTTGAAGGCATAATCAGCCTTGGCTCCCTCCTTCCCAAGATATGAGCCCAGCATCCCCTTGCTAATGAGTGCCACCTGCTGAATGGTTTCAAAGTCATCCTCGGCATGTGCCCAGGCCAGGCCGTAGGCCACTTCCGGGTCTGTTGGTGCAAAGATGTGCGGCACACCGTAAACATCCCTGGCAATGGTGATGTTGGCGGGATCGATTTGGGCTTGTGCCACAGTGGCAATAAGTAGAAAAAGAAGGGTAATGTGTTTCATGTTTTAGTGAATCGTAGTAGTCCAGACTAAAAGTAGCAACAAAATGTTTTTAAACAGTTCAGGGCCTGTCACTGTCAGTCTGAGCCTGTCGAAGACCATTGATGGGAGGTGAACTGCCTGCAGTTCCCGGTTGTTCCTTCACACCGGGCCTCCCGATCCATTCGCCAAAACACCCTTTGTTATTCGCCAAAGATCACCTACTTTATGCTAGTCAAATGTAACCAACGGAGGTTGCATAGCACAAGCAGAATTCACCTTTCTATGAACAAACACCTCCTTCCATTAATAGCCATCGTTGCCATTGCCTGCACCTCATCGTCAAAGGAAGCGAAGCGTTACGATGTGGGCCAAATTATCACGCCCCAGGGCGAAATGCTCTTCTGGCTCTACGACGACACCCCCACCCACAAGGATAACTTCATCAAACTGGCCAATGAAAAGTACTGGGACAGCCTGAGCTTCAACCGGGTGATCGAGAACTTCGTCATCCAGGGGGGCTGCCCCGACACGCCTGAGGGCTTCAGCGATTCGCCCTACCTGCTTGATCCTGAAATTCTACCTAGCCACAACCATGTGTATGGTGCCGTAGGGGCTGGCAGAGACGGCAATCCCGAAAAGCTGTCAGCTGGCTGCCAGTTCTATATTGTGCACGACAGCGACGGTATCCCACGATTGGATGGGGACTATACCATCTTCGGACAGGTATTCAAAGGGCTCGATGTGCTGAACAAAATAGCGACCATGGAAACGGACTCTCTGGATGCACCGCTGGATCGGGTGCCCCTGGACGTCAACATCATCCAGATGACTGAAGAAGAGCTTAAGGAAAGCGGGTTTGAACTGGAGATCGAAAAAGGCTCTTAACGTTGCCGCCTCCACGAACCCTCGTTTCTGAGTGTGTCTTTACACGATAACCCTGGTCTGTGTCTTTGTAACCCCCTCCACTACTGGCCTGCCAGACTATTTTGATCCGCTAAAAAATTTAGAGCGGGCAGGCTACAATTGGTATTGCCGGGCGGTTTCGGCGAGAAGCCTTGTCTTCTGATGCAACCTCCGGCGACTCTAACGCATCCTGCTACCAACCAATCCAATATAAAAATGACTACAAAAGTACTACAGGAACCCAGCATCAATGTGAAACACAAACTCTCGGCCTTGTGGGCGTCAGTCATGTTTTGCTTCATATACGGCGATTATTTTGAGCTATACGTGCCCGATAAAGTCAACGGGCTCCTTACCGGTGACACTATTTTAGACACTCCTGCAAAATTATTGACTGCCTCTGTCGTGCTGGCTATTCCTGCATTAATGATTGGCCTGTCCCTTCTGCTCAAAGCGCCTGTTAGCAGGGTTCTCAACATCATTTTTGGGACTTTTTTCACACTAATGATGCTCCTGATAGGCGTCAATTCACTCACCCCCTGGTATAGCTTCTATGTTTTTCTGGCCATTACGGAATGCATCATTACCGCAGTCATTGTCTTTTACGCCTGGACGTGGCCAAGGGAAGACAAGGCAGCTGCAGCATAGCACATGATTGCCTGACCCGTCCCCGGTTCGCACTCGGATCACTTTCGTACCCTGATCACATAAAGCTTCGGTTTTAGGCCTGGGCTTTTAGAAAAGTCCAGCAAAATATTATCGCCAGGCTGAAGCACCTGCAACACGGGTTGCGCATCAAGCTCCTCATTTTGGCGAACCCCTCTATAATATCTGGATCTGACAGCTGTTGCAGACCTCACAACAGCCAGGTCCATAATGAAAGTCAAGTCCTCTTTGTTGTCGATCTCTGCGTCCAAAGTGAAACTCAGGGTTGCCTGCTTGGAAGGGCTTGGAAAATCAGCGAGGCTTATTCCTACCTTCGGATCCACAAGCTGGCCGTTGTAATAAACGTTGAGAGGGTAACTATCTGATTGTACAGTAAAAAACATCAGAGCGAGGAAGAATGAGATATGCATGGCTTGGTCTTTTTTTAAGTTACTCATTTTAAGAGCGTTTGATCTATCACTGTGGGCTATTTTTCGGAAAAGCTCACTTTCTGCTCCAAGAACTGCTGCATCATCCCTCAGCGACGCCACCTTGCAAGGATTATGTCATCACAATTCTTCCTTCACTGCATGCCGAACCAACTTTCACGAGTAAAAAAAACTATTTCAGCGATTAATACTGCTCACCGATACGAGCAAAATAGCATAATTCTGTTGCCAATATTGTACTATATTGTGGCGATAAACTCAGCTGGTTAGGCTGACGCAATGATTACGTATCATTTAAAACCAATAAAACTATGGAATGGGCATTTAAAAAAATGATTACTGCCGAGAAACAGCTCCGTGATCTGATGGGGTATCCCAGCGAAATAGTGACCCGAAAAACCATTGACCATATTGATGAGCATTGCAAAAGCTTTATCGAAAAATCACCATTCATTACCATAGCAACATCCGACTTGAAGGGTAATTTAGATGTATCTCCAAAAGGAGATCCGGCAGGGTTTGTGAAAATATTGAGTGACAAAGTGCTGGCCATCCCAGACAGGCCCGGAAACCATAAAGCTGACACATTAACCAACATCATTCAAAATCCAAACATAGGGCTGATCTTCCTGATTCCGGGAATCAAAGAAACCCTGAGAGTAAATGGGGAGGCTAAAATAGTGACTGACGAAAAGGTTTTAGAGCTCTTATCCTGCCAGGGTAAAAAACCGGGATTTGCAATCATTGTAACAGTGAAAGAGGCATTTATACACTGCGCCAAATGCATCATCAGGTCTAACCTGTGGACAACAGTTGATGAAAGACAAGAACGCTCTATTGCGACCCTGGGCAAAGCCCTGGTTGACCATGGAAAACTTGATATTTCATCCGAAGAACTGGATGAGATGATAAAAGACGATGAAAAAACGAATTTGTATTAGGTGTGCCATCAACCGGTAAACAGCCGTGAGTGATGAGCCCCCCTGGTGCAAGCCTCCACTAGTATCAATACATTACAAACACAATGACTTCACCCTCGCTGGCGCTAGCATTCGTTTGTTCCTGTGCATTACTCGACTCGTCCTTTAGCGTGTCTTCATGCAAAATCCCACACCGCTGGCTTATCTGAATATTTGGCTATTTTAGTGAGCCAACGTTGTAAGGTGAATAAGGCTAATGCCCATACCTGTTGGCAAGTGGTTTTTTAGAACAACAGACTGAACATCAAAGCAATAAATGGAAGCTGAACTAATACAATTTTTTAACCTCCTCCCCGTCCATGTGAGTGTCTTCACCCGCCGTCTGCCGCAAGGCCCAATCTTTTCCGGGAATTGGCAGCAAATTTAGCAGCCTACATAGGTAAAAAGTGGCCCCTGTCGTTGACATCATGCTATATTGCGAAGGTAAATCCAACCAGTTGGGTTTGTGCAATTGCTTGAATGCCCTATAAAACAGTACTGAAAAGTGAAATTAAAACGAAGAAGAAAATTAGTCACGTACTTAAACATTTTAGACCAGCCTATCCGATTCAACCCCTTCGTTTTTAGCCGGACTTTTTTGTTGTGGGCTTTTCTGGGACTATTGGGTGGGATCATAGCTGGGGTCTATTGGATAGTACTTGAATTCCTGACTCACAAATTGGCGTTTTTTGAAGGATGGCATGTAATTCCTGTGATGGCAACTTGTGGGCTTTTGGCGGGCTTAACAATTCACTTCATTGGAGACCCAGGAGAAATACATTTGATTGTAAACAACATCCGCTTCGATAAAGGAAAGCTTGAGCCAAAAAATAACCCTTCAATGATTCTTTCCTCTTTACTATGTGTAGCATCGGGAGGAAGTCTTGGCCCTGAAGCACCCCTGGTACAAGTAACAGGCTCTACAGGTACGTGGATTGGTAAATTGTTCCGGCTAAAAGGAGAAGAATTGAGGTCGTTAAGTATCGCAGGAATGGCTTCTGGTTTTACCGCACTATTTGGTGCTCCTTTGGGCGGTAGTTTATTTTCTTTAGAAATACTTCACCATAAACATGCCGTTGAATACTACCAGGCAATTATCCCTGCGTTTGTAGCAAGCTGTTTTAGCTACCTGGTATTTGCCTTAATCATCCATTTGGGACTAGCCCCGATATGGGATTTATCTGCCTACACATATTCAGGGATTTTCGATTTTGGCTACGCAGTTCTATTCGCAGTAGTCGGGGCAGCTTTTGGTTGGGGCTTTATTTATTGCGTGAAGTTTTTCAAATCCATTTTCGAGAAAAGACCGCTACCCATTTATATCAAGACTTTAATCGGTGGAATGCTACTTGGTATCATCGCATTTTACTTTCCAATAACCCGATATTTTGGTCACCACGAGATCAACGAGTTACTGACAGGGGATTTCTCCCTGACCCTGTTGTTCGCCATACTGGTTTTTAAAATTCTCGCCATTTCAATCACTGTGACATCCGGTTGGAGAGGTGGCTTTATCATTCCCTTGTTTTTCGTTGGGGCAACTTTGGGCTTAATACTCCAGCACCTGTTTCCTACCATCAACCTAACACTAGCCATTGTCAGCTGCATGGCGGCAATCAACGCTTGTGTGACCCGAACCCCCATGAGTACCACGATTCTATTAGCTACGTTAACAGGTTTCGGACATTTTATCCCCATCCTATTTGCGAGTTTGACAGGATATTTTCTGGCACCCAGAATACCTTTTATAAGTTCACAGATGGAGAAAGAACAAAAATAGCGATCCCCATCCCCCTGGCAGAAGCTTGCGTTTAAAGCCATCCCGTCTTATGTGTGTCTTCACACATTCCACCCTAGCACGCCTGCCCCAATCATTTTTCCAAAATTGGTGGTAGATTAACCGAATGATAAAAAAGGGATATGGATCCACCCATGCCCGGATGTTGGTAAAAATTAGAATGATGAGGAAAGTTATACTATTCGTTATTTCATTGGCATTTAGTTCGTCAGTATTTGGACAAACCCCAAGTGAAAAATATGCTGATGACGTAAAATCAATAAGTGCCATCATAGAGGCATACTATGGCGTGATTTCAGGCTCAGGTCAAGCCCCCTGGCAATTTGAAAGAGATAGTTACATTCATTCACCAAATGCTGTCATTACAAAGTTAGATGAAAATGGGAAGGCTGAATCACATTCATTAGAAGCAGAATACATTCCGCTGTTATTATCAACCAAAGAGGATTTTTACGAAAAGGAACTCAAAAGGGAAGTTAGTCACTTTGGGAATATCGCCCAGGTATGGAGTGCTTTTGAAGTGAGAACTGACCTAAATATTGCTTCAAACATTAGAGGATTGAATAGCATCCAACTTCATTTTGAAAAGGGCAGATGGTGGATAGACAGTTGGACAAGTGAAATGGAGTCTGACAAGAACTCTTTGGTAACAGATTTTCTGACGAGGGAATAAAACTTTTGCCAGTCGTTTAGGCGGCCGTGAGCCACCCACTTCCCCCCTGCCGCAATGCACCCGCCGGGCAGAGTAGGCCGGCGCAGGCATGTGCCTAATCCCTACATCCCGTCCTTATGTGTGTCTTCACACATTTTCCAGCACAATGTCACCAAATAACCTGCAGCCCTCGGCTCGGAAGTAACAGCTGTTGCCAAATAACCTACCGCTGTTGGCAAAAAGGTGATACAGTTCATAAAAAAGACGAGTGCTCTCACCAAAAAGATGACAGCGACCACAAAAGAGATGACCCAGTTCACCAAAAAGATGACAGCTGTCACAAAAAGAAGGGCGAGGGGGTATCTGGAAGGGGGGTAGGCACTTTTTAGTGCGTTTGCGGTCAACATGGCCCCATACACGGCCCGGCTCAGTGTCCTACCCTCAATGCACTCATGCTAGCCAGATTCTCGGACATTAAACTACTTAGGCATCATAACTAAAACTCAAAACTACCACCAAAGCTAAATTAACAATAAGATAATTTAGCTAAATTAGTTCGACAAAACATCTCACTATGACATTACTCAAAGGAGAAAAAATAACTTTTGCACATCTTGAAAAGACATTTGAAGCAAGAATGTCAGACGAAGACATTAATCAAAAATACATAAAAGGTGAAGTCAGAATAGTTACAGAACAAGCGAGGTATCCGCTCCCGTCCATCGTTACGATGCTTGAAAGTGGTGACTATATGCTGAATCCAGAATTTCAGCGACGTCACCGATGGAATCAAGAACAAAAGTCCAGGCTTATTGAGTCCTTTATTATGAATGTACCGATTCCTCCAATTTTCCTTTATGAGGATAAGTACTCTCATTATGAGGTAATGGACGGTCTCCAAAGGCTATCAGCTATCTATGACTTCTACACCGATAAGTTGACTTTGGAGGGCTTAGATCAATGGCCGGAACTTAATGGAAAAGCTTGTTCTAATCTTCCAGTTCAAATTAGGAAAGGTATTGACAGGAGGTACTTGTCATCAATAATACTACTTCAAGAAACTGCGAAAGATGAGTTCGAAGCGAAAAAACTAAAACAACTAGTATTTGAACGGATTAACAGTGGCGGAGTACGATTAAAACCACAAGAGGCAAGAAATGCAATTTACAATGGTCCACTAAATGAATTGTGTATTAAACTAGCAAGAAATAAATATCTGTGCAAAACTTGGGATATTCCAGAGCCAACAGGTGATGAGACAACACCGCCGGAGGATCTATTGCGTAATAATTCATTCAGAGAGATGGAGGACGTTGAATTAGTTCTAAGGTATTTCGCAAATAGGCAAAGGGAGGAACTCTTCAAAAGCAGCTCCAATTTTAGCAATTTCCTAGACAACTACTTGCGATACGGTAACAAACTCCAAACTGAAACGCTAAAAAAAATGGTGCAGCTCTTTGAAGCAACAATCGAGTTTGTTTATCAACTGATGGGGGAAAAGGCTTTTTGGCTCTACCGACAAAGGGGCGCAAATTGGAATTGGTATCAAAGGCCGACTACTGTTGTATTCGACCCCTTGATGTTGGTGGCAACTAACTATATAAATGATTCTGAAAAGATACTTTCCAAAAAAACCCAAGTTGAGAGTATAATGGCAGATTTCTATAAAGTAAACTATGCAACCTTTGAAGGAAGAAACACTAACCCGAGTCTCGTAAAGGATAGGGAGGGCAAGTTTGATTTGCTGTTTCAAAAACTATCCAAGTAAGATGGAGGTGCTAAAAAACAAGTTCCATAGAGAATTAAGCGACCTTGATAAACTAATTTCATTTTATAATTCGGAGTTGAAATTGCTTGGCGATCTAGAACTAAATGATTTTAACCTTAATAACAAACTACTCAGCGAACTTTCCACGAACCTTAAAGCGTTTTCAATTTCCAAAAGGCAATTCAACTATAACAGCATAATAATTTCGCTTTATGGCGCATTTGAAAGGTTCATTGAGAATACCCTGGTATCCTTTGTAGACAAAATCAATAAAATTGTAGACAAATATGATCAGTTACCGGAAGCTATAATCAAGAATCATTTGACACTTTCGCTAGCCCTATTGAATAAAATTGAACAGACAAGATATAGTGGTACTTTAAAGAAGAATGACATCATCAATAATCTTCACACTTGTATCAACATCAATCAAGATTATCAACTCAATAAGGACGCTTTCGCATATCATACAGCAAATTTCCGACTTCAAGTGATTGATGAAACCTTTGCTCGTGTTGGAGTTCAAGGCATTAGCAATTTGTTAATAAAGAATCACGAGTTTTCACGCCACATAATTGCAAAAAATGAAAAAAGCAGCTCTAAATCTGTAACGAACGAGGAATCCTTCTACTTTTTAAATGACTTGGCGGAGCGAAGAAATGATGTTGCTCATGGCGTTGCCAGCGAAATTCTGCAAAATGATATTCTAAGAGACTACATCGAATACTTTAAATTTTACTCTGAAGCCTTATCCCAGGTTTTAGAAAACAAGATTCTTCATACTGAGTTAAATTACTCTGGGAAAGAAATCGGTGAAATAACCAATGCTTTTAAGAATGGAAGGGTCATATGCATTTACACCAACAAGTTTCCAATAAAAGTCGGAGACACTGTAATAGGAAAAAATAAGTCAGAAATTGTTAAGGCCAATATTGTTGGAATGAAGATAAATGAGATCAGCGTCAACAACTGTGATGATCAAGATAATTATGAAATTGGAATAGAGCTCGATCAAAAGTTCAAAAAGAACTTTAGAGTTTCTTTAGTTCCCACCCTCGCTTGAGCACTAGCGGAAACGCCCACCCTCCCGGGAGGATGCATGAGGCAAGCAATCGTATCGCCCACTGCTGCCATACCCTCCCCGCTGGTGCGAGCCTGTGGCTCGTATCTTATCAACTACTGCCGTTTTCAGGGTTGTCTCCACACACTGATGTAACACCTCACACCATCGCCCACCACTCAATCCTCTACAATACCCTCCCCCATTTTTCTTACATTGAAGCCATATTAATTGACTAATCAAGCGATGGCTCAACCAAAAACACCTACAACCATGAGAAAGCATATCAATTATTGGGCAGTGCTATTGCTTCTGCTGCCGGGCAGTGTTTTGGCCCAAACCAGGCCGGACGCAGCGGCCATCAAGGCCTCGGCCAATTATGGCAAGTCGGTGGCGGTGTTTGGTGGCTCGGTGTCGGTGATCCCTGACAGCAACAGCGCCAAAGTACAATGGGAAAGGCAGCTCGGCATGAAAATCACCAACTACGGCGTGTCGGGCGCAGGCTTTTCATCGTTGCAGGGCAAGTCGCTGCAGCAGCAGGTGGATGAAGCCGGTGTGTTCGACATCTACATCTTGTGGGCCTCCACTAACGACTACACCAACAACCGGGCAGTAGGCACCTACACCGACTACACCGAGTTTGATGGCTACGACAAAACAAAGCTCACCACCCAGGCCGGTGGCATCAACTATTGCATCAAAAAGATCTACGAGCTGAATCCAAAGGCCACGATCTATTTTTTCACCTCCAGCAAAGCGTTTAACGACCGGGGTGCTTATGACCCGTTTTATCCAAAAGGCATGGTGGAGCATGTGAACATGCAAAAGGCAATCTGCGAACTCCATGGCATCCCCTACCTCGATCAGTTTACGCTTGGCGGCTACAATGTCTACAACAAGGACTTGTACTACGACGACCCCATCCACATGAATGTGCTGGGCTACAAAAAGCTGGGCGAGCTGCAGGTGGCGTTTCTGGCCTTTCCGCAGTAATTAAAGAGGTTACTCTGTGCTCCCGTGCAAGAGTAACCTCTTTAATCGTTGTGCTACCGTACAAGAGTAACCTCTTTAATGGGACTGCTGGTGCGAGCTGGCGGCTGCTAGCCTACCCCAATACCCAGTTCCTCATTCAACTACCACGGCAAACAGTAATGTTATCAGGAAACAAATAATCGGAAGATTTTGGTAAATTTGATATATGAGACAATCCATCGACATAGAGACCAAACTACAGGAGTTAAAACCTCTTTTGTCAGACAAATTTCATGTGAGCAAAATCGGGTATTTTGGTTCATACGCCACCGGTGGACAATCAGATAAAAGTGACCTCGACTTACTGGTTGAATTTTCGCAGCCTATTGGCTGGGAATTTTTTACGCTTGAGAAGTTCCTTGAACAAGAGTTCGGGCTAAACATTGACCTGGTGACCCAGGAGGCTTTGAAAGAGCGAATCAAAAGACCCATCTTAAACCAGGTTAAATACATTTGAAACCTGGCGAAAGGGATAATGTCCTCTATCTTGAAGACATCGTACTATCGATGGATCGAATCCAGGAATATATTTCGGGGCTGGATTTTATTCAATTTAAGAGAGACTACAAAACTGTAGACGCAGTAATCCGAAACTTTGAAGTGATTGGCGAGGCTAGTAAAAATTTATCCAAATACATCAAAGATAGCTACCCAAATGTCCCCTGGGAAGAGATGTACAGACTCAGAAATAGGATATCCCACGAATATTTCGGGATTGACTATGAAATAATTTGGGATATCATTTCAAGGCACCTACCGAACAATCACAAAGACATCAAAATAATTCTACAGAACGAACGTCTAAAGAAATAAGGGCAATGCCTACGCCCCATCGTCGGTCGAGTGCTTTTCTGGCCTTTCCGCAGTGATTGATTAAAGAGGTTACTCTGTCCTGAAGCACAAGAGTAACCTCTTTAATGGGACTGCCTGCCGTTCTGCCGTTTATTGTTCTGGCGTGTGTCGCACACGACCGCACTCACATACCTCCCCACCCACAAAAATCACCTCAACTGCTGACACAGGTCATGATGTGGCCGATGGATAAATACCAGATTTACCCAACAAACCACATCAGTCATGAACACGATAATTATAGCCACCGATTATTCACCCGCCGCCACCAATGCACTTCAATATGCCGCCAACGTGGCGTCGGTTGTCAAAGCCGACCTGGTGCTTTTCAATTCTTACCACCTCAGCCCCCATGCTGCCAACGGCCTGGTTAGCCCGACCGCCATAGAGCAGATGATCGAACAAAACAACAGCGACCTGCAAAAGTTAGCGGACGAAACCGCCAAAAAATACGGACTGAAAGTGAGCGGGGTTAGCAAAACGAGTGATACTATTGGAGAACTGGCGCAATACGTTGCTGATCGTAACGCCGACCTCGTAGTGATGGGCATGGAGACCAACCTGATAGAATACGAGCTGTTTGGCAACACCACCACGGCAGCCATCAAGCGACTGAATTGTCCGGTGCTGGTGGTGCCCAGCGATGTCCCTTTCAAGGGCATCGGAAAAATTCTGTATGCCTATGAGCACACCTGCCTCGATCAGGACAACCACCTTAATGTGATGAAGGAAATTGCCCGGAAGTTCGCCGCAGAGCTCCAGATCTTCCATGTAGACACCAAAGCCAAAGAGGGGGTAGCTGTTGCGGTTGAAGAAAGTGTGATCGATACTGTCGATGGGCTGCTGGAGGATGTAGACCATACATACAGCTTTGTAGGGTACCCAAAAATTGGGGAGGGCATTGCCCGGGGTGTCGAAGCCTTTGAGGCTGACCTGCTGGTGATGGTGCCTCACAAAACCGGCTTTCTGGAGTCGCTACTAAAAGGCAGCAACACCCGCAGCATGACGCTAAAGACCAGGGTGCCCTTGCTGGTGCTGCCTAACCCAAACATGAATTGAAGCAGGCGTTGATCTCGAAGCAACGATTAAAGAGGTTACTCTGTGCTCCGGCACAAGAGTAACCTCTTTAATGGCCAGGCTCTGCGCAAGGTTATTGAAAATCAGTTGAGGCTTTTAGCCTCTGTCCGCCGCCAGCACAATCAAGCAAACCACATCAGGCAGCTGTACTCTGCGCCGCCTGTGCTCGGGCCCACTACATACCAGCCGTTGGGTAAATGCACCAGAAAAATGCCAGGCACGATCACCAACAACCAGGTGAGGCTGATCCATTTCTGAAAGAAACCAAAGGCTAGGGTGATACCTCCTACCAGCTCAAATAATGTGATGCCCCAGGCAATATGTGTGCCTATCATCAGCCCAAGCGAGTCGAGGTAGCCCCCAAAGTCGGCCACTGTGCCGTAGTATAGCCGTTGAAAGCCATGAGCCATCATAATGATACCGACCATGATGCGCAAGGCAAGGAGCGCATGCCGCTGCGAAATAAACCCGGAATTGTCATTAGGAATTAGGACGGAGCAAAAGGCCAGTTGAAATTTTGGGACTCTGTCCAGATTCCTTCAATCCATTTTCTTCGTTTCATTGCCAGAGAAAGGTTGAGTATTTTCTGACTGCCGGATTTGGTTATATAGCCCCCAATAGCAAAGATTTTATA
Organism: Imperialibacter sp. EC-SDR9; assembly: GCF_902498805.1. Taxonomy (GTDB): domain Bacteria; phylum Bacteroidota; class Bacteroidia; order Cytophagales; family Cyclobacteriaceae; genus Imperialibacter. The sequence goes on along the minus strand of NZ_LR701581.1, from coordinate 30 downwards.
CCTGAGTGTTTTGAGTTGATGGAGCTTGTC
>NZ_LR701614.1 GCF_902498805.1 Imperialibacter sp. EC-SDR9 | reverse complement strand
ATAGTTCCACGGCCTTTGAACCTGAAGGTGTGACTTACACTGAATCTGGGAGCTATGTAGTAGAGCTATTGGCAAGCTCCTCTAATGGGAATACGGACTATGCCTCGCAGGAAGTAACAGTTCAGAGTTCACAGGCTCCTGATATTGATTTTAGTACAATCAATCAATGTGTGGGTGCGCTCACCACCTTCACCTCCACCAACCTATCCGGCGACATCGCCACTTATTCCTGGGACTTCGACGGCGACGGGCTTGAAGACTCGGCCGATCCTAACCCAACCTTTCAATATTCTTCAGCGGGGGACTACGAAGTTACTCTGACAGTGCAAAACGATGGAGGCTGCTCCAACACATCACGGCAAACCATCGGCATTTACGACATCAGCGAGCCTGATTTTAGCTTTACCTACAAAGGGGGTCTGTGTAGCAATAACACACTTTCTTTCAAAGACCTGACTCCCAATCTCCCACCCGACAGCCTCGTCACCTGGACGTGGGACTTCAATGGTGAGGCCACCATTCTGGGAAAAGACACCACCTATGCATTTGTTAACGCTGGAGAAAAAATCATTACACTAACCGTTGGCATACCGGGTTGCGAAGCTTCTGTGAGCAAAACAATAAACCTATTGGAGGGGCCGGTAGTGGGATTTACCGTGGGCAGCAATTGCATCAGCCCTACCACGCAATTCAATAACACAACTACTGGAGAAGGAATCACTGGATATTCGTGGGATTTTGGCAACGGATATACCAGCATAGTAAAAGACCCCGAAACTTTTTTTGAAACCATCGGCGAGTATCAGGTGAGCCTCACAGTAAACAATGATTTAGGCTGCGAAACCACACTTACAGAGAAAGTAGCGATTAGTGCGATACCTACGCCTGACTTCAAACATGACTTGGCTTGTAGCGGAGCAGCGGTGCAGTTCACTGATCAAAGCACTGCCGAAAATGCCAATATCACGGAATGGAGCTGGGATTTTGCGGGTCTTGGTACGTCCAATGAACGGAATCCGATCTTTGAATTCCCAGCTGCGGGAAAATATACTGTTACGCTGTCTGTTAGCTCGAACTACGGGTGTTCCAAAATACTTACCAGAGAAATTGATGTGCTGCCATCACCAACGGTCGCATTTTTAGTCAACACTGGTTGCGAGGGACAGGCCACAACATTTGTTGACCAGTCTTCCAGCGACGCCGACAATCCAATTGTTGACCGCTTGTGGAGTATCAATAATCAGTTCTATAGCGCCCCAACCGTCAATGAGGTTTTCGAAAATCCCGGAAGCTACGACGTTACGCTACAGATAACCACGAAAAACCTGTGCACCATTTCATTAACAAAGACCGTGCAGGTCAATGAATTGCCATCAATTGATTTCGGATTCACTTCTGCTTGTGTCAACGAACTAACGGAGTTCAACGACTTAAGCACCAGTCCTGATGACCCCATTATCAGCAGGAAATGGGATTTCGCTGGCCAGGCATCTGCAAACGGCCCCAAGGCCTACTATCAGTTCAAACAAGCAGGGAACTATAACGTGAGCTTGTTCCTAAAGACTGAGAAAGGGTGTGAAATATCCATCAGCAAGAATGTGACAATTAATAACTCACCTGTGGCAGCCTTCAGTCATTCATTGTCTGTAGGTCAGCTACCGGTGACAGTTAATTTTACAAATGAATCAAATGGAGCGACGGCTTATTCCTGGTTCGTCGGTGACGGTGTCGCCTCTGTTAGCAACGAGCAGGACATCAGTCGGGTGTTTGATAAAGAGGGAGACTATTTGGTAAGCCTCGTCGCCTATAATGAGTTTGGTTGCTCCGACACAACCAGCACTGTTGTCACTGTTGCTCTTCCAAAAGTAGACCTGCAACTTCGGTCGGTTAACTACACCGACACAGAAGGGAAGCTTAGATTTATTCTGAATATTGCCAATCGAGGCAGTATAGCGCAGACGAACTTTCCCATCGAAATAGTAGTTGATGACCGGGTCACCATTTCAGAAAAGTACAACGGAACTGTAGCGCCGGGCAAGTCAGTTTCTCATTCTTTACAATTTGAGTTGGTGATTGCCAACAACCCTGTGGAAAAGGTATGTATTAAGCTTGTGCCCATTCTAAAGGACGGAGAGTTTGAATTTTCACCTCAGGACAATTCAAATTGCCTTTCATTTACTGAAGGGTTTCTTGTGAACAACCCATACCCTAACCCCGTGGATGACCGTCTTACATTTGAGCTGATTCTCCCAGAAGCAGGTGATGCCGAAGTTACCGTGTTAAGCATGACGGGTCAGCCGATGTTTTCCGAAAAGTATTATGCTCTTAAGGCCGGCCTAACGTTGTTGTCACTTCAAATGGCTCACTTTAACAAGGGAATCTACTTACTTAGAGTGCAAAGCAAGGGAAACGAAGCAGTCAGGAGAATTGTGAAAAGGTAAAGCACAGATTCTCTTTCCTTCCATAGTGGTATTCACCCTTTCAGCAGTTTAAGGAATATTATTTGGAATAGGTCAAATTGACAGAAGTTCCTTTTGGTGACAATTTATTGCAAAATTTTATACGCAATGCCAAATTCCTTTAATAAATTACTGGAAAATGACAGATATCAAGAAAATTTTAGAATAAAGTATATTATACTTAGCTTTGTAGCAAATTTTATTTGGCGACCCATATGATGAATAACCTGAACGTTAAACTGGATAAGACTGATCGAAAGATTTTGGAAATTCTTCAGTCTAATGCCAAAATTACCAACGCCCAACTCTCCAAAGAAATTGGACTTTCTCCGGCCCCCACACTCGAAAGAGTAAAAAAGCTGGAGACTTCCGGGCTTATCAAAAGCTATCACGCAAAGCTTGACACAGAAAAAATTGGGTTAGGGGTTAGCACGTTTGTGCAAGTAACTTTAAAGGGCCACAACAAGAGAAACATAGATAAGTTTCTCGATGAAATTAATCGAATCGAAGATGTGATTGAGTGCCATCACATTACTGGTAGTGGTGACTTTATTTTGAAAGTAATTGCCAAAGACATCGCCTCCTATCAAAAGCTTATGCTTGAGAAGGTAAGCGAAATTGAAGTAGTCGACAGCCTCCAGTCTATGGTAATTCTTGCTACCTTTAAGGACAGTAAAGTTCTACCAATTCCTCAGTAAAAATGCCTAAGGTTCAGCAGACGGCCACCCGCCGTAACATGATATTGGACAAGCCTCAAGTGCTCCAAAAGCTTCGAAGAATGGCTTTTGAGATTGTTGAGTTTAATCTCGGCGAAAAAGAAATAGTGCTGGTCGGCATCTATGACAAAGGCTTTGAGATCGCCAAAGAATTGCTTGTGGAAATGGAGGGCATCGCAAAAATGAAGCTAAGCCTGGTCAGGCTTGATATTAATAAGGACGATCCTTCCGCAGACGAGATAAAACTCACCTGCCCGCCTGAGAGCCTCAGAAATAAATGCGTTGTCCTGGTGGACGATGTGCTCAACAGTGGACGTACCATGGCTTACGGTATGAGCGTTTTACTTAGTGCGGATATCAAAAGGCTTGAGACTGCCACTTTGGTTGATCGTAGCCACAAGCGATTTCCCATTAGTGCCAATTACAAAGGCTTCGAGCTCTCCACCACCATCGACGAGCATGTAGAGGTGGTGTTAGGCAAGGGGATGGGTGTCTACCTTTATTGAACCCTGTTTTGCTTGTCGGAATCGATTATGGAAGTAAGCTTGCTGGTACTACCAGCATTTGTTTCCAATTAGGTGGGGAGATTCACTTTTTATCCAGCCGAAAAGGACAGGACGCCGATCAAATGATTCTGAAGTTCGGCCAGCACCACAATCCACAGCTTATTTTCCTTGATGCTCCATTGTCACTTCCTGGCGTCTATCGTGATCATAGTGCTGAACATAAGGACTACTTTTACCGGGCTTGTGACAGGCAATTGAGTGCTATGTCTCCTATGTTTCTGGGTGGGCTTACCGCCAGAGCAATGAGACTGACACGGATGCTTCTTACAAACCAAACTCAGGTGTTGGAAACTTATCCAAAATGGCATGCACATCGTCTAGGGCTACCTGATTTCGGCTACAAAAGTGGAGTTGAGCACATTCAAAAATGTACTGAAGTAATTTTGTCTGAAACAGCAATAACCCTGCATCGGGAACCTGAGTCATGGCACGAGCTAGATGCCCTTCTTGCACTGGTCACAGCACAACGGTTCAATAAGGGAGAGCATTCGGTGGTTGGTGAGCACGAAGAGGGGTTAATTTACCTGTAGAGAAATTTTAATTCAGTAGCTCTTTCAAAATCAGTTCTTCGCAACGGTCTGTCCATTCTCTGAACTCGGTTACTATCGGCCTATGACTTGGTAGATAGTCAATGACCTTTGTCAGGTTAAACGACTCGGAGCTGACGCCAGCTCCCGCCTGAACCGCATCCAGGGCATTGCAGGCCTGTTCATAATGGCCCTGCACAGGCACCATCATCACGGGCTTACCAAGGTACATGGCTTCACAAATAGACTCGAAACCCGCTGTGCTCACGTATGCTTTGCACTGGCTCATAAGCTGGAGAAACATGGTGTCGCTGAGCTGATGAAAAGTGAGTGTGTCGTCGACACGATGAGGATTTGGCATTCCTTTTTTGTCCCAAAACGACTGAACCTTTACCGATGGGTTGTCACTGTGCCATGACTCTATTTCTTTGCTATAGCCGTCATTTACCATATAGGTCAGAATGAAATCGCCTTCCGTTGGTTCAAGCTTCATCACTTCTTTCCTGAGCAAAGGCGGAACTACCACAACACCACTTTTTTTGTCTTCAGGGTAGGCGGCAAATGACAAAGCCAGCAGCTTTTTAGCTCCCCAGGCGGTCAGCTTGTTGTTGTTAAGCAACAAGTTTTTGTTAAAGCCCTGTTTATTTGGAAACGGAAAGTGATTATGGTAGGCCAGATACTGATGGCCAATGCATATGTATTCGGCCTTTGGCTTGTAGAGTCCATTATACAGGCCACCAAGGAAATCGTAAAAGTTTATAATTACGTCTGGCTTTGTCTCTTTAACTATGTTGTTGAGCATTTTTAGGCTCTGCACATAGTTGGAAAAATGAACCAGGTTATGAGTAATGGTTGGGCCTATTTTTACCGATTTGTTGTTTTTGTCGGCCACAAAATTTGGGCTGGAGATACCGGTGAGCGGGCAGGTAATTCTGTTTTGAAAAAAAGAGGGCATTTCTCGCCGGGAGCTTCTCCCAACTACTACATGCACCACTTCCTGCCCTGCTGATGTTAGCATTTCAAACAGTGAAATAGCCTGCGTCATATGACCACGCCCTTCACCCTGGACAATAAAAAGAAACCTTTTTGGACTGGTTGGCATTCAGGAAGTGACCTAAAATTACAGATTCAGAAATCCACTCCTCAAAGAAGGATAAATGTTTAAGTAATTCAAGCCTTTTTGTTCATTTTCCAGTTCTTCATACAAAGCTCTTTGAGATTCGGTGTAGAACACATGTTTCCATTCACCGTTGGGATATTCAACCAGGGCAGATCCAGATGAAAGCCAGTCGCCTGAATTCATGTAAACCATCCCATCTATCGTCTTAATAGCGGGTATATGCAAATGCCCACAAATAATACCGTCGTAGCCGCCGTTTTTTGCGAGCTGACAAAGCGATTGCTCGTAAATTTCAATAAACCGACTCGCTATTGGCAATCTGCTATTCACCTTTTCAGAGAAGGGCATGTTCCTTACACCAACCGCAACTCTTAGCTTGTGCACCTGATGGTGAAACCAAAAGAGCAGGCCATGGACTTTTTTGCCAAGGCTGGCAAGCCACCTGAATTGTCCCTTATAGGTGTCGAAAATGTCACCGTGAACGACAAGAAATTTCCTGCCATTTGACTCGTACTCCACTCTATCGACCAGTTTCAAAGCTCCCATTTCGAGTGGGAGCAGGTCGTTCGGCAACTCGTCGCTATTGCCTTTAATAAATGTGATGGCGGTGTTATGCTCGGCTACCTTTTGAGAAAGTGCTTTTATAAGCCTCCAGTGCCTTTTTTTCCAAAGCTCTGGTTTATTATAGCTGAAGCGGTCTACAATGTCGCCGTTTAAAATCAGGTTCTCACAAATGCTCTGTTTCAAAAAACTGATCACATCTTTGTGTCTGGAGCCTCTGCGCCCCAGGTGAATATCAGACAGAACAATGGTTTTATAATAATCCTTCACACTCCCACCTTTCCTCAAAGGTAGGATTGGGCAATTACTGCACCTTTATGTGCACTTTATCAAATCAATAATTTGAGAGCCCTTTGCAGGCCTTGATCCGGCGATTGATGTAGTCAATTACCTGGCTAACGGTGGTGATTCTTGAGGCTTCTGAACTGGGAATGGTAATATCAAACTCTCTTTCCAGTTCCATTACCAGCTCCGCATAGTCCAGCGAGTCAATCCCAAGGTCTTTATAGAAAGATGCATCAGGCGTTACTTTCGACAACGGGCAGGCCAGCTTGTCAGCTAAAATAGAACGTACGGTCTCCAGTGTGCTTCCCATTTCAATTAGGGTGAATAGTAAATCTATCCATTATGAAGCAAAAACGAAACTGAAAATGAGATTTTTGGATTAGCTAAACCTCAGCACAAACTCAGTGCCCTGGTTGATGACGGACTTCACTGAGATCGACCCCTTGTGCTGCCTCATGATCTGTTTTGACAAGCTTAAACCAATGCCGGAACCACTTTTCTTGGTAGTAAAGAAGGGGATAAAAATCTTTTTGAGCGCATCTTCTTCGATGCCGGGGCCATTATCGGTAATGGAAATTGACACGCTGTTGTTTTCAAGTCCGTTGGCCGAAATGATCAAAAGTTTTTCCTTGTCCATTTCATCGTTTTCCTCCAGCGCTTGAATAGCATTTTTCACCAGGTTGATCAATACCTGCTCAATTTGTTCTTTGTCCACCAGCACTTCAAGGTTCTTGGGTTCTACCTTGTAAGTGAGCTTAATTTCTCCCCGCTCTATTTCATATTTTAAAAGCATGAGAACATGGTCGAGTAGGTCACGCACCTTGGTTTGGGCCAGCTTGGGCATGGTGAGCCTCGTCAGGTTTCTGAAATCAGAGACAAACTTGATCAGGCTGTCACTTCTCCGGTGAATGGTTTGCACAGCCAGGTACAAGTCCTGAATTTCTTCATTGGTAATTTTATTGACCTCGGCACCATTTTTTAACTGTAGGCCAAGCTCCGACTCTACGGTGCCTGCCAGTGAGGAAATAGGTGTCACGCTGTTCATTATTTCGTGCGTCAGCACCCTAATCAGGTTCTGCCACGCCTCCATTTCCTTTTCTTCCAACTCACTTTTGATGTTCTGAAGAGAAATAAGCTTGAACTCCTCTCCCCGCATGGTTAGCTCTATGGCATAAATTGCCAACTGTACTTCCTCCCCATTGCGCTCGATTTTTATCAGGTCTCTGCCACCTGTTTTTAACATAAAAAACCCGTCAACAAGTACCTGGCTGATGCTTTTCAGGTTCGAAATGTTTTTAATTTGCCCGATCTGTAGCAGGTTTTTGGCGGCGGTATTGAGCATTTGAATTTCGCCATGTTTGTCAAACGTGATGATGCCAATGCCCACGTGCTGGACAATGGTTTTGTAATAAGTATACTGCGCTTCCTTTTCGGCTCTGATGTCCCTGAACTTCTTCATAACATTATTGAATTGCTCATAAAGCAAGTCAATGGATCCACCAGTGTTTCTGTATGTATAGGTGTTGGAGAAGTCGTCGTATTGGATGGAACTGAGAAAGTTGGCAATCTCCCTGTTTGACTTATCCAGATAGTGGAAAAGGGCATATACCTGATAGCCAATCATTCCGATCACCAACGCTTTCGTTAGGTCATAGGAATCGTTGTAATACAAGTGTGTAAGCAGGAAGATTGAGCCAATCAGCAGCACAACCCTAATAATCAAAGCAGCTTTGAAGCTTTTAAAGGCCATGCTTCTCCATTCTTCTGTAAAGGGAAGCCCTCGTTAATCCAAGTTCTTTGGCCGCCTTGGAAATATTACCCCCGTGCCGGTTAATGGCCTTTTGAATCACCGACTTTTCTACATCATCCAAATTGAAGGTTTCAGGCTCAGCTTCTGCTTTGCTCTCAGCTTTCTGATTCAAAAAGAAAAAGTCGTCTGGCGACAGCATATTGGAATCGCTCATGATAATGGCCCTTTCCAGTGCATGTTGCAGCTCCCTGATATTACCGGGCCACTGATATTTCTGTAGCTTCTTGAGTGCGATGGGCGACATTTTTTTGATGGGCTTCCTATACTTGCCGCAATACATCTTGATAAAGTGGTCGCAAAGCAGCGGAATATCGTCCATTCTTTCTCTCAGCGACGGGAGGTGTATTTCAACAGTATTGATCCGATAAAGCAAGTCTTGGCGAAAGGTACTTTCTTCCACCATTTCGTAGATTGGCATATTTGTGGCACTGATCAGGCGGATGTCCACAGGGACAGATTTGTTGGTTCCCAGCCTTACCACTTCTCTTTTTTGCAACACAGTGAGCAACTTGCTCTGAAGTTGCATGCTGAGGTTTCCAATTTCATCCAGGAACAGAGAGCCCCCATTGGCAGCCTCAAACCTCCCGGCTCTGTCGTCTTTGGCATCGGTGAAAGCACCTTTTTTGTGACCAAAAAGCTCACTCTCAAACAGCGTTTCCGTAATGGCGCCCATGTCAACCCCGATAAACACCTTGTCTTTTCTCAGCGACTTTTGGTGGAGTGCCCGGGCGATAAGTTCTTTGCCTGTGCCGTTTTCTCCTAAAATCAACACATTGGCATCAGTTTGGGCTACTTTGTCGATGATATTGAATACCTGCTTGATGGCATCGCTTTCGCCGATAATGTCCTTGAAAGGCTGATTTATTCCTTCTTCGAGCGCCTGCTTGGCCTGCTTTAGCTGTGTAACTTCATTTCTAGATTTTTTCAGTTTGGCTGCTGAAGAAAGTGTAGCAATTAATTTCTCATTTTGCCATGGCTTCAATACAAAATCAGTTGCCCCTTCTTTGAGCGCCTTCACAGCCATTTCTACGTCTCCAAAAGCAGTGATAAGAATGACCACCGCCGTTGGTTCCCGTTCAAGTATTTGTTCCAGCCAATAAAAGCCTTCTTTTCCACTGGTTATGTCCTTGCTGAAATTCATATCCAGAAGGATCACGTCGTAGGTGTCGTTGTTGAGCAGAAACGGTATTTTCTTTGGGTTTTTTTCTATGATCACATTCTCCGCATGCTTCCTGAGCAGCATTTTGGCTGCAAGCAGCACATCTTCGTCGTCATCAATGATTAATATCTTTCCAAGTTCTTTATCTGATTCCATAAGTTGTAGTTATCCGCTCTGTTAAATACATCACCAGTACTGTGCCAAAGGTAAAGGCGCTGATTATTAAAATGTTATGAAGGTTTATTGAGATTTTTATGTACGAATATGAACATTTTCTGTCCATAATCATAACATTACCCGGCATAGATTTTCATCAAAACCATATTTCCATACCTTTGAATTAAATCATAAAGAATTAGCAAACAGAAAAAAGGAAGACATGTCAGTAGCAAAAAATGGACATCCGGTAAAAGTACATTATACAGGAAAGTTGGATGACGGGTCTGTGTTCGACTCTTCGGAAGGTCGTGATCCTCTTGCCTTCACTTTAGGACAGGGGCAAATGATACCAGGTTTTGAACAAGCCGTGCTCGGAATGGCTCTTGGTGAAGTAAGGGAAGCAAACATCCCCAGCAAAGAAGCCTATGGTGAAAGGAGCGACGAGCTTTTGGTGGAAGTTCCAATAGCCCAGGTGCCCGCCGACATAAACCCGGAAATTGGAATGCAACTCGCCATCAACGATGGAGACAAATCACGGCCTGTGGTTGTTACTGCTGTTGAGCCAGACAAGATAGTGTTGGATGCTAACCACCCTTTGGCTGGAAAAGACCTTACTTTTCAAATAGAATTGGTCGAGATAGGCTGAGTGGCCGTTTAACTTGAATTGTTAATATCTATGAAAGCCCTGTAGAAATGCGGGGCTTGTTTTTTATATAGTAGTCACCTTCTTGGTAAGGTTGTGCTTCTGGTTGCCCACCTCAACAACAAATAGCCTCATTTTCTCGTCAGAAAAGTTGTACTTCTTGGTAAACGAAGCGCCTGGTTTTGCTTCTTCTTCAGCTATTAGATTGCCTATGATATTATAAATCTTGATCTTAACCGGGTATTTATAGGGGTTTTCGAAGGCCAATTCGAATTCACTTCTGCCGGTAGGGGTTAGCGAAAAGTCAAGCCTTGAATCTGTAATCAGCCCCTTATGGTTGATGGCCTGCTCCACAATTTGCGAACGAACTTTATTAGAAACCCGACCAGAGTCTAAACTAGCGGCACCATTTTGATCCTGCATTGGTTGGGCCGTCACCAGGCCACCTGAATAAATAGCCAGTAGTGCCAGGACAAATCCCAGTAGTAAAATGAATCGTTTTGATATCCGTAGTTTCATATAAAGTAGTGTGCTTTCGCAATACAGTGGCAAAAATACTGCCAGTATCCTCAACAACCCTCAGTTTTCGCACCTTTTTTTAACGTAAGGACCTCTGAGCGATTATTTGGAAGCTTTTTTGAAGAAATGTTTGCACTTGCACACCTTGTCTAGAGGCCTCTTGCCAATGCCTGGCCAGCCCTACCGTTATTTGTGGCGCAAAGGCTATATGGGAAATGACCAAAAGCCACACGACTAAAAATTCAAAATTTAGAGGGAAGGAATTTTATTTTAGAGCCGATTGTTTTATATTCGTGTGTTGTTGTGGATTAAGATTTGATTAGTCCTTTTTATTTTGAGTTTTTGACCTTGAGATTCAGGCGAATGCCTGAATCTTTTTTTTTGCCTGTTCTTCAGGTCTTTCCTTTTGCTCAATAGCGAACACCAACCGCTCCTAAGTGTACATAATCGAACTATTTCGCAAAACCAATCAAACCGTAATTGATTAATAATCAGCGATTTGTAATTTGTGGCATTTTTGTTGGAGATACTGGCACGGACTTGAAATATCTTAGCAAATGGATCGTGTAATTAAAAAGAAAACATTTACTCTCAAGAAAGTCGCCATTTATGGGCTTAGTGGCGCATTTGTACTTTTTGTTATATACAGTTTTGTTTTTGCAGACCGAAGCTCCAAGCTCAATGTGTCTGTTGATAAAATCAATGTAGCTGAAGTACAAAATGGTGAATTCAGGGAGTTTATCCCTGTCGATGGACAGGTCATGCCTATCAAGACTATCCGATTGGATGCGATAGAAGGCGGTATTATTGAGAAGAAATTCTACGAGGGTGGTATTCAGGTAGAAAAAGGGGACACTATTTTAAAGCTCACTAACAATAATTTGTTGCAAAGCTTCATAAGGGAGGAAACCCAGGCGTTCATCTTGATGAACCAGCTTCAAAACACGAGGTTGCAGATGCAGCAGAGTTTGTTCCAGCTACAGCGCACGCTGATTACGCTCGACTACCAGATTGCTCAGGCGAAGGATCTTTACGAGAGAAGCGAGCAGCTTTTCAAGGAGAAGGTAATTTCTGAACAAGAGTTTTTGAGAGCTAAGCTTGACTATGAAAGGCTGATTAAAACAAGGGTTGTTGAAGTAAAGTCTCAAAAGGTAGACTCTTTGAATGCTGAAAACACTATCAACAACTCTCAGGCATTGCTACAGAGAACAAACAACAACCTTAACATGATTCGCCAGAACCTGGAGAATTTGTACATAAGGGCTCCTATTTCGGGGCGTTTGTCGACTGTGAACGGCGAAGTGGGTGAGTCGATTTCTCCCGGTCAAAACATTGGCCAGATTGATGATACGAATGGGTTTAAGGTGAGAGCGCAAATTGATGAGCACTACCTGGCCAGAATATACGAAGGGTTGAAGGGTACATTCGACTTTGCGGGAGGGACTTATGAGCTCACAATCATGAAGAACTACGGAGAAGTACGAAATGGCCTGTTTGAGGTGGACATGTATTTTGAGGGAGACGTTCCGGATGGAATCAGAAGAGGTCAAACGCTTCAGATACGTCTCCAGTTGAGCGAGAATATTCAGGCGATACAGATTCCAAGGGGAAGCTTTTATCAGACTACAGGTGGCAATTGGATATTTGTAGTGGATGCGAGCGGCGATTTTGCGACACGCAGGAACATTAGATTGGGACGTCAGAACCCACGGTTTTATGAAGTGTTAGAAGGGCTGCAACCAGGAGAGAAAGTTGTTGTCTCTTCCTACGAGGGTTATCAGGATAAGGATCGATTAGTTTTTAAATAAATAAACCAATATCTAACCATATACATATGGAAAATGCTAAAACTGTCATTAAAACAGTAGGACTGAAGAAGTTCTACTACACAGATGAGATTGAAACAACTGCCTTAGCTGGAGTTAATCTTGAAGTGCGTGAGAGCGAATTTGTAGCTATCATGGGGCCGTCTGGTTGCGGCAAGTCAACTTTGCTTAATATCATCGGCCTGCTTGACAACCCGTCTGAAGGCGATTTCCACTTCATGGGCCAGGAAATTTCGAAACACTCGGAACGCCAGAGAGCGGATTTGAGAAAAGCTAATATTGGATTTGTATTCCAGAGCTTTAACCTGATTGACGAACTCACAGTGTATGAAAACATTGAACTTCCACTTATCTACTTGAAGTATTCTGCGGCTGAGCGCAAGAAGAGGGTAGAGGAGGTAATGGAGTCGATGAAGATCATGCACAGAAAGAACCACTTCCCACAGCAACTTTCGGGTGGTCAGCAGCAGCGTGTGGCGATTTCGAGAGCGGTGGTGGCCAAGCCTAAGCTGATTCTTGCGGATGAGCCTACTGGTAACCTTGACTCTGCCAATGGCCAGGAAGTTATGAACTTGCTGAGCGACTTGAACGAGGGAGGAACTACAGTGATTATGGTGACTCACTCTCCTATCGACGCAGAATATGCACACAGAATCATCCACTTGTTCGACGGCCAGATCGTTTCTGAAAACATCAATGCCAAGGACAAAGCAATGGTATAAATCAAAATTAAAGGGCTAATACGTACTAGGCAGGATGGTTTTTACCTTCCTGCCTTTTTATTTTAGTGGGGCGAGCACCACGGAGTTAGTGCCTATCTTTGTCGGAGGAACTATATTACTCATATGTTGCAGCTAGTTTTGGGCTTTGCCCTTTTTGTGTCGCCGCTTCAGAGTCCAAGCCTCTGGAAAGTCTTCGAAGGGGTGAGATTTGAAAGTAAGTATATAGATGAAGAGAAAGCGTCGTTCTATATCCCCCAATTTGATGATGGGCTGCTTCAAATGGACGGGAAGAAATATATTATCAAAGGCTATTACCTTCCCATTGATCTTTCACCTAAGGGAATTGTACTGTCAAGATACCCTATGGCAACCTGTTTTTTTTGTGGCGAAGCAGGGCCTGAGTCGGTGATGATGATATTTCCAACCGAGAAGTTGGAAGGGCTAAAAATGGATGATGAACTAACTTTTGAAGGCACGCTCAAGCTAAACGATGATGATGTGTATCAGCTTAGCTTCATCCTAACAGACGCTAAACGGCTGTAAATGAACAAAGGGGCATTCACCCCTTTGTCTACGATTGATCGACAGTAGTAAAACCCTCTTACAGGTTATCTTAAATGCTTTAGAACTCTAATTTAACCTTCTTGGTGTAAAGTAGAGCAATATCTGATTCTTCTTTTAGTTCTCTAAGCTTGTCTTCGAAAGCGGCAGTTTCCTGATATCTGATGAACAAGGCAATATCAAGAGCTTTAACGAATTCGTCTCTCGCTGCTTCTTCAGTTACATCACCCTTCTTAATCGCTTTTTTGTAGTACTTATCAAGTTTCTTAAGGGAGTAGTATATCGCTGGCTTTTCAACAACAGTTTTGGTAGTTGGGCTATTTGGTGTGCCTTCTTCTTTCCATGTGTAAGAATCTTTAAGAAGTTCCAGCTTCACTGCGATGTCCGACCCAAGATAGTGTCCACCAACAGCTGCCATATTTACATTGCTGTCATCCAGCTTGTCTTCTACAAAATTGAAAGAGAATACATCCGACTCCTGCGAGTATCCCACAAGAGACAGTCCAACGAACATGGCGGCAAGAAGTAATCCTTTTTTCATAAAGCTTATAGTTTACAGTTGAACATCAAAAACTAGTAGACAAAATCAAATTTTGTCGTTAAGTCAGCTACAAATATCGTTAACCAAATCTTAAATAAAAAATATTGACGGCAAATTGCATATAAGAAAAGTATTATTTCAGTCATTTTTGAAGACTTCAAAACGAAAACGTTTGTTGTGAAGCGTGTTTTATGTATTGTCTAATAATCGTAACGTTCTATTGATTTTTTGATACTAATCCAGATAATTAATTAAAACTGGCAACAATGAATGCTCTGGTTTGTTGGCTATGAGAGCAAATTTCTATCTTCTGTTTGTTGAACGATATAATATGAAAAATACAATTTTTTAGATAGTAACCATTCCTGGTTATTGTAGAGGGCTTCTTCCTCGCTGTGACCTGATTCAGAATATGTTTCTGCGTTTTGTTGGCATTTCCTTGCCTGGATAGTAGAATTCAGGCATTCTTAACAACGCTGCAAAATTATATTCTTCGTGATTAGGCAACTCCCTGAACGCTGGCTATGAGGTTCTTTCTTCGAATGTTTAAATTTTCAATAAGCGCTCCTCGCTGTAAGTGACTGGCGAACAGAAAAATACAGTGTGCGGCGATAGGACGCCCGACTCACCACTCGTATAAATACTTTTTTTATAGGCAGGGGATTGGTATTTACTTGGCCGCATATCAACTAACTCAATTAATATTATGCGGTATGGAATTTTATATAAGTTAAGTCTGATTTTACTCTTTTTGCCAGGGTTAATCAGTGCTCAGGTCATTAACAGTGAAATGTTCCAGGGTTTATCGGCACGAAGCATCGGCCCTTCTGGAATGAGTGGGAGGGTAACGTCTTTCGATGTGGACTTATCCAACCCAGACATTATATATGTTGGGTCAGCTTCTGGCGGCCTGTGGAAATCAGAGAACGGAGGCTATAAATGGATGCCAATCTTCGATGATCAGCCGGTAACCAGCATCGGTGCAATTAGTATCTATCAGCGAAATCCAAATATTATTTGGGTTGGCACAGGCGAGGGCAATCCCAGAAATAGCCACAATTCTGGAAATGGAGTTTACATGTCAAACGATGGGGGTACCACCTGGAAGCACATGGGGTTGGAAAATACCCGCAATATTCACCGGATTTTTGTTGATCCTTTCAATCCTGATGTGGTGGTTGTCGGCGTGCAGGGGTCTGCCTGGCAAGACACACCCGACAGAGGTGTGTACAAGACGACGGATGGGGGCAAGACTTGGAGTAAGATTTTGTACGTAAACGAAAGAGTAGGAATAGGTGAGATGGTACGTGATCCAACCAACCCCAATAAATTCATTGCCAATATGTGGGAGTTTCGCAGGTGGCCCTGGTTCTTTAAGTCTGGTGGTGCGGGCTCAGGAATGTATGTGACCATGGATGCAGGAACAACCTGGAAAAAGATTACGAGTGAGGATGGACTACCTGAAGGCGAACTGGGTAAAATGGGACTGGCAATAGCACCGGGAAAGCCGCAGGTTGTTTACGCTATTGTTGAGGCAAAAAAGAATGGGTTCTACAAGTCGGAAGACGGCGGTTTTACCTGGACGTTGGTGACTACTAAAAATATCGGGGACAGGCCGTTTTATTATGCGGAGATTTATGTAGACCCATCGAATGAGAACAGAATCTACAATATTTTTAGTGGCACCACTGTAAGCGAAGACGGCGGAAAGACTTTCAAAACATTCACAAATGTGGGCCGGCTCCATGGCGATAATCACGCCTTTTGGATTCATCCCGACGACCCAAGCTTCATGCTTATCGGAAATGACGGTGGAATGGGTGTGACCAGAGACAAAGGTGTAACCTGGTATTATCCTGAGAATCTGCCTTTAGGGCAGTTTTATCACATCAGCGTGGATAACGACATTCCGTTCAATATATATGGTGGTTTGCAGGACAATGGATCGTGGACGGGGCCAAGCAGTGTGTATGTCAGAGGGAGGGGCGACAATAATAACCTCATATATAACTCTGAGTGGACCCGCATAGGCGGAGGCGACGGTTTTGATGTTATTCCGGACCTGGAAAACTCACGGTACGGATTTGCTCAATCGCAAAAAGGAAATATTCAGCTCTATGATAAGGTAACAGGCGACTCTGAGTATAGGCAGCCTGTGCATCCTGAAGGCACCTTTCTCAGGTTTAACTGGAATGCCGGTGTAGCAAGGGATCCGCACAACGCCAATGGCATTTATATGGGAAGTCAGTTTCTGCATTATTCGCCAGATAAGGGGAAGACCTGGGAGATTATCTCGCCAGACCTCACCACCAATGATCCTGCAAAGCAAAAGCAACTCGAAAGTGGTGGCATCACCTATGACGTGACAGGCGCAGAAAATCACACAACGATTTTGGCGGTGTCGCCAAGTAGCCTCAGCAAGGACATAATATGGGTGGGAACCGACGACGGCAATGTTCAGCTAACGAGAGACAAGGGAAAAACCTGGACTAACGTTGCGACGAACATTAAAGGAGTTCCTGCTGGTTCCTGGGTCAATCAGGTGCACGCATCCAGCTACAATGAAGGAGAAGCTTTCGTGGTGATTAACAACTACCGGAGAAACGATTGGACGCCATGGGTGTTTCAAACGAAAGACTTTGGAAAGACCTGGAAGCGCCTGGTAAATGAAAACTCCGTAACAGGGTTTGTTCATTCTTTTGTGCAGGACCCTATTGAGCCCAGGCTTATGTTCGTCGGAACTGAATTTGGGCTGTATATGACGGTTGATGGGGCTGCCAGTTGGGTAAAGTGGGAAAATGGCTACCCAACAGTATCGACAATGGATTTGGTCATTCATCCGAGGGATCATGACCTGGTTATTGGCACGTACGGGCGTTCAGTGTACGTGCTCGACGATATTCGTCCGATGAGAGCGCTAGCCAGCCAGGGAAAGCAATTGTTGGACAAGTCAATAGCGTTGTTTGATGTCCCCGATGCCTATGCGGCGAGCACAACCAGAGGAGCCAAAGGATACAGCGCCACTGGTGACGGGCTCTTTGCTGGTGAGAACAGACCTTACGGAGCGCTGATTTCCTTTTATTTGAAAGAGGTGGCCGGAAAAAGAGATAGTGTCAAGATAGAAATCCTCCAGGAGGGGCAGGTTGTTCGTACGCTGTATGCCGATGCCAAAAAAGGATTCAACCGAACCTCGTGGGATCTTCGGTACAAAGAGGTGAGAGAACCGGACACATCAAAGCCAAAGCCGGGAACTGCCGATGGTGGTGGCTTTACAGCCGTGCCCGGCACTTATACTGTGAAAGTTGTTCATGGTGAAGACATAGCGACAACAGAGGTAAAAGTTCTTAGCGACCCAAGAGTAACACCAATAACTCCTCAGGAACGAGAGAGAAAGCTGGCTATGATCAAGCGGTGGGAGGCTTCCGTGACCCAGCTAACAATTGCCGTGGATAACCTCAGGGAGGCGTTGGCTGCCGTTGAAAGAGTTGATAAGCTGCTGGCGGATAGAGAAGACGAAGCTTCTAAGGTGCTTAAAAGTGCCGGGAAAGACATCAAAGCAAAGGTGAAAGCACTAAGGGAGCCTATTTTTGGCAAGGAGGACATGCAGGGAATCTATAGAGATCCTACAACTGTGGAGGCGATCATCAACCTGGCAGCCAATCACCTTGGAGATACCTATATGATTGCCACCCCGACGCAGGAGACGATTTTGAGCCAGGCCGAAGAGGCCGTGAAATCGCCGATAGCCAACATTAGTAAGTTTGTGCAGACCGACTGGGAAGCCTATAAAGAAAAGGTAAAGGAGGAGCAGATTCAGCTAATCGAATGAAGATACCGCCTCAGGGTTGAGTAATGACTCAAGAGGAAAACGAGTTAGGTTGTTTCGGATATTCAATAATTTATCTAAATTGAATAGGTATTTAACCAACCTAATCTAAATGGGAGCCACCGAAAGGTGGCTTTTTTTGTGAAAAAGAAAGGGCGCTGAAGAATTCAGCGCCCTGATAAATATTTTAAATGGTTTCTTATTAGTGGCTGTCATCGCCCTCAGCAGCGCCATGACCGTGGTATGAGTGCTGGATTTTCTCAGTGTAGGCTAAAAGCAAAGCGGAAATGATGAAAGTTAGGTGGATGGCAATTTCGACTATGATACCTTCATTGCCTTCCATGTCTCTCGCACCTCTAACATCAATAAATGTTTTGAGCAGGTGAACACCTGAAATCGATGCCAACGAAGAAGCCAGCTTAATTTTCAACTTGCCAGCATCAAGGTCTTCAAGCCATTGAGGCTTATCTTCGTGGTGATCAACATCAATTTTACTCGTAAAAATGGAGTAGCCACCGACAATGACCATCACAATTAGGTTCATTACCATGCTTATGTCTACTAAACCTAAAATGCCAAGCATCACCTGAGCCTCTGTATAGCTAACCACCCCGTCGTAGAGGTGATAGAGTTCTTCGAAGAACTTATATAGGTACATGAAAGAACCGAAGATAAGCCCCAGATACATAGGAGCTTGCACCCAGCGCCCCCAGAAAATGATCTTTTCAAAAAACTCTTCAAATTGCTTAACGCCTGATCTCGCCATGGTGAATAGATTTATTCCTTATATTAGGTGGGTCGTTTAAACCACAACGAAACTACGTTGTTTTATTAAATTTATCCAACTAATTATTTTACTTTTTGATTTAGCTGTTTGGGCGGTTATTCGGAACTCGACACCACTTTGCTTTTGGAGACGATGTCGTGAAATGACCTGGCATCACGCCGTAGGTAGATCATAAAAAAGCCAGCTGAAATGGGCAATAGCGAAACCCATTTGCACAAATTTCTCACAACAGCATTTTTAAAACTAACAGGTCTTCCGTTGTCCATTCGGATGCTTAATCCCGCCATTTTTTTGCCTACAGTGGCTTTGAGTGCCGATGCCTCCATTCCCACAGCATAGCCATGGTACAATAAAATACAAACTGCCCAAAACCAGTTAGAGTCCGTTTCCCATAGCCCGTCGAGTATGAATAGAAACGGCAACAGGAAGGTGATATCGATGGACTGAGCAAGTAGCCTTTGGTCAAATGTGGCGGGGACAATAGACATAGTGAGAGGTAACCACGCCTAGTTACTGGTGGCGCCTGAAGGGGGCTTATCAAATTTACGTCCTATGAAATAGGAGACAGGCCCAATCAAAGCGTAGATAACCCCGGCAAAAAGTCCGGAGAACTCCCAGTCGATCAGGAAGCCAAGTAAGGCAATGAACAATGAAATGAGGCCGATAGCAACTATGCCGGTGTAGTGAGCCACAATGGATTTGGTAGCGTGGAGCTCCGGTTCACTCATGTTTAGTGATTCACTGTTTTTGATAGCGTGCCGATACATTAGAACGAACGTTATATATATCGACAGAAAGCCGCAGTCATAGATGATCATCAGCTCTGGCATATCGTTCCAGGGGATCATCTGCGTGCCCATTTGGTTCAACTCCCTGAAGTATTCATTGCTTATCAGCAACGCCTTGGCGAGAAGGGTGAAATAGGAGACCAGCCAGGTGCTGAGGAATTTGAGTGGGTATATAAAGAATAGTACGATGAGCATCATAAAGGTATTGAGCACAATGATTCTCATGTCTCTCAGTCCATAACGCATAAAGAACTGGTAATGGCCATGCCAAATCCACATAACCGCCCCCATACTTAAGGCAAAAGGAATTACATCTGAAATAAACAAGGTCAACTCATCGAAATTTCGGGGAGCCTGGGTAGACAAAAGAGACATAGTAATAGCCAGGGCAAACACGCAGTCGCTTAGCTGCTCCAGTCGGGAGGCATCACGACCTCTTGCCGTGAAAACACCATACATCGGTTCTCCTTTCTTCTTGACTAATTGTCTCATCTAACTATTGGGTTGGTTATTCCTCAAAATACAATGTCTCGCTTACTTTGTGCCGAAAACTTTCGGGGAAACGTTTCGGCCAACTATTAAAAAAGGGAGGTCAGTTTCATGGCAATGGTCATATCGCCTTCAATTTTCATCATACCTCCCATAAATGCGCTCATGGGATCCAGGTCTCCGTCAAGTAGCTTCACAAAGTCCTTAAGTTCCATTTTAATGGTACACTGTGCAGTCGTGTCGTCATTTGAAACCTTTGTTGGGGTTACGGTATCGTCCAAAAGAATAACCCCCTCCTGAAAAACAAATTTCACTGAGCTACCAATGGTTCCCCCGTTTTCTTTTGCCATTTCTACCACTCTGCCGGTTGCTATGTCCAGACTCATAATTTAATTGATTTAGGATTGAATTTTAAATAGTTCTATTTGATACAATTTGGGCCACCATTTGCCGGTAACAAAGAGTCTTTTCTCTTTTTCATCCCAGGCAATTCCGTTCAGCACGTCGAGTCTTCTGCTGTACCCTTGCTTATTGAAGATTCCTTCGAGCGAAACATCGCCTACCACCGCACCGCTGAGCGGGTCAATCATCACGATCACATCTGTCTGGTACACATTGGCGTAAATCAGGCCACCTACTACTTCAAGCTCATTCAGGTACAATATCTTTTCCTGGTGATTGTACACCTGAATCCGCCTTGTTTCTGCCAGCGTTACCGGATCAAGAAAGTAGAGGTACTCCGTGCCATCGCTCATCACGAGCTCCGTGTCAGTTGATGCGAGCCCCCAGCCTTCTGTAGAATAATTGAAGGTTCTCTTTTGTTCAAACGATTCCAAATCGTACACAAAACCAATTTTTGATGTCCAGGTAAGCTGGATCAGGCTGTTGTCCCAAAAAGCAAGGCCTTCGCCAAAGTACCTGCTGTCCAGCGGTGTTTGCTGTAGCACTTTGCCCGTTGAAATGTCGACTTTTCGAAGCGTGCTTTCGCCCCTTGTTCCTGTGCTTTCATACAGGAAGCCGCCATGATAAAGGAGACCTTGAGTATAAGCATCGGGGTCGTGTGTGTAAGTTTCAATCTTTCTGAAATCAAATTTTTGGGGAGGCGTTTCTGCAAGCAAGATCAGGGGCAGGGCGTGCTGTTCTGTTCCGCCATTGTTCAGAAACAGCTTCGCTGTTAGCGTTTGTTTACCCAAAGGAAGCGGTGCCAACGACGCAGACAGGCTCGTAGCTTGCGAAGAGGCAAGACGGACGGATTCAAAGAAAATGACCATAGAGTCAACTCGAACGGAGTCACCCTCAATTGACACGGAAATTTCAAGGGTGCTTTGGGGTGTTAATGCCCCCGGCGAAGTAGAGATAGAAGTGAGAGGGGTTGGCTTAGGGGCGGCTGGTTGACTCGCTGATTCCTTGCTGGAATTCTCAGAGCCACATGATCCCAAAATTGTTACCAGTGCGAGAATCAGCGTAGTGGTTAAAAAGAGCTTCCGCATAGGCTAATAACTAAGCACGGCGTAGCCTTTCAGCTGATAAGTTGTCACCAAAGTAACCGCCGACAGGCTGATGGCAATGCCGGGGGTTAGCTCTCTGGCATCAATTTTTCTTGCCTTCAGCGACTGCCCGCATACGTATAGCTTTATTCCTCCTTCTAAAAGAGATCGGATAAGGTCGGTGTTTGGATTGGGCGTTCCGTATCTGTTTTCGTGTGAAATATCGGACAGAATGGAGATGGTTGCTTCCCCGTGGATCACAGCTACTATATCAATGTTCTCTTTCGGCACTCCCCCCATGCCATGCAGGTTGGCAATTCTGGCCAGGTTGTTCAGCGATGCGTTGATCGATTTATGGCCTCCGGCTCCCTCTTTGATATCCACAACAATTTTGTATTGCAGAGTAGGGTCGGGAAACTCTGTTGCTTCCTGAATGTCAAAGATTCCGCCGTGACCTGTTACAATGGGGTAGTGCGCTTCTTGAGCATAGGCGGCAATAGACAGTAGATTGGCAATTAAAAAGCAAACAAAAGATTCCAGGTAATAGCTTTTTACAAAATTCTTCATTTGCCAAAAATAACTATCTTATGATATTTTCAACCCCGATTAAATGATAAAGTTCAGAAGGTCAGCCGGGTGAATGTCATAAATGCAAAATATTACGTTATTTAGCTTTATGCTTTGCAATAATTGACACTATCATGAAAAAGATACTCGTCCCAACTGATTTTTCTAAAGAAGCAACCTTTGCCTTAGAGTCGGCCTATCCCTTGGCACAAAAAAAAGGTGCTGAGATAGTCTTGGTCAATGTGATAGAAGATCCGCATGACTATAGTTTTAACACAATGGGTATTGCGGGGTACTCCCCTGAGGAAAACATCTATATTGTTCAGTTAATAAGGAAAACCGAAGAACGTTTGAAGGCACTGGTGGCCGACCCTGCCTATGCCGGGGTTTCTATGAGCTTCGAGGTTAAAATTGGGAAGACTTTTGACAAGATATTTGAGGTGATCGAGCGCCTGAATCCTGATTTGGTAGTGATGGGTTCCTCAGGTTCTTCCGGTCTCGACGAGGTCTTTGTCGGTTCAAATGCGGAGAAATTGAGCAGGTTTTCGAGCGTGCCCGTGATAACCGTGAAGGCCAGACGGGACTTGGTAAATATCAAGAACATTGTTTATGCGTCAGATTTGCGGGAAGAGCAGGGCATCATCATGAATGACCTGAAAGCGTTGCAGAAGCTGTACGGAGCAAAACTTCATATATTAAAGGTGTTTGAGCCTGTTTGGGTCAACGACCAGGAAGTAAAGGAGCGAATTCAGAAGTTTGCGGATTATTATAAACTTGAGAATTACACAGTTAACACGTTTCATGATCCGGATGAAGCGGAAGGTATTCTGCTATTTGCCGGTCAAAACAATGCTGATTTGATTGCCATGGCTACCCACCCCAGAAAAGGACTTGGGGTGCTACTTGGAGGAATGATCTCCAAAAATGTGATTAACCACACACAGATTCCGGTCTGGACCAAGGCCATAAAGAAAAAATAGGTGACGCAGGGTAAAATTAAGAAAGCCGATCATTGAAATGATCGGCTTTCTTAATTATGAGGTGAACAAAAAAGGGCTCTACTTCAAAACGCCCAGTTCTTTTCCAACTTCAGTGAAGGCAGCAATAGCTTTATCGAGGTGATGTTTATCGTGTACCGCCGAAATTTGCACCCGAATTCTTGCCTTCCCTTTGGGCACCACGGGAAAATAGAAACCAATAACATAAATGCCCTTTTCGAGCAGCTTTTGCGCAAATTGTTGTGAAAGCACAGCGTCATAAAGCATAATGGGCACAATGGGGTGCTCGCCAGGCTTGATGTCAAAACCGACAGTGGTCATTTTCTCACGGAAGTATTTGGTGTTGGCCTCCAGCTTGTCTCTTAGCTGGGTGGTTTCAGAAAGCAAGTCGATAACAGCAATGGAGGCACCAGTGATGCTTGGTGCCAATGTGTTGGAGAAAAGGTAGGGCCTGGAGCGTTGTCTCAGTAGCTCAATAATCTCTTTTTTCCCACTTGTGAAGCCGCCCGATGCTCCGCCAAGAGCTTTGCCTAAAGTGCCGGTGATAATTTCGATTCGGCCCATTACGCCTCTGAACTCGTGCGTACCACGGCCGGTTCTTCCCATGAAGCCGGTTGAGTGGCATTCGTCGATCATAGTGGTGGCCCCGTACCTATCGGCCAGGTCGCATATTTCATCCAATTTGGCAATAGTGCCGTCCATTGAGAAAACACCATCGGTAACGATGATCTTGTTTTTACAGCCAGCAGCGGCTTTCAATTGCTCTTCAAGATCGGCCATGTCACTGTTCTTATAGCGAAACCTTTGTGCTTTGCACAGCCTTACGCCGTCAATAATAGAGGCATGGTTCAACTCGTCAGATATAATGGCATCTTCCGGCCCAAACAGGGGCTCGAAAACGCCACCATTGGCATCGAAAGCTGCGGCATATAGGATCGTGTCTTCAGTGCCCAGGAATTCCGATATCTTTTTCTCCAGCGTTTTGTGGATGTCTTGTGTGCCGCAGATAAATCTGACTGAAGACATGCCAAAGCCATGCGAGTCGATGCTTTTTTTGGCAGCTTCCAGTACTTTTGGGTGAGCCGACAGCCCCAGGTAGTTGTTGGCGCAAAAGTTGATCACCTCCCGGCCGTCTTGTGTTTTGATATCGGCTCCCTGAGGAGTGGTGATGATTCTTTCTGTTTTGTAAAGACCTGCCTTTTTGATCTCTTCAAGTTCGGCGGTCAGTTTTTCCTTTAATGAATCGTACATAGTTTCTTATTCCTTATTTTTTGGGGTAATGCTAAGTTTAGGCCTCATCATTTTTGCTTTGGGCACTTCTTTCTTTGCTTCCTCAGCCGTTTCCACAATGGGGTATTTTCTTCTTATTCCATTGATCAGAAATATTTTTTGTGCAGTAAAGCTATCCGGGTGAACCTGATCAAAAATATTCTTGAGTTCCATGAAACGCTCCTGTTCGCCCAGAGCGAATCCCTTGGCATCTATTTTTTTTGAAGTCAGGTACTCTTTGAAAGTCATGGTTTTTCCTTTGGGCAAATATAAGTGCTTTCGGCGGCTACGGAAACTTTTCAGCAAAGGCAGCTGGTAATTGACAGTGGTTAAATGTGTTTGCTGAAAGCGCTTTTGCTTGTACTCAATATTACTAATTTTGCCGACACAACATTAACCCTTCAAAATTTACGAATGAGTACGATCCTTATTATAGGTGCCTGCGGCCAGCTGGGCACGGAGCTGACCGAATCGCTGAGAGCCCGGCATGGAAACGACAAGGTCATTGCAACCGATGTTTCGGCACCAAAGGAAAGCCTGCTATCGGGGCCGTTTGAATACCTGGACGCCATGGACGGCAAAAGGCTTGCGGAGCTGATAGCGAAATACAGGGTTGACCAGATTTATCACCTGGCGGCGGTGTTGTCGGCAAAAGGTGAAGCCGATCCCATGTTTGCCTGGAACCTCAATATGACCAGCCTGCTCACGGTGTTGGAAATAGCGAAAGAACGAAAGCTGGAGCGTGTATATTGGCCAAGCTCGATAGCCGTTTTTGGCCCCAATTCTCCCATTAATCATACACCCCAGAACACCATCATGAACCCGAATACGGTTTATGGTATCAGCAAGTTGGCGGGCGAAAGGTGGTGCGAGTACTACTTTTTAAAATATGGGGTCGACGTTAGAAGTATTCGTTATCCTGGTCTTATTGGCTACAAGGCCAAGCCGGGCGGTGGCACTACCGACTATGCGGTTGACATTTACTACAAGGCCAAGGAAGGCAAAGACTTCAATTGCTTTTTGCGGGAGGACACGTTGCTGCCGATGATGTACATGACGGACGCTGTGGATGGCACCATTCAGCTAATGGAGGAGGAGTCCTCAAAGATCAAAATCAGATCCAGCTACAACCTGCACGCCATGAGCTTCGCACCAAAAGACATCTACGAAGCTATAAAATCAGAAGTGCCTGGATTCAACATTTCGTACGAACCGGATTTCAGGCAGAAAATTGCCGACTCCTGGCCCAACAGCATTGATGATAGTCATGCAAGGGCCGACTGGGGATGGGAGCCGAAATATGATCTGAAAAGAATGACAACTGAAATTCTGGCTAATCTTATCCTTGATTAACCATTAGCCTATAGGTAGAAGAATACTTCCCGGCCTGGATGGTTACCAAATAAATCCCGGTGGACAAGGTTTGGTCGAAGGTGGTAGAAACATGAGCCGAAGTGATTTCACTTGTTGTCACTACTCTGCCCTGAAGATCTGATACAGTCATAGTCACACTATAAGCTGTGTAAAGAAGCTCTTCAGGGATGTTGAGCTGCAATGCTGTTCCGTTGTTTGGGTTCGGGTACATAGCCACACTGCTGAAGTCAGGGACAACTTCTACAGCGATTGTTTCGAATATTTCTGAAGAACCGTCAAAGTCAATGGCATTCAAGCGGTAATAATTGATGCCCCTTTCAGGATTCGTGTCAGTAAATGAATACTGGTGTTTCTCAGATGTAAAGCCGTTTCCTTTTTCAGTGGCGATCACGTCAAAGTCTTTTCCGTCAAATGATCTTTGGATTTCGAAATGATCAAAATTTTCTTCTGAAACTGTTTCCCATGAAAGCTTAACTGCATTTTTCAGGCTTACGCCTTTGAAATAGCTAAGTACGATAGGGAGTGGGGTAGAGCCACCGCCATTAACGAAATCTTGAATTGACTGAGACTTAGAGCTTAGCGACGAATTGTCGGCTGAAGCCGCCGCAGTATCTCCGTTTCCGCTGATTGTCCCGGTTACTACCAGATTGCCAACACCTCCATTATTGTCAGTATATTCTTGGTTACCGCCTGTTAAAGACATGTTGCCGTCGATTATCAAAAGTCCTCCATTGTCAAGAGTAACTTTGTTAGCAGCGGAGAAGTCTCCAAAAACAATTAATACCGCTCCAGATAGAAGTTTCAAGCTATAGCTGTTTGCAGCAAAAGTCAAATTGCCATAAACCACCAGAGTATCCTTAATAACTATTTCTTTGGTGTTAGCTCCAATGTTGCGGAAGGAGAGAGAACCGTTTCTTGTGATATATTTTTCAATTCTGATTTGCTCATTTCCACCTGAGTTGTATGTGTCGCCAATATTAGAAACCGGAACAGCCACATTATCTGTCCAGTTAGCATTGGTGGACCAAAGGTAGAAACCATTGGTTTTAGTCTGAGCTCTAGTGACTTTCTGTCCTACAGCAAACTGGTTGTTCAAGGCTGCAATTACTAAAACTAAAACGATTTTTAATGTGTTTTTCATATCTGATAAATCTTCTTCCTTTCGGACAATACAAAGGTCAATCATTGTTTTCACACCAGAAAATTTCTTATGTGAGGTAAAACACCTATTTGTCGACTTTTTTGGAGAGTTGGTAGAAAGCCTTGTTTTTCGATCCTCTATTTCACATACGTAAAGAGGTATCTCACCGGATTTAGCAGCCCTTTGATTGATGTAAGATTTCTACTGAAAGTGGACAAAAATAAGTTTTTTGTTTAAACGGAGTGGGTATTTGGTACACGGCGTTTTTACCGTCTGCCATACACCTGGATAAGTGTCGAATAGGGAGCGGATTTTGAACTTTGGCAAAAAAGTAAATTATTTGATGTCCGATACAGCCGGAAATGCTTCAGAATTTGAAGCTTAAAATGGAAACCTATGAGTAGTTATAAAAACATACTAGTTGAGCAGAGCGGATCAGTAAAGACCATCACAATTAACAGGCCCGACAAACTGAATGCACTTAATCAGCAAACCATGGAAGAGTTGAAACAAGCTTTTCAGGAGATTAATGACGCCAAAGACTTGAGAGGTGTTATTGTCACAGGTGCGGGAGAGAAGGCATTTGTAGCAGGTGCAGACATCAAGGAGTTTTCCGAGATCAACGAGCTTAATGGACGCAAGTTCGCCGAGAATGGGCAGGAGATTTTTAACCTTATCCAAAACTGTCATGCTCCGGTTATCGCTGCGGTGAACGGCTTTGCCCTGGGAGGAGGTTGCGAGCTGGCCATGGCGTGTCATATGCGGATAGCATCAGAGAATGCGAGGTTTGGGCAACCGGAGATCAATCTCGGCATTATACCGGGCTATGGAGGCACCCAAAGGCTGACTCACCTAATAGGTAAAGCAAAGGCAGCGGAGCTGATGCTAACTGGTGAAATGATCTGTGCGGCAGATGCGCTTACTTTGGGCCTTGTAAATTATGTCGTTCCTGCCGACAAGCTGATGGAAAAGACCAACAGCCTGATGGCAAAAATCCTTGAAAAGGCGCCTCTGGCGGTTGGAATGGTGATAGACTGCGTCAACGCAGTTTATAATGCCGACGAAGATGGATATCAGACAGAGGCCAATTCTTTTGCCAGGTGCTGCGGCACAGAAGACTTCGTTGAAGGAACAACTGCCTTTCTTGAAAAGCGCAAGCCTGTTTTTAAGGGCGAATAAGGTAACTTCGGGCTTTATATGGGCCAACTAAAAAAACTAGCAGGCCAAACTGCGATATACGGAGTCAGTAGCATTGTGGGGCGCCTGCTTAACTGGCTGCTGACGCCATTTTACACAGGTATTTTTGAGCCAGGCGAGTATGGCCAAATGACCATACTCTACGGTTATTCGGCATTCCTGCTTATTATTTATACCTATGGCCTGGAAACAACCTTCTTTAGGTTTTCCACCAAAGACCTTGCTAAAGGACAGCATACATATGGTCAGGTAATGACCATGATAGTGCTGACTACCTTAGTTTTTACCGTTGCGCTCTCGGCTTTTGCCCAGCCAATAGCTTCATTTATCGAATACCCCGATCATTCGTCATGGATAAGATGGTTTGCGGCGATACTGGCAGTAGAGGCTGTTATGTCGATTCCCTTTGCCAAGCTTCGGCTGGAGAACCGGCCAATCAAATTCGCCAGTATTAAGATTCTCGTCATCCTGGTCACTATACTGCTAAACATCTTTTTGCTCGTGATCGCTCCAGCAGCCATTGCTGGTGAGTACCTCGTTTTCTTAAAACCGTTGATAACGCCATGGTACGACGCCTCTCTTGGCATTGAATACATTTTTATTGCCAACTTCCTGGGCACTTTCTTGCTGGTGCCCCTATTGGCGAAGGAGCTTATGGCTGCCAGGTTCAACTGGAATGGTAAATTGATCAAACAGATACTGGTTTACAGCCTGCCGGTGGGAGTAATGGGCCTGGCGGGCACAGTCAATGAAACCTTCGGTCGGCTGATGATCAAGTACCTTTTACCGGAGGGTTTCTACGGCCATGTCGGCCCTGACTACGCAACAGGCGTGTATGGTGCCTGCTTTAAGCTGAGTGTGTTTATGAACCTGGGTATCCAGGCCTTTCGGTACGCTGCTGAGCCCTTCTTCTTTTCAAGTGCCGCCGATAAAAACTCTCCCGAGCTGTTCAGTAAAGTGATGAAGTGGTTTGTTATTTTCGGGGCATTGGTGTTTTTGGGTATTTCTGTCAATTTA
Organism: Imperialibacter sp. EC-SDR9; assembly: GCF_902498805.1. GTDB lineage: Bacteria > Bacteroidota > Bacteroidia > Cytophagales > Cyclobacteriaceae > Imperialibacter. The sequence goes on along the minus strand of NZ_LR701614.1, from coordinate 16,287 downwards.
AATTGGCTGGGGCTTCTTCTTCGCCAGTCGGAATACCGTGAAGCGCTATTTATTGTGCCCTTTTTGCTCATGGGTTATTTGTTTCTAGGCATTTATTACAACCTTTCGGTGTGGTATAAACTCACAGATCAGACATACTACGGCGCATACATAGCGTTGCTTGGTGCATTAATTACAGTAGTAGGTAATGTGTTACTAATCCCTCTCATTGGGTATTTGGGCAGTGCATTGGTAACCGCCCTCACTTTTCTAGTAATGGCGGTCGTTAGTTATTACCTGGGGGAGAAGCATTACCCGGTTCCTTACAAGGTGCCCAATGCTCTTTTCTATCTAATTCTTTCTTCAACACTTGTTTTCGGTGCAAGCCAACTGCACTTCAGCTCATTTTTGCTGGAACTGCTTGTGAACAATCTGGCCGTTGTGTGCTTTATTGTTATTGTGCTGATCAAGGAAAGAGCGGATTTGCCTCGACCTAAGCGTTTTATTTCTTAATTTTGCAGCCTTGTTTTACTTATGAAGGTAAAAATAGTTAACAAATCGCCGTTTTCACTTCCTGAATATCAGACCAAGTTATCGGCAGGGCTTGACTTGAGGGCTGTTTTAGAAGAGGGCATCAGACTTGCTCCTTTGGAACGAAAATTGGTGGCCACTGGCCTTTATATAGAGTTGCCACCTGGGTTTGAGGCGCAGATTCGTCCCCGAAGTGGCATGGCATTTAAGCAGGGAATTACCGTTCTCAACTCGCCTGGCACCATCGATGCAGATTACAGGGGGGAGTTAAAGGTGCTTTTGGTAAATTTGTCCAACCAGGAAGTCACGATTGAGCATGGCGACCGTGTGGCTCAAATGGTCATAGCAAAGCACGAAAAAATAGAGTGGGTAGAAGGCGAAGCCTTAACTGAGACAAAAAGGGGCGAGGGTGGATACGGAAGTACGGGTAAAAACTAATAGATGCCTGCGAAAAATATAAAGATTGAGATACCCAAAGGTCAAGTTTAGACGTATTACAGATTCCCGGCGTCCGTTTTGAAAGAAAGAATATGGTAAATGCAGATCACATCGTTAAAAGAGTTATAGCCACAGGAGCCCTTGCGCTTCTTTTGGTAGCGCTTTCCTTTGATTTGCAGGCCCAGGGAAAAAAGAAAAAGTCCAGAGACGGTGTGCCCAATGAGATTTCTGAAAACGACAGGTTTCAGGCTGAGTATTACTTCGTAGAGGGGGAGAAGTTTTTTATGCTGGAGGACTATGCCAAAGCGTATGAGCTGTTCAGTCTCTCCAACGACATTGACCCGAAAAGCTCGGGTGTTCACTACAAGATGGCGCAAATTCTGGCTGAGTCTGGTGACTTCGAAAAAGCACTTACCCATGCCAATGAAGCGATAAAGCTCGACAGTGATAACAAATACTACTTCCTGCTAACTGCCGAGATTTACACCAACATGTCCAACTTTCAGGAGGCAGCCAGCCTCTATGAAAGAATGATAAGCACGCTACCAAACAACGAGTCGTATCTTTTCGATTTGGCGGCATTGTATATCTATCAGGACAAGCTTGACAAGGCCCTCGATGTGTATAACAGGGCGGAAGATTTCTTCGGCGTATTAGAAGAGATCACTTATCAAAAGCAGCAAATTTTTATTCAACAGGGAAAGATAGATTTGGCCATCGCAGAAGGTCAAAAGCTGATTGATACCTACCCCGACGAGTCGGACTACAAGCTCACACTTGCTGAGGTGCTTATCTCGAATCAAAAGGAGAAAGAGGCAATCCCTTACCTGGAAGCAGTGCTGAGAGACAACCCGTCCAATGCGCAGGCCAGTGTTCGGTTATCTGAAATTTATAGAAAGAACGGGCAAACTGAGAAGGCCATGGAATCGCTTCACAACGCTTTTTCTAATCCGTCGCTTAATGTAAATGCAAAGGTGCAGCTACTGGCCGGTTACATCGCTCAGCTTCCCAACCCCGAACTTGAAACTGCCGCTAAGGAGCTCGCTGTAGATTTGATTGAGGCCCACCCCGACAATGTGGATGCTCAGGCCATTTCCGGTGACCTGGAGTTCAGGCTGGGAAATAAGGAGAAAGCCAGAAGCTTTTATGTGAAAGCACTGGAGCTCGACAACAACAATTACAACCTTTGGCAAAATGTGATTTCCATTGAAATGGAACTGGAGGACTATCAGGGCGCCGCCCAGCATGCTGAGCAGGCTATCGAAATTTTCCCCAATCAGGCACTGCTTTATTATTTTGGAGGCACAGCTTATCTTGTAAAAAAGGATTATAGAAAGGCTGCTAATAACCTTGAAGCAGGAAAAAAGTTGGCGACATCCGATCCTGACCTTTCAGGCTTTATCATCGGGCAGCTTGGTGATGCTTACAATGGTTTGGAAGACTATCCCAAGTCTGACGCAGCCTATGAAGAAGCATTGAAAATCAATTCTGACAACGACTATGTCCTCAATAACTACAGCTACTATCTCTCTTTGAGAAAGGAAAAATTGGACAGGGCTCTTGAGCTGTCGAAGCGTTTGGTAGAGAAGAATCCCGATAATGGGACTTATCTTGACACTCATGCCTGGGTACTGTATGTGAGAGGTGACTACAAGGAGTCGAAATTTTACCTTGAAAAGGCCCTGGCTGACGCTGAAAATGTTAGTGGCACAATCGTTGAACACTATGGTGATGTACTTTTTCGATTGGGTAAGATTGATGACGCAGTGGAGCAATGGAAAAAAGCAAAATCAATGAAGGACACCACGAAACTAATTGATAAGAAAATTGCCGACAGGAAACTATATGAAGAATAGACTGCTGCCCCAAGCAGGTTTAATTGCCCTGATCCTTTTCGTTTCCTGCAATAAAAAGCTGGCCTACTTCGATTTTTTGGAGAGGAACAAGCTGGATGTTCAAGAAATAAACTTTGACTACTTCTCCACGAAAACTAAGATCAACTACACGGAGGGTGACAATAAAATTAACGCCAGCGCTAATATCAGGATAAGAAAGGACAGCATTATTTGGTTTTCACTTACTCCGGCACTGGGGATAGAAGCTGCCCGGGGCATTATCACCAAAGATTCACTTGTGGTCGTCGATCGGCTTAACAAAGTTTATTTTGTTTATACTTATGCTTCGCTGAGCGAGAAATATAATTTTAATATCGACTACCAACTTCTTGAAGCAATTTTTTTGGGTAACCCACCTAGGAATATCAAAGAAAATGAAAGAGTGGTAAGAGAAACCGACTATGCGATGGTAGAGCAAAAGGAAGGAGAGGTTACGTTTAATAACTACATTTCCACCAAAACCTCCAAGCTGGAGAAGCTGTCAATTGTGGACCTGCCAACCACCAATACGCTGAATATTACTTACTCTGATTTTCAAGTAGTTGATGAATTTCATATTTTTCCGTTCCAATCGTTGATTTCACTGGTGTATAATAAGCCAGGTACAGCCGAGGCTTTCAATACGCAAATAGAAATTGAGCACAACAAAGCTGAGGTTGAAGACGGCAAAAAAATGAAGTTTCCGTTTAATATTCCCCAAAAGTATGAGCGGAAGTAGTCGCTTGTCAATCCTGTTGCTCCTGGCGCTGATTTTCTCAGTGCAGGTCTCTTTTTCCCAAAAATCGAAGAGCCAGTTAGAAAAAGAGAAGCAGGAAAACCTTCGGCGAATTGAAGAAGCTCACTCCATTCTACAGGAAACAGAAACCCAGAAAAAGAGCACTTTAGGCCAATTGAGTGCTATTTCAAGGCAAATTGAAGCCAGGGAAATGCTGATCAAATCCATCAGTGAGGAGGTCGACTTGCTGGGCACCGACATAGATGAACTGAGTCAGGTTGTGAAATCGTTGGATGGCGACCTGAAGGCACTCAAGCAAGAATATGCCTCCATGATTTACGCCGCCTCGAAGTCGAGGCATGGTTTCGACCGCCTAACGTTCCTCTTTTCAGCGCAGACTTTCAGCCAGTTTTTGCGTAGGCTAAGCTATCTCTCTCAATACGCTGAAGCTCGAAAAACGCAAGCGGTTCAGATCAAAAAGGTAACAGAGGCCTTGAATGGGCAGAAGAACGAGTTTGAAGCCAAACGCACCGAACAACAGAAACTGCTTGCAAGTCAGGTTGCAGAAAACAAAAACTTGTTGTCTTTGAAGACCAAGCAAAGTTCGGTTATCAAAGATTTGAGCAGCCGGGAAAAGCAGCTAAAAAACGAGTTGGCGCAGAGGAAACAGGCCATCGACAAACTGGATAACCTTATTGCGGAACTCATCAAAGCGGAGCTGGAAAAGGAGCGGGTAGCCAAAAGTCCGGTTACTTCGCCGCTGATTTCCTCAAACTTTGAGGGTAGCAAGACGAAATTACCTTGGCCGGTGTCTTCTGGTTTTGTTTCTTCCAGATTTGGGAGACATCCACACCCGGTACTTAAAGGTGTAGAGGTTGATAACCAGGGTATTGACATCCAAACCGGCCAGGACGAAATCGTAAAATCGGTTTTTGATGGAACTGTAGCTACCGTGGCTTTTGTTCCTGGAATGAACAGTGTGGTGATCATCAAGCACGGAGATTACTATACCTTGTATGCCCGGCTGAAAAAAGTAAACGTCAAAAAAGGACAAGAAGTAAAAATTGGTGACATAGTCGGGGAGGTGTTCACCGATACCGATGGGATCTCCGAGATACAATTTCAGGTTTGGAAGAACAACCAGAAGCTAGACCCCGAAAAATGGCTCATGACCAAGAAATGAGGGATGGGGTTCTTTAAATATTTCCAGTATGAACCCTTGATCCCAAATTATTCTCTTTAACTTTACGTTATTACAATACACTAAAAAATAATATTATGAACACAATTTTTGCCTTTGGGATGCCTGGTGGCTGGGAGTTGATAGTTATAGTGTTCATCGTCCTGATTTTCTTCGGAGCTAAGAAGATTCCTGAACTTGCGAGAGGCCTTGGAAAGGGAATTCGTGAATTTAAAGATGCGACAAAGGAGATCAAAGATGAGATTCAAGAAGGAGTAAAGGAAGTAAAGGAAGATAAGCCTAAGTCTTGAAAACATATAGATCGCTAGCCGAAATTCAGAAGGCGATAGCATCTGGAAACATCACCTGCAAGCAGCTGGTAGAGCAGTACTTGCAGGTAATCAACGAAAAAAGTCACCTCAACGTCTTTCTTGAAGTTTTTGCTGAAGAAGCAATAGCCAAAGCAGATGTCGTTGATGAAAAAATCCGTGCCGGAAGGCAGGGGCGCCTGGCAGGTATGGTTATCAGCCTCAAGGACGTGCTTTGTTATAAGGGGCATAGGCTCCAGGCAGGTAGCCGTATCCTTGAAGGGTTTGTTTCGCAGTTTACCGGCACGGCTGTGCAGCGGTTGCTCGATGAAGATGCCATTGTCATCGGCAGAACCAACTGTGATGAGTTTGCTATGGGTTCTTCCTCGGAAAACTCCGCATATGGCCCGGTTGTGAATGCTGCCGGCGAAAAGCGGGTGCCTGGAGGTTCTTCGGGAGGTTCGGCTGTTTCTGTGCAGTCCGACATGTGTCTGCTTTCCCTTGGCACCGATACAGGGGGCTCGGTTAGGCAGCCTGCGTCGTTTTGTGGCATTGTCGGCTACAAGCCCACCTATTCCAGAATTTCCAGGTATGGACTTTTGGCATATGCCAGTTCTTTTGATACCATAGGTACTTTTGCCCATACCATTGAAGATACAGCACTTACGCTGGAAATAATGGCTGGTCATGATGACTATGACAGTACAGTCTCACATGAACCGGTATTGCCCTATTCCACGCTGCTTTCCAACAACAAAAAATACAAAATAGCCTATTTAAAAGAGCCACTGGCTTCGCCGGAAATAAGTGCACCGGTAAAAGGTGCCGTGGAGGACGCTATCACCTGGCTGAAGAACGATGGTCACACAGTTGAGCCTGTCGAATTCAATTATCTCGACTATGTGTTACCTACTTATTACATCCTTACCACGGCCGAGGCAAGCTCCAACCTTTCCAGGTACGACGGCGTAAAATATGGCTATCGGAGCAAATCGCATGTGAACCTCGAAACGATGTACAAGAAGTCGAGGTCAGAGGCTTTTGGCAAAGAAGTACAGCGAAGAATTTTATTAGGTACCTTTGTACTAAGCGCCAGTTATTACGATGCCTTTTATACCAAAGCGTTGAAGGCACGAAAATTGATTCAACAAGCAACTAGAGATATACTTAAGGAGTACGATTTTATTATTTTACCTACATCCCCGACTGTTGCATTCAAATTGGGTGAGCATACCAAAAATCCTTTGGAAATGTACCTCGCCGACCTCTTCACTGTGCAGGCATCGGTAGCTGGAGTGCCGGCTATTTCAATTCCGTATGGTGAAGACAATGAGGGAATGCCCATTGGCTTGCAACTGATCGCTGACGCTTTTCAAGAAGAAAAGCTTTTGGCGTTTTCCCGGCACATTCTTAATGCCAGGAAAAAGGGATAAAAAAATTTGTATGAAAAAGCTATTGACCATTGTTTGTGCACTTTCTATCAGTCTGTTGGGCTTCGCCCGGCAGGGGGATGTCGAATTTGGAGTAGTTGAGGCAGATACACTGTCTCTGGATGTGGTCGACACAAGAACTATTCTTCCCTACGACTATTCTCCTGACTTCACCTACGAAATGGTGGAAGAAAGGCTTGCTGGTCTAAATTCAGGAGTGCCAATTCAGTTGAATGAAAGAGTTTTTTCGTTCATCGATTATTTCACTGTTCGCAACCGTGATTACATCAGATCGGTGCAGCAAAGGGCGGAAGTATATTTCCCCATTTTTGAGAAATACCTGAAGGAATACGACCTGCCAGAAGAGCTTAAATACCTTTCTATAGTAGAATCTGGACTGCGAACCAACGCCATTTCCAGGGTGGGTGCTGGTGGCTTGTGGCAATTTATGCCAGCTACGGGGCGTTTTTACAAACTGCACCAGGACTGGTACATCGACGAACGAATGGATCCAGAGAAAGCCACAGAGGCGGCTTGTAAGTACTTGAAGCAGTTGTATGGGATGTTTGGGGATTGGGATTTGGCACTTGCTGCCTACAATTCGGGTCCCGGAAACGTAAGAAAGGCCATCAGAAGATCGGGCTACAAGAAGACGTTTTGGGAGGTGTACCGCTATCTGCCAAGAGAAACACGTTCGTATGTGCCTCAGTTCGTCGCCATTCTCTACACAATGAACTTCAATGAGTTTCATAACCTGTATCCGGATGAAAAGGAATACATGATGGCTTATGACACTGTCATGATCAACCAGTATTTGCACATTGAAACTTTTGCTAACCTCACAGGTTTGTGCACCGATGATATTCTTAAACTGAATCCACATTTGATCAGGGGAGTTATTCCAGAGACGGTCAGCAACTATCCGTTGAGAGTCCCATCCGATAAAATGGATTTTGTCTATGAAAACATGGACTTCCTGCTCGATTCGGCCGGTAAAGTTGGAAAAGAGCACTTGGAAAAACTGGCGCAGAATATGCCTGGCAGCACTTATGGAAGAGAAAATGTCAGGTACCGTGTGCAATCTGGTGACGTGTTGGGTACTATTGCACAGCGTTACCACGTTAGAGTTTCTGACTTGAGGGAGTGGAACAGGATTTCAGGGAATATGATCAGGGTAGGGCAAACCCTCAATATTTGGGTGCTACCCAATTATCAATCGAAGCCCAACCTGTATACGCCATCTTCTACAATCGCCAAAGTGCCTACGCAATCGACAGTTATATCGGCATCGGTCGGTGCTGACGGGTCAAAGTACCACATGGTGCAATCGGGCGATACCTTGTGGGATATTTCAAAGAAGTATGGTAACGTGTCTATTGAAAAAATTAAACAGCTCAATAATTTGAGTTCTAGTAAAATACATGTTGGGCAAAAACTACTGATTGAGTAGCCCAGGGTAGCGACGAAAAGTTTATAATTGTTAATTTAGAGGGCCGCAAGGCCCTTACGAATTTTAATAGAATATCTCATGACTCGAATAGTTCAATTTATATTCGCTTGTTTCATGTTTTCTGTGCTGCTGTCTTCCTGTGGCTCAAAGGACAAATCAGATAACGGCAACTCTCTTCTACAGGTAGCTCGTGGCGATGCTGCGGAAATCATTCTGGTGATGGATAGTGCCCAGTGGAACGGGCCTCTGGGAACGGAGATGAGGCGAACCTTTGAGTTGATTATTCCGGGGTTGAATAGAGAGGAACCACTTTTTGATCTAAAGCAGGTAGCGCCAAAATCGCTAAATGGGGTGCTAAAGAGCGCTAAGAACATGATTTTTGTCACCACGCTTAATAATAATACGAGGGCAGGAAAGATCATGAAGGGTTATTACACTGCTGAATCGCTGTCGAAAATAAACGAGGATCCGAACCTGTTCTATTTTACGAGGAAAGACAATTATGCCCGGGGCCAGGAAATACTCTACCTGTTCGGAAAAGACGATGAATCGTTGATCCGCAAGCTTAGGGAAAATGGCGACATTTTGAGGCAGTACTTTGAGGAGGTAGAGAATAAAAGGCTGCAAGCCGACCTTTTCAAGATTCAGGAGAAGGATTTGGCAGACGTGCTTTATGATCGCCATAACTTTAAACTCAAAATCCCTTATGGTTACGAGCTAGCGCAAGATAAGGGAAACTTCGTTTGGCTGAGGGCGCTGGATTTAGAAGTGGACAAGACGATCTTCGTTTACTATGAGCCTTACACTAATCAGGAAGTGTTCAAAGATATTACTGCGTTAAGATCGAGAATTACTGAAAAGTATTTGCGTGACATTGAGAAAGACGATATCTATATTACCTATCAGGATGTGCTCCCATTTATTACCAAGGACATCAATTTTAAAGGTAGCTACGCCGTGGAGACCAGAGGCCTCTGGAAGACAAGCGATTCAACCAATGGAGGACCTTTTATCAGCTATACGTTCGTGGATGAGGTACTGAATAGGCTCTATTATATCGAAGGGTATGTATATGCACCTTCCAAGGATAGAAAAAGGGACTATATCAATGAATTTCAGGCGATATTGCAGTCTTTTCAACCTGCCCAATCAGAGGCACCTGCTGCTGGTCGTTAATTGTTTATGTAGATAGCCCCTATTAGCTTTGCTTTTTACCCATTAACCTGACACCAAACTTTTATGGCAATTAAAATTCGCAAGGAAGACGCCCTTGAATACCATTCTTCCAGCCCCGCCGGAAAAATTGAAATACGTCCAACAAAGATGATGAGCAGCCAGGTTGACCTGGCTTTGGCCTACTCTCCAGGAGTGGCAGAACCCTGCAAAGAGATAGCGAAAAACAAAGAGGATGTGTATAAGTACACCGCCAAAGGCAACCTCGTAGGGGTTATCTCCAACGGAACGGCTGTGCTTGGACTCGGCAATATTGGCCCGGAGGCTTCAAAGCCAGTGATGGAGGGCAAAGGGGTGTTGTTCAAGAAATTTGCGGGCATTGATGTTTTTGATATTGAAGTGGACGAAGAAGACCCTGACAAGTTTATTCAAATTGTGAAGGCGCTGGAGCCGACTTTTGGCGGCATCAACCTTGAAGACATAAAGGCCCCTGAAAGCTTCAAAATTGAGAGGGTACTGCGGGAACAAATGAAAATTCCTGTGATGCACGATGATCAGCATGGCACAGCCATTATCTCAAGTGCAGCCTTGCTGAATGCGCTGCTTGTGGTGGGTAAAAAGATTGAGGATCTAAAAATAGTTGTCAACGGAGCGGGTGGAGCCGCTATGGCCTGCACAGATCTATATGTTGGGCTGGGGGCGAGTAAGAAAAATATAGTGATGCTCGACAGCAAGGGTGTGCTCAGGAAGGATAAAATCGACCCAGAGTCAATGAAAGCCAGGTACGCTACTGACAAGAAAATAGACACCTTGGATGAAGCGATTGTTGGGGCTGACATGTTTTTGGGTCTTTCCACAGCCGATGTATTTACGCCAGACATGTTGAGGAAAATGGCTGATAAGCCTATTGTTTTCGCTTTGGCTAACCCCGATCCGGAGATTCCTTACCAACTTGCCATGGACACCAGGGATGATGTTGTGATGGCCACGGGCCGTTCCGACCATCCGAACCAGGTCAACAATGTGTTGGGCTTTCCCTATATTTTTAGGGGAGCACTTGATGTAAGGGCAACAGCCATTAATGAGGAAATGAAACTGGCAGCCGTGAAGGCATTGGCGGAGCTCACCAAAGAAGCCGTGCCTGAAATGGTCATCAAAGCTTATGGCAATAAGCCAATCACCTTTGGCAGCGACTACCTGATTCCGAAACCGTTGGATCCAAGGCTCATCACTACGATTTCTCCGGCTGTGGCGAAGGCTGCCATGGACTCAGGCGTAGCGAGAGTGAAGATTGACGACTGGGAAGCTTATAAGGTGGAGCTACAGAGCCGCATAGGCATTGACAACCGTTTGATGGCGAGAGTGATCGCCAGGGCGAGGAGGGCTCCCAAGCGGGTCGTGTTTGCCGAGGCCGATCATCCCAAGATATTGAAAGCTGCTCAAATGGTGATTGATGAGGGAATAGGCTACCCAATTTTGCTGGGTAACAAAGCAAGAATAGAAGCTTTGGTGGTCGAGAACAAGCTTGATCTTCGTGACACGCCAATCATTGATCCTTATCATGAAGCGGATACAAGGCACGAGTATGCAGCCATGCTTTTTGAGAAAAGAAAGCGCAAGGGCATTACCATGGTCAATGCCAGGCAGCTGATGTACGACCGGAATTACTACGGCGCTATGATGGTTGAAACCGGTGCTGCGGATGCACTTATCTCTGGCCTTACGAACGATTATCCGAAGACCATTCTTCCGGCGCTTCACATCCTGGGCGTTGAGGAGGGCATTAACCGGGTGGCGGGCATGTACATTATCAGCAATGCCAAGGGCACCTATTTCTTTGCTGACACCACAGTGAATCTTAACCCTACGGCCGAGGAATTGGTTGAAATCGTTGGTCTGGCAGCGAGGGCTGTGAAGTATTTTGACTACGAGCCCAAGGTGGCCGTTCTTTCATATTCTAATTTCGGATCTTCGAGAGGTGGTGTGCCTGAAAAAACCAGGAAGGCAGTTGAGTTGGCGAAGAAAAAATACCCGGATCTTATCATCGATGGGGAGCTTCAGGCCAATGTGGCGTTGAATGCAGAGTTACTCAGCGAGGTGTATCCATTCTCTTCTCTGAATGGGCACTCGGCAAACACACTTATTTTCCCCGACCTGGCATCAGGTAATATTGCCTATAAACTGTTGATGGAGTTGGGTGGAGCAGAGGCAATAGGGCCGATTCTGGTAGGAATGAACAAAGCCGTCCATGTATTGCAGGTGGGTAGCTCTATCAGAGAGATATTTAATATGGTGGCTATTGCCGTCATAGATGCCCAGTCGCAAAGCGCAAAAGCCCAACAATAGGATGATTACATACCTTAAAGGCAAGTACATCGAAAAGGAGCCGAATCACACTGTGATGGAGGTGAACGGCATTGGTTATGAAGTAAGAATCTCATTGAACACCTTCAGCCAGATCAAGAACCTGGAGAGCGGCATCTTACAAACCCATCTCCAGGTGAAGGAAGACGCCCACATTCTCTTTGGGTTCGCCGAAATGCAGGAAAAGCAACGGTTTCTGGATTTGATCTCTATCAACGGCGTGGGGCCAGGCACGGCTTTAATGATTCTGTCCTCCCTTACTCCGTCCGAAATTCACGAGGCGATTGTGAGTGAGGACGTGAATTTGATCCAGAGAGTGAAGGGTGTTGGGGCCAAAACTGCACAACGTATAATCCTGGAACTGAAAGATAAACTTAAGAAGGAGGACGTCTTTGAAAAATCTCCATCCGGCACGGGTGTACGAAGCAATAGTTTGCGAAATGAAGCGTTATCAGCTTTGCTGGTTTTAGGATTTCCTAAAGCGCAGGCGGAGAAAAATATCGATCTGATCATCAAAGAAAAGGGAGGAGGAGTTACTTTAGAGGAGTTGATCAGATTGGCCTTAAAAAATTCCAGATAGGTTTTACCATTTTACCGTTTGAGGAGGAGATTTTTAAATACTACTCTAGTACTCTTGTGTATTTCGCTTGTGCTCAGCGCTTTACTTGCTAATGCTGAGCGCTCTTTTTTTATATTGGAGGATGCCGATGAGTATTTTCTCTTCAAGCAGGATACCATACCAGACTCACTCAAAGGCCCCTACCAACCCTCAAAGGCTCCTACGTTCGAACCTGTTGACAGATTTGGAGACCCTTTTTCCAACAGAATAAGTCCTTCCCCTCTCCAGCTAAAAAATCCTGCAAGCCTCACACTCGATGCGGAAATTGATACGTCGATGAATTACACCATCTATGAAAGGATAGGTGATGTGAATTATCGACCAACCACCACCATGACCTTCGAGGAGTTCAGCAAATGGAAGGAAGAAGAAATGCTGCGGGAGTATTGGAGGAGCCGATCAAGGGGTCTCGATGGCGAAAGTGCTGTGAGCGGCAGGAGGCTTATACCTAAGCTGTATACCAGCCCTCTGATTGACCGGATTTTTGGTGGCAGCTATGTCGACATTCAGCCTAATGGGTTCGTAACGTTGGATTTTGGGGGCAGGTGGCAGAGGATAGATAATCCGCAAATACCAATCAGACAGCAAAGAAACGGTGGCTTTGAATTTAATCAGCAGATAAGCCTTAACCTGGTCGGTAAAGTTGGCGACAAGCTCGCTATCACAGCCAACTTTGACAACAACAACTCTTTTGATTTCCAGAATAACCTTAAGATGGAGTATACGGGTTATGAAGAGGATATCATCAAAAAGATTGAGGTGGGAAACGTAAGCATGCCCATCAGCAACAGCCTTATTTCCGGCGGGCAAAGCTTATTCGGTGTGAAGACGCAGTTGCAGTTTGGGAAGCTGTTTGTAACAAGTGTTGTTTCCCGCCAGCAAGGTCGTAATGATGTGATCACCCTTGAGAGTGGATTTCAAGGACGGGAATTTGAGGTACGAGGTTCAGACTATGATGATAACAGGCACTTTTTTCTAGGCCATTTTTTTAGAGACAACTATGAAAAATGGCTTGGCAGCTTGCCTCAGGTAATATCGGGAGTAAATGTGACCAGGGTTGAAATTTATGTACTGAAAAGAAACGGAGACACCCAAACTTTGAGGAGTTTGCTGGCCTTTCAGGATCTTGGTGAGAGTGATAAGGTCTACAGGAAAGACAACCCATTGATTGGTACTCCACGTGCAGGTTACCCAGCAAGTAACGACGCCAATGGACTATTTGAATCTCTAAAAAAAGACCCCTCAATAAGGGATGCCAATCAAGTAGACGGTATTCTGGAGTCAGGATACAACTTCCAGAACTCTGTTGACTATGTGAAAATTACCTCGGCCAGAAGACTTGATGAGAAAGAATTTGTACTGAACAAACAGCTTGGTTACATCTCCCTCCTAAGAAAGCTGACAAATGACGAAGTGCTGGCAGTAGCCTATGAATATACCTACAACGGTCGAACCTTTAAGGTAGGTGAGTTGATGGAAGACTATCAGAACTTGTCGGAAAGTGAGCTGTTGCTATTGAAAATGCTCCGCCCGAATAAGATCAACACATCGACTCCAACCTGGGACTTGATGATGAAAAACATCTACAACCTGAACGCCAGCCAGGTCGATAGGGAGGGATTTACGCTGAGAATCCATTATCGTGATGACTTGACGGGCATCGACAACCCAAGTTTGCATGAGGGGGCCCTTACGAAAGACCAGCCGCTTATCCACCTTCTCAAGCTTGACCAGCTCAACCCCAACAACGATCCGCAACGGGACGGCAACTTCGACTACATCGAAGGAGTTACCATCGACTCGAGGAACGGAACCATTATCTTTCCTGTGCTTGAGCCATTTGGAAAAACCCTAAAAACTTACTTCGACAAGGACAACGAGCAAAACCTCATCCAGAAGTATGCTTACGACACCCTTTACCGAACAACAAAAGCTGATGCTGAGCAGGTGTCGTCCAAGAACAAATTTTTCATTTTGGGTAAGTTTCAGGCAGGGGCATCCAATGAAATCGTGTTGCCGGGCATCAGTATTTCACCCAATTCTGTGGTCGTCACTGCTGGCAACACGCTGTTGACCGAAGGCCTGGACTACACGGTTGACTATAACCTGGGAAGGGTAAGAATCATTAACGAAGGGATCCTGAACTCCGGGAAGCAGATCAATATTTCATACGAAAAAGCCGATGTTTTTAACTTTCAAACCAGGTGGCTTACAGGAACACGCTTTGATTATAAACTCACTGAGAATCTAAACCTTGGCGCTACGTGGCTCCACCTGAACGAACGCCCCGGAGGCATTACAAGGTACAGTGTGGGCAACGAGCCGACAAAAAACTCGCTGTACGGCTTCGATTTGAACTGGAGCAAGGAGTCGAGGTTCCTGACCAAAATGGTCGATGCACTCCCTTTCGTAGATACAAAGGAACCCTCCCGAATTACCTTCACTGGCGAGGTCGCTCAAATCAATCCAGGCACATCGAATGAGGTAGGAGGCGAGGGCACATCTTACATCGACGACTTTGAGTCGGCGGTAACACCCTACAACATGGGCAATTTTCAAGCCTGGAAGCTTGGGGCCACTCCGCAAACACCCGGGAACCGGTTTGACTTAAGTAACCAAACGGCTGACAAGCTTGGCTCCGCTTTCAAAAGAGCAAAAATTGCGTGGTACGTTATAGACAACGTTTTTTATCGAAACGGAGGGCCGAACTCTCCCCCTAACATTACAGAGAAAGACAAGGACAACCACTACGTTGCCGGCATTATCCCTCAGGAAATCTACTCTCAGAGAAGTCGGAATATAGTTAACACCAATGAGCCGATATTTGACATCGCCTATTTCCCTTCGGAAAGAGGACAATACAATTACAACCCCGATCTGGATACCGATGGCTTGCTTAAAAACCCGGAATCAAACTGGGGAGGCATTACCAGGGCGATTACGTCAGACGTTGACTTTGATAAGACTAACGTCGAATATATTGAATTCTGGATGCTGGATCCATTTATCGACGACAATGACGGACGAGGTAAGGTGCTCGACGGCTTGTTCAACCAGGCTAACACTACCGGCGGCGAATTGATCTTCAACTTAGGTAGTGTCTCAGAAGACATAATCAAAGATGGTTTGCATGGGTTTGAGAATGGGCTGCCTGCCGATGGCGGAGTCAACAAGGTGACGACTACAGAATGGGGAAAAGTAACACAGCAACAGTATCTCACTGACTATTTCGACAACGAGGCATACGCAAGACCTAACCAGGATGTTGGTCTTGATGGCCTTAAAAATAGCGAAGAAGCCAGTTTTTTTAACGACCGCTTTTTAAGCCAACTACAAGTTTCGGGTACTGCAAGAAATAAGATTCTTGAAGACCCTTCAGGTGATAATTTTCAGTACTACTTAGGTGCCGGGCAGGATGCCCGTGACGCAAAGATTCTGGAACGTTACAAAAACTACAATGGCATGGATGGTAACACGCCTATTCAGACTGCCAGTGGTGAGAACTTTACCCCTTTAGGTAGCAACCTTCCAGAGAATGAGGACTTGAACAAGGACAACACTATCAATGAGTTGGAGGAGTATTACGAATACAAAATCCCACTTAAAAAGGGACAGCTCGAAGTAGGCAAAGGATATATTGTTGATAGGGTAGTGGGGGGTGAAGGTGGCGAACGCACCTGGTATCTTTTCAGGATTCCTGTTCGGAACCCTAGTAGAATCCAGGGCGATATCTCAGGGTTTAAAAGTATCAAATACATGAGGATGTATTTGACGGGCTGGCGGCAGCCTGTCGTACTGAGAATGTCCAAATTTCAGCTGGTAGGAAGCCAGTGGCGGAAGTTCACCGAGAGCCTTTATGACAGAAGCTATAATGAGGTTCCCGAGCAGTACTCTTCAGATTTTACGATTTCGGTAGTGAGCATTGAGGAAAATAGCAAAGCCAGCGAGGGAAAGTCGCCCTACACTTTGCCTCCAGGAATCAATCGTGACAGAGACAACACCACCGTTATTCAGCGTGAGAACAATGAACAATCGATTCAGGTTTGTGTCGATAACCTGGAAGACAGAGATGCCAGGGCAATAGCGTCCTAAACGATATGAAGTTAGGATAAATAAGTTGTCATAGAGAGTTCTATGGTGAATTTGGGTTCCAATTGGGGAACAAGCCCCCCTGGTCAACTATTTTGGGTTTGTATAGGGGTAGA
>NZ_LR701613.1 GCF_902498805.1 Imperialibacter sp. EC-SDR9 | reverse complement strand
TTAACACAGCTATCAGAGACCATTGGGCTATTGAAAATAAACTTCATTGGGTACTAGACGTCGTCTTTAATGAAGATGCTTCCAGAAAAAGGAAAGGAAACTCAGCAGCAAACTTCAATGTCATCACAAAAGTAGCGCTCTCCTTACTAGAAGATTGTCAGATCAAATTACCTAGAACCCAGAAAAGAAACAGAGCTGCATTCAACCCTGCTTTCAGAGAAGAATTACTCAAGGTTTAAATGCGATTGCCCTGCACCTCAAAAAGGCTTATGGTTCTTAGCCACCAAAAAATTTAGCGTCAAAGTTAACAAGAAAAACTTCATCGGTGGCCCGTGTAACAGCTGTATACAACCACCTGACAAAATCCTGATTTATCATATCGTCTTTTACGTATCCCTGATCAACAAACACTGCTTGCCATTGGCCGCCCTGCGACTTATGACAAGTAAGAGCGTAGGCAAACTTAACCTGAAGCGCATTCAGGAACGGATCCTTCTTTAAGGCCTCTGCCCTTTCTTTTTTGTTGGCCAGGTCCTCATAGTCCTTCAATACCTCCTCGTACAATTTCTTATGATCCTCCGGGCCAATAGAGGGCGTTGGCGCATGCAACGACTCCAGCAAAACCTTCGCTTCAAATTTGCCTGCATCATAGTCGATCATCCTTAGTTCCAGGTCGGCAAACCGAAAGCCATACGCCTCCTGAAAACTGATGATTTTCATGATTTCAACGAAGTCTCCATTGGCCAAAAATCCGCCTGGAGCATCCTCAGGGAAATAGAAATAATTGTTTCTGGTGGCCAAAAGTATGTCGCCGGCATTGATCTCGTCTTCCATAAAGTGGATTTGACGCCTGATGTATTGATTGTACATCACTGCTGACTTATTTGATCGACAAATAATGATGGTGTTTTCCTGGCCAAACTTGTCATACGCATACCGCAAGCCCTCCTCCAGTTTCTCGGAGGTCATCCGGAAGATGTCTTTGAACGGCCTGGTAATGAACTTCGGAGCGTAATTCTCAGCCTTTATCAGCTCCCGAAGAGCGGTGGCGTTTTCCAAAATACCGGACGCCTTTTCCTGCCGAAGCACTTCGGTGAGCTCCACTTCCTTCACATCCACGTGAAATTGACTGCGCAGGTAAGCGCTACTCATGGCCGGCGACTCAATTTGACCAACAGGCGGGAGCTGTGCCACGTCCCCTACCAAAATAAGCCTGTTGGTCTCCTTTTCAAAAACATACTCCATGAGATCCGCCAGCAGCCCATTTTGCCCAAAGTCGCTTTCGTTGGAGAGCATTGACGCTTCATCCACGATGAAGATGGTATCTTTTTGATAGTTTTTCTGTCGGCTGAACTTCAGGTTTTGGCTGCCAGGCTCCGAGGTTTGTTTGTAAATCACTTTGTGGATCGTGAATGCTGAGCGTTTAGCATAGCCGCTCATCACTTTTGCGGCCCGGCCGGTAGGTGCAAGCAGAGAGTATTTCCGATTGAAAAGCGGTAGCACATTTACCAACTGGCTAACGAGGGTCGTCTTACCTGTTCCGGCATAGCCTCTCAGCAGCAGAATCTGCGGACCCGGCTTTTCATCGTTCAGCAGCTCATCCAGAAGGCCCATAAAGGCTCTCTGCCCGCTTGTGGGTGCAAACGGAAAACGGCGTTCGAGTACTTCGGAGGGTAAGGGCAAAATGAGAAGGTGGTTATCTGTAAACGTCGAATTTCCTCAATAGCCTGCTCAAATCAAACATTGAAATGAATTGCGTATACAAAATCCGGCAAGTGGGTGATGGAATTTCCCTAAATTTGAAGATGGATGTTAGCCAGGAGGTAGAGCGCCTGTATGGGCACGAAGTAAGAACGAGGGTGTGCGGCATTTGCTTCAGGGAAGACAAGCTGCTGTTGATCAAGCACCTGGGCCTTACTTCAGCCGGATTTCTGTGGGCGCCGCCTGGTGGTGGCGTGCAATACGGCACCAATCTGGAAACCAATCTCATTCGGGAATTCAAAGAAGAAACCGGCCTTTATATAGAAGTGGTTAGATTTCTTTTTGTCTATGAATATGTGGGCCCGCCGCTGCAAACAATAGAACTATTCTTCGAAGTTCGGCCCACAGGCGGAGACCTGTGCAGAGGCGTTGATCCTGAAATGTCTGATTCCCAGCAAATAATAGATGAGGTTCGTTTTGTATCTTTGAAGGAGCTGAACGATTTTGCGCCGGAAAGTCTCCATCACATGTTAAAGGGTGTTCACAGCAAGGAAGACCTACTTCGTAAAACAGGATTTTTTAAATTTGAAAAGAATTAATAAAATAGCGTTTTCTATTAAAATCATATAGTTTCGTAAACTAATAACTTAAGCACTCAAATAGTCAAAAGATGAATACCACCAAAATTCTATCCATTGTAATTCTAGTTATTGCTCTAGCTTTAGGATATTATCTTTTCAGCAGCATCAAAACTGACATTGATACCACTGAAAGAATTGCCAAAACTGAGGCGAGAGTTATTAACAAGCTTAAGATGATCCGTGAGGCTCAGGTAGCTTTTCAGAAAGTAAACGGAAAATACTCTGGCAACTGGGATGAATTACTTGCATTTGTGGATACCGGTAGCTTCTACATCACAAACAAAACGGAGATCATCATTCCACTTGACTATGGTGCTGACAGTATTTATGTTGAAATTGACACGATAGGAACAGTTTTGGTGAAAGACTCAATTTTTAGCCCAAGCAAGTTTCCTAATTTCGACCTTGCCACGCTTCCTCTTATCCCCGGAACAGACGGTAAAAGGTTCGATATGTGGGCTGATAAGATTGACAAAGCAGGTGTGATGGTTGATGTGGTTGAAGTAAGAGACATTGCTCCAGTTGACCCGGCCAGGAAAGAATCTAATGAAATTACTAACCGTAAACCGTTACGTTTCGGTTCCAGAACAAATATCACTACATCGGGTAACTGGGAATAATTGCCTTTGGAGACGCTCGTAGCCAACTACAAACTTCTGAAAAAGGTCAAAGACGCCAAGTTTGATGTCGATGACCTTCATCACTATGGCTTGTGTCTTCAGGTTGGCATTCGTGATTTCCAGTTTTGTGTAATCGACAACAGAGACAATCGATGTCTTCTTTATGAAGACTTTGCCTTTGAAAACGTGAAGACGGTCAATGCCCGTCTTCAAGTCGTTCAAGATCTCTTTGAAAATCATCACCTGCTCATGGCAGGCTTTTGGAGCACCATCAAGCTTTCGATCAAAAGCCACAAGTTTGCGCTGGTGCCTCAGCCGGTATTCTCAAAGGAAGGGCTTGTCGACTATCTATCGTTTAATACTCCTTTTAATCCCAGATACGAAGAAGTATACTTCTATAAGCACATTGGCACAGATGCCGTTAACGTGTTCTCTGCCGACAAGAAGCTGATAGATTGGATCAGGGAGTTGTACAATCAAAAAGAAGTAATTGTTGTCCATCAGGGAAGCGCATTCATTGAGGGTATCCTGAAATACAACGACCACTCAGGCGAAAAGTCGATGTTTTGTTTGGTCGACAAAGGCATCCTTCACGTGGTAATCACTTCTGACAAAAAGCTACACTATTACAACCAGTTTGCTGTACGAAAAAGTGCTGATTATCTTAAATACATCATGCTTGTGTTTAAGGAAATGAAGCTGTCGCAAAAGAAAAGTAAAGTGTTATTCTGGGGTGGGTTAACCCCACAGTCTCCACATATTCAGGAGCTCAAAAAGTATATCCGTGACATTTCGTTTGGAAGCCGTCCTTCCTATCTCTCTTTCAGCTTTGTGTTTGATGAGATTCCTGATCACAAAGGCTTCGATGTATTCAATATTTTTCTTTGCGACTAATCTTGGCTAACTTTTAGCCAGGGACTTTCATATGCCAAATAAAACCGCTGTCTTTCCTGGTTCATTCGACCCCTTCACCCTGGGGCATTTCGATATCGTGGTAAGGAGCCTAAAACTATTTGACGAAGTAATCATCGCCATTGGCCACAATAGTCAGAAAAAAAGGTATTTCCCGCTTGAGACTATGCTGAGCAAAATAGAAAGCGCCTTTGTGAAGTATCCGCAGGTAAAAATAGTGACCTACGACGAGCTGACCGCAGACCTTGCCAAAAGGCTGGGCGCTAAAGTACTACTCAGAGGACTCCGAAATACGACGGACTTTGAATATGAGAATAGTATTTCGCAGGTAAACAGGTACCTGAACGACGAAATAGAAACCATGTTTTTGATTACTTCCCCCAAGTATGCCCCCATTAGTTCTACCATTATCAGGGAGGTGCATAAGTACGGCGGCGATGTAAAGGCCTTTCTGCCCTACGAGTTATAAGCTTCTCTTTTTACTTTATAAAATTCCCGGGCCACGTGCCTGATTGATCGGTAGGAGTTGTAAAGTGACGCCCTTACGTCTCTTATTTCCATCCACCTAAGCTCATCAATGTTTTCCTCTTTTTGCGGAGTCATTTGGCTATCATCTATGAGGTCCATACGGTACCAGTGGGTCTTTTTCAAGATGTACTTCTCGTTCATGATATAGGTATGGTAGGTAGCGCAAATCTTCTCGCCTAAAAGCACCTTCACCCGGCACTCTTCCTCCACCTCCCTCACGGCTGCCATTTCCGGCGTTTCCTTCTTCTCCAGTTTTCCCTTTGGGAAGTCCCATTTGCCAAGTCGGTGAATCAGCAATATCTGATCTCCCTTCTCCACCACGCCACCTGCAGCCTCAACAATATTGAACTTTTCCTTCAAGTGGTTGATAGTGGCCTTGCGCTTACTCACGGCAAATGTGACTGCGTCAAGGTCCTTCAACTTCTTTTTTGTCATCAACTGAAGAAGCTTATCTATGTCTTCTTTCGAAGCATTGATAACAAGCACATCGTCCTGCAACTTTTTAGTATCTATGCCATCTCGTTTTCCGTCAACGATATGGTTGTATTGCTCGAAGTTTTGCACTTCGTCGAGCTTTTTTATAGAGACAGGAATATCGTTGATGAAAATTTTCATGTTGCGATCTAAGGGAATTCAATAATGTAAATTCTCCTCAATATGAAAAAGTTTTTGTCATGAATTCATCAAAAATAATCTACTGGCCCGGACACATTGAATTAACATCGTAAGGCACCTTTCGGATATTTCTTATTCGGGTCAATATTTAACTAAGAACAGAAATGGCAATTTTATAGAGTATAGTTACTTTTGAAGCATGAACATTAAAATTGCAGACCCTTCCGTTGCCGCCGCAACCGCCAAACACCTGCTCAGCATTGGGGCCGTAAAGCTTAGCCCAGATAAACCTTTCACTTGGGCTTCAGGTTGGAAGTCGCCTATTTACTGCGACAACAGAATGACGCTCTCTTATCCTGAAACAAGAAGTTTCATGAAAGAACAGCTAGTCAATCTTATCAAGAAGGAATTTCCCGGCGTTGGGGGCATTGCTGGTGTGGCCACGGCAGGTATTCCACAAGGAGCACTTTTGGCTGATAGCCTTGATTTGCCCTTTTGCTATGTGCGCTCCAAGCCGAAAGACCATGGCATGGAAAATCTCATTGAGGGAAGGATAGAGGCTGGCCAGAAGGTAGTTGTTGTAGAAGATTTAGTGTCGACTGGCGGCAGCTCACTGAAAGCCGTAGACGCCCTTAGAGTAGCCAAAGCGCAAGTGCTGGGGATGGCAGCTATATTTACATACGGATTCCCACAGGCGGAACAAAACTTCGTCAGGGCCGAGGTAAACCTGGCTTGCCTGTGCGACTATGAGTCGCTGATTAAAGTAGCCAGCGATAATGGCTATATCAACGCCTCCCATGTGGCGTCGCTCGGAGCATGGAGAACTGACCCCGCCAACTGGAAAGTCTGAACCAATGGACTATAGCCTAACCTCTTCCGACCTCATTGTTGGTGTTAAAACACTTGGTGCAGAACTCTGTAGCATCAAAGGGGTTAGCAATGGTGTTGAGTACGTCTGGCAGGCTAACCCAGCCGACTGGGGCAGGCACGCCCCTATTTTGTTTCCCATAGTGGGCAAGCTCAAAGGCGACAGCTATGAGTACAAAGGGAAAACATACCATTTACCACAGCATGGCTTTGCAAGAGACCAGCCGTTTAGTCTGATAGAATCGACCAAGTCAAAGTTGGTGTTCGAACTTACGTCAAATGACAAGCTGAAGCTTGTATATCCCTTCGATTTTTCATTGTCAGTAACGTATGAGCTCTCAGGAAACTCACTCCGAATTTCCTACGCTGTAAAAAACCCAGGCACTGATCCCCTCCTCTATTCCGTTGGTGCCCATCCTGCATTTCGTATTCCTGTTCATCCCAAAGCCAAAAGGTCGGACTACGAAATCCTTTTTGAAAAAGAAGAGGCAGTGGCTGTGCACCTAATCGACGGCGGACTGCTTTCTGGCAAAACCGAACCCCTTGCACTTGAGCAAAACAGCCTGGCCATAAGTGACTCTCTCTTCGACAAAGATGCGCTTGTATTTAAGGGGCTTGCCTCAAAAAAATTATCATTGGCAAAAACCGGCGAAGCACCGTTCTTAAATTTCTATTTCGATGCCCCTTACTTTGGCATCTGGTCTAAGTCAGCCACATCTCAATTCGTTTGTCTTGAGCCATGGAACGGCATTGCTGACAGTGTCAATCACAATCAGGCTTTGAAAAAAAAGGAGGGCATTCGCAGCCTGGCCCCTGGTGCAACAGAAACTTTTGGCTTCACTGTCGAAATCGCCGGGTAGAACTGTCTCCCGAATGACCAACCAATCAGATTAGCGAACCAAACACAAACCAGGGAAGAGCAGCCACGTTTGAGCTTTTATATAAAAAATCATGAAGCTCTTTATATTCACTCTTCTTCTGTTTGTCTTTCAAATCGGTGTAGCTCAAGATGCTACCCAAAGAAAAAACAACTTCAACCTGAGTAAAAATGGCGTCGCCCTATCCGGCTATGACCCGGTGAGCTACTTCAAAAGCCCAGAACCAAAAAAAGGCGAAGCGAAATGGTCGTATACCTACAAAGGAATTACTTATTGGTTTAGCTCAGGCAGCAACCGCACCGAGTTCGCTAACTCACCTGCGGCTTATGAGCCGTCGTATGGTGGATGGTGCGCCTATGCCCTGGGCACTTCCGGCGAAAAGGTAGAGGTAGATCCACTCACCTACACAATCTACCAGGGTAAGCTGTTACTTTTCTACAACAGGCTTTTCACCAACACACTCACACTTTGGAACAAAGACGAAAACACATTTTTTAAAACGGCAGAGAAAAACTGGCCTACTATCATTAATCATTGATTTTTTAGAATATTATTTAGGCAAAAAAGGTGTAAAGGCGTGACTCTCACTTTTTCCTCTACAAAATAGCAGTGGTCGTCGAAATAAGCCGCACACAAAACCCTAATTCCTTAAGATTGTACATGATCGATGGAGATGGCTCCAGTATCCCGGTCGTATTTTCGAAAAAGCTATGGATGGGAATAGAGAATGTCTTACCAAAAGTTGTCCTATGGCCTCTAGCTTTACATCATGAACCGCAGAATAGAGATTATCTATGTTGTTGACGACGACGATATTTATCAATACGCCGTCAAAAAGAAAATCCTGAAGCGTAAACTATCTGCTGAGGTAAATACTTTCAAGAACGGGAAGGACGCCATCCTGCATTTAGGTGAGGTAGTGAAGACCGGCGGCCCTCTGCCAGACGTCATCTTCCTTGACCTGAACATGCCCATTATGGATGGATGGGATTTTTTAAACGAGTATGCCCGACTTAGACCTCTTGTAAAGAAGAAAATTCTACTTTACATCGTTTCAAGTTCAATACAAGACTCCGACATTGACCGGGCAAGAAGCATGTATGGCGTGACGGACTATATTGTAAAACCTATTGACGACGAACGCCTGGACGATATTTTGATTCCAGTCTAGCAAATTATATTTTCGGGTATCGCTGATTTTCTCCTTATATAAAGAGAGAAAAGAGAAAGAATGTTTATTTTTCATTGCTTTTGAAAAATTGATGTTCCTAAGCTTACTGATCGAACCTAACTATGATACTGAGTTTTTTCCTTCTCATTGTCGGATTTTTTGTCTTAATAAAAGGAGCTGATTTACTGGTAACCGGTGCCTCATCACTAGCCAAAAGATACAATGTTCCTGAATTGGCCATTGGACTCACTATAGTCGCTTTCGGCACCTCGGCGCCAGAAATGGTGGTCAACGGAGTCGCCTCCTATGAAGGCCACACAGATGTGGTGTTGGGTAACGTAGTTGGCAGCAACATCTTCAACACTTTTTTTATTCTGGGTATAGCCGGTGTGGTTTATCCTCTCTCGGTGCAAAGGAGTACCGTTTTCAAAGAAATACCCTACGCTCTGTTTGGAGGTTTGCTCATCTTGTTTTTTGCCAATGATGTGCTCTTGAACATGGGAGATCAGAATATCATCACTGTAGTGGAAGGAGCCATTTTGTTTGTCTTTTTCCTGCTGTTTCTGGTCTATGTTTTTTTCTCGATGAAAAAAAGTCAAGACTCGCAAAGCGATGAAGAAACAAAGGTGATAGCTATGCCTAAAACCATTCTTTTTATGCTTTTGGGGCTTTTCGGTCTGACCGTTGGCGGTAAGCTGGTAGTAAGTAATGCGATCGACATCGCAAGGTATCTTCAGGTGAGCGAGCAGCTTATTGGCCTCACCATTATGGCTGCCGGAACATCGCTGCCGGAGCTGGCCACCTCAGTGGTGGCGGCTACTCAAAAGAAAAGTGACCTGGCTGTCGGTAACATTGTTGGGTCTAACATCTTCAATATGTTTTTTGTGCTGTCCATCAGTGCTATGATCAATCCGATCCCTTACCCGACGATTTTCAATGTGGACATGATCACTTTCATGGCTGGCACCGTCATTCTTTTTATTGCCATGTTCACAGGGGAGAAAAAAATCCTGGATCGCTGGGAAGCCCTTATACTGCTGATGTTTTTCGTTTTTTACAACATGTATCTGGTGTACAGAGATCACCTGATTGGTGCTTAGGAGGTACTTGCCCGATTGCACAAGTATTTTTTAATCCTGGTAATCCTGCCCAAGGAACTGGCTCGCATCGAAATAAATATCAGACCAGGATAACATTTCCCTACAAGGGCAAAACAAGAGGATCAATCAGTTCGAAAATAAGATAGCAGAGCGACCTTCCGGCCAATATTCCTGCACCAGCGCTAATGGAGGGCCGCATCTGCCAATCTTAACAACCAATTAGTTTCTCCAGAAAAGATAAACTGAGTAAAGGACGTAGGCTGCCAGAAAGATCGCCGCTTCAACCCTATCCAGTTTGTTCCTTTTGAAAGTGAACATCGCCAAAAGGAGAGCCACCGTTCCAAGCATCAAAACAAACATATCGGCATTCATTGTGGTATTGTAAGGTACCTGCCTGACAGTTCCGTTGATCCCCAAAATAAAAATGATGTTAAAAATATTTGAGCCAACCACATTCCCAATAGCAATATCAGTATTTCGGCGGTAAGCGGCCATGGCTGACGTCGCCAATTCTGGCAAAGAGGTACCTGCTGCGAGCACTGTAAGGCCGATCAACTTTTCGCTCATTGAAAATGCCCGGGCAATATAGACGGCACTGTCTGTCACCAATTTCCCTCCTAGCACAAGCGCCACTATACCTGACGCCACAAAAACCACTGAACGCCATGTCGGCAATGTTTTTGTGTCCGTTTTGTCGCTTTCAACATCTTGCTCAAGTTTGGCTGTTTTGAGGATGTAAAACATAAAAAGGCCGAACAAAAACAATAGAACTAACGCCTCCACACGACTCAACCCATTCTCCCGGGAGCCAAAAAACATCACGTCATTTACCAGAAAATAAAGGATGAGTGCACAGAAGAGCGAAAATGGGATTTCGTATCTGACCGTTGTCCGTTGAACAGAAAGTGGGTAAATGAGTCCCGCTATCCCCAAAATGAACAACAAATTAAACAAATTGCTCCCGATAATATTACCGTAAATGGCATCATTCATGCCCCTCACAGAGGAGAAAAGATTGACGGTCAACTCAGGAGTCGAAGTGCCAAAAGCTACAACCGTAAGACCGATGACCAGATTTGAAATTTTAAAGCCCCTGGCAAGAGACGAAGCGCCGTTAACAAGATAGTCGGCACCCTTGATCAGCACAACGAAGCCAATGATCAGCAACGTGAAATTTAAAACCATGATATGATTGTTTAGCACTGCAAATGCAGCGTAGGTAAGAAAACTGAAAGGTGGGGACTGGAGTAGCGGGCACGCAACTCCGGCTACTGAGCTATGGTGCCTTGGTCAGTGAGGAAATAAAGACACCCTTATCGACGTAGACACGTGAGGCCTCTACTTGAAACAATGCAGTAAAGTACCCGTCGAGAGAAACCTTCGCCGCTTCATCTTCCTTTGACCACGTTCCCAGGGGAAATGAGGATTTTTGAATGGCATGCTGGCTTGTAGAGTAAGCCACAAAATTATAATCCACCGCTACCTTATAGTGCTCCCCCGCACTTCGGCTTGCATAATAAGAATGACTGAGGAATACAGGGAATATTATAACCTGCAGGAAGAAAAAAAGAAAGACAACTACTGAAGTAACCCGAAGAGTGGTCTTCATATAATCAAAATAGTGAACCAAATGTACTTGGAAATGCCCGATAATTTTGTCGTCACAAGAATATTTATTTCAATGAGTATATTAAATGAATGAACATTCATTTATATTTGCAACATATGAGAATCAGGGACGAAGCCAAAGAAAAGTTGATACGTGAAAAGGCCCTTGAAATGATCGCTAAGCAGGGCTTTGAGGGCTTAAGTATGCAAAAACTGGCCAAAGCGGCCGGCGTATCACCTGCCACGATCTACATCTATTTCAAAGACAGGGACGACCTCATCCTGCAACTTTGTAAGGAGGAAGGCACGAAAATGATTGAAGCCACCTTCGACGGGTTTGACCCTGAGATGCATTTCGAAGAAGGCCTGAGCATTCAGTGGAAGAACAGGTGCCGTTACTGGCTGGAAAACCCAATGAGTGGGCAGTTTCTGGAGCAAGTGAAGCATTCTCCGCCTTACGAAGCATTTTTTGGTCAAGACAAGGTGTTTCCGAGACTAATGGGCCATTTTATGGCGAATGCCATCGCCAAAAAAGAAGTGATTCCGCTGCCAGCTGAAGTCTATTGGTCGGTTGCTTTTGCTCCCCTGTACCAACTAATCAAATTTCATCTGTCGGGAAAAGGGTTGGGCAATAGAGGCCCGTTCGTTCTCGATGAATCAAAACTTGAGATGACTTTGTTTCTGGTGCTGAAAGCTCTTAAACCATAAAATGAAACTGATTTAAAGTAATTATTAATAACAATCGTCTATCATTCAGAGGACTAATTTTTTTCTATGAATTCTACTGTTACCAACGAGGTTCTTGTTTTCAAAACCAACATCCGCTACAAAAAGGATGTGAGCAAGATCATGCCGCTTTTGGAGTCGGACAATAGAGTGATGGAGTGGAATGTGGATCAAATGGATGTAGACAATGTGTTAAGAATTGCTTCGGGTGGACTTCATCCAACAGAGGTAATAACCATGATCCAAACAGCAGGGTACTTTTGCGAGGAGCTACCCGACTGACCCAAACTCCAATATTGAATGACAAAAGACTTATCTCCCAAAAAAAGGGTGTTCACGCAATACGAAACCTTTGTGATCGCCATATTGGCTATCATCCAATTCACAGTCATTCTTGACTTCATGGTGCTATCGCCATTGGGTGCGATGCTGTTGGTTGAGCTTGACATTACCACTTCGCAGTTTGGGCTAGTGGTGTCAGCCTATGCTTTCAGCGCTGGCATTTCAGGTTTGCTGGCAGCTGGTTTTGCCGACAAGTTCGACAGAAAAAAGTTGCTGCTTTTCTTTTACTCTGGCTTCATTATCGGCACGTTGCTCTGCGGTATAGCGCCTAACTATCACTTTCTTCTTGCTGCCAGAATCGTCACAGGCGTCTTTGGCGGCGTGCTGGGCTCTGTCGTTTTTGCTATCATCACCGACCTTTTCAAGCTAGAAGTAAGAGGACGTGTGATGGGTTTTGTGCAAATGGCATTTGCCAGCAGCCAGGTACTTGGATTGCCGGTAGGTCTTTATGTCGCCAATCTTTGGGGGTGGCACTCGCCCTTTATCCTGATTGTCGGCTTGGCCGTCGGCACGGCCACCGTCATTATCCTTTTCATGAAGCCTGTTGATGAGCATTTGAAGCTTCAAACGCCTGGAAACCCATTCAAAAAACTTTATAAAACAGTTTCCCAGCCCGTTTACCTGAAGGCATTCGGTGCCACCGCCCTTTTGGCAACGGGTGGGTTTATGCTGATGCCATTCGGTAGCACATTTGGCGTCAACAACCTGGGCATCACACTCGACCAGCTTCCGTTGGTATACATGCTCACGGGGATCAGCACCATCATGGTAGGGCCACTGGCCGGGAAACTGAGCGACCTCTACGGTAAGTACAAAATATTTACTATCGGTACTTTCATAGGCATTGCTACGATCCTGATCTATTGCAACCTTGGCATCACTCCTCTTTGGATTGTGATCATTATCAATATCGCCATTTTCATAGGCATCACTGCCAGAATGATTTCTGCATCTGCTTTGATGACAGCCATTCCTGAACCAAGGGAGCGTGGCGCTTTCATGGGAGTAAATTCATCCATTCAACAGGTTTCGGGAGGATTTGCCTCTGCACTGGCTGGCATTATCGTTATACAAACGCCCGCCGGGCCGCTTGAGCGATACGATCTGCTTGGCTATGTGGTTACCGGCACTATGCTTGTTACAATTTTGATGATGAGCGTGATCAACAAGATTGTGAAGGACAAGGTGAAGAAGCAAATGCAACCGGTCTAGCACCCGAATCAACGTAATCTTCCACAAGGTTTACAGTCATTAATTCCTTAATTTGCTGTAACCAATGCTGATACTATGGAAAGGATAGTCATTGTTTGTTATCGGCCCAAGCCCGGCAAGGAAAGAACCCTTAAGAAGCTGGTAAAAAACCACGTGCCCGCTCTAAAGCGAGAAGGCCTGGTGAGTGACAGGCTTCCGGTGACTATGAAATCAAAAGACGGAACTGTTGTTGAGATCTTTGGTTGGAAGTCGGCCGAGGCCATACAAGCCGCCCATTCCAATCCGGTTGTGCAGGAGATGTGGAAGGAATTTCAGGAAGCTTGTGACTATGAAATACCTGTGAACATAGAAGAGTTTAACGGCATATTTTCTGAGTTCAGCCCCCTCTAGTGACGCAATTTGGGACAAGTTGTGCATTAAAGAGCTTACGCATGCTCAATCACTCCCATACCAAACAAAGCAAAATCGTATTTGACTGGATCGTTGGGATCCATTTGCCGCAGATTGTGAGTGAGCTCCAAAGCTGTTTGCCAGTCGGTTTGTTTGCGGGTGATCAACCCAAAGCTTCTGGCCACCCTGTCCACGTGCAGGTCGCACGGACAAATAAGCTGCGAAGGGTTGATGGTTTCCCAAAGGCCAAAATCAACACCCCTGTCATCCTTTCTTACCATCCAGCGCAGAAACATGTTGATGCGCTTGCAGGCGCTTTTCCTTTTTGGCGTGGCGATGTGCTTTTTGGTGCGGGCAGGGAATTCGGGAAGGCTGAAGAATAAGTCATGAAAACCGATGAGACAATTTTCAATCGTCTCGTCACCTGGCTTCATAGAATTTGAGAAAGCGCTCTCAAGGCTGTCGTGGTTGGTATAGTGCTCACGAAAGAACTGAATAAAGTAGAGCAAGTCGGTGGTATTGAACGTGCGGTGTTTGAACTTTAGTATTGTTTTTAAATCATTCTCGGAATGATTCAACACGAACTGATGAGGGGCATCATCCATCAGCGTGAAAAGCTCTCTGCACTTGTTGATGATGGTGACCCGCTGGCCCCAGGCCAAGGTTGCAGCAAAGAAGCCTGCAATCTCAATGTCCTGCTTAGTAGTGAAGCTATGGGGAATGCAAACCGGATCCTTTTCAATGAAAAAGGGGCGGTTGTACTCATCCACCTTTTGATCGAGTAGCGTTTTAAGTTCTTTAATGTCGATCATTCGGCGCTTCGCTTATTTAGATAAGTCAAGAGGTTCGCTGTGGTCATTACATTGGAAACACCCTTCTTCAGCAGTCCTCCGTGTAACTTCTTGTCTCCTGTCCAGAGTTTAGCATCAGGAACGCTATTGGCCATTGCTACAAATAACAAATCATCGGCATCTATGTCTTTAACGATATCATAGGCGGACTTCAAAGCAGATTTTGACAAAAGCTATCTGACAAGAAAGTAATGTCTCTGGTCACGGTAGCGATCAGTTCGGACAATTCATCGCTACCAAGATCCGTCAATTTTAATAGCTTCGGGAAGTGGCTCTCAATTTCGACAAGCAAGTATTCAGAAGAGTAGAATTCAAGGATTCCTTTTGAGTGAATGAGAAGGCGGCCAATATTTCCTGATGAGTTTAAGATGCCACTAAAGACAATATTAGTATCAACTATTATCTTCATTTAGAAATTTTGACTTATTACTTTCAAACCAGCTTCTGCTAATCGACTTTGCCAATTTATTAACGTCAACCTGCTTAACTTTGAACTTTGAAGTAATTTCCTGATAGCGCAAATAGCGTAAAAAATCTTCTGTCTCTTCCACATTGACGGTTGAAGGTAGCCTGATAATTAATTCGTCTTTTGTTTTTTCAATGACCATATCTCCAAATATTTATTAAGATAAGAGAATTAAAGATGAGAACTACCAGACTTCAGCCTTATTCTCACTATCAATCTTTCAGTTACGGAACATAAGATACTTCAACAGGCACTTTAGGATCAACTGACTCAAGCCTTTGAAAAGCTTTTTCCGAAAGCCTGATCAGCACCTTGTTGTTGGTTCCAGTGTCGGGCAGTTTGCCCACTACCCTCACATAGATAGATCTGCCATTCATTCTGTTCTTCACTTCCAGAATGGCGCCGATGGGCGCAGTGCGGTGCAGCGCCAGAAACTTCCTCGTTTCAGGCGAGTTTTCAATCACCATGGCAAAGCCCTCTTCCACCACTTTTTCGTAGCCTGCCACCGAGGCCGTATCTCTGGTGTAGCCTTGCTTGTTGATTTGCTTCAGCGAACCATTGCTGGCCTCGCTTACCACCAGTTCCTTTTTCTTCTCTCTCGTCGGTGTTTCTTCCGCAATCGCCACAGGTGCCTTAACGGTTGTCGGCTTCCCAATGGCCAGCTCCTGCCCCACCGACAGGCTGTTGCCCTTGAGGTCGTTCCATTTTTTTATATCGTCTACAGACACATCGTATTTCTGCGAAATACTAAAAAGCGTTTCGGAAGGTGCTACGGTATGATAAGTCAGCTGAGGATTTTTCGGGGTGGCAGGCTCAGCTTTAACAGGGGCTGTCTGCTCCACCGGCTTTTGGCCTTTCTTTAACACCAGCTGCTGTCCGGTACTTAGCTCGTTGCTTGTCAGGTTATTCAGCCGTTTGATTTCATCCACACTCACATCATATTGCCTCGAAATAGCATACAGTGTCTGACCTGCTTCAACGGTGTGATAAAGCTGCCCCGAAGTCGAGTTTTGATTCATACTCTTTGGGACATCTCCCCTCCAGGGGATAGCGATTTCCTGGCCTATAGCTACACTATTGCCGCTAAGGTTGTTGGTTTTGGAAATTTCTTCCACGCTTGATTGGTATCGCCTCGAAATGGCGTATAGCGTTTCTCCCTGTCCAACCCTATGAATAACAAACTGCTTACCCTCTCTTTTTTCCAGGCGCACAGAGTCCATCTCCGCTCCAAATGAGAGGTTGGTGATCATGGTCAATAAAAAGACAGCCTTAAGCACCCTCAAATAATTCATAAACAATAAGTTGCGTTTTGTTTGACACAAATATCAATCTATTCTTCAGTACAAAGAAAGTATCAGCCGCAAATGCATCCAATCCAGTGCCAATTTTTTCTTCGATCACAATATTCCCTTCAGAATCAATCACGGATAGCACATTTGCATAAGAGCTTCCCTCTGAATAAAACCAGGAAATAACGATCAGGTCTTCTACTTCCAGGTAGTCACAAGCACCAACGGCTTTTACGTTGAAGTAATTGGCAATGAATGACTTAATAGTTTCCAAATGTGGTGACTCACTATCGTAGTGCGTTGGGTATTTGGCTTTTATCGATTGCTCCTGCCCATTAGATTTGTCTACCAAATCGGTCGCAAGCTCCTGCCCGGAATTAATTTCGTAGTGCTTCACAATACTTTCACTTTCACCGTGCTGTTTACCAGAAACTGACAGGCTATTCAATTGTAGCAGTTGAAAATTTTGCAGCCACCATTGTACCTCCATAGATTCTATGTTGATCGCTAAAAGTCCCTGCTTCTCCGGTTGCTGGCTATCATGGTACTGTTTTATCAACAACAGGTTGTCTTTTATCGTTACAATACTCATCCACCACTCTTCCTCGAATGCATAACGATCAAACACCAGAATTTGTGTATGAAGGTCCAGCAAAGAAAAGCTCACAGACGCTTCCTTCAGGTCACGTAGCTCCAGGGCCAGCAATCCTTTTTCCGGTTCAAGCGCCATTTGCCAGATGGGCTGTTCAAAATCATGGATAAAAATGGGTGATAAGCGTTCCGACACTTCTATTTGATTAACTTTACGTAAAACTATAGGTAATATGAACCTATTGAAATTGATGAACAAAAAAAGCGTACTTATCCTCCTGATGGCTTTGCCTTTTTTGGGGCTTGCCCAGCAAAAGCAAACCAAAGTATTAAGAGTGCTATTGGCGGCAGAAATTGATCCACGCACCAACCGGCTGATGGAGCTTGCGCTCAACCAGGCCACTGAAGACTCAGTTGACTATGTGGTGATTGAAATGGACACCTACGGAGGTGCACTTACCGATGCTGATGAGATCAGGACAAGGGTGCTTGATTTCGAGAGGCCCGTTTACGTTTACATCAACAAAGATGCGGCTTCTGCCGGTGCATTGATTTCTATTGCCTGCGACAGTATCTATATGGCCAAAGCTGCCAGCATTGGTGCGGCAACGGTTGTGACTTCGGATGGTGCCGCCGCCCCTGATAAGTACCAAAGTTATATGCGCTCCATCATGCGGTCTACCGCTGAAGCCAACGGCCGTGACCCACGGATAGCTGAAGCCATGGTAGACGAAACGCTGGAGTTTGACAGCATCACACAAGCTGGCAAAGTGTTGACCTTCTCTACCAGCGAGGCCATAAAAAATGGCTATTGCGAAGCCCAGGTAAGCAGTATTGATGAAATAATGGAACGCTCAGGTGTAACCGATTACGAACTTATCGATTTCAAGCTGGATGCTACTGACAAGATCATCGCCCTGTTTCTCAACCCCTTTATTTCGGGCATCCTCATACTGATCATTATCGGGGGCATCTATTTCGAGCTACAAACACCAGGTGTAGGCTTTCCTATTGTAGCAGCCATTATTGCGGCTACGCTCTATTTTGTGCCCTACTACCTCAATGGTCTGGCGGAAAACTGGGAAATTATTATGTTTTTCATAGGTGTGCTGCTGATAGCCGCCGAAATTTTCGTCATCCCCGGCTTCGGGGTAGCAGGTGTGGCTGGTATTATCTTCACCCTCGGCTCCCTTATACTCGTCATGGTCAATAACGACAACCTCGATTTCTCTTTCGTTGAATTAGACAGCCTGCTTATTGCTTCCGTCACAGCCATTATTGGAATCATGGGGAGTATTGTCCTCATGTTTTTTGGCGGAGCCCGGCTCAGTCAGTCGAAAGTATTCAATAGAGTGGCCCTGGGAACCAGCATGGACAGAAGCGCTGGTTACACCTCCAGTTTTATGAAAGAGCCGATGATAGGCAAGACCGGGGAGGCCCACACCATACTAAGACCCAGCGGCAAGGTATTGATCGATGGCGATGTATTCGACGCCTTTACCCGGGGCAACTACATCGACAAAGGGGCTAAGATTGTTGTGATATCTGACGAGGGAACTTCACTGAAAGTTAAAGAGGTTGAATAGTTTACCCGATAACTTCAAAAACCTGCTCTATGCCTAACATCCTCGGCGTCATTCCTGCCCGTTATGCTTCCACCCGGTTTCCCGGCAAGCCTTTGATTGACCTGGCCGGTAAGTCGATGATTCAACGGGTATACGAGCAAGCTTCCAAAGCCAAGCTTCTGAATAAAGTGGTAGTGGCCACGGATGACGAAAGAATTCTGCTGCACCTGCAAAACATGGGGCTTGAAGTGGTAATGACCTCGACTAACCACACCAACGGTACGGAAAGGTGCCTGGAAGCGTTGCAACTAACTGAAGGTGACTTTGAGTACGTGATCAACATTCAAGGCGATGAGCCTTTTATCGACCCGAATCAGATTGATACGTTGGCAGGTATTCTGAACGGAAAAGTGCAGCTGGGAACCCTCATCAAAAGAATAACTGATCCAGCCGTTCTGGATTCTCCCAATATTGTTAAGGTGGTGTTTAATAGAAAAATGGAGGCGCTGATTTTCAGCAGATCATGTATTCCACATCTGCGGGGAGTTAGTAACGAAGACCGGCTCTCACAATTCACTTTTTACAAGCACATTGGCATTTATGCCTACCGGGTCGATGCTCTTGCGGCCATCACGCACCTACAGCCCTCCCCTCTCGAAAAAGCCGAGTCGCTGGAGCAGTTGCGGTGGCTGGAAAACGGTTACAAAATAAAGGTGGTGGAAACCGACCTTGAAACGATGGGAATAGATGCGCCAGAGGATGTGGAGAAAGCAATGAAACATTATAATGTTTAACCTAAACAAGCCTATGGCACGGCCAATGGTATTTGCAGGTTAAACGCCCAGTCCCTATTTTAGGCATCGACTAACTCAACCAACATGAGACGCAGACGTAAGCAAAACGCCTGTTTGAACTGCGGTTATCCGCTGGACACTGAGATATACAATTACTGCCCGTCCTGCGGACAGGAAAACACCAATACCAATATCTCATTTGGTCAATTGTTGTACGACTTTTTCAATAATGCCTTCTCCTTTGATAGCCGGTTCACCAACTCCCTGATTCCTTTTTTCTTTAAACCTGGCTGGCTTACACTCCGGTTTAACGAGGGCAAAAGAGCTTCCTATGCGAATCCGGTCAGGCTTTATCTTGTCATCAGCCTTTTCTACTTCTTTGTCCTCAACATGGTGGGCAAAAAGATAACACGGGACATAGAGACAAAGATGGCTCAGCAGGAAGCAGCAAACCCGAACCTAAATTTCTCTTTTGGCCCCACCTTGCTAACCGGCACCGACAGCCTGCACGTGATGGATAGCCTGAAAGCTGAGCTTGCCCAGCTAAACGAGGAAGAGCTTGACTCAAACACCAGGGAGGCCATCAAATTTCTGGGGACAGAAAAATCGTTCGATCCGATAAAGGTTGATACTGATGGTGAAAAAGACGGCAGTTTTTTCGGAATAAGTGCCGAAAACTGGAACACTTATAATCGCCTGAAAGATGACAGGAAGCTGACAGACGAGATGCTTTACGACAGCTTGAATCTGGACGGCACCACCACTACTCAGCAGTTTATTGCCCGACAGGTAATTCGTGTGAACAGGGCTGATAAGCAGACATTGGTTGAGTTGGTTACAAAGAACCTACCCATACTCATGTTTATCATGCTGCCTATATTTGCCCTGATCCTCAAACTGCTTTATATCCGGCGCAATATCCTTTATGTCAATCATATCATGCACGCCATTCATTTGCATAGCTTCGCTTATATCGTTTATGGCCTGTCTCTAATTGTGATAATGTTAAGTGATGGAGAGAGCAGCCTTGGTGATTGGGCTGGTGGGCTGGGCTTCACACTCGTTACAACGTACGCTTATTACTCTCTGAAGCGAGTGTATGGTCAGGGCTGGTTCAAAACCATCACAAAGTTTATCCTTCTCGGCTGGATCTATTCCTGGTTTCTTTTTATCGGAATCATGGCAGAGTTGGTGATTTCGTTTTTGCTTTTTTAGCCATTCCCTTTCAAAAACCTCCACGGTTTAGGTTAAATTGTCTCCAACCTAAACCAATCTTCTATGAAACTATCTGTTTTCTTCGCTTGTCTTCTTTTTATGGCTTCCTGCGAAACGGCATCACCTCCGGCTGACCAGCAAGCTACCCAGCCAGGTGTCGTTAGTTTTAATCCCACATTCAAGGCGGCGGCGTTTACAGAAACTGACAGGGTGCAAAAAGTAGTTGCCCTGGGGCCGGAAATCGAAGCTTTGCTTCAGCAAACCGCCAAAGACAATCACTACCCAGGCATGGTGTATGGCATCGTCATGGAAGGGAAATTAATTTGGTCGAGCTCCTATGGTATCGTTAATACCGACAACAAAGTGCCAGTCTCAAACAAGTCTCTTTTCAAAATAGCCTCTATGAGCAAAAGTTTTACTGCCATGGCTATTATGAAGCTGGTGGAAATGGGCAAACTCGAACTTGATGATGAAGCCGCTGACTATATGCCAGAAATGAAAAATCTAGTATACCTCACCAAAGACGCCACACCCATCACCATCGAAAACCTGCTCACAATGACAGCGGGCTTTCCCGAGGACAACCCCTGGGGAGACAGGCAGTTGGAGGACACACCAGAGGAGTTACAAACTTTGGTAGCAGAAGGCCTGAGCTTCTCCAATATTCCGTCTTTCGGCTATGAGTACAGCAACACCGGCTTTGCAATTCTGGGGCAGATCATCAGCAATGTATCAGGCCAACCTTACCAAGAATTCATTAATGAGAACATTTTTAAGCCACTCGGTATGAACAATACCTACTGGGAGTTTGAGGGGCTTCCTGAAGACCTGCTGGCGTTGGGCTACCGCTGGGAAGATGAACAATGGAAGCCGGAGCCTCTGTTGCACGACGGTGCCTTTGGCTGCATGGGCGGGCTCATCACCTCTCTGGACGACTTCAGCAAATACGTGGCCTATCACCTTTCCGCCTATCCACCAAAAAACGATGACGAGTATGGCCCCGTAAAGCGCAGCTCTCTCAGAAGCATGCACAAACCCAAAGAACCAAGCCTGATGGCTAACGCCAGGGATGCTGATGGAAATACCTGTCCGATGATCAGCGGTTATGGCTATGGATTGAGTGCCCGAAAAGATTGTAACGCCGTGGTGTACATCCGGCACAGCGGTGGGCTGCCTGGTTTTGGCAGTGACTATCGTTTTTATCCTGAATATGACCTGGGCATCATTTCCTTCGCCAACCGCACTTATGCAGGCGCTGGCGCCATCAACAATGAGGTCGCCAACCTGATATTCAAAAAAGCCGGCCTCCAGCCCAGGATATTGCCAGCTTCTGATATTCTCCTGGCCGCTCAGACAAAAGTGGCCAGTTGGCTACAGACCAACGAAGCAGGTGTTGAAGAAGCGCTTTTTGCGGAAAATTTCTTCCTGGATTTTTCCAGAGACAGACGTATCAAAGAATACAATCAGGCCCTGGCTCCTATAGGTAATGTCACTAAAGTGGGGGAAATGAAAGCCATCAACCAGCTCAGGGGTGTTTTTACCCTCACAGGCGAAAACGGGAGTGCAGAAGTTTTCTTCACTATGTCTCCTGAAAAGACACCAAAAGTACAGCAGCTGGATGTTCGACTGAAGGAATGAAATAGGGATTTGGTGCCACCAGCTGCGCTGTGGGCACCAAATCTCTCACGAATGGATTTCTTTCAAGGCCTCTTTGTTGGCGGCAATAATCTTGTCAGCTAGTTCTTCAGTGATGGCAGTAGAGATAAACAGTGTTTCATACTGTGAAGGTGCGAGGTAGATACCCTTTTCAAGCATTTTTTGAAAATACTTGCCAAACATAGTGGTATTACTGGTCTTGGCGGAGTCGAAGTTTACCACGTCAGAATTGGTAAAAAACAGACTGAACATGCTACCAACGTGATTGATGGTATGCAGCAAGCCGAGTGACTCCAGGTTGTGTCTAAAGCCGTCTACAATTCGCTGCGTAATCTTGTTCAGGTAAGTGTAGGTCTCGGGGTGCTCGTTCAGGTAGGTAAGCATCGCCTTGCCGGCTGCCATGGCAATAGGATTGCCCGACAAAGTGCCCGCCTGGTAAACCGGTCCGGCCGGGCTCACATAGTTCATGATTTCAGCACGACCCCCATAGGCACCAACAGGCATGCCACCACCGATGATTTTACCCATAGTGGTGAGATCGGGAGTGATGCCGAATATTTCCTGTGCCCCGCCCTTTGCCAGGCGGAAACCGGTCATCACTTCGTCGAATATCAAAAGAATGCCTTCCTGATCGCAAAGCTTACGCAGCCCTTCCAGAAACCCCTGCGCAGGCAGTACGCAGCCCATATTACCAACTACGGGCTCTAAAATAATGGCCGCAATAGTCCCTTTATTCTTCGCAACCAGCGTTTCCACAGCCGCCAGGTCATTGAAAGGTGCCGTTAACGTGTCTTTGGCAGTTCCTTCAGTTACGCCCGGGCTATCGGGCGTTCCCATGGTTACTGCACCACTTCCTGCGGCAATCAAAAACGAATCGCCATGGCCATGGTAGCAACCTTCAAACTTGATAATTTTGTCTCTCCCTGTGAATCCACGAGCTACTCTGACAGCCGACATGGTGGCCTCGGTACCGGAGTTGACCATGCGCACCTTCTCAATAGAAGGCACCATATGTGAAATCAGCTCCGCAATTTCCACCTCAGCCCTCGTAGGGGCTCCAAATGAAAATGATTTGCCTATGGCATTTCTTACAGCTTCTTCAATCATCTCATTGGCATGGCCCAAAATCATTGGCCCCCATGAGTTGATCATTTCTATGTACTTATTGCCATCCTCATCAAAAAGATAGGCCCCCTTAGCTGCCTTGATAAATAACGGGTTGCCCCCTACTGCTTTAAATGCCCTCACCGGAGAATTTACGCCACCTGGAATTACTTTTTGTGCCCTGTCAAAGAGCGCTACACTGCTGGATCTGTTCAACGTCATACTGCTATTTAACTTCCTTCACTAATTGGTTGTTCTCTAACTTCAAAAAAGTCACCATCTGATTATCGTTGTGGAATCCATATTCAAAACCAGAAGTAAATACCCCTTCCACTATCTCGCCTTCCGGCAAGCCCGCCTGAAAGTAATTGCCGTTTGCATGCATTAACCCTCCAAAAACAACCATCATTTCGTAACCT
Source organism: Imperialibacter sp. EC-SDR9 (assembly GCF_902498805.1). Taxonomy (GTDB): domain Bacteria; phylum Bacteroidota; class Bacteroidia; order Cytophagales; family Cyclobacteriaceae; genus Imperialibacter. The sequence continues at coordinate 22,435 of NZ_LR701613.1, read as the reverse complement.
AAGGATGCATATACCGATGGTGGCGTTTTGTATTTTCTCATATAGTTTCCGCTAAACGACTGGTAGGCTGCCCGGCTCTTGTCTACGAAAACAGGTGATATGAATACCGCATTGATCCTTTCTACCTGGTCGTAATTTACCTGAGGAATATCCAGCCAGTCTTCCCTTCCAATCACAGGGATTTTATCAGGGCGAATTTCCACGGCGCTTATTGTATTAGTGGCGAAAAGTGGATTAGACGACGCAATCATAATATGACCTATACTGTCTCTTTTGATGCCCCATACCTCGTGGAGATAAACCAGTGAGTCCTTCCCATATGTTTTCTGCTTGGACTTTACAATGTATTTTTCAGGATGAAGCAGCATCGTATCCAGTCTCTCCTGCGTCTTTATCTCAACTTCCTTTTTGAAGCTCAGGGTATCGATAAGGTAGTGTGCTTCATTCGACCTCAAGGGCTTTACTTTCAACACATTGAACTCATTATCTCGCAACTGCTGCGCATAAAGCACTGCTGCCAATGAGTCTCTGTTATCGTTGGGTTTGTATTCGTAAAAAACAAGTGCGTTTTTATTATCCTGAAATTTCTCAATTGCATATTCAGCAGCCTTCAACGATTGGGTCAGGTAGGTTGGTCGGAGCAAAAAAGAAAAAGGGTTACCTGCAATGACGTCCGGATTGGCCGACACCGGATTGATCATATTGATTTTGTTGGCAAAGGAAAAGTCCGACACCAGCTTACTTGGCTCAGGGTACAGCGGCCCGATAATCAAATCCATCCGCTGTAGCTCCGCTTTTTGCAGAAGTTTGGTCGTTACAGCCCCGCTCCTTCTCGTATCATAGGCATGGATAATCACCTTCTTATTTTCAGCATTTAGCTTTTCGGCGGCCAGAAGAATGCCTGTGTAGAGTTCGGTGACAAAGTCGGCCCGTGGGTTAGCTTTGCTTTCATCCAGTGAGGAGAACATAAAAGGCAGCATTACTGCCACGTGGTATTCACTCTTTTTAACGGACTTGCTTAGGTCAACCAGGCCGAATGATTCTACGGGCAAATCGAACTTCTCCACTATTTCCCTCACCATGGCCTGATCGAGCGTATTGCCAGGGTCACTCATGATATTTCTTGCCAACCAGGAAGCTACTACGGTATCCCGGTTGTATATCTCATACAATGCCTTTAGCTGGTTCAGGCTGTCAATTTTAGAAATGTATTTCGTCTTGAGGAGATTGATTTCGCCGGACATAGAAGGGCTTTTCACCCTCTTCAGATAATCGAGCGCAGCCGCAGGCTGATTTTGCTCAAAGTAGCCGGTAGCCACCCAGTAGTAGGCTTCGTCCAGCTTTTCCCAGTTCGGGAATCGTTGTGTAAGCTCAAGAAACAGGTTGCGGCTGTTCTCCGACTGACCTAGCTTGTAAGCCGACAGTGCATTGTAAAAGGCAGCATAGGGAGCGTACGGGTTGTCAGGAGCAGGCATCATCACCTTCTTAAAGGACTGCATTGCCAACTCGTAGCGCCCCTCCCGGAAGAGCTCTTTGCCGAAAGTGAAATTAGTTTGGTGGTCCTGTGCTTGCGTAGAAGCTGCCCAAAAAAGCAAACAAATAACGCTCAGGCTTCTAAGAATAGCTGGATATCGCATGTTGATTATTCCCATTCAATGGTTGCAGGTGGCTTAGAGCTGATGTCGTACACCACTCTGTTTACCCCCTTTACTTTATTGATAATTTCACTCGATATTTCTCCCAGGAATTCATAAGGCAGGTGGCAAAAATCGGCAGTCATGCCGTCGACACTAGTTACTGCTCTTAAAGCTACTACATTTTCATAAGTTCTTTCGTCGCCCATTACACCTACTGCCTGAATCGGGGTAAGCATAGCGCCTGCCTGCCATACCTGATCGTACAGGCCGTGATCCTTGAGGCCTTGCACAAATATATGATCCACTTCTTGCAACACCCTAACCTTTTCTGCAGTGATCTCACTCAAAATCCTTATTCCCAAACCAGGGCCAGGGAAAGGATGGCGACCCAAAATATTCGGATCGATCTCCAGCGTGCGCCCGACATTTCTTACCTCATCTTTAAACAGCGTGTTAAGCGGCTCCACCACCTTCATTTTCATTTTTTCTGGCAAACCGCCCACGTTGTGGTGCGACTTGATGGTGGCAGAAGGCCCTTTCACCGAAACGGATTCGATCACATCGGGGTATATGGTGCCCTGACCAAGCCACTTCACGTCCTGAATTTTGTGCGCCTCTTCGTCAAACACCTCAATAAACGCCCGGCCAATCGCCTTCCGCTTTTGCTCAGGTTCCGTCAGTCCTTTAAGCGCTGCATAAAAACGCTGTGAAGCATCTACACCCTTCACATTCAGGCCCATATGTTTGTAAGACTCAAGCACACTAATGAATTCGTTCTTTCGAAGCAGCCCGTTATCAACGAAGATACAATGTAGGTTCTTGCCTATGGCCTTGTGGATCAGCATGGCAGCCACTGAGGAGTCAACACCGCCGGAAAGCCCCATGACCACCTTGTCATTGCCCAGTTTGGCTTTCAAGTCAGCCACTGTAGTTTCGACAAAGATGTCTGGTGTCCAGTCCTGGCTGCAACCGCAGATGTGCACAACAAAATTGCGAAGCAGCGTTTTGCCCTCGGTGGTATGCGTCACTTCGGGGTGAAACTGAATACCGTAAACTGGCTCATTCTTCAACTTGAATGCCGCCACATGCACCGACGGGGTACTGGCAATCACCTCATACTTCTCAGGTATGCTTGCTATCGTGTCGGCATGCGACATCCATACTTGCGAATTAAGCGTAATTTCTTTCAGCAGGTCGTGGTGCGAATCCACCTTACTAAGCTTGGCTCTGCCGTATTCTCTGATTTCCGAGGGAAGAACATTGCCCCCACTCTTTTTTGCCATGAGCTGCGCACCATAGCAAACGCCTAACAATGGCACTTTTGAAGAATAAAAATCAATATCTATGTCGGGCGATCCCTCATCTCTTACCGAGCAGGGGCTGCCAGAAAGAATGACGCCTTTGATATCGTCGCTCCAATCGGGAAGGTGGTTGTAGGGGTGTATTTCACAGTAAACATTGAGCTCCCGAACCCGGCGAGCGATGAGTTGTGTGTATTGAGATCCGAAGTCGAGGATCAGAATCATTTCAGCCATCCGCAAAAATAATACGGGGGGTTAGTTTAAACTAGTTTTTGGATGGGAAAGTCGGGAGGAAAATGGAAGTGGCAGATTGAGAGGTGCGAAAGTTTGAGAGTGATGAGTAAAGCGCATCAAAGTGAGAAGTGGCAGCGTTCAGGAATCAGGAAAGCAGTTTGAAGACCGAAGATCGAAGTAAGGGCCTGCTTCAATATCAAAAGAGAGTGGCTGAGCTGAAAAGTGGTAGTGCTATCCGCTGGAGCCAATATTCACTTAGGTGCATTGGCTATTTCCAATAAGGGAGCCTAATTGCCCCGAAGGGGCCATTTTCAAATTAAAATTCTATATTTAAGCATGAAAAATATTCTATTTTTTATTGGAGGTGGTTTGTTCATGGTACTTGCCTCTTATGCTTCGCCAAAAGTATATTCCTGTAAGGATGAAGTAAAGAAGCTCATGGTGGCCAATGACTCATTGAGGGCGGAAGTTCAAAAGTCCCAGGCTATTGCCGAGGCCAGGAGACGTGAGACTGAACAACAAACACTAATAGCCGAAAAGCAGAGAGCAATTGCAGATCAATCTCAGGAAGAAGCACTCATTCAGGCTGAAAGAGCAGTTGAGGCTGCCACTGAAGCCACCAGGCAAAAAGCCTTAGCGAATGACTATAAAAAACAACTTGAAGCTTGTCAAAAGCACAACTAAAGTCATAACAACCATGAAGCTCTGGGCTAAAATCACAATCGGCATTCAAACGCTCATCATTATCTTTTTTGCTATTTACTCCTCTCTCAAAGCGAATGAAGCATCCACGTTCTTGAATCTATTGAGGGAGCAAGAGGCCCTTCTGGTTCGGGCTGAACTCGAAGCTGAGAAGCAAACTGAAATAGCGATGAGTGCTCAAGCCGAGGCCGAACAACAACGAATGATGGCCGAACAACAAGCTGCAATCGCAATGCAGACGCTTGAGGAATGCGAAAGCAAAAAGAAGTAACTTGCCGTCAAAGGACTTTCTCATGAAAAACTTCCCACTGATCATTATTGTCGTGTTGTCGGCAGCCCTTATTCTCCTGGGCATCTATGCCAAAATGCAGGCTTCCAAAGCTGAGCTTAACTCGCTAATGGCCAACAAATACCAGGAAATGATGCTGCAGGAAAAGGAGGTGAACGAGCAGTTGATGGTGGAGTTGGTGGAGTGTAGGGAGGGGAAAGAAGTGACGGAAGACGGGAGCTAGAAGACCGGAGTGCAGGCATAGAGCTAAGTTGGGAGTGGTATCTTTGCGCTTCCCATTACGGGGATTTGTGAAAAAAAAACCTGGTTTTAGCCAAAAATATCTGGTCTCCGGGGAAACAAAAAAGTCCCCACCACCATTCCCAAAGCACTGGCACCAAACCCAATGAACATGGCCGGGAATTCGAAATGAAACACATGCTCGCTCAGAAACCAACTTACCAAACCCAATATCATAGACAATACCGCCCCGCCTCGGGACGACTTTTTCCAGAACAGCGCCGTTGCCATCGGCACAAATAGGGTAACCAAGCCCAGAATGGAAGACTCCGAAACTAGCTCGAAAATGTTGGTGCGGTACGAAGCCAGCCAGGAAGCCAGGACGGCCATACACACCACTGACGCCCGCAGAATGACCAAAAAACGTTTATCCGGCATATTTTGATCCATCAGCGGGCGAATGATATTCTCCGATAAAATACTGGCGGGTGCCAGCACCGCTCCACTGCATGTACTGAAAATCGCCGACAACAGGGCCCCGAAAAACATCACCTGTACCCACATGTCAGTATGTGCCATCACCATCGAGGGCAGCACCTGTTGGGTGTCTCCATCAATCAGTTCCGGGTAAAGCACCTTCCCTGCCAGGCCAATGAACAGCGGGAGAATAGCAATCAGGCCGTACATACCAGCTCCCAGCAAGGTAGATCTTACTGCAGTCTTCTCACTTTCTGCCGAGTTAGCCCGTTGAAAAATATCCTGAGAAGCGAGCGAACCGAGGCCCAGCGTGAGCCAGGCCGCCAGGTAATGAATCCAGGTCATCGGGTCTCCGTCGGTCGGTACAAACGAGAAGAAACCTTCTGGTGCACCATCCAATACCGGTGCCATTCCGCCAGCTTTATTGACAATAGTAACCGCCACAATCACCAAACCGACGACAATGATGATGCTTTGCATGAAATCAGTAATAGTAATAGCCCACATCCCTCCCATCAGTGTATAAATTGTCACCACACTTGCACTGATTAGGATGCCGTAAATGGTGGGCAGTCCGGAGATGATCTGGATGATTATGCCAAGCGCCACCAGTTGGGCAGCGATGTAACCAAAAAAGGTGAGCAGCATGCAAGCGCTGGCAATCAGCTCCACGCTTTTTCCGTAATGATTGCGGTATAGGTCACCAAGGGTAAGCAGATTTAACCTGTACAACGGTTTGACGAAGATCAGGGCAAATAAAACGAGGCAAAGCACGCCTCCGAACGGGTCTTCGATCACACCCAGCACGCCGTGCTTCACAAACTCGGACGAAGCCCCGAAAATTGTCTCTGAGCCAAACCATAGGGCAAAAAGAGCCGAAGCAGAGAGAAACATGGGCAGCTTGCGACCCGCCAGCATGAAGTCCGTGGATGTTTTGATGTACCTGGAAGCTGCCATACCAATAGCCACGGTCAACAACAGATAAATCACTACAAAAACTCCAAGCATTAGCCTCCGCTGAAACGTAAAAGATGAGCAGCAAAAATAGGAGTAGAAAAATTGAATACAATACCGTTAAAACACAAGACCCCACGGACAAACGCTCGCAGGGTCTTCAAAAAGGACTAATCAAAACTATGCTTAATAGTTATTCTCTTTTACAAAGTGTCTATATCGATGCTCCTGAAATACCCCTCAGCCAGCTCGTTAAAAGGCATAATGACTTTCAAGAGCTTTCCTTCATACAAGGCAGTGATGCTATCCAGCTCCACGTCGAATGGGATAGGCATCAAATGTACAATATTTGGTGCTCCCTCCTGTTCATTCGTGTGATTGGGCGTCTTATAGTTCAGGTAATGAAACACACTCAAGTGCCTGTTGTGAATTTCAATTTTGAGGTTTTCCACCGAGAGTCCCGGAGCAACCACATCCAATTCGTAGCAATCTTCCAGCTTCCGCATTTTTGTGGAAGGAAGACTCATACCTCCATTGATTGTATTCAGCAAATCTGCCGTCACAACCATGTTTTTTACCAAAGAGTCAGATAACTTCATTTTCATATATCCTAAATTCCCACATCACTGATCAATCAATGTACCAACGTATTTTTCAGGTATTTATGTCATGTTTTCTGAATAAAAATTCATAGAATCGGTCAAATTGTCTTTTTGTCTGACAGAGTAATCCTGTAGTTTCGGCAAAAAAACAGCTGATGTTTCAAACCGAGCCAAACCATTTCCTCCAGAGTTTTGACAGCCCGGCCATTTACTGGCTGATGGACGCTACCACCAGGCTCGGGTACAACTCCGCCTTCATTGCCGTGGCCATTGTGCTCATTTTTGGCATCCATATGAAGAAGGCCTTCCTTGCTACACACATGCTTATCTGGACAGGGTTTGCCGGAGCACTTTTGAAAGATTTCTTTGCCCTGCCCCGCCCGGAAAATGTCGATTCATCACTCAAGCACCTGGTCGATGAGTTCAACGCAGCTTCTCCTTTCGTCAGAAAGGGTGGAGAGTCCTTTTTTAGCTTGCCAACGCCGGAAGCCATCGAATATTACAGAGAAAACAAGCTGGACTCTTACGGATTTCCTTCAGGCCATGTAAGTGGCTCGGTGGCTTACTGGGGTGGCATTGGATTATTGTTTAACCGAACCTGGGTGAGGGTGGCAGCCATCATTATCATTGCACTAATGCCCTTTTCACGCATGTACCTCGGCAGGCACTTCCTGGCCGATGTGCTGGGTGGGCTCGTTCTCGGTGGCATCACCGTTTGGCTGGCATGGTTTTTCCTGATCAAAAAGAATAAACTTTCGGCCTATCTCTCCCTCAGCAGGCTGCGACTGCAAATGAATATGCCTACTCTCATTTTCATTTCTTCTTGTGTTATACTTCCCATCATTTTCATTGTCCTGGGCAACAGCATAGCTGCTCAATTCCTGGGGCTCAACATTGCTTTCCTCCTCATTGGCTTGCAGGGATTCCCTTCAGATGAAGGTAAGTGGCCGATCCGGGTCTTAAGAGTGGTGCTGGCCATTGCGGTATTGGTGGGGAGCAGCATTCTCCTTGATCAACTGATCAGGGCTGTAGGGTTGAAAGGCAATGACACTGTGCTACTGATTAAAAGGGCTTTGGAGATGTTTTTGCTGATTTGGGGCAGCACGGCTATTGCTAAGAAATTGGGATGGTATAAAAGTCAGACAAGATAATTGACTATTTTTCATTATTTTTGACTTGTAAGCAGTGCACGAGTCTCTTTTTTAGTTCATGAACCATGCGAACCATTACGATAGATATTATAAACGAAAAGGCAATTAGCTTATTAAAAGATTTAGAGCTACTTAAGCTCATCAGGGTTCGAAGAGAAAAGCTGGTTGACAAAACGACTAACTGGGCTAAGTACAAAGGAGCCATGACCAAGCAGCCACTGCATGATATTGACAAGCAGCTTGATGATCTGCGAGACGAATGGGAATAGAATACCTTTGGGATACCAATGTAGTCATCTACTATCTACAGCAACAATTTTCTCCATCTGCAGAAAAATTCATAGACGCTATTTTAGCTAATTCTCAACCATCAATTTCAAGTATTACTGAGATTGAACTCTTGTGCTGGAGTGCGCCAACAGAAAAAGACCTGGAAGTAGTAAAAAACTTCATTGAGGATGCATGGGTATTTGAGCTTGAAAGCGCTGTTAAAATGAAAACTGCTGAAATCCGCAAAGCTCATAAGGTAAAACTACCCGATGCGATCATTGCCGCCACTGCCGTCGAATTTGACTTGACTCTTTTGACGAGAAATATCAATGACTTCAAAAATATACAAGCTTTGAAATTGGCAAACCCTTACGAAATTCAGTAGTAATTTCTCAGATTTAACTGGTTTTCAACTTTATCCCTCCAATCAATTATCCTGCTCCTTGAACACCTTCTTTAACAGCTCGGTAGTTCGGGCGGCGGGATTGCTGCGGATATTGGCTTCTTCCTGAGCCACCAGCTTGAACAGACCATCAATAGCCAATGTAGTTGCGTAGTCGTTGAGGTCGGGATTCACCTTGTCTACAAAAGGAACCTTATTGTAGGTATTCACCAGGTCACCATAATATTTTGTGGCATTCACCTTGTCCAACGCCTTTTGAATGACAGGCTTAAATTTGCCCTCAAGTTGACTGGTCGTTGTTTTCTGCAAGTATTGAGTGGCGGCGTCCTTGTCTCCTTTCAGGATATTCCAGGCATCGTTGATTGTCATTTGCTTAATCGCACTCACAAAAATTGGCGTTGCCTGCTTGGCCGCTTCTTCAGCTCCCCTGTTGAGCGTTTCAATGAACTGATCCACCTGCTTATCCATCCCCAACTGACGGAGCTTTGTCTCCACTTTTTGCACGTCAGGAGGAAAAGGAATCTTGATCTGAGGGTTTTTGTAGTAACCATCTACAGCAGAGGCTTTTTTGGCTCCGTTGGTAATCCCTTTTTCCAGCGCCTCCTTCAAGCCCGATACCACCTCCTCGGTGGTTGGCTTGGAGTCTTTCAGGTAGCCGTCAACTGTTTTCTGTATTTGCTGAACTGAGCAGGCCGAAATTGCCAGCATGCCAAAAGCCAATATTGTTGCAGATAAAAATCTCATTACGTAGCTGTTTTAAACTTTTTCAAATAAAACCACTTTATATCTTTATAGCTAAAAAACGATGTTACAAATTTGGCAGGAATTTAATGTAGCCGAAGCCAGCTTGATAACACAGCGATCTGTTAACTTTCGCCAGAATAACGAACAACATCCCATCCATGCACATCAACGCAGAAATACTCAGCATAGGCGATGAAATCCTCTATGGACAAATCCACGACACCAACTCCACCTGGATCGGGCAGCAGCTCTCGGAGCGTGGCATCAAAGTGATTCGTAAAACCACCGTGGGCGACGTGGAAAACGAAATGATGACCGCCTTTGCGGAAGCAGAAAAAAGAGCTGATATTATCATCATCACTGGCGGCCTGGGCCCAACAAAGGATGATCTCACCAAACCACTATTGGCCAGGTATTTTGGTATGGCGCTGGCATTGCATGAAGAAGCATTGGCAGAAATCACTATGCTTTTCGAGAAACGAGGCTTTCAAATGACTGACACCAATCGCCAGCAAGCGTGGTTGCCAGTTGGAAGCACAAAGCTGACCAACCGCATGGGCACAGCGCCTGGGATGTGGTTCGAAAGAGGCAATAAAACCTTTGTGTCGCTACCGGGCGTGCCTTATGAAATGAAGGTGTTGATCAGCGAACAGGTGATCCCAAGGCTTAGAGAGAAATACACCCTACCGGTTATCTACCACAAAATGATCCGCACCATTGGCATTGGTGAATCATGGTTGTCGGACAAAATTGAGTGGTGGGAAACCAGCCTGCCTCCTCATATCAAATTGGCCTACCTTCCCAGTCCGGGAGAGGTGAAGCTGCGCCTAACGGGTGCCGGCCCAAACCTCGATACGCTGGCAAAAGAGGTACAGGAGCAGATCGACCGGGTGCTGCCCGACATCCAAAAATTTGTGTACGGTTACGACCAGGAAACCATTGAATCAGCCATCGGCAAACTGCTACTGGAGCGCAAGCTAACCGTGTCTACCGCCGAAAGCTGCACAGGTGGTTACCTGGCCCATGAGATCACGAGCGTCCCAGGCAGTTCTGCCTATTATATGGGCAGCATTATCTCCTACGACAACCGTATCAAAACCGATGAGTTGGGTGTGAAGCAGGAAACACTCGACACAGTTGGCGCAGTGAGCGAAGAAACGGTGCGACAAATGGCCGAGGGCGTGAAAAAAAGGCTAAAAACGGATATTGGCCTGGCTACCTCGGGCGTGGCGGGGCCTGACGGAGGCACACCTGAAAAACCGGTAGGCACTGTGTGGATTGCCTGTGCTTTCGAAGGCCAAACTTTTACCAGAAAACTGCAACTAACCACCGACAGGCAAATCAATATCCACGCCAGTGCGTTGCACACACTCAATCTTTTGAGGACGTCGCTGATGGAAATGGAAGCACGGGCCTAATAGAAACAAGTGAGATAGCGGTAGTTTGGCAAAGCTTACGACACTGCAAGGAAAAATTGCACATCATTCCCATTAAAATGTTAACTTAGAGGCCGTGAACTCTATTTTGTAAACAAACGATTCTTAGGTTTTCGTCTATAAAAAGACGATGAATTAGAAGAATGTTTTGAAAAGCAACAAACAACAATACAAATAACCTATTACCCAAAAGGATACGAAATACTTAGTGACATGGCAGTAGTTGAAATGGTGATGCCCAAAATGGGTGAAAGTATAATGGAAGGAACCATCCTTTCATGGTTGAAAAAGCCAGGAGAGACCATTGAACAGGATGAGTCAGTGCTGGAAGTGGCTACTGACAAAGTGGATACGGAGGTGCCCGCCACCCACGCTGGCGTGTTGAAAGAGATTTTGGCCAAAGAGGGTGAAGTAGTGCAGGTGGGCAAAGCCATTGCTATCATAGAAATAGAAGGGAGTGGCGAGAACGGCCATGCTCCCGACGCTTCGGAGAATGGGAAAGACGCTGTGGCGCTCGCTACGGAAATGGTCGATACCGCCGTAGCAGCAGTGAGCCACGCCCCCGTGGCAAAGCCTAGCTCCGACAGGTTCTACTCTCCCCTCGTGATGAGTATTGCCAAAGAGGAAAAGATCAGCACTTCAGAATTAGAAGGAATTCCCGGCAATGGCAAGGAAGGCCGTGTGACCAAAAATGACATCCTCGCTTACATTCAAACCAGAGGAAAAGGTGCTGCTCCTAAAGTAGCCGAACCTGTAAAAATCACCTACAGCGGCGACGACGAAATCATCGAAATGGATCGCATGCGCAAGATGATTGCAGAACGCATGCTAAGCAGCAGGCAGATCAGTGCCCACGTGACCTCGTTTGTGGAAGTAGACGTGACCAACGTGGTGAATTGGAGAAACAAATGGAAGCGCCCTTTCTTGGAAAAAGAAAAGGCTGCACTTACCTACACCCCCATTTTCATTGAAGCCATTGTGAAGGCCATTAAGGACTTTCCGATGATCAATATCTCAGTGGATGGCACAAAAATTATCAGACACCAGGCGGTACACATTGGCATGGCCGTAGCCCTGCCTTCAGGCAACCTGATCGTGCCTGTGATCAAAAATGCAGACAAGCTGAGCCTCCTCGGCATCACCCATGCTGTGAACGACCTGGCTGAACGTGCCCGCACCAACAGTCTGAAGCCGGATGAGTTATCGGGCGGTACATATACCATCTCCAATGTGGGTGGGTTTGGCAATATCATGGGTACGCCTATCATTATGCAGCCTCAGGTGGCTATTATGGCTGTGGGCGCTGTAAAGAAAAAGCCAGCGGTAATCGAAACCCCACAGGGCGACTTTATCGGCATCCGCCACATGATGTTCCTCAGCCACAGCTACGACCACCGGGTGGTAGATGGCGCACTCGGCGGCATGTTTGTGAGAAAGGTAGCAGATTATTTGGAACAGTTTGATACGACTCGTTCTATTTGAAGATAACTAAAGTTAAAGAAAGAGCTCGCCGGAAATGGCGAGCTCTTTTCGTTTATTTAAGACTAATCTCCCTCTTCACCTTCCCTCCTTTTTCTGAATCAATGGTGATGGTAGCTTTGGCAGCGCTAACGGTTACTTTGAAAACATATTCAATCGTTTTGGTGCGGTCGGCACTTTCTCCATCTCGGCGCCCGGCGAGGTTTCCCAGATCTGTTCTCATTTTACCACTGACCAGCTCGGCGCCGCTTAGATCCACGATCGCCCTAACTGGTTTGGCTATCTCCAGCTCTATGGCTCTTTCCGTGATATTTGTCGGCAAATAGCCGTCGTTTTCTACCGTCAGGCTCACTTTCACCAACTTACCTTTTTCGAGCACTTCTACTTTCGGTTGTGAAACGGCGATCTTCGGGCCGGTTTCTGCCAGCCATAGCATCCACTCGACATACTTTTCTATTTCTCCCTTCAGGTATTTCGTGGGTGGATTCTGGCGGGTAAACTTATAGTCCCAGCCGCCTATTTCAACTTTACCGAGCTGCGGGTGATCATACACCTGCCAGTTCACAAAACCCTTGCCACCCAGCTCAGCATCGTTCCATTGCATTCTTTCCAGGTCAGACACCCGGCCGTCTTTATTGGCGTCGGCCTGGAAGGCGCCCCAGAATTCCGGCACAAAGCCTATGACACCGTAGTCCCAGTAGCCCCAGCTGATCAGTGTGCCGTGGCGGTGCAGCCGTGGATTGCTATAGCTGGGCACCACTTTCTGGCTGGTGGTAGTGGCATATTTGTCGGAGAGTTCAAGGATGAGGCGCTGATCTTCCATATTAAAGTTGTCCCAATTAGTAGTTGAAGGCAATCGGTAAAGGAAGCCAGCGGCAGTGTGGCCATGGAAAATGCCAGTAATATTGCGGTGCGTACTCAAAAACTCAATTGTTGCCCTCGTCTCCGGCTCCGAAAGCGGATAAGGGCCCGCTCCCTTTTGCTCCGACTCCAGTCCCCAGTTGCGGGGGAAGTTGCGATTCATGTCAATGCCGCCAATGCCGTCTTCGTTGTACAATCCGTCGTTGTCATCGTCAATACCTTCGTCATACATGTCATAGAAGTCGCCACTCAGGTCGTTGGGCTCTCTTTCCACCATAATACGGGAATCTTCCAGGCTGATTTTCCATTTGCCTGTCGGGTTCTTCACCCGCATATCGGTGATGAAATTGTCATTGTTCAGGTCGTTGCCCGGATCTTCGTCGAGCAGCCCGTCGCCATCTTGATCGTAGGGTCGGGGTGTGCTGCGCAGCGCCTGGGGAGTAGTCAGGGCAATGTCAGCCCCATCGGGATTGAACTTGGGCCGGATGTAAATGGTGCGGGTGTCAACCAGGTTGGTGATGCGTGGGTCTTTGCCATAGCTGCTGAGCAGCAGCCAGGTGTATTGCAGCGCTACTTCGGCCCCCGTAAGCTCCCCAGCGTGGATATTGCCATCGTAATAATAAGCTGGCTTGTCTTCAGCGGCTCCTTTGCTTTTGTTGGTGATTTCCAGCACCATCAGTTGAGTGCCTTTCAGTGTCTCCCCTATAGAATACAGCTTGGTCAGGTTCGGATAGGCTTTGGCCCATTCCTGGAGCAAATAGTAAGCATCGGCAGTGGTGTGATACTTCGCCCAATTAGGGTTTTTAGGATCTTCCTTCTGTGCCTGGGTGAACTGAGCGCTGGCTACGAGGATAGTAATGAGGAGCAACTTTTTAAACATGGCTTTCGGTTTGATTGATGCAATAAGATACCGACGCCCTATGAGCCGTTGAAAGAGAATGTGATGGAAGGGAGGTTTCATTGCTGAACGATCAACCCTACATTTAGAATGTTTCACTAGATTGAAGCATGATACGCCCGAAAGTTTTCAAGGTAGTGCTCCTTCTGCTGATCAGCATGATCATCCCTTCGTGCACCGAGAACTCAATTAAACAGACCTCCACCGAATTGCCTGATCAATTCATTATGGTGCTTGGAGTTGCGCAAGACGCTGGCTATCCTCAAGCTGGCTGCACCAAGCAATGCTGCATGCGATACTACAACGGCGAACATGAGGCCGAGCGGGTAGTTAGCCTCGGCATAGTTGACCGAGCGGTCGGCAAAGTATGGATGATCGAAGCCACGCCAGACTTCAAAAGCCAATGGCACGATTTGAATGAAAAGTCTGGTCTAAACAAAACCGCTCCCGATGGCATTTTTCTCACCCATGCCCACGTGGGCCACTACACCGGCTTGATGGAACTGGGTAGAGAGATCATGGGCACTTCGAATGTGCCAGTTTACGGCATGCCTGTGATGTGGTCTTACTTGACAGAGAATGGCCCCTGGAGCCAGCTGGTGGCGCTCGAAAATATCAGTCTGCAAAAGCTTGCCGCCGATTCAACAACCCGGCTTTCTCCTGACATTTCCATCACCCCATTTCTTGTTCCACACAGGGATGAGTTTTCTGAAACCGTGGGCTACCGCATTGAGAGCGGAAGTAAGAGCATTATCTTCATCCCCGATATTGACAAATGGAGTAAGTGGGACAGAAGCATCAGAGAGTTGGTAGCATCTGCCGACGTGGCCTTTCTGGATGCCACCTTTTTTCGAAACGGAGAAATTGCCCGTGACATGAGCGAAGTGCCCCACCCTTTTGTAGAAGAATCGATGGTTCTATTTGAAGACTTGCCCGAAAGTGAAAGAAGCAAGGTGCATTTTATTCATTTCAATCATACCAACCCGCTGATTTGGGATAAAGAAGTGCGGAAAATTGTGAGGGCCAGGGGTTTTGGTGTGGCCAGTGAGGGGGATGTTATTCGTCTCGATGAGTAAAAAGTCGTATTCTCTCCGTGTTGATAAAAAGAACGCTAAAGAATTTCCGTGAAAGTAAAGAGGTTACTAACTGCGCTCCCGCAGTTAGTAACCTCTTTACTTTTGATTCCTACATCTCCTTAGCCGCCATGTACTCGTAGTCGGCAATTACTGTGTACAAAAACTTCACATCAGGCATCGGGGTTTCTATGGACAGCAGGTCTTTGATTTTTTGTGACACCAGCATCACTGCCTGATCGTTGAGTCCTTCCTTCCGCAGGTTCAAAGCATTTCTGATGACTTCAATCTGGCTGTCATTCAGCACCCTGGCAGTTGGAAACGTCACCTGATGGTTTTCATCCACTTTTGCAACCAGGTCAGCATTAGAAACCTGCTTTTGCAGTCTGATCACCACTGTACCCGCAGCCAGATCGCCCAGCCGTTGCCCGTTTTGAGTCGCAATAATGGTGATCACGGCAACGCCTCCACTCATAAAGTAGATGTCGACAAGCCGGAGCACCCACCTGAGGATATAATTCACTATTCCGGCAGGGCTGCCGTCGGCCTTCACCACTTTGATGTTCATGGCTTTTTTGCCAATACTCTGCCCCTGAAAAAGAGACTCGAAAAGCAGGGAATAAAACATGACCAATACCCATGGAATGAAGTAGAACTCCGGTCGGTCAAAACCTGTGGAAATGATCCAAAAGCATAACACTATGAATACAAAAATCACAAACATGTCAATCAGGAATGCAAGGATCCTTTCGCCAAGGCTGGCTAGCTCAAGGTCAATTTCTATATTCTGACTGGTGACAAATTTGGGCATTTCCCTTCTAGTGATTATGTTAACGCATATTTGGGCGGAAGATAATGAAGCAGTCAATATTTGTAAAAAATAATCAGGCTAAATGGAATGAATTTGAGTCGAAACTGACAAATACTGGCACACTTTCTTCCGACGAACTTTCGCTTATCTACATCCACCTCACCGAAGACCTTGCCTTTGCCAAGGCGAATTACCCCAACACCAAACTTTTCACTTATCTCAATGCCCTGGCACTGAAGGTGCATACCATCGTGTATAAAAACAAGAAGGAGGAGAAAGGGCGTTTTGGTAAATTCTGGGCATATGAGGTGCCTTTAGAGATCCGGAGGTCATACAAATACATCCTCATTGCCTTCCTCATCACGGCGCTGGGTGTTTCTATAGGAGCCCTGTCATCTGCCAACGACGAAACCTTCGTACGATTGATCCTGGGCGATGCCTATGTGGACATGACATCGAACAATATCAAAGAAGGCGACCCCATGGGCGTTTACAGTTCGATGGACGGCAACTACATGTTCATGGCTATTACCTCCAACAATATCCGGGTATCATTTGTGGCTTTCGCTCTCGGCCTTTTCTTTAGTGTTGGAGCTGGCTGGGTGCTATTCCAAAACGGTGTGATGCTCGGAGCTTTTCACTACCTCTTTTTCAAAGAAGGGCTTTTCGACGATACCATCCTCACCATCTGGCTTCACGGCACTATCGAAATTTGGTCCATTATCGTGGCTGGTGCCGCAGGCATTGTCCTCGGCAATGGCTTTTTGTTTCCCGGCACTTATCCCCGAATTCATTCTTTTCAGCGAGGCGCAAAGCAGGCGATTAAAGTAGTGCTTGGCTTGTTTCCTTTCTTTATCGTTGCGGGGTTTATTGAGTCCTTTGTTACACGGCATACCGAATGGCCACTTTACCTGAAGCTTTTGATCATCAGCCTGTCGCTGCTGCTCATTCTATTCTACTTTTTCTATTTGCCTCTAAAAACCAACCCTCATGACCACGCCAAAAATTGAGTTGTACAAAATGCGTGACTTCGGTCAGAAGCTGAATGCGACCATCGAATTCATAAGAGCAAACTTCAAAAAGCTTTTTACCACGTTGCTTTTTGTTGCTGGCCCCACTGCCCTCATCATGGGCATAGTGATGAAACAGTTTATGGGGTTTTTCATGGGCATGTCCGCCAACCCAGAGAATCCGGCTATACTAGATGACCTCCCCACTCTTTTCACCAACTATTTCGTCATGTTTCTGGTTTCCATTTTTGCCAGCATTATGTTGTCGCTTACAACCTATGCCTTCATGGAGCTCTACAGCCAAAAAGAAGCGTCGGAGTTTAGTGCCATGGACGTGCTGCGCAATGCCCTGAGCAGGTTTGGTTCCACGTTCCTCCTGAGCATTCTTGTGGGCATTACTCTTTTCATTTCAGTCTTCTTCTTCTTTCTACCAGCGCTCTATTTCGGCGTGGTACTGTCGATGGCTATTCCTATTCTTTATTTCGAGAAAGTGAGCCCGGTGGAAGCCTACAGAAGGGCATTTACTCTCATCAAAGACAAGTGGTGGAGCACTTTCGGGCTGCTTTTCATTTCGGTAATGATTTCCTATGTGGTATCGATGATTTTCTCCGTGCCATTTTACGCTGTATATATGTTTGAGCTGGTGGGTGTGGTAGACAAGATCAATACCGACCCTGCCGCCTTTACCAATATTTTTTCAAGTTGGTACATGGCCATCAGCATGGTAATCCTGGGAGTTGGAGGCTACTTATCCTACTCCATCCCCCTGATTGCACTCGGCTTTCAGTATTTCAATTTGGCAGAACGAAACAGCGCCCCTGGCTTAATCAACAAAATTGAGGACTTTGAAAATATTCAGTAAAGCGGCGTTTGCTGTTGTCTCAAGCTGCATAGCGTTCGGTAGCACGCTGTACGCCGAAGCCAGATGGTTGGCGGGAGAGAGAGCCTTTGACCAGGTGGCTATGGAAGGTTACAAGGCCGATCCAGCTTTTGACTACGTCAGCCTTCGGCCGGAAGGCATTTCGCTGTGGGATCAATTATGGCTTTGGATTTTTAGCCTGATCGGCAGGTTGTTTGGTGGGCCCAACGGGCAAAACATAGGCCAAATCCTCTGGTTACTTTTTCTTGTTGCTGTGGTTGCTGGTGCAGCCTACCTGGTTATCAAAATGCAATACGGGTCCGTTTTTTCAAGATCAAATGAAGCCGGAAGTTCAGCATTTACTGTGTACGGAGGTAGCCAACAGGTTGATTACAATAAACTCATCAATGAGGCACTGGAAGCTGGCGACCTTAAAATGGCCATTCGGTATTTGTATATGAAAGGCCTGACGAACCTGAGCGACCAAGACCTGCTGAAGATTCGCTCCTGGAAAACTGGCGCCGACTATGCCAGTGAGTTGAGTGGAGACCAAAAATCAAAGTTTATCCAGCTCAAGCAGGTGTTTGAGTATACCTGGTACGGAGAATTTGAGCCGGACGAAACCGACGTTCAACTGTGCAAGGCGACAGTGGCTGACCTGGAAAAGAAAAAGGCATGAACAAAAAGGACAAAATCTTTCTTTGGGTTTTTCTAGGCCTTTTTGTTGGCTATGTCATCGTGCAATATACAGCACCCAAGCCGCTCGATTGGACTATCACCTTTCATGAAGACGATAAAAATCCATTCGGAGGTTTTGTGCTCACACAAAGGCTGCTGGACATTTTTCCCGAACTTGAAACCAGCTACTATAACTTTACGCAGCTTTACACGGACAATGAAAATGTTGTCGTTTTGGCGCAGGAAATGGCGCTAAGCCCGACCGATGAAGAAAGCATCAATGAGATACTGCACGCAGGTAGCTCCGTTTTTTTGGCAGCCCATCAATTTCCCCAGGCATGGCTCGATTCCCTGGGTCTGAAGGTGGCATTCAACTACAGCTTCGTCAATGAGGAGATATTCGGTGAAGATCAAATTCAATTAATCAGCCGCACAGATTCCTCTTCAGCAAGCTACCCCCGACAGATGATACAGGCGGTGTTTGAGGAAGTTGAAGCCGACAAATGGGAAATCATCGCCACCGATGAAAACAGCCAGCCCCTGGTGATAAAAAAGACAATTGGTGAGGGCGAATTGATTTTGTGCAGTTCACCTTTAATCTTCACCAATTTCGGGTTGCTCTATCAGGACAATTACCGGTTTGCAGCGAGCATATTGAACCTGCTCCCTGAGCAGCGCACCCAGCTCAGCTACTTCTACCAGCTGGGCCGACCCGAAGTTCAAACCCCGCTACGGTATATACTTTCGCAGGAGGCACTTAAGTGGGCGCTTTACCTGGGATTGGTAGCGTTGCTGGTCTTTCTGATCATCGAAACACGAAGGAGACAACGAGCCATTCCAGTGATGACACCACCAGAAAACACCACATTGACTTATGTGAAAACGCTGGGTAATCTCTACTTTCAGGAAGGCAACCATAAAAACCTCGCAGAAAAGATGATCAGGCACTTCATACACAGGGTAAAGGAAAAATATTATTTAACCTTTGAGCCAACTGAGCATTTTAACCACATGCTGTCGGTGCGAAGCGAAGTACCCATTGAAGAGATCAACGCTACGTTGGCAGCCTTGATTGCTATCAGGCAAAAGGAACAGATAAAAGGCAACGAGCTGGTGGTGCTGGCTGAAAAACTCAACAGGATAGTGAGTTGAACAATTTTAAAAAGGAATCAGAAGTTGATATACAAATAGCATGAGTGAATTTGAAAACAGAATTGATCTGAAGCTTCTCAACGAGAAGGTAGTTAAAATAAAGACCGAGGCAAGGAAAGCGCTGGTGGGTCAGGACAAAATGCTCGACCTGATACTTGTGGCGCTGCTAGCAGAAGGCCATGTGCTGATTGAGGGCGTACCTGGCGTGGCCAAAACCCTCACAGCCAGGTTGACTGCCCGCATGATTGACGCTGAGTTCAAGCGCATTCAGTTCACTCCCGACCTGATGCCCGCCGATGTGTTGGGCACCTCTATTTTCAATCCCAAAAAGGCAGAGTTTGACTACAAAAAAGGGCCTATTTTCTCCAACCTGGTGCTCATCGACGAGATCAACCGGGCACCCGCCAAAACCCAAGCCTCACTTTTCGAGGTGATGGAAGAAAAGCAGGTCACCAACGACGGCATCACCTATCCGCTGGATCCCCTTTTCATGGTGCTGGCTACCCAAAACCCCATTGAGCAGGAAGGAACTTACAGATTGCCGGAAGCCCAACTAGACCGATTCATTTTCAAAATTAAGGTAGACTACCCAAAGCTGGAGGAAGAGTTTCAGGTATTGCACCTGGTCAACGGCAACTTTGGATTCAAGCAGCTGAGCTTTATTGAGCCGGTGATCAACCGGCAGGAGGTAATAGAAATAAGAGAAAACCTGCGGCAAATATTGACCAAAAACTCGCTGGTGGAATACATTGCTCATCTGGTGGGCAAAACGAGAAGCCACCCTTCCCTGTATCTTGGTGCGTCGCCGAGAGCATCAATTGACCTGCTGCGTTCGTCGAAGGCCTACGCCGCTATGCAGGGCCGTGATTTCGTCACACCGGAGGACATTCAGTACCTATTCAAACCGGTGGTTGACCATCGGATCATCCTCAACCCTGAAGCTGAAATGCAAGGGCTCACGACCACGGAGGTATGTCAGCAGATTATTGAGCAGGTCACTGTGCCCAAATAAGATGAAGCTATTCGCCACCAAACGGTTCTATTACAGCATAATTGTCCTCACCATTGGGTTTGTGGCGAGTTACTTCTTTCCCGCCCTTTTTGTCCCGGTTAAGCTTGCCTTCTTTGCGTTTTTGGTGCTGTTCTTTGCCGATTTCATGCTCCTTTTCATCACACGAGGCGAGTTAACTTGCGACAGAGAATTGCCGGAACGGTTCTCGAATGGTGACGACAATGCCGTAGTGTTGAAAATCAACAATAGCTACTCTTTCAACTTGCAGGTGACCGCACTGGACGAGCTACCCCCTCAATTTCAGATCAGGGACCTGGCTATCAGGCTTACGGCTAGCAAAGGCGGAAGTCGTATGGCATCCTACTCCGTGCGCCCGACGGAACGAGGAGAGTACGACTTCGGCAATACCAACCTGCTGGCTGCCTCAAAAATCGGCCTGATCAACCGGCGCTTCATTGTGAACCACCAACAAACCGTGAAGGTGTACCCGTCCTTTCTGCACCTGCGCAAATACGAGTTGATGGCCTTTTCACAGCAACAGTCGATAGAAGGTCAACGCAAGCTTCGGAAGATTGGCCACAGCATCGAGTTTGACCACATCAAGGAATACACACCGGGCGACGACCCACGCCACCTCAACTGGCAGGCAAGCGCCAGAAGAGGCCACCTGATGATCAATCATTACATCGACGAAAAGTCGCAGCCTATTTACAATGTGATTGATAAGAGCAGGCCAATGAAAATGCCTTTTGAAGGCATGACACTGCTCGACTATGCCATCAACGCCTCGCTGGCCATCAGCGATATTGCCCTAAAAAAGGGAGACCGGGCGGGTCTTGTCACTTTTCAGCACAAACCCGATACCATCGTGCCAGCCCAAAAGGGTACTAAGCAAATGTATGTGCTGATGGAAAGCCTGTACCATGAGAAAACAGCCTTCAACGAGCACAACTTCGGGATGCTCTATGCCCAGATAACTGCGAAGATTGCTTCAAGAAGTCTGCTGCTGCTGTACACTAACTTTGAGTCGTTGTATTCGCTGGAGCGACAATTGAAATACCTGAAGCTGCTCAACCGCAAACACCTCGTGCTGGTCATCATTTTCAGAAATACAGAACTCGACGTGCTGATTGCCAAGGAGGCCGGTGACCTGCGGGAGGTTTACCATCAGGCCATCGCCCAAAACATGCTCAACGAAAAGTTCGCCATCCTGCAATTGCTTCGTCAACATGGCATCCTGAGTCTTTACACCACCCCACAAAGTCTGACAGCAGACGTAGTGAATAAGTACTTGGAGCTAAAAAGCAGAAGGGCGATTTAACGCACTTTCAAGGGGTTTTCAAAATGTTTTGTCAAATAATAAAGTCTACTGAGAGCTGTATACAATTGATATTTTAGTCATACATTGTATTTACAAAATCAACTGGAAGATTATCATGAATAAAATACCACCAGATACCTACCTGATTCCTGCCATTTTTCAGTTTGCGATTATCCTTACAGGTTGGCTTGAGCCACGCTTTATTACCGATTGGGGAGTAAGCGTATTATCTTCTGTGTTGGCTGTCAGGCTGGTTGCTTTAGTGTTTTACGTAATTCACGTGCGGAGAAATGAAAATTTGAACCTACAAGGAAAGTCGCAGTGGATATTGACACTCATCATTATTGGCTTGGCAGGAGAAATCTTCTACTGGTTCAAGCACATAAGAAGACCCGAGCTGGCTTAAGCTGGGTCAGTTTGTAATAAAAACTCCTCAATAGCTTCATACACTTTTGCCAACTCATCTTCCTTTACCACATATGGTGGCAATACATAAATCACATTCCCCAGCGGTCTTAGCAAAATGTTTCTTTCCAGAAAAAAGGGCATCACCCTGGTGCGTATGTCATTGAAATAAGACGTAACACCTGTATTGATATCCAGCGCCAGAATTGTACCGGTAACTCTCACATTTTTCACCCTCGTATCACCGCTTATTTGTTTGCCAAACGCCCGATGCATTCTTTCCTGAGTTCCGCACTGGGACACCCAAATTAGGGAAAGTCGAAAAGCTGTGCTAATTGTTTTTGTTCGTCCTTTATAAGGATTGTTTTCTTGACAGGACTTTTGGAAGAAGGTGTAATGACTTGGATTTCAAAAACTGATTTGGCAACCTCAATGGCCTTTTCAGGACTTAGTGAAG
>NZ_LR701612.1 GCF_902498805.1 Imperialibacter sp. EC-SDR9 | reverse complement strand
GTCCGGCGAGTGGTGCAGCACAAGATTTTTCTGCTCCAGTCACCTACACGGTAACTGCCGGGAATGGTGCCACGGAGGAATGGGCAGTCACAGTAACAGTTGAGCCTGCGCCGTTGAGCAGTGCCAGGGACATCCTGACCTTCTCGCTGCCCGAAGAAACCGGGCCAGCAGTAATTGACGCTACAGCACATACAGTAGCTATTGAAGTAGTTGCAGGAACTAATGTAAGTAGCCTTACTCCCACCATTACCATTTCAGCTGCTGCTTCTATCAGTCCTGCAAGTGGCGCCCCTCAGGATTTCACAAGCGCTGTGGTGTATACGGTGACGGCCGAAGACGGTAGTACGCAGGAGTGGACGGTAACGGTGACTGTAGCTCCGGCTCCCCTAAGCAGTGCCAAAGACATCCTGACATTCGAACTTGCGGAAGCGACAGGAAGTGCCATCATTGATGCGACGACTCATTCGATAGTTATAGAAGTGGAAGCTGGAACCACAATCACTGGTCTTTCTCCTGCTATCACTGTATCACCGGATGCCAGCGTTGATCCGGCCAGTGGTGTTTCAGTTGACTTTTCCGCCCCAGTGACCTACACTGTTACGGCTGAGGATGGCAGCACACAAGAGTGGACGGCTACGGTAACAGTCAAAGAAGGCACAAAAACAGGTATTCCCGAAGTGTTTGCAAACCTCAGCGTTTATCCTAACCCAGCAGTCGATAAAGTACATATTACGGGCTTAGTTATTGGAACCGAGCTGCGCTTAATAAACATGAGTGGGACAGTGATTAACCTGGTTAGTCAAAGCCTGCATGACACAGAATCCATCAGTTTGGCTGGCCTGACCAGAGGGGTGTATGTACTGCAAGTCTCAACCGAAGGGAAAGTAAAATCCTACAGAATCATCAAAGAGTAATTCCACAACGACAACGAAAGGGAGGCAGCATAAGTCCCTTTCATCAGTAAACCGGCCATCTGGTCGATGGTTCACTGGTTTATGCGATCAAATTCCCTTCGGGGAAAATAAAACCCCGGCATTGTGTGCCGGGGTTTTTATGTTTTACAACATATTTTAAGCAATAACTCTAAGCTCCTTTCACCTGATAGCCTTGCTTCCTGAGAAACTCAGCAACCTTGGGCCTTAAATCTCCCTGAATCAAAATCTCGCCATCTTTCACACTGCCGCCAGTGCCACAGTAGGCTTTCAATTTTTTACCAAGTGTCTCCAGGTCAGCATTGGTTCCAATGAAGTTCTTCACAAGCGTTACCTGCTTTCCTCCCCGGCCCTTGTTCTCATAAAAGATTTTCAGCACCTGCTGATTGGCCGGCAGCGTATCCGCCTCTTCCTCCTGATCCGTGGTATAATCAAAGTCCGACGCAGTGGAGTACACAATGCCCACCCTATCCTTATGGCTGTTCTTTTTCGACATGAACTAAACCTCCTTTATTATTTATGAAGGCGGTAGGTCCATACTGGTCTTTCAGCATGATTAACTACGTCCTCTGCAATACTTCCAAGGAAGAATCGACCAATACCGGTCCGGCCACTGGTACCCATGGCAATCATATCTGCCTTTATATCACCAGCATAGTGCATGATCCCTTCGTCAGCATTCAAATCATTGTAAATGCTTCTTGAGGTGTTTTCAAGTCCGTATTTCTTAATGAAAGCATCCATGGCGATAATATCGTCGTGAGATGGATGGAAGTCATGAGGGGTGTTCACTTTTACCACATGAAGTTTGGCACCGAAAAATGTTTGAACCAGTTTAAGCTGCTCAATCAAAGCAGGTTGATCTTCAGTGAAATCGGAAGCAAACACAATGTCTTTAATGTCAATCGTCACAGGTCTTTTTAAAGTAATCACCGGGCAGGTAGCATGACGAACCATTTTCTCGGCGTTGGAGCCAACCGTCAGCTCGTCGATTCCGGAAGAGCCTGAAGTTCCCATTACCAGCAAATCAACATTGCTGTCGTTGATTTCATGGGTCAAAACCTGGAAAGGGTTGCCAGAATGAATATGTGTTTCCACCGTTACTCCCGACACGCTCGCAGCAAGCTCAGCCAATCTTCTTTCGGAGCTTTCTATCAGCTTGATGGTGAATATTTTCTCCATTGGGTCGTCACTTTCGACTTCACCGGTTACATGAAGAGCAGAACTACTGGGCACTTCAAGCACATGAACGAGTTTGATTTTGGCAGAAGCTTTTTTAGCAATAACAGCTGCAAAGTCTAAAGCATATTTGGCTTGTTTTGAAAAGTCGGTTGGAACAAGGATATTCTTCATGTCGTAAAAATTGTAATGTTAGAATGAACCTAAAAATAGTAAATACCTCAGCATTTACTAAGCTTTTTAAACAAACTGGCAACTGATTTAAATCAGAATGCCTATTCCGAAGGTGATGACAAAAAGCATTGTGCTCAAAGCCATCATTTTTAAAAATGGGTCGAGCTGCATTGGATCTTCTATGGTTTGCACTCCCCTGCCCACTTTCCAGAAGAGTGGCAAGCTGACGAGAAACAGCCAGCTGGTGTAGCCTCCGGCATTTTGTAAAACGTACATGGCACCGCAAAAAAGACCCGCCGTTAGCAGTATCCAATGGTAAATAACAGCCTTTGACCTACCAATACGCACAGGTATGGAATATTTTCCAGCCGCTTTATCGCTTTCGATGTCACGAATATTGTTCACATTGAGCACACCTACAGAGAAAAACCCAACGGACAAGGCGGGTAGTACCACTGCCCAGTCAATGGTTTGGGTGTGCAGAAAATAAGAGCCGCCCACTCCCACCAAGCCAAAGAAGATGAGTACAGAAATATCGCCCAGGCCGGCATAGCCATACGGTCGCTTTCCGTTGGTGTAGCCTATTGCTGCCAGGATACACAATATGCCAAGTCCCAGAAAAATAAGCAGCAGTTTCAACTCAGCCCCGAGGGCTACCCACAGCAATGCCAAGCCGCTCGCAAACGACAAAAGCGCTGTGATGATCATCGCCCTTTTCATTGTGGCTGGGGTTATTTGCCCTGACTGCACAGCCCGGCTGGGGCCTTTGCGGTCACCTTTGTCGGCTCCATGTATAGAGTCACCGTAGTCATTGGCCAGGTTAGAAAGAATTTGCAGCAATAACGTGGTAAGAGCTGCCAGCCACCATACTGACCAGCGAAACTGGCCATTTGCAGCAGCCAGAAACGAGCCCATAGCGATGACCGAAAGCGCCAAAGGAAGAGTGCGCAGCCTGAAGGCCGAAATCCAGGGTTTGATTTGCATGGGGCAAAGGTAAGGAGGAATTGGGAAATTGTTCGACTTGCCAGGCAAACTCGAGTCATCCTGTCATTTCCCGTTTTTAGATTCCACATAACAATATGTAACTTACCTCCTAACACTTTGGTTTATGAAACTGATTCCATTAGCCCTTCTTTGTCTCGGCTTATCCATTTATTGTTCCCGGGCATTGTGTCAGGTCGATCCGGATGCTTCTGACAAAACCTTCTATCTCTACGACAACCTAAGAAGGGTACAAGCCAGCAACCAGTTTCTTTTCGGTCAGGAGTTTTTCAACAGCTTCAGTTACGCTTCTGGTTCAGCCGACGGAGACAAGGAATCATCGGACAGTAAAGACGTGACAGGGACACACCCTGCTGTATTAGGGTCCGATTTTCACTACTATTTGGAGAAATCGGAAGGAGAAAGACGCTACCACACAGAGGCTGTGAAATGGGCTTACCAGCAAGGCTATGTCATCACTTACGATTGGCACCTCAGTGCCAGGGGCACTAGCAGCTATGAATATAAGGATGATGTGAAAGACCTTGTGAGCAATATTGTGGATGACCTGAATGGCGACAGAGACTGGTACCTCGGAGAGCTGGACAAAGTAATCGACATCATCAATAACGAGCTGGTGGTCGACGGGGAAAACATCCCCATTGTTTTCCGACCCTTGCACGAAATGAATGGCGGTTGGTTTTGGTGGGGAAGCAAAGCCACTACTCCGCAAACTTACAAAACCCTTTACCGGCTCACACAACAGTACATAGAAGAACGAACGAACACGGTGCTCTTTGCCTGGTCGCCGAACAATCCAGTCGATTTCAATTACTACCCGGGCGACGATTATGTCGACATTGTTGGCGTAGATGCCTATGAGGTGTCTGTTTCGGGCTTGCGCAACATTCTGGCGCCTATTGTCGACTACTCATTCGCCAGCGGCAAAGTGGCCGTGTTCACAGAAACTGGCAACCGAACCAACGGAGGGGCTTCCAACGGAGATGATGCAGCCCGATACTGGCTGGATACAATATTGCCTGCCATCACAGGAGACCCAACCGGCCGATCCCAAAACATCGCCTGGGTGCTTACCTGGATCAATGCGGCTTGGTCGTTTCCTTACGTGCCCTACGCCAATAGCAGCGACGCTGCCAAAGCGAGTTTCATAGCCTTCCAAAGTTCATCAGCGGCTATTTTTGGCAATGAAATGCCCGACATGTACAGGTTCTATGATGTGACTGCCGTAGCAGACAATAGATCAAATGAAGACGTCCAGCTTTTTCCCATGCCTGTCACCAGCGAGCTTACTATCCGGCTGTCAGGATTTGAAAGCCAGTCTATGGTGAAAATATATGACCTGCGAGGACAGCTGGTGCATGAGCTGACTACGGAAGGAAATGAAATGACTGTTCACACAGAAGGCCTGTTATCAACAGGTGTCTATTTACTAAGTGCTACCGACTCAAGAAAGACGGTGAGCAAAAAAGTGGTGGTGAATTAATCACACTAAACCCTCCAAGGGGTTTTTATCCTGGAGGATTTACAAATAAAAAGGGGCTCGTCGCCCCTCTTCATTTCAATGTTAAACCTTCTTAGGATCAGGATGCACCCATGGGCTTCTGTAGGCCCTTTGTAACTTCTGAGTGGCTTCAGCATCGCCAGGTACGGTCATTGTTTTGGGATCGTACGACAACGACCTTCCCAACTCCATCGAAATATTGGCCAGGATACAGCTTGCCGTAGAGATATGCCCCTCCTCAATGTCGGCCACGGGTCTGCTTTTCTTATCAATTGCATTCAGGAAGTCAAGCATATGCAATCTGGTGGCAGGTGCGGCATTCAATTCAATGCGTTCTTCAGTCAAATCCTCTGGGTACTTTTCTCTTTCGTACACCACATCTTTGTGAATCTTTTCTCCGTCACCCACAGGCACAAAATCATACTGCATCGTGCTGGCAGAAAGCGTGCCTTTGTCGCCATATAGTTTGAATGACCATGGGTATTGCGGGTCAGCCGGTGTACCCCAGGTGCGGTGCGTCCACACGCAGTTCAACTCTGGATATTCGAAATTGGCCACCTGTGTGTCTGCTATATTCGACTTTGCATCTTTCTGGACAAAAATGCCTCCATTGGCACTAATTTTTGTTGGCCAGCCCAGCTTCAGCATCCAGCGTACAGTGTCGAGCATATGCACGCACATGTCGCCAGTTACGCCGTTGCCGTACTCCATAAACGCTCTCCACCACCGGATATGAGGAATGCCATCATAAGGACGAAGGGGCGCAGGGCCAGTCCACATTTCGTAATCAAGAAAATCAGGCACTGGCTCTAGCGGTGGGTTCGAATTGTTGCGCATGGCAAAATAGCAGCACATTTCCACGTGGCGAATAGTGCCAAGCAGCCCGGCATCGACAATATTTTTCTTGGCATCAATCAGGTGCGGCGTGCTCTTGCGCTGGGTGCCCACCTGCACCACCTTGTTGTATTTTCTGGCGGCCGCTACCATGGCTTCACCTTCCAGCACATCGACGCTGATGGGCTTCTGCACGTACACATGGGCGCCTGCTTTTACAGCGTCAATCATCTGCAAGGCATGCCAGTGATCGGGCGTGCCAATCAGCACAATGTCAAGCTCGTTTTCTGAAAGCAGCTTGCGGTAGTCGCCATACAGCTTAGGCTTCTTGCCCGACTTCTGACGCTTGCTAACCAGGTCAGCAGCAGCGTTCAGCATGTTTTTGTCTACATCGCAGAGGGCAACCACTTCCACAGGGGCTACCTGTATCAACCTAAAAAGGTCGCTCTTTCCGTACCAACCTGTTCCGATTAGTGCAACCCTAAAAGGCCTTTGTGGATTGATGAGATCGATGCCCCGGAACCCAAAGGTGGACAATGCCAGGGTTGCCGAGGCCCCTTTAAGAAAATGCCGGCGATTGATGTTAAAAGTATTCATTTAAGTAGGTGTTTATTGTAAACGCAAAAAGGAAATGTGGCATGTCGGCATCAATGAAACCGTTATCCCTTATCTATATAGTTAGAAAATAAGTAAGAAAAAAGTACCGGAGCGCTTATCGGACATTAGCAAGGCTGAAGGGAAAGAAGAGGCTGTTTTTGAAGGGCAAAGAAACTATTGGCAAAAAGAGATGTCTTTTCATTGCAACACTTAACAATCGTTATTTTTTACATGAGAAAGCTACTTTTCAACCTAAGCATCAACACTTTTGTCACCTTGCTTCTGGGCGCCCTCAGCGTTGGCTGCGGTGTATCGAAAAAGATGCATGCCAGCAAGAAACCAGAAGCAGCTCAGATGGTCACCTCTGACATTGAGCATTTCTGGAGTGCCTTCGACAAAGACAATGGGAAAAACCAGGCAATGACTTACGAGAGTGAATATTTGAGCAAAGCCAGCGCCGGGCTAAAAAGCTTCATCAAGTTACGGATAGGGAATGCCAACAACCTTACCAAGGCTATTTATGAGAACAGGGAGCAATATGAGAACATAAGAACGGGCAGCCAGGCACTTGCATCGAAGGAAGATGAAATAAGAAGCTACTTCAGCAAGTTGGGCTCACTGTACCCAAAAACCATTTTTCCTGATGTGTATTTTCTGATAGGAAGAAACAATTCCGGCGGTACCATATCGGCCAAAGGGCTACTGATTGGCGTAGAGATGTATGAGGACTCCGACATGATCCCGGAAGTAGTTGTTCATGAGTTGATCCACTACCAGCAGAGATACTATTTCAAGCTGAAGTCATTCACCCTTTTGGAGCAATCGATCAAAGAAGGTAGCGCTGATTTCGTTTGCGAGTTGGTGACTGGCACTCGCCCTTACAAAGAAATTTATCAGTATGGAAACGCTCATGAGGGCGAACTGAAGGCAGAGTTTCAGCAGATCATGAACAGGAAATGGAAAGAGGGCTGGAATGGCTGGATGTATGGCGGAGCCAAAGACGGCAGGCCCGATGACCTGGGTTATTGGATGGGCTACCAGATTGTGAAGGCGTATTATGACAAGTCGGAAGAAGAGAAAAAAGCTGTGAAGGAAATACTGACTATTCGGAATTTTGAGAGGTTTGTAGAGAAGAGCGGGTATTTTGAAGAGGAGCAGTTGGCCGGAAATCTTCGGTGATTTCGAGGGCCTTGTTGCTTAAAACCCCGCTTGACCGTCTTTGCGATGGAGCCCTATTGTGGTCATTTATGTCGATATTCAGCGAGCGACTGAGGCAATCTGGGGAGTAAAGCTCAAAAATAGAGTTATTCTATTCAGCGATTGGAGATCACAAAGAAGCAAAAGGTCCAAGCCTAACCCGGCCGGGCGGGACGCATTGAACCAGTTTTGCTTCTTTATGTAAAGACAAAATACCCTTGTCAAGAAAATCAATCTCCCAGAAATGTTACTTGATCCGCAATCTGTCTATGACGGAACCGTATTCTAATTGACAGATTGCTTCTCCGCCAACCGGCGGATCTATTACAGTCAGGGAGCGTTGCGGGTTCAGGATGCCCTGATTGACAAGACCTGGTGGCTGACGGTTGCCACCACACAAGCCAGCGCTACCGTGCCGACACCTACAATAACCCAGTCACCTGCTCGTCCATCGGGTTGACAGCAGACGGGAAAAACTGAACGACCTTGCCATTTTCATCAATAAGGTACTTGCAGAAATTCCAGGTAGGCGCTTTGCCAGTTTGCTTTTCCAGCCAGGTATATAAAGGAGCTGTGTTCTTGCCCACTACGTCAATCTTTTCGAAGAGCTGGAAGCTTACGCCGTAGTTCTTTTTGCAGAACTGAGCGATTTGCAGGTTGGAGCCTGGCTCCTGTCCGCCAAAGTTGTTGGCCGGAAAGCCCAGCACGGTCACTTTGCCACCGAATTGTTCATGCAGTGCCTGCAAGTCTTCGTACTGTGGTGTGTAGCCGCATTCCGAGGCGGTATTCACGATGAGCACCTTCTGGCCTTTGTATTTTGAGAAGTCGATGGTCTCGCCGTCAATAGAGGCCATTTTGAAGTCGTAGAAGGAGCCTTGTGCCATAGCTGTGGAAGAAAGAAGAATGAGAAGGTAGAGTAGTTTTTTCATGGTATTTCGTTTGATTAAAGAGGTTACTCTGTGCGGAGGCGCACAGAGTAACCTCTTTAATTCGTTTTACATCCTATCAGGAACGTCTATTCCCAATAACCCCATTCCCGTTTTAATTGTTCTGGCGACTACCAACGAAAGCATCACCCGCAGCTTCACTTTTTCCTGGTTGTCCTCATTAAAAATGGAATGCTCTGTATAGAACCGGTTGTATTCCTTTGCCAGGTCAAACACATAATTAGCCACCACGGCTGGGTTCAGCTCTTCCGCCGCCACTCTCACTTTGTCAGGGAAGTCGGCTATCACACGGATCACTTCAGCCTCTAGTGTCTCAAGCTCCAATGCCGACGGGTCGAAGCCCTTCAGATCAATACTCAGCTGCTCTGCCTTTCTTAAAATGGCCGTGATACGGGCGTGGGTATACTGCACAAAGGGGCCAGTATGTCCATGAAATTCCACAGACTCCTGTGGGTTGAACAGCATCCTTTTCTTGGGATCTACCTTTAGCAGGTAGTATTTGAGCGCACCAAGCGCCAGGGTATTGTAAAGCTCTTTGGCTTCTGCCTCAGTAAAGCCTTCTATTTTGCCCAACTCAGTGGTGTGTTTCTCTGCGGTATCCAGCATTTCCTGGATCAGCTCATCGGCATCCACCACGGTCCCTTCCCGGCTTTTCATTTTGCCAGAAGGCAAATCGACCATGCCATACGACAGGTGATAAAGCCCATCAGCATAGCTGCGACCCAGCCTTTTCAAAATACTAAACAGCACTTTGAAGTGGTAGTCCTGCTCGTTGCCCACCACGTAAATCGACTTATTGAACGGATAGTCGGCGTACTTCATGTCGGCGGTACCCAGGTCCTGGGTCATGTACACCGACGTGCCATCGGAGCGCAGCACCAGCTTGTGATCCAGTCCTTCTTCGGTGAGATCGGCCCACACCGAGCCGTCCTCTTTTTTGTAAAACACACCTTTGGCAAGGCCTTCATCCACGATATCTTTACCCAGCAGGTAAGTGTTCGACTCCTGGTACATCTTGTCGAAGCTCACTCCCATAGCCTTGTAGGTGGCGTCGAAACCCTCGTACACCCAGCCGTTCATCAGCTTCCAGAGCGCAACAGTGTCGGCATCATTCTCCTCCCACTTCTTCAGCACCGTTTGTGCCTCCAGAATCAGCGGTGCCTTTTTCTTCGCAGTTTCTTCCTCTATGCCCTGCGCCTTCAGCGTTTCAATTTCTTTTTTGTACTCCTTATCGAAAATTACATAGTACTTACCAATCAGGTGATCGCCTTTCAGCCCTGCTGACTCAGGTGTTTCACCATTCCCCCATTTGCTATAGGCCAGCATCGACTTGCAGATATGAATGCCCCTATCGTTCACAAGGTTTACCTTGAACACCTCGTAGCCATGGGCTTGCAGAATCCGTGAGGTAGAATCGCCGAGGAAGTTGTTGCGCAGGTGGCCGAGGTGAAGCGGCTTGTTGGTGTTGGGTGAGGAAAACTCTACCATCACCTTGCCACCGTGAGGCGCCGTGATGCCGAAAGATGGGTTGGCATATACTTCCGACAGCGTTTTGCCCCAGAGCGTATCACTCATCGTGATATTGAGGAAGCCTTTCACCACATTGTAGGCGGACACCACGCCAACATGCGCTACCAGAAAGTCGCCCAGCAGCTTGCCAGTTTCTTCCGGGTTCTTGCCCGTTACTTTCAGGTAGGGAAAAGTGACAAAGG
Source organism: Imperialibacter sp. EC-SDR9 (assembly GCF_902498805.1). Lineage (GTDB taxonomy): Bacteria > Bacteroidota > Bacteroidia > Cytophagales > Cyclobacteriaceae > Imperialibacter. The sequence continues at coordinate 38,126 of NZ_LR701612.1, read as the reverse complement.
TGTGTGAACCCTCAAATTCCTTCCTGGTAGGCTGAAAAGCAACATCCTGTGCCGCTAGCTCGTGGTTAAATACTTCCTTGAAGGCCTGTGAAATGCCTTCCTTCAACTGCTCCTCTAAATTCATCGATGATCGTTCGGACATTGGGCTTTGCAACCCATTTTAAAAATGCTGTGCAAAGGTACAGGTAGTGGGATAATGATACAATGGATGTTTAGTAAAGCTATCATTTTAAGGTAGTAAATGATCAAATATACCAATGATGCTTGAAGATTATAGATAGAATATTATTGTAAATTTGGGAATGATTACGCAAGACCAGCTAACGGCAATGCTGAAGGAATTAGAAGCCGACCGTGTAGAAAAAACGATTTCAAGAACTGACGCTGACAAATTTGGAGAGGCAATATGCTCATTTTGCAACGATATGCCTGGAAACGGAAAGCCAGGCTTTTTGCTGGTCGGTGTCAATGACGACGGAACTCTAAATGGAACAATCGTCGACGAACAGCTTTTACAAACCCTATTGAGCTTTAGAACGGATGGCAGAATTGTTCCACCTCCAGCTATGACTGTCACCAAATTCACCTATCCGGACGGTGATGTTGCTGTGGTGGAAGTACAGCCATCTTCTGTCCCACCTGTTCGCTACAAAGGAAAGGTCTGTATTAGGATCGGCCCCAGAAAAGGGGTTGCTAATGAAGCTGAAGAAAGGATTTTGAGTGAAAAAAGGTCAACATTTGCACGTACTTTTGATACTCAGCCATGTTTTGGAACCACAATAGACGACATCAGCGTCGATATTTTTAAAAATTCTTACCTGCCGACCGCCATCGATCAAGCCACATTGGAGGAAAACGGGCGAGACACAATTGAGCAATTGGCCTCCCTGAAATTCTATGACCTTAAAGAAAATTGTCCAACAAACGCTGGTGTGCTTTTATTTGGCAAGAACCCAAGGTTTTATATGCCAGGTGCGTATGTGCAGTATGTGCGCTTTGTGGGTGACGATGAAGTTAGCGATTTCGATTTTGAGTATCGATTTGATGGAGATTTGACAACACAATTGAAAGTGATGGATGATTTTATCAAATCACAAATTGCCAAGAGAGTGCAGCACAAGCTTGGGGAAGAATATGAGTTTGCCTATCCCAGCTCTGCCGTGCAGGAGCTTCTATACAATGCAGTTATTCACAGAGACTATCAATCCAACGCTCCTACTAAGTTCTATGAATTCTCAAATCGCATCGAAATCTCAAACCCAGGAGGGCTTTTTGGCGATGCCAGACCGGAAAACTTTCCGAATAAAAATGACTATAGAAATCCTACTTTAGCAGAAGCATCAAAAAACCTGGGTTTCATCAACAGCTTTAATGTTGGAGTAAAAAGAGCAAGAGCAGCATTAGCAAAAAATGGGAATCCAGCGCCAGAGTTTATTCTTGATCAGGCAACAAGCTTTGGTGTCATTATTTTCAAAAAACTAGGATGAAGACAATTGTTTTTTTCAACAACAAGGGGGAAGTAGGGAAAACCACTCTAGTATATCATTTTACCTATATGCTCGCTGAGCTCGGATACAAAAGTTTAGCGATTGACCTAGACCCGCAAGCTAATCTAACCTCGATGTTTTTGAGTGATTCGAGGCTACAGGAGATATACGACAATGAGTTGTCAAGACCGACAATCCTTGAAAGCATCAGACCGCTAAATAGAGGAACCAGTGATATACAAATAGCGCATATTGAAAATATCAACGATAAAATTGGGTTGCTAGCTGGCGACTTGGAGTTATCTCTATTTGAAGATAAGTTAAGCAGTAGCTGGGGAAATTGCCTAAATAGAGATGAGGCTGCTTTTCGGATAGTTTCTTCCTTCTATAGGGTCATAGCCGAAGCGAATCATAGATTTGGCGCTGATTTTAACATAATTGATATTGGACCAAATTTTGGCGCAATAAATAGAGCTACATTAATAGCTGCGGATTATGTCATTGTGCCTATGGCGGCTGATTTATTTTCTTTACAGGGCTTGAAGAATCTAGGCAATAGGTTAGAAGACTGGCATACTCAATGGGAGGACCGGGTGTCACGCAACCCAGAGCCAACACTTGCATTACCTAAGGGAGATATGAAACCTTTAGGCTATGTAATAATGCAACATGGCATCAAAGAGAGCCGTCCAGTAAAATCATACCTGAAATGGGCAAACAGAATACCACAAGTTTTTAGGCAGTTTGTTTTGAAAGACAATGTGCACTCAAACATTGCCGTTGAAAATGACGAATACTGTATAGCGCTTCTAAAACACTATCATAGCTTGATCCCTATGGCTATGGAAGCTCGAAAACCAATATTTCTATTAAAACCTTCTGAAGGTGCTATTGGAGCACATCTAGGTGCGGTTCGTAACTCCTACTCAGATTTTAAAGCTCTGACAGAAAAAATACTATCCATAATAGGCAGTTGAATTCGACAAGATGAAAATCACCTTTGCAATCGGGACAAGTTGGCTGGAATGTTCGCCACAAAGTATAATTTTATTCATCTGCAGGGCTAATTGCCAATGGATGCAGAAGTGAGTAATACGCCGCCACTCATATTGCTACTCATTCCAATACGCAGAATCATCATGAAAAAAATTCTTATTGCTTTTTCGTTTCTAGTCTCTCTGAACTGCTTCGGACAACAGCAAACAACCTATGATTCGGTGGATGTTCGAATTTTTAACAATGGAAAGCACTACATCAAAGAATACATTGTAACGGTTAATGGAAAGGATTTCACTTTTAACGATATATGGAAAAACAAATATTCTGAATACCAGAAGCTTCCTTATTTGTGGGCGAACAACCAGTCCAAAACAACAGTTATCGTGAAGAAGATGATAAAATATGACCTGTGGTTAACAACATTGAATTGGCCAATTGACCATGCAGCAGAAAAAAAACATATGCATGGCAAACTGACGATTGATGTAACTACCAGACAAAAAGCTGATCAACTTGAAGTCGAAGAAAAGATCAAATTAGAATAAACAGGCCACGGCATGCGTCTTCACTTTCCGGGACACACGACCTTCGGATGTCGACATGTGAAGACACTCGCCAGAACTTATTGGCAAAAAAATAAAAAGAATAAAACTAAAAAGTTAGTTGGTAAGTCTACCTTAGCATTTCATCATCACAAGAACTCCATATATGAGATTATTATTGACGCTGATTATTTGCACTATTGTCTTACCTCTCCAGGCTCAAACGTTCGACGAGTTGATTGGCAATGGAGCCAAACACTACGATGAAAAGCAATACGCTGAATCAGGAGCGGCATACGACCAGGCATTTGCGTTAAACGAGGGCACGGCCAGTCAATACTACAATGCAGCATGTGCCTGGGCGTTGGCCGAGAATGCAGCACAGGCAACAAAATACCTGGACCTGGCGGCGGACAAAGGCTGGAAAAACGTGAAGCATGTTCAGCGGGACAAAGACCTGACCTCCCTGCATGCCGATCAAAACTGGGAAGGAATTTTAGCGAAGATGCAGGCCAATCTGGATGAGTACGAAAAGTATTTCGACAAACCCCTTAAGGAGCAGCTGGAGAAAATATACGTCAGAGATCAGACGTTGAGGCAGCTCTTTGTGGATGCAGAAGAGAAATTCGGGAAGGGCTCCGATGAAATGAAGTATTTCTGGCAATTGGTTGCCGAGCAAGACAGCTTAAACGAGGCGGAAGTAGTGAAAATCATCGAAGAAAGAGGCTGGGCGGGCATACCGCTGGTGGGTGGGCAAGCCAATATCGCCTTGTGGCTTGTGATCCAGCACGCTCCGCTCGAAACTCAGGAGAAGTACCTGCCTTTGCTGAAAGCATCGGTACTAAAAGGAGAGTCGAGTGGCAGCCACCTGGCGCTATTGGAAGACAGGATTCTTATGCGGAATGGGAAGCCCCAAACCTATGGATCTCAAATAACGAGTGACAGCGAAACCGGTAAGCAAATAGTGTATGACGTAAAAGAACCTGAGTACGTTAACCAGCGGCGAGAGGAAGTCGGTCTCGGGCCTATTCAGGACTATGTGAAACGCTGGGGAATAGAATGGACGGTGGAACAGAAAGAGAAATGACGGTCAATTGCACCCTCATTTCAATACCGTTTCCAGTTATGCGCTTAACCAGAGCAGCCCGTTATTAATACCGAAATGCTGCGGCCATGTGAGAATAAGAGGAGGTTTCAAATACCTGTTACTTACCAATTTACCCACCGAATTACAGCGCTTCATTATTCAAAATATTAAAACCGCTAGTCCGGGCTCTGAATCTGCTCTACAGCCACAATTTGCGTAATCGGAAAAACAGCAGGGCCAAACTGGTTGTAGATAGCTACGTCGGCGGCATCACGGCCATAGCCCACGGCCACGTAGCCTCCCTTAGTGCCTTTTTGTACCGCATCGAAGGTGTACCAGTTGCCGCCCACGTAGGCTTCAAACCAGGCGTGCAAGTCCATTGGTTCGAGGCCATAAAGGTACCCCACCACCATGCGGGCCGGAATGCTGAGGCTGCGGCACAAAGCTATCCCAAGATGGGCAAAGTCTCTGCAAACGCCTGACTGTTGCTGATTGACTTCAGTAGCTGAAATCGGACGACCGCTATTCCCGGAAAAATAACGGATGTTGCTGCGCAGCCAGTCTTCGATAGCGGCCACCTGATCGTAGCCAGGAAGGCTCCCACTAGTTATGGACGTAGCCATTTCTCCAAACCTGTCCGACTCGCAATAGCGGCTTGGTAGCAGATAGCTCAGCACCTCGTTGGGCAGGTGCTGGATTTCAACAAAGGGAGCACCAGGCGCTGTGTCCACCATATCTATGGTTTTTACATTGGCCGACGTTCGCACCACAAAATCGCCCACCGGTGCCACCAGTCGCTGGCAAAGATTCTTATAGTCGTCGGTGTATTCAAACACCGGCACATACGGCAGGATTGCATATTCTTCTCTGGCAACCCATTGCTGTCCGCCGCTCCTTGGCCTGAGCATGAGAATAAAAGGAGTCGGTTCAGCTATACTGAAGGTCAATTCGCAACTGGTTCGCAACCACATGCAACGAAGATATTTAGAAAATGAAACGGTTAAGAAAAGATAAAAAGGGAGTCGGGGCGCAAATGTACGGTATATGATAGCCTGAAAAAAGCCGGACACCAATAGTAATCAAATATTAACTCAACCACTTCACTGATGCCTGCTGCTGCATTGAAATGCTCCACCTCCTTAAATCAGACAAATGAGTAGCTCTTTTGCACTCTTTACACAATTGAAGTATCAAATAATGTTAACTTACGGGTTCTTTACTGGCCAAACAGCAACTTACTGTCGGCTAATGGATTAGAGCCTATTGACCTGAGACGTGCTAATGACGAAACTTTTTAGCTTTGTACTTGTACTAATGCTGCCTGCCCTGTCGGCTGCCGGGCAAACCTGCATCCAGAAGTACGACAGCGTAGAGCGGTACAAGCACAGCTATCCTGAGAAGGCAAAGTTTTATGCCAACGCACTGCTGGTCGACCTTGATTCGGGCAGGTGTGTAGAAGAAATTGGCCTGGCGGCTCTCTACAACAATATAGGCCTGCTCTTTTGGGACCTTAACGACAGAAAGCGAAGCGTTAACAGCCTGTTAGCCGGTCTTAAGCACGAGTTGGTCAATAAAGACTCTATCCACAAAGATCTCCTCGGGCTTTACTATAACCTTTCCACTATCAATCAGGAGACAGGAGATTTTGAAACGTCGGGCAGGTACTTGAACCTCGCAGAGCGGGTAGTAAATAAATGGTACCTCAACAATCATGAAGCGCAAACACGATTCCTGCTGAACAAAGGCATTTACTACCGTGAAACCGGCGATTTCGAAAAAAGCCTGGCCGCACTTAATGAAGCTGTTAGTTTTATTGGCGAAAAGAATGATTCAATTAGAATTACCCTCCAGATCGAGCTGGGCACTACTTACAGGCATTTCGGCGACCTTGAACACGGAGAAGAAGAACTGATAAGCGCAGTAGAACTTGCCCAGGGAAACCATGAGTGGCTGTATTTTCAAGCGATTGACAGGCTGTCATCGTTGAAAATCGAGCAAGGCGACTATTCCGACTCGGAAAACTACCTGCTGCACAACCTCGAACGAAAGAGAGAGATTTATGGAGACCAGCCCGATGAAATGCTGGAAACATTGAATGAGCTGGGCTATCTGTATTACCGGCTGAATGACCTCGAATCTGCCGAATCGTACATGGATCAGGCGCTGGAAACCGGCAAAGACCTGCGGAATATCCGGCCCTATATGCTCAACAACCTCGGTGCCATTTACATGAAAAAAGGTGACCTGGAAAAAGCTGAGGAGTGCTTCACCGAAAGCTCTGAAGGTTTCAAAAGCCTCTACGGCACCATGAACCCTGATTACGCCAGCAGCCTGAACAACCTGGCTGGCATTTTGAAAGAAAAAGGAGAGCTGGGCGAATCTCTCAACCTGTACACCAGGGTGCTCGACATGGACAAGGTGCTGTCGGGCGTTAATCATCCAAACTACGCCACTTCGCTGAACAACGTAGCCCTGCTCTACATGCAGCTGGGCAACTATTCTCTGTCCGGCAAGCTGCTGATGCAGTCAAAGCAAATCCGGGAGAAAGCGCTGGGCAGATACCATCCGCTGTATATCAAAAGCCTCAACGACCTCGGCATTTATCACTTGCTAATGGAAGATTCGGTGGCAGCCATGGACGTATTTAACGAAGCGCTCGATTCTGAAATAAAGCACATGCAGGATGTGTTCCCTGTGTTAACAGACCGGCAGCGAAAGCTCTATTTTGATGAGACCAGGTACAATATCGAAAGATTCTGTTCGCTTGCTTTTTCTGAAAGCTTTTTCAGTGGCCAATATGCCGAAGATGCGCTCAACCACTTCTTGAATACCAAGGGGGTTCTCTTCTATGCCTCCGAAAAAATGAAGAAACTCATCCAGGGAAGTGGTGATGAAAAGGTGGTTAGTATGTACAACGACTGGCGGGACAAAAAATACAGGCTAGCCCAGGCGTATCTTTTAACGGAAGAAGAAAGGATAAGACAAAATATTTCGATAAGTCTGCTGGAGGCAGAATCGGCTCAGCTTGAAAAAGAGCTTTCTCTATCGTTCAAAATCTTCTCCGATCAGGAGAAGTCGTCGTACCACACCTGGAACGAGTTGAGCGAAGTAATGAAGGAAGGCGCAGCCATGGTGGATATCATTCAATTCAGGAATTATTCTGTGGAGGTAAGTGACAAAAAGCTGAAGCAGGGTTTCGAAGAAAGGGAGCGCTATGCCGCCTTTGTTATCAAGCCGGGCAATGTGCTGGAAACAGTTACCTGGTCCAAGCAAACAGACTTTGCCAAGGCTTTTTCGCTGTACAAAAACGCCCTGCAATTTGGCGTGCAGGATGTGAATAGCTACAACGTGTTTTGGAAACCGATTGGAGCGCATTTGAAAGACGTGAAAACCATTTACTTTTCACCTGATGGCCTTTTTCATAAGTTGAACCCTGTCATCTTTTTCGACAATGAACGTGATATGTACATTGCCGATGAATACGACTTGATTCATATCACTAGCGGAAAAGACCTGCTGTACTCAGAAGACACCAAGTTCGTAAGAGATGCTAAGATCTTCGGCAACCCTAACTTTGGCCGGCTGGGCGAAACACACAAACTGCTTCAGCTCCCTGGGGCCGAGCGTGAAGCCAACGACATCACCGGCATCCTTGATGTGAGGAAGTGGAAGTCGGACACCTATTATTTCAACGACGCCACCGAGGGCCAAATGAAACGGCTGTCGAATCCGGGGCTGATCCACATCGCCACCCACGGCTACTTCAACGACGACCCTAACCATGTTGACCCGCTTCACAGCAGTGGCATTTATCTTTCCAGAGAAGAAGAGACCGACGATAACGATGGGCTGCTTTCTGCCTACGAAGCCATGAACCTTGTGCTGGATCAAACCAGCCTCATCGTACTGGCCGCTTGCGAGACCGGCCTGGGCACGGTAAAAAATGGAGAAGGGGTATTCGGTCTTCAGCGTGCTTTTTTGGTAGCAGGCGCCAAGAATATTTTACTCAGCCTCGTCAAAATCAACGACAATGCCGCTCGTCGGTTTATGAATATCTACTATCAGGAATTGTTGTCACTTGAGGACCCACAGGACGCTTTCTTCAGCGCAAGACGGCTGTTTAGAAAGGAGTATGACAACCCTTACGACTGGGGCGCTTATATTCTAGTCTCTAAAAACTTCTAGAGGGGGAGCATTGAGTTCCACCTTGTGAAGAAATTCGAATAAATTCTCCTCAGTGATAAAATTGGCCATATTTGGCGGGTTCGGGGCTGGTTCATACACCCGAATAGTGCTGCCTTTTTGTAACGGCTTTTTTGGGTGACCATTCCAGGCGATCAAAGCATCCGATTCGTACCCAAGCTGCCTGGCGATCTCTATAAGGTCATTAGGCTTTCTCAGGATGTAGGTGCTTGCCGAAAGCAGGCTAACGGGAGTGTTCGTCTCAATTTGCACCTCCACCCTTCTCCGCAAAATCCTTTTGAACCAGTGATCACTGTCACCCTCAGGCGTTAATTCACCCCGTGGGTAAACAAACACCTTTTCGGCTGGCACACCAAGAGTCGTAAGATAGGTCTTTACAGCCTCTCCCCTTTTCTTACAGAGTTCCATATTGTACTCTTCGCCACCAAGATTGTCAGCAAAACCAAACAGGCTGATCTTGCTGATGTCATCGATGCTCACTTGCTCCACCATGCTATTCAAAGCTGCTTTCGCTTGTGGTCGTAACACCGCCATGCCGAAATCGAATAGAATCTTCTCAAAAGACTGATCCCTGGAAGGCTCCGACCTGCCACCGGAAAAGCCCAGGCTAGCCCTGCCTCCAGCGCCTGATGGTAAATATGATCCGCCACCAGTTCGCCGTGATCCAGCTCCCTGCGTTCCATTCTGCGTGCCAGTTCCGTCCGCAATTGCCTCCGGGTTGTATACCTTTTTGGGTCGGGCACCCATTTGCTTTTCAACTATAAGGTCGGGTTTTGGCTTCTCAAAGTTGACCGCTTCATAGAGCTCATATCCCTGATAGTCCTCTACCCTGAGCGTCACAATATCAATCGATCTGGTATCTCTCAGGTTCGACATAATACGGGCATCTATCAGCGATTCTCCGGAAATGAGAAGAGATAAAAACAACTTTTCATCGCTGACCTGAAAGGAAAAAAGATCCAGTATTTTCCCATCAAGTCGGTTGGTGGTGAGGAAGCCAACGGAGTCGGAAATATTAAAGTAAGTATCGTCCCAGGTGGAGTTAAACGGAGCGCCCAGATTGTAGACATGGGGCTCAAAAAAGGACTGCCCTTTTGCTGCATAGAGGTCGTAACCGCCATAGCCGACATGTCCGTCGCTGGCAAACACCAGGCAACTGAACACCTCAGAGTAGTAAGGTGTTATTTCGTTCTCCGAGGAGTTAATTACTTTACCCAAATTAATGGCTGGCGACCATGATTCGGCATACGCCCCTGTCAAACTCATCCATATATCGGCTCCCCCGGCTCCGCCAGGCCGATCTGAGCTGAAAAACAGCGTGTCCCCTGAGCTGGTGATATAGGGATGTTTGTTTTCCGACCCAGGCTCGTTGACGTACTCATTCAGCACCACGGGCTTTGTCCATTTGTCTTTCTCCAGATAGCTAACATAGATCGAACAGTCTGAAGCAGCCTCTCCCAGGCAGGATGAGAAATAGAACTTCTTTCCATCGGCGGTAAAGGAGCCGGATCCCTCCGCCCAATGTGTATTAATATTTTCAAAATTTTGATCTCCTCCAGCATATACCCAGCGGTTGTTGCGGCGGTGCTCATAGGCAGCCAGGTCAGGCAGTAGCCCATCGTACTGACTGCCCTCAAACTGCTCGCCTGGCAGGTTGCGGGTAGTGGCAAATACCAAATGGAGATTGCCTGGATTTACAACTGCTCCAAAATCATGAAATTTTGAGTTTATACCTTCTAACACATCCACCTTAAATCCCCGATCGATTTTCTTTTGCCTGATGGCCAGCAAACACCCCTCCTTATGGTTTCTGGATAAGTCAATCAACTCGGGACTCGCATCAGGCATGGAGATCAACACATTGTAAACAGAGTCCGCCTCCTCATAGGCACTGTCATGCATGCGCAAAGTGGCATAATAGTAAAGTGACCTTGCCCGAAAAGGATGGTCGGGTCGGTTGCCCAGCGCAACAAATGCTACCTCCGCTTTATCGTACTGAAGTGTCTGTTGATAACAAATGGCCAGCTTGTACCTCGACTCAATGTTTTGCTTATCGATACTAACAATCTTTTCATAGTACTCAATGGCCTCCAGGTACTGATGTGCCTCAAAGTGTGCCTCCGCAAACTCCACCAGCTTAGGCACCGACTGCGAGAAGCCGATGTGGGCTGATAAAATAAAAGCGATAAGTATTACTTTTCTCATTGGCTAGAAAATGGGGCTGGTCATATTACGCAGCGGCCGAGACAAATTCAAATTATAAGTGAGCGAGATTTCATACGTTGGCAGGTCATTGCTTAGCTCCGTGCCCAGGTTGTAAGTTTGTGCATTCAGGTCCACGCTGAACCCAAGCCTTATATTTTCTACCTGGAAGCCAGTGAGCACAATGACCGAATCTCCCACTCTGTACCACGCTCCAAACTGCATAAGAAACGCAGTGCGGGAGCGCACAGAGCTAAGAAAGGTGGACAGGTAAGTACCAGCGTTTACCTGAGTATTGCCATGGGAATACAGCGCATAGAAAGACGGGAATATGTGCCAGCGAGGTGCGAGTGGCAGCTTCACTGAGCCAAATGCTTTGTAAAGAAAATTGAGGTGACTTGGCTCAACCGATTGGTAGTCGATCACCGGCCGGTTAAGGTTATCGATGCTGGCACCGAACGTGAAGCTTCTGTCTCTGATATAAAGGTTCTGGTTGTCGAAAGCTGTGTACATGACCCCAAAATTAAAGACCGGGTAGAAAACAGAAGAAACGGGAATGCCCTCCCCTGGCCTGGTGTCGTCATAGCCAAAATACTTATTGAATTGCGAGCCCCACTGCAGCTGATTGCCGTTGATTCGCTGCTGCACAGCGCCCCCCTGTAGGCCAAAAATAAAGTAACGGTTTGAAAACTGATCAAGCTTGATATTGTAGGCGCCGTTCAACAGCACCTTTCTGGCACTGTAAAGCCCCTGGTAGCCCCGGCGCTCCTGAAAAAAGCTGATCCCTGCGCCACCTACCTGCACCGACTTGCTCGTGTGCTTTTGAAACGGGTAGGTGAAGGTGGTTTGCACCATCTCAAAGAAGTTTTCTGAATTGGGACTGCCCCCTCTCTTGTAATTGGAGTTGAGGGAGAGGTTAGGAATAGCCCCTGTAAAGGCCGGGCTCATGAAAGACGAACTGGCAAAGTATTGCGAAAACTGCCCCTCCTGAGCCAGGGTATTGAGTGAAATGAAAAGTATCGCTGCAGTAAAAGTTTTTCTCATATTATTTTACCAAAAGTACTGCGCCCGATTGATTATGATTCTCTGTTTCGCCCTGCAACTGAATGGTGTAGTAATAAACGCCATTGGGCGCTCCCACTCCCGATGGCATGGTGCCATCCCAGCCCATCATCGAAAGGTCGACATCGTCTCCCGCCTGACTAAAGAGGTATACCTCTTTGTTGAACGAGTCGAACACCCTCATGTAAATGCTTGTTACCTTATCACCTGAGTAAAATGGCCGGAACAAATGATTCTCGTCCAGTTCACCATTGGGTGCGAAGGAGTTGGGGACAAAGAAGTGCGGTCTGATGATCACTGGTATAAGCGCAATATTTAACCGGGTGACTTCGCTTGAGATGGCGATGCGCTCTGTCGACTCAAACCTGCCAAACGACGATGACTGCGGATCAGAGCCATCCACAAAGACGCCGGGAACGCTATGGTATAGGGTATCGTCGGCAGTGTACATAACCAACGCCGCTTCGTATTTCTCCGACCGTATCGGTTCCCCATTTTGAAAACTCTCCAGGTCTATACCTGAAAAATCCACACTAACAAATGCGCTTGCCGGCACTTCGGGAGATACCACCTGCCACTCTACCTGGTCAGCAATGCCCACGATGTCCTCATCCGGGGTCAGCGTGGCAGGGTCGGGTTGCAATATTTGCACCTCGAAGGTGATATCAGGATCGAATCCGCTGAAAGTAATGTAGTTAGTAAAGCCATTGATGCCGGTAGGAAAGGTGAGCTGTCCATCAGACAACACCCCGAAAGCTCGCCCTTCAATGTATCCCGTGCCACCGGCCGTTGTGTTGCCTTTGATAATCACCTGCTGGTCGGCATCGGTTTTGATCACTCCCCTGGCCATGCTCAGTGCGCCGTTGATAGTAATTTTTCTTGGATTCAACCTTAGCTGCCCGTCTTTATCCACCGTAAAGTCAAAGAAAATCAGGCCCTCACCCACAAGTTCCTGATCAGCGGTGCCTATAAATTTGATGCTACCGACATCCGTGTTTGAAACGAAGTTGATATCACTGAAGCTCGTTACCTGCCCCTGGTTGTTCAGGTTCCCATTCAGGGTTGTGTTGCCCCCGAAGTAAAAGCTGGCATCGCTGCCAACGAACAGGTCGGCATCTCCTCCGAGGTTGAAGGATTGTGAAAGTGCCGCAAATGGCAGAAGCAAAAGCAAGACGAAAACGTATCTCATGCTATTAACGAACAGTCCTTGAAATTTCAATCCAGGCAGCCAAACCAGTGTCATAAATCAAATGCAAAGTAGCTCCATTATTCATGGTATGATCGCTCAAGTTATTGAGCAGAATAGTTCCGTTGATAACATCTACTTGAGGTCCGGCATTAATCAATATCAGCTCTTGGCCATTTTGTCCAGCCCCAATTGAATTGATAGTTCCTCCTCCGACCAACCTGACAATACGTGATGCTGGTGCCGGGAGTGCAGAAATAACCGTCTGATTTGTTCCAGGTGGCGGGGTGATAAACCGGCCGTTAACTACTGCCTGGCCAGTTACAGAAAGGGTTCCGCCAGACAATGCTCCTGTAGCGGTCACATTGACTCCTGCTGAGATATTGTTGGCGGCCGCAATATCAGTACCGGTGAGATTGCCCGAAGTCGTTATATTTCCGTCCGCTGTAATGGAACCTCCGATTCCAGAGTTGGAAATCTGAACGGCAGGGTTTGTACCTACCGGGTTCATGTTCACAAAAATGCCATTGCCAAGTGAAGAAGTGTGATTGACCACCAGGGCATCACCGTCTACTGCCTTGTCTACCTGCATAGAAGGGCCAGTGCCTGCACTTTGTGCAGCCAGGGCTGGGCCTGCATTTGTTGCTTCAATGTTTCTAAACCATCCCGCACGAGTTGAAACACCGGCTCCTCCTGAATTGGTGACTTGCATGGCATCGTTTATATTGCCGGAGTTGCCTTGGGTAAGCAGCAAGCCAAAACCTGAGTCAGCCTGGTGATTGATAATTATGCCATTTTGCCCAGTCTCTCCTGTCTTAGTTGAAACCTCCAATCTGCCTCCCGGCGCTGCGGTGCCAATTCCCACGTCGAAAGTTGTGTTGTTGGAAACACCATCACCAATGATAGCCGTTTGGGTTGTTGTAGCAACGGTGCCTGCACCGATGGCGATGCTCCGAATGGCATTTGCCTGCGCATTCTCTCCTATGGCAATGGCTCGGTTGCCTGAGGCGATGGCACTAGCACCAATCGCAACAGAACTGCTTCCTGCCGCATCTGCGTTATCACCCAGCACCACATTATTACTCCCATCACCAGAGACGTCTGCAAGGCGGCCAACCACCAGGTTATCAGACCCACCTACTAAACTCAGACCTCCGGAATGGCCTGCAACGACATTTCCATTTCCAACGGTCAACCCACTCCCTGATAAGTTTCCAAGCACAACATTTTGAACACCAGTGGTGATTGCAGCAGCTGCACTTGCACCACCTTTCTGGTTTTCGTTAGCGTCAATAATATAATTGCCAGCACCTGCCGGATTCCATGTCAAAGTTCCGGATCCGTCATTAGTTAAAGCGCCGGTACCTGTTCCGGTTGGCATAGTTAGTGTGTAGCTGGTGACACCAGAAGGAGCAATGATTGAAACCGCATTTAATCCAGTGTCGTCTTCCAGCTCAATGCGTCCTGGGGCTAACCCTGTTTGTCCAAATCTGGTAACCCCACGCATATCAATACCGCCACTTCCTGTTCCAGTGCCTGGCTCGATTCGCACATTGCCCCCATTTCCTGTTAAAGCATTTCCACCTCTTAATGTTAAAACTCCGCCATTGGCAGCTGCGAATTGCGTGTTTCCTGCAGCAACCTCTAAATCATCTCCCGCAGCAGTCAAATTGTCTCGAATCGCAATCTTTCTCGTTAAATTTTCTTCGAAAGCAATGTTTCCAGCCATTTGCAATGCTGTACCATTAGTGGTTGTATTCGCAAACCTTGCAGCCGGGCCAGTACCGACGTTGTCAAGATCGAATAGGGCGTTGATATCAGCAACAGAATTGGTGTACGGCAGGGCAAAGCTGCCTGGCTGCCAGGTTCCAATTCCAGTAGCATCGGAGGTAAGCACGTATCCGGCTGTGGGGCTGGTGGTTAGCTGTATATTACCTGACGTGATGATATTCTGTGTGCCGAAATCGGGAGTGATTTTGGTGCCTGCTATGGCTGCTGTGCCACTAATTTCGTTGTTGGTAATAGTTGTTGCCGCAATTTTCGTATTGTCAACGGCATTAGCTGCAATTGTGGCCACGCCAGTATTTGAAAGCGTCAAATCACCAGATACAGCAACACCGACTGGTACGTTAGATCCGTTACCAACAAAAATAAAGGCGTCATTTAAGGACCCTGCAGTATTGGTAGCTGGAACCCAGTTGGCTCCATCAAATTCAAGAATGTCGCCAGCAGCAGCTCCACCAGCGGTGATCAGGCCAGGAGCCACGGCGGCAACCGTTAACTCACTGCCCGATGTGCCATTACCTGTTATGCTGGTACCGTCACTGAGAGTCGCCGTGCTTTGGAGCACAGGAACCCAGTTGGCTCCGTCAAATTCTCTAGAATGTCGCCAGCAGCAGCTCCACCAGCGGTGATCAGGCCAGGAGCCACGGCGGCAACCGTTAACTCACTGCCCGATGTGCCATTACCTGTTATGCTGGTACCGTCACTGAGAGTCGCCGTGCTTTGGAGCACAGGAACCCAGTTGGCTCCGTCAAATTCTAGAATGTCGCCAGCAGCAGCTCCACCGGCAGCTATAGCGCCAGGGCTTACATTGCTCACGACAGTCGCTCCCTGACTCCCTGTAACATCACCTGCAAGTGCACCTGTAAAGTTGGTAGCTGTTACGTTGGTTAATCCGCTGCCATCACCTGAAAAGCTTGCGCCTGTTACTGCGCCTGTGGTTGTAATTGCTTGAGTGCCAAAGTTGGGAGCGATCTTGGTGCCGGCTATCGCAGCTGTACCACTTACGTCAATATTTGCGATAGTTCCATCGAGTATTTTTGTGCTGTTTACTGCATCATTGGCAATAACAGTCGCCCCCTGAGTCCCCGTAACATCGCCTGCAAGTGCACCTGTAAAGTTGGTAGCTGTTACGTTGGTTAATCCGCTGCCATCACCTGAAAAGCTTGCGCCTGTTACTGCGCCTGTGGTTGTAATTGCCTGATTGCCAAAGTTGGGAGCGATCTTGGTTCCGGCTATCGCAGCTGTACCACTTACGTCAATATTTGCGATAGTTCCATCGAGTATTTTTGTACTGTTTACTGCATCATTGGCAATAACAGTCGCTCCCTGAGTCCCCGTAACATCGCCTGCAAGTCCACCTGTAAAGTTGGTAGCTGTTACGTTGGTTAATCCGCTGCCATCACCCGAAAAGCTTGCGCCTGTTACTGCACCTGTGGTTGTGATTGCCTGAGTGCCAAAGTTGGGAGCGATCTTGGTTCCGGCTATCGCAGCTGTACCACTTACGTCAATATTTGCGATAGTTCCATCGAGTATTTTTGTACTGTTTACTGCATCATTGGCAATAACAGTCGCTCCCTGAGTCCCCGTAACATCGCCTGCAAGTCCACCTGTAAAGTTGGTAGCTGTTACGTTGGTTAATCCGCTGCCATCACCCGAAAAGCTTGCGCCTGTTACTGCACCTGTGGTTGTGATTGCCTGAGTGCCAAAGTTGGGGTTGATCTTAGTTCCTGCTATTGCCGCCGCCGCATTTACATCAGCATTCACCACACTAACGCCTGTTAAGCTGCCATAAGCCCCATCAAAATCATCCGAAGCATCAAGGTCAAGAGTCGGATTGGCAATCACAAGTGCTGTTGCGGTTGCCACATCAGAGGCAGTTTCACTTCCTACAAAATCAACCACCAAGCCAGTTCCAAAATCTCCACTCACATCGCCGCCGGAAGGCGTATCAGACAAAGTAAGATCGTCGCTGAAATCAGGGTCGATAAAGGGGTTGTTGATCACGAAAAAAGTGGCTGCACCAACATCAGCAGCCGCCTCACCCCCCACAAAGTCAACAACCAACCCAGTTCCAAAATCCCCGCTCACATCGCCGCCGGAAGGCGTATCAGACAAAGTAAGATCATCGCTGAAATCAGGATCAATTGAAGGGTTGTTGATCACAAAAAAAGTTGCAGCGCCAACATCAGCAGCCGCCTCACCCCCCACCTGATCCACCACCAGTCCCAGCGCAAAGCTTCCCGAAACATCGCCAGGGGCCGGAACAGCAGAAGTAGAAAGGTCATCGGTATTGTCCACATCCAAATTGGCCGGCACATCAGCCAGGTCGTTGAACGATCCGCTCGCAGCGATAGTCGCCAGGCCAGTTACTTGCGCTATGTCTATCACGCCTACTGAAAAAGGTGTTGTGTTTCCATCTCCCAAAATGGTCGTTCCGTCGCCTGCGGAGCTCCCCACTTCATCCACACCATCTGCAAAGCCAGCCGGTATATTGGTTAGCTCAGTCCAGTCGATGCCGTCTTTGATGGCATCAGGCACTGTTGGGTCAGTTTCAGCCAAAAGAAAGCCTGTGGCTGCCAAGTCCACCGAGTTGCCGTTTTGAATGGTAAGGTTGGTACCCGACACAGCAAGGGTTTGATTGTCAGTAACTGACAGGGCAATCCATCCGCTATTCAGCCAGAAGTAGAAAAGCCCCTGTTCATTGTCGTACACAAGCAAACCATTGGACTGGGCATTGAGCCCGCCCGCCATACTTGTTCTTTGCGCTGTGGTAAGTTGAGGAATGAGGAGCCCCTGGTCGCCGTTGGGGGAAACGAGGTGGAGCACTGCCCTTGGGTTGGGGTTTTCGGTATTTACACCGGCAGAAAAATTCTGTGCAGAAACAGTGCCTGATAGCAATAGTAGTATCAGCCCCACTGCTGCTTTTAGGTTAGGTCGAACAGCCATAATGAGTAAAACTTTAATAATTTAGCTTAGAGACAAACACTTCAAAAGTTCATACACCTGTTTGCCACAGCCAAAAGCGGTATAATGTATCCAAAAAAAGGTGGCGAATCGGTAAAGTTACCACTTATATTAAAATAACTCAAATAATTCTTGTATAAATTATATTTAACGCATTAATATCTTTCATAATGCTTTGATATGAGAACCTATTATGACAACTCAATGAAAGCTAAAATGCCATCACGAGATTTTTTAAAAATCCCCGCCTCAAAATTACTTTTTTTGGTGCTTATCATCAGCATTGCTTTTTTGTCGGATTGTAATGATACGAATGCAGACTACGAAGCCCCAAATATTATTGTTTCTACAGATATCGGCGGCAGCGACCCCGACGACTACCAGTCTCTTGTTCATTTGTTTCTCTACGCCGACCGCTTCAACCTCCTCGGCTTGATTAGCTCGCCCCCTGATGCCGGGAGAAAGGAACACATTGAGGAATCTATTGCTGCCTATGCAGTGGATTTTGAAAAGCTCAAAGAGCACTCAGTACTTTTTCCAACTCCTGAATACCTACTCAGCATCACCAAACAAGGAGCCACCGATTCACTTAAAACTGAAGTTCCCACAGAATTAAGTGACGGCGCCTCATGGATAATAGACAAGGCCAAAGAAAACGCTGGCCAGCCGCTGTACATCCTCGTGTGGGGATCAATAACCGATGTAGCCCAGGCAGTGCACCACGCCCCTTCTATAAAAAGCAACATAAGAGTGTACTCTATTGGATCGTGGAACACAGTGCAGGATCCAAAATCGAGAGATTACCTTTTTAATAACCACTCGGACCTGTGGTGGATTGAAAATAATACCACCTTCAGGGGCATGTACATGGGCGGCGACACCACCAATAGTATGGGCAATCTCACCTTTGTTGAAAGTCATTTGAAAGGCCATGGAGCATTAGGGGAATTTTTTTGGGAAAAGAAAAAGGACATCAAAATGGGCGACACACCATCGGTGCTCTATTTTCTCAATGGCGACATAGACAACCCGGAAGGAGAAAGCTGGGGAGGCTCATTTATTAAAACTGACCATGGCCCACACTACTGGACGGATAATCCTGCCGATTCGCTTATCGAAATCAATAGAGCCGGAGCAAAAACAGTGAACAAATTCAGACAGGCTTACCTGCGGGATTGGGCAGCTCGTATGGGTTGGTTGAAAGAGTAGAAGAACCAGACTTTTACCGTAGAATCGAAGCCATTTTAGAGAATGCATCAACAAGAAAATATTCAATATTTTCTTTCTATATTTCTATTCTATAAAATTTTATTTACCTGATAATCAACAACATAACTCTTTTACTCCCAACCCAGGCTGTTTTGAGCCGTTAGCATTGGGGAGATCATTTTATTTTCAACCAAAATTAAAAGCTATGTTAAGATTGATTATTGGACTGCTGATTATCGCATTGATTGCAGCAGTTTTGGGCTTTGGCGGGATAGCCGGAGCCGCAGCAGGTATAGCACAAATTGTGTTTTACATTTTCGTCGTACTATTGGTTATTTCATTGTTATTCCGACTCTTGCGGGGCATCTAGCAACGCTATAAAAAAAGGATGTGGTTGATGCCACATCCTTTTGATAAACCAATTTCAATTAAGCTTCAACTAAACCAACACCGGCTTCATCCTCGAGTCTTCGAATGATCTGGCGGTCGCCTCCATTATTTCAAAAGCTACTTCGGCCATCTTGTTTTCTGAATCCAGCGTTGGGTTGATTTCCACCATTTCCCAGCACAGCACCTTTGGGCTTTTCACCAGCTCAGTATTGATCACTTTTGCTTCCTCTACCGTCAATCCACCAGGCACGGGGGTGCCAGTACCCACCGACACAGAAGGATCAAGGCTGTCGACGTCAAATGACACATAAATCATGTCGCACTCCCGCAGTTGCTCAAGCGCCATGGCTGCTACTTTCTTCGGGCCATATTTTCTTACTTCCTCAGTAGTATAGTTACGCATACCATGTTTTTCAGCCAGATAGTCTTCAGGCGCTTCAGTGTCACGTTTTGAAATAAACACCACATCAGAAGGGTGCAGCTTAGGCCCCTCTACGCCGATTTTTTTGATCTCCTCCCAGATGTGGGCCACCTCGGCCGGCGGTTCGTTGGTTTGCACGTCCCGGTTGTCGGTGCCCAGTGCCATGGCCAACGGCATGCCATGCACATTGCCCGAAGGCGTAGTATAGGGTGTATGAAGGTCGGCATGGGCATCCACCCAAATCACGCCGAGTCTCTTGTCCGGAAATGCCTTTTTCACGCCTGCGATAGTGCCAAACGCCGTGCTGTGATCACCAGCCAGCACCATGGGCAGCTGACCAAACTCCAGCGCCTCACACACAGCATTGCACACTCTTTTTTCCACACCAATAATAGCGTTCACATACTTAGCCGAAGGTGAAATGAAGCCGGTGAACAATGGGCTGTTGTCGGTACGAACATTCACTGAATCGTACCTGGCAAAAAAATCTGACTGAAGATCGATGCTGGCAATTTTAACCGCATCGATGCCCAAACTGGCACCTCTTGTGCCTGCACCGAGTTCTGACTTAACTTCGATGAGCAAAATCTCTTTCATTATATAATGGGATTATGTTGTTTAAGCTTTGAAAACCAGTTAACGAACGCCTGTTGCTTTACGATGTCAAAAAAAGCAGACCTGCTTGGCGTTCCAGAATCAGGCAGGGCTAGTTATACGAAAAATGATAATAGGGCAGGTATATTCTGCACGGCAACGCTCTGACTCTGAGCGCCTGGTTGGGTTCCAGTTGTTTACCTATGTAACAAGACATAAAATTAGGGTAAGGATGTCAATATTATTCATCCACGGTGCAATTTAAGATATTTTCACCATCGAAATCACATCAATTATTAAATATTCGCAAAAACACGTAGGAAAATTGCGCATGTCACCAAAACTCAACCCATACCTTGAAAACCCTCAAAGCGCATCTGAAATGTTAATGTTTTCTTCATTTGCACTAATTGCCTGAAAAATAAGCGATTATATAAAAAAATAGCTGCTAGCCCAGATCATTTGGCAATACTGTTGTTAATGGCAGACCTATACCTTTATATTTGCTTTTCTGTGCCCTTTATAGCACGGCACCTGGTATATTAAATGTAATCAAGAACCGCACTGATTTAGATGAAAAGCTACTTCGATCTGATTGATCAGACCTTTGAATTCCCGACTGAAGAATTTAGAGTAGAAAACAATCAATTGTTGTTTAACGAAGTGAACCTGATGGATGTCATAGAACAATATGGCACGCCTCTCAAGCTCACTTATCTCCCGAAAATCAGTGAACGAATACAGTACGCCAAAGAAATTTTCAATAACGCCATAGCTAAACACAAGTACGGAGGCAAGTATACTTATTGCTATTGCACCAAGTCCTCGCACTTTTCATTTGTGTTGGAGGAAGCCCTTAAAAACGACATTCACATCGAAACGTCGTCTGCTTATGACATTCCTATCGTTAGGAACCTGTTTGAGAAAGGCAAGATTTCTAAAGACACCTTTGTGGTTTGCAATGGCTTCAAAAGGCCGCTTTACACTGAGTATGTTACCGACCTGATCAACGACGGTTTCAAAAACTGTGTGCCCATTCTTGACAACCTGGGAGAGCTTGATAAATACGAATCGGGCGTGACAGTTGATGAGTTTCAAATCGGCATCCGGGTGGCTGCTGATGAGGAGCCGAACTTTGCGTTCTACACCTCCCGCCTTGGCATCAGGTACAACAACATCATCGACTTTTACAAAAACAGGATCAAGGACGGTAAGTCGAAGGCGAAGCTCAAAATGCTTCACTTCTTCATTAATACCGGCATAAAAGACACTGCTTACTACTGGTCGGAGCTCAGCAGGTTCATTTACATGTACTGCGAGCTAAAAAAGACCTGCCCCGAACTCGACACTATCGACATAGGCGGCGGTTTCCCTATAAAAAGCTCGTTGGCGTTTGAATTCGACTACCCCTACATGGCCGAGCAGATCGTTGAAAACATTCAGTGGATTTGCAATAAGAACAATGTGCCGGTACCCGATATCTTCACTGAATATGGCTCGTTTACCGTAGGCGAAAGCGGTGCCACGATCTACTCAGTGCTTGACCAAAAGCTACAAAACGACAAGGAGCTTTGGTACATGATGGACGGCTCATTCATTACTCACCTGCCTGATGTGTGGGGATTGAACCAAAAATACATCATGCTGCCCATCAACAACTGGGACAACAACTTCCACAAAGTAAACCTCGGCGGCCTTACCTGCGACAGCATGGACTACTACAACTCAGAGGCGCACACTTCGGAGGTGTTCCTGCCTGTGATTGAAGACGACGAAACGCTTTTCTTCGGGTTCTTCCACACGGGAGCCTACCAGGAGGCCCTGGGTGGATACGGGGGCATTCAGCATTGTCTGATTCCCGCTCCCAAACACATCATCATCGACAGAGACCAGAGAGGAACAGTAACAACCAAACTTTTCAGAGAAGAGCAGGAAAGCGACAGCATGCTGAAAATACTTGGCTACAAGTAAGTAACTGAGTTCCTTCCACGGCGTTCTATTTCAGAATAATACTAGTTACCGCTTCCAAAAGGCTGCTTACACAGGCGTCAGCAGAATGAAACCTTTCTACTGCCCCAATGCCAACAGTGTGCATTCCCAGCTTTCTGGCGGGCACCAGGTCCCGGTCGTTGTCGCCCACCATCCATGATTGCTGCGGGTCAACGTTATACAAAGCAAGTGCCCTTTCAAAAAGCAGGGAGTCAGGCTTCCTGCCAAGCGATTCTGAGATCGGAGGGTAGTGGGGTGCATAAAAAACATCATCGATAAGACCGGGCAATTCCTTATGCATCTTTGCATGGCATGCCTCTACGTCCTCTTTTGTGTAGATGCCTTTGGCAATTCCAGCCTGGTTGGTGATAACAACAGTTACGTAACCGTTCTTTTTTAAAATTTCTAAAGCCTCTTTCACTCCCGCCTCGATGGTAAAGTCCTCAGGCTTAAAGGTATACTTGCCCCTTTCGACGTTAATTACTCCATCCCTATCTAGAAATATGGCTTTGTTCATAAACTGACTCTGGTATTTAATCGTTAAAAAAGCGGCAAATTCACTTTATATATTCAAGAAACGAAATGGTTTTAATATGTTTGGCGTTCACTAGCAAAAACTGTGAATAAAGGCTTAGTCATTATCCCAACTTACAACGAAAAAGAGAACGTCGCTCTTATGATCGAAGCGGTGTTTGATTTACCCATGCAGTTTGACCTGCTTATCGTGGATGACGGCTCTCCGGATGGCACCGCAGCCATCGTTAAGCACATGCAGAGTATTTGGCCGGACAGACTTCATATTCTGGAAAGAGAGGGCAAGCACGGGCTTGGCACCGCCTATATAGCCGGATTTCAATATGGGTTGGATAAGGGCTACGAATACATGTTTGAAATGGACTGCGATTTCTCTCATGACCCTAAAGACCTTGCGAAGCTTTTTAACGCCTGCGACAAGGATGGCTTTGATGTTGCCATTGGCTCAAGGTATGTAGATGGGCTGGTGAATGTGGTCAACTGGCCGATAAGCCGGGTAATGATGTCTATTTTCGCCAGTTTATATGTTCGTTTCATTACCGGTATACCTGTGTCAGACACTACTGCGGGCTTCAAATGCTACCGCCGGCATGTGCTGGAGACTATTCCCTTCAATAAAATCAAGTTCGTTGGTTACGCTTTCCAGATCGAAATGAAGTTCACTGCCTGGAAATATGGCTTCAAAATTAAGGAGATTCCGATCATTTTCACCGACCGAAGCCGTGGAGAATCCAAAATGACCCGGGGCATTTTTCAGGAAGCTGTTCTGGGCGTGCTGCAAATGAGGATTTATAGCCTTTTCAGGAAATACCTGCGGGTAGAAGCTTAGTCAAACTTAATAGCAGCAATAGGTCTGATGTTGATAATGACTGTTGTCGGAATAAACAACGTGAGGTTCACTACCACAAAAGTGAGGATATTTACCAACACAATCGCCCACCAGTCCCAATAGATAGGCACGTAGTGCATGTAGTAGCTGGCAGCATCAAGTGGTATGATGTGAAATTGACTTTGAAGCAGCCCCAACCCACCGGCAATTACATTGCCCCATAGCATCCCCCTGGCAATGAGCCGCATGCCATTCCACGAAAAAATTCGCCTTACCGTCAGGTCGGTGGCCCCGAGGCCTTTCAGCACCCCAATCATGTTTGTGCGCTCCATAATGAGGATGAGAAGAAAAGACACCATGTTGAAGCTGGCAACAAAAAGGATGAGCACCAGAAAAATGGCCACATTCCTGTCCAGCATCTGCAGCCATTCAAATATTTGAAAGTACTTATTATCAGCTGTATCAGCATACAAATCCGAGTCCAGCACATCGTACATTTCATTTTCAGCGGCTTCCATGTCGGAAGGGTCACGCAAAAACACCTCATAGCCACCTACTAAAGAGTCGGGCCAGTTGTTGAGGCGTTGTACCAGGCCCAAATCCCCTAAAATCATCCTGTCGTCGAAGTCTTCGAGGCCTGTTTCATAAATGCCTGCAATCGACAACCTTCTGAACCTGGGAGGATTTTGCACCACATACATGATCACTTCATCACCAATATCCTTCTCCAACTTGTCTGCTATTCTTTGGCTCAATAGCACTTCAAGAGAGTAACTACTGTCAGAAAAATGCGGAAAATGACCTTTTACAAGGCTTGGTGTAAACCTGGTTGAATCAAAATCTTTCGTCACTCCCTTGAACACCACACCCAAAACGGCTTCCTCAGTTTTAAGAATCCCCATCTTGTAGCCAATAGGCTGCACGTGAGAAACAAAGTCATATTCCTTCCAGTGAGTGTAAAAGTCAGACGTAAGGCTTATTGGGGGCTCGTCAAAATTGTTGGATTTCAAGGTGTACCTTGAAATCTGCATGTGCCCCGCAAAACCATATATCTTGTCAACGATCGTAGTCTGAAAGCCCCTCAGGATCAAAAAAGCCACTAAAGCGCTGGCCAGGCCTACAGCAATGCTCGCTATAGCGATCCTGCCAATAGAGGCCGAAAATGACCCTTCATGGTCTTTGTTTATTCGCTTCGATATAAAGTAGGAAAGATTCAAAAATGATTAATTTTGCCAGCGGAATTAGTTTCGACCCTCACAAAAATAAAGACATGCCTCACATTTACACTATGATTAGGATTGCATTTTTTACCATTATGCTGACTGCCTGCGGCTCTGATGCGGCAAAACAAGAAGATAAGAAGGCCGTAGTGGAAGAGGTAGCTGATTCTCAGATAAAAGTTGGCGCAGCGCAGATGGAAGAATACTTGCCACTTCTGCAAAATAAAAACGTGGGTATGGTAGTGAATCACACCACTATGCTAGGGGAAACGCACCTGGTTGACTCGCTGCTAAGCAGAGGGATTGCTATCAAAAAGATATTTGCGCCAGAGCATGGTTTTAGAGGCGACACCCCCGCCGGGGACAAGGTGGGAAATGAAGTCGACTCGAAAACAGGAATCCCCATCCTCTCCCTCTATGGCAGCCACAACAAACCTACAAAGGAAGATCTTTCAGGCCTTGATGTAGTGATTTTTGACATTCAGGACGTAGGGGCCAGGTTCTACACCTATACCAGCACCATGAGTTATGCCATGGAAGCCTGCGCAGAAAACGGTTTGCCATTTATAGTGCTTGACAGGCCCAACCCACTGGGCAATGTAATTGACGGACCGGTTTTGGAAGAAGCCCAAAAGTCATTTGTGGGCCTCCACCCCATTCCTATTGCCTATGGCCTTACCATGGGCGAGCTAGCCACCATGATCAACAACGAGGGGTGGCTGGAAAATAGCGTTAAAGCCGACTTGCAAGTGATCAGGCTGGCGAATTGGACACATAGCAGCTCTTATAATCTGCCTGTAAGCCCGTCGCCCAATCTACCAACCGATCATTCCATCGCCTGGTATCCGTCTATCTGCCTTTTTGAGGGCACGATGATGAGCCTGGGCAGAGGTACTCATTTTCCCTTTGAAGTATTGGGCTACCCTTCGCCTGAGTTTGGCGACTTTCAATTTACTCCCGTTCCAATTCCGGGCATGTCGATGGATCCAAAACATCAGGACAAACTTTGCTATGGTATCGACATGAGGCAAGCTCCCGTACCCAATGCCGTGGATCTTTCCTATCTCATTTCATTTTACAAGAAAACGCCAGCCGACTCCAGTTTTTTCAACAACTACTTCGCCCTTCTGGCGGGAACTCCTGACCTTCGTAAACAAATTGAGCAAGGAATGAGTGAGGCTGAGATCAAAGCCACCTGGCAGGAAAAGCTTAATGCATACAAGCAGATAAGAAAGAAACATCTGTTGTATGATGATTTAGAATAAACAGCCTTCATGACAAAGGATCTTCGAATAGTATTTATGGGTACGCCAGAATTCGCCGTACCAAGTCTTGATATTTTAGTAGCCAATGGGTGGAATATTGTTGGGGTGATTACAGCACCTGACAAGCCTCAAGGGAGGGGTAAAAAGTTGGGTGTGTCGGCTGTTAAGGCCTATGCTGAAGAAAAGGGACTCAATATCCTGCAACCAACCAACCTTAAGTCGCCAGAATTCATTGCGGAGTTGAAGGCATTGGATGCCAACCTGCAAATAGTAGTTGCCTTCCGCATGCTGCCCGAAATAGTATGGCAAATGCCGGCTTTAGGCACTTTCAACCTGCATGGATCGCTTTTGCCCAAATACCGTGGCGCAGCACCCATCAACTGGGCTATTATCAACGGCGAGAAAGAAACGGGTGTCACTACTTTTTTTCTGAAACACGAAATTGATACTGGCGATATCCTTTTTCAGGAAAAAGAACCGATAAGCGATGAGGACAACGTTGGCACAGTGTATGAAAGACTCATGAATAAGGGAGCCGCACTGGTGTTAAAAACAGTCGAAGCCATTGCAGAAGGCAACTACAAGGAAAAGCCGCAGGAAGTTTTCGAAGACACGCCTACGGCACCAAAAATATTCAGAGAAACCTGTGAGATCAATTTTGAACAACCGACGGAGCAGGTGGTTAACTTCATCAGAGGCCTATCGCCCTACCCCACCGCCTGGACAACCCTAATGGGCAAAACTGTGAAAGTTTACAAAGCACGAAAAATCAACCAAAAGGGCGAAAAAGAAATGCTGAGTGACAGCAAGACGTACCTCTATCTAAAAACCGCAGATGGGTATATCTCCATCGAGGATTTGCAGATGGAAGGCAAGAAAAGAATGGACATTGAAGAATTTCTCAGAGGCAATAGAATATGATCATATCCCAAATAGTAGCAGTCTCCCGGAATGGTGTCATCGGCAATGACTATAAAATGCTGTGGCATATGCCCAAGGACTTCAGGTACTTCAAGGACCAAACCATGGGTCATCATGTGCTCATGGGGAGGAAAACCTTCGAGTCGCTTGGTAAAATTCTCCCTGGCAGAACGTTTATTATTGTAACAAGAGACAAAAACTTCAGCCTGGAGGGCGCCCATGTTGTTGATTCTATAGAAAAAGGCATAGCGTTAGCCAAAGCAGCCGGAGAAGAAGAGCTTTATATCATTGGCGGGGGGGAAGTCTACAAGCAAACACAGCCTATTTCCGACATCCTTTATATCACAGAAATTGATGTAATTGTGGAGGGAAATGTGAAATATCCTCTTCCTGACACACACATTTGGAAAGAAGTTAGTCGAAAAGACATGTCCTCTGACGAAAAAAATCCTTATAATTATTCATTCACCCAGTGGAAAAAAAGAAAGTAGCGTATGGCTGAGGTAAAAGGCAAAGTAGTGTGGATCACAGGTGCATCTTCAGGAATTGGGGAGGCGATTACCTATGAAATGGCCAGAAGGGGAGCGAAACTTATTCTGTCGGCTCGCCGCCAGGAAGAACTGGAAAGGGTGAAAGCTGCTTGTGTAGCAACTGTGCAAGGCCTGGCTGAGGAAAATGTTAAAATACTGACAGTCGACCTGGCCAATGCAGCAAGTCTTGAAGCCAAAGCTAAAGAAGCGGAAGCTATGTTTGGTGTGGTCGACGTGCTTGTAAACAACGGCGGCATCAGTCAGCGCTCACTGGCCAAAGACACCCAATTGGATGTTGATCGCAAGGTAATGGAGGTCAATTATTTTGGAGCCATTGCCCTTTCAAAGGCGCTGCTACCCGGCATGATCAGCAGAAAAAACGGGCACCATGTAGTGATCTCCAGTGCTGTGGGTATCATCAGCTCGCCTTATCGAACAGGGTATGCGGCCAGCAAACATGCCTTGCATGGCTTCTACGACGGGCTCCGGGCAGAACTGCACGACGATGGCATTAAAGTGACCATCATCTGTCCTGGGTTCATCCGGACGCAGATTTCCGTCAATTCTGTTACCGGCGACGGCGGGAAATTCAATGAGATGGACGACGCTCAGGCAAATGGCATTGCGCCCGAAGCGGCGGCAAGGACGATTGTGAAAGCAGTGGAAAAAGAAAAGGAAGAGGTGTACATAGGAGGAGTCAAAGAAGTGGGAGGTATTTATGTGAAGCGGTTTTTCCCTTCTCTCTTCTCACAGATAGTGCGAAAAGTAAAGGTGCGTTAGCAGCTTAAGAAATGAGGGTAAGCCATTGGTGTAAAGTGTTGTTACCGGGCAGCTTTTTGCTGCTCATGGTCTTATGGCCATTGGCGAGCAGTGCCCAACCCAGCAGAAAATACCAACTACCGTCGGGTAAATCAGCGGCTGACATCCAGTCTGATCAGCTCATCATTAAATTCAAAGACGGCAGCTATTCAACAGGCGGCAGGACGTTACAAGCCGCTCCCGATATTGCCCCATCCAATATTGGCCAGAAGATACCGATAAAGGAGCTGAAGGCACTCGATCCTGCATCCAATTCAAACGCAAGGACGCTCCAGCGGCCAAGCAAATACCTGGCTAACATGTACAAAGTTGAGTTGGCAGAGGGCAATGTGCTGGAAACGATCAACGAATTACTTCGGTATGACAATGTGCTTTATGCCGAGCCGGTTTTCAAAGAGCAGCTCTTTCTGATACCCAACGACCCGGACGCCGCCACAGCAAGCCCCAAGCAGCCCTATCTCTCGTCTATCAAAGCCTATGATGCCTGGGGGATTACGACTGGCGACTCTACCATTGTCATTGGCATTATTGACACCGGAGCAGACTATACCCACGAGGACTTAAACAAAAATATCTACCTGAACACAAATGACCCTATCGACGGTGTCGACAACGACGGGAACGGTTACGTAGACGACTACCGTGGCTGGGACTTCGCCAACAGAGATAGTGACCCCAAATCAGATTTTGGAGACCACGGCACACACGTTTCCGGTTTATCGTCAGCCAGAACCAACAATGCCAAAGGAATGGCCGGAACGGGCTTCAAGTCTAAGTTTGTGCCA
The DNA here is from genome assembly GCF_902498805.1 of Imperialibacter sp. EC-SDR9. Classification (GTDB taxonomy): domain Bacteria; phylum Bacteroidota; class Bacteroidia; order Cytophagales; family Cyclobacteriaceae; genus Imperialibacter. The sequence goes on along the minus strand of NZ_LR701612.1, from coordinate 9,103 downwards.
TTGAAGGCCTTTAAAACGGAAGACAATACTTCATTCGGTACTTACGAAGCTATTATCTATGCGGCTAACCAGGGCATGGACGTTGTCAATCTTAGCTGGGGTTCGGCGGGGAATTATAGCCAGGCGGCGCAAGACATTATTAACTATACTGTGCTCGAAAGGGATGTGGTGGTAGTGGCTGCCGCCGGCAACACCAATGCCGAGCTTACCTTTTACCCGGCCAGTTATGACAACGTATTGTCTGTAGCTGCTTCCACCAATGACGGCACCAAGTCTTCCTTCGCTACCTATAGCTACTATGTCGACCTGGTAGCTCCCGGTACAGCCGCCTATTCAACCAGAAACAACAGTACCTATGGCACCGCAGATGGTTCATCGTTCTCTTCTCCTCAGGTGGCAGGTGCAGCTGCTTTACTCAGATCGTATTTCCCGAAATACTCTGCCCCCCAAATAATGGAGCAGTTGCGTATCACCGGCACATCTGTAGACGGGTTGGCAGGCAATGCACTGTACAAAGGTCTACTAGGCCGGGGCATGCTCAACATGTACAGCGCCCTGACTGATACGCTTTCCCCTTCCGTGCGTTTGGCGAAAGATTCTTTATACACCCAGGCCGGGCAGAAGGTCTTTTTTGGCGACACGGTACACTATGAGCTGGAAGCTATAAACTGGCTCAAGCCTGCCTCTGGTCTGGAGATTACACTAGAACCATTGAGTAATTTAGTGACATTAAGCAGCAACGCCTGGACTACCCCCTACCTGGCCACATTTGATACTACCACCTACGCTTTTTCTGCTATTCTGGATGAAAATACTCCTCCTGGTTCCAGGGTCATTTTCAAAGCCAAAGTCAAAGCTTCTGGTTACAACGACACCCAATATTTTGAGTTCACCACGCACCCTGATTCGACCACTACCTCGTCTTCCAATCTATCACTTACCATTAACTCGAAAGGAGACCTTGGCTACACAATGGACTCTCTAAAAGCAGGCAATGGGGTGAAGTTTCAAAATATTAGTGTGGCAAGCCATGCTGGGTTTCTCCTCGGTAATAGTGATACAACATTAGCTGACAACGTTGCCAATAACCTCATATACGGAACGAGGAACAATGATTTCTCCGTTAACAAGCACCTCAAGTTATTCGGCGGAACAGTTGCCGACAATTACTACGAAAACAGCTTTACAGCAAGCCTGACTGAAGTTCTATCAACTCTCGTAGAGCAGAAAACGCTGTCTTGGGATTCTGCTGATGACCGAAATTTCCTAATCACTGAATATCGGATCACAAACACCTCCTCTGATGCCATCGAGAACCTTCATGCCGGACTCTTCGCCAACTGGAACATCGGCGTCGGCGACAATAACCGCACTGAATGGGTCGACTCTCTAAGACTTGGAGTTACCTACATTGACGAAGACAATATCTATGGCGGGATAGCCCTGCTCACAAACAATACTCCAACTTTTTATGCAGCCGACATCGATAACCTGAACGAAAACATAGCCGTAACCGACTCGCTGCTTTCGGATTCGCTCAAGTTTGCCTGGCTGAGTGCAGAAATGGTCAAAACAACTGCCGGCCAAAGTGGAGCAGGCAATAACACTGCTCAAATGAATGGTGTGAAGATCGGGAACCTTGGCGCCTTTAAGAGTGAAAAAGTAGCTTTTGCATGGATTACTGCCGAGTCAAAAAATGGGCTCATTACTGCCGTGCAGCGAGCCCGCCTCAGGTATGGTGAATTCCAAAACAAACCGAGAACCATTGCGACAGTTTTGGCCTGCAAGGATTCTCCGGTTACCATCAGCCTGTCCGGTGGTACTTCATTTGATTTCTTTGCCGACGCCGGAGCCACAGACACGCTGCTGATTCACGGAAATAACTACCTGACAGATACCATCAAATCACCCGCCACCTTCTTCGTGCGAAACGCTGACAACAACTACACTGGCGACTTGTTTTCTGTGCAAGTTAATATGGACGGCCTCGACGCCAATTTCAGCGTTAGCTCAGACACTGTTCTGCTTGAGCCAGGTGTTAACCCCACCATCAGCCTCGCCAGCCAAAGCGAAAAAGCAGTGAGCTGGGCCTGGGACTTTGGCAATGGTTCCCAAAGCACTTTAGAAAATGCTCAGGCAAAATACAACCAGCCTGGCACCTATGACATAACACTAACAACGAGCAGCAAAGCAGGGTGTGTTTCCAACTCCACTAAAGCTGTTTTGGTGGCTAACAGAGCTCCACAGCCGGTCATCGATGCTATAGTAATTTGCGCAAATGCCTCCGCAACTATTCAGGCTGCAAATGCCACAAAAATAAAAGTCTATACCGATTCGACTAGCAAGGCCGCAGTCTTCGAAGGTGCCTTTTTCACCTCCGGTCTGCTTGATAAAGACACTTCGTTCTACGTGGCTAATGCAGACAGCCTTTTTGAAAGCCGCAAGGTACTGGTCTCTGTACAGCTGAATCAACCCATGGTTGACTTCACCTATCTCCCTGATACTACTCAGCTCGAATCGGCGATCCTTCTGGTCAATCAAAGCTCCAATGCCGTTGGCTACCAATGGTATTTAGCGGATAGCCTCATAGGAGACACGATGAATAGCCAGTTGATTTTGGCAGAGCAAACCGAAATTACCGTCAGGCTGGTGGCCAGCAACGAACAGGGATGTACTTCATCAATTTCAAAACTACTGAGCTTCACCAAGTCGGAGCTGCCGTTGGTGTCCGATAGCCCGGTTTGCCCCGGCGAAAACTTCACCCTGGTGCCGGAAAACGGGAGCAACTTTCTTTTTACCTCAGCAAACACCGGGGAGCCACTGCACAAGGGAAGCAGATTCGATGTTTTGAACGTGACGGACACTGTGAAGCTAATTGTAAAAGGGATCGACTCTATTATAGAAAGTGACCCTGTTGAAGTTTCAATTTACCCTTACGACTTCTCTGCCGACTTCCTTATTGAGCCGGAAGTCCTCATCCTGAAAAAACAAAGAACTGCCACTTTTACAAGCCTGTCGCCAGGCGCTACTTCGTGGGAATGGGTGATCAACGGAAGCCTGATAGACATTTCCCAGCAGCCCCTGCTAGCATTCGATTCCGCTGGGATTTATGACGTGATGCTGATAGCCCACAATGAAGAAGGCTGTGCGGATTCTGTGTCGATGGCCTACCAGGTATTGGAAGTAACTGGGGTTGAAACTGCAGCGGACATCTTCAATTTATTCCCAAATCCGGCAAGTGAGACCATAGCTATTAAACTTCTCAAGCAGCAAAATGACGCTGTTATATCCATCATCAATATGGCTGGGCAGGAGGTTCTTAGTCGCTCCTTGGATACCAGCCCGGAACAGTCTGTTGAAATAGCAATCAGTTTGCTGCCAAAAGGTGTTTACACCATCCGTCTGTCAACTCCTTCGCAAAGCTGGCAACAGCGACTCATCAAAAAATAAGCTGATCGGTTCTCTAAAAGGTAGTTTTGCTTTTTATATTTTTAGATTAGCCTAAATTAATTTTATTGTATTTGAAAATTTAACGAGTATATTTGTCTAATAATTAATAAAGGTTGGTCGAAATGCAATTAACTAGGTCGTTATGCTTTTTATGTTTGTTTTGCCTTGTCCTAAATGGCTGCCAGGGGATCATTCCTGAAGCACCCGAAGAAAACACACTGCTTGATGGGCCTGTAGAAGGCCTTTCCAATTCTGAGCGAAAAAGATTCCTTAACGGTGATTTTGCCTTTAACGCAGAAGTATTCTCGTCTGCTAACGGGCTTGGCCCCTTATTTGTCGCCACATCTTGCGGGAGCTGTCACGCCGGAGATGGCAAAGGGCACCCCTTTACAACCCTTACTCGCTTTGGTCAATCAGCACCGGGCGTCAACCCGTTCATTGGAAAAGGCGGGCCACAGTTGCAAAACAGGGCCGTGCCAGGGTATGAGCCAGAGCAGCTTCCTGATGGAGTCGCATTCTCCAGATTTACTCCACCCGCCAATACTGGCCTCGGATTCCTTGAAGCTTTGACAGATGCGCAAATTCTTGCCAATGCTGACCCCGACGATAGCGACGGAGACGGAATTTCGGGCGTGCCCAACTACATCGCTCCTCCGCCCTACTTTCAGCCTGGCGCAACGCATGCAGCTGTTGACGGCAAGTACATTGGCAGGTTCGGGAAAAAGGCCGCAGCCATTGACCTTCTTCATCAAACCGTAAACGCTTATAACCAGGACATCGGCGTTACTACTACCTTCGAGCCAGTTGACCCACACACGCACCTGCCTACCGATCCGGAAGTGTCTGATCAGGTCGTTCACGATTTGGTGTTCTATCTTCAAACGCTCAAGGAGCCCATACCCCGGGCGAGCTCTGATGCTGACGTGGTGAAAGGCAAAGCGCTGTTTTCGTCAATTGGATGTGCCAGTTGCCATATTCAAGAGTGGACAACCCCGGAAACAAATATCAAAGCGCTTTCCAACAAGAAATTCTACCCTTACACGGACCTGCTCCTGCACGACATGGGACCCGGGCTTGATGATGGTTACACAGAAGGCTCCGCTGAAACCTACGAATGGCGTACACCGCCTCTTTGGGGATTGGGGCTTTCACCCAATTCCCAGGGCGGTAACTATTTTCTGCTTCACGACGGTAGGGCAAAAAGCATCGAAGAGGCTATCCTGCTACATGGCGGTGAGGGGCAATTCAGTAAAACGCAGTTTGAGTTGCTGGTCAAAGAAGACAAAGAGGCTATCCTCAAATTTCTTAAATCACTGTAGCCATGGATAGAAAAAAATTCATCAAAACATGTGGCATTGGCTGTATGGGTATGCTTGGAGGCCTAAGCCTTCTGCAAAGCTGCGCCGGAACAAAATACGTTACCGGACAGATAACAGGGTCATCTTTGCTGGTTCCCCTCTCCTCTTTTGAAGAAGAGAAAAAGGGAGAGAAGGCATTCAGAGGGTATGTGGTGGTGCAAAATGAAAAGCTGGAATATCCGATCTGTGTTTACAGGTTCTCGGATACCGACTTCAGTGCCGTACTCATGCGATGCACACATCAGGGAACAGAATTGCAAGTGTTTGGTGACAGGCTCCAGTGCCCCGCCCACGGGAGCGAATTCTCCAGTACCGGAGCTGTACAAAACGGCCCGGCAGACAAAAACCTGAGAAGATTCCTCATTGACAAGGAGAATGACATGCTAAAAATTGACCTCTCATGAAATCAATTTTCATTACCCTGATATTTTTCAACCTAAGTTTAGCTGTACAAGCCCAAATAGACAGCACTTTATTGCGGCGGTCAACGGTTGATACCACAATGGCCAAAGGAATGAACATGGACGCCGTTTACAACAGGCCGTTTCTTCAGATGGGGAAAATGCCCGTTTCTCTTGGTGGGTATGTCGAAGCCGACTACCAGTACATGGGTGAAGACGGTGTGACTGACGGGCACACGTTCCGCATACCAAGAATGACATTATTTGTTGCATCCACTATTCATAGAAAGATTAAGTTTCTATCGGAGCTAGAGTTGGAGGAAGGTGGCAAAGAAATTTCCATAGAATTTGCAGCCATGGATTTTAGTTTTCATCCTCTTGTAAATCTACGTGGAGGCGTGGTAATGAATCCGATTGGTGCCTTCAATCAAAATCACGACGGCCCAAAATGGGAGTTTGCGGATCGGCCGATTGCCATGACCCAAATGCTGCCGGCTACCTGGAGTAATGTCGGCTTTGGAATTTATGGCAAACAGTATGTGAATGACTGGGCATTTGGCTACGAAACTTATGTAACCAACGGCTTCGACGATTCCATTATTAGCAATACTGAAAACAAAACTTTCCTGCCTGCTTCAAAGGCAAGTAAAAAAAGGTTTGACGAAAGCAGCAATGGGCAGCCTTTGGTTACCGGCAAGTTTGCAATAAGACACAATATGGTAGGAGAAATCGGCTTGTCATACATGGGTGGTATTTTTAACAAGTTTCAGGAGGATGGCCTTATTCTCGACGACAAAAGGCTCCTTGACGTGTTGGCCGTCGACGTCAACACTACGCTGCCATTTAGCAAAACGTTTATTGTGGGAGAGTGGGCCTGGGTGATGATAGATGTGCCCGAAACCTATAGTCAAACTTACGGCAACAAGCAGAGAGGTGGCTTTATTGACGTAGTGCAGCCCGTGCTAAGTCAGCCAATGCTGGGATTCAGCAATGCGGTACTAAATATTGCCTGTCGGCTGGAGTACGTCGATTGGAATACGGGAAAGTTTCAGGAGACGGGAGGCAATATCTCAGAGCATCTTTGGGCTATTGTGCCGGCTTTGAGCTTCCGGCCTACTGCACAAACTGTGATAAGAGCCAACTACCGGTACATGCAACAGACAGACTTGCTGGGCAACCCCCCAACGCTTATTAGCGGCATCCAGCTTGGTGTGTCAAGTTATTTTTAAAATAACTTCCCTCAGGGATTCAACCGGAGGGAAGTGAGCTGATGGGCTTATTCAAGGTGCAGCATGAAACATATGCGTTGATACAGCGATTCTGTTCCATGCGTTGATGGCAATAATATGGGCAATTAGCTGTGCTATTTCATGGTCATTGAAGTGCCTGGAAGCTTCCTGGTACGTAGCCTCAGACAATCCCTTGTCAGCAATAAGTGTAACTTCATCAGTGACCGCCAGGGCAGCCTTTTCTGCATCGGAAAATAAAGGTGACTCCCACCAGGCACTCAGTGCATAAATTCGGTATTCGCTTTCCCCACCCTTTCTTGCATCCACAGTATGAATTTGCAGGCAGTAGGCACACCCGTTGATCTGCGATACTCTTATTTTGATAAGTTCTTTAAGCCCGGCAGCGATGCCTGTCGAGGCTTCGTATTTTCCCAGCCCGAACATCGCCTGATAAAAGCCCGGCTCAAGGTCTTTGATACTAATTCGTTGTTTCATTTGTTCAGTTATTTATTGCTAGAGATTTGTTCGATTGAAGCTGACAAAGCCCGTCGGACTCAACTTCAAAGGTGAGGTTCATCAGATTGTACACATGCTCGCTGGTCACCATCCAGGCGATGGCAAGCATTTGTTCATCAGAATAGTGGCTTCTGCAATTATTGTAGGTGTCATCGTCAACCCTTTTATGCAGAGTCATTTCCGTGGCAAACCTGAGCGCTACCCGCTCCTTGTCTGAAAACAGAGGTGACCCTTCGAAGTCATTTACGGTAAAAAATTTCTCCTGGTCTTTAAACCGCTGCATGGCATGTGCCTGTCCGATGTCGATGCAGAAATGACAACCGTTTAGTTGAGCTACATGAATCCTCAGGACTATCCTCAGCTCCAGGGGAATTGGTAGCTTGTTCTCAAGGCTGGAGATTTTTCCGCTCCAGGTGCCAAAAGCAATTGGCATGCGTGAGTAAATCTTCTTCAGGGGAGTAATCACTTTCCCAAAGGTTCTTTTGGAGTACCAGAAGGCGATTCTGAGCATCAGCCCTCCAGGCTTTTCGATGGGTGTTAATCTTTCTGACATAAGCTTTTTTCCTTATGTCTGAAGCACCCCCGATTTGTGACAATTATTTTAGCTGAATTTTATCCGGGTTTCTTATTATGTAGATATTTTCTACGCTATCGCCTGTCATCGAAAGATATGAAACAGAATACGGCTCACCGCCGGCAAAGGTGACAAAAGCTGGGGCACCATTGACGGTTGCCTGCCTTAATTCTACGTTGAAAGGCAAGCTCTTTCTAAAAATGCCCAGTAAAAACTTCGCCACTGTTTCAGGCCCGTGAAGCGAATTGACTGCGGCTTTGACTTTACCTCCTCCGTCGGAATAGAGGGCAACGTCATCCTTCAGAAGTGTTTCAAGCTGCTTTGTATCTCCCTCAGTACATGCCTTCAAAAAACTTTCTACCAATTGTCGGGCTGCATTACCTCCTGGTCTCTTTTGGCTGTTCATGCCCTTTTGGTTGGCTTTCTTACTTCCCCGATGAAGCACCTGCCTGACGTTTTCCTCACTCAGGCCAAACAGTTGACTCAAATCAGCAAAGGAATATTCGAAAGCTTCCCGCAACACAAACACGCCACGTTCTACCGGCGTAAGCTTTTCGAGCGCAACCATAGCCTCATAACTCATCACACCTTCATCCGTAACTGTGGGGAAAGAAAAATCTACAACAGGTTCAGGCAGCCAGGTGCCGAAATAGCTCTCCCGGGCCTTTTGTAAAGCCTTCAAACGGTCAATAGCTTTATTGGCCACCACTCTGGTGAGGTATGATTTCGTATTGTGAACATCAAGTTCCCGCTTTTTCAAAAAAGATTCAAAAGCATCCTGAACAATGTCCTCAGCTTCCGGTATTTCGCCGAGGATGTTGTATGCCACTGAAAAGAGGTAGGGTTTAAGCTGCGCAAAAATTGTACTGCTGTCCTCACCTCCCTCAAACCGGCTAACGTAAGGCCTCTGGTTAAAACGGGGACTTGCCATGTCGACAAAGTTAGTGCAATTCTTATTTCTACTTTTCCTTCCAAAAATTTTTCTTAGCTTAAATGAGGAAACAATACTATCTAATGGAGGAAGATAAAAACGAGCTAACCCCCGAAGAAAAAATTCGGAAGGAAAACGACCTTCTCAAGTTAAAGATGATGGCAGAACAAGGAGCCAAATTTTTTGAAGGTTCAGAGACAGAGCTGAGCCCCACGATAGAAAATGAATGGCTTAACTACATTCAAAACTTCGAGGAGTTGCACAAAAACGCTAAAAAAATTTCTGTCTACAAACTCATTGGTGAGCCGACTTTCGAAGCCGAAGCGAATCTTGACGATGCCTCAATTACCAAAAAACTCAACGAGCTCCTTGAGTACATGGGCGAGCATGGCGTTTGCCTCGACTACATGGATGGCTATGATGACCGTGTTATTTACAAGTTTATCGTCGATGAGCTATTCCGTTATGAAATGGACGATGTTCGTATGGATGGCATGGTGAGCCACTTTATCTATGAACCTGAGTTCGATTAATAAAACGTTGAAATATTGGGGAGGAAAAATAGATAAAACCAGTGCGCTTGTTTATATTTAAGTATCTGACATTCAAAGATATACAAGCAAAGCACATGGTTCTATCTGACA
>NZ_LR701618.1 GCF_902498805.1 Imperialibacter sp. EC-SDR9 | reverse complement strand
GGTGCGTTTGTGATGTATTGCCATCCACAGCACTCAATGTTCCTATGACATCTCCCACCGAGTTGTTTTCATCGATTGTTATTTCAGAGAGGAGGATGTCAGTAGGTGCGACTTGCTGCTCGGTGATCGTGACTCCCCAAACTTGCTCTGTTCCATCCTCAGCGGTGACGGTGTAGTTCACTGCTGATGTGAAGTTTTGCGACATGCCACTGACAGGGTTGCTGGTAGCACCATCAGACAAAGTGATGGTGGGAGCCAGAGAAGTTGGGCTCGTACCAGCGTTTACTTCCATCGTCACTGTATGATCTACATCATCGATGGTTGCTGGCCCTGTCTGTTGTGTCAAAACAAAACTCAGGATGTCATTTTCAGTGTTAATGAGGAAATCGATACCTATATGGCTATCTGTATTGACAGCATGATTGACATTGGCAGCGGTTGAATTAACAAAAGCACTATTATCGAAAGTAAATATCAGTCCGGCAATGTCCGCAGCGTCCTGATGAACGGACGCTTTGCCAGTGAAGGAAAGTACGGCTGAATACCCGTCAGCTGCCACGGCAAGGTCGGCAATTAGTCCGCCGGGTAGATTGGTGATGGTGTAGTCGGTGCTATAGGTTAGTGAGCTTCCGGCAGATGAAAACTTGTCATCCACGAGGAAAATATTCATTTCACCGCTCAGTGAGCCATCATTGGCGCCTGTTTCTGCAAAGCCGCCAAGATCGATATTGAATTGCTGGATGAGTGAATTATCTCCGTCGGCAACGAATACCTTTGATCCGTCCGGTTTAATCGCAATAGCCGTTCCATATATGCTGTAATCGTCCAGGCTAAAATAGTTCCCGTCAAAAGTAGCTCCAGCTGTGATGTCAAAAGGCTGGTTGAGAATATACCTTACTACTTCATAGTCATTATTGTCGTCTGTCATTATCAAGTAACGGCCATCCTCGGAAAAAGCCAGCCCGGTTGGGCTTGCTACGTCCTCCGTGTTTAAAGAGTTTCCATCAAATGACGGGGCAGTTGAAAGATCGAAAGCGCCGCCCAATGTGAATTGGAAGATGTCATAGTTTTCACTTGTCCCTGCGATAATCATTTTGGTGCCGTCGGGGCTGAAAGTGAAACCATAGACAGAGGTATCATAGCTTTCATAATTGAACGAATTGCCACTATAAGTAACCCCCGTTGTAATGTCAAAGGCACTGCCTAAGTTGTACTGATACACCTCATAATTATCGTTGTCGAGAATGAACATTCTCATGCCATCACTCGAAAAAGCCAAGTCTTCTGCGCCGGAAACCTGGGCTGACAGATCATAAGCTTGAGAGTAAGACACGCCAGCTGTTATGTCGTAGGCTGTTGTCAGAGTGTATTGATATAAGGTATAGTTATCGCCACCCAAAACAAAGAGCTTCATGCCATTGGAACTGAAAGCCAAACCAACGGGATAAGAATCCTGGCCGGAAACGTCGAGAGGTGTTCCGCCTGATGTTGCATGGGTCATGTCGAGGACATTGCCATACGAGAGTGAAGGCTGATTGTCTCTAAAATCAATCGCCCGGCTACTTGAAGCATTGGATGCGTTAGCTACAGCTGCTGCGCTTCCGCCAGCAAAAGCAGAGTTGTTGAAAGTAAAGGAAATGTCTGAGATGTCATTTGCGTCCTGATGGGCTGATGCCTTTCCTGTCAGGGTTAGTGTGGCTGTTTTACCGTTTCCGGCCACGTCCATGACTGGTGTAAGTCCTGAAGGAAGGTTTAGAATCGTATAGTCTGCACCGTGGCTCAATAGGCTCCCGGCGTTAGCAAATTGTTCGTCGATGATGCTTATAAGCATCTCTCCTTCAACGGTACCATCGTTAACTGCTACTTCCCGGAAACCATCGTAGGGCAACTCAAACTGAAAGACCTTTCCGCCGGCTCCCAGCATGAACAACCTTTTACCGTCAGGACTCAAGTGGATGTCCTGAGCGTGTGGATCGTACTTGAAAAAGTTGAAACTGCCTCCTGGCGTAACGCCTCCCGCAATGTCAAATGGGACTGTCAAATCAAATTCTCGAGTTTGAGTACTCCCAGGGTACGATGAGTTGGTTAGAAAAATCTTATGGCCATCTTCTGATATGTCGATATCAGTGTAATTATAGTTAGTGGTGCTGTATGGGGTTCCGTCGAATGTAACGTCCGCTGTAACGTCATATGGTGTAGCTAGCGAATATTGATATATTTTGTCTGTCTGCGAACCTATCATATAGAGTTTACTTCCATCGTGACTGAACGCCACTCCGCTAGGCGAAACGTCGTTACTTAGGTCAAAAATCCCATCCAGGGAGACAAAGCTTGATATATCGAATGGTGTTAATAAGCTGTACTGGACCAGGTCATCCGAACCACCCGACACATACATTTTTGTTCCGTCGGCATTGAAATCAACGTCGGTGGGTTGTGGCTCCTGGTTCGACACATCAAATGAATGGCCGGAATAAGACACACCAGAAGAAATATCAAATGGAGTGGTAAGGTTATACTGATAAATTGCCCCTTCGGCATAATCTGCAATGAATAACCTCATTCCATTGTTGCTAAACGACATCCCCAGGGAGGAACTCGTCTCACCAGTTACATCGTAAGTGGATGATAGCTTTGGGCTGTCTGTGGCCAAATCAAGTCTGCTGCCATAGGCCAGTGCTGGGATATTGTCGTTGAAGTCAACCCCAAAACCTGTTGGCCCATTTGTGGCATTCAGAACATCCGCAGCATCGCTATTTGAAAAGGCAGCGTCAGTAAAAGTGATGTCAATTTCATCGATATCATTCTCATCCTGGTGGCTTGTAGCTGTTCCGGTAAATGTAAGGGTTGCTGATTGACCATCCCCGGCAACAGTCATTACAGGGGTGAGACCCGCCGGAGCTGCAGATAGTGAATAGTGTGTGCCTATGGATAAAGTGCTTCCTGCATTCACGAAAGTATCGAAGCGCACGTTGGTAACAAGCCTTCCTGCTACGTTACCGTCATTGTCCGGTGACTCTTTAAAGCCGTCTTTGGCAAGAGTGTAAACTGCGAGTTTTTGATAAGTTGAAAAAATAAAACTCTTTCCATCTCCGGCGAATGTGAAGCCGGAAGCACCCGCACCTTCCGGCGATACATTGACTGAAACATTCGACGCTGTAACGCCAGATGAAAGATCGAACGGATTTTGAAGACTATATTGATGAACTGCGTTGCTGGCTGTTCCATACACAAACATTCTGGTTCCTTCCGTATTGAACTTAACTCCCACCGGGTTTGTCTCCTGAGCGGAAACGCTAACGAAATTACCCGAATTGGTAGCCGTGCTAATCGAAAAAGGTATAGCCAAATTGATTTGATACACCTTGTCGCCTGTCGCTCCAGTTAAGAACATTTTTGATCCATCCTGGCTTAAAGCAATGGAGGTAGGTGCGGAGTCAAGGCTACTTGCACTAAAGTATGATCCGCTATAGGTAGTGCCGGAACTAATATTGAACGGGTTGGTTAAGTTATATTCAAAAATACGTTTGGTAGCGTGTCCAAGAACAAACATCTTCAAACCATCAGCACTGAAGGCGATGTCTTTCGGGCTAACGTCTTCTGAAGACACAGAAAAAGGCGTGAAGCCCACACCATACCCCAGGTCTGGCCTGAAAGGTGTGCTTACCGACAACATATAAATTTCTTTGTCAGTTGGTCCCACCACATACATTCTGGTGCCATCTGCGTTGAATGCTAGCCCTCTTGGATAATCGTCGGTACTTGCTGCGTATAAGGCAGCACTATTATTGAAAGTAGCCCCATCAATCAGACTGAAGGCATTGCCAAATGTGACTTCTACATTGGCTTCAAAGTCGATGCCGATTCCGCTATCGGCTGACTGTGCATTGAAAACATCGGCAGCGTCATTTTCAACAAATGCTGAGTTGTTGAAGTTAAATCGAAGACCCTGTATATCGTTGGTGTTTTGATGATAAGACGCTGATCCACTAAGAGTTAGAATGGCGCTCTGTCCGTCGCTGGCAACATTCAGCGATGGAGTCAGGTTGGGCGGTAGATTGCTGATGGAATAGTCTACGTTATAAGTTAACGAACCTCCGCCACTGGTAAACAGGTCATCTACAATTTTTAATTCCACACTCCCTTCTACTGACCCGTCATTTTCTGATGTTTCAGCAAAGCCCTCCAGGTTGAATCCATACTCAAAAATTTTGTCTTGGGAGTACCCTATAACATATGCTTTATGGCCGGCGGGGTGAATAAAGAGTCCGCCAGGGTGACTTTCTTGTCCGGAAAAATCCAGTTCAACAAAGTTTTCATCTATACCTCCGGCTAAATCAAAGGCAGTATTCAGAGTGATTTGATAAACCTTACCCGTACCCCTTGAGATCACATAGATCTTTTTTCCATCGTAACTCAGGCTGATATCTTCCATCTGAAATATTCCGGTATTAACAGATGTGTGGAGTGTGACTCCAGACCCAACATCGAATGGATTGGTAAGTGTGTACTGCCTAATAGGTTGTCCGGTTGTTGCAATAGGTAGAAATAACTTCGTTCCATCAGGGCTGAAATATATACCTCCCGTGGTAAGATATGGGGAATCGTCAGGATAGTTATATTCGAAGGAGACGCCTGAAGTAATGTTGAAAGGTGTTGTGAGGCTATACTGATAAATCCCATGAGTATTGCTAGAATTTGACCCTGTAACAAACATGGTAAGGCCATCGTTGCTGAAAGCCATTCCATAGGGGTTGTCCAATTGAGCGGCCACACTAAAAGGTGTCCCATCGTTGGTTATTCCACCGGTCGTTACAAATGGCGTGGCAAGTGAGTACTGATTAATCTCGTCCCCCGCATTGCCCACGATATACATTTTCAATCCGTCTGGTCTGAATGTAATCCCTTGAGGGGATCCTTCATCGGTACTTAAAGAAACGGAGTTTCCCAAAAGCTTCCAGCCATTCGTTGCATCAAATGCAGAGCTGTATAATATTTTTTGGGCACTCGCCGTCTTTTCGGCAAGGCTCGTCAGCGATATAACAAGCAGCAAAACTTTAAATTGTAAAATGTTTTTCATGGCATAAAGGTTTCAAGTGGTAAAATGTGATTCACTGCGACATTTGTCTGGTTATGCGAATTTTGGTTGTACCCTTAGTCAGCCAGGTATTAGAATGTGAACATCATTTCACTATTTTTTTCATTTCTTATTTTTTCTTTCGATAGTGTTCACATATTTGTAGTTCGCCGACTAACTAGTGAAAATCAGTTTCAGAAGAAGTGAGAAAGACATCATCGCCAGCATTCGTGAGGGGAACCAGCGGGTGATGGAGGAGGTATACTTTAGTTACCGAAATGAATTTGTCAGCTGGAGCAGAAGGAAGTTTGCTATTACGGAGCAAGATGCACTGGATCACTATCAGGATACGCTGACGGTGTTTTTTGAAAAAGTAATGAACAACAGCATTTCAGGCATTGAAAGCAGCCTGAAGACGTATCTTTTTGGTATTGGGAAGAACAAGGTGAGGCAGCAGTTCGACGAAAGGAATCGGATGAAGCGCCACGAGGAGGGGTTGGTGGAACACTATCGGTTTTTGTCGGAAAACAAGGAAGCGGAAGCGACCTACGACCTGGCGAGGCAGCAAACCTGGGAGCTTTTCGATGCCATGGGCGAGGCGTGCAAGCACATACTTCGGCTTTTCTATTTTGAGAAAAGATCAATGAGTGAGATCGCTGAGATCATGGGACACAACAGTGAGGCGGTCTCGAGAACGACCAAAAAGAGGTGCCTGGAAAAGATCAGGTCTCAGGTGAAAAAACCATTAGGCGATGGATGAAGCGAGAGAAAAATATTTGCAGGGTAAGCTGACAGAAGTCGAACGGAAGGCTTTTGAAGGGAATCTATCTGTGGAGGAACAGCAGGAGCTGGCATTTGAGCTGGGAATAAGGGATGGCATTGAAAGTAAAGAGAGGCTGGAACTAAGAACAAAAGTGGAAAGCTTTGAAAAGAAAGCAAGGCCTGTCAGAAAGATCAACCCCACGTATATAGGCATTGCTGCTTCCTTGTTTTTGGTGGCTTCCGTCGCATTCTTTCTTACCCGACAGGAGGAATCACTTTTTAGCGAGTATTACAAGCCCTATCCGAATTATGAATTGACGTCGGTAAGGGGAGAACAAAATATAAACGGGAGGGAAAAGGCTTATCAGGCATATGATGAGGGAGAATATGAGGCCGCCATCACCGCCTTCGGTACCTTGAACTCGCTATCCGCCCCGGACTACTTTTTCAGAGGAATCTGCCTCATCGAGATGAATAAAGAGGCACTTGCCCTCACTGACATGGAGCAGGTATTGCGCATGAAAGATGAAGATTATTCGGAAGCGGCCACCTGGTATACTGCCCTTATATACGTGAAAATGAGTGACAACAAAAGCGCTATTCCTCTTTTGGAATCTCTGGAGTCGGGCAACTCTGAAATTGCCGCCAATTCGAAAAAACTTCTCAGTGAGCTTTAAGCGACCCCTGACTTCCTTTTGTAGACTACCAGAGTCAAAGAGACTACGATAATCATCGGGATCAGCCATATGATCGTATTTCGATCTTTTCCGATAGGGCTGGTGTCACCAATCAATACAAAACCTCCCCAGAAGAATGGGTTTCTCGCTTTGCCCTGAGCGGTGGTAAGATAGGCTCTTTTGGCGTTGGCCAGCGCCAAGTCTTTGGGTTGCCCCTTCGAAAGGTTTTCATAGAAGTGCCGCATAAGCTCGGGAGTGGACTTGTCTGAAGCAGGCCAAAGGCTCATCACAACGCTTGGCACACCCGCTGACCGAAAGGACCGGGCAAGGCTCATCACACCTTCTCCTTCTTCAATCTTGCCAACCCCGGTATTGCACGCACTCAGCGTGACCAAATCGGCGTTCAGGTGCAAATTGATCAATTCGAAGGCGTGCAGGAACCCATCTTCATTATCATCGCCTTCTGAAAAGACAAGTTTGGAATAGTCGGCATCACTTTCATTGACAATGGAGTGAGTGGCCAGGTGAAGGATTGAAAAATCTGCTGCTTCTTGCTTAAAGCTGGACTCAGAGGCGTCTTTGCCAAGCCTTGCCAAGCTATTGAAGATATCGCCCACATATTCGACTTCCTTCCTGGCACCGGGAAGGGAAACCAGCTCATCTGACCTTAGTGCCCACCCGGCCATCGAATAATTTGTTTTGCTCGTTTCTGAAAACTCAGGCGCATAGGCAAGTACCCTTATTTCTTCAGCGTTTTTATGTTTCCTGGTCTCAAGCAAGGTGGCGCTCAAATCATATGAAATGATATGATTTTCAATCAAGTACCTTCCTGATTCATCTAAAAGTAGGTCAAAAGGAATATAGCCGGTAGTCCCGCCAGGAATGACGATGAGGTCTTTACCTGCGATGGCCGGATACACAGGTGATAGTAAAAGACGAGTGAGCTCTTCGGACGTTTCCACAAAGATTTTTTCATTCTGGTCGGTCAATGCTTTTCTAAAGGTTGTGATAACTTCATCAAGGTTTTTTGCATCGCAAGAGTTGATTGTGGCGTCATTTTCAGAAATGAGCATCGAAAACAGGGTCTTGTCATCAGTTAGGTGAAAACTCAACAGTACGGTTGATTGACTTCGTTCCGCCAAAAAAGCTTGAATTGATCCAATGGATGCCGGTATGAGCCCAAACTTGTTCTCGGTGTACGCCGGATACTGTTTTTCAAGGCTTTTGATAAACTCCTCATACTCCCGGTTAATCTTGAAGAGATTGGCTTTGGTTGCCGAAGCATCTTGCTTTGACTCCAGTGTCGAAATGATCAGTGTATTCAGCGAGTCTTGTTTTAGGCGGAAGTCCTTATCCTGGATCAGTGTTGCCTCAGGTATGCCTGAAATTTGTTTCGCCTTTTCATCACTGAGTTTGCTCAACAATGCTGAACTTTTTGCCAGCTCAGTGTATCGGAAAATTTCTTCCAGATCCGCACGATTCTTGTTGGCTGCATACTTCCGGAAGTAAATTGGGATGGCATAGTCAGCCAGTTCCTTAATGCTGCCGGAGATAGAAATCAGGTCAGTATCCTTGGAGAAATTCAGCTTGAATCTCTCGATAACGCTTTCGGTGGCTTTCAAATAGGCAACCGATGTCTCCAGGTCTTCACTTTGGGCTGCGTGCGCTTCGGCTAACCCCAGCAGAGACCTTTGAATTTCCCGAAAGGACAGGTAATGTTGCAGGTCAGGGATCTTATCGGCATCTCCGTTCCAGGTATACCCCGGAAGGTTGTGCTGCAATGCCAGGTGGAACTCTGAAATGGCTTCCAGAGTCTTGTTTAGTTTCAGGTGACAATTTGCCAACCGGTTGTAGTTGTCTGCCTGGTCGTAGTTATGAGGCCCATACACTTTCTTGCCAATCTCAGCTGCTTCCTGAAAGTACGCCGCCGCTTTTTCGTAGTCGGGTATTTCCACCGCTACTGCACCAAGATTGTAAAAAGCATACCCGGTAAGATGATGGTCATGGCCGTATTTTTTTGTCCTTCCCTCCAGAATGATTCGAAAATACTTTTCGGCCTCATCGAACCTTTCCAGGCCCCCATAGCAGAGGCCAATGTGTTCGGTGGACTGCAGCACTTTAAGGTGGAGGGGGTCTAGCTGGTCACTTCTGATTTTCAGCGCCCGGCGGTGGATTTCCAGAGCCTTTTCAAATTGTTTTTTCTTGTAAAGCAAATAGCCAATGTTGTTTAGGCTGTTAGCTACCTCGAGGTGGTTCTCTCCGAGGTATTTTTTTCTTATGTCAAGAGACAATCCATAATATTCCAGCGCTTTGTCGTATTGCAGAAGGTTCTTGTACATAATCCCCATGCTGCCATAGAGAGTGCCGATTTCAGGGTGATCCGGTATCAGCAGTTTCAGTGTTATCTCCAGTTCTTTTTTAAATAGGATGAGCGAGCCGGCAAAGTCACCGGTGTACCATTTGATTCGGGCATTCAAGCCAATGAGTTTCGCTTTTAGTGTTTGATCATCAACCTTCATTGAATCATATAGCAAGCTGGCTTTTTTGTGGATTTTCTCAGCATCGATTAACTCGTGCATGTTGACCAGAGCAAGCCCTTTATGTGTATTATATCTGACAATGTCTTGCGGTTCGTTGGAGAGAGCAATGGCTTTATCAAACTTAATGAGAGCTATTTCATCCTTTCCTGTAAGTGCTGCCAGGCGCCCCTGAAGAAAGGTTATTTCAGCCTCTGTCTTCTGATCATGTGGAAGTTGTGCGATTTTTTCGATCACCCTCTCGACGTCATCGAATTTGGATAGTTCCTGGTAGCTGTTGACCTGCCCAATCAGTGAATTAATTTGATTAGTAATGTCCCTGGAGTTCAAAGACCCCATTTCAGCTTTTTTGTAAAG
Source organism: Imperialibacter sp. EC-SDR9 (assembly GCF_902498805.1). Taxonomy (GTDB): domain Bacteria; phylum Bacteroidota; class Bacteroidia; order Cytophagales; family Cyclobacteriaceae; genus Imperialibacter. Next base: position 1,308 of record NZ_LR701618.1, on the reverse strand, counting down.
CTTCAAGGCCTCTTCATAGCGGGCATCCTGAAAAGCCCGTTCAGCTGCCACGAGCATGGGAGCAATTTCCTGACCGGAAGTACTGTAAAAGGCAAGCAAACTTAAGGCAAGTAGCAAGGTTCTCATTATACCAAGTTAACTAACGTCGGAAATACAACCTATAAAATCAAAAATAACAATTGAATCTTGTTTAGGTGAGATATGAGTGTAAAGTGCCTGAAAATCAGCCTGCTGTCATCATAAACATAAAAACCCTGGCACAGCGTGCCGGGGTTTTATTTTCCCCGAAGGGAATTTGATCGCATAAACCAGTGAACCATCGACCAGATGGCCGGTTTAACGTTGAAAGGGACTTATGCTGCCATGCCCTTTCGTTGTCGTTGTGGAATTAATTTTTGATGATTCTGTAGGATTTTACTTTCCCTTCGGTTGAGACTTGCAGTACATACACCCCTCCGGTCAGGCCAGCCAAACTGATGGATTCTGTGTCATGCAGGCTTTGGCTAACCAGGTTAATCACTGTCCCACTCATGTTTATTAAGCGCAGCTCGGTTCCAATAACTAAGCCCGTAATATGTACTTTATCGACTGCTGGGTTAGGATAAACGCTGAGGTTTGCAAACACTTCGGGAATACCTGTTTTTGTGCCTTCTTTGACTGTTACCGTAGCCGTCCACTCTTGTGTGCTGCCATCCTCAGCCGTAACGATGTACACAACTGCTGCCGAAAAATCCTGAGTGACTTCACCGCCAGGGCTTACCGTAGCTTTGTCGGAAACGGTGATTGCAGGACTAAGGTTAGTGATGTCAGTGCCAGTTTCCACCTCTATAGTCACGGTGTGATCCGTGGTGTTGATTAGGGCATCACCTGTTTGTTCGTGAAGCAAAAAGCTGATGATGTTCTTTGCGCTGCTTAAGGGTTCCGTGGCTGGAGCTACTGTCACCGTTACCGTCCACTCCTGCGTACTACCGTCTTCGGCCGTCACCGTATACACCACAGCGCTTGTGAAATCCTGAGGGGCGCCACTTGCAGGACTGATAGAAGCAGCAGCAGAAATGGTAATGGTGGGAGTAAGGCTATTTACATTAGTTCCTGCAACTACTTCAATAGCTACTGTATGTGCTGTAGCGTCAATTACTGCTGGCCCGGTTTCTTCGGGCAGCGAGAAGGTGAGGATGTCACTGGCACTGCTCAACGGCGCAGGCTCAACTGTTACTGTGACTGCCCATTCCTCCGTGGCACCATTCCCGGCAGTTACCGTGTAGGTGACTGGAGCAGAAAAATCTTGTGCTGCACCACTCGCCGGAC
>NZ_LR701617.1 GCF_902498805.1 Imperialibacter sp. EC-SDR9 | reverse complement strand
CTTCACTAAGTCCTGAAAAGGCCATTGAGGTTGCCAAATCAGTTTTTGAAATCCAAGTCATTACACCTTCTTCCAAAAGTCCTGTCAAGAAAACAATCCTTATAAAGGACGAACAAAAACAATTAGCACAGCTTTTCGACTTTCCCTAATTTGGGTGTCCCAGTGCGGAACTCAGGAAAAAGGGGCCATTTGGCCCCCTTTTTTCTTCCATACTTTTCAGTGGGCTGCACTACTTTAATATATAGTACACATTAGTCAGCCATTTGCTGGTGTCTTCCTCGGTAGTTGGATCAGTTACATACTCTTCAATCACCATGATGTCTTCAGTCATTTCAAGCCCTTTCGCTGTGAAGTAGTCGTCCATTGCGTAGTGTGCCTCGCCACTACCCTCATAAGCACCATAGTAGGCAATTTTGTAGCCACTGCCGCCAGCCGGGAACGCATCAAACCCCTTGAGAGTGTACTCGCCCTCGACAGGAATGGCTGCTGCCATTACCGTCTGTTCGTTGGCCTCATCCCAAACAAAGTAGATGCTGCTGGGAGCTCCTGCCATCGGTGCTTTTTTCTTAACCAACTGGCTATAAGCTGCACCAAAAGTGTTAGCCATAAATGGCTGCATGTCAAGCCATTTTACGGTGTCTTTTTTACCTATATAGGTCCTGGGGGAGAGCTCGATTGGCTCAATTTTGAAGCCTCTGAAGCTGTCGGACGAGGCTACTTCTTCACTCAATACTTTTAGTTCAGCCAGACCACTTTCAAAGTCTGGACCCATTAACCCGTCCATCATGGGATTCATCAGGTTCATGGGCCTCGGCGATTCGCTGTCCATCGCCCATGTTACTTTTGTTCCATCTGAAGTAGTCTCAAAGGTTAGCGAAACTTTTGCCTTGCTTTCAAAAGGCTTTAAGAAGATCAGGTCTTCTTCAATCTTGTTTTCGGAAATGGAAGTAATTTCCATAGAACCTTCACCCACCTGATCATTTCCAACCCAGGCATACCTGGAGCCTACCTCGCCGTCAGCCCCTTGAATAGTGTAGGTCATGTTGGGATCCAGTTTGTTCCATGGGCTCCACTTCACAAAGTTTTCAAATCTGCCCGCTTGTTGTATCACAAGCTTCTTCGGTGCGTTGATAGTGATACTCCTTTCCAGTTGGTACTCAGTCGGAATCATAAACACAGCCGCAACTCCAATCACTACAATAGCCAAAACTATGTAGAGAATGATCTTAAGTGCTTTCATAGGATGATAAGTTTGGTAAACCCCTAAATTAGGAATTTTCCAAACTTAAAGCCCTGGAATAGAGACAATTAATTTGGTTTCCCTTCTGGCGGAGACATTAACGAACTAAAAAAGTTTCCGTCTTGCCTTCTTCTTTGCAGAGGTAAAAGGCATTGTAGAGGTCATAGTGAATGTCGTCGTAGACAGAGGGGATCACATCAACACCCTTTTCATTGATCAGGCCTTTCTGCCCCCTTTTTTCGACCACGAAGAGCCCGTTGGGCAGTAGTTCAAGCTGGTTGAAACGAGGAAGCATGACGTAGGCTGACTTTCGGTGGTAAAAGCCATATTGATTTCCCTGCCTTAAAATATAGGTGTTCTTATCAACAGACTTGATCTCGTCAAAGTCCAGCCCAACCACTTCATCGCCGTTTTTGTCAATGATACCAGACTTGCTATTTCTTGACACGAGAGAGATGCCATTCGAAAAAGGAGTAACTGAGTCGTAAATGGGCTGCACAACCAGCCGCTCTATTTTGTCAACAAACCCCCAGTGCCCCCGTAGTTTTATCGCCGCCATTCCTTCACGGAAAAAAGCAGCACTGTCGTACCTATTCGCAATTCTAAGTTTATTATCGAGGTCAACAAAGCCGAATTTCTCGTCTTTCACAATGCCAAAAAATGCTTCACTCAGCCCGGACACTCCCTGATATTTACTTGTGCCGTCGCTAATCTTATTGCCGTCTTTGCCATAAGACCACCAGTAATCCCCTTGCCTTAGAAATACAACCGAATCCATATCGGGAATCATTACTTCGTCGAATTCAGGCGCTGTCACTTTTTGTCCTTTTGAGGTCAGCAGACCAAAGCTTCCGGATTCAGTTTCTTCGATCAGCCACGACTTTTTAGCAGATATCGAATGATGGCTTGTGTATAGCCATCCACGCCCAGGCGTTATGAGGTCGGTCGACTCACCATTTTTGGTTAGAATCACGGCTTCATTAATCACCTCACAATAGTCGTGCTTAGGTTCGACCACCCAATCGCCGTTGATGTCTATAACGCCCCATTTTCCTACATACTCAACTGCGGACAGGCCTTCGATGAAACTGTGAGCCCGTTCAAATTTGTGGTCGATAACCATTCCGCCATTAAAGTCAAGAAACCCCCAGTAGGCATCCCGCCTGGCCATGATCAATTTGGATCCTTCCGGCTTTACCTGGTCGTAAGAATGCCTTGTAACTTTCCGGCCATAAGTGTTATATACATCCCACAGCTCTTTGTTGTTTTTTACTACCTGCGTGTAAAAATACTTTCCATCGAAATAGAGGGAATCGTAATACTGTTCAAGAAAGGGTTCGCCCGACTTGTTGTACACCCTGAATTTGTTTTGCTCTTTGCTCACAACAAAATTCTCATCTGTGCGCACAACACTCCAGTTACTTTTGTTGCTCAGTTGTTCCCCCGAAATATTGATGATGGCTTCGCCCTGGTAGGTCTGAACCCTGTACAAACTGGGCCCGATAGTTTCGATATCGTCGAAAGAGAATGTTTTCAGTCTTTTGTTCTTTCCATCGGTCAGGTGCCACGACGGGTAGGTGGTCAGGCGCAGCACCGAGTCGTTTTCAGGAACAATTTCTTTGTAAAACGGCTCAAGTATCATACTGCCATCATTGCGCATGGCACCCAGCTTGCCCTCCTTGGAAATTATAAGGAGGTTGGGGTTGACACGGAACATGCTATCGAGGTTTTCTACCGGCAACTTCAAGCCGCTCACAGTCCACACCGATAGCTTGTCTCTGGCATCGACAGCCTGGTAAATGCCATTGCCGGCGTACTGGATGGATTTGAATTGGAAGGGGATTAAGGTTGCCTCAACTCCTGAAATAAGGCCGTAGGAAGTCTTTTGATTTTCATAGCGTGACGCAATGTAGTTGTCGCCGGATGGGACTATGTCGTAGTATTGGAAGCCCACCAGGGCCGTGCCTTTGGTGTCGAGGACGCCGAAGTAAAGAAAATGTTCGAAGCTGTCGGTTCGGGACGCTCTCAGGAAACCGTTACTCATGGGGGAGAGGTCACGGTAAACAGCTTTGGTAATCTGCTGATCATTTAGCGAGCTTAACCCCCAAAAGCCATTCGATTTATAGCCGATAGTGGACGACAGTGGGTCGACACTCCCATTGCTCCATCCAATGTCTTCATATTTGGCGGGGATGAGGATTTTGCCCTGGTCGTCCTTTAAGCCTTTCCGGTTATTTAGCTCGAAGACTTCTAATACCCGTTCACTGGCTTTTTTGCCATGCGAGAGAATTGGTGCTAAAAAAATAAGTACCAATGAGAACAGGAACCTAACTACAGAAAGCTTCATACGCCGCTAAATTAAGCAAACAGTTAGGAAAAGCGGCAAGAAATTAAACGATCGGGGATTTTGTGCTTATGAATTGGTCGTTTCCGACTGCTTTTCGAGGTCAAACAGGTCGTTCAACACGTCGATAAGGGTTTCAGCCTCACCTCTTTTACAGGCGGCTTTCAGCTGAAGTACAGGCAGCTTAATAATTTTCTGCATCATGCTCCTAGTCACCTTCTCCACTAATTTGCTATCATCCATGCTAGCTCCCTTAAGATACCTGGCAACTTCCTCCTGCCTGATCTGCTCAAGGGCATTCTTCAACTTGTTGATGGTGGGCGAAACCTCCATTTCTTTCGACCAGTCGAGCAGTTCAGCCATGGATCCGGAAATGATGGCCTTTACCTGTGGTATTGCAGCCAGCCTTTTTTCCAGTGCCTCACTTGTTTTGCTATGGATGTCGTCAATGTTGTAAAGCAGCGTTCCGTGCACTTCTTCCACTTCCTTTTCAATACTTCTTGGTACAGAAAGGTCAAGCATGTATTTGAAGGAAAGCGATTCTCCGTTTTGAAGGTGCTCTTTTCTGATTAGAGGCTCTTTATTGGCGACAGACGAAATAACAACATCAGCCTCCTTCATGGCTGCATAAACTGTGTCGAACGGTATGGCCTGAAAACCACATTCCAGGGCTAGTGCCTCAGCTTTCTCAAATGTTCTGTTGGCAATGAAAACCTCTTTGCTCTTGATGTACTCAAGATTGCGGCAAACATCTTCTCCTATTTCACCTAGTCCGACGATCAAAATTTTTGGCGTGGGGATGGCAACAGTAAGCTCCCCAATCAACTCAACGGCGGCATAGCTCACAGAGGCTGCGCCGTCTCTGAAAGAGGTTTCCTGAACTACTTTTTTATTGGTGAAGAAAATCGTGTGCATCAGCCGGTGCAAAAATGGGCCCGCCATGTCCTCATCTGCCGACCACTGATATGATCGCTTGACCTGATTGGCTATTTGCAAATCACCAACTACCTGCGCTTCCAATCCCATGCTCACATCGAAAAGGTGCTGAAGGGCGTCTTTATGGTTGTTAATCACCACGAAGAAATCTTTGTAGTCGCCAATATCATTGATTGACCTTTCGAGGGCAATCAGTTTGATGATGTCTTCGGAAAGGTCTGCTTCTGAAGAATAGTATACTTCGGTTCGGTTGCAGGTGGAAAGCACTAGCGCCTCAGTGATGGGCGTAAATTCTTTGAAATACTTCAGCAAGCGCTTGCAGGCCTCCTCATCGAAGGACACAAGCTCTCTGATATTGAGCGGGGCGCTTTTGTACGATAGACTTACTGCTTTGAAAAGCTTATGCATTTTCCACTTTAATTCGGGTTCAAAAATAGCTCCGTATTGATTTTAAAGGAAATGACATTTGTCAGATAACTCAATTTAGAATGAGTTTAAATTAGAGATAAATGCTCGCTACTGATAAATGAACAGTTTTTTGCCTTGAAATTGTTTACTGGAAGCCAAAAATATCTAACTTAATATTCAACAAATGCTTCTTACGGACTATGAGCCAACTAAATAAATGGCTAAGAGAGAATTTCGGCTACAGTAAAAAAGAAATTAATGGTAGCATCATTCTTCTCTTTATCATTAGTGTTCTATTCCTTGGAGTCTATGCACTTGACTACTACAGGTATGCTAGTAACGAGTATTCGTCTGAAAAAGATTTGGAACTTTTAGACAAATGGGCAGCCGAGCTCCAATGGGCTGAAGACGTCGGGGAGGATAAGGAAAGCGCCCGGCAAATGTTGGCCCTTAGCAATTTGGGAAAATTTGATCCCAACCAGATTTCGGAGGCACAATTGAGAGAAATGAAAATACCACCCTATCTGGCATCCAACTGGAGTAAGTATACAAGCCGGGGAGGTAGGTTTTATGATAGCAAAGACTTGCTTAAGCTTTATGGAATGGATTCCTCTATTTTTGAGCAGCTTGCCCCGTATTTATCAATAGCGAATACAAAGCCCAGTTCGGACAATACCAGGCCAATAGCTGAAGGAAAGTCAAAAGTCGTCAAGGAAACAGTTAGGTTAATCGATATCAATCTGGCAACAGCAGAGGAGTTGCAAGCGGTACGGGGCATAGGCCCGGCTTATTCTGCCAGGATCATCAAATACAGGAATGCTCTTGGTGGGTTTCACGACCGTGGGCAGCTGGCGGAAGTGTATGGACTCAAGCAGGAAACGGTATCTGCCTTGTGGGAGAAGTTTGATCTCAACCCTGCTAATTGCTGCGTAAAACTGTCGGTCAACACCATCCATTTGGATTCGTTAAAACTGCAACCCTATATTAACTACAACCAGGCAAGAGCTTTGGTAGCCTACCGGGATCAGCATGGAAAGTTTGCTAGCTGGAACGATGTAGCAGAAATAAAAATCATCCCGGATTCAACCATCCAAAAGTTAAAGCCGTATTTTGAATTCTAGTGAATAATGAACAATTAGGTTTATCGTTTACCTGATAGTTATCGAAAGGCCGCAAGCCGTCTTATGCGAAAAATTCTGCAATCCTACCTTCGTAAGCTTACCAATCTCACTGCCAATAATAGGTCGCTGCTTTTGTTGCGCCTGGCTTCCGATCAGTTTCTCGATTTGCATGATTTTGACTTCACTCTTGGGCAGCCCTCGTTTCATGTCATCAACGACCTGATAGCCCAAAAAGCTAAAATTCCACTGTGCCAGATCATGGACAGCAGGGACTATAATAACAACAACCTAAGCGTTGGCCTGAAAAAACTGCACAGGCTTGATCAGTTTGTTTTTCAGGAAAGGGGTGGCCGTGATTTGTATGTAGGGTGGCCGTTTGTACATGGCAAATTTAGTGATGGCACGCTGGTGCGGTGTCCTCTGCTTTTTTTTCCAGTGTCGCTCGAAATGGATCAGAAAAACTGGGTGATGGTGCCCCGAAAGGATGTTAATGTCACCCTGAATAAGACCTTTCTGCTTGGGTACGCTTACTATAATAAGATTTCGCTCGACGAGGACTTGATAGAGCGGGTTTTCGACGATTTTGATAAAGATAGCCGGGTATTTCGCACAGCCCTTTACGAGCTTCTAAGAGACAGTAAGGTAGAGGTTAATTTCAATCCAGATAATTTTACCGATCAGCTAACCAGCTACACGCCTTTTCTAAAGGACAAGTTTGAGCTCGGCCACGACACAGGGAAACTGAAGCTGATGACCGAAGCCGTGCTGGGCATTTTTCCTCAAAATGGGTCTTATATGGTACCCGACTATCTCAAACTCATTGAGGAAAACACGCTGGAAAGCCTGGAAGACTTCTTCGTTGGTAAAACCAACCTGGAAGATGTGGTGGACAAAGTGGAGTATTCCTACGTCAGCAAAATAAAGGAAGAACAGACTTTTACACCATTTACCATCGACGCATTTCAGGAAAATGCTTTGAAAACGGTAAAGAATGGCCATTCACTTGTAATACAAGGCCCGCCGGGAACAGGCAAGTCACAGCTTATCTGTAATCTCGTTTCGGACTTTATTGCACGTGGCAAAAAAGTGCTGGTGGTTTGCCAGAAGAGGGCTGCGCTTGACGTGGTGCATCAGCGATTAAGCGAGAAAGATCTGGGAGCATTTGTAGCGCTCGTGCACGATTTCAAAAATGACAGAAAGGAAATTTACGAGCAGCTAGCCTCCCAAATTGAACGACTTGATGAGTATAAGCTTAAAAACAACTCTCTGGATGCTATCCAGCTGGAAAGAGAGTTTACCCAGGTTAGCAGAAAAATAGATCAGATTTCGGAAGAGCTCAACGAGTTTAAGCAGGCGCTGTTTGACGATAAAGAGTCGGGCAAGTCTGTGAAAGAACTTTATCTCTCATCTGATCTCAAAGGGAGAACCATTACCCTCAAGCAGGAATATAAATATTTCACCTACGAGAAGTTGGAGGCCTTCCAACGCAAGATTGGCTATTATGTTAAATATTCTTCAGTCTTCCGCACGGAAGAGCACCCCTGGGTAGACCGGGTGTCGTTTAGCCATTTTGGGGTGGCGGAGCTTGGGCGGGTAAAGGAGCTGGTGGCAGAAATTCTGAAGTTCAATCAAGCCTTGGCTTCAAGGTCTAAGGAAGCCCTGGGCGAGGCATTGAGCTTCGATGAATGCCAGGACATGCTGGAGCGCCGGGGGCAGGTAAAAGAGATGTTTTCTCTCATCAATGACAAGACTGTGTACGAAACTTTTGTGCACATGTCGGCTTACCCCGATAGCGAAACAGACGCCCTTTGGCTGGCCAATAACGAGCGGATATTGATGGAGTGCTACAAGGGGCTGGGCCCTGAGTTGTCAACTCCGGGCAATGAGTTAGGCAGGTTGCAGGAGGCCCTGGAAAGGGGGCGTAAGGCAAGAAAGGGGCTTTTTAGCTGGTTCAGGTGGAAGTTCTTTTCCAAAGACAAAGTGTTTATTTCAAGGGTGCTGGTGGCCAACAATTTGGAGAGCAATAAAAAGGGGTTTGAGGAGCTGATGATCATGGTGGACAGCCGCCTGAATCTGGAACACAACCTCACCAAGCTGAGAACCAGCGAATGGATATTGAACCCGCCGAATGCCATGTCGAAGATTGACCTGCAAAACTGGTTTTTCTTTGTGAGAAGGGCGATCAACGCAAAGATGATCTTCAGCTCGCTGAGGCCGGTGGCAAAAGTAGTCAACCCAAAAAACTACACTTTCGAAGAACTGAAGGAGCTCACTGATCGATCATTTGAGGCTTTGGAGGAGATTCCACTAAAATGGGAGCAGTGGCAGGGATACTTCACGCCGAAGCAGGTCAAAATGATTATCGGAAAGAAAGGGTATGCAGAGGAGTTGCTCAAGCGGCTGGACAAGGATTTCGACAGCCTTGTTGAATACGATAAACTGCTGGATAGCGTGCTACCCTACGAAAACCAGATTTTTGAGAAGCTTGAGGAAATTTCGCCAGACTGGGATGAAGAGGAGTGGAATGAGATTTTTGAGAATAGCCTCAATCTTCAGTGGATCGACCACATTGAAACAAAATACCCCATTTTAAGAGCGGTGTCTTCTCTGAAATTGGACACTTTGACAAAAGAGCTTCAGGAGGCGGTGCTGAAGAAGAACCAGCTGAGTGGCGATATACTTTTATTGAGAATTAGGGAAAAGACATACAATGAAGTGGAGTATAATCGGCTCAACAACCCGATTACCTACCGTGACCTGCAGCACCAGGTCACCAAAAAGAAGCGAGTTTGGCCTATCAGAAGGCTTTTGGCTCACATGTCGGCGGAGGCTTTCAGGTTGGTGCCCTGCTGGCTTACATCTCCTGAGGCAGCTTCTGCTATTTTTCAGCTGGATGAGATATTTGACCTGGTCATTTTTGATGAAGCTTCCCAGTGCTTTGTGGAAAACGGCCTGGCCGCTATGTACAGGGGCAAGCAAGTGGTAGTGTCTGGAGACGATAAGCAGTTGCAGCCCAATGATCTCTATAAAATACGGTGGGAGCAAAGCGAAGAGGAGGAGGAAATGGCCCTTGAGGCAGATTCTTTGCTCACACTGGCGAGGCAGCACCTGAGCCAGGTTTCTTTGCAGGGCCACTACCGCAGCCGTTCGCTCGACCTGATCGACTTCAGTAACCACTATTTTTACAAAGGCAAGCTACAACTAGTGCCACATTTTGAGGTAATCAACGAGGCTAAGCCTGCCATTTCCTACGAAAAAGTGGATGGGATATGGGAAAGCAGCCGAAACGACGAAGAGGCTACCAGGGTTGTGGACTTGATTGTTAGTTGTCTTAAAAAGTCGCCGGACAAAAGTATTGGCGTGGTTACTTTCAACGCCGCTCAACAGTCGCATATTTTAGACTTGCTGGATACGTATCAGGCGGATCATAAAAAGCTGCTGCCTGATTCGCTGTTTGTGAAAAACATTGAAAATGTGCAGGGTGACGAAAGAGACATTATTATTTTCACTATTGGCTATGCGCCCGATGCCAAAGGGAAGCTTCAGATGAAGTTCGGCTCGCTCAACCTTGAGGGCGGCGAAAACCGGCTGAATGTGGCCGTGACCAGGGCGAAAGAACAGATTTTTGTGGTTAGCAGCATTTTGCCTCATCAGCTAAATGTGGATGGCTTAAGAAATGAGGGGCCTAAGATGCTGAGAAAGTACCTGGAGTATGCATTTACTGTTTCAAACGGGGAGTTCAGGCCGTATGCGCCTAAAGAGCCTACCTTCTCGCAGCATTGGTACCTCAAATCGAGAATGACAAAGTGGTTGGAGACTGTGCCTCAAATGCGGAATATATCCATGACCGAGGACCTGAATTTTGCTGACCTCACAGTCAAGAAAAGGGAAGAATTTCTGGGTCTCGTTTTTACGGATGACGACACGTACTTCAACAGTATTTCAGCAAAAGATGCCTATGTATACCGGTACACTTTGTTGATGGATAAAAAATGGAGATCTACTCAGTTTTATTCCAGGGAGTTTTGGATTGACCCAGAAGGTGCCGAAGAGCGACTCTACAAGTTTATCGGGCAAATCGAGTAACCAGTTATTCTTGTTCAACTCTTTCAACTTTCAATCCAAGAGACTGAATGCCCGCCAGGCTTTCCACCCTCATGTATTGCTGAACTGAAAAGGTGAACTTCCCTTTGTAAGGAAATGTGAAGCCACTGATGGCAGGAAACTCATGAGAAAATAAATCTCCCAGCCCACTGCCGTAGGGCTTCCCGGTTTTAGGGTCGAACAAAATAACCTCCTGCATCTGACTTTCGATCACTTGATGAAGGGAGTCTTCAAGGGTGAACTTGAGATAGAGGTTGTAGTACGAGTAGTCTGCTGTGTTTCTGACCAGATAAGAAAGCTGAAACTGGTCTGCTGTCGTATCTACAGTAAAAGTAAATTTCTCTGTAGAATCCATGTGCCACACGTTTTCATCAAAGTCGTGGTACTCATCATAAATCCTTGAATCACTGCATGATGACAAGAGGAATATCAAACCTGCTGACAGGCAAATGAGGCCGCCAAGGTTGCTTCCCGATAATGATGTCCTCATCTATTGTTGTGGTTGATTGTTTTGACCCCGGTTACGATTCTTGAATCGCTTTTTGTTCTTTTTCTTCTTTTTGCCGCTGCCTTGCCCACCAAATTTCTTGTCCAGGTTCACCAGGTCGCTGTTGAGAGCCTGGTTGGCATCTCTTCCAGTGTCTTCTTTGTCTATAGCCAGCGTGTCGGGCTTTTGCCCTTTCTTGTTCATTTCCAGAATAACCTTTACCCTCTCGACGTCTAAAGGATACCAGGTGTTTTCATCTCTATAGCCGAACCACATGGTTTTTCGGAAAATATCCGTCTTCTGCAATGAGGCTTCACCACGGGCAGTGAGCAGTGGGGCTTCAATTTCTGGAATACCTTCAAGCGCTTCCATGTAGGTGTCGAGCTCGTAATTAAGGCAGCACTTCAGCCTGCCGCATTGCCCGGAAAGTTTGCTTGGGTTGAGCGACAAATTCTGGTAGCGGGCTGCAGAGGTGGACACGCTCTTGAATTCAGAGAGCCAGGTGGAGCAGCATAGCTCTCTGCCACAAACACCTATTCCACCGAGTCGGCCGGCTTCCTGTCTCAAGCTGATTTGGCGCATTTCTACCCGAATTTTAAACTCGGCGGCTAACAGCTTGATTAACTCACGGAAATCGACCCTGTCGTCAGCCGAATAATAAAATGTCGCTTTGGTATTATCAGCCTGATATTCAATATCGGTCAGCTTCATTTCCAATTTGAGCTCTCTGATGATCTCTCTTGTGCGAAAGAGGGTTGGGAGATCTCTGGCTTGAACCTGTTCAAATTTTTCCAGGTCTTTTTGAGTGGCAATTCGGTAGATATTCTTTACCTCACTGTCATTAGCCACTTTTTTCTTCTGCATTTGAAGCCGAACCAGCTCTCCCTGAAGAGATACATAGCCAATATGGTGACCATTCGGAACATCTACCACAATGGCATCGCCGGTAACGATAGGCAGGTTTTCATTATTTCGAAAAAAGTCCTTTCTGCCGTTCTTAAATCGTACTTCAACAATGTCAAATTTATCTAAAGCTGGCATGTCCATATTGGAAAGCCAGTCAAAAACGTTCATTTTATTGCAACCACCTGTTGAGCAGCCACCATTGCTTTTGCAACCAGCCACTTTACCATCTGCGGTAGTTACACTACTGCATGTGCTACATCCCATCTCTAAGCAATTTTATGTTAGCTCTTCTCAAATATAAAAATAATTTCAAAACCATCAGGTGCTAACAATGCCTGCTATCCATTGTACTTTACCAGATCCTGACCGATATCCTTTCTGAAATTGGCCTGATCCCAGGTAATGCTATCTATCGTTTTATAACTTTTGCTAACTGCTTCCTGAATCGAGCTCCCAAAGCTGGTAATGGCCAACACCCTGCCGCCATTGGTAACAACGTTGTCGCCGGAGATTTTTGTGCCGGCATGGAACACTTCCGAGTCGTATTTACCAGTCAAGCCAGTAATCGGCTTTCCTTTCACATATCCTGAAGGATAACCTCCTGCCACCATCACCACCGTCGTTGCAAAATCAGGTCTGACTTCAAACGACTGGCCTTTTAGCTTGCCCTGTCCTGTGGCGAGGAGCAAGTCAACAAGATCTGATTTGATCCGTGGAATAACCACCTGGGTCTCGGGGTCGCCCATTCTCACGTTGTATTCGATCACATACGGTTCACCGCCTACGTTCATCAAACCAATGAAAATAAAGCCCTTGTAGTCAATTTTGTCTTTCCTCAGCCCGTCAACAGTTGGCTTCACTACCTTTTCCTCCACCTTTTTCAAAAACTCGCCTGGAGCAAACGGCACTGGGGAAACAGCTCCCATACCACCTGTGTTTGGGCCGGTATCGCCATCACCAATTCTTTTATAGTCCTTAGCCTCAGGCAGAATGATATAGTCTTTTCCGTCGGTTAGCACAAAAACGGAGAGCTCTATGCCGTCCAGAAACTCTTCGATGAGCACTTTTCTGCTGGCTTCGCCAAATTCGGCCTCTTCAATCATGAACCTGAGCCTGTCTTTAGCTTCCGCAAGGTTGCTTGTGATGATCACACCCTTGCCTGCAGCCAGCCCATCTGCCTTAAGCACGTAGGGAGGTTGAAGAGCGTCGAGAAATTGAAAGCCCTCGGAAAGGTTGCCGGCGATGATGGTTTTCGCTCTGGCGGTGGGAATGCCATGCTTCAGCATAAACTGCTTGGAAACGTCCTTGCTGCCTTCAAGCGCAGCACCAGCGGCTCCAGGGCCTACAATGGCTATATGAGCGAGGTCTTTTCTTGTTTCGAAGTAATCCCGGAAGCCTTTTACAAGGGGTTCTTCAGGGCCAACGATGATCAGTTCTATTTTCTCCTTCAGTGCCCATTCGGCTATCGCAGGAAAGTCGGTGGTGGAAAGCGAGACATTGGTGCCAACCGATAAAGTGCCGGCGTTGCCTGGTACGATAAAGAGATTATCACACTTCGGGCTTTGAGAAATTTTCCATGAAAGTGCGTGTTCTCTTCCTCCTGAACCAATGACGGCTATGTTCATAGTGATGAATTGTTTAGCCGACAAACTTAAGAAGGAGGAGGCGATGCACCAATTAATTGGCGTATTCTGAAAGGAATTTTATACGGACAAGTCTTAGCTCTTCCTCTGAATAGTCGTCGCCCAGCTCTTCCAGCGCAACGGCTATGCTGTCTGTTTCAGCACTCATAAAATAGTCGATGATGTCGTCTTGCCTGTCCTCGTCCAGTACCTGGTCGATATAATACTCAAGGTTGAGCTTGGTGCCTGAATAGCAGATGTGTTCAATTTCGTTGATGATCTCCTCCATGGCCATACTCTTGGCTTCGGCAATCTCTTCCAAATCTACCTTGCGGTCAATTTGCTGTATGATGAAGATTTTTATTTTCGACTTCTGTCCCGCTGATTTAACTACTACATCCGAAGCAGTTTCAATATCGTTTTCTTCAACATATTTGGCTATTGTTTCGAGAAAAGGCTTGCCAAACTTTGCCACCTTGCCCATACCAACTCCGTTGATCTGGGCAAGCTCATCTTTGGTGGTAGGGTAGATAGTGGCCATTTCCTCCAGCGATGGATCCTGAAACACGACATAGGGAGGCAAATCCATTTGCTTGGCCACCTTTTTTCGAAGGTTTCTAAGCATTTCGAAGAGCGCCTCGTCATAGGCCTTTGCCGTGGTAGGCACTTTTTCTGCGTCTTCCTCTTCTTCGGTCACTTCCACGTCGTATTCGTGGTCTTTTGAGAGCTTGATAGCAAATGGGTCAACAATAAAGTCCTTGCCCTTGGCAGTTACTTTCAACACGCCAATATTCTCTATGTCTTTCTCAAGAAACTCTAGTAATAGAGACTGCCTAACCACCGACTTGATGAGACTTTCTTCCAGCTCCTTTCCTTTGCCAAAAATGGACAAAGTATCATGCCCGTAACTTTTAACATATTGTGAAGGGGTGCCCTTTACCACATCTACGAGGTGTGCCAGGTTGAATCTTTCACCGGTTTCCATTGCCGCTCTCAGCACCCATTGAACATACTCCTCACCTTCGAACTTTTCCCTCGGCTTAAGGCAGTTGTCGCAAAAACCACAATCATGGTCGTAGCTTTCTCCAAAGTAGTGAAGCAGTTGCTTTCTTCTACAAAGTGATGACTCAGCATAGGACACCATTTCATCAAGCAGCACTCTGGCGTTGTCTCTCTCAGTAACAGTTTTGTCTTTATTGAATTTTTCAAGCTTAATGATGTCGTTGTAACTGTAGAACATGATACAGTTACCTTCCAGACCATCTCTTCCGGCCCGGCCAGTTTCCTGATAGTATCCCTCCAATGATTTTGGAGTGTCATAATGCACGACAAAGCGAACATCCGGCTTGTCGATGCCCATGCCAAAGGCAATGGTAGCCACAATCACATCCACTTCTTCGTTCAGGAAGTCGTCCTGATTCTTTATGCGTACTGCAGCATCAAGGCCGGCGTGATAAGGAGCAGCTTTCACATCATTCACCTGTAGCAAGTTGGCTATTTCTTCAACTTTCTTTCGGCTCAGGCAGTAGACGATGCCAGATTTGCCTTTCTGCGACTTTACAAACTTTACCAGTTGCTTTTTGGTGTGCTGCTTCGGGCGAACCTCGTAGTATAGATTTTCTCTGTTGAAAGAAGACTTAAAAATATCGGCCTCTTCCATTTGCAGGTTCTTCTGAATATCAATTTGCACCTTCGGAGTAGCAGTGGCAGTCAGTGCAATCACGGGCATGTTGCTGATTTGAGCCAGAATCTGCTTGATTCTTCGGTATTCAGGCCTGAAGTCATGGCCCCACTCCGAGATACAATGAGCCTCGTCAATTGCTGCAAAAGAAATGTTTGCTTTTTTGAGGAACTCAATGTTTTCTTCTTTGGTAAGAGATTCAGGTGCCACATAAAGTAGTTGCACCTCTCCGCTCAGGGTCTCTCTCTTTACCCTGTTCATTTCCGTCTTGGTCAACGTGGAGTTGAGGAACTGGGCATTGACACCCACTGCATTCAGTTGATCGACCTGATTTTTCATCAGGGCAATAAGAGGTGAGATAACAATGGCCGCACCATCAAGGATCAGGGCTGGCAGCTGGTAACAAAGCGACTTGCCCGCACCGGTTGGCATGATGACGAAGGTATTCCGGCCGTCAAGTATGTTTTTGATGATCGCTTCCTGGGTGCCTCGAAAACTGCTGTACCCAAAAACTTCTTTTAACTTATCTTTTAATTGTTCCTCCAGGCTCGCAATCATATGGCTCTGCAATTTCTTTTTCAGCTTTTACACACAGTTAGCTGAGCAATTGAATATACTAATTTTAATTCAAATGACACTCTCACTTTCCAAATATCAGTTATAAGATGTGATGGGCGTCACTCACAGTCGTTTTATGACAACGTCATCATGCTCTTTAATGATTCCACGACCTTTGCTGACCGTATTTAAAGCCTATATTTGCAACGAAATACGTTTTAGCTAAGCAATGGACAGAAACAGCAGTCAAACTTTTGTAATAATTATGGCCGGTGGCGTAGGGAGTAGGTTTTGGCCCTATAGCAGAAACAAGCGCCCAAAACAATTTCTTGACATATTTGGTACTGGTCAGTCACTTTTACAAATGACCTACAACCGGTTCCTGCAAACGGCGGGCAAAGATAACATATTGATCGTCACTAATCAACAATACGCTGAATTAGTAAAGGAACAATTGCCTGACCTCCAGCAGGATCAAATACTGCTTGAGCCGGCCCGAAGAAATACCGCTCCGTGCGTAGCGTATGCGTGCTATAAAATCCACAAGAAAAACCCTGACGCAACAGTGGTAATCACGCCGGCAGACCATGCCATTTTTAATGAAGACAAGTTCATCGCTACGGTTGAGGAGGGCATATTCGCCGCTCAGAAAGAGGGCAACCTGGTTACGATAGGTATTAAGCCAACAAAACCGGAAACCGGCTATGGCTATATTCAGTATTCTGAAGAAAAGTTTGGTGCAGCCAGAAAGGTTAAAACATTCACGGAAAAGCCAGAGCTGGAATGGGCTAAGAAGTTTCTGGAAAGCGGGGATTTTGTCTGGAACGCTGGAATTTTTATTTGGAAGACTTCTACTATCATTAAGGAATATGAGAATAGCCTGCCCGAAATGGCTGAAGCCTTCGATGATGGTATGGAGCATTATTATACCGACACCGAGCAGCAGTATATTGACAAAGCCTACACGCAGTGTAGAAATATATCTATTGACTACGGTATTATGGAAAAGGCAAACGATGTTTATGTTGTGCTCGGCGATTTTGCCTGGTCGGACCTGGGCTCGTGGGGCTCACTCTATGATAACCTGAAAAAGGAGGAAAACGAGAACATCGTTATGGGCGCAGAGTTACTTTCTTACGATAGTCACAGCAATATTGTCAAAACAGACAAGAGCAAGCTGGTGATTTTGCAAGACCTGGAAGGCTACCTGATAGCTGATTTTGAGGATGTACTCATGATCGTTAAAAAAGACCAGGAAGCAAAATTCAGGGAGTTTGTAAACGATGTGAAAAACAAAAAAGGAGAGGAGCTTCTCTGAAAGCTTAGTGTGTAAACACTTCTTTCAGCTTTTTGGAATGGCAGTCTACTTCAAGGCTGCCATTCGTTGTCTTACCACCTCGAAAAGAAAAATACCGGCAGCCACGGAAACATTCAGCGATTCAATTTTGCCCTGCATAGGAATTTTCACCTTCGTATCAGCCATTTCAAGCACACTGTCCGAAATGCCATCTTCTTCAGAACCCATAATGAGCGCCACAGGCCCGGTAAGGTCAGCGTCTGAGTATAGCTGATCTGTCTTCTCGGTGCAGGCCACCACGTGGAAGCCTGACTCTTTGAGGTACTTGACCGACTCTTCGAAGTCATTCACTTTGCAAATGGGAAGATGGTTAAGAGCCCCTGCTGACGTTTTCACAGCATCGCTACCAATTTGAGCGCTGCCTTTGGAAGGAATAACAATTGTGTCAGCCCCAGCAGACTCTGCGGTTCGAACAATAGCACCAAAGTTTCTCACGTCCGTTACCCGGTCAATCAGCACGATCAAGCCATCCTTGCCCTGGTCGAAGATGAACGATACAACCCTGTGCAGATCGGCGAATTCGATGGGCGAAACAAAAGCGATGACACCCTGGTGGTTTTTGCCGGTTAGACGGTCAAGCTTTTCTCCTGGCACGTTCTGAAAAACGATCCCGTTTTCGATCAATAGCTTGATGAGCTCATTGGTGAGCTCATTTTTAACATTTTTCTGGATGAAGATCTTGTCGATTTGTTTGTCGGCCTTGATGGCTTCTATCACCGCCCTGGTGCCATAAATCATATCGGAAGGGTTCGACCTTCGCTGCTGAGGGTATTTTCTTATCACCTGATGGTTGTTGGTTCTTCGACCCGGCAGGCCGAAGAACAGTTTAAATTCTTCCTTTGCGCCACAAATCTACGAAGCGAAACCAATATCTGTCATAATCGTCCTTACGAATTAAAGTAAGGTAGCCAGGGGTGAAAATATTTTTGACCCTCATAAACTCAAATTTAAGGTCAGATTTGTCCTCCATTTTGAGGTAGGTCCAAACTTCTCCCACATCGTTTCTTTCGACCACATCAGGATGGCCAAAGATAATGTAGATCATACCAGCATCAGTTTTCCAGCCTTCTTTGAACCCGGTAAACAGCAAGTTCGCCTCAGCCACTCGGGTGAAATAGTTCTGCATGATCCGTTTTGCCCGGTCCTGACTGCCTGAAATGTCCAGCAAGAAATTGTCCAGCGCTTTCTTTCTGGTTTTGGACGAAACCAGCTTGTTATACTCTTCTTTGGAACTGATGTAGCGAAGGGTGCCAATGATTTCGTCTACTGAAACGAACTTGGGATAGTAAAAAGGTGCCAGGCGCATGGCTAGCGCCGAGCCTGAGCTGGAATCTGTTTGAAACAGGTAGAGACCCGGCTTGGTTGCGGAAAAATAGCCGGCTCTCATCATGAATGAGCTGTCAATTCCCATTGTTTTGCCTCCGGAAATAGTGTCGATAACCATGGGTGGCCTGGCTTCTTCAAAATCCATATTGTAGTAAAATCCGTAAAGCTGAGCCGTGTCTTCGGCCGTCAAGGAGATCGAATCTCTTGGGCTGAAAAAAGACTTTAAGACGGGCATGCCATTTTTATCAACAGGGGTTATCCCATCAGGAGTAAACATGTTGTCGCCCTCCAGCGCTACATCGAAAAAGAACGACTTCTGCGTACTTGGCCTTTTGACGTGAAAGACAATAATATTTTGACCTTCTGAGGGCAGGAAAGCCAGCTTTCCTGCGAGCTGCGGATAGGCAGAAACGTCGGTGAGATCAGCCCAATTGTGGGTTGTCTCATTGAAAGCAGAGGAGTCCGAATATGAGCTTCGGTAAAAGGTGTTTAACTCGTAATTGCCAATGGTGTCGTAGGCAGGAAGATTCAGTTGAAAGTAAACTTTGTAGCCCGGGTCGGATTTAACCAAACGATATTTGAATTGAATAGGCCCGGAAGGGTTGTAGGTATAGGAAAGGTTGAAACTATTGATTGACTGACTGTGTACGTCAGGCCCTGCTAACGATAAGGAAATGACAAATAAACAAAATAGGGTGCTTTGAACCTTGTTCATACTGAAATGCGTGGGAATGTTTAGCATATAACAACCAAGTAACTAAAAAACTTGAACCGAAAGTATAATTTTATCTTACTTTGAAGCTGAAAAGCAATCCGAACTGAATCTTCATGGCAGTTTATACTACGGAAATTACCTCAGCAGAGATACTTTCAGACAATCCGATACACCAGCGACTTTTGAAACCCTACATAGTGGCGAAAGACTATGTGAGAGGAAACATGCTGGAACTCGGGTGCGGCGAGGGGCGTGGGGTGAAAGAGCTCATGCCCCTTGTGGAGAAATATACTGCCCTCGACAAAATCGGGGAGATTGTTGAAAAACTCCAAAGAGAAAACCCTAAGGGTGATTTCAGACAAGCCGTATTTCCTCCATTTAGCGGCCTTGAAGACAATGCATTCGACAGCATCGTTACCTTTCAGGTGATAGAGCATATAACGGATGACGAGCTGTTTCTGAAAGAAATGGCCAGGGTGCTAAAGCCCGGGGGGGTGGCGTTGCTCACTACGCCCAACATCAAGCTGACGCTCACTAGAAATCCATGGCATATCCGGGAGTATACAGCACAGGAATTAACCGATTTGGCAAAAAAGTATTTTCCCAATGTAGAAATGAAGGGAATTGCCGGAAGCGAAAAGGTGATGGATTACCACGACAAAAACAGAGCCTCTGTGAAAAGGATCACAAGGTTTGATGTGCTCAATTTACAGTATCGATTGCCTGCCTGGATGCTGCGGATTCCCTATGATTTGCTGAACAGGCTTAACCGGAATAACCTGCAAAAGGCATCCGACAGCCTGGTGTCATCCATTTCCCACGATGATTACCTGGTGTCGGACGACGCCGACACGTCCCTTGATTTATTCCTGATTTTGAGGAAATAAAAAAAGCCCCTTATTCCGGGGCTTTTCATTAGTTGTTCATCATTCCGTAGTGTTTTCGGAAGAGCTCTTCGTATGTTTTTCCTAGCTCCGGATCTTCATAGGCCCGGAAAACTCTCGCTAACTCGTTGAGTACGATAAGGTTCTTTTGCACCGTAAAGGAATCGGCGATCAAATTGTCGAACATATAGGTGAGCATTTCATCAGCTCTCACACTCATTGTTGCTGCTATCTCCTTGGCTTTTTCTTCTTCGCCTACCTCCATCAACAGGCTCACCATTCTCACAGTAAAGTGATCATAGGGAACCACTGAGTCGGGCATTACTTCAAGAGATTTTAGAAGTGCGTTTCTGGATCTTTCAGTGTCGTCTACCATCAGGAGCGATTCAGCCAGTGTGTTGAAACTTGCTCTGTGGTTAAGAACAAAATTCCTGTAATCTTCTGTGTAGTAGATACTTGGGTCTTGCAAGCCTCTCCAGTAGAAGTTGTTCATCATGTTGTCGTACATAATGTCTACATCGACGAAAGTTTCCTGGTTGTCAGGGTTTTCGACAGGGAGCAATCGATAAGCGTTGCCTTCCTGCACTGCATAACGCCTGATGTCTATATTAACGCTGGCCAACGAGGTGTTATTGAAATAGATAGGGCGCTCCCATTTATTGGTCAGTATGATGTCCAGAATGGCCAGGTCTTTCTTTTCCAGCACCCTGTCTTTGATGTTGAATACCATTCTTGGCACCAAATAATCTTCTAGTGTGGAAGGAATAATTCCCTTTGACATTACGCTGGAAGAGTCAACATTCAGATACACGCTTTTGGAAGGAATGGAGTTGTAGGCGCTTATCGAAGTCGCCACTCTGAGAGCAGGATTGCCTTCACGCACCAGCTTCATGTACTGCTCAAGGCTAATAGCCCCTTTGATGTTCTCTCTTTCCATTACCACCACGAAGTCATTCAGCCCACCCTGGCGGTAGTCTTTGCTGGTCAGCGAGAATGGGAAGGGCTCAGATTCATAAGCCTGCCTCATCATTTGATCGATGTACCAGTCGGTGTTGAAATAGCTCAGCACCACCACCCGCACGTCCGTACGGAAGCCTTCCACCTCCTGCACATACCAAAGCGGGAAAGTGTCGTTATCGCCACCCGTGAAGAGAATGGCATTGGGGGCGCAGCTGGCCAGGAAGTTTCTGGCAGTGTCCACGGAGAAATAGCGATCAGACCTGTCATGATCATCCCAATTTTCGCTGGCCATTATGGCCGGGCAACTTAGGCAGATGATCAGAGACGTGGTGATGGCCACTTTTTTATTGGCAATAAACCTTTGGAACAAATCGTACATGGCCAATACTGCAAAGCCGATCCAGATGGAGAATACATAGAAAGACCCGACGTAGATATAGTCCCGTTCTCTTGGCTCTGAGGGCGGAGAGTTGAGGTAAAGCACCAGGGCCGCTCCTGTTAAGAAGAACAGCAGCAGCATCACACTAAAGTTCTTTTGGTCTTTTCTGTATTGATAGAAGAAGCCAATCAGGCCAAGAATGAGGGGAATGAAAAGGTAGTTGTTCCGCCCTTTATTGTTTTCAAGTTCCCATGGCACCTTCTCAAACGCATCGGCAGGCGACGTCCAACTGGCATCCTGCACATCGCTTTCACGTCCGGCAAAATTCCACATGAAATACCTCATGTACATGTGACCAAGCTGGTATTTGAACATGAAGTACAGATTGTCGCCGAACGTTGGTTTTTCCCCCGCCCTGAGGCCGGTAATTTCTCTGTAGCGCTTGGCATGTTCTGCTGTGGAGCTGTACATCCTTGGCAGGATGGTCATGCCAGTTTTGTCGTAGATGGCATCTACCTTGTAGTCAATAATATCGTATTCCGTTTCGCCCTTTGCGTACACAGGCGCTCCTTTTTTCTGCTCCTGAAGCTCGGTGGTAAAGTACTGTCCAAAGAAAAGAGGGCGATCACCATACTGTTCTCTTTTCAGGTAAGAAACGAAGGTGTTTACGTTTTCAGGGTTGTTCTCGTCAATAGGAGGATTGTAATTCGACCTGATAAGAACGACCGTGTAGGAAGAATAGCCAATCAGAATGAAAGCAAAAGCCAGCAGCGAGGTGTTCAGAATGACCTTCTCTTTTTTCTCGGAATAAATGATGCCGTAAATGAGGGCGCCGAGGAAAAGAAGGACGAAAACTATGATGCCAGACTTAAATGGCAATCCAAGCGAGTTCACAAAGAAAAGCTCGAAGGAGAAGGCAAGGCTTGGCAGGCCGGGGATAACGCCCGCCATGATGATAAGAATGATGGCGCCACTAAGTGCTAATGTGGTCAACACGCCTTTTGTTGTCACCTCCTTGTAATACTTAAAATACACGATAAGTCCAAGGGCGGGAATGGCCACAAGGTTGAGAAGGTGAATGCCGATGGAAAGGCCCACAGTATAAGCAAGCAGCAGGAACCAGCGGTTTCTATGCCTGTCGTCATCAATTTGCTCCCACTTTAGGATGGCCCAAACAACGAAGGCGGTAAAGAAGGATGAGATCGCATAAACCTCGGCTTCAACGGCCGAAAACCAGAACGAATCGGAAAAGGTGTAGGCCAGGCTGCCTACGAGCCCGGCGGCAATAATTGACCAGTTTTGATCGTCGGTGCCCTGGCCAGGCTTCAATCCCATGACTTTGTTGGCAAGGGCTGTGATGGTCCAGAAAAGGAACAGAATGGAAAACCCGCTACTCAGTACACTTGAGATATTGATCCAATAGGCTACTCTTTCAACGTCACCCAGGGCGAACAGACTAAAGAACCGTCCGATCAACAAGAAGAGAGGCGCTCCCGGGGGATGAGGCACTTCGAGTTTATATGAAACTGCTATAAATTCTCCACAGTCCCAGAAGCTGGCGGTGGGCTCAACAGTCAGCCAATAAACGAGGGTGGCAATGGCAAAAACGAACCAACCGGTAAGGTTATTCACCTTTATATAATTCATTCTATTAATTTTTTATTCGGGCGAAAATAGTAATTAATAAGCTATCTGCCTTATGGATACCTATAATATTGAGGGGGAGAAGAAAAGGCTTGCCACCTAATTAAATGGGTAGCAAGCCTCTAAATCAAATTGGAGGATTGTTATCCCTCGAAATGCGAGTAATGCTTTCTGAAAATGCCTTCGGTTTTTAATGCATCTTCATTAAAACCATAGGCTTTAAGTATCCGCTGGAGTCTATCGAGCACAAATAGGTTCTTTCTGACCTCAAAAGCATCCTGCTTCACGGCGGAAGAATAATAACTGAGCTCTTTGTCCGCTCTTTCGATCAGTGTTTTCCCAATGGCTATCGCAGTGTCACTGTCGTTGAGTGCCAGGAGCAGGCCGGTTGTTTCTACGGCTGAAATATCGTAAGGAATGGTGTCGTCAGGAATGGCGCTGATGCTTTTGTGAAGTGCTTCAAGCGCCTGGTCATTTTTCCCTTCTAGCATGAGCGCTTCGGCAAGTAAGTTGAAGCCCAGGCGGGGGTTCATCACCTGCTTTTGGTAGTACGACGAATAATTGACATCAGGATTATTGAGGTTTCTCCAGGAGTAATTCTCAGTCATGTTCGCAAACATTACCTGGCTATTGACCAAATGGCTATCGCTCTCAGGGTTTTCGACCGGGAGCAATTTGTAGGTCATCCCTTCTTGCACAACGTATTTATTGAGATCAAATGGCAACAAGCTCAGTGCAGTATGAGTGAAATAGATGGGACGCTCCCAGTTGTTGGAGGCGATCAGGTCGAGCAGCATGATTTCACTTTTTTGAAGGCCATTCCCAGTAACTTCAAAAGTGATAAAATCAGGAATATATTGGGTCATTGTGTCGGGCACCAGGCGTCTCGCCAGCACGTCTTCTTTGTTGATCGGCAGTCGAATCAGCTTTGAAGGTAAGGAGGCGAGGCTTGACCCCGTCCTTGTTTCCACCATAATCGCCGGGTGCTTTTTCTTCAGCAGATTGAGGTACTGAGTCAGGTCAATTGCGCTTCCATTGAGATTCGGGTTTTCCACCACAGGCACATAGTCTATCGGGCCACCCTGCTTATAAAGAGTTTTATCAATAGAAAAAGGGAGGGGCTCTGATTCGTAGGCTTTCCTTTTCATCATGTCAATGTTCCAGTCGGCACTAAAAAGTGTACCAACAATTACCCGCATATCGGTTCTCACGCCTTCCACATCCTGTGCATACCATAGCGGGTAAGTATCGTTGTCGCCTCCGGTAAAAAGGATACCATTTGGCTCGCACCCAGTCAGGTAATTTTTTGCCAAGTCAACGGAGTAGTACCTGCCGGAGCGATCGTGGTCATCCCAGCCCTGCATAATCATAATGCCAGGTACCATGAGGGTGGCAAACCACGCCATGGCGAGGGCCAATTTTCGTTCTGCGAAAAACTGTTGCGACTGGCGAAGGAATGCGAATGCGCCAAGTCCAATCCAAATGCAGAAAGCAAAGAATGACGCCACATAGATGTAGTCCCTCTCTCTTGGCTCGTCGGGTGGGGAATTGAGGTATAAAACTAATCCCACTCCTGTGATGAAGAACAATACGCCGATAACCGAAAATGATTGCAAGTTCTTCTTGTAACTGAAGAAAAAGCCCACAAGCCCCAGTATCAATGGCAGCATCAAGAAGCTGTTTCTGGCATGATTTCGTTCCATAGATGGAGCCACGGAGGAGGTGAGAGCGACGAAACCAGCATCTTGCTGATCACTTTCCCTGCCGGCAAAATTCCACATAAAGTACCTCATGTACATGTGGCCAAGCTGGTAAGTAAACAGGTACCTGAGGTTATCTGCGAAATTTGGCTTTTGCCCGGGTTGCAGGCCTAAAATTTGTTGGTAGGCCTCGGGGTGCCGATCTCTTTGGCTCCAGAGTCTTGGGAGAACTGTCGTTCTTGCAGGGTCGTAGGTTAGCACATAATCAAAGTCTTCGATTTCGTACGACGTTGCCCCTTTTTGATAAACCGGATCGCCAGGTTGCTGATCAATCAGCTTAGCGTCGTAGTAGTTGCCGTGCACCAAAGGCCTGGTTCCGTACTGCTTCATGTCCAGATAACCCACAAAATTGGGTAGGTTCTCCGGGTTCCACATGTCGATCAGTGGGTTTTTTGACGAGCGAATAGTAAGTATCCCAAAAGAAGAATAGCCGATAATGAGAAAGCTAATGCAAAGAGCGAGCGTGTTGAGCCCCACCAAGCCCTTCTTTTGTGTGAGATAGATGGCAAGCAGAATGGCTGTGAAAAGAAGAGCCATGCCGAAGAAGGCTCCACTGCCGAAATCAAGCCCAAGGGAGTTGACGAAGAATATTTCGAATTTGGTGAGGAGACTCATCACGCCGACCCGGAATCCAAACATAACGAATAGAATACCTATCCCGCTCGAAACAATTGTAACGGCAAGCCCTTTCCAGGAGAAAGTGTAATTCTTAAAGTAATAGATGAGTGCCAGAGATGGAATCGTGAGCAGGTTCATTGGGTGCACCCCAATGGAAAGGCCCATCAGGTAGGCAATGAATAGTAGCCACTTGTTGGAAAGCGAGGCATTTTCCAATGCGTCCCACCTGAGAATAGCCCAAAAGGCGACCGCTGTGAAAAACATCGACATGGCGTAAACTTCTGCTTCTACGGCGGAAAACCAGAAAGTATCAGAAAAAGCAAAGGCGAGCGAACCGGTTACCCCGGAGCCCATTAACACCAGTGCATCTTTTGCCTCGAGGTCAAAGAGCTCAGCCTTGAGGATCTTGGAGGCCAGGAGCACGATGCTCCAGTAAAGAAACATTACTGCCAGAGCGCTGCTTACTGCACTCATCATGTTCACCCAAAAAGCGATTTGTTCGGTGTCGCCTAACGCCAAAAAAGTAAAAAAGCGACCAAGCAGCAGGAAAAAGGGTGGGCCGGGAGGGTGTGGAATCTGCAACTTGTAGCTGGCAGCTATAAATTCCCCACAGTCCCAGAAACTGGCCGTCGGTTCTAATGTGAGGGCATAAACTGTGAGCGCAACAAAAAATACCGCCCAACCGGTCAGGTTGTTGATCAGTTTAAAGTTCTTCATGCTCAAAAAGCTGGTTTTACATATAAGCTTAAGACTCTGTTTATGAACGCAGGGTTGCCTCTATTTTGTATCTTTTCATATTATTTCAACCCTTAACAAAATGTTTCTCGTAACGAACTGTCTTTTGCGTTTTATATAATTTTTGTGCCAAAAACCCTGCTCTTTACTAATGCGTATGTGGCGTAAAGTAACGGGTATTAGATTTAAACAACTGTGAAGCATGAAATCACTACTTAACCTTGAGGAAGCTGCGATGTTTATTGCTGCTTTTTTCGGCACAATTTATCTGGACTACGCCTGGTGGCTGTTCTTTGCCTGGCTGCTTGCACCAGATGTAAGTATGATAGGCTATTTGTTCAACACTAAAATTGGTGCAGTGTTTTACAACCTGGCACATCATAAAGGGGTAGCGGTGGCTTGTTTTGTAACAGGCTTTGTAATTTCATCACCTGAATGGATGTTCGCAGGGCTTCTTTTATTTGGCCATAGTGCCATGGACAGGGTTTTTGGCTATGGCCTAAAGTATGCTGACGATTTCAAACATACCCACCTTGGGTGGATAGGTAAAAAATAGTTCCGACTACTTATAGATAATCAGGTAGAAGCCAATCCAAAGAAAAAACCAAAGCACATACGATGTTGCCACTATGATGATACTGTTTTTCCTCTGCTTCCCTGAGATGACATATACACCTGCGGCTAGCGCAATCCAGTAGACAACTTCAAAGAGGTTGAGTGCCTTGAGAGGATAATGCCAGCGGGGTGCCAGTGACTCAAAATCGAACAGGTTCATCAAGGAGAGCGGATAGAAAGCGCCAATTTCCTGATAGGTAGGATCGGTGTTTACTACCAGAAACCAGGCGATTTTGATAAGCTCGGGAATAAAAAAGACAAGTTCTGCTGCCAAAACCAGCCGCCACATGTCTTTAAAAGTGAGCTTGTAGCCAAACATAAAGCCGCCCACATAGAGGATAAATGCGGTGACGGTAAACTTCCAGGCGTAAACGAGCGGGACGGTGAGGTATTGAACGGCACTTAAGGCGTGGAAAAATCCCATCTCACCCCGCTCCTGTAGAATCTCGAATGCGGCTAACTCTCCTTCGATGAAACTTTTTTTGATAAAAAGCAGTATCAACGTGACAACACAGATGACAGCAAACAGCTGTCCCGTGCCAAATGAAAACCATTCGTCGAGAAGTTCTTGTCGTCTTTCTTTGGAAAGTTGCATATCAATGGAAAAATTTATAATTCAGAGAACGGGTTTGCCGTTGATTCGTTGTTATCTTAAATATTCAATTTGAAAATTGGCAGACTTTTGGCACTCCACCAAACTATGAGGTTCATCATTATCACTTTATTGTTGTCAGTCGGCCTTGCGGACCGATCATCTTCTCAAAGCATAAATGTGGGAGAAGTGAAGGCGGATACTGTGGATGTGGCAAGTACACTGCTGATTAACGACATCAAGGTGCAGCTTGACGCCACCGAGGCGCTCAACAATATGTACAACTTTCATTTTGCGACAGCCGAGAAGCAATTCAGGTGGCTGAAGCAAAAGTATGGTTGGCATCCGCTGCCTTATTTTTTAATGGGGCTGTCCGAATGGTGGAAGATTGTGCCCAATATTGAAAATGAGCAGTACGACAAAAAGTTTTATGCTTATATGGACACCGCTCTTGTGCTCTCCGAAAGACTTTATAATGAAGTGAACAAGGTCGAGGGCGCTTTTTTTCTTTCTGCCACCTATTCGTTTCAGGGCAGGCTGCTCTCAGAACGAAAGAAGTGGACCAAAGCCGCAGTGGCGGGTAAGAACGCATTGGCTTACCTTGAAGAATGTCGTGGGCAGGAGGATCTTAGCCCCGAAATACTTTTTGGGGACGCTTTGTATAACTACTACTCCGTTTGGGTGCCTGAAAATTACCCCTTGCTCAAGCCCATCATGCTGTTTTTCGATAAGGGAGATAAAGATGATGGCATTACTCAGCTGAAAGAAGTGGCCAGGAACGCTTTTTATACCAGAACTGAGGCCCAGTATTTCCTTATGCGGATTTTGTCCAGCGAAGGAAAAAATATGTATGAGGCTTTGCAGGTGGCCGAATACTTGCATCAGACGTTTCCTGACAACCCTTACTTCCACCGATACTATTCACGGCTGTTGTATGGCACTGGTGACTATCAGCTTTGCGAGAAGACGTCTCTGGAGATAATAGATAAGTATTACCAGCGGTATGACGGCTATGAGGAAAACAGTGGCCGCTACGCTGCTTTTTTTCTGGGGCAGATTTACCAAACGAGAAAAGACTACCCGAATGCCAAAAAGTTTTACAAAGAAGCGGTGAGGTTTAGTTCCAAGAATGAAACCCAGCAAATGGGCTATAACCTGTATTCTCTGCTGGCACTTGGAGAAATAGCCGAAAAGGAAAACAATCAAAAAGAGGCAAAGGAATACTACAAAGAAGTCAAGCGCCTGGCAGGCCGAAAAGACCGGGCATGGGAAGTCGCCAAAAAGAATTTGAAGGAGATGGATTAAATAAGAAAAACAGGTAAATTTAATCATGGCTCTCCCTATTTATAAAACCAAAAAAGTCACTTATGCTGATTAC
The DNA here is from genome assembly GCF_902498805.1 of Imperialibacter sp. EC-SDR9. Lineage (GTDB taxonomy): Bacteria > Bacteroidota > Bacteroidia > Cytophagales > Cyclobacteriaceae > Imperialibacter. Next base: position 1,747 of record NZ_LR701617.1, on the reverse strand, counting down.
CTCACCTGGCCCGACGGTGAAAGGTGGGAGATTATTGATGGGATGCCTTACAATATGAGTCCTGCTCCGAGCAGAAGGCATCAAAAAATCAGCGGAACCATCCATTTCCACCTCCAAAATTTTTTGAGGAATAAAAAATGTGAGGTCTATGCGTCGCCCTTTGATGTTCGCCTATCCGAGGACTATTCTCAAGAAGAACTAGTTGAAAACGTTGTTCAACCCGATCTGTCTGTTTTTTGCGACAAAAACAAACTTGATGAGAAGGGCGCTATTGGCGCACCGGATCTGGTGGTGGAGATTCTTTCTCCCTCCACTTCAAAAAAGGACATGTCTGAGAAATTACTGCTTTATCAGAAATTTGAGGTGAAGGAGTATTGGGTGGTTGATCCGGAAGGTGAGGATGTTCGTGTTTTTGTGCTGGACGAAAATGGGAGATTTTACTTGTTTTCCATCCTTAAAAAGGAGGAAGCTTTGAAAAGTAAGTTGTTCTCAGGTTTGACTATTCCGTTGGAAGAACTATTTGCCGAATAGTTCAAGAAAATTCTTAGTGTTTGCCTTTACCGAGTAGGTTTTTTCAACCGTTCGTCGCCCCTCCCCGCTCAACTGCGTTCTCAGTGCGGTACTTTCAGCAAGTTTTTTTAGTGCCGACAGCCATTCTTGGGCGTTGGTAGCCATCAGCCCATTGATTCCGTCCTTTATGATATCTTTATTCACGCCTACAGGCGAAGCGATGGTGGAGATTTCGAGTGCCATGTATTGCAACGCTTTGAAGCCGCACTTGCCTTTGCTCCACTTGTCGTCTGTGAGTGGCATCACACCAATGTCGATCGCAGCCAAATCGTCTATTTCTGTTTCCTTGCTCCAAGGCGTAAACTCGAGCCATGGGTAGTTTACTAAAGGTGGCTGGTTGGAGATTACCCTGAAACAGAATTTTTCATCTTTGGCAAGTTCCTCAAGCACTGACCAAAGTATGTCGAGATAGGGGAGGGTGGAGTGACTGCCCGTCCAGCCAATAACGATAGGGTCGTTGGTGGGCTTTGTTTTTTTATTGATTCGGTGGTGATGCTCTGTGTCGATGGTAGTTGGGTTGATCACGACGTTGTCATTGAACTGCTTCGCATAGTTGGCCAGGTAAGAGTTTCCCACAGAAACTTTCCACGACCATTGGCAGATGTTCCCTGTTTTTGAATGCCACTTTAGCCAGCCGGCGATTTTGTTGCTTTCGCTTGTATTGGGCAGCCAAATGGCATCATCGAAATCAAAAATGACCTTCTTCCTGAAAACTTTGGCAATAAGCCATTCAAAGACGGGCGGCCCAACTGGAGTTACCTCCCGATGAATAAAAATAATGTCAGCGGACGGCACTCTGCCAAGTACCTTTAATCGTCGACCGAATCCATTGACTAGCCCCCATGCCTTTTGGACTGCGTTTCCTTTTTTGTAGAGCACCTTCCAGTAGTATTCCCCCCAAAACGACTGACTATCTATAGAATAACCCTCTTTAAGCAGCGCAGCAAAGTACTGTTCGAACCGAAAGCGTTGCGACGGTGCTTGCTCTAAAGGATAGGGAAAGAGGAAAAGAATTTTCACTTGGTGAAATTAGTGCAAGATTGCCTTATGACCTGAGTTCGATTAATAAAACGTTGAAATATTGGGGAGGAAAAATAGATAAAACCAGTGCGCTTGTTTATATTTAAGTATCTGACATTCAAAGATATACAAGCAAAGCACATGGTTCTATCTGACA
>NZ_LR701616.1 GCF_902498805.1 Imperialibacter sp. EC-SDR9 | reverse complement strand
AATAACCAAAAACATGACTTCGACCAGAGGGTATCGTAAATTACCCCGATAAGTAGTTCTGCAATCTTTCATTTGACTAAAGATATTGCAAAAAAGATTGTCTTTTACCTGTTCAAAACCTTTTGAAGCCGGAAAAACTATTTCGCTCTAATGGATAAAAAAAAGATAAAAAAATTTACAATTATCTCATTTTCAGTATATTGAACTATGAAAGAGGAGCACAACACCAAACACAACAGCTCCCTTTTTTTATACTAAACACACACCATATGAGACTTTGATAAGCCTCCTTGAGGCTTTGACCATTCTGTGCCCCGGGCCCCGAAAAATTCTTTTACCATTAGTCTCGTAATAATCAGTTTGAATGCGATTGCCCTGTGAGAACAGCACTTTTTACGCTGGCTGCGGCAGCCACCCTATTTTTTACCGGATGCAAAGACGATGATGGCGACGCCAGCAGCCCGCTGGTGGGCACGTGGACGCTCGTGAAAACCGACATATCGGGCTGCACCAATGGCGGTAACGGTACCAGCACCTTCACCTGCGACGATGCCAACTGCCTCACCATTACCATGAAAGCCGACAACTCGTACCAGATGAAAACACTCGTCAATGGCGGTGTGACCAATGACAAAGGCACCTACCTGCTGATGGGCGACAATCTGGAGGTGTGCCGCAGCAATGGCACGGTGTGCAGCAATGGCGACTTCGCATTGAACACCGTCACGAAGAGCTTCACTCTTACCGAAATAGATGGGGCTACAGGGTGCACCAAGGTGACTACGTACAAGAAAATATGATTTCTTTAAGCATAAAAAAGGAAAGAGCCACCTACTCAGGTGGCTCTTTTTTGACCCAATCAAAGAATATCACTCAACTTTTTGTTCCCCAACCTATGGGCTTTTGGTGCTCGCTTCTACCTTTATGTCTCCATAACCAACACACCGCACCATGAACAAAAGCCTCATCAAACTCTTTCTTCGCCTGGCACTTGCAGCCGGGTTTTTGTCTGCCGTGGCCGACCGCTTCGGTCTCTGGAGCCCCGACGTCTCCGCCTGGGGAAACTGGGACAGCTTCGTGGCCTATACTGCGGTCATCAATCCCTGGGCTCCTGCTTCCGTTGTTCCTGCGCTTGCGGGCATTGCCACTGCGGCCGAGGTAGTCTTTGCTCTCTTTCTTTTGATTGGCTTCAAAACTGAGCTGTTCGCCAAACTAAGCGGCTACCTCCTGCTTGCGTTTGGCCTGTCGATGGCGCTTTCTACCGGCATCAAAGGCCCGCTTGACTACTCGGTGTTTAGCGCTGCCGCAGCAGGGTTTGCCCTGAGCACAATGAAGGAGAAGTACTGGGAGGTGGATAGCTTGGTTACTAAAAACTGAAGCGGCTTTTTCCTTACATGACCATCGTTTGCAACGAGGGTCTGCGAGATGAGCGATTGCATCGCTCGCCAGTGCCGGTGGAACCCGACGCCGGAACCCGCCGTCGGAACCCGCCGTCAGAACGGCATCCCCAGGGTAATGGCAGTCAGCCGTTTTGAAAACACAGCCAGATCGAGGGAATTCCTCCGTTGGTGCTGACTTGCAGCCCACACCTTTCACCTTTTTTAGATTCGGTAGTTAATGGATAATTTTTAATTTTACAGCATGAGAATGACTGTAATGCTATAATATCCTTTTCGAGCTTAGTTCTTAAGCCATGCGCTATATCCTATACGTGGCGTTCAATTTCTATTGTTCAATAATTCTATTAATAATCTCAACTAAATCAATTGGTCAACAGCAACTTGTTGCACCATGTAATGATTTACAAATCAGAAAAATCATGTCAGAAATACTAAGCAGAAAGGAAATAGAGCAGTTTGTTCTTAGTGGTTTTGTGCGCATTGACAACGCATTTTCTCAGGAGACGGCAGAGGCAGCTGTAGACATTCTCTGGAACGACCTTCCTTGTGACAGGTCAAATCCTTCCACCTGGGCGGAGCCTGTTATTCGTTTGGGGATGTACACGCAAGCACCTTTTATCGACTCAATAAACACACCGAAGTTGTATGCTGTTTTTAATCAATTGATTGGCAAAGACAAATGGATTCCTTGTCAAAGTGTGGGGACATTCCCTGTCAGGTTTCCGTCTGTTCAGCAGCCGAATGACACAGGAAAACACGTAGATGCAAGCTTTCCTGGCAATGACCCGGGCAATTTTCTTGAATGGCGTGTTAATATAAAATCGAAAGGGCGAGCCTTGTTGATGTTGATTTTGTATTCCGATGTCAGCAAAAACGATGCACCCACCGTCATCTATAAAGGGTCTCACATTGACGTTGTAAGCCTATTGTCAAAAGAAGGTGATCAAGGTCTTTCATTTATGGCGCTAGCCAACAAGCTGGAAGGGTTGCCCAAAAGGGGAGAAGTTTACGCTACTGGCAAAGCGGGCACGGTTTACCTTTGTCACCCTTTCCTGATTCATTCCGCACAACCGCACAGAGGGATCGCCCCTAAGTTTATGGCGCAACCACCTTTGTTGTTAAGGGGCGAATTGTCCATTTCGGATGCTGACGTTGGCTATACACCCGTTGAACAGGCTATTCGGTTAGCGTTGGAATAGCCGGAAAGAGTGTACTATTGACGAGGGGTTGTTCTTAGCAGCCCGGCTAGTTCAACCCTTCAACTCATACCGTTCGCCAACGGTACCCGTGCCTATTTTCCCGGCCCGCTTGTAAGCAGCGATGATCACCAAACGCAGGCTGGGAACTCATAAAACTGTCAGACAACGGCCCTTCCAGGCACTCCTTCTTTATCGCTGGTTTTTCTTGTCTCTGGTTTTCTCTTTCAATTGATCGAGCTGGGTTTGATACTCGTCTGATTCTTCCATTTCCGATGCTGACGATATTTGAAGCGCCTTGCCCAATGCTGAAATGGCTTTGTCAAGCTGATTATTTGCCTCGTATGCCTTTGCCAGTTCACTTAAAGCCTCTGCAGATTTTGGTCGATACTCCACCCATCGCTCATTAACTTCTATCGACTCCAGGACTCTCCCATCACGAAGTAACTTTGGCCCTACTCTGCTTAAGCTGTTCCCGCTGTTCCATCTCTCTGCCCTGGGCAATATATCAAACCCATATTCCGCCGAAAGACTCTGAAAGTAGTGATCTATGTTGGTCATTGCATTTCCCGGCACTTCGATCATCTCAAGATACTTTGCGAACCATTTGCTCTTAGGATATATCATCCCTAATGCTTCCTCCAAAGCAGGCAACGCTACATCGTAATGCCCCTCATTTTTAAATGCTTTTGATACAAATTGAAAATCAGCAGTGCGGTAAGGAGACAGTCGCTTTTCCAATTCTTCTAAATTAGCTTTGATCATCGGCGAATTGCCGTTGCCATCTGAATCGGCAGATGTTACATACAGGTAGCCCTTCCTGTTTGGCGCATTTTTAAAGTCATTTACAATGACGTCGATAAGGCTTTCGCCATCATTATATCCCATACCCAGTACATCGCCAGCGGCAATGGCAATGTGAGCATCAAACAAACCTGGTTCTTTGGCAAAAGTGTGCAAAGCATACATAGACGTCGCAGACAGCCCCATGATCAGGTTGAAATCGTTTGCCCTGAAGTTGCTTTTCAAATAAGGCAAAAGCTCTTGCCTTAAGTAGGCAGTAAACGAATCCGGGTTTTCCCCAAAAGGAAGTTGCTTCCAATCCTTTGGCCAAAAATCGCTGCCGTTGGTATAGAACTTGGGTATGTGCGGGCCATCTACGAGGCTCACTACTATCGTTTCAGGCATTCTTTCCACAGCGCTTAAATGCTTCACCACTCCCGAAACCATCAGGAAAAACTCATCTTCAAGGAGCAGAAGCACGGGATAGGTGTGCTGTGCCGATACCTCATAAAAGCTCTCTGGGAGAAAAATATTGACCTTTCTATCCTCATTCAGAATCTTTGAATGCAACACATACTGCTGTGCATAAGTCAGCGGAGTAGACTCTTTTGCAGCTAATGCATTGTTGTTTGGTTGTGCGTGAGCAACACCGTAATAATTAAGCAGTGCTACCAGGCAAAAAGTACATTTCAATTTCATTGTAGGTTACATTAATGAGCGCCAACGAGCGGCCCGCATGTGAGCCTGCGTAAGTTCAAAAAAGTAAAACAGCTTATCTTCATTGACTAAAAATACACAAAGTGGCCGGGACTGCAACCACCCTATACACGTCATATTGAATCCAGATGTGAAATAACTGCTCTTTGAGGGAGCTTAGCTTTTCAGCAGCCCGACCTGAATGCCTGAAGCCATAACGAAAGCGCTTGATATGCAGATTAGCCTAAAATGAGGTATATTATCACAATTGTCGTGTGAATGACGGGTAATTGTAGTGGCACTGTTGCCCTAAAACCCCACAAATTTGAAATAAAAAAACTCATGAGAACCGGACAATTAATAAAAGAACTAAGGCTGAAAAAGGGCATTACCCAGGAAGACCTGGCTTCATTGACTGACATCAGCGTCAGGACAATACAGCGCATCGAAAGCGGTGAAGTTGACCCACGTGCATACACGCTCCAATCAATTGCAGGAGCTTTGGGGGTGGAATATGAAACGCTGGCGATGAATGAACCTTCCTTTGGCGAAGCGACTAAAGAGGACACCAGCAAATGGCTGCCACTTATACATTTGAGTGGTTTATTGATACTGATTGCCCCGCCCATTGTGCTTTGGATTCTGAAGCGGGATGAAGTAAAGGACATTAGAAAACATGCAGTTGATGTTATCAATTACCAGCTCAGCATTTCTCTATATGCCATTCCTTTGGTTCTTTTTGGAATTTACCCCATTCTGATAGCTTTGTTTATCTACAGCCAGGTCGTAATTATACTGAATACAATAAAGGTAACGGCTCATCAACCTTATAAATATCGCCTGAATATTAAATTTCTAAAGCCCTATCAGGAGGAGCTATCCCTGTCGTGACTTTCCAATGGCTAAGAACTGCAAGCCGTTTTTAATAGACGTCCTTGCGGTTCTTAGCCCCTTTTTCCTGAAGCCCGTACCTCTAAGCTTACCCTTCAGTTGGATCCTTCAACTCATACCGTTCCCCAACGGTACCCGTGCCTATTTTCCCGGCCCGCTTGTAAGCAGCGATGATCACCCCGGTGGGTGTGACAATACTTTCTGTCAGCGTAAATGCCGCAGGCATCGATCCATTGTCAAACAATTTTTTCCCTTTGCCAAGAAGCAGTGGATGGATTTTGAGCCGGAGTTCGTCGACCAGGTCGTGCGCCAGCAGCAGCTGTACCAGCTCACTGCTGCCCCACACGTGGATATCACGGCCGTCGCCCTCTTTTATCTTTTTGATGTCGGCCACGCTTTTTACCACCGCTGAGTTTTTCCACCCGGCCACCATGGGGTCCGACTGGTTGAGGCGCTTCGAAAGCACATACTTCATGCCCTCGTTAATGCCCGGCCAAAAGTCGCCATGGTGAGGCCAGTAGGCTGCCCAAATCTCGTAGGTTTTTCGGCCCAGCAGGTAGTCGGCGGGTTGCAGCTCCTTTTTCACGACCTCGTCATAAACCTCGTCGTCGTAGGGTGCCACCCAGCCACCATGTTTGAAACCGCCCGATGGGTCTTCCCCAGGTGCCCCGGGCCCCTGCATCACCCCATCCAATGTGATCATTGACAAAACGACTATTTTTCTCATGCTGTTTGAGTTTGTTGATAGAACAAATATCCGTAGGAAACGGATCATTCCGGCGGTGCAAACACGACAATGGCAGGGGCTAAATGCGGAAAGGGGGCTGTTCGGTAACGTAGCCACGCAGCAGCCATTTGGATGCAAAGCCTGAGCACAGCCACCCTATCCACCACAACGTCATCCCGATTGCGAGGAACGAGCGAGGGATCCCCCGGGTAATGGCAGTAGGCATTATGAGCTCGGCTGTAGGTCATGGGGACTTCGTTCCGGCGTCGGGTTCCACGTCGGCTCCCTCCTTCGCTAGAATCGAAGTGACGGCGTGTTATCGGGGCTTTTGCTGTCAGGCGGCATGCGTGAAGCTAGGCCTGAGCACATACTGTTTCCCCTCAACTCACCGCACCACAAACCCATGCTTCTCCAAAAACTGGTCGGTTCGCTCCATAATTTCCTCGTCGAATAGCGTCGAATACTTTTCATTGCCCTCACCCAGGTAATGCTTTCTGCCCTCGTAGGTCACCACCTCAAATTCGTTGCCCTGCGCTTCCGTCTCCCGCTTAAACATATTGACCGTCCAGAAGTCGACCGTGGTATCGTCGAGCCCGTGGAACTCGATGGCGGGAGGCATGCCAGGCCTGATGTTGTGCCGGGGCGAAATGGCCCAGATCATGTGGCGCTTTTCGCCCAGCATAAGGTCGCACCAGGCTTCCATGGTGTTCACCGTGGACGAATAGAGCAGCATGAGGGTAGGCCGGGGACTAATGGCCAGGTTATCGCTGGCCTCGTTGATGGTGTCAGCCAGGGCAGTCATGAGGGTGAGCTGCCCACCCACCGATTGCCCGCCCACGGCGATCATATCGGGGTTGATGTTGAGCCGTTTGGCATTTTCCCTCACCCACCGCACCGCCGACCGGGCATCTTTGACGCACTCCACCGGGGTAATATTTGGATTTGGCCAACTTTCGTCGGCATTGATCGACAGCCGGTACTCAAAAGAGAAAGTCACAAAGCCTTTTTCGGCATACCTGCGGCAAGCCCCGTGAAATTCCTTCGGATGACCAAAGGCCCAGCCTCCTCCGTGGAAAAAAATGATGGCCTGCCGGGGAGACGAACTTGCCCCGTCCGGAGTAAATATGTCCACAGTAAGCGCCGTGGCATCAATGCGCTTAAATACCTCCTGCTTTTCTGTTACGCCTGCTGGCTGGGAATAGCCGGTGCAGTGCAGGCACAGCAACAGGAAGAGAATGTTCAGTTTTCGGCTCATGATCATTGGGGGTTAGGTTACACCATGCCTGGTTGGCTTGCTGTGAATTTACAATTTGTTAGGGTGAAAGTCGACATGGAGTTGGATCGACGGGCGGTAGTGGCTGGAGAAGTGCTACCCTCTCCATAACAACGTCATATCGAATCCCGAAGGGTGAGATATCCCCGTGATGATGGCTGTGAGCATTATAAGCTCAGCTGTAGGTCATGGAGATCCCGTTCCACGTCGGCTCCGTTTCACTACGAATGACGGCATGTTATCGGGGCTTTGGCGGTAAGGCGGCATGGTTGTGGTAGGCCTGAGCACCGTTAATGATACGAGACACAGTCTCGCACCAGCATTCAGTGCTATTGGCGGGCCTGGTTGCTCGGACTAGCGGGGAGTCACCCTGAGCTTGTCGAAGGGACGAGCGAGCCGACTTGGAACGGCATCCCCGTGATGGTGGCAGGAGGTGTGACAAGCTCGGCTGTAGGTCATGGAGATCCCGTTCCACGTCGGCTCCGTTTCACTGCGAAATGACGGTATGTTATCGGGGCTTTGGCGGTAAGCCGGCATAGTTGAGGCACGGCATGAGCACATCCGCCCTCTCCACACCAACGTCATATCGAATCCCGAAGGGTGAAATATCCCCCAGGTGATGGCTGTGAGCATCATAAGCTCAGCTGTAGGTCATGGAGATCCCGTTCCACGTCGGCTCCGTTTCACTACGAAATGACGGCGTGTTATCGGGGCTTTGGCGGGAAGGTGGCATGGTTGCGCTAGGCCTGAACACCGTTAATGGTACGAGACACAGTCTCGCACCAGCATTCAGTGCTATTGGCAGGCGTGGCTGCTCGGACTAGCGGGGGACATTGATATTCACAAATGTTGGTCTGCTCGCAGAAGAACAGCGGACAGAGCATTTGAGATAATTACTCAATACGTTCAACGAAAACTCCAATCTGACAATTAAAATCTGTCGGCTCGGTTGGGGAATAAATATTGATTCCGCCTCCACCAGACATATCGTATAAAGTGGGTTCTAATTTAAAGTTTATGTTGACGACCTTACATTTTTGTCCTTCTAATTCCAAGATGTCACCTATCTCTATAAACTGTGATTTTTTGTCGTATGGGTCTCGCTTAATCTTTAAACCTTCCAACACTTGCCGGTTGTAAGCATACATAATCTCTCGTCCTTGATGTCCATCTTTGGATTCGTAATTAAAGAGTATCCTGGCGTAAAGTTGTTCGTAATCTTTTGTGTCCATTTGTTGAAATTTAATTACCCGTTTATATCATCTGTTAATAGTAGTCCAAGTTTTCGAGGCCGCATGGCACCCAAGGCTGCGGTAAAAATAAGTGTGGTAATTTTATGCAACTCCCTTTAAACTAGCACTTAGCCACTCAACTGATAAAATTATACTTTGTGGCAGACAATCCAAGCGAGCGAGCGCCTCCTTGCATGATAGTATCCATGTTGGCAGTATTTTTCTGCCAGTCCCTAAAGCTTGTCGCAAACTTTGACTAAGTTATAGAAAGCCTCTGTCGCTTTATTGAAGTAAGTCGTAACGATTTCCATACTTGGTTCATATGCATCACCTACTGTCAAATCTGTGTTCTTTGTAAGTCGTAAATATTGCTCGTCGACTTTACCACCTTTATGGACAATCAAATTCCTAGTAAGTTCAAGCTGACGCAATTCAAGAGCTTTCAAATTATCGATGCCATTCAATTTCTTAAATGTCTTTGTATACGCTTCGTATATGTCATTACAACTTGTGAAGCGAAATTTCTCTTGTAGTATTGTCCCGAGGTGATTTTTGATATTGAAATCAAACTGACTTAGTAACCCTATTTGGATAGACTTCCCTTCAACTCCCTCAATAGTTTTGCCTTTTCCAGAGAAAATCGATTCATTTCCTGAAATGTTATTTGGATGTGCATTCGCCATAGCAATCCATAAATCCTTGCAGCTACTTTCAAAAGAAGTCCAGGTATTTGTCAAAACATTTAACAGAAGTGCTTTATGTGCCTCGGCTACTAGTTTGCTTTCTTGTATAAGTTCGTTGAGATATCTAGTTGCCTCAGTAACCTCATCCATTGCATAAGATTTACCAAGAGTAGCCTCCCGAAAGTCTTTGGTAAATTCATCTATTATCTCTCGGTTAATTTGATCGTCTAGTTTTTGGGCTAATCCTTGTTTATGTATCTCTGAGATCATAATTGATGCATACTTTGTGCCTCTAAAACCTTCAGCCAATAGTAAGGTGGGTAACGCCAATAAGCTTATCGTACGACTGCTGCTCTCAGAGAAATTCTTCATTGCATTGATTGTGAATTCACGAGTTAAGATGCTACAAAACTCGTCCTCCTTTATCAAGCGAAAGTCAGCTTCAGTTTTCATTTAGGATTCCTTTTGAAAGTGATTCTTTGTCAGGTCAATAGCTATCCTTTGTGTTTGGATGCCTCTCCTTACATTTTAATGAGATACTCACCACAGGTGACTTCATCTGCTCCAGTTGGTCAGTTACTTTAGGAGCATTGGTGTCATATGGTGTTTTACGAGGAATATCAAAAGAAATGTCGGCAAATGAATAAGTGTCCTTCATCGAGCCTTGTGAAGTGCTCCAGTCCCCTTTTATCGATTCATTGTCCAGAATAATGTATCTAAACTCTGTAACTCCTAAGACAATATTTTTGGACTCCTGATAGTAAACTGCCTTTGCCTTTTCACCAATTGTAATCATAAATATTATTTCATCCTCATCATAATAAAACGTCAGATTCAATTTCTCGTAATACAAAGAGTTAGTACCCCAACCTCGTTGAGACAGAGGATAGTAGTTCCGCCCATAGGATTCCACTACGTCCTTCTTTTTTGATGTGCAGACTTCTATCGAAACCGAATCAGCCAGTCGCTCAAGTCTATTGAAATGGATGCCATAGTCTACCTCTTGTGAGTATGAAACCACGCAAAAAGAAATGGTAAGAATGAACGAAAGGAAATACTTCATTACTACGATGATTACCGCCAACATCCGAATATGAACGAAATCCATACTCCCATTATGTCTCTCATCAGGAGACATATAAAAATGACTCAATCCCCTCAATAAAACTAATTCTATTACCTCCAAACTTAGAATATACCAAAAAATAGGTACGAGATGGCCCAACTTACCTCGAACGACCTGTCTTAAAACCCCCTCAACCCTAATCCCCTCACTATCAACCCCCTGCACACTTGCGGCAGCTTTGCTCAAGTTGAGCAAAGCCAAAACAAGTCTGCAGCAGCCTTGCTCAACCTGAGCAAAGCCAAAACAATACTGCGGCAAGCTTGCTCAGGCTGAGCAAACGCAAAACAATGCTGCGGCAAGCTTGCTCAAGCTGAGCAAATGCAAAACAACATTGCTGCGGCCTTGCTCAAGCTGAGCAGACCCATCGCAACATTGCGGCTGGCATTCTCCTATTTCTATGAAGGCCCTGCTGATCGTGGGGCCTGTCAATTTTTCTCTAATGACCCCTCGCACTAGTGCATGGCCCTATGCCTACCATTTTATGAAATGCTCATCGTTGATTTATTCCGTTATTATTAACATATGTTCATAAAAACGGATGATTCATGTATTTTCAATAAATTACATATTGATACAATGAAATTTTTTACTATAATGTTATTGAAAACCCCTCCTGCGGAGGGTCATAAGTATTATTCACTTAAACTTTTTAAATCTTATGATTGAAAAAATCCACATTGCTGCGCTGCGCAACAGCGAGTTCTCTCAGTTCATCAACGATGTGCTGAGCATTGTAGGCAAACATACCCCAGCGGCCCTGCAGGTAGAAAAACAGGCCAACCAGCTGCGCCGGGTGATCAAAGAAGCCGATGCGCTCTTCAAAGTGAAAACGGGCTTTAAGGGCACCGAAAAGCTGGCCGAGCTCGACCAGCGCCGTGACAAAACCATTTCGGGCCTCACGCAAATTGCCAACGGCATGACCAACCACCCCAAAAAGGCCATGGCCCAGCATGCGGAAACTCTCTACAAGCACCTTAAGCGCTACGGCGGCGGAGCGGTGGCCAGGGAGAACTATGCCGCCGAAACGGCCATTATCAAAAGCATATTAAAAGACTGGGCCGCCCAGGCCGACCTGAAGGCTGCCATCAAGGCCCTGGGTCTAGAGGAATGGCAAATGGCCCTGGAAAGCGAGAACAATGCCTTCAATGAGCAGTACCTGCTGCGCAACACCGAAATGAGCGATGCCTCGCCCGACACCCTGCGCACCAAGCGCCTGGAGGCAGCGGAGGCCTACATCAATCTGCAAAAACACATCAACGCTCGTTTCATCCTCGAGGACGGCGCCGAGCCCTTCGGCAAAGCTGTGAAGGAGGTCAATGCGCTGATTGGTCAGTACACCAACCTGCTGGCCAGCCGCAAGGGCCGCAGCGATGCCGGTGAGGAAGAGGAGGAAGAAGCGGACGTGGCACAGGAGACAACTGCTGCGGAATGATATTTTCCAATGCTCATAGAAAAGAGGCGCTCGGTAGGGTGCCTTTTTTTTGTTGGGGGGGTGGGGCAAAGCTGGAGTGCAACCGCCCTTTCCATAAGAACGTCATATCGATGGCGACGAAGGAGCGAGCCGACGTGGAACCCGACGCCGGAACGACATCCCCCGGGTAATGGCAGTAACCCGTCTTGAAAACTCTGCCATCCTCAGGGGGCTCTCTCACTTCGCTACGCTACGTTTCGAGATGACGGCGTGTTATGGAGGCTTTGGTGGTAAGGCAAAATACTTGAGGCGAAGCATGAGCACAGCCACCCTCTCCACACTAACGTCATGCCGATTGCGACGAAGGAGCGAGGCATCCCCATGGGAATGGCAGTAAGCCGTTCCGAAACCACTGCAAGGTTTGGGGGACTTCTCCGTTCCGCTATCGCTACGCTGCGAAGTGACGGCGTGTTATGGGGGCTTTGGTGGTAAGGCGGCATGGGTAAAGCTCTGCATTAGCACAGCCACCCTTTCCACGCCAACGTCATGTCGATGGTGACGAAGTAGGGAGCCGACGTGGAACCCGACGCCGGAACGGGATCCCCGTGATGATGGCAGTAACCCGTTCCGAAAACAGTACAAGGTGTGGGAGGCTTCTCCGTTCCGCTATCGCTACACTGCGAGTGACGGCGTGTTATGGAGGCTTTGGTGGTCGGATGAGTTTTACCCTATCGTTGCCCCCCTTTCAGCAAAATAAAAACACATTGTGTATATTTATCGATCAGCTATTGTTTCGACTACTTATGATTGACAAAGTTCACATCAACTCACTGCCCAACAGCGATTTTTCAAAGTTCATGAACGAAGCGCTGGGCATCGTTGCCAAAAATGATCCGGCAGCCCTGAAGGTGCAGAAGCAGGAAGAAAAACTCCGAAAAATAGTTACCCAGGCCGACTCGATGTTCAAAATAAAGGAGGAACTCAAAGACACTGAAAACCTCGCCCTCCTCGACCTGCGCCGTGACCGGGCCATTACCGGCATCATTATGTATGTTAATGCACTTACCAATCATTTTGATGAGGGCACCGTTCGCAGCGCCGAAAAGCTCAGTCATCATTTGCAAGATTGTGGTGGAGAGGCCATTGCCAGGGAGAACTACGCCAGCGAAACGGCTTCTATCAGAAAAATATTGAAAGAATGGGAAACAAAGCCCGTGCTGAAAGCGGCCGTGGCAGCGCTGAAGCTGGAAGGTTGGGCAAAAGCCCTGGAAGCGGATAACAATGCCTTCGATGAGCAGTACCAGGCCCGCAGTGGCGAAATGAGTGCAGCATCGCCTGACGCTATTCGCACCAAGCGGCTGGAAGCGATAACGGCCTACTACGAGTTGTGCGAGCACATTGCGGCCTACCACGTGGTGAAAAAGGGAATGGAGCCTTTCAGCAAAACTGTAAAGGCATTGAATGTGCTTATTAGGCAGTATAACAACCTGTCTTAGGGCTGAAAAGACCTGCCATTCAGACATATTTCAACGAATCGGCCACAGACTCGTTAAACGTAAAAGGTTTTGCGCCTGCTATGAAAAGAATCCATCTTCTGACGTGCTTCCTCCTACTTTTTGGCGTTTCGTGCAACAATGAAGATGAAGAAAAGTCATACAGGTCGTGTAATGGGCTTCTTTCCAACTGTGCAGGAAGCGGTGAAGGGGCGTTTTGCACATTCGGGTTCAAATGGGGCAGCAGCAACCCCTTTTCGACTGCCGGGTTGGAAGTGAACGGCCCAAGCGAGGCTGGTGGCGAGATAACGTATCGCTTCTATGAAAAAGGTGAGGTTTTCAATACCCATGCTCAGGTAGATCTGCTTAGTGCTTCATTCGATCAGATAACCATTTGTGATCCCAAAGATCAAATTCGACAGGTGCTCCTGGCCTGGGAGTCGGAAGCCAATCTATCATTCAGGGAAGTATCGGGCTCCACAAGTGGTGATCTCAGGTTTATAGTAGCTCATATCCAGCAGGGCGGCGTGGGCTACCCAGCTTTTACAGATGATTTGTGCGGCACCCTTGCTGGCCAGGTGGTAATAGGCCTGCCAACCCGCAACACTTGCGAGGGCTTTCGCAACTTGGTGCTCCATGAGATTGGCCATACGCTAGGGCTGGGGCATGTGAGTACGGACAATGTAATGAATCCAGGCATTCAGGACATTACTGAGTTAATGCCCGGCGATATTGAAGGGATTCAGTCTATTTATGGCACCAGGTAAGTGAGCGTGCTGCGCACTTCTAACTCTCCGTCTCATGCTTGCACTCGTCACTAACCAAAGCTGTTGCTCAATTCTTACGCCCAGCCCAACCTCACTAGGTAAAACAGGCAACCTTTACCATCTTTGTCCGTCTATTTTTCCAACTAAACTGTAAACAATGAGGAATGTACTGGCAATAGCCCTCCTATTTTTAGCCGGCCACCTACAGGCGCAAACCAAGCCCAAAGTGGGTGACCTGGCTCCTGGCTTTCAGCAGGTAGCCGCCGATGGCAGCATGCTTGAGCTCTCAGGCATCAAAAGCGACCTGATTCTGCTCGACTTCTGGGCAGGCTGGTGCAAACCCTGCCTGCACACCATAGAAACCATCCTGAATCCGCTTTACGGCAAGTACAGCCGTGAGCAGCTGCAAATTGTGGGCGTGAGCTACGACAAGTCGGCCGACAAATGGCAAAAATCCATGGCAAAGTTCAACGTGCCCTGGCTGCATGTGTACGACGCCGACGACTACGACCTTTACAAAAAATATGCGATTGAGGTGTTGCCCACCTACTACCTCGTCGACAGCAAGGGGAAAATTGTGGCGGCCAATGTGGCGTCGGCTGACCTGGCCAAAACGGTAGACGATTATTTTGCGAAGAAGAAATGAGTCTCATGGTTCAAGCGCCCCAGGGCAAACGCATTTGATCCGCAACCCTCCAGGGGTTTATCGTTTCCACGTCAGCAAGCTACCATTTATCCAGAGAGGGGTTAGCCAGAAGCAAACCCTTGGAGGGTTTTACCATAAGCCTTTACTAAATGCGTGTGCATTGCAGTCGTTCGCCAGATCTTTGAAATTTCAATTGGCTAATAAAGGCATATACCCAACTATTTGACAGCAACCTCCTCCTGTTCAACGATTAATTCTTTGTACCATTTGCCCCACTTCTCATTCTTAACAACCAGCGTGAAATAGCCGTAGGGAAAGTCAATGCACTTAAAGCCTTTACAATATTTGGCATTGATTCTTAATTCATGGGTTCCGTTTGAAAGGTGAAGTTCCTTAAAAGGAAGGGAGTAGCTCACCTCATATGTTGTGCCTGCGTACACCGGCTCAATGTATTCCTTCACAAAAAACACATCTCCAGCATCGTCGCCAAAAATCTGGTTTTGGTCCCTGAGCCTTTCGTATTTCCCGTTTTTCTTTCGTTCTACCCAAATCAAGAGGTCGCCGCCGTATAAGCCTTCGGCCTGAAATGAAAAATCTATACTCGAGCCCTTTCCGATATTGCCTACGTGAGAACCCTCACGGTTAGGCTCAAAAACATTCACGATCTCACTTTGAATGGTCAATTCGGGAGTGCCTGTAGACTCGCTTTTCTCAGGCGTTGTATTTTCTTTGGTTCTTGCTTCCAGCCAGCCCCGGGAAACCGCCTCCAGTCTATCAGCTCTTGGTGGGTACTTCTCGCTGATATAATTCCGTGCGAATGCTTCCATCGCCTCCTCTGCTTCCTGACCGGACGCCCCCATTTTATACAAAACAGCGCCCGAGAATTTGTCGGCTTCCAGCTCAATGGCATGGTAGCTTCCGGTCCCCAATAGCGTATGTCCGTTAAGGTGATGCCCCATTTCGTGGGCAACAGCCATCACTTTTGACCAGTCGGTTTTGTTGGTTGAATGAATATTGCGGAGCCAGCTTTGGTTGTAAAAAATGTAGCGATCGGAGCCTGCCAGCACAGCTTCGGCACGGCCAACGTCGGCTGCTTTGCTGGTAAAGTTTGGTGTGAGTGCCGTTTGGGTAATTATCCACTCCAACGCTTTTTCCGATTCCTCGGCATTGTCAAACACCTTGATCTCCTCTCTGTTGGAAGAGCCGGTATTGAAGCGTGTGTCGATGGTAATTTTCTTTTGTGCCAGCAAATTACCCGCAAACAAAAGGGAAAAGAGGGCTACAATAGCAAATGTCCAGCGATAGGTGGTTGGTTGGTTGAGTCGCCTGATCATAAGGCCTTAATATAATAGCTAAGGTACAGGTAAAACTCATCGGTAAGGCTCTTGTCACTTCTACACAGAGCGAAGCTACGAGATTTTTGATTGTATTAAAAGCACGGCAGCCGGAGGTTCCCGGAGTGAGCCAGACGTTCAAGGGGCTGGAAGAGGCTTTTCACCAGTCGGGCTAGTCTTATCTCACTCAGAACACCTTTCTCAAAAAACCATCGACGTACTGCACGGTTGGTTCGAACCACTGTGTGAACAGGCAGAAAGAATGCGGCGAGTTGTCGAAGGTGTGCACCTCGGTGTAGATATCAAAAGGCTTCAATGCTGCGATGTAATCTTCCCGGCCGGCATGCATTCGTTCCACTGCGCTGTTGATAAACAATGTTGGGGGTGTGGTTTCCCCGGCATAAGTCAGGGCCGAGCCCTGCTTCCAAAGCCCAGGGTTTTCGTTCTTTACAAAGCCAAACCAGTAGGTAGCCGCCGAAGTAGACCGGCTGTCGTCGCCCTCCCCTGACTCGGGATGAATAAAGGCCAGGATGCCGTCGATGTCGACGATGGCTTGCACGGCGCTGGAATGATTGGCGTTGCCGCCGTTTCCTTCAAACTCAGGTTTTCCGTTGGTGTTGCCCAGCAGTGCCGAAAGCTGGCCACCTGCTGAGAATCCCAGACTGGCGATACGGGTAGTATCGACGCCAAACTGGTCAGCATGGGCCCTGATCCAGCGAATTGCCGCTTTTAAGTCATACACCGCAGCAGGGTAAAGTGCCTCCGTCGAAAGCCTGTACTCGGCTGTGAAGGTAACGTACCCCAGCTCGGCCAGCCGCTGCGCCAACGGAATGTGCTGCGACCAGTTGCCAGTTCGCCAGCCCCCACCATGAATAACGAGAACGGCCGGACGAGGCTTTTTCGACGATTTCTTTGGATAAAACGCATCCAGCAGCAGGTCACGCTTGCCAGTGCTGCCATAGGGTATGTTTCTCTGTTCGCCGATCTTTTTCGAAGCAAGCTCCTTCACCAGCACCACATCCGGATGTGTTTGCCGGGTGCTTTGCAGCGCATTGTAGTTGCTGTAGGAGGTGTCTCTCAGATTGGTGATGCCTTTGAGCGACTGGGCATTGGCGGTGACGGTAAACAGCAACAGGCTAAATAACAAACAGGTTTTCATGGGTAGAGGTTTTAATAATGGTAGTTCCCCTGATTTGAGCAGCAAAGCCTCCCTGTCAAAAAAAGCCTGCTTGGGGTGGCTATTCTCAACATGTATCATTCACTCAATCCTCCATTGCCTGTATCAATTCCTCTACTCTCTCCAGCTTTGATACGTACTCGCTGCGAACGAATCTTTGGAACAGGATATTCGCAATGGTGAGGGCAAAAGCAAGTGCTAAAATCTGCAGTCCCAGTTGCAGCACGCTGGTGAAAGAGGTTGCCAGAATCACCGCAATCAACAGTGCGTAAATGGGCAGAAGCCAATATTGCATTTGTTTGAGCAGTTTGATCTCAGCCTGCAAATAGCCTCGCATATTGTCCAGATAATCGAGGTATGTCTCAGCAAAAGCTCGCAGATGCGGTTTCTTCCCCCTGGCCTGCCGAACCGCAACGTAAATCATACATAGGCCATAGAGAGAGAGTGCTATTTTGGTCAGCACATGAGGAATGGTAAAGGCCATCATTGCAAGGACAGGGATGAGGCCTAATGTTACAATTTGCGTTAACCTGCGCCTGGATCTTGAGAGGTTTGAGAGCCTTGCTGTGTTCAATTCAATGTCATTGATGAGTCTCGACTGCTTCAACCGAACCACCATCTCCCCCGGGCTGGATTGCCATATTTTCTGAAGTTCATCTTCTTTCATTATGTCTCATTTTAAACAGTTGAACAGTCTTGTTTTGATCCGCATAACCTTTACGGCAACGTTGTTTTCCGACAGACCAGTGATGTCGGAGATGTCCTTGTAGGGTAATTCTTCCAAATAAAGCATGATGATGGCTTTGTCAGCGTCATTCAGCTTGTCGATACAGCTGCGAAGACCGTCGAGCCTGGGATGCGGCTCAGGCACCCTATCTCCTCCTCCAATATTTCCTATAGCTTCACTATCCATGTGAATAAACCGGCTTCTGTGCTTTGTGGCCCTCGATTGAAGCCCAAGACAAACATTCAAAGTGATTCGGTACATCCAGGTGCCTATGGACGACTTACCCTGAAAAGAAGGCATCGACTGCCAGATGGTGACTAATACTTCCTGAAATAGATCCTTTCTGTCCTCAGCGTCTTTGGCATAAACCGAGCAAATTCTTATCAACCGCTGCTGGTTTTGTTCCAATGCACCAAGAAAAGTTTCTTCCAGTTTGCTCATTCTTTTTGTTTGCCTCTTTCTGTTTAGTTAAGACTGCTTTAAAATTATGACACTATTCCAGATATTTATTTGTCACGGCCCGGAGCTCACACTTATCCCCACATTTAGCATCTCGGTTGGCGTCGGAGGCATCGGTCTACCGTAGCGGTTGGGGCGGCGAATGAAGACAGCCAGAATTGAGCGCTTAGCACACAGACCTCTTTTTCTTCCATGCCTTCCGAACCAGAATTCTACTTTTTGCGTATCTTTCACAGAGCATCTAAAAACAAACCAACTATGAAAAAACTAGCCCTACTCCTTCTGCTTAGTTCCTTCACTTTCAAAGCAGAGCTGCCAGAGCTTAATGCTAAAATTATCACCTACCTCGACTCTGTGATGGGCAAAAAGGTAGACAGAGGCGAGTGCTGGGATCTGGCCGCAGGTGCGCTGGCCTACTCCGGTGCCTATTTCGACCGCAGCAGCATGAAAACCGTGACCATCTACGGTCGTGAGCTGAATTACAAAAAAGAGGAAGTGCTACCAGGTGACCTGATCCAGTTTGAGAATGTGGAATTGGCGTGGAAAGACGGCAATACTACCTACAAAGAAACCATGGGACAGCACACCGCTGTAGTGTATAAGGTAAACGGCCCGCTGAATTATGAGATCGCTCACCAGAACACAGGCCAGTGGGGCAAAAAGGTGGGCGTTAGCAACCTCAACCTGAACAACCTGGCCAAAGGCAAACTTTGGATCTACAGGCCTATTAAGGAGAAGGCGAAATAAACCTTCCTGTACTTGAAGTGCCTAGAGCTAAATAAAAGACATCATCGTTCGCCTGTCTATTACTCGACAAAAAATATTTCCTATTACACCAGATAATACACTTGAAATAATACGGTAGCTTTATACAATTTCGACTGAACTCAAGCGAAAATATTTATTTACCATGGCAAGAAAGCTGCTATTACCCTTATTTTTAATCATACTTTTGTTTGCCTGTGAGAAAAGCGAGCCTCTAGATAGTGTCACCCCTTTGCGCATCAAAGCAGTCAGAGACGCTTATATGAAGCCGGATAAAATTGCCATTGGCACCATTTCTTACGAGGCCGACCAGGTGATTATAGACTGGAGCGGAGACACTGACCTCCATTTCACGGGGAAAACCTTGATTTCTACCACCTACCACCTCAATTCAGGAGGTTACGCAGAAAAGATCGTTTCCAGGTTCGATGACAAGTCTGAAATAATAGACCAGTTCACCTACTCAAGCGATTACAAAATTGTGGAGATACAGAATTCTTTCTTCCACGAAACGATGCACTGGCACTATATAGACAATGAAATCGATAGCATTTCCCGTGTTCAGGCCACAGAAAATGGCGAAATAATGGGGTTTTATAAAAGATTAAAGACTCCAGACTTCACCGGCGAGTCACCCATTCGTTATTTAAAAATGTCGGGGATATTTCCCTTCAATACTGCTCTTCCATATAATCTGGAACATACAATGAGTTACGATTGCGAAAATCATAGTTATGTCAATGAGAATGAATCAAACAAATCAGAAATCAGCAATAACTATGATGGAGATGGCGGTGAGCGGCATAGTTTTATAACAGGGAACAAAATAAACTTTGAAAGTATTGTATGGTCGTATAATCCATACAGAAAAGAAAAGGTTAATGTGAGGGCTGCAAGTAGGTGCCTAGCCAGATATGAAGCTATTTCCACTTACATACTGATGCCTGACCTGATCCCCGATTTTGATCTGGTGTACCTATTTACCGTCGAAAATGAAATAAAGTACGTCAACGAAAACGGGAACTATACTCTATACTCACCTGCATTAGTTAGTTACGAGTACAAGTGAATAATTTGAATCTTGTCCTCATGAGATGAATGTTTAAAGCCGTTCTTCACTACTTCCCATTCAAATAGTCCACCGCCAAACTGCTGAGGGCTCTTACACCCAGCTGTAGCGAAGACTCATCCACATAGTAGGTAGGTGAATGCTGAGACTCGATCGCTTTTCCCGGCGTTCGCACACCCAGATAAAAGTACAAACCCTTAGCGTTTTGTGTCAGAAAGGGAAAATCCTCTGCTCCCATTTCCACGGACGGCGTGATCAGGTTGCCTTCTCCGGTTACCTTCAAAAGTGTGGGCGTCATTTTTGTCAGTAGTTCAGGGTCGTTGAAAGTCACAGGATTACTGCCAGAAATGATGACCTCCGCAGTGGCCCCGGAAGCCTCTGCAATGCTCTGGGCTGTTTGACGGATTCGTCTATGGAAGTCCTCCCTGATCTCAGTATCAAACGTGCGGATGGTGCCCAGCATGCGCACTTCGTTGGGAATGATATTGCCTCTCACTCCACCTTGGATGCTTCCGATGGTGACAAGCGACAAAGCTTTTGTCATGTCGAGCTGACGGCTGGGTATTACCTGCAAGCCAATCACAATCTGCGAGGCAATGACAATGGGGTCGTTGCCCAGCCAGGGGAACGCACCATGCGACTGCTTGCCCTTTACAATAATCTCTAATTGATCAGCCCCGGCGCACATGCCATAGGGGCGTACGGCCAGGGTGCCCGCACCGAACCGCCCATCGGTATGGAGCGCAAACACCGCTTCCGGCTGCAGGTCTTTAAAAATCCCTTCCTGCACCATCAGCTCAGCGCCGCCCTCCTCTCCTGCCGGAGGCCCTTCCTCAGCTGGTTGAAAGATAAAGAGTATGGTTCCTTTCAGCTGCTGGCGCATGCCGGCCAGCACTTCGGCAGCGCCCATGAGGCAGGCAACATGGGCATCGTGTCCGCAGGCATGCATCACCCCCACCTCCTGGTCGTTGTAGGTCGTTCGTACTTTGGAAGCAAATGGCAAGTCTACCTCCTCTACAACCGGCAAGGCATCCATATCGGCCCTGATGGCTATGACAGGCCCTGGTAGCCCACCTTTCAGCACACCCACCACGCCTGTGTGGGCAATGCCCGTCGTCACGTCTATGTCCAGCCTTTCAAGGTGTTTGGCCACTAGCATTGCCGTGCGAAATTCCCGGTTGCCGAGCTCAGGGTTTTGGTGAAGATCCTCGTACCACGATATGACCTTGGGCTCAATACTCGCCGTCTTTTGGTTGATCTCATTTTGGAAGTCTTTCTTTCCCTTCTGTCCAAAAGCACTTGTGGACAAGACTATAAAAAACAGTAGAGTAATACCCGGACTTTGCTTGCAGTGCATCTTCTTGGTTTTAAGTATGGTAAGGGTATCAAAGTACAACTAAAAGCCAAGTTTGCCTAAAGGGCCCTCGCTGTTCTCAATCCAATATCGCTCCGTACTTTTCGTTATCTTTCACTCAACCTACTAACATGGCCAGACTCCTGATTCTTTGTCTATTGGTCTTCTCCTATGTTGAAGCTGCATCACAACCGAAGCTCTTCCGGGTGATGCTGGCCAAAAAAGCCTACGACGAAAGTGGCAAAAGAATAAAAACCAACACCGCCATCAGCCGCTACCAGACCGTGCTGGTGAAGGAAGGTGGCAGCCTGGAAATGGATGTGGAGTCCCGGCTTGATTTGGTGCTTGGCCCAGGCACTCACAACCTGGACGTGCTGGAAAGGGAACACTCTTACCGCTACCGCAACCACGACAGCCTTAAGGTGGTGGTCTTCAACAAGGGCATCGGCAACTGCAAGTTTTCCTACAACCGAATCGTAGTGCCCGGTGCCCCCAACGGGGACTTCGATGCAAGCCGAATCCAAATTCGGGGCAAGCTCATGACCACGATTGATAAAGATTCTCCTGCTCCGCTCACCATCACCTGGGACAATCCTGACAAAAAATTCAAGAGCAAATATTTTTTGGTGCTTCAGGATGCCTTTAACACCGCCTACCTGGATGTGATCGAAACAGAGGCTACCACGGCGGTCATCTACCCTACCAGTTACGATGTGCCCTACATGCAATACTACATCAGGGCGAATGATTGCCGGGGCAGCGTGAACAATGGGATAAAGGTGGAGTAACTGGCAAACACAGCGCCCGAACTATCAACGGAGTTGTAAAGGCAACACAAAACCCAGCGCCAAATTCTTCCATGTTTTTCAAACTCACCGTTTAAGGAATTACCTGAAACAAAACGATTCCCGGGACAGGTTGTGTTTCAATTATTATCTATCTTCGGTAGTTGACATCACCTACTTTTACCATGCACAACACCACCAAAGCATTACTACTGCTATTCGTCGGTTTAACCATCGCCGGAGCGGCCATTGCCCAGGAGTCCATTCTCTGCCAGGGCCACTACTGGACAGAAGACGAAGCCAAAGTCAAGATGGCAGATTTTGCCTCCCAATGGACTGACAAGGCTTCCTGGGAAAAGAGAGCCACGCAGATCAGAAAAAACATCATCGACGGGCTACAGCTGGAAAAGATGCCTGTGCCAAAAGATGGCTTCAAAACCGTTATCACCAATACCCGGGAAATGGACGGCTACATTGTGGAGAATATTGCCATACAAAGTTTTTCCGGCTTTTATGTAACAGGCAACCTCTATCGCCCTGTCCAAAAGGCAGACAAGTACCCCGCCATTCTGAGCGCCCATGGCCATTTTCCTGATGCGAGATTTTCAGTTCCCGTGCAGCGAAGGTGCGCCGCCCTTGCCAGAATGGGCGCCATGGTGTTTATGTACGACATGGTGGGGTACACCGAAAGCACTCAGGTAACGCACAAAATGCCTATCGCCATGACCCTGCAAACATGGAACAGCAAGCGAGTGCTCGACTACCTGCTCTCCCGGCCCGACGTGGATGCATCCAGAATTGGCATGACAGGCGCATCAGGCGGCGGCACGCAGACCTTTATACTCACGGCTATCGACGACAGGATAAAAGTGGCCGTGCCCGTGGTGCAGGTGTCGGCCCATTTCTTTGGCGGCTGCGTTTGCGAAAGCGGCATGCCCGTTCATAAAACAGCCACCTTTCAAACCAACAATGTCGAGGTAGCTGCATTGTGCGCTCCCCGGCCCATGCTCATGGTGTCGGATGGCGCCGACTGGACGAAGAACACACCTTTGGTAGAGTTTCCTTACGTGCAAAGTGTTTACAAGGCCTACGGAGTTCAGCATCTTGTCGACAACGTTCATTTTGCTGCTGAAAAGCATGACTACGGCGTTTCCAAGAGGATCGTCGCTTACAATTTCTTTGCTGAGCACCTTGGTCTTAACTATGCCAACCTCCCTTATGAGGATGGCTACAACGAGAGTTTTGTCACCATTTTGCCAGCAGATGACCTTAAAGTTTTCACAGACAAAACACCACGCCCTTCCAGTGCCCTAAAGGACGACGAAGCTGTGATGAAATATTTAAAAATCGGACAATAATGAAATACCTAAGCCTCTTCCTGCTATCCATTGTGTTCTTTTCCCAACCTTCTGTCAGCCAAAAAATGAACAAAACTTATCTCTTCGTCGGCTGCTATACAGAAAAGGTGCCCGGCACAGGCATGTATGTGTTTGAATTTGATAATGGAACGGGTTCTTTAGAGGAGGTCAGTAAGGTGGAAAACCTCGTCAACGCATCGTTTCTCACTTTGGCACCTGATGGCAAGTTCGTGTATGCCTGCACTGAAACCCAACTGGAAACCCCGGGCAATGTTTCAGCATTTAGCTTCAACGCCGCCAGTGGAAAGCTTTCGTTTCTCAATAAACAATCTGTTGAAGGACGCAACCCGGCATATGCCATGGTGCATCCGGCTGGCCGGTTTGTGGCCAGTGCCAACTACACCGACGGAGGTGTTTCCGTCTTCGAACGTAATTCGGACGGTAGCCTGAAGCCACCTGCACAACAGTTTGATATTGAAGGAAAAAGCGTGATTCCCGGACGTCAGGACGACGCACATACCCATGCTGCAGTGTTTGATCCTGCTGGCGATTTCCTGTTTGTGCCGGATCTTGGGTCGGACAAGATCCTCGCCTATGCATTCGACAAAAGTAGCGGAAAGCCTGCTACTTTTAGCAGCGAGCTTACTGTTGCCACAACGCCAGGCAGCGGTCCCAGACACCTCGAATTTCACCCCAACGGAAAGTTTGCCTACTGCGTGGAAGAATTGAGCGGCACCGTTTCATCGTACACCTACAGCAAAGGAAAGCTCACTCCCACTGGCAGGATGTCGACCTACACAAAGAAGTTTGACATTTACGGTGGAGCTGACCTCCACACGTCGCCGGACGGGAAATTCCTTTATGTGTCGAACAGGGTAAGTGAGGAAAACACCATCGCCATTTTCTCTATCGACCAAAAGAGCGGTCAACTAACATTGGTTGGTCACGAATCTACTTACGGCGATCATCCTCGCAGCTTCGTCATCGATCCATCAGGAAATTTTCTGCTTGTCGCCAATCAATTTGGCAACAACATCGTCGTACTGAAAAGAGACAAAAAGACCGGGCTGCTGACCAAAACCGATTCTGAGGTCAAGTTGAAACTGCCGGCCAGCTTGAAGATGAGGACTTACTAGTTGGCGAACACAACCACCTCACCTGATGGCAATAGGCCTCCCGGGTGAGCCGGTTGCCCCTTTGAACCGAATGGGCGTAAATACAAACAGAAACTCGTAGGCTTTGTCCTCCTGCAAACGCTCGAAAGTCATCCACTCAAGGTTGAAAATGCCGTTTTTCATGGTGAGCTCGGAGTGTGCAATCAATTCATCGCCATCCATGATGCCATCCGACCCCACCATGCAAGGTTTTTTGGTAATGATCCATTCCACCACATCACGACCTACAAACGGGCGTTTTCCCTTCATGGCATAGCCAGAAGTCCAGTGCCTCGACCATCCGAAATTGAAGAAAAGGGCATCTCCGGGGGCAATCGATGCTTCTGCAATTCCCTGCTTTTTCAATGCCGCCTTTACGTCGTCCAGCGACACCTCATAGCCTTCTGCCAGCGTGGGAACCCCTCTCAGCCCAGCTATGTCAACCAACACGCCACGGGTTACAATTGGTTTTACGTTTTCAACACCCAGCTTCTGCAATCCAAACGGGTTCTTCATCTCTGCCGTACTATAGCCGTTGTAGAAAACCTCTGTGGTGGTGCCATCGGCCATTTTCACCTGCTGGCCTACATGGCCAGGGCCATCAAACTGAGTGCCTACCTGACCGAGCGACCCGGCAATATATTCGTCGTTGAACACCTGCCCGTTTCTCCCCTCTGGACCATACGTCGGAAATGAAGGAATAAGCAGATTGTAACTGCGGTTGTCAGGAACGCTCATCTCGTTTTCGTAGGGCTGGCCCAGTTCATACACCTTTCCTGTCTTCACCATCGTCATCGCTTGTAACACCTTTTCAGGGGTAATCCAGTTGGAGCCGCCAGCCTGGTCGCCAGCGCCCCAGACAGGATGAGGCCACCACGGGCCTTGCTCCCTCGTCTGGCTTGTTGATGCAAATGAGACGGCCAGCAGCATGGCAGCAGGAAAAAAGGATTTTAGAGGTAGTTTCATAAGGCATTGATATAATTGTGGAAATAATGGTACGAAAAAGGACGGGAGATAGAAAGGGCCCATGCACCAAATAGCAGTGGGAAAATGCTCGTCAAATTGAAAGTGTAAGCCAACAAGCACACTATTAAAACAGCGGTAACTATAATTTAGCCGAATTCAACTATATTAATGAACTCAACTATTGTCCTATGCCGATGAATGTCCTCGTTAGAAGAAATTTTCTCGTATCTGCGACGCTGCTATGCCTGGCCGGTTGTGATCGGCAGACAGAGGAGCCTGAGAAACCCAACATCATCTATGTCCTCGCCGACGACATGGGCTATGGCGATGTGTCTGCCTTCAATGCAGATAGCAAAATAAAAACTCCTTTTATTGATCAGCTGGCCACAGAAGGGATGATGTTCACTGATGCCCATTCGGGGTCGTCAGTGTGCACGCCTACCCGCTATGGTATTTTGACGGGCCGTTACAGTTGGCGCACCCGACTCAAAGAAGGCGTGCTGAGCGGGAACTCAAAGCCATTGATAGCAGCCGACAGAACCACCATAGGTTCCATGCTTCAAAAAAATGGGTATTATACAGCATTCATTGGCAAATGGCATTTGGGGTGGGACTGGGGACTTAAAGATGAACAAGCCCGGAGCCCAACGCCCTGGTCGGTTGACTTTTCGAATATCAACTATGCTTTGCCAGTAAAAAACTCCGCAAAGGAACGTGGCTTCGACTTTTCGTATGGTCATCCGGCATCGCTCGACATGTCTCCCTATGTGTATGTGGAAAATGGTATGGTGACGGCTGTGCCAGACACAACAACAGTAAATACAGGTGAATATTCCTGGTGGCGGGAAGGTCCGACGGCCCCCGACTTTGTGCATGAAGAAGTGACCCCTAACTATTTCAAAAAAGCCATGGCGCTGGTTGAAGATCGTGCCCTTTCGGACCAACCCTTCTTTCTGTACCTCGCTTTGCCATCGCCCCACACCCCTATTCTCCCCACCAAAGAATGGCAGGAGAAAAGCGGATTGAATCCCTATGGAGATTTTGTGATGATGATAGATGACTATGTGGGCCAGCTGATGCGAACGATCAAAGCCGCAGGTATTGAAGAAAATACGCTGGTGATCTTTACCAGCGACAATGGTTTTGCACCTTACGCCAACTTCGAGCTATTAGAAGCAAAAGGACATTATCCGAGCGGCCCGTTCCGGGGCTACAAAGCCGACATATTTGAAGGAGGACATCGTATTCCATTTATTGCCAAATGGCCAGGAGTTATTGAATCAGGCAGCGTTTCCAGCCAAACCATTTGCCTGACAGACCTGATGGCAACTTGTGCCGACATAGCAGGACACAAGTTGGCACCAAATGAAGGAGAAGACAGCTACAGCCTGTTGCCAATTTTCAAACAGACGATTTCATCAGAACCATTGAGGGAAGGCACTGTTCATCACTCGATGAATGGCAGCTTCGCTATTCGTAGGGGCCCATGGAAGCTTATCTTATGCCCAGACTCTGGTGGATGGAGTGATCCGAAACCGCAAGATTCGGTGGCTGTAGCTGGACTTCCGGCCATACAACTCTATCACTTAGCCAATGACCCGGGAGAAAAGCGTAACCTGGAAGCAGAGCAGCCAGGAAAGGTGGCTGAGTTAAAGGCTTTGCTTGCAAAATACATTCAAAACGGCAGGAGCACGGCCGGGGAAACTCAGAAAAATGATTCATACGAAGGGGAATGGGTACAAGTAAATTTTATAAAACAGCCTTAACACAGGGATATGCCATACTACATCGACATCGTCCATAAAAGTGAATACGCCAACATCGTTGCGCTGTGGGAGGCTTCCGTAAGGGTAAGCCATACATTTTTAACCGAGGAAGATATCCAGTTTTTCAAACCCCTGATACTAAATAGCTACCTTGACCAGGTCAAACTTTTTTGCGCCCGCAACGAAGACAATAAAATCGTAGGCTTTCTGGGGGTCGCCAAAGGAAAAATAGAAATGATGTTTGTCCACCCACATTACATGAACCGTGGCATTGGACGAAGGCTAATCAGGTATTCGATTGACAAATTGGATGCGACCAAGGTGGATGTGAACGAACAGAATCCCAAAGCCCAAAGTTTCTACGAGTATTTTGGTTTCAAAGCTGTCGGACGCTCAAGACTTGATGGCACCGGAAAGCCCTATCCAATCATTCATATGGAGCTTTCACGATAGACTGAACGCTGATCGGACTATGACGAAAAACACATCAAAACCCGGCGATCATTTATCATGACGGAACTTGAAAAGTATATCCAGTCTTTTTTTGGTGTCACCATCGAAGACGCCGTCAAAATAAGTGAGTGGTTCACGCCGATCACATTGAAAAAGGGAGATTACTACCTCCATGCGGGGCGTTATTCCGACCGAATGGGTTTTGTGCAATCGGGCATTCTCAGAGAATACTTTGACACCGGGGAAAAGGAGGTGACCAAATGGATCTCTACGAAAGGCTATTTCGCTCTGGACCTGGCTAGCTTCCTTTTTGACAAAACGGCCCGCTGGAATATGCAGGCACTGGTTGATACTGAAATGTATGTGATCGACAAGGCAAGGTATCGTGAGCTTGGCAAGCTTATCCCCCGGTGGACTGAGCTGGAAAAGCTTTTCATTGCCAAATGTTTCACCGTACTGGAGGATCGGGTGGTTGCCCACCTCTCTATGACCGCCGAAGAACGCTATCAGCAACTCTTCCATTTCAACAAAGAGCTTTTCAACCTCGTGCCGCTGCAATACCTGGCCTCTATGCTGGGCATGACCCCCGAGACCCTGAGCCGGTTAAGAAAAAAGTCGGTCGGCTGACTTCTTGATATAGATCAAGCGCACGTGTTGGTTTAGCCCTGACCTTTGTCAGGTACTTTAAAACAACATAGCAATGAAAAGCATCAACGAAAAGGCTCCGGTAAAATGTCGCAAAGAAATCATCATCAACTCGCCGGCCGACCAGGTATGGAAGCTTCTCACATCGATCAACAGCTGGCCTGCCTGGAACCCTGAAGTATCATTTGCAGCAATGACCGGGCCGCTGGCACCTGGCACATCCTTCGACTGGAAAACTGGCGGGACAAAAATTCATTCGACACTCCACACCGTTAACCGGGAAAGAGAACTCGGCTGGACGGGCAAAGTGATGGGGATCTCCGCCATTCACAACTGGGAGCTGGAAGCTGTAGGCCCGGCGACGAAAGTAACCGTGGAAGAGAGTATGGAAGGATTATTGGCCAGTTTGCTGAAGGGTTCTTTCAACAAAACCCTGGAAAAGGGCATGATGGCCTGGTTGGAAGCAATGAAAAAGGCATGCGAGAAGTAACCGTGCGGTTCTTTCATTTCATTTGCCACCCGCTAACCAGCTATCAATTCCTCGTAGGTTGTGTTCAAATTTTTCATTATCATTAATGGACACTCTACCTACTTTAAAATGAACACAACTTTCAAACCACAGCTATGGCTATGTTTGTGCCTGTTTGCAACGGTAACGGCCTCCGCTCAGCAGATTTCCAAGGCAGACCTGATCTTTCTCACTCCCGAATGGAAAGGTGAGCGCTTTGACGACGGGCGCCCCAAAGTGCCAGATGCGCTTCTGAAACGGATGAAACTGGTCACCCTCGAAGAGGCCTGGGCAGTGCTTAGAAATGAGAACTACAAATACCAGTATGCCGACGGCTGGGTGACCATCAACCCCGACAGTGTACTGGTGGGCAGGGCCTTAACCGCCACGTTTATGCCTGGCCGCCCTGACATTCATCGGGTGCTTGACAAAAAAGGTCATGACCAGGACGGTCGAATCAAGTCACAAAACTCCTGGCCAGTTGACATGTTAGTAAAAGGCGATGTATATGTGGTGGATCAGTTTGGTGCCCATGTGGACGGCCCTACGATTGGCGACAACCTCGGTAATTCTATCTTCACCAAGTCAGGCAATGGCATCGTGTACGACGGCGCCATCCGGGACATCAATGGTCTGAAAGAAATTGGCAGCTTTACCTCCTTTTTTCGTACCTATCACCCCTCTCACCATTTAAACAATCCAGACGGAGCACTTAATACCACTCTGGTCGGCATCAACCAACCCACCCGCATTGGCATGGCAACTGTGATGCCAGGCGACGTGGTGCT
This sequence comes from Imperialibacter sp. EC-SDR9, assembly GCF_902498805.1. Lineage (GTDB taxonomy): Bacteria > Bacteroidota > Bacteroidia > Cytophagales > Cyclobacteriaceae > Imperialibacter. The sequence continues at coordinate 5,401 of NZ_LR701616.1, read as the reverse complement.
TGGCAGAGACGGTGGCGTACTTTTTATCCCTCCTCATCTTGCAGAAAAAGTAGTAAAGATCAGCGAAGTAGTCAGGCTGAGAGATATGTTTGGTCACCAGCGGCTGCGGGAGCAAAAGTACACAGCCGGTCAAATCGACAACCGCTGGTCCGATGAAATAGAAAAGGACTTCTCCCAATGGCTCAACGAGCACATCGACGAACTGCCAGTTCCAAGAGAACAAATCCAGGAATTGTTAAAAACAAGAACCTGGTAGTATACATTACTTTCTTGCAGCCCGAGCCGTTCTCCAGCAGCCCGACTACTTAAGAGCGAAAGATACATTTGATAATAAAGCCCTATTAAAACTTAAACCACTATGTCCAAATCTCATTCACGCCGCTCCTTCCTCACCAAATCCGCCCTGGGCACCGGCGCCCTCGGCCTAACAGCCCTATCCACTTACGGCCAGGGTTATGAAGAAGCGATTCACAAAGCACCGAAACACGGCATGCCCTCGGATCTCAAGATCACAGAGATCAAATGTGGTTATATCCGCAATGGGCACAGTCTGTTCGTAAAAATTTACACCAACCAGGATATTTGGGGCTGTGGCGAAGGTGTGGATGCCGTGCCGGGCACCTACCACCTGGTGAAAATGATGGGGGAGCGCATCAAAGGCAAGAGCCCTCTGAACGTTCACCGCCTTTTTGAGGACATCCGAAAGTCAGGCTTCTTTGAAGGTGCCCAGTCTGGTATGTTTGTGGCCGTGCTGTCAGCAGTAGAAACTGCCCTTTGGGATCTGGCGGGCAAGGCCCTCGGCGTGCCGGTTTACCAGCTACTGGGAGGCAAATTCCGTGACAGCGTGAGGGTATATATGGACACTGCTTTGTACCAGTCGAGGCTCCCAACGCCGGAAGATTTTGCTGCCAGTGCCAAAGAGGCCGTCGATATGGGCTTCACTGCCGTTAAATTTGACCTGGACCAGGCCAACGACCCGAACAAGTATGATCGTTACAACTGGACAGCCAGCCCAGCGGAGTTGCAGAGAATGTACGATCAAATGGCCGCTACCAGAGAGGCAGTAGGGCCTAATATTGACATCTGTGCCGATATGCACGGGCGCTACGATGCCGTGACAGGCCAGCAGGTCGCCAAAATGCTCGAACCCATCCACATGATGTGGCTGGAAGAACCCATCGCTGCTGAAAATGTGGAAGCCTACAAAGCCATCACTGAGTCCACCAGCACGCCGATCTGTGCTGGCGAAAATGTTTACCTGGCCTATGGGTTCAGGCGCATGCTGGAAATAGGTGCTGTCGACATCATTATGCCTGACCTGCAAAAGGCGGGAGGCCTTGGCGAAGCACAGCGCATTGCCAACCTGGCGAATCTGTACTACGTGCCCTTCGCTCCCCACATGGTGGCTTCTTATTTGGGCGCCATGGCTTCCGCTCATGTCTGCGCTTCGGTGCCCAACTTCATGATTCTGGAATGGCAGATCTACTTTCACAAGGATCCCATGTTCAAAGAGATTGTGACTTTCGACGGTGAAATGGTTGAAAACGGATTTATTACAGTTTCCAACAAGCCAGGCATTGGCGTAGAGATCAACGAAGAGGGCATGAAGAAATATGCCACAAAGGGAATTCCTTTTTTTGAATAAAAGCGAAAAGAGGCTTCATCAAAGCCCAACTTTACGGGGAGAATGTCAGATTGAGACCAAATATTTGGGCCAGCCAAACACACAAAATGAGATGGCGAGCAACAGGAGTATAACGCTCGAATAAGGAAAGGTACCAGGAAATCGCCAACGGTAGCCCAAGTAAAGAGGTCGCTCTATCCGCCAGCACAAGAACGCCCTCTTTACTTCACGCAAGAAAACGTCATCTCAATTTGTGCGTTTGCCAAAATGTTAGGGCCTTTGATACAACCTCCTCCTAATATCCCGGCCAAATTACGCTACACGTCAAAACACTTTAAAATAAGCCCACTTCAAAAACATCATCAACATGAGGGCAAGCGGATGATAAATGATGAGCAGGAAGACCATGGCACTTTCTCCTGATCCTTCCATTTTCATGACTCTGATGAGTGCGGGTATTAAAACGCCTATTGCAATAAGATAAAGAATACTAAACCCTAACGATGTCAAAAAGTAGTACCACGGCTTATCTGCAAAACCAATCAACACGGTATTGACTACAATGAAGCATCCATACACGATACCGGCGATCATCCATGCATTGTCTGCTTTTACCGGCCTCATAATTACCAGAAAGACAAAGGTAAGGACAACAAATACCTGTAGCTGATAAAAAGGCTTTTGAAGCCATTCGAAAAGAGTAAAGGCCATGCACCAAGTTCATCAAAAAGTTTTAAAAAATTGTATTGGGCCAATATTGATTCAAGCGAGCCCTGTCCTTCGCCAGCTTTGCCTCGCAGAGTAAACCACTCGCCCATATAAAACTGGTCAGCAAGATTCATTCATTTCCTTATATTCGGTCGTTTGAGGCTAATACTACCAACCATGACCACTACTGTACTTCACCAGTTGACGAAGAAGGCAACTCTGCTGACCTTTGTTTGCCAACTAGGTCTCTCATCATTGCTGTTGGCGCAAATCCCTGCTCCCGAGGAAACACTGGGGTTCAAAGTGGGTGCCGATTTCCACCTGGCCACCTACGAGCAATCGCTTGCCTATTTCAACAAACTCGACGCCGCCAGCGACAGGATCCAAATGGTGCATGTGGGTGAAACCTCCGAAGGAAGACCCTGGTATTTCGCACTCATTTCCTCTCCTGAAAACATCAAAAACATTGACAAATATAAGGCCATTGCGCAGCGGCTGGCACATCCTGATGGTATGACGAGGGAGGAAGCCAAACAACTTGCCAAAGAAGGCAAGCCCATCGTCCATATCGATGGTGGCCTGCATGCCTCGGAGGTGGCCGGAGCCCAGCACACTATTTCGCTGGCGCACCAACTCATTAGCACGGCGGAGTCAGACGAGAGAATTGCCAGAATTCTCGACGATGTCATCATTTTGCTCTGGCCTTCGCTCAACCCTGACGGTCAGGATATTATTGCCAACTGGTACGAAGAGAACGTGGGCACGCCTTACGAAGTCGCCCCCGTCCCCTGGCTTTATCAAAAGTATGTGGGGCACGATAACAACCGGGATGCCTACATGGTCAATATGATTGAGTCGAGAGTCGTGGGTCGTACATGGAGAGAATGGGAGCCCAATATCATCCATGTACACCACCAGTCGTCGCCCTTCCCTACCCGCATCTGGCTGCCCCCGTTCGCAGAGCCTATTGCCTCCCAAACGCCGCCCCTGGTTGCCCGTGAAGTGAACATGATTGGCATGGCCATGGCTCAGGAACTGGAAACCGAAGGCCTGAAAGGTGCGGTGCACATGGGCCAGGGCTTCGACGCCTGGTACCCTGGCTATATCGACTACATGCCGGTGCTGCAAAACATTCCCTCCTTCTGGACGGAAACAGCCCTTTACCGGTATGCCACTCCCTATTTCTATACCATCAACGATTTCCCCAAAGACAGAAGTGATCTTCGCATCGAATCGCTTTACTCCAGTCCGTGGCCTGGTGGTTGGTGGCGCATAAGCGATGCCATTCAGTACATGCAAACAGCGTCGATAGCCGTATTGGACTATGCCTCCAAATACAGCGAAACAGTTCTTTTCAATAAGTATCAGTCGGCGCAAAGCACCATTGAAAAGTACCGCAATGAGCCTCCATACGCTTATTTCATTCCACAGCAGCAGCGTGACCCCGCCCGTCCGGTAGAGCTACTGAAGCGCCTGGCCTTTAACGGCATCAAAATCTCGCAACTAGACAAGGCGATTACTTTTAACGGGCAAGCTTACCCCAAAGGCACCTGGGTGATCCCCATGGACCAGGAATTTGCCGAGCTGGCCCGCCAGGCTCTCGATGTGCAGGTGTACCCCGACCTGCGGGAATTCCCCGATGGCCCGCTGGAGCAGCCATATGACGCCGCTGGCTGGTCGCTGCCCCTCCAATTTGAGTTAAATATAACTGCGGCTGCCAGCCCTCTTTCTGAAGAGGTCAGGGCAAGCCTCACGGAAGTAAAAGGAACCAAAGTCGACTGGAAAACAGCCGCCAGCGACGACAATAGCAAAATTGATTTCGCTCCCGGCGCCGGTTTCAATACCAGCGAGGTGGCTGCAGGCATTCTTCCTCTCCCTGGTTCTATCAAAGGAAGCGGCACCACGCTGTTGCTTGACCCTAAGGAAAACAACACCTTTCGAGTACTGGGTGAAGCCTGGAATCAGGGACTCACTGTTGAGTACGCCAATCAAAAATATGCTGTGAAAGGTGCCTCGGAAGCGTTGGCTAAAAAATGGGTGGATGACTTTGCCGTGAACGTCGTGAAAACGGGTAGCTCGTCCGGCGTAAGGATTCAACCCCGCATCGCCATTTATGAACCCTGGACAGCCAGCATGGACATGGGCTGGACACGCTGGCTGCTTGATAATTTCGGACTGCCTTATACTGTCATCCGAAATTCAGACTTTGCGGCCAGTAACTTAAAAGATAGGTTCGATGTGATAGTGATGGCTTCAGAAAGGAATGGCACCATCGAAAATGGTTACAAAAAAGGACAAGTGCCTCCCCGCTACGAGGGTGGGCTGGGTGAAACAGGTATCCGCAACCTCGACGACTTTGTCAAGGCAGGTGGCACGCTTGTCTGCATGAATCAAAGCAGCGATTTCGCCATTGAATCGCTCTACTTACCTGTAAAAAATATTGTGAAGGGTGTGAACAGAAAGGATTTCTTTACCGGCGGCTCCATCATGGAGGTGACGACAAATACCACTCACCCTGTAATGGCTGGCATGTCTGATCACGCCAGTGTGTTTGTCAATAGAAGCCCTGTTTTTACCACTTTAGAAGGCTTCAAAGGAGAGGCACTTGCCAAATACCAGGACAAAGGCTCTCCCCTACGCTCGGGTTTTCTGCTTGGCGCCAAATATCTGAATGGCTACGCTGCGGCGCTCGACGTTCAGCATGGGCAAGGCCATGTGATCCTGTTCGGCTTCCAACCCCAGTGGCGAGGGCAACCTATGGGCACTTACCGCACACTGTTCAATGCGATGTTGTACGGAGCAAACACTGCCAAAAGCCGTGCTGTTTCAGAAGGCTTTTGGGCGGCTCCGGCCAAAGCTGAAGGCAACAGCAAGGCGTCCAGCGGCAAACAATAGTGTAGCGTAATGCAGGGCATCATGGTAAAGTTTTAATGGTATGAGACCAATAGCGTCCTAAACGATATGAAGTTAGGATAAATAAGTTGTCATAGAGAGTTCTATGGTGAATTTGGGTTCCAATTGGGGAACAAGCCCCCCTGGTCAACTATTTTGGGTTTGTATAGGGGTAGA
>NZ_LR701615.1 GCF_902498805.1 Imperialibacter sp. EC-SDR9 | reverse complement strand
GTATGTCATTGAAATAAGACGTAACACCTGTATTGATATCCAGCGCCAGAATTGTACCGGTAACTCTCACATTTTTCACCCTCGTATCACCGCTTATTTGTTTGCCAAACGCCCGATGCATTCTTTCAATCATCTGACGCTGCCGCAGGCACGATTCATCGAGCAATAGCTTCATGCTAGCAATGGCGGCAGCACACGCCAACGGGTTGGCGGTAAACGAATGCCCATGAAAGAAGGTCTTCGAAAGGTCATCCGTTGCAAAGGCCTCAACAATAAAGTCAGCCACAGCAGTGACGCCCAACGGCAGAAAGCCGCCTGTGATGCCTTTCGATATGCACATCAGGTCGGGCTTATGGGTGGTTTGATCGGTAGCGAAGATAGTGCCAGTCCGGCCAAATCCCGTCATCACCTCATCTGCAATACAGATCACTTTGTTGCGCTGAGCAATAGACATTAGCTCATTCAAAATTGCGGGAGAATACATATTCATGCCTCCGGCCCCCTGCACCAGGGGCTCAAAAATAAAGGCGGCGACCTCGCCTGTAGCGGTAAGCTCATTCAGGCGTTCAAACACCTGAAGCTTATTCTGTTCAGTCGGAAACGGAATAAAGTCGACATCAAACAGAAGGGAACCAAACGGGGCTGTAAACCCTCCCCTGTCACCAACCGCCATGGCCCCAAAGGTGTCGCCATGGTAAGCACCTTCTATGGCGATTAGTCGCTTCTTAGGTGTGCCCAGGTTGTGCCAATATTGAAGTGCCAGCTTAATAGCCACTTCCACCGACGTGCTGCCATCGTCGGAATAAAAAACCTTAGAAAATTTATCCGGCAGCAGAGCCAAAAGACTTTCCGCTACCCGCACAGCCGGCTCATGCGTAAAGCCTGCAAAGATGACCTGCTCCAGCTTCATGGCCTGCTCTGCAACAGCCCGGGCTATGTCTGGCTGCGCATGGCCATGAATGTTTACCCACCACGACGACACAGCATCAAGGATTTTCCGCCCATCTTCGGTGTAGAGGTAGGCGCCCTCCCCTTTCGTAACAACAAGTGGTGCAATAGCTCCCTCCAGCGGCGTGAAGGGGTGCCAAATGAAGGATTTGTCTATTTCCTGAAGCGATTTACTCATTTCCAGTTCTTATTCAATTGTGCTGCATACTTCTTCACCACCTCCGTGTCTATTTTCTCTTCCTGATGGATATGAAGTAGCACAGGCCATCCTGTTTTTGCCATAATGATTTGCTCACTTTCCGGATTAGCGGGGCCGTTGAAAATAATTCCAGCCACGGGCACCTTGTGCGTCTTAAGATATTCTGCCGACAACAAGGTGTGATTGATGCTTCCCAAATAAAGGTTGGCGACAAGGATGACCTCTGCCTTGAATTCTATAATCAAGTCGGAGACAAAATCATAATCATTGAGCGGCACGAGCAAACCGCCCGCCCCTTCAATGATCAGACAATTGTTGGTTTGCGGCAACTTGATCTTCGTCATGCTTATTTCAACGCCATCGGCCTTCGCTGCCGCATGGGGTGAGGCTGGTGTGTTCAGCAGGTATGCCTCTGAATGGAATTGTGTCTTTTCATTGCTCACCAGCGACTGTACCGTATCAGTGTCTCTGGGCATTCCGGCCTGAATCGGCTTCCAGTAGTCGGCGTGAAGCGCTTCACAAACAATGGCACTCACCAGCGTTTTTCCGCTATCGGTACCGATAGCCGTCACAAAATACCTGCTTAGAGTGGCTGGCTTAAAATCTGACATAGTGCATTTATTTCTTCTTCTGTGTTGTAGGTATGCAGGCAAATTCGCAGCCTCTCCTCTCCTTCTTTCACCGTAGGTGCTAAAATCGGGCGGACGTCAAATCCTTTGCTCTGTAAAGCTTTTGCCATAGCTTTTGCCCTTTCGTTGCCCGGCACAACAATAGGTTGAATGGCTGTATTGCTCTGTATTCTCTTCATGTCAGTCTCCTCAGGAAACTGCCTTAAAAACAACGCTATCCTTTGTCTAAGTTCGGCTTGCAGATGCTGGTTTTTCGACAGGTAATTGAACGCCTGCTCAATAGCCACCAGACTATGCAGCGGCATCGCCGTTGTGTAAATAAATGCCCTACCAAAATTGACGAGGTAGTCGATCAGATTCTGTTCGCCAACAATTACTGCACCGTGAACACCCATCGCCTTACCAAACGTGTAAACTCGGGCAAAGAAGGCTTCTTCCAAACCAAGAGCGCAAGCCAAGCCGCTGCCACATTCTCCAAAAACGCCGGTACCATGCGCTTCATCTATGATTAACCTAGCTTCATATTTTTTACAAAGCGCCGCTATCTCCTTCAAGGGGGCAACATCTCCATCCATAGAATACACCGACTCAATCACTACAAAGGTGTTTCCTTCAACAGTTTTCAGCCTTCGTTCAAGGTCAGCAAGGTCGTTGTGGAGAAAGGCAAAAGTCTTCGCTTTGCTCAGCCACGCTCCCTCCTTGAGGCAAACATGGGAAAGCTGGTCGTAGAGAATCGTATCGCCTTTTTGTGCTACAGCAGATATCAAACAAAGATTGGCCTGGTAGCCCGAGTTAAAAACCAGGGCAGCTTCACCTTTAAAAATGCGGGCCAGCTTTTGCTCTAAATCCATGGCAAAGTCACTATTGCCGGAAAGCAACCTGGATCCTGTGCCTCCGTGGGCCGGAGCTCCCAGTTCTCCAAGCCTTCGGGCTATCATTTGTCCAAGCTCCGTTGATCTGGCCAGCCCCAGATAATCGTTTGAAGTAAAGTCGTGTGGCAAATGGATGCCGGGCAGAGCACGTAAATTGCCTTTGGCCTTACGCTCGTCCAACCTTTGCTGCATTTGAGGGGTGATGCTCTTCATAGCCATCACAAAAGTGGATGCTAAAGGCGGCATGCGCAAGAGATTGACAGAATTGTTATTCGTTCACTCCTGTTTCCACAAACACCGGCGCCTGCTGATACAGCGTATCGAATGTTAGTCTTTCAATTGTTTTCTCGTCGTAGTTCATTAGGAAAATATCATAGTTCACTATCGTGTCTGCCCTGATATACCCGTCAAAAACCAGCCACCTGCCGTCGGGTGACCAACTATGCCAGGTAGCATGTAAACTGTCTGGAGTAATTTTCCTCTGGTTCGCTCCGTCAGGTTTGATTTCAAAAATGCTGCTATTACCTTTTTGCACAGAGGCGTAGGTAATAATATCCCTGTTGGGCTCCCATATAGGTGGCGCTGCGTGGTATTGGTACCACATCGACAGTGTATCGTCGGGTGGATAATGAGTTAGCTGCCGAACTCCGCTTCCGTCTACATTGATGATATATAGTTCGTCGACATAACCATTGTCTTTTTTAAAGGCCATATCTGCTCCTCTAAATACAACACGGCTTCCATCAGGCGAGAAACAGGGGTCATTGTAAGAGCGTTTATTGGTATAAATTTTACTAATGAGCTCGCCTGTTTGAGTACTTAATATATAGAAAGCACTATCTCCTTCTACTCTGGGGTTGACAATAATTTCTTTCCCGTCGTTTCTGGTGCTCATCCAGCTATCCTTCAGTCTATAATCAGTAACTTTTCGATGGTTTTTACCATAGGCGTCGGTTTCATATAAGAAATAATAGCGGTGCGTCGTGTCTTTATCAGAAATGTAAAAAAGGCGGTCGCCCCAGGCGTCGTAAGTCCATTCAACTCCAGGTTGATTTGTTACGTTCACCCTATTTTCTCCATTGAGGTCCATGGTAAATACCTCATAGTTATCGTTGGGTTCATCCACAAGCACGTTGAAGGCTATTCTCAGAACAACTGCTGTTTTTTCACCCTCAGTTTGTTGATCACTTGCTGATGAACAACCGGTGAGCGTAGTATACAGTAACAACATTACTCGCAAATATCTATCAAGTCGCATAGTGTAATATCCTTAATAAAATCGACTTTTCATTTGGTAATAAGAGGTTTCTGGTTTCATGTTTGGCAATGGCTATATTAGCCACCAATGAAAACCCGAATATGTCTGCTGCTCATTGGCTTCGTTTGCCTGCTCACCAAAGCCCAATCACAGTCGCTCAGAAGCGAGGTAAACCTCACCATTGACAACGATGCGTTCCTGTTTTCTGCTGTAGACAGGTACTATAGCTCCGGAATATTTGCCACGCTCAAACGAAAAGCGAACCGAAGGTCAGCATTAGCCGCCAGGTTATTCAAAAAGGACAGTACCTCCCGGGAGCACTTCTACTACCAGTTTGCTCATGTATTTTTCACTCCCTATAACCCCAAATGGACGAATCCCGATCAATTTGACAGGCCCTATGCTGGTTGGATCTACCTTCAAACCGGATGGCAGGGCACAGGAAAAAAATCTGTACTCAGGCTATCAGCGGATCTGGGCATGGTAGGACCAGCCACCAAAGTCCAACCGTTGCAGTCATGGTGGCACGACGTGCTCGGCTTCAGAAAACCAAGGGGTTGGAATCATCAAATCAATAACTCACCGTCGCTTCACGCTTCGTTGTACTATCTCCAGCGACTCGTACACCATGAAAACGCCGAGATATACTGGGAAACAACCAACAGACTGGGCACCGTCCTTACCCAATCTATCCAGGGCGTTGCCCTCCGAATTGGGGAGCTGAAGCCAGTAAAGGAGTCGGTTTGGGGAGGCAATAGATTGAGCAATTCGGCAAATCGTCGTCAAGGGATGGAAGAATTTTTCATCTTCATAAAAGAAAGCTTTCGATACAGATTTTACGATGCTACCGTGCAAGGCAATTTTATAGGCCAGCCAAGCCAATATACCGAAACCCTGGAACCTCTTCTTCTCCACCACCAGGTCGGACTAGGGATGGCCTTCAATACATTCGATCTCGTGATGGCCCACAATGTGACATCAAAAGAAACCCCCGAAGCGACGTTCCATCAATACATCACGCTTGATTTATTCTTCCGCTTCTAATAATGCAGCTGCTTTTGTCGTTATTTGCATTCAGGACTAAAAATTTACGAAAATGATCAAAAAGACACTTTTCCTACTAGCTATTGTTGCCTTGGCGGCTTCCGCCAATGCGCAAGACATTAAGATTGGGCCAAGATTAGGGCTTACTTCATCGTCCATAAAAGTGGACAAGGAATCAACCGGAGCATCACTGGGTGCTCAATTTGAAAGCGGCGATGCCAAAATTGGTTTTCAGGGTGGTGCTTTTGCCCGTCTGGGAATTGCCGGATTCTATCTGCAGCCAGAATTGTTGTTTTCCGCAACAGGTGGAGAAATACACGTGAAAGACGTTTCTGCGTCCCTGGACGAAACCAGAGAACTTTCCTTTAAAAAATTGGACGTACCAATTATGTTTGGAAAGAAGTTCGCCAAAATTGTTCGTGTAAACGTTGGCCCTTCATTTAGCTACCTGCTAAAAGCCGAATCAAAAGTAGGTGACATCACGACTGACGTGAAAAATAACTACAGCAACGCCACCGTCGGTTTTCAGGCAGGTGCAGGGCTCGATCTTGGACCTCTTATACTTGACGTAAAGTATGAGGGCAGTCTAAGCAAACTCGGCGATGCAGTTGGTGGCTACAACACCGACCAGCGTCAGAGCATGTGGGTGGTAGCGTTGGGATTCTCTTTCTTATAGGAAGAACCATTCTTAGAAACCAAAGGGGGGTGGAATTGACAAGGCAATCGTCGACTTCCACCCTTTTCTTTTTTGCCTATAAATGAATCTTCAATCCACCATAGTAGTTTCGTGCTGGCGCTGGCTGATAGTTCCTGCCTCCAAACGCATTCAGGTCGTTGCCCCAGCTAAATTTCTGATCCAGCAGGTTATCTACGCCAGCAAACACTTCCAGACTCCATTTGCCTGAAGCGAGTTGCTTCTTCCAACCCAGTCGGCAAGTTACATTGCTGTAAGCATCGGCGTATACGGTGTTATCATCCCTCAACGGTATTTTATCGCTCCAAAACCAGCTCAAATTCGAGTAGAAGTTGCCCTTAAAAGCAATATCCAATACTGTGGCCATTGTGTTGGGCGCCACACCCGTTAGCTTGTTCCCTGAAAAGTCGTCGTCACCTTTTTGGTAATCTTCAAACCGAAAGTGATACCCAGTGTAGGCGACCTGGAGCTTGGAGGAAGCTACAAATGCCGTTGGGTTCTCTGACAAAACTCCGTTTACTTTCAACTCTAAACCTTTTTGGTTTGTGTTGCCAGCATTGTCAAACAGCACCACTCCGTCCTGATTTGTCCGGGTCACGATGGTTCCTTTGAGCTTAAAATAGAAAGCAGTAGCATCCACAAACCATCTGTCGGCAATAATCGATGAACGGTAGCCCAGTTCGTAGTTAGTACCTTTTTCGGCTGTCAAATTCTTGTTAATACTCCCCTCGTTGGTTCGAACCTCGTCTATAGTCGGCGGCGAAAAACCGTTACTCAAAGAAGCGTAGATTGACTGGCGATCAGATAGCTTTTTAAGTACTGCCAGCCTGGGCACCCAAATCGGGTCAAACGAGTTGCTGTAGGTAAATGCAGGGCCAACTTTCGACTGATCTCTGTCAATATCAAATACCTGGTAGTTTCTGCTCAAGCCACCTGTCACCACCCATTCGCCTGGCAGGTCTACATCCAGCTGGGCAAAGGCAAAGTATTGTTTGATCAACAAGTCGTCGTGAAAGCGCAGTGTGTCGGCCTTTCCCATCACGTTGCCAAAGTTGTAAGCGTTGCTCCACCCCTGCTGCCACTCGCCACCAAACGACAAGTGGGCCTGTGCTTCGCCTGCACTCTTGTGCCAGACAAATTTTGTCCTACCCCCCAGTCCAGAGTTAAATTCTCTTTTATAGTCGAGGTTGAATGGATTCTGGAAATCGACATAAGAGTAAAGCAGGCTCGTTTTATTCTCAAAATTGTCGGAAATAACAATATCATTCACCACTCCCACATACACCGACTTCTGGTCAATCGACGAGTTCCTGTCGACACTGCCTGGCCTGGCCTGGCGCCTGTCTTCGTTGAGTTGGTCCAGCGTAAGCCCCCCCGGGATACCGTAGTTGAGGTCGCTGAAAAATGAATGAACGGAAACAGTGTGGTTGGCCGACGGGAACAAATGCGCCGACACCTGTGCCACTTTTCTGTCGGTAAAAGACTGCTCCCGGTACCCGTCCGACTTAAGAGAAACACCTTTTACCTCTATCAGGCTCTTATCACGGCGAGCGGTTCCGGAAAACTGGTGCTTCCACAGGCCGTAGCTGCCAGCCATGCTTTGCCAGGTCAGGCCATTGCCTTTGATGTCTCTGGGATTAGCACTGCTAAGCAAAAGCGTCCCACCTGTTCCAGCGCCATACACACTTCCCGAAGGCCCTTTTAGCACCTCTACTCGTTCTGTGTTCGACAAGTCTAAGATGTTCAGTGGCGTGGTTCCGTTGGCCTCTGTAAAAGGCAGGTCGTTCCAGTATACTTTCACATTTCTCACCCCGAAAGGTGACCTGATGGAGCTCCCCCTTATGGAAATCCGGTAACTTGACGGTGCCCGCTCTTCCATCCGCACACCCGGTAGGGTGTTGAGCGAAGGCACAAGGGAGGTTTCGTTGAATTTGGCCAGATCGGCAGGCTGTAAGTAGGCTATTGGCGCTGCCTGATCGATCAGCTCCCTTTCAAAATCAAAGCCTGTTACTTCTACAGCTTGCAGCATCTTTTCCAACGGCTGCATGTACACCGTTTGGCCTGCCTTACTTATCACCATTTTAGTGGATATGTAACTGACATGGGAAAGCAGCGCTTCCACAGGTAGTTCAGTTGTGAGTACAGCCTCACCATTTTCTGCTGCGACCGCCTGGCCAGACTTCAGAGTCACTACAGCTCCCTCTATCGGCAGGTTAGTTTCAGCGTCTATCACAAAAACCGTCGACTCCTGTACCTGTTGACGAGCACATACTACTCCCGGAAGTAAGAGAAAAGCCAGATATAGTTGTTTCACTTTTATCAGTTTTAAATTTATCTACTGTTTGTAAGAGGTTTCGTTCAAAAGTAATCACTTGAAGTCCACATTACTCAATAATTTATACAGACGAGGCTTTTTAATTGTCAAAAATTGTTTTTCGCCAGCTCATTGACGGCCATTTTTCGTAATTTCATTGAAAATAGCTTACCACCATAAAACGTATCATACCTATGAAAACATTTTTTACTTTCAACCGCTTTATCGCCACATCAATAGCGATTGTGCTTCTCTCGTCTTGCGCTGCCAACAAAACGGCCTCCACCACAGAAAGTAGTGATGACAGCGATACAATATCTATCAAAATGGACGACTCGTCTGACACAAAAGCCGGCAGTGTCTCGTCGATGAACAATAACAGCATGCAACTGGTGGATTACTTGCGCAGAATTCCGGGTTTGCAAATTGACCAGCGAGGCAGCAGCGTAAATGTAATGGTGAGAGGAATGTCCTCTGTTGGAGGAAACAACAGCCCATTGTATGTTATCAATAACACAGCCATAGGCAACAGCTATGCCGACGCTGTGAGTGCTGTTGATGTGAATGACATCAAAACTGTCAATGTTATCAAAGGTGCTGAAGGCCAGCAGATGTATGGCATGCGGGGATCCAATGGTGTGATTCAGATTTTTACCAAGAAAAAATAAAGCAACGACAAAGTTGACTTCTATTTCAGGACGGTGAATCTTTGTTCTATGCAAAAAGATTCACCTTTCTTTGTTTCCGGGGTTCACCACATCGCTATTATTTGTTCTGACTACCCTGCCTCAAAGAGATTCTACACAGAGATTCTTGGGTTTGAAACGCTTAGAGAGGTTTACAGAAAAGAAAGAGATTCCTGGAAGCTTGATTTAAAGATCAATGGGCTTTATCAAATAGAGCTTTTTTCGTTCCCAAACACACCCGAAAGACCGTCAAGACCTGAAGCTTGCGGCCTAAGGCACCTGGCTTTAAAGGTAAGCAATATAGAGTTGGCCAAAAGCTATCTTGAATCCAGGGGCGTTGATTGCGAAGACCTTCGGGTTGATCCGCACACCGGCAAAAGGTTTACGTTTTTCAGTGATCCGGATGATCTTCCCATAGAGTTCTACGAAGACTGATCAATGCACCTTCTCGTAAAGCTCTCTTTTCACGTCCTCTTTAAGTGGGCGTTCATCCAATAATATCTCAAACACATTGTTCTTTATGTTATGAGCGATGTCGCCGGTGGGTAAGTCATTACAGTCTATGCCAAAGGGCTCCTCCACCTCCTCCGCCATTAGCTCAAGGCCGAGCAAAGCGAAGAAAATCACCATGACAAGCCCTATTGTGTGGTAGCCAAAATCGGCGATCATGCCATAGGGAAGCATTACTCCATAAATCGTTATAAAGAGTTTGATATGCACCGCATAGGAAAAAGGAATAGGCGTTTTCTTGATTCGTTCACAGGCACCCAGTATATCGAGCAGAGCGTTGTGATGAATTTTCATATTTATCGCATCAGCCTCCGACAAAACGCCGGATTTTTGCAGCAAAACCATTTTCTTGTTCAGCCATAGGGAGATGTGATTAGGCTTGTGCTTCTTAGGTTCCAACTCATTCAATTCTTCACTTGAAAGCATCAAAAGGGCGTCTGTCCGCACTCCGTCTCTGAGATGATCCCTCAAAGCAATACAAAAGTTGGCGATATGCTTCGCAAAGAATTTGCGGGTATCCTTGTCATCCGCCGACAACAGACTCTCCACCATGATAGCATAATTGCGGCAGTTGTTCACCAGCGCACCCCATTGTTTGCGTCCTTCCCACCACCGGTCGTAGGCGGTGTTGGTTCGGAAAACGAGGAGAATACTCAAAATAACGCCCAGCAGAGAGTAGATGCCCGAATGCAAATTGGATTCCAGTCCATAAAACTGATAGACAAAGCAAACCAAAGCCGTATAGGAACCAATCAGCCCCACACCGAAAACAATTTTCTTCATTGTATAGCTCCTGGTGAAGTTCACCATGTCCTTTACCCAGAAGCGATTCGATTCATATACTATCATAGTACGTCGGGTTTGGCTAAGTAAAACGGCCTGTCAGCAAGCCTTCTTTCAAATTTGGGTTGCTGGCCTTGAGAAGTACGAAGAAAAAACTCAGGGTCTTTTCTTGTCTTGCCTTTGTGATACAATTCGTTTCCTTCAAGCAAACGTTGGGTTGATGGCTTCATCAGTTCACTTTCAGTTTACAATTAATGATTCAAACTAAGCAGAAACACTTTTGATTCAAATAACTAATCGTGCAAACAATTTTTCTTGTGCCCAACCAGTCAAAGCAACACAGAAGCCAAGCCAGCTTTTATGAAACAAAAAGCCAGCCCTTCCAAATAACTCGCAGATGGAAGGGCTGGCCATTCAAAGAACCCAGCTAGCCTACTTTATGTTCATACTCAACACCGGAAAATCGGAATGGTAAACGAGGGTTTCCGTCACGCCAAGCAGATAGTGCGGAATATGCCTATTGCCGTGAGTGACCAATGAAATCATGTCTGGCTTAGAAGTAAGACTGTAGTTAAGTATTCCCCTGTCAGGTAACTGATGATTGTAAACAGCCTTGCTGAATTTCACCCCAGGATACTTCGCTATAAATCTGTCCATTATCTGATTGATATTGTCGTCATTCTTAAAGTCTGTCGGCGTGTTGATAAACACCATCTCAATCTTTGCCTTCACCGCTTTGGCCACGTCCAAAATTTTCTCAAAGGAAGCATTGACATTCTCAGCAAAATCAGAAGCAAACAGTATTTTTTTGAATGTCTTTCCCTTGAAGTTTTTCTTGACTGTGAGCACAGGACACTGCGCCATTCTCATTGTCTTTTGGGCATTGGAGCCAATAAACAACTCCTTCGGTTCGTCCGGCCCATGCGATCCCATCACCACAAGATCTGCCTTCACTTTCTTGTTCGCAAAGTGAACAATTTGCTCATAAGTGTTTCCGGTGACAAGGTGAGTGTGAATCTTCAGTCCTTTAAGTAACGGCTTCCACGACTCTTTCTCCAGTTGACTTTCTGCCTTTTCTATATTGGCCAGTGTTTCCGGATACGACGCCCTTTTCTCTATTGGCAAATGCGCCCAGTCGATGTTTGTTCTTACTGAGTGAAGCAGATGTATCTCTGCCTTGGCCTGCCTGGCTATGAGTGCTGCTACTCTAAGCGCATTATTGGCACTGGATGAAAAATCGGTGGGAATGAGTATCGTTTTCATGACTGAATGGGTTTTGCGTGAGAATTGGTACTTTGTCAAGCTAGCCAATCATATTATATCTCCTAAAAACTTTAATCACCTCAATTTCTGATTCTTATCACCTCATTAGCCCATCCCTTTTCGCAGGATACGATGGATTCACCAAGACCCACGTATCATCTTTCCGCTGCCAATACCGATTTTGGTCTAATCTCCTTACCTTTGCCCTCCAATGAAAAAAGTGGCATTCTATACCCTGGGCTGCAAGCTCAACTATTCTGAGACCTCTACGATCGCACGCATGTTCGAAAACCGTGGCTATCTGAAGGTCGATTTTTCTGATTCTCCAGACATTTTTGTCATTAATACCTGCTCGGTGACGGAAAACGCCGACAAGAAATGTCGCAAAGTGGTGCAGGAGGCCAAGAAGATTTCTCCGGATTCGTACGTAACCATCGTTGGTTGCTATGCACAGCTGAAGCCGGTGGAAATATCGGAGATTCCCGGGGTGGATGCCGTGCTGGGTGCTGCTGAAAAATTCCAGTTGATCGACTACCTGGATGGATTCCAAAAGAAGGAGAAGCCTCAGGTGTTCGCTTCCGAAATCAAAGAAGCAAAGCGGTTCAATCACTCTTATTCCTACGGCGACCGTACCCGCACTTTCCTCAAAGTACAGGACGGCTGCAACTACGGCTGTGCATTCTGCACCATTCCTCTGGCCCGTGGCAAAAGCCGCAGTGACAGCATAGCAAACATTGTTGCCGCTGCCAGAGAAATCGCCGCCACCGACGTGAAGGAAGTGGTGCTCACAGGTGTCAACATTGGTGACTTTGGTATTCAGGAGGGCCGCAGGGTGGGAAAGTTTCTGGATTTAGTCAAAGCGTTGGATGATGTGGACGGCATTGATCGTTTCCGTATTTCGTCCATTGAGCCCAATTTGCTTACCAAAGACATCATCAGCTTTGTCGCAAAATCCAAAAGATTTGTACCGCACTTCCATATCCCTCTTCAGTCGGGCTCCAACAAGATCCTTCAGCGCATGAACCGCCGCTACCTTCGGGAGCTTTATGCCGAACGGGTAGCTACCATCAAAAAACTAATGCCTCATTGCTGCATCGGAGTAGATGTCATCGTGGGCTTCCCTGGTGAAACGGAGGAAGACTTTCTCGAAACGTATCAGTTCCTGAACGAGCTGGATATCTCCTACCTGCACGTGTTCACCTATTCCGAAAGAGCCAACACCGATGCCATTGAAATGGACGGTGTAGTGCCTATGAAAGACCGTAACAAACGCTCCAAAATGCTCCGCTCCCTTTCTGAAAAGAAGCGCCGTAACTTCTACGACGAAAACCTGGGCGGACAGTTTACCGTGCTGTTTGAGGAAGACATTGAAGAAGGCATGATGCATGGCTTCACCGAGAATTACATCCGGGTGGCTGCCAAATACGACCCCATTCTGATCAACGAGACCAAAAAAGTGGAGTTGCGTGAAATCAACGACCGTGGTGTTGTGGAAGTAACAGAAGCTGAAGAAGAGATACTGGTTCATTAACCTTTCTTCGATACGGTTCTACCTGCACCAATTTTTTTTTCTTCAATTCTACATCACCAACCATTATTCACGGGGAGGGGTCTTATATTCCAAAGCTTAATCCCCTTGTTATGAAACACCTACTGGCCAGCATCCACAAGCTTACCTGGGTGAGCCTGCTTGTTACTACCCTCATCAGCGGCTGTTCGACCGAAGAACCCGTTAGCAATATTCCTAACCTTCGAACGCTGTCGGTGCCGGAACAACAGGTGGCATCGGCCTCGAACAATTTCTCTTTCACTATTTTTTCCCAAATCAACAAGGAACATCAGAGCGACAATATCTTCATCTCCCCTTTTAGCATCAGCGCTGCTCTTTCTATGACTACCAACGGTGCGGAAGGCGACACAAAATCAGCCATCAAACAAGTGATTGGCAATGCTGACGTGGCAGATGATGACATGAACGAGGCTTACAAAGGCTTGCAGGGTTTTCTGCTCGATGTAGACAAAAAAGTGGCTCTCGAAATAGCCAACAGCAACTGGTATACAAAGGAATATACCATCAAAAGTGGTTTTAAGGATATATTGCTCAACTATTACAACGCCGAAGTAAAATCTGCCGATTTCAGAGCACCGTCCACAGTAGGCGACATCAACGGTTGGATTGAAGACAAAACCAACGGAAAGATTCGGGATATGCTGGACCGTATCCGGGACGACGCCGTGATGTATCTCATCAATGCCATTTATTTCAAAGCCGACTGGCAGTATAAGTTCGATAACTCAAAAACGACCAAGGCCACTTTCTATGCGCCGACCGGTGAAACGGAAGTCGACATGATGTTTTCGAAAGGTGCCAGGATTAACTATCACTACGGTGAAGATTTAACCATGATAGATATCCCTTATGGTAATGGACAGTACAGCATGACCATTTTCATGCAAGCCGGAAGCAGGAGTATTAACCAAATAATTGAAACATTTGACGGCGCAACGTTTGCCGACTACCTCGACAAGGCAGACACCATCACAGCAGAGCTCTACCTGCCCAGATTTAAACTACAATTCAAAGAGGAGCTTAAAGAGACACTCTCCGACATGGGCATGGGTATCGCTTTTTCCGAAAAGGCCGACTTTTCCAATCTGTTTGAGGAGAAACTGGCCCTGGCTATCAGCCGTGTACTGCATCAATCATTTATAGAGGTAAATGAAAAAGGCTCGGAAGCAGCGGCCGCCACCATCGTCGAAATAGTGGAACTGTCCTCAAACTCCACCCCTCACCCTAGAATCTTCCGTGTCGACCGGCCTTTTGCTTTTTTTATCAGAGAAAAGCACAGCAACGTGATCCTTTTTGCCGGCAAGATGCTCTTGCCTTCTTCTAATTAGCTGCAATCACTCAGGCCGACACTTTCAAAACCCTCACCGGCATCCTGCCGAAACCTGTTTCAGTGCGTGTTTACATAAAAAAGTGATAAATTAGTTTATAATATAAACTAATTTACTCTACACTCGTATAAGTTTAGAAAAACACTTATATGAAAGACAAACTCACACACCAGGAAAGCTTGTCGCTAATCACGGAGATGATTACACAAGCGAAACGCAACGTGGCCAAGGGCGGAAGTAATCAGATACTCCTCTGGGGCTGGACAGTTGCCTTTGCTAACTTTGGGCACTACGCACTTGCCTTGTCAGGTATTCCCCATCCCTATATGATCTGGCTTATTACAATTCCGGCGGCCATTATTTCTGTCGTTATGGGAATGAAGATAGGACAAAAGGGTGCTGTTGGGCACATTGATCGGGTCTATGGCAGGGTGTGGATGGCAGCTGGAATCAGCATGGTGATCTGCCTCGCTATGATGCACACCATTAATTT
Source organism: Imperialibacter sp. EC-SDR9 (assembly GCF_902498805.1). GTDB lineage: Bacteria > Bacteroidota > Bacteroidia > Cytophagales > Cyclobacteriaceae > Imperialibacter. The sequence goes on along the minus strand of NZ_LR701615.1, from coordinate 25,161 downwards.
CAACCACAATGGTGTTATCCTACTCATCGCTGGAATGGGTATGTTCATCACTGGAAGCTTGTTAAAGTTCACACCAATTGTAGCGGGGAGTTTTGTTTTATGGATAGCCGCCTTAATTTCCTTTAATTTGCCCGAAATACAGCAGTACCCACTTTCAGGAGTTGCTATCTTATTGGGTTACCTGATTCCCGGATACTTACTAAAAAGAGCCGAACGTGGATAATTTTGAGCCATTAGATCCCCTATTGCATTCGCAACTGCGTTTGGCGGTGATGTCGCTACTGATAAGCCTCGAGGACGCCGAATTTACCTTCATCAAGGAAAAGACACAGGCGACTGCCGGCAACCTCAGTGTGCAGCTCGACAAGTTGGAGCAGGCCGGGTACATCAGCATCTCCAAGTCTTTCAAAGGCAAAAGACCCTTAACGACTTGTAAGATTACCACAACAGGTATTAAAGCTTTCGAAGCGTATGTTACGGCTTTGAAGAAGTACCTCCCATAATTTTTTTATCAATTTAGTTTACAAAATAAACTTATTTATAATCATGAAAACTGTCATTCATTTAATACTCGTCATATTACTCGCTCCCTTCATAGGTTGGGCGCAGGCCCCTGAAACAGATGTCATCGCTAAAACGGAAGTCACCAGGCTTGGCTTTATCACCGGAAGGTGGCAAGGCAAAGGATGGATGTACGGACAGGATAGAGTCAAGCGGGAGTTTGATCAGGTGGAAGACATCAGATTCAAACTCGACAGTACGGCCATACTGATCGAGGGAAAAGGCATAGCTGAGGGCAAAGTCATCCACAACGCCATGGCAATCATTTCCTGGAACAAAACGGATAACAACTACTCATTTTACTCCTATCTATCCACGGGGCGGAAAGGTGAATTCAAAGGCGAATTAATTGGAGAGGAATTCTACTGGTACCCCGCTGAAAATATGAGATACATTATCTCCATTAACAACAAAGGCCAATGGTATGAGAAGGGGGAGATCAACATGGGCACTTCATGGTTTCAGTTTTTTGAAATGACGCTTGATAAACAATAAACCGACTTGCTTAGCGCAAGCCTTACCGCCTTACTGAAAGGCAGCATTTTCACAATCCATTCTCCTACACAAATTTAGCTACATCATGAAAAAGCTGACGATTTTTACAATCACCATTTGGCTAACAGGGTCGATTGCTTTGGCCCAAAACAGCAGAGACACATATCAGGCATACTTAAGCTCACTAACCACGCTGTGGGAAACAAGCGTTAGCAGGCAACAAACAGCTTACAATCAATCGAAAAGTCCCCAAGACCTATTTATGCTGGCCCTTACGCAGTACGGCCTTCTCAACAATACCATGGCTGACTCCGACGAGACCCTATTCGATAAGTACATTGATGCCGCTGACAAAAATCTCGACAAGCTCATTGAACTAAACTACAAGTCAGCCGAAGCGAAAGCCATTCAATCGGCTGTTACCGGCCTAAAAATTGCCTACTCAAGCTGGAAAGGGATGTTCCTGGGGGCTAAGAGCGCCAATTTGATTGATGAAGCTATGGACGAAGCGCCTGGCTCTCCTGTTGTGCGGAAGCTTCATGCCAGTTATTTGTATTTCACTCCGGAGATGTTTGGAGGCGACAAGGCCCTGGCCACCTCGGAATTCACTAAGGCGGTGGAGTTGTTTGAAAAGGGAGACGTATCAAACAACTGGCTGTACCTCGATGCCCTTGCCTGGTTAGGAATAGCATTAAATAATCAGGGAAAAAAACAACAAGCCAGAGAGGTCTACCAAAAGGCATTGGCCATTGCTCCCGACTTCAACTGGGTAAAATTCGAATTGCTTCCCAATGCGAAGTAACGTGTCGTCACCATCAATTTTTGTGACCATTGTCCTGGGAGCCTGGTTTTCTGGCCCAGTCGTGGCACAGCCGTCTTCTGCTTCCGGCAAAGTGATTGATGCACGTGACGGCACGCCGCTCATTGGAGTTCACATCATTAGCTTTAGCAATTGGCGAACTGGCACCACTACCAACGCCGAAGGTATCTTCACTCTTGACATGGGACAATTTGGATCAGCCGATACGCTCATTGTACAGTATATGGGCTATGGCGAGAAGCTCGTGACCTTAAGCCAGCTTCAGAAAAACGCTACAGTTAAGCTGGAGCCGAAAACCCAAAGCATGGAGCAGGTCACCATAAATGCGGAGCGAATCATCGCCGAAGAATTTGTAGTAAAAAAGATATCAAAGCTGGATATCTACAAAAACCCGAGTGCCAAGGCCGACCCACTGCTGGCTGTGAATGCGATGCCATCAAGCACAACAGTGGACGAAACGGCATCTGTCAGCTTTCGGGGAAGCAGCCCGGCAGAAACAGGTGTTTTCTTTAACCATGTGCCAACCTACGATGCGGTGCGGTTTGCACAACTCACCGGCATTGGAACTTTCAGCTTCTTCAACACTGAAATGATTGGCTCACTTTACGTTTTTCCTGGCAATCCACCCCTCGAATACGGCAATACCTCATCGGGCCTGATAGCCATTGAGACCTCCAATACCATTGTGGAAAAAAACCGGACAAGCCTCTCACTTTCTCTCGCCAACCTGGGCGTCAACCATCAGCAACGCATCAACGACAAACAGAGCATTATGGTGTATGGTAACTTCCAGCCTTCAGGCCCGCTTCGTGCCCTTAACCGAGTGTCGCTCGAAAGGATCAAACGCTTCGAAACCCGTGAAACAGGTGTCCACTATATCAACCAGCTTGCACCGGGGCTGTCGCTAAAATCGTTTCACTATGTACTCAACGAACGCTACACCTTCGACTTCAGGGTACCCAGTTTTAGCGGCGACTTCCTCCAGGAAAAAAAACGCACCTTTCACGTGGTGAATCTCATGAAACGTACAAAAAAAGGAGCGATTGGAATTAACGGCGGTTTCAACGCAAGCCAAACTGAACTTGGCTACAGCCGCTTTACATACAGAATCGGCAACACCGACAGCTATGGGTCGGTCACCTATACTGTAGCGAAAAAAAGAGCGGGATGGAAGGCCGGTGTGGCTTATGACGACCGACTACAGAAGTTTTCCGGGCTGGTTCCGGAGTTCCAATACGCCGTTGGGGAAACTGCCCCTGCAATGAACGTCGCATCGGTTACCGGGCGAAAAATTTTGGATGCCTTTGCCAGCTACAAATACACGCCTTCGAAGCTGCTTGCTTTTGGATGGGCACTGCGAAAAAACATCCCATTGGCAGGGCAGTCTCACACGCTTTCTCATCAGTCGTCGGTAAGCATTCAGGTTAACAAGAAAAACAGATTCACCGTTGGCAGCGGCACGTTTCATCAGCTTGCATTACTTCAGGGCGAAGGCGTTTCCAAAATCAAATCGCAACAGGTGGCTGTTGATCATTCGCTCTCAGCAGGCAGGCTTTCAGCAGCCAATGCGGTGTTTTTCAAAAAAATTAAAAAAAATGAAACTGCCGCCAGGGTGCTGGGGATAGAATCGTATTGGTGCTATAAACTGGCTGAAAAATGGCTGGCCGATATTTCTTACACAGGTATTGAAGCCACCGAAAAAGAAAACGGAAACACAAAAAAGGCGATATATGATCTCGATTTTTTTATCAGAGGTGGCGCCCAATGGAGCAACCGTGGGTGGACGGTGGGCTGTAGGTATATTTTCAGACAAGGCACCTGGTTTTATCCTGTAGTGGGCTCCACTTACAACAACCGGTTCGACGTATTTGAACCACTCACATCACCCTTGCAAAGCCGCCAACCGACCTACAACCTTATTGACCTGAGCTTTTCAAAACTGCTGCCACTGCCGAAGGACGATGGACTGGTATTGTTTGCATCGGTGAGCAATATGGCCGACTTCAAGAACGTGCGGGACCGGGCCTACAGCGCCGACTATTCTTCCTTCGAAAATGAGCTTTTCAACCGCCGGACTATCTACGCCGGGCTGATGTGGGTTATTCAATAGTATTATTTAGTAGCCTGTTCTACGTTCAGTTGCCGGTTTGCATGAAATGACCAGTTTCAAAACGGCATCAATCATTTTGCTCAGTACCATTTAAACACCTTCATGCCTATCGACATGCACACCAGCCCAAGCCCGGCGAGCACACCCACAGGCAACACGATCTGACTCCACCCTGCTCCCTCGATAAATATGGCCCTGGCTGTGTCGGCAAAAATCGTCAGTGGAAACAAGCGGATAACACTCACAGCCCAGTCGGGAAAGCCATGGTAGCTGAAAAAGATGCCTGACAGAATCATCATAGGCATCACTACGGCATTCAAAATGCCATTGCCCACGTAGGTATTGTCGGTTCGGGAGGCCGTGAGAATGGCGATGCCAGCAAATGCCAGGGTGCCCGACAGGTAGAGTACGACAAGTGCGGAGAAGCTGCCCTCAATATGGATATCGAAAAAAAACCATGAAAAAACCACGAGTATCGACGCCTCAATGGCGCTCATCACGGTTCGTGAAACCAGAAGGGCCGTCATGAAGTGGGCTTTTCGCATTGGAGTTGCCACCATGCGCCTCAGCAGCATCTTCGACCTTTTCTCAATCAGGCCATAGCTGATGCCCCACATGCACGACATCATCACTCCCATGGCCATGAGACCCGGCACCAGAAAATCGATGTATCTACTGCCGATCTCCTTCAGTGGCACCACATCTTCGCCGTTTGACAGTGTTTGGTTTCCGTTCAGTGCGGCAGTCAGGTTGATGTAAGCCAACTGTGCTTCTGGGTTCAGCGGATCAAAATGATACTTGTAGTCCTCCCCTTCTTTTTTCACAATCAAATCGACCGTTCCTCTTTTTAGCAGAACCAACCCTTCGTCAAAACCTACATTCAGGAACTCGTAGTTAGTAAAGCCCGTGGTTTCGTTGCCCACTTTCTTGCTCCAGCTTTTTTCCTCAGTTTGATCATTCCCTACAAAAGCGATCTTTTGATTCAATTCCCCCTTCTGGGTAAAGGCTAGCCCCAAGCCGCCTGCCATCAGCACAGGAAAAAAGACTGCCCAAAAAACGGCCCCCGGCTGGCGCAGGAACTCCCGAAAGTTAGTCAGAACTAGCAATACGATAGGATGCTTCATTGGATTATTGGTTGATGTGGCGGCCGGTCATGGAAGTAAACAAATCGTCGAGCGTCAGCTTCCGGCACTCCAGTGAATCGATCTGGATTTTCTCTTGCTGCACATACAGCAGGAAGTCTGGCAAGAACTTCACTATGTCGGTAACCAAAAGCTCTCCGCTCAATGTATCCTTATCGAATGTGTAGTTTAAAATGGCTTGTTGCCCGGGCAAAACATCTCTCTCCATTGGTCTGTCAACAGTGAAGTCAATGATCTCGCCTTTCACATGCTTTGAGAGCAGCTGCTTCAGCGTGCCTTCGGCTAAAATATTTCCCTGATCCATGATCACAATTCTGTCACACAAATAGGCAGCCTCTTCCATGTAGTGTGTTGTGAGGATCAACGTCGTGCCCTTTCTTTTTCTGAGGTTCAAAAGGATGTCCCATAGTTCTCGTCTGGCATTGGGATCAAGGCCAGTGGTGGGCTCATCCAGGAGCAAGATTTCCGGCTCATTTAATAGCGAGATACCCAATGCCATCCGCTGCCGTTGGCCTCCCGAGAGTTTGTCAGTGAAAGCCTTCTGCTTTTCGGTAAGGTTCACCAACTCCAGCACCTCCTCTACTCTTTCGCTGCCCAGCCCGTAAAAGCTGGCAAACAGCTCAAGCGTTTCTCTCACTCGCAGCTTTTCTATGAATCGGGTCTCCTGCAACGATAAGCCAATGATTTGGTGCAGTTGCCCGGCATGTTCAGCCCAAGTCATACCCTTGAGTTTGATTTCCCCAGAGTCGGGCTTTTGAATGCCTTCGATCATCTCAACCAGGGTGGTCTTGCCGGCACCATTCGGGCCAAGCAGGGCCACAAACTCTCCCTTGTAAATGGTCAGGTCAATACCGTTCACCGCCTTCACATCCTTAAAGTGCTTGATCACTTGCCTGGCCGCAATCTGTACTTCCTTCATGCTTTCTGATTTTCACAGCAAGTTAAATGGAAAAGTACTTTTCTTACTAACGAAAATCCGCCAAAACAAAGCTGATAGTTCCCTCCTGCACGGAAATATCCGTTTCGCTATCTTTCTATTCCAGAAAATCTGTACATTACATGATATGGTGTCCGCCGCCACTGACTGGAATACCTCTGACTTCCGCTAACGAATTGTGTTAGATTAATCTCTTGCGATAGTCATAGATTAGTAATGTGTTTTTCTGTAAACTACACTTCTATTTATGGAAATTTATAGATTACAGAAACGTAATGGATTCATCAAATAAAAAAAAGGCAGAGGAAACACATTCCTATATTCTAAATTCCTCTCAGGAAATGATTCTTGGGATGGACCTGGCCGGGAAGATAACCTACTGCAACCAGGCTGCCTGGGAAGCCTATGGCTACACGAAAGCAGAGCTGATCGGAAAAAATTATATGTCCCTGTTTCCACGAGAGCGGGAGATAGAATTTGACACCATTAGAAGTAGCGTTCTTTTCCTGGAAAAAGTCAGTCCATTTGAATCGGTTAGGCTTGGCAAAAATGGCAAACTGTTAAAGGTGGCCTCACTGGTGTCGCCTATCAAAGATGAGAAGGGGAAAATTATTGGCATCTCCAGTATGGAGAGAGAAATACGAGAGTTTAGAATGGCCGAGAGCAAGAGTCAGGCGCTGCTGGAAACTGCACCCGATGCCATGGTAATTGTCAACAATTTTGGGCAGATCATTCTCGTTAATGCGCAAACGGAACACCTTTTTAAATACACCAGAAATGAACTGCTGGGTAAAGAAATAGAGACCCTGATTCCTTCACGTTTTATCAAAAAACACAAGCCACACAGAGACGGTTTTTTCAACGCTCCAAAGACCCGCAGCATGGGACATGGTTTTGATCTCTATGGAAGGAAAAAGAATGGAGATGAATTTCCAGTTGAGATAAGCCTTAGTCCTCTAAAAACAGAAGAGGGCCTGTTTGTATCGGCGGCTATCAGAGACACTACCGAAAGCAAGAAAGCAGAGAAGCGATTCAGGGATTTGCTGGAATCGGCACCAGATGCCATGATTATTGTCGACAATAGCGGTGTCATCAAAGTCGCCAACCTTCAAACCGACAAACTTTTTGGCTACAAAAGGAAGGAATTGATTGGACGACGGATTGAAATACTAATGCCTGATCGTTTTCAGAAAGGCCACCCTGGCTTGATGCAACACTATTTCAGCAACCCCAAGACCCGCGAAATGGGATCAGGTCTGGAGCTGTTCGGTATCACAAAAGGGGGCAAGGAATTTCCGATTGAAATAAGCCTCAGCCCGTTGGAAACCCAGGAAGGTTTGCTCGTTTCGGCTGCTATAAGGGATATTTCCGATAAGAAAAGGATGGAAAAAAAATTAAAAGAAGCCAATTTCGATCTGGAAGCCAAGGTAAAACAGCGAACGAGTCAGCTGGAGCGACAAAATAAAGAGCTCGAACAATTTGCCTACATCGCTTCGCATGACTTACAAGAGCCTCTGAGAACTATTTCCAGCATGACTGACCTCCTTGCGAGAGAATACACAGGGAGGCTGGATGCCCAGGCAGATCAATACCTAAAATACACCACCGACGCCTCGCAGAGAATGTCTGACCTGATCAAAGGGCTCCTGATCTACTCCAGAATCGGCAGAATCAAATCAAAAAAAATAGTGGACTGCCATCAACTTGTTGGCGATATTATCCAGGACCTGAATGCTATGATCAAAGAAAGCGGAGCCAGGATAACTACAGACAGGCTACCCAAACTGAAAGGAAGCGAGCAGGAGCTCAAGGTGCTGTTTCAGAACATGATAAGCAACGCATTGAAATTCAGGGTTCGGGCAAGAACCCCTGAGGTGACTATCGCCGTAAAAGAAAAGAAAGACGAATATGAATTTGGCGTAACCGACAATGGAATAGGTATTGACCCCAAATACTTTAAAAAGATCTTTATCATATTTCAGCGACTACACACGCAAAGTGAATTCAAGGGGTCGGGAATTGGACTGTCGCACTGTAAGAAAATCGTTGAATTACATGGCGGCAGAATATGGATTACATCGACAGAAGGATTAGGCAGTACTTTCCATTTTACGCTGCGAAAACATAAAACAACCCTATTATGAAAAAGAAATTAAACTGTATACTCCTGGTGGATGATGACGAGCCTACCAACTTTATCAATACTATTATTCTTCGCAATGCGGACATTAGCAATCAGGTGATGGCCTTTCAATGGGGTGAGGAAGCGCTTCGATACCTTACCCACAAAAATGGCTACATTCCTCAATCTGAGGAATACCCAACGCCGGATCTCATTCTTCTTGATATCAATATGCCCAAGATGAATGGTTGGGAATTTCTGGAGGAATACAAAAAACTTCCTCATGAACTGATAAATAGAATAAAACTTATCATGCTCACCACTTCCATCAACCCCGACGATGAACAAAAGGCCCGTTCAATTAAAGAAGTAAAAGATTTCTTTACCAAACCACTTACACCCGACGGTGTTGTAGATATCGTGCAAAGGCATTTTTTTGAATAAGATTAGCCGGCACCATTCGGGCCAAGCAAAGCTACAAACTCTCCTTTGAGAATAGTGAGGTCGATGCCATTGACGGCTTTTACTTCTTTGAAGTGCTTAACAACTCCGGAAACTTCAATTTGAACTTCCTTCATCACACGAAAAAATAAATAAGAATTGCAGCATGCAATTTATGAAGACTTTCTGAAGGCCGAATCAAAAAAGATGTCGCTCGTTCCCCAACTTGCTCAAATAACTAATGGCTTCCAAAAATAAAGTATTCATACTCGGCGGATGACTTATTTTCAAACGTATTGGAGACAAAGCCAGTATAACTTAGTCCGTCCAAACGTTGGATGCAATTGAGCTCATAGATGGAAAAATCGTCAATCTTCAATCCAGATTCTTTCTCGTAAACAATATTGGCAACAGCTGGTATTCTAACGTTAGCTGCTGCATCGCCGTAAACAGTCCACGACATGCCAGTCTGTCCGTCGGCCGAAGAGTATAGCCACTGAGTACTTTTATAGGTGTAATCGAAAGAGGCGTCGAAACTGAATCCGTTAGTCGTCCTGTCAACTATAGAAAGGGTAAATGACGGAAATTCTACGTTGAGCGCCGGTTCCCCAAGTTTATAGTAGGTGATAAAGGAAGGGCCGTAAAATTCATTGAACTTGGTAGAGTAGGAATCAAACCCTTGTATGTAGCCCAACGAAGTTTCGGTGCCGTACAAATATGAATCGTATGCATCACTCAGGAGATAACCTCTTCCGTCACCATAGAACCCAATCGTCCTGCCATCCTCGTTAAACTCAGCGGGGACCTCTATTATTTGATCATACTCCTGAAACGAATCGAAATCAATCACAAGGTTTTCATTCGGTACCATCGCCGCCACCTTCAAATAAACTCTCTGGCCACCTCTAAACCCCGTCATCAGGAGCTCTTGTGGGTCTTTATACATATTAACAGTCGCCAAAAGCCCTGCTTCAGTAACAGATCGGTCGTTCAGCGGCCACCCTGAAGCACCAGGAGAAAATTTAATTGACTCATCGGGAGGCATTGATTCATGGTAGTTAACTATTTCAATGGTGGCAGTTCCGATAACTTCAGGTGCTTCGGATTGGGACTGAGCTTTTAACGTCCAGGTTCTTCCTGATATAACGCCAAGATAAGTAACAGCTGAAGCGACTCCCGAGCCACTTGAACTAGGTATGAAAACCGTCACATCAATCGCTTCAAGGGCCACGGGCCCCTTCAATTCAAACACTTCACCGTTTTTGCATTTATGACTATCCAACACCTTTCCTGAAGGTTCTGAAATATACACCCACCGTTCCTGCCCCTCATTTATCGCATTTTCCTCTACCATTATAGTAAGCAAGGAAAGTCCTTCAGACTCTCTTTCACATGAAAAACATAAAATACCAAGAGCAGAAACAATACAAAGTGATAACTTCCTTTTCATGTAGTTGAATTTTGGCAGAATTCAATTTAATAAAATATCTCCTTTCCTAAAATACTTTGCCTTCGAAACTACCCTTAGTGCATACACTACCTCACCAAATGCGACTGCCACTACACGCCAGCTCATCACAAGAATTAACGGGAGAAAGGAGTTCAGCTCATCCCAGTAGGAAAAAAAGTTGTTTGTAGTCTTCTCATAAACGAGAAAAATCCACGTCTTTTCTGCAACCTTTCACCTCCAACGAGGTACTCTAGCCAAAAGAACCCCAAGGCTATGCTCAAAAACTACTTCCTGGTGGCGCTGAGAACCATCAAGCGCAACAAAATCTATAGCACCATCAATATTTTCGGTCTCTCGTTGGGCATCGCCTCCAGCATCCTTATTCTGATGTGGGTCAACGACGAGCTCAGCTACAACAGCTCTCACGAGAATCTACCTAGCATTTTTCGGGTGATGGAAAACCAACACTATTCGGACAGAATTGGCACCACATCTTCTACCCCTGGCCCCCTTTCCCCCTATCTCAAAGCCACCTACCCTGAGGTTAAATATGCCTCCAGGCTTACCTGGCCAACCGAAAACCTTTTCAATGTCGAGGAAGCGTCCTACTATGAGTCAGGCCGCTATGTAGATGCAGACTTCATGGAGATGTTCACCTTCAAGTTCATTGAGGGATCGGCTTCAACAGCCTTTAATGATAAAAATGCCGTGGTGCTGACCGAAACCATGGCGAAAAAATACTTCGGCAATGCACCCGCCATGGATCAGGTGTTTCGCATGAACAACAAGGAAAGCATGAAGGTGACTGGCGTGGTAGAAGACTGGCCAAAAAACAGTGACTTTGGTGGGTTTGCTTACCTGCTTAACTTTGACAAGTTCATGGACGAAAACAAGCAATGGCTTGACCAATGGGGCAACAACAACGTCTCCACCTTTGTGCAGCTCCAAAGCGGACAAGATTGGGAAGCCTATTCCACAAAAATAAACAGGCTTCTCGATGAGAAAAATGATGAAAACAACATAGAGCTTTTCCTTTACCCAGCCACCAAAATGCACTTGTATGGCAGCTTTGAAAATGGTGTGCAGGATGGCGGCCGCATCAGATACGTGAAGATATTCGGCATCATTGCTATTTTTCTTTTGCTCATCGCCTGTATCAATTTCATGAACTTATCTACTGCCCTGGCTGTAAAGCGAAGCAAAGAGGTGGCGCTACGAAAAGTGGTCGGTGCCTTCAGGAAACACCTGATTTATCAATTCCTGACTGAGTCCATCGTGTTCTCGGCGCTGGGCGGCCTGGCAGCGGCAGTGCTTGTCATTGTTCTTATGCCGTTCTTCAATGAGATCTCGGACAAGAGTCTCGTTTTTGAATTCAACACAGCCACCGTTTTGCTTTTTTCCGGCACCATCCTTTTCACAGGTTTTGTAGGCGGTAGCTACCCAGCATTTTACATCGCCCGCTTCGAACCGGCCAAAGTGTTGAAAGGCCAGCTCAAGAGCGGCAAGGCGGCTGTCAGATTCAGAAAAGTGCTGGTAACAACGCAGTTCGTGCTTTCCATCATCATGATATTTTGCACTGTGGTCGTGTATCAGCAGCTGTGGTATGTTCAAAATCAGGACACCGGCTTCAACAAGGAAGGGATCATTTACATGGAAATGCAGGAGAACATGGCGGAAAAGTATGACCTCATTCAGGATCAACTTTTGAAAGACCCCTCCATTCTCTCAGTAAGTGAAAGCAGCTTTTCGCCTCTTTCCATCGGCAACAGCACCTGGGGGCTCGACTGGCCCGGCAAAGATCCGCAGGAGCGGATTCTGTTCAGCAATTTCGCCATCGACGGTTCCTATATCGAAACCATGGGACTGACCCTTGTTGGTGGGCGGACTTTTGACAAAACCATGGCCACCGATACGGCCAACATCATTATCAATGAATCAGCCGCCCGCAAAATGGGTTTCGAGCCTTTGGAGGCTGTGGATCAGCCCATCACTGTTTGGGGAGAAAGAAAAGGGCATATTATTGGGGTAGTGAAGGACTACAATTACAGCTCGTCGCACTCCGTCATTCGGCCTATGTTTATGATGTTTGAAAAGGACTGGTGCAGCTATATCATCGTGCGGGCCAAGCCACAACAGTACACCGCTGCCATTGACGCCCTGAACAGCGTTCACACTACTTACGCCCCAGCCTATCCGTTCGAATATCGCTTCCTTGATGTTGACTGGGCGGAATTCTATGAAAATGAAGAACGCACTGGGCAGCTGTTTCAAGGTTTCGCCTGGCTGTCGATATTCATTTCTTGTCTGGGGCTATTTGGTCTGGCTGCTTTCGCCATTCAGCAACGCACCAAAGAAATTGGCGTACGAAAAGTACTTGGAGCCTCCACCTCGTCCATCATCACACTCACCGTGAAAGACTTTGCACTATTGGTCATTATAGCGGCAGTGATAGGCTCGCCGCTCGCCTGGTACCTGATGGATCAGTGGCTGACCGACTTTGCCTTTCATGTCAACATCAGTGTCATGGTACCGCTGGCGGCTATGCTGCTGGCGTTGTTCATCGCTGTGGTTACCGTGGGCTTCCACTCCATCAGGGCTGCACGGACCAATCCGGTGGATGCGCTTCGCTATGAGTAATTAAAGAGGTTACTATTTGCGGTACCGCAGATAGTAACCTCTTTAATTGTAGCGCATTGCTCTCTTTAATTCTTCCTACTTCTTATAATACTTCATCGCCTCAGGTATCTGTGCTTTCAGATCGGCAATGCGGGTGCTGTGCGAAGGGTGAGTAGACAAAAACTCCGGAGGTGCCCCGCCGCCGCTGTTGGCAGCCATTCTTTCCCAAAAAGCTGGTGCCTCATTGGGGTTGTACCCAGCCATGGCCATAAAAATAAGGCCCATCCTGTCAGCCTCAGACTCCTGAAGACGAGAGAAAGGCAGCATAGCCCCAACAGTAGTGCCTGCACCATAGGCTGTCATAAACAGCTGCTGCGCTTCCGCCGGTTTGTCTTTCACCGCATAAGACAGTGCCAAACCACCAAACTGTTGGATCAAGCCCTGCGTCATCCGCTCATTGCCATGGCGGGCAATGGCGTGCGCAATTTCATGTCCCATTACCACAGCTACTCCTTCGTCTGTTTTGCATATTGGCATAATGGCCGTGTAGAAAGCCAATTTCCCGCCAGGCATACACCAGGCGTTCACCGTTTCATCGTCCTGAATCAGGTTAAACTCCCACTTATAACCCTTCAACTGATCGCTGAGGCCATTGGTGGCCATGTATGACTCCACTGCCTTTTGAATCTTCAACCCAACAGATTTTACCTGATTCACCTGGGCCGTGTTGGTGGACAATTTGGACTCGCTGAGCACCTGGTCGTACTGTGTGAAACTCATGGAGTTGAGCTCTGAATCAGGCACCAGCGCAAGCTGCTTCCTCCCTGTGATCGCCACCGTTGAGCAGCTATAAGCAATCAACGTGGCACCAATGCCTAACAATGCTATTATCCTCTTCATTTGTTCTTAATTTATTGTGAATGCTAACAAGCTTCTTGCCAAAGTAGATTCCCCAGTCTTTCGACACTGCAAAAACCAGTCGGATTTGGAATGCTCCAAAACAACTTCATTTGGCAAAAATAATACTATAGAAATGATTTTTTCGCACGTTCCCTCGGCTTACATACCAATCGGTGTGCGTGTTAGGTGAGTTACTTTTAGCTTTAACGGAATATGTTTGAAAACGAATGGAATTTCTGAAAATTATGATCCTTTGTTCAAATAATAATGACGCAGATCAAAGATAGGTTGCGGAATCGCTGACTATCAGATATTTTGGCATCAAACATCACTACTATGAAAATCCTTTGCATCGGCCGCAACTACGTAGAGCACATCAAAGAACTCAATAACGAGACTCCCGATGAGCCGGTTATTTTCACCAAACCCGACACTGCGCTGTTGCTGAACAACAAGCCGTTCTACTTTCCCGATTACACAAAGGAGATCCACCATGAGTTGGAGATTATTATCAGGATTTGTAAGGAAGGGAAAAGTGTTGAGGAGAAATTCGCTTCGACCTACTACGACGCCATTGGCCTTGGTATCGACTTCACGGCACGGGATTTGCAGCAGAAAGCTAAAGCCAAAGGGTTACCATGGGCGCTTGCCAAGGGATTCAATGGATCAGCTCCGATTTCCAAATTTGTTCCGAAGGAAAAGTTTGCGGATATGAAGAACATTAATTTCAAACTGGAACTCAATGGTCAACCAGTTCAGGTTGGGAATACCGGTCTGATGATCAACTCTATAGAAGCCATTATAGCCTACATTTCAAAATTCATTACACTTAAAAAAGGAGATATTATTTTCACAGGAACGCCGAAAGGAGTTGGGCCTGTCAAAATAGGAGATCACCTGAAAGGATACCTGGAAAGTGACGCACTACTCGATTTTGAAATTAAATAAACTAGCACTTCTATTTTTACTAACAGCAAACACAGCCATAGCCCAATATGGATATGACTCTGCCTACCTGATGTTTCCCATCCGGCCGGGAGAGCGCAACTACCTGGCCGGTACTATGGGTGAAATCAGGGGCACCCATTTTCACGCTGGAATTGACATACGCACCAGTGGCATAGAAGGCTTGCCAGTGTATGCACCTGCCGATGGCTACATCAGCAGGGTAAAAATAAGCACTGGCGGCTATGGCAATGCCCTGTACATGACGCACCCCAATGGCCTGACCACCGTGTACGGTCACCTGAAGTCGTTCAGTAAGCCCCTGGCCGAATGGGTGCGGGCACAGCAGTATGCCAAAGAAAGCTTCGACGTAGAGCTTTTTCCTGCACGCAACCAATTCAGCTACAAGAAAGGCGAAGTGTTTGCCGCCTCAGGTAACACCGGAGGCAGTTCGGGGCCCCATCTCCATTTTGAAATACGGGACCAGGAGCAGAAGATTCTTGACCCCATGCGCTTTCACTTCAAAGAGCTCATTGATGAAGCACCTCCTTTGATCAGAAAGGTGGCCTTTACCACCATGGACATCAAGTCGAGAATCAATGGCCAGTTCGGCAGGTTTGAGTTTGATGTCACCAAAGAAGGGGACAGTTTTGTCATGCACACGCCACTGACTTTTGAAGGAACCATTGGCGTGGAAATTTATGCCTACGACCGCTTCGACGGCACCTGGAGCAAAAACGGCATCCCGTGCATTGAGGTGATGCTCGACGACAAGAAGATGTTCAGCCAAAGCATCACCAAGTTGAGCTTCGACGAAATGCGCAATGTGGCGGTGCACATGAACTACGGCGAGTATTTAACCAGCGGGCAGAAATTCACCAAGCTTTGGGTAGACGACGGCAACTGGTTGAAGGTGTACGAAGCCAAAGACTGGCAGGGCATGTTGAAAATCCGGGATTCCAGCGATCACAAGCTTGAAATCAGAACCTGGGACAGCTACAACAACTACTCGTATTTTAAGACAACGCTCAGCGATAAGGGGAAGCGAAGCAATGCCACCATCAAAAGTCTCAGTAAGCTGAGGCGGGAGGGTTATGAAATAACCGGCAATGTGATGGAGCTAATGAACCCCAATGGTGTGGCTCGCCAGAACGTTCTGTTGTACTCTTCAGGACAGGCGTATGAACTACCGCCGGTCTACCACGTGGGTGCCAACGACTTATACCTCTGGGATTTGAGAAATGGCCTGCCCGACTCAGTCGATTTGTGTGGCACCATGCAAAAATATGACTTCAAGGCTATGGTATCTCCACATCACGAATACAACTATTTTGATAAGGACATAGACGTGGCCTTTAACCGGTACAGCCTGTTCGACACACTCTACCTGGCAGTAAAGGACAAGCAAATAGAAAACGGCAGAGAAGTGTTTGCTATCGACAATGTGCTGGACCCGCTTCGCCGGTCGGCAAAGGTGACGCTGAAGCCTCTGCAACTATACGATAAAGAAAAGTCGGCCGTGTACTCCTACAGCTCCAAAGGTAACCTGGGCTATGTGGGCGGTGCGTGGGACAAAGATGGGATCAGCTTTCTTACCACCTCTTTGGGCACCTGGACCGTCGCTACGGATTCTGTCCCACCTACTATCAAGCCGGCGGTGATCAACAAAAGTGAGTGCCGCCTGATCATTGAGGATGACCTTTCTGGCATCAAAAGCTGGAAAGGCACCATTGATGGCGAATGGGTGCTGCTGAACTACGAGTACAAGAAAAAATTACTGTGGACAGAAAAGCTGGACGGAAGCAAACCTTTCGACGGAGAGTTTGTTGTGGTAGTGACCGATAACGCCGGTAATCAAACTGTGTACAAAACAAAACTCTGACAACCAATGGCATTAAAAGCAGGCGACAAAGCTCCAGACTTCGAGGTAAGTGACCAAAACGGAAAAACAGTAAAACTCTCCGACTTCCAGGGCAAAAAGGTAGTGCTCTACTTCTACCCGCAAGACAACACCCCGACCTGCACCGTGGAAGCCTGCAACCTGCGAGACAACTTCAGCGCCCTTAAAGCCAAAGGCTACGAGGTGCTCGGCGTAAGCCCCGACTCAGCCAAGAAGCACACCAACTTCATTAAGAAATTCAGCCTGCCCTTCACCCTACTGGCCGACACCGATAACAAGATCATTGAGAGCTACGGGCTGTGGGCAGAAAAGCAGATGTTTGGCAAGAAGTACATGGGGGTGTTAAGAACTACTTTCATTATCGACGAGAAGGGCATCATTGAGCGGATCATCGACGACGTAAAGTCGAAGGAGCATGCCGAGCAGATTTTGGGATAAATTCAATTTTTACACGACTACAAAAGTTTGATGGAAAGTCTGGGATTGCGCTACAGAAGCAGTTGCCGGTTAGCCGACTTCAGGTGTGTCTCCTAAACTTTTGTAGTCTCTGAAATTGCCCTCTTTAAGCAATATTCAATTCGTTATTCAGAAGCTCAACCCTGAAGTTTACTTTGGCTTTCAAAGCCTCAAAAACCTTCAAGATAGTCTCAATAGTTACGTTTTTAGCATTATTCTCCAGCTTTGAAATTTGAGATTTCTTAACGCCAATCAACACTCCAAGTTGTTCCTGGGTAAGGTGACGCTCTTTTCGTGCCCTCTTGATCATGTCGCCAATGAGTTCAAGTTTGAGTTCAAATTCATATTGATCTCTTCTGGGTGTTCCAATCTTGCCGATTAACAAGTCCTGGGCTTCATCTAAACTGTATGATTTCATTTTTTTCTCGTTCTCTGTTCAAAATATTCAAGCCTGATTTGCTCGGCCCTTTCAATTTCTTTTGGACTTACCTTGTCCGTTTTCTTGACAAATCCATGGGTACCACAAACGAGCGTCATTTCGTTATTCTCTTTGTCCCAAAAGGCAAGGATTCGATATTGAAGGCCAGCATATTTGGTTCGAAATTCCCAAATATTTTGATTCAGCTTCTTAAATAGTTTGGGATCATTCAAAACCTGCGCCTTTCTG
The DNA here is from genome assembly GCF_902498805.1 of Imperialibacter sp. EC-SDR9. Taxonomy (GTDB): domain Bacteria; phylum Bacteroidota; class Bacteroidia; order Cytophagales; family Cyclobacteriaceae; genus Imperialibacter. The sequence goes on along the minus strand of NZ_LR701615.1, from coordinate 7,599 downwards.
ATATTATAAAATATCTTGTCTTGAACTTTGTCGGTTTGGCCTTTGATAAACTCAAAAGCTTCTTCCAATAACCTGATCTCGAACTTTTTCTCCACTAAATCTCCATTAGCTACTACATAACAAAGCTAGAAAATGTTTCAATAAAAGGAAACTTCTTGAATTAAGCTTCCCTGAAGCGAGTTGCTTTTACTGCATTACTTATTCGCCATAATTCGTCAGATAGAATTTAGCACTGCAATAATTTCGTCACCGTATTTGGCTGCCTTCTTTTCTCCAAACCCTTTTAGTGTGTTAAGCTCTTCTTTTGCCTCAGGATTAAGTCTTGCAATTGCTCCAAGTTGTGCGTTAGAAGCAATAATGTAATTTGGAAAATTGTCTTTCGCAGCCGTGTCTGCTCGCCAAATTCTCAATGCTTCATAACGATTTCTTTCTTCACCATTTAATATTGATGGGTCAAAGGGTGGTTGCCTTTCTGATGCAGGCGTATGATGAGTTTCAAGAGTTGAAATGTCCTCATAGAAAACAATTATTGACCAGTAGCTTGTCTGACCAGAAGTGATAGCTTGTGTCGCAGTTTTTTTGACTACGACTGTTTGCATAAACTCGTTCAACTTGTCTTCGTCTTGCTGCAGGTTTTCTTTGCTCAGCCGAATGTGGAAGTGTTTTACTTTCATATCATTTTTGAATGTAAGCCTAGGCGAAGGCTACACAACTGTTGCTATTGCTTAAGCTAAAATACGTTGTTGTCGCCTTTGGGGCGTATGTATTTTAGGTGATGTTATAGCCAATATTTATTTATTATTTCTTCGAACTTTTTAATGTCATTTGGCTCTGTAATAATCCATCGTCTCATCCCGTCCAAATCATCTATTCCAGACCAATCTGAACTTACAAAGGCAGCGAACCTTTTACTGGTCTTGTCAATATTCACAATCCAATAACAAATTGGGCCTCCATACTTCATTTGCATTAATTTCTTGGTTTCCGCTCTTGAAGTGATTTCTATTAAGGCTTTTAAATCAGAGGGACTAATCAATTCTTTCTTGCTCTTCAAGGAGTCCAAGTCCTTGTGATGGTGCCACAAATTTGCTGTGGTTCCATGTGCTTTGAAATCCTTGTATATGAAAATTGAATCCGCATAGAATGTCTTGTTTATCTTTTGTCCAAGACAATCTATTCTGATTGCAAGAAAAATAAAGAAGAATATGGTATAAGTTCTTCGATTCATTTTATTGGCTAAAGCGATCATATAAACACCAGCCTGCCTGGCACTAGCGTTTATATTTCATATATTCACTAGAGGGGTGTTGAGCAAAATACCTGTAAGATTACTCAATACTAAACATATACTTTCCAAAATAAAATAACAATTCAACTAGCACTATTCTTTCCTAGCATATGCTTTCTGGCTCCAAATCCTGTATCATTCGCCTCGCTTCTCCACTGAACTTGCCTACGGGTTGCAGATCATACCCACGGCTACCCCTACTTAGCACAAAAATACAAAGTGACCAGTAAAGCACACCCTCCCCTTTTTCAACAATTCCTTTTAACTTACCTGCCTATATAACAACCACCTCGCTATGAAATATGTACTAGTCTCCCTTTTTACCCTGGTCACCCTGACAGCACTGGCTCAGCCCGTCAAAAAGCCTTTGAAAGTCGGTGTGGCCGGCCTTATCCACGGGCATGTGGGCTGGGTGCTTAATAAAGCCAAAGCTGGCGACGTGGAAATTGTGGGCATTGCTGAGCCCAATAAAGCCCTGGCTGAAAAGTTGTCAAAACAATATGGCTTCTCTATGTCGCTGGTGTACCCTACCCTGGACGAGATGCTGGCCAAAACCAAACCAGAGGCAGTGACAGCTTTCAACGACATCTACGGCCACATGGAAGTGGTGGAGAAGTGCGCTCCCAAGGGCATTCACGTGATGGTGGAAAAGCCCCTGGCCATGAGCTACGAACATGCGAAGCGGATGAAGGCGCTGGCAGACAAACACAAGATTTTTTTGGTGACCAACTACGAAACCACGTGGTACGCCACCACGCAGGAAACCCTTACTAAGGCAGCAGCCGGCGACCTGGGTACCCTTCGCAAAGTGATGGTAAACGACGGCCACCAGGGCCCAAAGGAAATTGGTGTTGGCAAAGAGTTCCTCGACTGGCTCACCGATCCTAAGCTCAACGGAGCCGGTGCTTTGATCGACTTCGGCTGCTACGGAGCCAACCTCCTCACCCACCTGATGAGCAACGAAAGACCGTTGTCGGTAACGGCAGTCACCCAAACCAACAAGCCCGACATCTACCCCAAAGTAGACGACGAGGCCACGATACTGGTGAAGTACCCCGGAACCCAGGGCGTCATTCAGGCGTCGTGGAACTGGACGTTTAGCCGTAAAGACATGGAGGTGTTTGGTACCAACGCCTATATCAAAACGGTAGATGGCACCCGCATGAGCCTGCGTGCAAAGCAATCAGACCCCGAGCAGCCCATGACGCTGGAGCCCACGAAAACGCCCTTCAACGATCCGTTCGATTTTCTTACGGCCGTCATCAGAGGCGAAACGAAGCTCAACGAAACTGTGCAGGGCAGACTTTCGTCGCTGGAAAACAACATGGTAGTAGTGGAAATACTGGATGCCGCTATCCGGTCGGCGAAGGAAGGGAAGACGGTGGTGCTGGAAAGGTGATGATCACTTGAAGAGGCTAGGCAAAGTTTTGTCGCTCCGGCTTTGCCGAGTGACAGAACTTTGTCGAGCGCTACCACAATCATGTTAAGCATTTAATTGCTATGACATTTTAAAAATTGCGGCTATTTTCATTGTCATGTCTGAACTACGAAAAGCCACCACTGATCACCCTTATTTTCTGAGTATTCCCGTGGTTGGCTGGATAGATGTGTTTACCCGTCAAAGATATTGTGATAAGATTATTGAGAGCCTGACGTTTTGCACACAGAACAAAGGCTTGGAAATTTTTGCTTACGTAATCATGCCAAGTCATCTTCATATGGTTGCAAGAAGCCTGAAAAGTGACCTCAACCACATCGTCAGAGATTTTAAAAGCTTTACTTCAAAAGAGATCATTAAGCAGGTCAAAAATGAACCAGGAGAAAGCAGAGAAGACCGGGCTGGCGAACCAGTGGATGATCGAAATATTTCAGGCGTATGCCAAACGATATAAGCAGAATACCAATTATATGTTTTGGCAAAAAACCAATTTTCCTGTTGAGCTAAGCTATCCGGCTATCCTTGATCAGAAAATAGACTATATCCATAGAAACCCTGTGGCTGCCGGGTATGTGATTGAGCCTGAAGCGTGGTATTATAGCAGTGCTTGTCCGTTGTCACCGTTAAAGGTGAGCGAGTTGTGATGCGGCCAGAGGCCTTTAACAGTAACGTTTCAAAAGGATAATGGAGACATGTCACTCGGCAAAGCCGGAGCGAGATAAAAGGTAAGTCACTCGGCGATGAAGCGAGTTGTGATGCGGCCAGAGGCCTTTGACAGTGGCGTTTTTAAAAGAAAAATGGAGACATGTCACTCGGCAAAGCCGGAGCGAGATAAAAGGTAAGTCACTCGGCGAAGCCGGAGCGACAAAGAGAGTAGAACAAGAGAGAACTATTTCTCACACCGCCCTGTTTTGTCCTTTTTTAAACCACTATGAACCCATCTTCCATCCAACCATCTGCCTTCCAGTTTCTCACCGACCTCGCTGCCAATAACAACCGGGACTGGTTTGCCCGGCACAAAGACCGGTATCAGGCATCGCTCGACAATATGGTGGGCTTTGCCGATGCGCTGCTGGCTGAAATGAACAAGCATGACCTGATAGAAACGCCGTCAGGAAAGAAAGCACTGTTTCGGATCTACAATGATGTGCGGTTCAGTAAGGATAAGTCGCCCTACAACGCCCGCTTTGCCATGTCGTTCCGGCGGGCGAACAAAGAAAAGCGGGGCGGCTATTACCTCAACCTCAAGCCGGGCAACTGTTTCCTCGCCTGCGGGTTCTTCAATCCCAACCCTGAAGACCTAAGACGCATTCGCTTCGACATAGATGACAACTATGAGGACTGGCAGAAGATTCTGCGATCAAAAGCCATAAAAAGTACCTATGGCGACATGCAGGGAAACACAGTGGCCACAGCACCGAGAGGCTACACAGTCGACCACCCGGGCATTGATTTGCTACGGCATAAATCATTTGTTTTCCGGCATACTTTCACCGACGACGAAGTACTAACCAGCGGTTTCCATAAAAGCGTGAGTCAGACGTTCAAAACCATCAGGCCCTGGCTCGATTATATGAGTGAAGTGCTGACTACAGACCGGAATGGGGTACCGCTGCCGTAGCGGATCACTTTTCTAGTTCGTTTCCACAAACACAGCAGTACTTCGCTTTCCTGATGTGATCAGTATTGCCGCAATGCTTGCACTGCCTGCTGGTATTGCCAGAGGGATTCAGGGCATTGGTGCTTCCCTTGGCTAGCTCTACAGTTACCAGCCCTGTAGGTACTGCTATAAGCCCGTAGCCAGTTACCATCAATATAGTCGCCAGAAACTGCCCCAGGGTGGTTTGAGGGGCTATATCGCCATAACCAACGGTCGAGAGCGTAACAATGGCCCAGTAAATACTTCGGGGAATGCTGGTGAAACCATGCTCCCGCCCTTCAATGATATACATCAACGTGCCAACAAAAACGCTGACGATAACAACAAAGAAAAGAAAAACGACAATCTTCCTGGAGCTTGATTTCACTGCTTCACCAAGTTTGCTGGCCTCACCCATAAACTGCACCAGCTTAAGCACCCTGAATACCCGCAGCAGCCTAAGCACCCTTATAATAGCAAGGGCATGACTTCCTACGAAAAAGATGCTCAGGTACGTGGGTAGAATAGAGAGCAAATCGATGATGCCAAAAAAGCTAAATATATATTGAGTCTTCTTTTCCGACGTCCACAGCCGAAGGCCGTATTCGATAGTAAACAGGCCAGTAATGATCCAATCAAGTTGGTAGAAAAATGCAGCCCACTCCCGATTGATCTCACTTACACTCTCCAGCATCAGTATGGTGATGCTGGCCACAATGAGGATAAGGAGCGCTATGTCGAAACCCCTGCCAGCGGGTGTGTCTACCCCGAATATGATCCTGTGGAGCTTTTGTTTGGTTGATTGCATGCTATAGAAGGTAATGCCAGGAACTAGTGATGTGAAACTAGCAACTTTTAAGAAATAAGTTGTTTATTCAACTCTCCTATTAATGGTTGTAACCTAAGAACTTGTTCCTCTGTCTAACCAATTGTATTCATCGTAAAGCTATTCGGAGTTGTCGCAAACTGTGGCATTTCATGGCCCCAGGTTGTTCACTCTAAACTATTCATGCATGCAAAAAATAGTGCCCATTTTCATACTGACGTTGTTGACTTTAGCCAGCGTCGCCCAGACATACACGGATAGTCAGGTGAAAGAAGACTTGCAGTTTCTTATCGGCAGCATAGAAGAATTTGAACCGGCGCTTTACGGGTACAATCCCGACTTTAAAGAAAAGACGGATGCAGTAATACGTTCGGTGGTAAGCGACATGTCCGTCCTGGCTTACTTCAGCCTGGCTTCCAAAATTGTGTCGCTGGCCAACGAAGGGCATTTTAACCTTGGCGACTGGAGTGACGTAGCACACAAAGGATTTGTGGACAACACCTACAAGTACATGCCGCTGTCTGTCATGGTTATCGACGACCGCATTTTTGTTTGGATCAACAGCGCCAACAGCGAAGAACTCCAAAGAGGAGATGAGATACTGTCGATCAATGGAAGGGCCTCAGCCGATATCATTGCCAGCATGTTGCCCTACATCCCCTCCGACGGTCACATAGAAACTTATCGGCTGAAAAGCCTAACCATGGGCTTCCCCTGGATGTATTACCTCTATGTAGAGCAGCCCGAAAGCTTTGCTTTCGAGTATAAAAGGCAAGGACAACGCAGCACTGTAACCATCGAGGCATTGACCAGGGAGGGGTGGACGGCCAACTACCAGCAGCGAAAGTCTGCTGCGCCAGAAGAAGCAACTGGAGTAAAACAGGTTTATGAGTTTGACATAAAAGGTGATGTGGCAGTTTTGACGCTCAAGGACTTTACCCGATCCCTTGTTGAAAAACATGACCTTGAGGCAGGTAAGCTATACGAGGAAATATTTGAGCAACTAAAGACTTCCCAGGTCTCCAGCCTGATCGTAGACCTCCGGGACAACACAGGCGGCAGAAATGAATTTGCTGACGACCTGATTCCCTTTATTATGAAAGAAGCGGGGAAGGGACTTTTCAAAACTACAGAATCGTGGAAAGGCAAAAAGAAGGATTATTCATTACCAAAAATGGATAAGCTGGCCTTCGATGGAGCTATCTATGCGCTGGTCAACGGTCGAACCTACTCTGCCGGAGCGGAAATTGCCAGGTATTTGAAAGAGTACGGAAATGCAACGGTTATTGGAGAGGAAACGGGCACCCGGTACGAGGGGTTTGCAGCGGGCTCTACCCAAAGCATCGTTCTCCCAAATTCAGGCATCCGAATCGGCATTCCGAGGTATCATTTGGCCTTCCCACCCTCTTCCAGCCAAAAGACCAGCAACAGGGGGCTACTGCCAGACCATGAAGTACGTTATACAATCGAAGATTTGATGAACGAAAAAGACCTGGAGATGGAGGTAGCGCTTGGCCTCATCAAGTAACGGATAGCAGCGATCAAAATGACTGAGGATTACAACGCCGACATCGCCCGCCATTACCATGCCTACCGCCCACCCCTGCATCAAGTGATCCTTGCAAGGTGCCTGAAGCCTGGGGCAGTTTATGGCAATGGGCTTGACATCGGGAGCGGCACCGGGCAGTCGAGTGTCGCACTGACCGATTTCTGCGAAAAAATAACCGGTGCTGAGCCAAGCAAGGAGATGCTGGCACAGGCTATCGGGCATTCGAAAGTAACCTATGTGCATTTTGATGGCATCAATTTACCCTTCGCTGATACCAGTTTCGACCTGATCACGTTTGCAGGTTCATTGTTTTACGCCAGGTCGCAAGGGATGCTCAATGAGGTGGTGAGGGTGTGCCTGCCCAACGCCACTGTCATTGCCTACGACTTTGAGGTGCTTTTTCATGAGCTTCCATTTGGGTTTGATCTACCTGTGGAAGCGGCCGACTATGATCACCGGGCTAACTTTTCTGGCCTTGCAATGAATGGTCTGAGGGAGACAGACTCTTTTGTCAGCGACTACCAGCTGGCCGCTAGCGCTGAAAACCTTGCACACTTGCTGCTGTCGGCACGAAGCTTTTACGGTTACTTTTCTGAAAGGTACAGGGCTAAAGATCCTGACTCTCCTCTTGTCGAAAAGCTTAAACCCAGAATTGTCATTAGGGCTTAATTTCTAATGGCCGCCATTAGGGTTTTTAGGTTTTAAATCACTGATTATCAATGCTATGAGTTGTTTTTTTCGACCACAATTGCACGATTTTCCGTGTCATTTTAACTTACATGGCAGATGGACTTAAAACTGGCCTTTACTGACAAAGAAATCACCCCCTGGAGTGGGATGGTTTTCATGAAAAAACTGC
>NZ_LR701575.1 GCF_902498805.1 Imperialibacter sp. EC-SDR9 | reverse complement strand
GCAGTTTTTTCATGAAAACCATCCCACTCCAGGGGGTGATTTCTTTGTCAGTAAAGGCCAGTTTTAAGTCCATCTGCCATGTAAGTTAAAATGACACGGAAAATCGTGCAATTGTGGTCGAAAAAAACAACTCATAGCATTGATAATCAGTGATTTAAAACCTAAAAACCCTAATGGCGGCCATTAGAAATTAAGCCCTAATGACAATTCTGGGTTCATGTTATTTGTCCTGGTTGAAAATTTGATCGATTTCCGCTCTGAAAGCTGCTTTGTTGGCAGCAGTAAAAAGTTTGTGGTCTATTGCCACAATTTCCTGTCTAAGCTGTTTTCGCCCATGCAGAAAAATGACTTCCGAAATGGTTTTTTGGAGCTTTACGCTGGCGATGAGCGGCGGATTCAGCAGCATTCTAGCTTCGAAAAGGAGCTTCGCTGCAATGCCTAGCCTTCCTTGCAGGTAGTTGTCAATTTGCGCTATTTCAGTCAGTGAAGTCCTCATAGTGCAGTGCTTTTGATTTTACTTCGTTTCTCACTTTTTCTAAGCACTTGTACTTCTGCACGGTGGCGGAACGCTCACTTCCGAAGCCGAAACTGGAGGCTATTAGTGGGATGCTCAGGCGATCATAATAGAAGCTTTTCAGCAGGTCCAGGCATTTTTGACCAGCAAGTTCCAGCAGACTGAGCAGTTTGTTAGCCGAAGGATGCGCTTCATTGAGGTCGGGCACGTCGAGGCACTTTTCCCACTTTTCCAGGTGGACTTCGTTACTTCGGGTTTTTGCTTTTCGAATCCACAAGTGTTTACATATTCCAAGTAAATACGCTTTGTAGGAAATTTCTACATGTACTTTTTTCGAAGTGAGGCTCTCATAAAAGAGAACCAGGGCATCCTGAAAAATATCTTGGGCATCCTCCAGATTGCCACCCATGCGGTGAACGAACCTGGCGGCTGCGGGGAAAGCTTCTTCATAGAGCGCTTCAAAAAGGGCGAGTCTGTCGTCAGCCGTCGTCGCCATGAAGGGCTTTCTTTCAAGGGTCTCGGTTACTTCCATGCAATAGCTTTTACTATAAGTGCAGAAAAGAGGGAGAATATCACCTTCAAATGGAGAAATTATTAAATAATTTTCTGAGAGCTACTCTTTTATTACCCGAAAAGTCTCGCTGATCGCTCCCTTCGTAAGCCTAACCAAATAGAGCCCCGCCGGAAGCCGACCCATGTCGATTGATCTGCTGGCTGGCTCAAAGGGGAGCACACCAACAAAACGGCCCTGCATATCGAATGCCCGGGCACTGTGGTAATTTTCCAATCCACTCACAAACAATTGGGACGAAGTAGGGTTGGGGAATACCGTAATATTTCCCCCCGACTCATCGTCCAGTGCAGTAACTGAGTTGAGAACCTCTTCAACCAAAATATCGGAGATGCTCAAATCCACTGTTGATTTACCCAGGTCAAACACCAACCTCGCCTGATCGTCGGTGGGTTCGTTCATCGTAAAGGTGAAAATAAACCTCGTTTCTGTAGCCGGTATGCTTACACCATTGTATCCGCTGTATGCCGTCCATGGGTCGCCGTTTTTGCCGGCATAGAAGGTAGCCGCCCGGGCTTCATCTGCTTTGGCGCTGAAGCCTATCTGGTAAGTCTTTCCTTTCGTGAACGAAAGACCGGTTTTGGTGAGTTGAATATGCCAGCCTTCAGTGCCACCGCCTGATATCGCCACTGTGAGTTTATTGCCAGCATTGTCTAATAGCGAGGTGGCACCTCCCTGATTCACCACAAGCCAACCATCCCGACCGGCGCTGAAGTCACTTTGGTAGACGACTTTGGTATTGACCTTGGCTGGCTCGGGCATGGGGTTGTGTAGCAGCGCATCTACCAGTGGTTCAAGAAACGATTTGTTGGCAGGATCGTAAACCCCGAACCCTGCGCTGAATTCCCAATAGGCCCAGCTCATGTTTTGCGACTCAAACCAGCGAGCCAGGTAGGTCGTCCACCGAACCCGTGAGTCGATATCGGCCGTGCTAAAGGCACCAAACTCACCAACATTGAATGGCAGGTTGTGTTCCTCGGCGAAAGCCTGGGCGACCTTGAATTCGTTAACGACTGTCAGTCGTTCGGCTTCCGTATCATTCCACTCAGTACCAAGCCATGCCTGGGTTTCCGGGCCCACCCAATCAGCTCCCTGGTGGGTAAAGTGAAAGGGGTTGTAATAGTGGATGCTAAGAATGAGGTGGTCATCATCAGGAATCTCCAATTGAGGAACAGCAGTAAGTCCACCGTACTCCGCCACTCCCAATACCACGCTTCTTGTAGGATTCGTTTTTCGGATTTCAGTCAGCGCTTTGGCAAAAAGATTGTTCCATTGTGCCGGGGTTATCTCTCCGTGTGGCTCGTTCAGTACTTCAAACAAGAGGCTGTCGGGGTAATCTTTGAAATGGTTGGCAATTTGGTTCCACTGCGAAAGAAATCGGGTCTCTTCCTGGGTCACGTTCTCAAAAAGGGAGTCGTGGTGGTGCATATTCACGATGATATGCAGCTTGTATTTCAGTGCCGTGTCGACAACGGCCTGAATTCTCTGCAAAAAGTCTGCATTGATCGTATAGGGTGGATCGACCATGCTCCGTTCAGGCGTTTCCCAACGAACGGGGAGCCTCACGTGCTGAAAGCCGAGGTCTGCTATTATTTTGAAGTACTCCGGCTGCCAGGGGTTGCTCCATGCATCTTCGGTAGGTGCCTCAAAGGAATTGCCCATGTTGATGCCACGACCAAGTCTGTCATTGATCTCTGACGAGGACGCCGCCTGACTAAAGGCGCCTTGTGTCAAAAACAGCCAAACAGCCGCCGGAAGCAGAAGCCTTTTCATTTTGGATCTTCTTCACCTGTTGGTTTGTCTCTCCACCAATTTGCCAGGATGGACCCTGTAATATTCATTAAAGAACCGAAGACAGACGGGCCGAGGCCCATGGTCGCTACTTTTCCCATTCCCTGGGCTATTCCGGAGGCCAGGCCGCCGTTTTGCATGCCTACCTCAAAGGCAATTGTTCTACAGTCTCTTTCTGGTAATTTGATGGCCTTGCATAGCTTATAACCAAGAAAGTAACCAGCCGTGTTGTGCAGCAAGGCAGCGAAAACAAGGATCACCCCATAAGTGAGGAGGGCATCCCTGCCTGATGCAGTAATGATGCTGATGATGATGGCAATGCCCGCCATTGACAAAAGGGGCATCGCCCTGTCTACCCAGGGGGCCTTTCCGTGAAAGAGTTTGTTGAAGATCAGGCCACCAATGATCGGGATGATCACAATTTTGACAATGCTCCACATCATCCCCCAAAATTCGATGGGAACATATTGTCCGGCTAGTAACTTCATCCATAAGGGTGTCATTAGCGGAGCCAGCATGGTGGCTACTGCCGTCATTGTTACCGAAAGGGCCACATTGGCTTTGGCCAGGTAGGCCATCACGTTGCTGGCTAATCCACTTGGAGCTGAGCCAATCAGTATGATGCCGGCGGCTATTTCAGAAGGGAAGTTAAACAGCTTGGCTATCCCAAATCCGAGCAGCGGCATAATAGTAAACTGGCATAGTAGACCAACACCTACTCCTTTCGGCATTTTGACTACTCCCTCAAAATCTTTGATGCTCATGGACGTGCCCATGCCGAACATGATGATTTGAAGCAGCGGAACTATCAACGTGCCCAGCTTGAAATCGCCGATTTGCTGAAACGGTGCGGGGTAGTACATGGCGGCAGCAACCGATGAAAAAATGACTACAGAGTAACTATAGCCTTTTGCTTTTTCACTTCCTCTTAATGCAAACGCCAGTAAGAGAAGGCCGGCAATCAGCAAGGGCCCACTGATTGGGGAGCTAAGTCCAATGCCGGCAATGGCAGCGGCGACTAGTAATGCTAAAGCAATAAATAGGGTGTAGGTATATGTCTTTTTCATAATGTAGCAATGGAATGAATCGATTCAATCCATTTCTAAGATGCTGCGGATTTATCAAAAAGCCAAAGAAATGCTCACCCCTTGGCTAAATGATTTTGTAAACGGGACGCAGCGCCTTCTTTCTTTAGAAGAAAAACTTGACGCAGTGACAAAACATGAAGAGAAAAGGCAAGGGGCACGAGTATGCCGGGAAGCAAAACGAAAGGAAAAGTTGCCACAATTTCATTGGCCGGATTATTCATGAAAACCCGGAATGGTGTGGGCATAGACAGCACTGCAATCGTGACTATATTGAGCAGTAGCAGCAGTCCACCAATATTCCATGCAATGGCAAAGCTGGTATTGAATCGGTTCTGCCCAAAACAAAAGAAACCTGCTGGAATAGCTGTAAGGCCTACGAGGATATCCCAGTTGCGGCCTTCGAAAGTCATTTGAGCTGGCAGCAGGTTTTGCATAAAGAGCATCCAAAGCAGTATCTCGACAGGTAAGCGGAAGGTTTGCAGGTACATGATCCAGGAAGGTGGAACTTGTTTTAGCAGGTTGTCCAGTTTTCCAAAAAGTGTAACGACGGTGATTGAAATAATAGGGATCAGCGGGGCCATCAGAAGACGGGGAGGAAGCGTAGAGAAATCAGAAAAGAAGCCCGAAAGAGCGAGGCTGCTGATGATTGTGATCCAAATTGAAATGACAAATAGAAATCTCCAATGTCCTCTTGGATTGAGGTGGGTATTGGATTTGACTGTTTTTGCAATGGCCCAGGTGACTAGCCCTAAGCAAATGACCGACAAGACCACAAAGTAGACTGCCGTGGAGGTAAAAAATGATGTTTTCATTGTTTGAGTAATTTGATTGTGGAGCAAAGGTAGGGCAGCCATCAGGCATATAAGATGACCATTATTGCTAAGTTTTAACCGGCTGGATCAGGCAAACAAACTTCTGCGATATTGGGTGGGATAGGCCCCGAAACGCTGAAAGAATAGTCTACTAAAGCTTGTGGCATTCTCAAAGCCTAGTTGAATGGCAATTTGGTTGACGGGAATCTCTTTTGACTTGAGAAGGGAAAAAGCCCTTTGTAAACGGAGCCGCTGGAGATATTGATAGGGGGAGCAACCGAAGGTCACCTTGAATAACCTCAAAAAATGGTACTTGGAGAGGAATGCTTCATCAGCCAGCTTTTGCAGGTCTATGCTTTGGTTCTGGTGACTGTGCAAATAATCGAGCGAATAAGAAAGCCGTCGATGGAGCTCAATGCGGGTGGAAGCTTTCGCAGCAGGCAGCTTCCGAACTTCCTTAAGAATTTGACGATGCTGAGAAAGCAGATAAACCATGAGCTGGTAATTGTATTCATCTAGCTTTAAGCTACTCAGGTTTCCGTTTTTATGGTCGGCATAAAGACACTTTACAATACCTGCAAGGGTATCGTCTTTCCTGTAGAGCCGATTAGCAAAACCAATGTTTTCTGACGTCAGTCCATAAGAATCGTTGAGAATTTGATCCGTTGGAGTAATTAGCCCTGAAAGGACTTGCAACGAAAGGTCTTCTCCCAGGTGAATATTGAGTGTTTCGGCAGGTTGGTCAGGCTCAACAGTCAGTGTATATTCCTGATTCTTGTTGGTGACGTAGAAAAAGTCGTCGTTAATGGTGGCAGTAGGCCCGCCTGTCGAGCAGTAGCTGTTGCCACTTATATTCATGAAAATTGAAATAGGCCCCTGCACGTCCGGCCGATAGGCTGAGGAAGTCGTGGCATTAATAATGCAATTAGGCCACTTGGGTTTGATCAGTTTTCCTGAGGAATCGGTGACTTTGATCTGCCCCGACACCATCGACTTAAGCCATTTAATATCAGGGAAATCGGATCGGATCATTTTGATTCAAGGTGACTCAAATCTTTACGAATTTCATAAACAGATGGTTTTGACCGTTACTCATAAAAGTCCTCTTTATCAATTTGGGAAAGCTCCAACATCAACTTGCCAAGTTTTTGTGTAACGTCTTTGAAAAAGCGAGCTCCTTTTTCCGCAGTAGATTTTTTTGGATTGCCAATACCCGTATCAGCCGAAACTTTTGACCACTCTCTTTCTTTCCAGGCCCAGCCTTCCCTGAAACCCTGGATGCGTGGTTTTTTGTCTTTCCCGTCCCCGGCCTGGTCGAGCGGCAGCACCAGCTCGGGTCTCAGGTGCATAATGAGGCAGGTTTCCATTTCGTCGGCATGGTCTCCAGGCTCTTCAAAGTACTGCTTCTTGTCCATCGACTGGAACCAGTTACAGGTGCTGAGCAACATTTTTGGGTACCTGACACCCAGCTCTCGCAGCATGGTTTTGAAGTCGTTGCCACCATGGCTGTTCACAATCAGCAGCTTGTAAATGCCTTGCCGGTTGAGCACCTCAATAATATCGTTGAGAATAGCCAACTGCGTACTGGGGTAGAGGTTGATGTCAAGCTTGATGTCGGTTTGGCCAGTGTTTACGCCAAAGGGAATGGTGGGGAGTACGGTCAATTTTGCACCGGCTTCCCAGGCGATACGACCTGCCTCAGCGGCTATGCTGTCAGCTTCGTACACGTCGGTGCCATAAGGCATGTGGTAGTTGTGGGCCTCAGTGGCGCCCCATGGTAAAATGGCCAAATCAATTTGGCGATCCTTGATGTCTTTCCAATTGCACTCGGCGAGTAGGTATTGTTTCATAGGGTTGAAGCTAGAATTTTTGAGAGTATTATCAAACTACAAAGTTGAACAGACATTTGGCTGGTTTACTAATTGAAGAAAAAAGTTTTTATATAAAAAATCGACTGACAGACAGCTGTCAGTGGCCGGTGCTAGCTTGGCTTCATCAAAGAAATTTTGAACCTAAAATCACACATGATGAATCAGCTAAACACTCAGATTGAAGCCGGAGTAATTTCACCAGAGCAGTTGCTCAAACACTGGCAGGGACATAGAAGCCTGACCCGCCGGGTGATAGAAGCTTTCCCTGAAAAGGAGTTTTTTGAACATTCCATTGGCGGCATGCGACCATTTTCGAAACTCGTCAGTGAGATGCTTGCCATTGCGGTGCCAGGTCTGAAGGAAATTGTTACTGGCAAAACAACGCCCTTTAATGAAGAGCTGGAGTTTGAAGGGAAAAAAGAAAATGTACTGAAGGCATGGGATGAGTCTACAGAGCAAATTAACGTCTACTGGAAGCAGCTTTCAGCAGAAAGGTTCCAGGAGCAAATCAAGCTTTTTGGGCAGTATGAGGGAACAGTGGTGTCCAACCTTTTCTATTTCATCGACAACGAGATTCACCACAGGGGGCAGGGCTATGTGTATCTTCGGTCGTTGGGTATTCAGCCGCCCTTCTTCTGGGAGAGGTAGAACCATATTGTGGCTGTCTCAACAAACCAATTGGCTTTTGAGACAGCCTTTTTATTTTTTGGTACCTTCGGCTAACAGGCGGACTTTTTTCACTCTTTCTGCACTTACCACCAGCTTTTGGTACTCTCTCGGGTCGTCTCCCATAGACACGGCGGGGTTTCTGAACGCCATGAGACTGTCCACAAAACTCCTCCCTGAAATATGGATTTCTTTCGCTCCAGTGGTTTTCACCAGATCGGCCACATTTTCTTCGCTGATACCAGCGCCTGGCATGATAATAATTCGGTCGCCGGCCTTTTTGATAAGCTCGGCCAGCAACTGCCTGCCATTGTAAACGTTGGCCTGCTGTCCGGAGGTGAGTATTCTGTCAAAGCCAGCTTCAATGCACGCTTCGAGTGCTTGGTGGGGATCATTGGTCATGTCGAACGCCCTGTGGCATGTCACTTTCAGCGGCCTGGCAAGCTGCACAAGCTCCTTGTTTCTTTCGGTATCCACTTCGCCATTGGCTTTGAGTATACCGAAGACCACACCGTCTGCTCCTAGTTTTTTAGCCGATTCAATGTCTTTTTTCATGACCTCAAATTCCTCATCGGAATAGAGGAAGTCGCCACCTCTTGGCCTGACCATGACGAACACTGGTATCCGTGCCTTTTCTTTAGCAGCCAGGATCATTCCAGCGGAGGGTGTGGTGCCTCCATCGCCAGGGCTATCACATAACTCTATGCGACTGGCACCACCTTCGATGGCGTTGAGCACTGAACTGATGTTGTAGCAGACTACTTCTATGGACATATTGAAAATGGTATTTAGGTTAGCAGTGATTTTAATAGGTCATCAGATACTCTGAAATCAGTTTTTTTAATTTTTTTGATGACTTCAGTCATGTTTGAAATAAGCCCTTTTTTTCCGGCCAGTTTCAGCACGCCAACTGACCCTGTAAATTTGATGCCTATTTCTTTCGCTACTTGTCTGCCTTTGAGTTCGTCGATAATAAGCAGAGAAGAGGGGCTTTCCATAACAAGTGCAATGGCTGATGCTTCTCCTGCGTCAATGAATGCCTTAAATATTTTTAGCGAATCTTCTTTTGGGTTGACTACTTGCACCCATTTAGGCAAAGGGTGGCCATATTCAGCAGCTATAACTGGAGTGATGGTGATTGTTCCAAACAACTGATTGAGAAGGCTTAATTGTTCAATTTTTGTTAGCAGGATCAAACAACTTGTGTCAACTATTGTGACTTTCAGCATTTTTCAAGTCATCTTCAAGGTCTTCCATGGGGTAATTAAAAAACGAGACTCCATACTCTCCAAGAAGTTCCATAAAGGTTTCTTTCGAATAGCCGACGATATCAGCGGCTTGTCCGAGGGTCAATTTTCCCTTTTCATAGAGCCGTGCCGCAAGATACATTCTGGCATCCTTGTCATCAACGTCAACAGTATCAGGAAGTTCTATTGTCAGAGTTTTCATAATAAACGATGTATGCTAATTGGTTACCTTAGGCAAGATAACAAGTATTATGACCAATTCATCCATTTCGTTAAAAGCAAAGCGTACTTAGTACGTAGGCAAGGTCGGATCAATTTCCTCAGCCCAGGCATGAATACCTCCGACGAGGTTATAGAGATTGTCGAATCCGTACCGTGATTGCAGCGCTTGAATAACGGAGCCACTGCGCCCTCCATGGTGACAATGAACGACCACCTGGCGGTCTTTGTCAATCAAGTCCAGGTATTCCTGCAGCTGGCTCATGGGCATCAGCTCGCCACCTATATTCACCGTCTCATATTCGTGGGCCTCTCTTACGTCGATCAACTGAAAACTGACGTTATTTCTCTTCCACGAGTCGAGTTCCTGAACGGTTATTTCTTTCATATTTTTCCGGTAGTTCTTAATGCCGCAAAACGCCTCGTAGTCGATAAGCTTGGTCACCTTGGCCCTCGTACCTTTTGGCTTTATCACCATCTTTTGGCGGGTGTTGTCCCATGCCCCAAGCATTACTAAGGTGCTGTCCAGGACTTCGCCAGACTGGGTAATGATTTTAAGTGCTTCTATGGCCTGCATGGTTCCGATAAGCCCTGGAAGCACGCCGAGTACGCCCTCCTCTTCACAAGTGGGTACCGAACCAGCCGCTGGAGGAGCAGGGTAGAGGTCTCTGTAGTTAGCACTTTCTTTTGTGAGGTTGAATACGGCCACCTGACCTTCAAACCGATGAATCGCACCGTAGATGTATGGCTTGTCTGCCAAAAGGCATACATCGTTCATGAGGTAGCGGGTGGGAAAGTTGTCGGTGCAGTCGATCACAAGGTCAAACCCGGCGACAATATCCAGCGCATTGGCAGAGGTGATTTTCTCCGGGTAAGCCACCAGCTCGATGGTGGAGTTGAGCGCCACTAGGTGGCTTTTGGCAGCGTCAGCCTTATTTTTACCGATGTCACTTTCCCGAAAGAGCACCTGCCGTTGCAGGTTGCTGATGGAAACGACGTCGTTGTCGACAATGCCAATTCGTCCCACGCCAGCTGCGGCAAGATATTGCAGGACAGGACAGCCCAACCCACCCGCACCAATCACCAGTACCCTGGCTTCAGCAATCTTTTGCTGGCCAGCGGAGCCTATTTCTTTCAGTGACAAATGGCGAGCGTATCTGGACATGGAAGAAAGTTATCGGTTAATAGTGAAAAGTAAAAGGGTATCCTTCAACCCCCGCACTTCTTGCCGCTGTGCTCAAAATCTTTTGAGTACGATATTCGATACTGTTTCTCCTATCGAAAGGCTGGAGGTGGCCGCCGGGCTGGGCGCATTGCAAACATTCACGGCTATGTCGTTTTCCAAAATCAGGAAGTCGTCTAACAGGCCGCCGTTGCGATCGCAGGCCTGAGCACGCACACCCGCTCCGCCCGGTTCAAGATCCGACTCTTTCAAATCAGGGAGGAGCTTTTGCAGGGCAATGGTGAAAGCAGTTTTGCTGAACGATCTGTACATTTCGCCAAAGCCTGTTTTCCAGTATTTCCAGGCCACTTTCTGAAATCCTGGCCAGGCCAGTGTTTCTGCCAGCTCAAAAAGGTTGATTTTTGACTTGCTATATCCTTCTCTTCTGAACGCCAGCACCGCATTGGGGCCAGCTTCCACTTCGCCGCCCACCATTCGTGTGAAGTGTACGCCAAGGAATGGGAAATTAGGATCCGGCACCGGGTAGATCAGGTTCTTGACCAGATACTTTCTTTCTTCTTTTATTTTGTAGTACTCACCTCTGAAGGGCACAATCTTGATATTGACTTCCTGTCCGGTCATCCGGGCGATTTTGTCAGAATAGAGACCGGCGCAGTTCACCACCAGTTTCGTTTGGTAAGTGTCCTTATTAGTGACCACCGTGCAACCGCCACCTTCCTTCCTGATTTCCCTAACAGCCTCACTTATATGAATCTGACCATCATCCTTTCTTATCACTTCAGCTAGTTTGGCCGATACTTCTTTGTAGCTGATGATGCCAGTATAAGGCACCCAAATTCCCTCAATACCATTTACATAGGGCTCTTTTTCTTTTAATTGCTCAGCAGTAAGCCGTTCGTTTTTCACCAGGCCATTTTGAATACCTCTTTCAAAAAGGTTGTTAAGAAGCGGTAACTCTTCCTTCGAGGTGGCTACGACAATTTTGCCACAAAGGTCGTACTCAATTCCATGTTCGTTGCAAAAGTCAAGCAGCATGTTGTAGCCATTGATGCAATTTGTCGCTTTCAGGCTCCCTGGCTTATAATATAAGCCGGAATGGATAACCCCACTATTGTTGCCGGTTTGGTGAGCTGCCAGTCTGGGCTCTTTTTCAATGAGCAAAACCTTAAGTCCGGGTCGTTTCTTTTTTAGTTGGTAAGCGGTGGCCAATCCCACAATCCCTCCACCAATGATCGTAATATCGTATTGCATGCTTTTCAGTTGATGTTGCGAATATAAGACTCAAAGGTGAATTATAACTGCATGATAATAATCAGTATACTTTGGGAGTGAAATCATCCTGACGTTTTGTAGTGGGTAATACTTTTGTGCCAACATAAATCATCTCAATCATGGAAAGGAAAGTTGTGAGTGCCGAGGAAGCGCTGAAGGTTGTAAAGTCTAATGACCGGGTTTTTGTTCATAGTGTGGCTGCGGCACCCAAGATACTGATAGACGCCCTGGTGGCGAAAGCGCCCGAGCTAAGAAATGTGGAAATTATGCACCTGCACACCGAAGGGCCGGCTGACTATGCAAAACCTGAATATGCCAGCAACTTTCATGTTCATTCACTTTTTGTGGGTGCCAATGTGCGCAAAGCTACGCAGGAGCACAGGGCCGACTACATACCGATATTTTTAAGTGAGATTCCAAGGCTTTTCAGAGAGAAAATTCTCCCGATTGATGTGGCGCTTGTTTCGGTTACCCCACCTGACAAACAC
This sequence comes from Imperialibacter sp. EC-SDR9, assembly GCF_902498805.1. Taxonomy (GTDB): domain Bacteria; phylum Bacteroidota; class Bacteroidia; order Cytophagales; family Cyclobacteriaceae; genus Imperialibacter. The sequence goes on along the minus strand of NZ_LR701575.1, from coordinate 320,538 downwards.
GGCTATTGTTCACTCGGCGTGTCTGTTGATGCCACCCTGGCGGCTATCGAAACGGCCAAAGTTGTGATTGCGCAGGTGAATCCACTAATGCCACGCACTTTCGGAGACAGCTGTTTACCGGTGAGCAAATTTCACTATTTGGTAGACGGAAAAGTGCCAATACATGAAGTGCCTTCGCCTCCTATTAGTGAAGTGGAGAAAAAGATAGGTCAGCACATCGCAGGTATGGTAGAAGATGGTGCAACGCTTCAAATGGGCATTGGAGCCATTCCCAACGCAGTACTTTCGCAGCTTACCAACCACAAACATTTAGGCATCCACACCGAAATGTTCTCCGATGGCGTGGTGCCACTGGTAGAATCGGGTGTGATCGACGGTAGTATGAAGGCCATTAACAGAGGCAAGATTGTGTCGACCTTTGTAATGGGCAGCAAGCTTACCTATGATTTTATCGACAACAACCCCTCGGTCAATCTTTACGATGTCGCTTTTGTTAACGATGTTGCTACAATCCGTCGCAACCCCAAGGTAACATCAATCAACTCGGCCATCGAGATTGATATCACTGGTCAGGTTTGCGCCGACTCCATTGGCACCCTACATTACTCCGGGGTAGGTGGGCAAATGGATTTTATCAGGGGAGCATCCTATTCAAAAGGAGGAAAGCCAATAATAGCGTTGCCATCGGTGACCGGGAGAGGTGAAAGTAAGATTGTGCCATTTCTCAAAGAAGGTGCAGGCGTAGTGACCACCCGGGCTCACGTGCACTACATTGTAACGGAATGGGGCGTAGCCTATTTATATGGCAAAACACTGCATCAAAGAGCTCGTTTGCTTATCGATATAGCCCATCCCGACCATAGGGAGGCATTGGAGCGGAAGGCTTTTGAAAGGTTTGGGAAGATATAATGTTAGCTTTTTAGCTGAATCTGATGGGGGCTGGTCTTGGGAACTCGTTCAATAATTCCTCTGGCCTCCATATCCAGCTTAACGGTAACGAAATACCACAACACTTTTCCATCGAATGAGGCTGTCAACTCGTTCACTGCCTGGTCTGCAAGACTTTCAAACGTCCTGGGTTTTCCGTCTTTCAACTTCTTGGCTATGAAAGCATAAATCACATCATATTTATGTTTCATGATATTGACACCCTTTTTACCCTGGGGGTGAAGCGTCAGAATTTTCTCTTTGTCAACCATTATTCGAAAGTTTGACCGTGGATTGTACCTTTGAGCCTCGTTCAATTTAGTTATTTGCAGAGGTTATATCAACAGTTGTAGCCGCCAATTAGCCGGTAGTTCCGCCGGCAGCTTCCACTCTTCTATGAAATTTGGTAGAACTTCCTGATAATTTAGCCAATCGTCCGAAACCCGGAAAATTATCCGTATTTTGAACAACCTTTGCAAGCTTTTTGCGTCCGATAGACAGTGCGCTGCAGCCTGCCGGCGTATTGCTTTCATTAATCCACAGCAGAAAACAAAGCCCACTCTGAGCGGGTTTATTTGAGAATAGAGCCTATTGTAAAGATTGAATCCATTGTTTGGCATTAGAAGGCCTTCACATACGTAAGTAAAATCATTTTGACCTATAAATTTCTATGTCTTTAAGAAGAAAACTCATTGCGTTTCTGGTTGTCGTGTTAATGGTGACTGGCTCCATTGGCCTTTATAGCTTTCTGGCAGCAAAAAAGGAACTACCCCCTGAAAAGGAAGCCCCCGAGGTTGTCAACTATGTGAAAGTGAGAGAAGTGGCTTTCCAGAACGTTGAAACGGAAGTCGAAGCCTATGGCAGGGTAGGTTCTTCGCAGCCCATCGATTTGTTGGCCGAAGTTGGCGGAAGGTTGATAATGGGGGACGTGCCACTGAAAGAAGGGCAGAACTTTAAGAAAGGTCAACTGCTTGTGAGGGTAAATGACGTGGAAACAAGGCTGAATCTCCAGGCGAGAAAAAGTAGCTTCCTTAACCTCATCGCCTCTATTTTGCCTGACCTTAAAGTGGACTACGCCAGCAGCTTTCCGGCATGGCAAACCTACTTTGCGAACATAAAAACAGATAGTCCGCTTCCTGAGCTTCCTGAAATAACAGACGTCAAGGAGAAGACTTTTTTGGCCACCAAGAATATTTTGAGTGAATTCTATTCTATTCGGGGACTTGAAGAGAACCTGAGAAAATACCATATGATTGCTCCTTACAACGGCAGTATTTCCGTAGTTAATATAGAGCCCGGCACTTATGTAAACCCAGGATCCAACATCGGTCGAATCCTCCGCACTGACGCCTTCGAAATTAAAGTGCCCATTGAAGCCAAGGACATTCAGTTTGTAGAGCTTGGCAAGCGGGTGAAGGTGATCAAGGGTGAAGATGAGTCAAACTCACTTACAGGAAGAGTGATCAGAATGACAGACTATATCGATCCTACCACACAGACATTCCATGTGTATGTGTCGGTGGAAAACAACCAGAAACAGGCATTGTATGACGGGCTGTATTTGAAGGTTGTGATTCCGGGGAAAATGGTTGATAACGCCATAGAGGTGCCGAGAGGGGTGGTGAGAAACAAAGGAGAAGTCTTTGTGTATAACAATGGACAATTGGGTAGCAGAAGTGTTTCAGTGATCAAAAACAATCAAAATACTTATCTGATTACCGGACTGAAGGAAGGAGATTCGCTAGTGACCGAAGCTCCGCTGAATGCATTTGAGAAAATGAAAGTGGAAATCATTAAATAATCCAGAGGATATGAGAGCAATTTTATCATTCTTTATTAGGTATCCAATTTGGGCTAACGTAATACTGTTTGCAGTATTTCTTCTGGGGTTGGCTAGCTTCCTGACCATGAAGAAGTCGTTCTTCCCTGAGAGAACGCCGAACATGATTACTGTGTCGGTTGCATATCCTGGTGCGGCTCCTGAGGAAATGGAGGAGGGTATTACTATTAAAATCGAGGAGGCCCTCAAGGGAATCGTTGGTATTGTGGAGGTGAGATCCGTGTCGAGCGAGAACTCGGCGTCCATCACCATTGAAACATCAACCAACTATGAACTTGACGAAGTTCTCACCGAAGTAAAAAACGCAGTTGACAGGATCAATTCCTTTCCGGTAGGTGCTGAAAAGCCCACGGTTTTCAAGCAGCAGTCCACCAGCATGGCCTCTTTCCTGGGCCTCAAAGGCGATGTGCCATTAAGGGAACTTAAAATAATTGCAGAGAAAATTGAGGACGACCTTCTTAAGTCGGGGCTGATTACACAGGTAAGAGTGTCTGGTTTTCCTGACCTGGAAATATCAATAGAGGTGCCGGAGGAGAACCTTTCTCGCTATGGCATCACGTTTACCCAGGTAGCCAATGCGGTCCGTGTAAACAACCGTGACGTGTCGGGCGGTACCATCAAAACCTCTGAAGAGGAAATAAGGATACGGGCCAATGCCAAAGACTATGACCCCGAAGTGATTGGGAATATCGTTTTGAAGGCTAATGCCGATGGCACCCGGGTGCTGCTCAAAGACATTGGTACTGTTACGCTAGGTTTTGCTGACATCCCTAACAAGTATTATAGCAATAATGTGAGGGCTGTCAATATCTCGGTAAGTAAGTTGCCTGAAGAGGATCTTCTCGCTATTTCTGAGTATCTGGATAAGTACGTGGCAGATTTCAACGCCCAGAATCAGGGTGTAACTCTGTTCACAAACTTTGATTTCTACTCAATACTTGAGCAACGAATAGACCTATTGACGAGCAACTTTGTTCTTGGCCTCGTTTTGGTGATGATCACGCTAGGGCTATTCCTGTCATTGAGACTTTCGTTTTGGGTGGCTGCAGGCATCCCGATTTCTTTTCTGGCCATGTTTGTAGTTGGCAGCATTGCCGGCATCACTATTAACATGCTGTCACTATTTGGAATGCTTCTGGTAGTTGGGATACTCGTGGACGACGGTATTGTTATCTCCGAAAACATATATACCCATTTTGAAAAAGGAAAGACGCCCGAACAGGCGGCGGTAGATGGCACGTTGGAAATGATGCCTTCAGTGTTTACCTCGGTGGCCACGACTATGTTGGCTTTCGTAACGCTGATTTTCCTGGATAATGGTGGGTTTAGCTACGAAATGGCGGTGGTGGTAATTGCCTGCCTTGGCTTTTCGCTGGTAGAAGCTTTCTTAATCCTGCCTTCTCACCTGGCCTCCAAAGCCATTTTGTCAAAGAGAAAGCCGGACACATTGTATGACCGGTTCAGGACAACAATGGAGAAAGGCATTGACTTTGTTCGTTTCAGGCTGTACGGAAATTCCATTAAGTTTTTGGTTCAATGGCGTTGGATTGCAATGATGGGGCCATTGGTGTTTGTGATGATGGTAGTGGGGATGTCACAAGGCGGTTTGATAAGGTTCGAGTTTTTTCCGAGAACCCCTTTTGACGATTTGCAGGTGGATCTTATGCTCAAACCAGGTACCCGAGAAAACATTACCGAAGACTACCTGAGAAGATTTCAGGATCAGGTATGGGAAGTGCATGAAGAAATGAAGAAGGAGGCGGGCTTAACCGAACCGTTTTTCTCGTCAGTGGACATCATAATTGGCAGCGGCGCAAGCAGAACGAGCAGCGGCAGCCATGTGGGATATGTAGGGGTTAATTTTGAAGACCTGGAGGGTAAAAACATTTCAGCGTTTGAGGTTGCTAACCGAATTAGGAAAAAAATTGGCCCTATCCCGGAGGCTGAGAACTTTACAGTAGGAGCTGCCCAGCGATGGGGCAAGCCTGTTTCCATAGCGCTGAAAGGCAAGTATATTGACGAAATAGAGGAGGCAAAAACCGAGCTCAAGGAAAGCCTGAGAAGGATTGATCTGCTAAAGGATATTACCGACAATTCTGCGATAGGTCAGCGGGAAATAAAGCTTGAACTAAAGCCATTGGCTTATTTCATGGGCTTGAATCATCAGGATATTACGCAGCAGATACGTCAGGGCTTCTTTGGCGAAGAAGTGCAACGACTGATTATAGGCACCGACGAGGTGAGAGTATGGGTGCGCTACCCGGAAGAGGATCGGGTAAACGTCAGCCAGCTTGAATCGATGAAGATCAGAGCTGCTAATGGTTCTGAGTATCCGCTGTCACAGCTTGCCACCTATGAAGTGGAGAGAGGGGTGTTGAGTATCAACCGCTTCAACGGAAAGCGGGAGGTGAGGGTAGAGGCCGATTTGGCCAACAACAACACCTCGATGCCGCCGCTGATAGAAAAGATTACAGCTGATATTATGCCACCCATCATGGCAAGGCATCCCTCGCTGGAATACTCTTTCGAAGGTCAACAGCGTCGGGCATCGAGAGAGCTTGATTCGGGAGCGGTAATCTTTGGGTTGTGCTTGATAGCAACTCTTTTGTTGCTTATGCTAACTACCCGATCTTATCTGCAACCGTTCATGATTTTCTCGCTCATACCACTCGGCTTTATTTGTGCCATATTCGGTCACTGGATTGAAGACAAAACGGTTTCTATTCTGAGCGCCTATGGCATGCTGGCATTGTCGGGTGTAATTATCAACGATGCTGTGGTGATGGTGGATCAATTTAACCGTAACCTCAAAGAGGGCATGAATATGCACGATGCAGTGATTGATGCTGGAATTAGTAGATTCAGACCTATTGTTCTAACATCGGCAACAACCGTAGCGGGGCTTTACCCTATCATTCTTGAGACAAGCTTCCAGGCCCAGTTCCTGATTCCAATGGCCATTTCTATTGCTTATGGTGTAGCACTGGGAACGCTGTTTATCCTTTTCTTCTTCCCGGTGTTTCTCATGGTGATGAACGATATCAGGGTGTACTCCAAGTGGTTGCTATTCGGTGGAGAGAAGCCAAATAAGGAAGAGGTAGAGCCGGCGGTGAAAGAAATGAAAAAGGGCTATGCCCTTAACTAATCATTGATCTAACAATTGTAATGAAGAAAATACTCTTAACGTTCGGGATGGCCTTGGTCATCCTGAACTCTTATGCCCAGACCGAAGAAACAAAAATAACCGAGCTATCGCTTTCGGAGGCGATTGCCACCGGCCTGGACAATAACTTCTCAATAAAGATTGAAAAGCAAAATATTGATATTGCCACCCGTAACAACTCATGGGGGCAAGCTGGTTTGTATCCGTCTCTAACTTTCAATCTTTCACAGGGATTTAGCAGAACTGAAATCAATAACCCAACCTCCTTTGTGCAGGGAGCCATTCAATCGAGAAACCTACAGCCTTCATTATCACTTAACTGGACACTTTTCAACGGCTTCAATGTTCAAATCACTAAGGAAAGGCTGGAATTTTTACAGCAGCAAAGTGTGGGGAATGCGACCATTGTGATTGAAAACAGCATACAGGGAATTGTAGAGGCCTATTATACAGTCCGTCTTCAGGAAGAACAATTGAGTATTTTCGAGCGTAGCCTTCAGCTATCTAAGGACAAATATAACTATAGCAAACTCAAGGGAGAACTGGGAAGCGCCGTTACATTTGATATTCTTCAGGACAAAAGCGCTTATCTAACCGACTCATCCAATTATATCACCCAACTCTATAATGTGCAGAACGCCTTAAGAAACCTGAATCTGCTGCTGGGTATTGATGTGGAAACCAGTTACGATTTGACCGATTCACTGACGGTGCAAATCCAGCCATTTACGCTGGATGAGCTGTATGCAAGAATGGTGGCGAACAACAGCAACCTAAAGAATCAGTACATCAATCAAGAGATTTTCAAAAGAGACATTGGCATTGCCAGGTCGGCGATGTATCCTAGTATATCAATGACTTTGGGCGGGTCTGACAATAACCAAGTACAGAACCTAACCAAGGCCACTTTTCTAAACGGGAATGTCGGTGAGGCTGGAATCAAATCAGGCAACACAAACTACAACGCCAACTTTACTCTCAGCTTTACGATATTCAATGGGGGCAGAATACGCAGACAGATAGAGAATGCCAGGGTCAATGAGCAGATCGCTGCTATACGGGTTGATGAATTGAAGCAAAGCCTCAAGAACAACCTAATCAATACGCTGGAGTTTTATCGCCTGCGGGCTCGGCTGTATCAGATTGCCATTGAAAACAGACAAACTGCTGAGTTTAATTTGACACTGGGTGAGGATCGTTATCGTAATGGGACGATCAGCTCTTTCGACTTCCGTGACTTACAATTGAACTATTTGCGGTCAGCGCTGAGTGAACTTCAGACCAAGTATAACCTGGTAGAATCGGAAGTAGAGCTAATGCGCCTTACCGGTGGTATTTTGGAAGAATACGAGACTGAATAACCACGAAGATTTTGATTTGAGATTTCTGATTTGAAATTAATGGTTCGCATAATTTCAAATCAGAAATCTCAAATTCCTCAATACTTGTCCCTTATAAACTCCAGCACTTCCTGCATTTGCTCTCTTATAGGGTTGGTGAACCCGGGGTAGTTGTTGTGCATAAAGCTAAAGATCAGCACCTTTCCTGAGTTGGTTTTAATAAACCCACTGAGTGAGTGCACGCCGCTTAAGGTGCCTGTTTTAGCGAAAACGTAAGGCTCCGCATCACCGGCATACCAGCGGCGTATGGTGCCAGCCTGGCCACCAATAGCCAGCGTCCTGAATAACTCCTTTTGTTCAACTAGCGTAGAAGTTTCATCCAGCAAGGCCACCAGGCTTCGTGGCGTGAACATATTGTATCTCGATAGCCCAGAGCCATCATACCAGATAGGTGCATCCGGCAAATTGCTGAGGTATTTGTTCTTTACAAACCACAAGGCATTGTTGCCGCTAAGTGTATCCCCAAACCCGGAAGAGCACATCACCAGAATCTGTTCCGCAATAAAGTTGTCGCTTGGCCAAAGCATGGCCTGATACACTTTTTGCGAGGGATAGCCTTTGAGGGTTTTCCATGCTAAACTATCCGGCTTGTAACCAAAGACGACAGGCTTCTTTAAGGTGTCCTGGAGCAGCTCCCTTCCCAGCGAAAATGAGTACTTGAAAGGCACGTCTCTCTCTACTGTATCCAGTTTTTCTGGTGTGAAAAACAGGTAAGAGTTGTAGCTAAGGTCTCTTTCTACCAATGTTCTTTGCTTTTCGAAAGGTCTCGCTTCCACAAACTGTTGGAAGAAGGGAGGGTTTACCTTCGGCGTCGTGTCTCCCGGAAGCATGCTAAACCTCACGAAGTTGCCGTAAATAGGAAGGCCTGCTCTTTCTGGCTGATAGTAATACAGGTAGTCGTCCCACGACCATCCGGGTCCAAAAACAGGATCTTTGTAGTTCTCGGGCTGCCAAATCAGTGCTTTGGTGGTGTCTGATAGCAAGTCAAACGCCGGTTGATACTCGAAGTCGGGATGCAGAAAAGTAGGATCGCCGGTGCCGGTAAAGAAAAGCGTATCGTTGGCTTCGGCATACTTCAAGGCTGGGATGGAATCGCCGAGCAACCTGAGGCCGGAGTAGTAGGTGAATAGTTTGGTGTTGGAGGCAGGAGTGAAATACTTATCGCTGTGCTGCTCAGCCAGGTAGGTTTTCGTTTCGGGGTCGTAGAGAGCGAAGCCGGTAAAATGATCGGCGAAATCTGGCGACTTCTTAACCATTTGTTTCAGCACCATTTTTTTGCTGATCACAAGTTGTGGCGAGCAGGAAAACTGGCTTATCACAAGCATCGCAATTAATGTAAACCACAGGTAGTCAAGGGGCTTCGACTTGTATATAGGCGACTCTGTACTTTTTCTTTTCATATGGTTTTTATAGCAGCTATCCTTACCATGACCCGAATAAATAATGCTTCAGTGAAAAATTCTAATTTATGAACGAAGAGTGTGGAATTTTAGTAAAATTGGTGCTTGCTAAGTTTGGCAATATATCGAATCTTCGCTAGCTGATTTTTCGAAGTCATTACCTGCTTACAAAACACAATTGACACCTATTATATTGAACAATCAAAAACCTATCTTCTATTTATAGTAAAATGCAATTAAAATCAATCGTATTGTCCAATGGCAGCTTCGATACGAAGTCGGCCAAAACTGCCCATGGGCTTATTAGGGGATCTGTAAGATATGATATCCTCGCTGTCATCGATCCGGTGTTTTTCGGCCAGGATGCGGGTACCGTGCTGGACGGCAGGGAAAGAGGAATTCCTATTTATAAGACCGTTAAAGACTTTTTACTCGCAGGCGGAAAGGCAGAAAATTGCGTTGTGGGCGTGGCTCCAAAAGGAGGTCAGCTGCCCAAATCAATGGAAGAAGATGTGGTGACAGCAATGGAAAATGGCATGGACGTCGTAAGTGGCTTGCATTCATTTCTCAACGACAACGAAAGGCTGGCTACGCTTGCAAAGGAAAAAGGCGTAACAATACACGATATCAGGCAGCCAAGGGAACGGAAATACCTGAAGTTCTGGACGGGTGACATATACAAAGTAAAGTCAACCAAAATTGCAGTAATGGGTACCGACTGCGGCCTTGGGAAAAGAACCACTTCCAAATTTATTGTGGAAGCCATCCGTAAGGAGGGTATGGTTTCAGAAATGATTTACACAGGGCAAACGGGGTGGATGCAAGGCTGGAAGTACGGCTTTATCCTGGACTCGACTTACAACGACTATGTGTCTGGTGAGCTGGAAAATGCGCTCGTAACCTGTGACAGAGACCTGAATCCAGACCTGATGGTGATTGAGGGCCAGGCTGCGTTGCGCAACATAAGCGGGCCCTGCGGTGCGGAATTCCTGTTGTCAGGCGATGTGGATGGCGTAATTTTGCAACATGCCCCCGCCAGAATTCACTACGATGGCTTCGAATACCTCGATGCGAAAATCCCCCCGATCACGGAGGATATTGCATTGATCAAAATGTATGGCAAGGAAGTTATTGGAGTGACCCTCAACACTAGAGGACTTACCATTGATCAGGCCCTGCGCCACAAAGAGGAATATGAGCAGAAGCTCGGCATTCCGGTGGCGTTGCCAGTGGAACGAGGGGTAGACGATATTTTAGGACCAATCAGAGAGTTGATCAAACGAAAGAATGCGAATAAAGGAAATTAGTATCCGAAAGGAAAACCTGGAACTGGCCAAGCCCTATTCCATCTCCTACAAAACTGTTGACTCAGTAGAAAACGTTATTGTGGAATTGATAGCAGACAACGGTATGGTGGGGTTGGGTGTGGCCAATCCCAGCAAATATGTTGTGAACGAGGATGTTGCAGAATGCTACAAAACACTTGTGTCGGCTGACCTGACTTTCCTGAAAACGGCAGATATCTCATGTTTTTACGAATTGCTAAATGGCATTCATACCCATTTCGCTGCCAGCGCTGGCGCCAGGGTGGCCCTGGATGTAGCATTTCACGATCTTTTTGCCCAGTCGCTGGGTGTACCATTGGTTCACTTTCTGGGTGTTCACCACAAATCGATGGCTACTTCGGTTACCATTGGGATTATGAGTATTGAGGAGACTCACAAAGAAGCAGATGACTTTATCAAAAACGGTTTCAAAATTTTGAAAGTCAAGCTGGGGAAGACTATCGAGGAGGACATAGAGCGGACAATTGCCCTGCGCAAACACATTGGCAACAAAGCTATGATCCGGATAGATGCCAACCAGGGGTGGAATTTTGACGAAACCATTGAGTTTGTCAGCGCCACAAAGGATCTTGACATTGAGCTGATAGAGCAACCCCTGAAGCAATCGGCCATTGCTGAGTACCGCAAGTTTCCTGATTATGTAAAGAACCTGGTAGCTGCCGATGAATCACTGGTGGGACCGGCTGATGCTTTTAGCCTGGCCAACAATCCCAAGGCTGCGGGTATCTACAATATCAAGCTGATGAAATGTGGCGGCATTCAGCCCGCCAGGGAAATTGCCACCATAGCGAAGTACGCAGGCATTGACCTGATGTGGGGTTGCAACGACGAAAGCATAATCAGCATTGCTGCCGGGCTGCATGTGGCTTTTTCGTGTCCTCATACCAAATATATCGACCTCGACGGAAGCCTCGATCTCGCCAAGGATGTGGTGTCAGGCGGCTTCACTATCAAAGACGGTATGATGAGTTTGACCGACAAGCCCGGACTGGGGGTTAAGAAGATTTAGCCATAGGTTTTTTGTCACCGGCTGACTTCTCTAAATTTATATTTTCAGTAAACCTGATTGATGATGTTTAAAATCTACCTGCGAGCTACCTTTTTCTTATGTCTTATCCTTTTCCGTTTTACTCCGGTCGCTGCCCAGGCACCCATGCCCCGGCCCTTCGAGCAACTCAACGAAGTAGCGCAAGCTAAAGCCTGGGTAGATTCGACCTATGCCACACTTACGCTGGATGAAAAAATAGGGCAGCTGCTTATGATTGCTGCGTATTCCAACCGGGACGAAGCCCATACGCAGGAGTTGATCCGGCTGATTAAAGAGCGGCATGTCGGAGGTTTAGTGGTTTTTCAGGGGGGACCTGTCAGGCAGATCAACCTGATCAACAAACTACAGAAAGAAGCCAAACTTCCTTTGTCCATCGCTATGGATGCGGAGTGGGGTATAGGCATGCGGCTCGACAGCACGATGTCGTTTCCTTACCAGATGACCCTGGGTGCTATCGAAGACGTTACCTTGATCGAGCAAATGGGGCAGGCGATTGCACGACAGCTGAAACGAGTGGGAACATATGTCAATTTTGCACCGGTCGTGGATGTGAACAACAATCCTAACAATCCGGTGATCAATTACCGTTCTTTTGGCGAGAACAGGGAAGAGGTGGCCCAAAGAGGATTGGCCTATGTGAGGGGCCTCGAAAGCCAGGGGGTGTTGGCCTCGGCAAAGCATTTTCCCGGCCATGGCGACACAGGTACGGATTCTCACTACGACCTGCCTGTTGTTAAGCACGATATGCAAAGGCTTGACAGTGTGGAACTTTACCCTTTTAAAAAGCTAATTGAGGCCAATGTGTCGGGTATTATGGTGGCGCACATGTCAATTCCGACGTTGGACGACACGCCCAATTTGCCGACTACACTATCGAAGCCAGTGGTAACGGACTTGCTGAAAAACAAGTTGGGTTACAAGGGAATCATTTACACAGATGCCCTCAATATGAAGGGTGTGACGAAGTATCATGCCTCTGGCGAGCTTGAGAAAAAGGCTTTTCTGGCAGGCAACGATGCGCTGGAGTTTGCAGAGGACGTGGATGTTGCCTTTGAGTACCTGAAAGCGGCAGTGACGAAGAAAGAGATCACAGAGCAACGTTTGGCAGAGAGTGTGAAAAAGATTTTAATGGGCAAATATGTGACAGGAATGACCCGCTGGAATCCGTTGAGCAATGAGTACGTTTTCGAAGACCTGCATCAGCCCAACGACGAATTGCTGAACCGAAGGCTGTTTGAGGAGTCTGTTACCCTTTTGGAAAACAAGAACGATCTGTTGCCTCTGAAGCGACTCGATACATTGAAGCTGGCAAGCCTTAGCGTAGGAGTGGAGGCACTTTCTCCTTTCCAGCAACGACTGAATGACTATACCGAAATGCCTCATCTGATATTGCCCAATGAGGCCACCCCGGCACAAATAGAGGCAGTGAGAGATAGCCTGAGCAGCTACAACATGGTGCTCATTGGCTTGCACTCAGGGCTCAGAGCTAATAACAGGGAAGGGATGTCAGCCAACGTGCAGGCGTTCGTGAAAGAGCTTGTCGAAGGCAAAGCAACCGTGGTAGCGGCCATGAGGAATCCTTATACGCTTTCCAAACTCGACTGGATTGCAGAAGCTGATGCGGTGTTTACGACCTATCAGGAGCACGCAATAGCCGGAGACATGGCTGCGCAGCTTATTTTCGGAGGCATTGGAGCCAAAGGGCACTTGCCAGTAACGGTGAACGACCGCTGGCCTGCCGGTTACGGATTGACAACGGAGGGAGGCGTTCGATTCAAGTTTACCTTGCCCGAAGAGCTGGGCATTAATAGCCAAACCCTTGAAACCCGCATTGACAGCGCCATGACACTGGCTATTGAGAAAAAAGCCTTTCCGGGAGGACAAGTGATGCTGGCCAAAGAGGGGAAAGTATTCTTCCATAAGACTTACGGTTTTCACACCTACGACAGTTTGCTGGATGTGAAGAAAACCGATATCTACGACCTGGCTTCTCTTACGAAGATTACAGCCGCTTTGGCTGCGATCATGAAGCTTCATGACGAGAATAAGTTTGACCTAAATGCCAGACTTAAAGACTACTATCCGTACTTCGGCTGGTCAAACAAGGCCAAACTGGAGTTCATTGATATCCTTAGCCACCAGGCAAGGCTTAAGTCATGGATTCCTTTCTATCAGTCGGCTTACAAGAAGGACAGCAGCTACAAGCGCCATACATTGTCGCTAACGCCTTCTGCTGACTACCCGATCAAGCTGACCGACAATCTATACGAGTACAAAGACTACAAGCACACACTGCTGAAGAAGATCAAAAAGTCGAAACTCAATCCTGAGCCTGGTTATGTGTATTCCGATATGAGTTTTTATCTATATCCGGATATCGTAAAAACGCTGACTGGCACTGACTTTCAGGAATACCTGAATGCGAATTTTTATGACAGAATAGGAGGGACAACACTGGGCTACAATGCGGGAAGAAAGTATTCCCTTGACCGGATCATTCCTACTGAGAACGATAACTACTTCCGCATGACGCAGCTGCATGGGGTGGTGCACGACGAAGGCGCCGCCATGCTTGACGGTGTGTCGGGCCACGCCGGACTTTTCGCTCGTTCCTACGACCTGGCAGCCATGTGGCAGATGTACCTGAATGAGGGTACGTACGGCGGGGAGCGCTATATTTCGCCTCAGACGCTGGAGAAGTTTTCTGTTTGCCAGTTTTGCGAGGAGGGCAACCGCCGGGCCATAGGCTTCGACAAGCCGTTGATTGAATACAATAAGAGAAGCAGCAGCGTCGCCCGCCAGGCATCTCCGTCCAGCTTTGGACATTCGGGCTACACAGGCACATTCGTGTGGCTTGATCCTGAGTATGATTTTATGTATGTGTTCCTGTCCAACCGTGTGTACCCAACCAGAAACAGCACGGCCATCTACGACCTGGCTGTGCGACCAACGATCCATACGATAGTGTATGAGGAGATGGGGGTGAGGTAGGGAGACTAATACTTCGGGTGGACGCCAGACTGAAGATCGCCACAAGGGAGACCCTTGCGGCAGGTAGGGAACTTTTGTAGTCTTTGGTCGTTTTTCGGACTAGTTCAAGCGTCTCGCTATTCACGCCATTGGTGATCTGTTAGAGCATTAGCGGATTTTACTGAAAGCCTGGCAGGCGGACGCCAGACTGAAGATGGCCACAAGGGAGACCCTTGCGGCAGGCGAGTCATACCCAATCTGCCAGGATCATAGTAACGGATTAAGCGGAAAATCTGGGGGATTAACTTTTAACTGCAATATCCCGAGTGGCTATAAAAAAGCAAAAGGTCCAAGCGAGACGCATTGAACCAGTTTTGCTTTTTATTTAGCCACACACCAATCATTCAATCCCCAGGAATACAGATTGATCCATAGTACCAGCTAAAGTCTCGTTTCCTCTTCCTACATTAATTTTCAGTGCCGTCCACGTTTTCGGGCAATGCAGCGCCGAACTTAACGCTCAGCTCATTCATTTGCTCCCACAAACCTGGCTCTATGGGTATGCCATGCTTGCGACGAAGCTTTTCTTTTGCATAATGATCATCTCCTGGAGCCAGTACTGGTTGCTCGGGGTCTCTTGGCGTCTGCTCACGGGCTGCCCTGGCCATTTCTGCCACTGATGTTGGAAAGGTGATGCCACCGAAAAAGCGCTGGGGATCAATGGCTATCACCAAAGAACCGAGGTGTCTTCTTTCTGTAAGGTCTCGGTACATGTTCGATATATTGGGGCCCCATGCCATGCCATTCAGGGGCCCGCAAAGTAAATCAATCATAAATGAAAGCGCATAGCCTTTGTGCATGCCAACCGGCGCCAGGGAGGCCACTGAATGAGGGTCTTCGGTTGGTGCTCCTTCTTTGTCAAAAGCCACTCCTTCAGGAATTTTGCCGTTTTCCCTTCTGGCATTCAATACGGCATTGTAGGGAATGATGGTGGTGGCCATGTCGAGACACAGCGGCGGACCGTCTGCATTGGGCACGCTGATGCAGATGGGGTTAGTTCCCAGAAACTTTTGATATCCCCTATGAGGTGCGGCAAGAGAATCGGTATGTGTGAAAACGATACCAATCAACCCCTCATTGGCGATCATTCTTCCGTAAATCCCAATGGCTCCGCAGTGTGAAGATTCCCTGATGCCGGCAATGCCAACACCATTTTCTTTGGCCAGTCTTATTGCCTCTTTGGTGGCCCTACCTGTAACCACAATCCCCAGTCCATGGTCTCCGTCAATATTGGCAATGCATGTGCCAGCGTTTTCTATCTTAATGTTAGGCGCAGGTTTGATAGAGGCAGCTTGCAAACGGGCCAAATAATGCGGAAGCCGAGCAATCCCATGAGAATCGATGCCCCATAAGCTGGTCTGAACAAGACTTTCGGATAAAAAATGGGCGTCGTTCTCTTGTACGCCTAGCTTTTCAAGACAGGTCTGCCCCCAAGCCAGCAGGCTGTCATGTCTGATGTATTTGATGTCTTTCACCTGATCTTTCATTGTTTGAGTTTCGGATGATTGATGATTTCTAGTGTAGCCTCTCTTGGTGCCCAGACAAAGATAAATAAGAATGGCAAAGAATAATTCAGTGCCATGTCCAGGCGAAAATAGCTCAAGGCCCGGGGGAAATTGAATCACAAAGTCCAGATCACTTGCGGCATGGAAACGGTCTTTTGCAGCGAAGCCAAGAAGGTACGAAGTCTTCATGCGGTGATGAAGACAAATGGCCTCTGTTTCTGCAAAATAGCTCTATATGAATTGGTGTATAAGCGAAGATGAATGAAAACTGTGGTATTGAGGGAATAACTGGCGGATGCCAGAATACGGGTTGTAACCAGGGAAATCCTCACAGCTCGGGGGTTCAAGCTTCTTTCTCACTCCACCGCTCTATCAAACGGTGGCCCACGAACAGTGCTGCCACTGCCAGAGCAAATATGCCGACGTACAGCAAATTATTGCCAATCAAATTAGGCAATGTCATGTCCTCCATGTCACTGCCAATGAAGACCATCAGACAGAAGGCTAGTAGATTGTTGAAAAAGTGTATGATGAGGCCGGGGATCAAAGAGTTTGTCCTAACATAGGCCCAACCGATCAAGACGCCTGTCGCTGTTGCGCCAATTGCCTGCCAGGGGTTGAAGTGGGCAATTCCAAAAATAAGTGCCGACCAGATGACGGCCTTTTGGGGGCTGTAGTTTTTAAGAAGTCCTTCAAGTATAACGCCTCTGAAAAGAAGCTCTTCGAGAATAGGCGCAGCGACAACTAATGTGAGAAAGCTAGTCAGATCCGGCTTCATAAGCTCTTCGAAAAGCCGTTTGAAGTATTCCGGCATGGGAATAAGTTCTATAATCGGATCGACAATGATGATCGTGGCAATCGTCATTGTCAGCAGTACTGCAATTATTTCCATGCCCACCATTTGCCGTTTAGGAGTTGGATCCCAAAGCCCTTGTTTCCGAATCTTTTTCCAGGCCAATTCGATAACAAGAGCAAACGAAATCACATACATAGCCAGTTGGGCTACCTGCTCATAAACATCGTTGTTCAAATGCATTCCTTTGATAATGATCATTGGAATAGCTCCGGCCAGGGAAAAAAGCAGGAGGAGACCTATCAACCCAAATGATTGCTTGAGGGTGGGGTAGTAGGTTTGATTGGGCTCCTCCATTTATTTAAAAATAATGGTTCTTAAACATCTCAATATCAGTCCTTTATTATCCTAAACGACGTTTGCCTGTGATCCGAATCCTCCAGCTTGATTAGGTACATGCCGGGCTGCAAATCTCTCAGATCTAGGCTTTTTGATGTTGACCTGTGAATTTCTTTTCCGGTCAACTCGAAAACCACGGCCTGTACAAAATCATCCATTTCAACGGTTAGGTAGTCTTTAACCGGATTGGGGTAGACTGTAGCCAATTCGCCCTCCCAGTTTACGGAAAGGAATTGATTGAATTCAAAATTGGCCACAAGTGATCTGTTTTCAGTCACTGTGAAGCTAAGTGCTGGGTCAGTTGTCACTTCCGTACCTCCTTCTGTCCAGTTGATGAATTCGTAGCTTGCCCCCGGCACGGCTGTTAAAGTAGCCGTGGTGCCAAAATCATAAGCACCTGCACCTTCTGTAGAGCCTCCCTCTGAAGGGCTTGCCGAGGCTGTGATATCGAAAGACTTGAGCTCAAAATTGGCCACAAGGTTTCTGGCTTGTTCGATGTCAAATGTGTAGGTAAGGGCTGTCGATACGTCCGAACCGCTTTCAGTCCAGTTGATAAAGTTGTACCCGGCTTCTGGCATTGCGACCACTGAAACAGAACTTCCATAGGCGTAGTTGCCAGCTCCTGTCGTGGAACCACCCTCAACTGGGTTGGAAATCGTTGTGATTGCAAATGATTGTAATTCAAAATTTGCCACAAGGGTTCTATTTCCCAATACAGTAAAGCCATAAGTAACATTACTCGACCGTGCTTGTCCATTTTCTGTCCAATTGACAAAACTATATCCGGCAGAAGGAGTGGCCGTTACCTCAGCGGCTTCCAGATAACTATAGGTTCCTGCTCCCTTTATCTCACCGGCACCTGCAATATTAGGGGTGGCCTGAATTTCGTAGGCTTGTGGCAGAAAATGGGCAACCAGGTCTCTGTCCTTTTTGGCGAGAAAGCTCATCGAGGTAAGCTCAGACACCACCTCGCCGTCTTCCGTCCAGTTGATAAAATCATACCCGATGCCTGGAATTGCGAGCAGAGAAACTGTTTCTCCATAATCATAAGTGCCGCCCCCGGTCACACTTACGTCTTCGGCAATGTCGCCAATGGCCATTATGACGAAAGACTGTATCTGGAAATTGGCGACCAGGGTTCTGTCAACTGAAGCAGTGAAGCTTAATGTCGCTTCGGTCGATATTTCTGTTCCGCCTTCTGTCCAGTTGACGAAGTTGTAACCTTCAGAGGCTGTGGCTGTCAGGTTAACCGCTGCTCCAGGGCTAAAATCTCCCTGTCCCGTTACAGCGCCTCCCGCTGCGGGGCTAGCAGTTGCAGCGATACTGATCACTTCTTCAAAGTTGGCGACAAGCGACCTGTCTCCGGTGGCGGTAAAGCTATAAACAGCGTTATCCGAGACTTCTGTTGCTCCTTCAGTCCAATTGAGGAAAGCATATCCGTCCGCTGCTGTCGCACTCACTTCTACGCTCTCATCTTTTTCATACACACCCGCTCCTATTACGTCTCCACCTTCTTCAGGATTAGCTGCAAGCGAAATAGTGTATTCGATGAGCTCCTCGACAGTCAGTGACGTCGTAACCACGGTTTCCGCCTCATCATCATCATTGCTGCTGATAGTAATGTCTGATGAGTAAGTGTCGGGAGTTAGCGCTGTTGCATCAAAGGTGACAGTAATCATAGCTGATTCGCCGGCATCAACGGTTCCGGAAATGGGGTCAACACTCGTCCAATCCTCTTCAGGTGCGATGGAAAAAGTAAGCTCGCCATCACCCGTGTTCTGGATAGTAAATTCTTTAGACCCCGAACTTCCTTCTGTTAGCGTTTGCGTCAGTGCGGTAGGAGTGACTTCAATTTCCGCACTGCCTTCACCTTCGGGTATATTGATATAAAATGTGTGATTGCTTGGCGTGCTATTTTCATCATCTAGCAAGAGGTAGTATGTAGTGCCCTGCGTCCATGATAGGGAGCCAAATGTGTCCGGAGTATCGACATCGCCAATACAAGTCCAGCTGCCAGAACTGCAAGCCGTGCTCCAGGCATAGTCGACATAACTTACCCCTGACGCAAGAGTTATTGAGTAGTCGCCAGTATACGGCGCTAAAAAGCTATACACTTGCTCGTCACCGGGTGTTGGATAGCCACAAAAGTTGTTACTCCATTGTCCACTGCCTCCACCTTCGAAGGTTATCGAATTCCCTACTCCCGTGCCGGTAATTTCAATCACCTCATCGCACGGGCCGATAACAGGATCGCTTATGAAGAATTCATGGGTGCCTAAAACGTCGCTTTCGCTATCAAGCAATAGGTAATAAGTGACGCCTTCAGTCAAAGACCGTTCCCCGTATGTGCCAGGGTCTTCAATATCATCTATACAGTCCCAGCCGGCAATACTGCAACTTACACCCCAGGCATAGTCAACCCAACCATTGGCTGACGTGATGACGACGCTGTAGGAACCAGAAGCACTTGGCGTAAAACTGTAAACTTGTTCAATGCCAGGGGTAGAGAACCCACAAAAACTGGTACTCCATTGCCCTGTCCCAGCTCCAGAATAGCTTTGAGCGTTTGATTCTCCTGTGCCAGATATTGCAATCACGTTTTCACAAACAGTACCGCCACCGACGGGGCCTTCGATGTGAAATTCATGTGCAATTGATGTGATATCTTCAGCGTCGACTAAAATATAGTATGTTTCACTTTCAGTCCACTCTATCAAGCCATAGGTTCCAGCGCTATTGATATCTCCGATACAATTCCACCCCTCTGCGTCACAACTGGTACTCCATCCGTAGTCGGCCCAGTCTGTCGCAGATGTTACCACCAGGCTATAGAAGCCCGTTTCGGATGGTGTGAAGCTGTAAATATGTTCCGTTCCGGGTGTAGAGTATTCGCAAAATTCGGTATTCCACAAACCGGATCCTTCTCCTGTATATGTCTGACTATTCTCCGACCCCATTCCGGCAATCGCCGTAATATTGTCACACGGAGTGATTGGTTCGTTTATATAAAATTCATGGGTGCTTCCAGTGCCGTCGTCTTCGTCATCAAGGAGTAGGTAGTATGTTTCACCTTCGGTAAAAGCTAGGCTGCCGTATGTTCCGGTTGAGTTGATCTCTCCGATGCAGCTCCAACCTGCAAAGCCGCAAGTTGCACTCCAGGCATAGGCTACCGTACC
The DNA here is from genome assembly GCF_902498805.1 of Imperialibacter sp. EC-SDR9. Classification (GTDB taxonomy): domain Bacteria; phylum Bacteroidota; class Bacteroidia; order Cytophagales; family Cyclobacteriaceae; genus Imperialibacter. The sequence continues at coordinate 300,511 of NZ_LR701575.1, read as the reverse complement.
ACTGGTTGACGTTACTTCTAAGCTGTATAGACCGGTGGAAGGAGCTGTGAAGCTGTAGATTTGCTCAATGCCTGGAGCTGTACTCTCGCATACGCCAAGATCCCAATCTCCTTCGCCACCACCTGTAAAAGCTTTTGCATTCCCGCTGCCAGTGTCAGCTATTTCGATAGCATCTTCGCATGGATTTGGGATATCGCCTTGCAAAAGGGTGAAGGATATGCCGAGGCCATCCTCCACTATGCTCGAAATCTGGATATTACTGTTGCTCCCAATATACAGCTTTGAATTAGGGTTAGAAGAATCGTCGAACAGCGTATTGCTGCTTGTGCCAGGATAGAGGTCGCCAGCATCTCCCCGGTTGGTTCCATTGTCCAATCCATTTAGTCCATCTGCCTCTTCCAGGTCTACTAGTTTGTGGGTTTCGTCACCGTTGGTGGTTTTATTGTCATCGATGTGCCAAATAGCAAGTCCTTCTCCGGGTATGTAAGTGTCCTGGCCAGTTTTTTGACGGTTTTCAAGCAAGAAGTATTCTTTGGGGTCGTTGGTGGCGATCTTGTAAACTGTAGTGCTGCTGACTGAGGGATCAAGCGAATAGTCGCCACTCTCGATTATGGTGGGAGTGACCCACTCCAATTTTGCCCGTGACCAGGCGCACATAAAACCCGGTGTTCTTTCATTGTTAAGCCAACCTGCACCTGCCATCAGTCCCCAGTTACCAATGCCTTCCGAATCTCCATTGGAGTCGTCAATATCATACAAATCGGGAAGGCCCAGCCCATGACCAAACTCATGACAAAAAACGCCTATACCCACCATGTTGGTGGTTTGGCGAATTTCGGGGTTGATCATGTAGTCATTCAGGACAACACCATCGTATTCTCTATAATAATTGGCTTCTGGAATATAAGTATAGCCTAAATTCCACCTGTGGCTCCAGATATATTCCGTTTGACTACCTTCCTCAGCACCGGGGCCAGCGTGCACTATGATAACGCCGTCTACAAATCCGTCACTGTCATTGTCATAAACTGAGAAATCTACACCGGCAACCTCAGCTGCGTCTATGGCTTCTCCAACCAGTTCTCTAGCCAAATTGTCGTCGTTGTTTTCTTCACCATAGTAGTCATGGCTATTCTCAGCTTCATACCATCCAAAGACGTCTGCATCTACATCCAGCTCATTACCCGAAACCTTTAAAAAATAGTCTCTGAAACTGCCAGTAGTATTGTAATTGACTTCGTTCATCATGTCATCGAAGTCTGTAACGGTGTAGGTGTTGGCCAGGTCAGGGTATTTGATGAGGATCACCAGCACCTTTCTTGTTCCTGCGGTAGGGAAGGCGTACTCGATGCCTGGCGAGTTACTTTGATTGACATTCATGGGAGAGTTGCTTGAAGCAGATCTGCTTATTGCGTCTCGTAAGTGTTTGGGCTGACTGTTCAGAAATGACTTGGAAGAAGCGTCCCGGCCTGATGGGTTTGAAGCTTTTGTGCCAGATGGTGCCAGTCTTCCTTCTTTTATCTCTGCATATTCATAAATGCCCCTTGCGTTTTTGACTACTGTATAACCATCCTCCGTTTCCGTGTGGTGGTTGGCCATATTGCCTTTGCCGACTACCCGCAGCTTAGAGTTGTCGGGTTGCGTGATTTCCACGGCGTAGGGGGACGCCGGACAGTTTGAAGGATCCAAACCTGACTGCGCACGGAGCTGTGAGACAAAAAATGTTGCGAGTAAAAAAATCAGTTTAAAGCTGGTTCTCATAATGATAATATTAGTGCAACTGGTTTCTTAAATGTGTGTCAATCCTTTTTAAAAACTGGACTTCTTCTGGCTTTCTTTGATCAGGATCGTTGGCTTTCACGCCACTTAGTTCAAGTTTACCGTCCGATCCGGGTACAGCGTATTCATATATTTTTGATTCGTTTCTCAGGATGGTATAGCCGTCAATGGTTTCGGTATAAGGGTTTTGCCTGTTGCCTTTACCCAATATTTGGATAGACGTATTGTCACTCTGTTGAATTGTTAATGCATAAGGGCTTGTGGTGCTACTTCCACCGCCATCTTTTTCTGTGGTTTCAGAAGCACCAGTGTTTTGCAACTTACATCCGGCGATTGTCATACCATAGATTAGGGTCAGTAAAAGGAAGACCTTTGAAAAAATCGTACCCGATAGTCTGTTGTTCATCGTTAATAAATCCTGATTACTAGTGTTACCAGAAAAGATACCCCAGTAGATATTTAAAATTACACGAAGTCCAAGGTATACTATGGGTCAGCAGACTTGAGCTTTTGTTAAAAAAATCTCCGAAATGGAGTAGGCGTATACACAAGGATGAATATACGCAATTCCACTAATTGGCATTATATTTTTTTGTAAAAATACAACAAAAGCTCGGAGCGAAGATTTGACCCAGCTCTTGCATGTTTAGAGACTCTGTTCAGTTTGAGAAAGAAGATGTAGCTTTTTGAGTGATTTACAGGTAGTTAGTTCTTTTTCTATGCAGATCAGAACTCCCGTTTTGGAAGGCTAATAATACCTCACCTTCGGCACCTGCTTAGCAAACAGACTGAGGTCATAGCCCAGGGTAATTTCATGAGTGCTGAAGCTAGTGGGTGCCAAGCTGTTGGTGGCCAGTTCTCCTGAATAGCCCAGCCTGATGCCTCCTTCAGCCATAAAGAAAACATTCAAGCCTACTGTGTTGAAGCTTCTGGTGTAGAGACCAGCCCACACTGCATCCAGCATCAGTACGCTGGCTCCAAGATCAAAGGAGAGGGGAGTGTCGGCACTATAGCGCACGAGCGTCCATGCTTTTAGCTTTACCGCTTGTACTTTGTCGATGACCAGTCCACTGGAAACATACAGCTGGCGACTGTATCGTTGGCTGTTGCCACCGTCCAGGTTGTCTGTTACCTTCAGCAGCCTCGGCGCTGACAATCCCAGGTAAAAGTTTTTAGAGGAGAGGAAAATGCCAGTACCGAAATTGGGTTTCGAATAAGACTGCCCACTAAAGATGAAGTCCTCATCAGAGGGATCATCGGCATTCAACTTGCCAAAGTTGTAGTTAAGCGCATTCACTCCTCCCTGGAGTCCGAACGACACGCTGTAGGTGCTGTCGAGCTTTATTTTGTAAGCCAGACCCAGGTTGATATCAGTTTTTTCAATGACTCCAATATTGTCGTGTTGTACAGAAACACCAAGCCCTACCTGATTATCGACTAGGGAGGTGGTACCTGAAAACAGCATGGTTCTCGGGGCTCCTTTCAAGTTGCCCCATTGGCTGCGATAATGCACATCGAAGCTGGTGATATCGTTTACACCCGCATAAGAAGGGTTGAAGAAAAGCTGATTGAGCTGATACGTGCCCATGAGGGCATCCTGCTGAGCATGGCAATATTCAGTAATCAGGTACAAGACCGATAGCAATACTAGCCTTTTCATATTATCTTCTTAAGTGTAAAAAGCCTGTCAGTTTTTCTCCCGAGGCCTGAATAAGATAGAAGTACGTGCCTTCCACCAGGTTGAGGCTGCTCCCAACATTGGAGCGGCCCTCAAACCTGGCATTTGAGTCCTGATTATCGTAGTTGGATACCTCAAACACCTTCACGCCCCAACGGTCGTAGATTTCTACGGAATTACCCGGGTGACTTTCGATGTTGGCTATTTTGAGAAATTCGTTTTTGTTGTTGCCATTTGGTGCTACGGCGTTGTAAACAATGATCTCGCCACCGTTTTGGCCTATCACGGGCTCCAATACCGTTAAAATGGCTGCCTCGCTGACCAGACTGCCGCAGTCATGGGAAATAGTACATGAGTAGTTTCCCTGGCTATCGAGACCTACAGCAGCTACAACAAGTTCAGCACTTGTTTCTCCTTCCAGGTTTCTCAGGTCTTTTTGCCACTGGTAGGTTATGTTATCGCCGGAGGCCGTGACCGAGAAGGAGGCTGGCTCACCCACTTCCACCGACTGGTCGGCAGGCTGGGAGGTGAATGCTACTTCCTGCCGCAGGGATATCGGTACTGGTACCCGGGCGCTCTCACAAGTGCCATCGTTAATGGCAACGTAGTAAGTAGCATCGGAAGATAGCGCAGGAGTGACCAACGTACTATTGACTTGATTGGGGATGCCAGCGCCGCCCGTGGGCACCTCGTACCATCGGTAGTTTCCGTCGGTACCTCCGGTAGCTGTAAGAGTCGCACTTTCGTCAGGGCATGTGCTTACTTCGACAGCGGTTGGTGGCGTGACGCCAGAGCCAATCTCGACGGTAACGGGTGTTCGGCTGCTTTCGCAAGTTCCGTTGTTGATAGCAACGTAATAGCTGGTGGTCGCCGATAGGATGGGAGTGGTGAAACTGCCGTTTACCTCACGGGGAATAGCGATTCCTGCTGTTTCGACGTCATACCAACGGTACTCACCTTCCGCACCACCAGAGGCAATAAGGGTGGCACTCCCCGGCGCACAAATAGAGACATCTGTCGTTGTCGGGGGCGTCACTTCTGGGCTAATGCTAGCAGTTACGGCCGTTCTGGGGCTTTCACAAAAACCATCATTGATGGAAACATAGTAAGTTGTAGTGGCCGACAGGGTTGGAGTGGAGTAGGCACCATTCGCTTCCCCCACAATGGCGGTTCCACCTGTTTCCGTGTCATACCAGCGGTATTGCCCATCTGAACCACCCGAGGCAGTTACGGTAGCTGAGCCTGGTCCACAAAGTACCGTATCGGTTGTGGAAGGTGCGGAAGGAGGTGAGTTTACCGTGACCACAACCGGCGTCCTTGCGCTTTCACAGGTTCCATCGTTTATAGCAACATAATAAGTGGAAGTGGCTGAAAGAGCAGGAGTGGTGTAGATGTTGTCGGTTTCTCCACTGATGGCAGTGCCGCCACTTTCAACGTCATACCATCGGTATTGTCCGTCGGTGCCTCCTGTGGCAGTCAGTACGGCAACTTCATCAGCGCATACTGTGACGTCAGATGCTGAAGGTGGATTCAGCGTAGCATTGAGTGTGGCGGTTACCGGAACTCTTTCACTTTCACACAAACCGTTGTTGATCGCCACGTAAAACGTGGTTGTTTCTGAAAGCTCAGGCGTGACAAAGGAGCTGTTTACCTCACCATCAATGGCTGTGCCACCAGTTTCAACATCATACCACCTATACTGACCGGCGGTAGCGCCTGAGGCAGTGAGGGTCACGCTTTCGGACGTACAGGTGCTTGCGTCGGTTGCTGTTGGGGGCGTCAAAGGGCCAATGGTTAGTGTGGCACTTCCCGAGAAGTCGTCGATGATTGTGCTGCCAGATACTTTGCATCGGTAAGTTCCTGCACCAAAGTCGCCTGTTGTATTGATGGAAAGGCTGGAAGTAGTAGCTCCTGAATACCCACCGGCGTTGGAAATATCTTCGTAGATCGAAGTTGAAGTATTCAATTTCTGCCACTGGAAATTATAGGGATATGTTCCAAGTACTGTGGTTGCAAACGTAGCGGTAGAGCCTGTGCAGGCAAATTTGTTAACGGGTTCAGTATCAAAACAAACTGTGGGAACTGCCGGACTTACTTTCCTGATGAAGAAGTCGGTGCCGTTTACATTATTCATTTCGAAGACGCATTCGCTGGGATCGAAATCAATGTGGCGGGCAAAGCCACCCACTGAATACACGTCGCCTGCTGAGTTAACTGCCAAACTATAGCCGTTGGTAGAAGTGAACCCCCCATCTATTTTCCTCATGGCAATCACCCACTTAAAGTTGCCGTCGGTGTCAAGCTTAAGCGTGAAGTTGTTGAGGAATAGTCCAGTACTACTTTCTGATGCGATTAGTGGCCCGGGATCAAAATCGGTGGTGCCCTGAAAGTACCCGGTGGAATACACATCTCCCGCAGCATCGATAAAAATCTGGCCCATGAGTACCGAGTTGAGCCAGGTTGTGAAGGATGCACCCCAAACAAAATTGCCACTTGGATCGAGTTTGACCAGATAAGTGGCAGCCGATCCACTTGAAGTTACTTCGAACGTGCCGGCTCCTGGGTCTATGTCAATGGTGTCGTCAAATCCTCCGGTCACATAAATGTTGCCATCGTTGTCCACTGCAATGCTGTTCCCAGCACCCCCATGGATGAGTTGATGGCTTTGGTATTCACCGGCAGTGTTTAGCTTTAAAATATAGGCCGCACCGTCGGTAAGAGTTTCAATAGCAGTTCCTGCTCCTGGGTCAAAGTCCACGGTGCCTGGCCCATACACTCGTCCGCTGATATAGAGGTAGGTTCCGTCAAAAGCAATGTCGGAACCCGAATCGCTGAATAAGTTGGATGCAGTGCTTGTATTGGAGCCAATATTCCATGCCCATAGAAAGTTTCCGTCTGTGTCCAGACTAGCCGCAAGGATGTCCGTGCTGTTGGTGCCCAGGGCTGTCAGGCTAAAGGAGCCCCCTACATTGGTAGTACCTCTAAAGGCTCCGGTGACATAGAGGTTGCCATCCGCATCGGATTCAATGCCACCAGCGTACTCATCGCTGTTGCCCGCAATGGTCCTCACCCAAATGAAATTTCCGTCAGCATCATACTTGGCAATGGCCATATCATTTTTGTTCGCTGGCGAACTTGGGATGGCAGTCAGGCTGGTCACGCCGTCACCGGGGTCAAAATCAGCCGTCAAATTAAAAGCGATCAGGAGGTAGTAATTTCCAGCCGCATCCATAGTAGCGTCGGCTACGCCGATGTTTCCATTTCCGCCCATCGCTTTTGCCCAAAGTAATGTTCCGTCAGGATCCATTTTCAGCATATATACTTTTGATCCTAGGGTAGACGTGAGAATCGATTCGCCGGGACCCGTGTCGAAATCAATCGTGCCACTAAAGGAGCCAAATACCAGAAGGTCTTCATCACCGGTGAGCAGAATTTTAGCGGCAGCGCTAGTGCCGCCTCCTGAACCTGCGCCCAGTGCCCATACGAATCCGGGTTCTGGCTCACAGGTGCTGATGGCTGCCTGTATATCACTTCTGGCACTTTCACATGTGCCATCATTGATGGCCACATAGTAGTGGGTGGTAGTGGTTATTTCTGGAGTGGTGTAGGTACTGTTTACTTCTCCCGCAATTGGCGACCCACCGGTTGGTACGGTATACCACCTGTATTGTCCATTGGCTGCTCCAGATGCTGTGAGGGTAAAAGAAGTCGCCCCGCAGTTGACAACGTCGGAAACCGAAGGTTGAGCCGGCCCAATATCAAGATATACCTCATCAGAGAATGCGTTGGATGAGAGGTCTCCGGAAACCACACACCGATAGTAGTTTTCTCCAAAATCACCGGCTGTATTAATGGATAGCACCGAGGTATTGGTTCCTGAAAAGCCATCCACATCGGTCAAATCATACCATCCACCTTCGTAGTCTGACTCCTGCCATTGATAGGTGAGGTTGGTTGTGCCGCTCGCAACAACTTCAAAAGTGACTATGTCACCAACGCAACCCGTGTAGTCAACAGGCTGCGTATCAATGGTGATTAAGTCCGTAACGCAGGAAACAAGCGCTTCCCAACCCGGTCTTTCGCCGTCGTTGTCGGAATAAAAGTAGAACGTGATTTCGCCGGTAGCACTCGTTGCAATAATGTCTTTTGGCAGCGTGTTGCCACTCATATAGCTTAACCAGGGCGATGAAGTATCGGGCCCGTCATAAGCGACCAGATATTCGCTGACTTCCGTATCGAAGGACAAAAAGGAAATTTTAATTTTCTCACCGGGGTTTTCGGGAACAAAGGTGAAGGTGAAATCTTCGTTGGCTTCATAGTCGCCGAAGCCGCCGGAGTCTGTGAATTGAAAATCGCATCCCGAAACGTTTCCATCGGCCATTACAATGGATGCTGCGGTGACATAAAAATCGACGTCTGAGGCGACCGTATTGCCAGCAACTGTCACCGTTATGGGGCCGCTGCTGGCCCCGGCCGGTACCGATGTGGTGATGGTCGTCGCCGTGCTAGTGGTTACAACGGCAGCAGTTCCATTAAAGGCGGCGGCATTGTCTGCTGGCGTGGTGCTAAACCCGGTTCCTGTAATAGTAACTTCAGTGCCAACAACGCCCGACAGGGGGTAGAAGCTTGTAACAGATTGATCTATAACAGCAATGTAGCGAGCAAGGGCCATATCCCATGTGGCACCATTAGTTCTACCAGCAAGCACAATCTTTTTGTCTGCCTGGAGTCCAATGGCGTAGGCATTTTCGTTGGACGAACCAAATGCAGTGATCACAATACCGCTAGTGCCGAAGCCAGTGTCTAACGACCCATCTGAATTGTAACGCACCAATGCAAAATCGTTATTTGATCCGTTATTACTAAAGCCGGCGAGTAGTATTTTACCGTCAGCCTGAATGGCAACAGCCCGTCCGGTTTCGTGCGAGCTGCCAACAGGGGTGATGACCTTTCCTGCAGTGCCAAACCCGGTATCTACAGAGCCATTGCTATTGAGACGAGTCAAAGCAAAATCCAGGTTTCCTGAATTGTGTGAGCCACCCACCACTATTTTGCCATCAGTTTGCAAGGCAACGGAATAGGCCTGATCATCTGCAATGCTACTTCCAATGTTCACTGTTACTTTTCCGTCAGTATCGAAACCTGTATCTAAGGAGCCATCAGTATTGTATCTCACCACAGTAAAGTCAGCTTGTGGGTTGGAGCTTGTGCCTGCCAGAACAATCTTACCATCTGCTTGAACTGCAATAGACCATGCCTCACTACTTAAGCTCCCATTTGAGGTGGTAACCTTGCCATCAGTGTCAAAGGAGGTATCCAGGGAGCCATCCGTATTGTAACGCACCAGTGCAAAGTCAAAATTTGAACCATTGTGGCTCCTCCCCGCTGCGAGTATTTTGCCGTCGCTTTGAATAGCTACAGCAAAGGCTTGGTCATCGTCTGTACCAATAGCTGTTGTTAGGATTCCGTCAGTATCGAATGAAGTATCCGGGGCACCGTTGCTTGTGTAGCGCACCAGTGTAAAGTCTTCGTTGGAACCATTAAATGAGTAGCCAGCCACCACTATTTTATCATCCGACTGAATGGCCAACGACCAGCCATAGTCGTCGAAAGTGCCAATAGGCGTAGTCACCTTTCCCGCAGCTCCGAAAGTGGCATCCAGCGACCCGTCGGTGTTGTAGCGGGCAACCGCAAAATCGTCGGTGGTGGCAAAAGTATAGCCAGCGACGATAATTTTCCCATCGCTTTGAAAACCAACGGCGTAAGCCTCATCGCTAAAGCCCCCAAAATCTGTCATTTGCTTTCCATCTCCCGAAAAAGCAAGATCAAGAGTGCCTGGTTGGGCAAGTGTATTTTTTGAGCACAAAGTCAGGAGAGAAAACAACGAGATACTGACGGACAGTAACTTGCAGGTAGTGAGCTTTCCGGTAGCACTTTTCATAAAAAGTTATCGGTTTTTACTTACTTGAAAAAATTCGATACTCCTCTGGTAAGCAGAGAACTAACTTCAATCAAAGCTCACCAAAACAAAGAGTGAAGTAAATCGCATGATGATGTGAGGGGGTTGTGAAGGTAGTTTGCAGGAAATTGATCAAACAGTCACCAAAAGGAACGGCTGTTGATAATGGTTCTAAACCAGCCCCTCATTGATAGCCTTACTTACCGCCTCGATTTGAGAGTGCACCTGAAGCTTTTCGTAGATTTTCTTGATGTGAGTGCGTACAGTATCAAGGCTGATGTCGAACTCAGCGGCAATCATCTTGTAGCTGTTGCCCTGGCTTAGAGACGTAAGAATCTCTTTTTCCCGTGAAGTAAGCTTGTAATTGTTTTCAGCTGGCTTTTGCCTCATTGATTCGATCACCATTCGTGCAATGCTGGGCGACATGGGAGCGCCTCCGGCCAGCACCTCTTCTACTGCGTCGAAAAGGCGGGTAGAAATGTGCTTTTTCAACAAATAGCCCGAGGCACCAGCAAATATGGCGTCTAAAACATGGGTGCTGTCGTCAAATACCGTCAGCATGATGATTGGCAAATTCGGACTGGAACTCCTTACTTTTTTCAAGGCTTCGATGCCTGTCATTTCTGGCATGTCGATATCCATAAAAACCAAATCAGGCTGATGCCGTTCGATTTGCTCGACCGCCTGTAATACGTTCCCATACGCACCTACACAGCGAAAATTCTCATTAAGGCTGATCATGCTTTGCAGGCTGCTGCGAAGGAGCTCATCATCTTCATATAGCAGCACAGAAAGGGACATAACAGGGGTCGATTAGTGGTAAATGATAAAAGTCGGCTATTGCCTGAGTTGAAACAATACCCTAATCATGTGATAGGGAATTCAAGGTTGATATGCGTTCCATTTCCAATAGCACTGGTGCGGCTCAGCGCTCCGAGCAAGCTCTTTGCCCGAGCCTCCATGTTCTTCAGCCCGTTTCCAGGCTTCACTTTTTCAGGATCAAATCCGTTGCCATTGTCGCTAATAGAGAAAATTATGTTCCCATTTTGGCCAGCTACATTGATGATGATTTTTGACGCATTGCTATACTTGGCGGCGTTGTTAATGGCCTCTTTGAAAATGAGGAAAACATTCTTTCTCTTTTCAGAAGCCAGTTCTATGTTTTTTACTTCATCAATCCCCTGAAACGAAAAAGCGATCCCTTTTGGCTCGAGTATTTCGGCAGCGAATTCCTTCATCTTCACCAGCACCTGCTCCAGCGAGTCGTTGTTGGGGTTGATAGACCAAACAATGTCCGACATGCTCTCCATGATCTTGGACGAATGCTCTTGGATGCTTTGAAAGTATTGTCCGGCGTGCCCGTTATCCTCTTTGAGCGCAAGTTGGCTCATAATATTGATGCTGGATAGCGTTGAACCAATATCATCGTGTAGGTCTCTGGCAATGGCATTGCGCATGCGCTCCATTTCAATCGTTCTTTTTGCTCGTGCCACCACACGGTATCGGTTGATGAGCAACAAGCCTACAATGATTACTGAAGCCAGTATTACTGCAATAACAATGACGTTGGCACGTTCACGGTCGAGCGCTAGTGCCTGCAGCTCCTGGTCTTTTTTTAAGAGCTCAATTTCCCGCTCTTTTTTCTCCGTTTGATAACTCCCCTCTAATTCCTTCAGTTCCAATAGCACAGCCATTCCTTCTATTTCCTCTTTCAGTGCTTCGTATTTCTTCTGATATTCAAATGCCTTTTCAAATTGTTTCATCGCCGCATAGTATTCACTTAGTCGGCTGTATTCAATCAACTCTCCATTCCTGTTGCCTGCTTCAATCATAGTTTTTAGGCTTGCAATGAGGGTGTTTTCGTTGGCTTTCTCACTTTTTTGTGCCATGTCAACGCCAACGAGCTCCGATTTGGCTCTGGCGATAACAGAACTGTCGCCCATTTGCTCCGCCAACTCTAAGCTTTTAGAAATATTTTCCCTGGCACGATCAAAATCACCCGTTCGCTTGTAGAGAAGACCAATCTGATGCAGGCCCCGAAGCTCCTCGCCTGGCAGCTTCATTTCCCCGGCAGCAGAAATTGCCTGTAAATAATATTTTTCAGCAAGAGAATATTGACCTAGTTCTTTATACACATCGCCCGCTCCGGTCCAGCTGGTAAGGAGCCCTCGCTTGTCGTTGAGCTGCTCTTTCATCTTAATGGCCTGTAGGTAGTATTTTTTTGACAACTCGAATTGGTTCAGGTGAAAAAAGTCGTTTCCCAGGCTCTGCAAACAAAACGACTGCCCTCTCAAGCTGTTGACTTTTTCAAAAAGGGCCAGCCCTTCAAGGTGATAGTGCATGGCGTTCCGGTAGTCGGCCAGGTTGAAGTAGGCATTCCCGATGTTGAGAAAAAGGCCGCCTGTGTTTTCATGGTCAGGCTGAGCAAACCGGAGATTGTCCAGGAGAAAGGGAAGAGCCTTCTTGTAATAGCCCTGGTTTTTATAATAGAGGCCAGCGGACTGGTTGTAATTCATTTTTAGTTTCCAATTGTCGGGGTTGGCGTCGGACAAGGCCTCTAATTGCGTCAGAAAAAAGACGGCGCTGTCTTGCTGGGCAGAGCTTTGATAAATGATTGTTAGGTAGTGATAAGAGCTGCCTATAGCCTTTACATGATTAAGAGAAGTGGCAATTGGTATGGTTTGGAATGCGTATTCTTTAGCTTTGTTTAAGTCTATCCTGAGGAATTCGCTGATCAGATTCAGCGATGCATTCACGCCGATGGTGTCTTCGGGGTGAAGTTTTAAAACTTGCTTAAGGCTGTCAACATAAGGGGTTTGTGCCACTGACACCAATGCGCATGTAACCCAAAGAAAGCCTATGATAAGAATTCTTTTCAATGCAGACTTTCTTGTCAATTTAGTGAATAAATTGATAGGTAGCCTGTGAATTGCGTCGGGAATTTATAAGCCAGGCCCCGAAATAGATGTAATCCTCTTAAGGCAAGTGGATGACGGAAGCCATTTATCCCTTTCATGGGTGTCTGCTGCACACCATTATAGGTAAATTGAAAGTTTCTGGCGTAATTACAGTTGATACAAATGCTTTGATTGAGCAGGAACCTGAGCCCTTTTTATGACCTGAAAAGTGCCTGTGGTGATATACCCGCATGTTTATTTACTATCAATTAATTAAGAAGACTTAAACCCCTAAATCCAATGTTGAAAAACATACTTTCGTTGCTTTTTGCAATTTGTATTGTGTCTGCTTCACAAGCGCAGCAATTCAAAGTGCTTCTTTTCACTAAAACAGCTGGTTTCCACCACGTGTCTATTCACGAAGGAGTAGATGGCGTTCGTGCGCTGGCCAGCCGCCACAACTTTAGTGTCGACTGGCAGGAAAATGCCTCTGTTTTTAACGACAAGCAGCTAGCCAACTACGATGTGGTAATCTTCCTCAGCACTACCAGCGACATCTTGAATGATGAGCAGCAGGCGGCCTTCGAAAAGTACATTAAGTCTGGCAAAGGCTGGGTAGGCGTGCATGCCGCTGCCGATACCGAATACGAGTGGGAATGGTACACCAAAATGGTAGGCATGATGTTTCAGGTTCACCCGCAGCAGCAAACTGCCTATTTGGACGTAGTCGACAGTAATTTCCCTGGAATGGAGCGCTTTCCCAAAAGACTACTGTGGACTGACGAATGGTATGAGTACCAAAAGCCGTTTAAGTCTGACGACTTGAAATTTTTACTCACCGTGGACGAAAAAAGCTACGATGCATCAACCAATTGGGGGGGTACTGCCAGAAAGGGCATGGGCGATTTCCATCCAATTGCGTGGTATCATGACTACGACGGTGGAAGGGCTTTCTATACAGGCCTGGGCCATATTGGGGCTATCTATTCTGATCAAACCTTCCTGGATCACTTGTATGGCGGTATTTATTGGGCGGCAACAGGAAAGGGCATCAAAAAATAGACTTTATCAGGTTGAATAGGCAAAGCAGCTTTTGGTAACGGAGGCTGCTTTTTCATTTTAACCGGACTGATTGAGTAGCCCTGAAATCACGAGACACGTCACCTTTTTACCTGCCACTCGTAAACAGGGAGTAATCGTGTCCATGGATCGTCAGCTTAATGTTAAACCGAAGAGGAAATGGCCTTTGTCAAAAATTGGCTGGATGGTGCTTTTGGTGTTGTACGCATATGGCATTTACCTGATTGAACCCTTCAGAATTCACCGGGAGCGCCTCGCTGCATCTGATATAGGGGGTTCAGCCTACAGTTATGGTTTGGCACCCAAGGCGGATCAGTACGATGATGCGGTGATACAGGTATATGCAGCCCGTACATGGGGAGCTAAAAAAGTGCTTGCAGTCCATACCTGGATAGCTACAAAAGGCAAGGGTGCCGATCACTACCAGGTCAGCCAGATCATAGGGTGGGCGCTAAACAGAAATGGAACCGCACTTTTCTCAGAGGCAGGCATTCCAGACAAAAGCTGGTATGGCAATGAACCCACGCTTCTCCTTGACCTGCGAGGCCGGGATGCTGAGCTTGTTGTAGACAAAGTTGAGGAAGCAATAGCAAAATACCCATACGCCGACACCTACACCGTTTGGCCGGGCCCCAATAGCAATACGTTTATTGCATGGCTTGGTCTTGAAGTGCCCGAACTTGGTCTCGACCTTCCATCTACAGCCATTGGAAAGGACTGGCGGCCATGGAAAGAAACGTTTGGGTGGTCGGCAAGTGGTAGTGGGGTGCAGGCTTCTGTGTATGGTTTACTGGGTCTCACGGCTGGGTTTCAGGAAGGGGTGGAGGTGAATGTACTTGGACTAAGCCTGGAACTTGATTTATTTGATTTGGCCCTTGAGCTACCCGCTGTGGGAAGAGTAGGAACAGCTCCGGTGGATGTTGATTTGGTCTTTTCCTCCTCAGAATCAGAGGCTACCGGACGGTGACAATAAAGTCAACTTGATTGGGAGCAAAAAGGCACCTGCCTTCTTAAGACAGGTGCCTGGATAGTCGGGTAAGACTTGTTTTCTAACTATTTGAAAAAACTGATTTTGTCCAGACTCATCAGGTTTGTCTCTTTATCCGGATGGGAAACAACAAAGTATAGATTGGCAATCTGACCCACCTCGTCGATGCTGATGTCAGCATTTGCCCACTGGCGATCTCTCCATGAGCCTTCGAACGCTGGCACATCCACCGTACCGATAACCTTGCCTGTGGGGCTGCCTGAAACCACTTTGATCGTTCCGCCTTTCACAGCCATCATGGTTACAGAAATTTTGCTGATTCCCTTCAGGTCAATGCTTTTGTAGCCAATATATGAGCCATCATTGATATTGCTCAGGAAGGCAAAGTCGCCACCATTGGGGCGCTGCTGCTGCACGTCGTTGAAGAAATCGTAGTTTTCAGCCTCAAGCACTGGCGCTTTGATCATAATCATCTTTGACGACTCAATGGCGGAAATGGTGCCATTTCCTTTGTCGGTATACCTGATGCCTACCACATAGGCTCCCTGGTTCTCTGTGCCTTGTTTGTCAAGCGTTATGCTGCCTTTCAAAGGCAAACTTGTAGTCGGGCTCTCTTTCACCAGCGACAGGATATAATCCACCATCACTCTTGTTTCATCGAGCGTAAGTTGCGGGTGGGCTGCCATCAGGCTGTGGCCCCAATTGCCATTGCCGCCTTCGATGATTTTGCCAGCCAGCATGTCTCTTGACGAAGGGTCATCAGCGTATCTTTTTGCAATTTCGATGTAGGTAGGCCCAATCGATTTCTGATCCACAGAGTGGCACGACAAACAATCACTGTTGGCGATCATGTTTTTACCTTTCACATTGATGGCTGGGTTTTTGAAGAAGTCCTCGCCCAGGTTGGCCAGGTCATAGCCGCCTTCCAGATAGCTGAAATTAACGCTTATCGCCTCTTCGGTTATGCTGCCATCCTCTGTGCTGCCGTCTTCTTTGTCGGTAACGATTACTTTGTAGTTATTAGTTTCCTTACCAAAATAGAAGGATTGGTTACCGCTGTAGTCAAAAACGATATTCGAAGGCTCGTTGCCTGCTATCACTTTAACAAAGGCTGAGGCGCTTTCTCCTCGGGAGTCGGTTACTGTCAACTCCACTTCTTGTTCACCGGGCTGATCAAAAGTAATGCTCACATCACGGCCCTCATACTTTTTGCCGTCTTTGGTTGTCCAGCTAAATATCAAAGCATCGTCTTTATCATAGTCAAAAGAGCCCTGCGCTGAGAAGTTGACAGTAAGCGGCACTGCACCTCTGGTTTTGTCCGTCGCTACCTCTGGCACAGGCGCCCTGTTGCCTTCGGTGTACTCAATCCTTACCAGCCTTGCGTCCACATTGTTGGCAAAGTAGTTGGAGCCATACTCCAGCAGGTACATCACACCGTTTTTGTCAAACTCCATATCGATAGGCTTCACAAATGTTTCGTCAGGGAGAAACGACTCAATTTGCGTTGGGTTCCAATCCTCGTCAAACGACACCACCTTGATCCAGCTGCGTGCCCACTCATAAATGAAAAGCTTGCCATTGTAATACTCAGGAAATCCCGCTTTCGAAGCGTTGGCTGGCTTGTAATACATGGGGCCCGACATGGCACTTCTGGAGCCTGTGCCCAGCATGGGCCAAATGTCCGACTGGCCGTAAGGGTACCAGATCATGGCAGGCCTTGCAGGGGGCAATTCTCTTGAGCCGGTATTGTTGGGAGATTCGTTGATTGGGTGGGCCGGGTCTTGCTTGGGGCCAATTTCATCCGTAGCGAAGTCAACCATAGGGAAGGCAATGTTGTTCGCTTCGAAGTACGGCCAGCCGTAAAAGCCAGGCGTTCTTGCCTGGTTCCATTCGTCGTAGCTCTGAGGGCCTTTCTCGCTGTCTCTACCCGAATCCGGGCCCACATCCCCCCAATACACGTAACCGGTTTTCATATCCACGGTGAATCGGAATGGATTTCTGCAACCCATGACATAAATCTCTGGTCGGCCCTGCGAACCATCCTTGGGAAATAAATTACCGTCAGGAATCGTATAGGAGCCTTCCGCCGTAGGTTTGATTCTTAAGATCTTGCCACGAAGATCATGGGTATTGGAGGAACCCTTCTGTGAGTCGAACGGCCCACGGCCTGGGCGTTCGTCAAGGGGAGAATAACCGCTTGATTCCTTGGAGTTGGTGTTGTCGCCGGTGCTGAGGTAAAGATGACCGTTGGGACCAAACACCACACCACCGCCTGAATGGCAGCAGGTTTCCCGTTGCACGCCTACTTCCAGCACAATTTTTTCGCTACCCACTATCAGGCTGTCGGCCAGCAGCGTGAACCTGGACAGGTTTTGCCGGGAGGCACCGCCCAAAGGAGAGTAGTAAATGTAAATCCAGTTGTTTTGATCATAGTTTGGATCTACAGCAAGGCCCAACATACCGTCTTCATAATTGCCTTCTGTATTTACTTTGAAAGTGTGCAGAATCTTCGTTTCGTTTGACTCCGGATCAAACATTTTCAGATTACCTTCCCTCTCGATAAACAGCAGCTTGCCATCAGGAAGTATATCCAACTCCATTGGCTCGTTGACCTCTGCATCGAGAATGATTTTGGTAAACCGGCTGACGTCGGGTGCAGCCAGGCTCTTTGCATTGTCTTTATTAATAGCATTTTCTGCTAAGGAGGAGGAGATGGTCTCACCGGTTAAATCGGTTGCGGTAGCAAAAAATGTTACTCTTCCGCCGTCATAATTTTGTGTTCCGGCTTCCTCAGCAGCAAACAGCCAGGGCCATTGGTATTGGTTGACTGTGTCCCTGAGAGCAAGTAGAGCCCCACCGGTTTGCACGTAGCGCTCAATGTCGGTTTGCCACTGTGGTGTAAGATGATTTGTATTGGCCAGCAAAAGCACACCTTTGTTCTTCCAAAGGTTGTCGCCACGGCGGTCGCTGGTGAGGGAGACTGTGTCGGTTTTTAGTCCTTGCGTCGTGGCATCACTCATTATTTGATTTATCGAAGCTGCTAGCGCATGGTTTTTTTCGTAAACAACCAAAAGCGAGCTGTCACGTGATTCGCTGCAAGAAAATCCAATGAGAGTGATAAAGACGAAAGGCAGAAGCTTCAAAGATGCCTTTTCAAGTAGGTGTTGTTTCATCAATACGTTTCAAATTAATTTGAGCAAGCAAAATAGGTAGATGCACGGCAACTTAGGTAGACAAACGTCTCAAAGGAGGGCGGTAAATATATTAATCCGGCGACAGATAGCCTTTGCCCGATTGAATCGATTGCAGTCTTTTTTGAAACTATAACTGTTGCTGACTATTGATTCAAATAGCTATAAATCTTTTCCGACACCCTTGCCAGTACTTCGGTACCCTCTTCAATGGTGTTCAGGTTCTTAGACAACAGTACCAGTACGTATTTGCGTCCATCGGGTAGATAAACAATGCCAGAATCGTGATGCAATTTGGTAATGGAGCCTGTTTTATGTGCCACAGAAACTGAATCCGGCAAATAGGTCGGAATGATGTCATTGAATCGCTGGTCTTTTAGAATTTTAATCATTGCGGCACAGTCTTCCGGCGTGCCGGCCTTGTCAGTTGCAATCATTTCCATCACAATGGCCAGGTCTTTCGCTGTTGTGGTGTTGTTCATGCCCAGCTCATAGGCCTTTTGGTCTTCCACGCCACGCAGCACCTGGATATCGTTAGCTCCGAATGATTTCATGGTTGTCATTACGTTCGGGGCGCCTACCAATTCTATAAGGATATTGGTGGCCAGGTTGCTGCTCACAGTGATCATTTCGTACGTCAGGTCATAAATAGTGAGCTTTTGGCCAATAAAGCTGTAAAGGCCCTCACCACTATCTTCTCCGATATCCATGGTATAGGCAGATGAGTCGACAATGCTTTTGAATTCATTAACAACCAGAATGGAGTCAGAAAGACTGAATTTACCGGCACGGGCTTGCCTAAACAGCTCAATCATCACCGGCGTTTTCATGGTGCTGGCTGCATGAAATGTCTCCTTTTCGTTGATGTACAGTTGATTGTCAGGATTGCTGAGATCTTTGAAAGCAATGGCATAGTCGCCGGTGTTGGCTTCAAAAGCTGCTGCAATGCTTTGCTTCAGCTCATTCAACGTTTGTTTTTTTGATGAGGGTTGGCAAACGGCCAACGTGAGTGCCAAAGCAAATATCAGGTAGGTAGGTTTTTTCATTGGGTAAAGGCTTTGTTCAAAGTAAAGCACAAACCCTTTAGCTGCCAAACCACTCATACCATCAAATAGTGGATGAAAAAAGTTGCGTTTCGGGCTGTTTTCTCCAAAGCCGTTTATCGAACGCCATGCAAATGTTACGGATAAACGCACGTCCTTTTTCAGTGATATGGACATCGTCGCCGCTTAACTCAATTAGCTCATCCTGCAGAGGCTCGGCCAGTCTTTCCAGTATGGAGCGGTACGGCATTTGTGCCTCAAGTAGCGTTGTGGAGAACCTGCACATAAGATCGAGAATGTGCTGCCTGATGATGAGGTCTTCCTGATTGAGCATATGCCCCCTGAAAACTGGTAAAAAGCCACTTTCAACTGACTCTTGATAGGTTTCAATATCTTTGTGGTTTTGCGCAAATCCATACCACGAGTCGCTGATAGAAGAAACGCCCAACCCAATAAGTAATTTGGTCGATGATGCGGTGTAGCCCATGAAATTACGGTGAAGCTGTCCGTTAATTGATGATTCATAAAGCTCATCCTGTTTTGTGGCAAAATGATCCATGCCAATTTCCACCAAATCGATGTCCAGCAACATGTCTCTTCCAAGTTCATACAAAGCTCGTTTTTCATCATCTTTTGGTAAGTCAGCTTCCGAAAATTTCCTCTGTCCATTTCCCTTGATCCATGGCACATGGGCATAACTATAAAATGCTATGCGATCCGGCTTCAATTCCTTCACTTTCTCAATCGTATCAATGATGGAGTTTGATGTTTGAAAAGGCAGGCCGTAAACCAGGTCGTAGTTGATGGATGTATAGCCCAATTGCCTTGACCACTCTGTCACCTCCTTCACTTTGTCAAACGTTTGATGGCGATGGATGGCCTCCTGCACTACCGGATCAAAATCCTGAATACCATAGCTTACCCTGTTAAAACCCAGTTCCCTGAGTGTTTTCAAATGCTCATAGGAGGTGTTGTTAGGATGCCCTTCAAAGCTGAAAGATGCTTTGGGGTGCTTATGGGCTTTTGAAAGTATGCCAATAATTAGCCACTGCAGGCTGACTGGAGAAAAAAACGTCGGTGTTCCGCCGCCCAGGTGTATCTCTTTAATCACCGGTTTTTTTGGAAGCCGAGCCACGTATAAGTCCCATTCCTTCAGCACGGTACTGATGTAGGGTGTTTCCACTCCGTGATTCTTGGTAATCCGTTTGTTGCACCCGCAAAACGTGCACAGGCTTTCGCAGTAGGGAAGGTGAATGTATAAGCTAATGCCCTCTTCATCAGTGGTTTCAGCAAATGCTTGCTGGAAGCTTCGGGTCCATTGTTTGCAGGTGAAATCGTCCGACTCCCAGTAGGGCACGGTGGGGTAACTGGTATAACGGGGCCCTGGTATATTGTATTTGGAAAGAAGGGATGACTGCTGCTGCATGTTTTTACTTGATTTACTTACAAAGAAAAGTCATCTATCTCCATTGGGAAATGATAAAAATCAGCAAATAGCTTGAAGAGATTCAGTTAAGACAAGCGCCGGAGTAAGTCGCAAGATCAAATACAGCCCGCTCTTTCTCCATTTTCAGTGCTCAGACTGACGATTAAAATTTAAATCCCACCGATCCGAAAGAATGGTAATCGTAATAATTGCTAATTTTAATGATGCTGTTGCCGCCAAATGAATGCAGGCCCGCAACTCAAAACAACTTTACCTCTTTTCAATGGATCATCAAACTAGGACCAGGTATGTGGCTTTTCATGTTATCACCATCCTTTGTCTATGTGGCTGCCTCTTTATTTCATCATGTTCCGATCCTTCAGCTTCCCGAGTTGACAGTGAGGTTCCTCGCTTGTCGGTCGAGAATAATATCCGGAGTTACCTGAACAAAGTATCGGCAGATATTACCGACAATTTCCATTCTGATATTCAGACGCTAGGTGATTGGGAGAAAATAAGGCGTCAGCGTTACGTGGAGTTTATAGAAATGATGGGGATTGATCACCTGCCTTTGAACGGAGAAAAGTCGGCATTGAACGTAAAGGTGACGGGCACCATCAAGAAAGAGGGCTACCGAATTGAAAAGCTGTATTTTGAGTCACTTCCCGGCTTATACGTAAGGGCTAACCTGTACATTCCTGATAGCATCAAAGAGCCCCGACCTGCCATCCTTTATGTATGTGGCCACTCTCCAACCCAAAAGGCACACTACCAGGCCCATCCCATAAAATTTGCGCAGCTGGGCTTTGTATGCCTGATCACCGAAACCATTCAGTTTGGTGAGGCGCCAGGGCATCATTGGGGGCCGTATTCAAAAGGGTGGTTCAATTGGTATAGTCGGGGGTATAATCCTGCCGGAGTCGAACTTTGGAATGCTATTCGGGCCATTGACCTTCTTTCGGAAAGGCCGGAGGTGGATGCAGATAAAATCGGGGTGACTGGCATTTCAGGCGGTGGCTCTCAGTCGTGGTACATTGCTGCTGCCGATCCCCGCATAAAGGCCGTTGCTCCTGTTTGCGGGGGAGCCACATTAAAGGATCATGTATTCAACAGAACCGTTGACGGACACTGCGACTGCATGATGCCCAATAATCTCTATGGTCGTGATTTTGCCGACATAGGCGCTTTGATTGCCCCACGGCCGTTGCTCATCGCCCAGGCCAACCAGGATGAGATGTATAAGATTGAATCGGTACGTGAGCTTGAATCTAAAGCTCAGAAAATGTACGATTTGTATGTGAAGCCCGACAACATATCTCTTGTTGAAACACCAGGTGGCCACTCTTACCATCAAACATCTCGTCAGGAAATTTTCTCTTTTTTCCTTGATAAACTTATGGGAAAGAAAGTTACTCCAGATCAGGTGGGTGATATAGATGAGAACCCTGAAAGGCAGCTTTCTTTTGAAGAGCTTAAAGTGTACGTCGATGCCCCGCCGGAGGGAGACCGCACACGCACGATACAAGATTCTTTTATCCCACTAGCCAGAGCTCCGGAAATCACTACCGAAGAAGAGCTTTCTTCTCATCGTGATTCAGTAAAAGTATTTTTGCGTGAAAAAACATTTGGCCATTTTCCAGTAAAAGAGGCTGCTTTTGATTCGCAACTCGAAATACAAAGTATGTTTAGTAAAAACGCTGGAAACAGGATATTCAGCTTTGTTTCAGAGGAGGGATGGCGCTTGAAAATAGACGTGCGCTGGAGAGGCGATTCAAACACGGTTAAGCCTTTAATGGTTGTGCTACGCAATTATGATGAGGATCGGTGGGATTCCGAAAGCTTCGCTTCTAAACTGTCAAAAGACTGGAACATAGCCTATTTTGAGCCGAGAGGCGTTGGAGAAACAGGGTGGGATCCCGGGCTTCAATGGCACATCAGACGTGCCTCGGCCTGGACAGGAAGAACGATTGCCTCCATGCAGGTGTATGATGTTTTGCGGAGTCTTCAATTCTGTCGGACACTTCCTGGCATCGACCCAACAAAAATTGGCATTGCCGCCAGAGAGGAGATGACCGTGGTGTCATTATATGCGGCCTTGCTGGATGGGAAATGTGAAACTGTCATTTTGAAAAACCCACCTTCCACACAGGATGTGGTGAGCGACCCCGAAGGAAAAGGGCCAGCGATAGAAATGCTCAATTGCCTTCAGGCAACCGATGTCAATCAGATACCTGCACTGATCTGGCCTGCAAAAACGGAATTTGTCGGTGATGTTCCAGATGCTTATCAATGGTCGGAAAATATACTCAAGCGCTTGGGAAAGGGCGGATTTGTCAGGAATGACAGCAATTAATGTAAAGGTATGATCACCAACTGCCTTTTGGGAAAAATTAGAAATACGGAAGCCAACAGAATATGAACGATCTGGAAAAACGATACCAGCACCTATTGAAGCCTTCAGAAGCACTTATTTCTGAAATCTCAGCACTGACGGGCGACATTCTTATCTTAGGTGCGGGCGGGAAAATG
Source organism: Imperialibacter sp. EC-SDR9 (assembly GCF_902498805.1). GTDB lineage: Bacteria > Bacteroidota > Bacteroidia > Cytophagales > Cyclobacteriaceae > Imperialibacter. The sequence goes on along the minus strand of NZ_LR701575.1, from coordinate 277,941 downwards.
GGGCCGACACTTGCACTATTAGCAAAGCAGGCGGTGGATCAGGCAGGATTAAAAAAGCGGATTATTGGCGTCTCCCGTTTTTCTGAACCAGGTCTTCAGGCCAGACTGCATCAAAATGGTATTGAAACAATTACAGCTGATTTGCTGGACGAAAACCAGCTACAGGCGCTTCCCGAGGTGCCTAATGTCCTTTACCTGGCTGGTACAAAGTTTGGTACCACAGGGAATGAATCTTTTACCTGGGCCATGAATACCTACCTACCCGGAAGAGTAGCAGAGAAGTTCAAAAAATCCCGCATTGTCGTTTTCTCCACAGGAAATGTGTATCCGTTCGTTCCCGTAGTAAGTGGCGGGGCTACCGAATCGCTGCCACCAGAACCCATTGGCGAGTATGGCCAGTCATGCCTGGGTCGTGAACGCATTTTCCAATACTTCGCTGCCAAAAACAACACGCCCATTTTAATCTACCGGCTGAACTATGCCAACGATGTCTCGTATGGCGTGTTGCTGGAAATAGCCAAATCCGTGAAGGAGAGCAAACCGATTGACCTGGCCATGGGCACGGTAACCGTGATTTGGCAGGGCGATGCCAACGAAATAGCTTTACGAGCGCTTCACCATTGTGCCACGCCGGCAAAAATATTGAATGTCACCGGACCCGAAATTGTCTCAGTCCGATGGCTGGCTGAGGAATTTGGGAAAATACTGGGCATAGCACCTCAGTTTATCAACGAAGAGCAATCCACCTCATTGCTATCGAATGCAGCCGAGTCCTTTCGCCTTTTTGGCTACCCCAAAGTGAGCTTGAAACAAATGATGGAGGCTATCCTTGAATGGTACAGTGCGGGGGGTGAAATTTTAAATAAGCCCACTCACTTTTCAGAAAGAAAAGGAAAATTTTAAGCCATGCCTAAACATATACAACTCAATTCTTCCGTGACTCAGCTATTAAAGGAGGGAACGGTTATTCCTGCCCATCCACTGGCGCTCACATCAGCACTTCACCTGGATGAAGCCAGGCAGCGACAGCTCACTCGTTATTATATGGCCAGCGGAGCAGGAGGGGTGGCAGTGGGTGTTCACACCACGCAGTTCGAAATCCGTAAACCAGAAATCAATTTGTTGGAGCCAGTACTTAGAATGGCTGCAGATGAAATTGAAAGGGCTGAATTGACACGTCCGTTTACAAAAGTAGCTGGTATTTGCGGGCCCGCCGATCAGGCCTTGAGAGAAGCTGAGTTAGCACGGAAGTACGGATACCATCTTGGCTTACTCAGTAATGGAGGGTTGAATAATTATACTGAAGCTGAACTCATCCAGCGCACGGAAGCGGTCGCTGAAATCATGCCTGTTTTTGGATTTTACCTTCAGCCTGCTGTAGGTGGTCGCTATTTGAGTTATGATTTTTGGAGGGACTTCGCCGAAATTCCCAATGTGCAAGCCATCAAAGTCGCCGCCTTCAACCGGTACCAGACGCTGGACGTGGTCAGGGCGGTGTGTCACTCCAGCAGAAGAGACGAAATAGCCCTTTATACGGGCAATGACGACAACATCGTTGCCGACTTGCTCACACCTTACCAATTCACGGTGAATGGAGAGAAGGTTGAAAAAGCATTTGTTGGTGGGTTGCTGGGGCATTGGGCCGTTTGGACAAAGCAAGCGGTTGCGCTTTTCAAGGAAGTAAAAACATGCATCTCAAATGATTATGTTGGCGCAGAAAAACTCCTGGCAAAAGGGGTGGAGGTCACCGATATGAATGCCGTTATTTTTGATGCCAGAAACGCTTTCAAGGGATGTATCCCTGGCATTCATGAAGTGCTGCGCAGGCAGGGCCTTTTACAGGGCGGGTTTTGTTTAAATGCAGAGGAAGTACTTTCGGGCGGGCAGGCTGAAGAGATTGATCGAATCTGCGAAAGCTACAGGCATTTGACTGATGATGAATTTGTGCAGGCATTTCTGCAAGGCAAGACTGTTAAATAGTCCTCAATACTTCCTCCCAACTGGTTTAAAGCCTGGGCATTAAACCTGCCCTAGCCAAATTCAGGGCCACAGATGCAGTAAGAATGCTCCGTAATTCCCGGAAAGTGATTCTCGCCCTTGTACATTCTCACAAAGTGCCTTTGTTTGGTGAATCCCAGCGATTTTAACATGGCAATCAAAGCTTGCTTGTCTTGCAACACATCCACCACCACAGGTTTTTGGATCAGCCCTCCGAGCGATTTTGCAATGAGGGCCCGAGCGACCTCAATAGTTGAGGCAGACACCGGCCCCACATGATGATATTTGTTGCCATCTCTTCCCAGCACAAACCCGGTCACCCGATTGTTATGCCTTACCATCCATGCCTTATCTGGATATTCCTTTACAAGTGAGGTAACGAGGTGCTCTCTTTTTGTGCCAAAAACAGCAGCATCAGAAGCGACAATATCTTCGATGTTTTCCGGCTTCACTGGCTCTGGTTCTATGCCGCTGTTGTCGGATGACGCAGAATTCGTCAACGATACATTCACCATTCTGTCGATAAGGTACTCGTCTTTGAAATCGAATTGTCTATACACTTGTTGCCCGGCTGGAGTAGCATCCAGTTTGATCGATATGTCGCTTGTATTCTTGAAAACATTATCGAGCAAGGCTTTGCTTACCCCCTGGCCACGGTACGCTTTATCGACCAGCACCATACCAATCCATGCCAGCTGATGTGAATAGTTGATAGCCGTGGTGGTGCCAATAGCGGTGGAACCCTGTTCTGCCAGCACGCAAGCGCCTTCACTCTCCTTAATAAGCAAGGCCCAATCGCTTTCTGTCTGGTTCCAGCCCTCCGCAGTGGATAAGTTCATTGCTGCACTGATATCGTTCAATTTCAGCGGCCGCAATTTGAAATCAGTTTCACTCATATCAGGCTTCTTCAATAAAGCTCATGTCTTTCTTAAAGGTTTCTTCTAGGTAATAAAGGGCTATCATGCCCGCTAAATACGTGAGGATACCGGTAACCAGGGCACTGTTAATGGTTCCGATATAGCCTTTCATTACCAGGAAAATGGACGTGAGTGGAATGATCGTTCCCCTCACAAAGTTAGGGGCGGTGGTAGCCACGGTTGCACGCAGGTTGGAGCCAAACAGTTCGGCTGCCACGGTGATAAAAAGCGTCCAATAACCACTGAAAAAGCCCAGACAACCACATAACAGGTAGAACAGGGTTGTGCTTGAGAAAGGTGCCAATAGAAGGATAACCGTCAGAAAAAATGAGCCCATCATGAACGAAAAAATCACCTGTCTTCTGTTTTGTAAGTATTGACTGAGAAAACCACTTGCCAGATTGCCGGCCACCTGTGCAGCAAACGCAAAAAGCACTGCCCGTCCCGCATCAACAGGTTGGTCAAGGTGCATCGCTCTGCCAATTTCCGGAGAGAAGGTAATCAGGATGCCGACCACAAACCATATAGGCATGCCCACCACAATGCTGGTCATATATTTCAAGAACCTGGTTTTATTATTAAACAGCATGCGTACGTCTCCCCGCCTGATGTTTTGCTGTTTTAGTTGCAGGAAGATGCCAGATTCAAAAACTTTTAGTCTTAAAACCATTAGCAAGAGCCCAAGTCCACCCCCAATAAAATAGGAAGCTCGCCACTCAAAAAACTGGACAATCAAAAAGGCAAGCAATGCACCAAAAACACCCATAGTAGCTACTAATGTAGTTCCATAGCCCCGGATATTCTTAGGGAGGATTTCTACCACTAAAGTAATTCCTACACCCAATTCGCCGGCAAGTCCGAAGCCTGCAATAAACCTTAGCACGGCATACTGCTCAATAGTGGTCACCAGCCCATTCCCAATATTGGCAATCGAATAAATTAAAATGGATCCGAACAGAACAGACAACCTTCCTTTTTTGTCGCCAAGTACACCCCAAAATAGCCCACCAATGAGCATCCCCACCATCTGCAGGTTCAGCAATAGAATTCCATCGCTAAGCACCTGTTCATCTGTAAGACCAAGCGACTTTAAACTTGGCACTCTAACTATGCTGAACAAGAATAGATCATACATGTCGACCAGGTATCCCAGCGCAGCAACCATCACTGGAATACTTAAGAGCTGCTGCACAGTATTTTTAGTAGGTGAATCCTTCATTAGAGTAAGTTTAAATAACGTGAGTTCGATATAAGAAAGTAACAAAACATCACCGAGGGCGTCATTGCGGAAATTTTCTTCAGATATTTTTCTCATCTGAAGAAAATTATCCGTTCCACGTCGGCGGAATCTCCGCCTCAAGACATATGAGATTCCGGATAAATATTGGCCCATTTTGATTTTAGGCCAATATTTTCCGGAATGACGACATTCTTATATCGAACTCACGTTAAATAGCTATTGGTACTGGTAAAAATATGCAATTAAACCCTAATGATATTTAGCGAATATGCTCCAGCCTCAATTGATGCCAGATAAATTTGCAGAACTTGTTAAGCATGAGATTGGAAGGGGGAAGGCAGTAATCGTGGAAAAAAGAAAAACTGCCTTTTGAGCTGCTTTCTTACTGTAGCGGGGAGCAGGATTCACTGGCCGTCCGCCAGCTGGCGGATCACTTGTCCGACTACTGGCGGAATGCATCCTGCGCTCTAACTATCTGGCTTTGAGTTAACCAGTTTCCAGATGAACTCTCTGCCTTTTGCCGACTTAAGTTGCTTCTATCTGATCATCGCTTCTTTTTTGGTTGGATAGCATTCTGTATGAACAACAACCCATGGACGATATTTGAAGGTGTAACCTTTGGTTTGATAAACATTGTGTGCAGCTAACCGATTCTCCATATCGGACGAGTAGCCGATATAAATTTTATTGAACTTGGCGCTATGTAGGGCGTAGACTGTAAACAAGACGAAAAAGTAAAAGCAGCCTTTTGAGCTGCTTTCTTACTGTAGCGGGGAGCAGGATCGAACTGCCGACCTCAGGGTTATGAATCCTGCGCTCTAACCATCTGAGCTACCCCGCCATCAATCTTTCAAAAATGGGAGTGCAAATGTATGAAGATTGTTTTCTAATTGCCAACCTTAACCTTCAACTTTTATTGGGGAAGAACATATAGATAGGAGTGAAAGACCCACCCGTTGGCTCGAATCGCAGTACTTAAGCAGCCCATTTGACTATTAAAAAATAAATTATGTTCACATCAATTTTATTTTTAATACATTATGGCACTTTTGAAGAAGTTCGATATGGGTAACTACAAGTATATAGCAGAGTTTGAATTCCGGGCATCGAAAAAAATGCTTTTTCCATATGTGAGTTCAGCAAGTGGGTTGGCGCAGTGGTTTGCCGACGATGTAAACATCAACGAGGACAAGGACTACATATTCATTTGGGACGGAGAGAAAAACAAAGCTAAGATGACCTCACACCGGGCCAATAGCCTTGTAAAGTTCGTTTTTGAGGGCACGGAAGAGAATGACGACCCCAATTACGTGGAGATGAAGCTCGAAGAAAACGAAATGACGCAGTCGACCTACCTTAAGATCACAGATTATTCTGATATGGATGACCTTGAGGAATTGGAAGATTTATGGGAGTCAATGATCCATACGCTAAAAGAAATAGTCGGTGGTTAAGGAATACTTTTTGCCTACTTTTGCGGTTAGTTAACAGGTGCTGCTTGCACCTTAATCTGCTAAGCACTTTTCCGCAGGCATGAAGAAACTTGATAAACTCATATTAAAATCATTTTTCGGCCCTTTTTTCCTCACCTTTTTGGTTGTGGTGTTCATCTTGCTTGTGCAATACATGCTCAAGTACTTCGACGATTTCGTGGGAAAGGATCTTGGATTTAGCGTTTTTGCCGAGCTTATCTTTTACTTCAGCATCAATATGTCACAGGTGGCTTTGCCGTTAGCCATTCTGCTGTCGTCCCTCATGACTTTTGGAAACCTGGGAGAGCACTTCGAGCTAACCGCCATCAAGTCAGCAGGTATTTCCCTGGTTCGAACGCTCAGACCGCTTTTTATCGCTGTCTTATTTTTAGTGGTTTTGGCCTTTATGAACAACAACTTTATTGTGCCTGAAGCCAATATCAATGCCTACAGCCTGCTTTATGACATCAGGCAAAAAAAGCCATCGCTGGACATACGGGAAGGCCAGTTTTACAATGGCATTCCCAACTATAGCATCAAAGTCAATCAGAAATTCCCTGATGGTGTGTCGATGAAAGACGTGATTATTTACGATCACACCAGAGAAATGGGCAACAATAGCGTTACTGTGGCCGACTCATGCAGAATGTACACCATTCTAAATGATCGCTACCTCGTTTTTGAACTCTATGATGGTAATTCTTACCAGGAGTCACGCCAAAATGAGTTTAACCGGACAGCCAGCTTTGGAGGAGTGAACGACCTGGCAAGGAACGAGTTCAGTGAAATGAAGATGGTATTAAGCCTGGCGTCTTTTGACCTCAATCGAACAAAGCAGGAACTTTTTGCCGGCAACAGACTCATGAAAGACATGGGCGAGCTTGCCCATGATATTGACTCTATGCAGGGCGTAGTCAGCGAAGTCAGACTCAATCTGCTCAATAATGCCGATGGAATGTATGACTACCACCTGAAGGAAAGAAGGCAATGGAAAATTGACTCTATCAGGGCTGCCACGAGCAAGGAAAGAGAGTCCGTGGCGATATCGCAGGGGGAGGTAAAGATCACTGTAGAAGACAGTATTTTATCTCCAAACACAGGGAATACCCCGGCTGCCTCACGTATTGCGAGAGAGTCTGCGGTTGAAGCGCTGGCGAAGACGCAGGCCAAAACTAAGGAGCAGGCGAAGATGGATAGTATTAAAGCGGCCAGGGAAGCGGTGATAAAAAGAAAAAAGGCAGCAAGAGATACGATCACTTTCGAAAAATATTTCGCCGACAATAGCAGGAGAACCCGGGCAGTCAATGACGCCTTGGTAAAGGCCAGGTATATCAAGACTAATCTCGCTAATCAGGCTACCAGAATTGAAAACCTCAACTCGGAGATATATCGCCACATTATCGAAAAGCACAAAAAGGTTGCCCTGGCCTTCAGCTGCCTGGTCATGTTTTTTATAGGAGCACCATTAGGCTCCATCATCAAAAAAGGAGGTTTTGGTTTGCCGGTGATTTTGTCCATAGGGTTTTTCATTATATTCTATGTAGTGAGCATCATGAGCGAAAAGTACGCCAGGGAGGGCTTGCTCGACGGCGCTGTTGCCGCCTGGATGCCCAATATGATACTGATGCCCTTCGGCATTTTTTTCCTGCGACAGGCCCGCAACGACTCACGGCTTTTTGATGCAGATGTTTACATTATTTTCATTGATCGACTAAAGAAGAAATGGGCCTCTTTCGTGCAGAGGAAAAGCCCGGTTCCAACAACCGAAAAAGCCTTGTCAGATCAATCAGAAGGAGAATAAACCTGTCAGGATATTTTATACAGAGTTTTGTATTTCAATAAGCTTCTCTCTACCTTTGCACATTAATTTCAATTCATACAATTTATTTTAGCTAAGCATGTATTTATCAACAGACAAGAAGCAAGAGCTCTTCGAGAATCATGGTCGGTTAAAATCTAAGACAGATACCGGTTCACCGGAGTCTCAGATTTCATTATTCACCTTCCGCATCAATCACCTTACAGAACACCTCAAAATCAACAAGAAGGATCACTCTTCTCGTTTGGGGCTGTTGAAGCTGGTAGGTAAAAGAAGAAGATTATTGGATTACCTGGTTAAGGTAGACATTACGAGGTATAGAGCAATTGTAGCTGAACTGAATCTCAGAAAGTAAAAAGTTCAGGGAGGGGATTCATAAAACGGATTCCCTCTTTTTATTTTCCCCTTATCTGAAACAATCGAAATTAAAATTTGATTTACTTTTTATACGTTAACTAATATTTATGTATCCAAGCGTCATTACAAAAACCATAACCCTTGCTGACGGCAGAGAGATTACAATTGAGACTGGAAAATTAGCTAAGCAAGCGGATGGTTCAGTGGTGGTCAAAATGGGCAACACAATGCTACTGGCCACAGTAGTTTCCAACAAAGACGCAAAAGAAGGAGTGGATTTCCTTCCGATGTCTGTAGACTACCAGGAGAAATTTGCAGCAGCAGGTAAAATCCCTGGCGGCTTTCTAAAAAGAGAAGGTAGACTGTCAGACTACGAAATACTCATTTCAAGACTTGTAGACAGGGCCATTCGTCCGCTTTTCCCTGACGATTACCACGCAGAAACGCAGATCGCCATTTCATTGATCTCGGCGGGTGACGATGTAATGCCCGATGCTTTGGCAGCTCTTGCCGCCTCATCGGCGCTGGCTGTTTCCGATATACCCTTTGGTGGGCCAATCTCTGAAGTGAGAGTTGCCAAAATTGACGGTCAGTATGTGGTTAGTCCCACTGCGGCGCAAGCTAAGACTGCTACACTCGACCTTGTTGTCGCCGCATCTTACGACAATATTCTGATGGTCGAAGGGGAATCGAAAGAAGTATCTGAGGCAGAAATGCTTGAAGCATTAAAAATTGCTCACGACACAATCAAAATACATTGCCAGGTGCAGAAGGAGCTGGAAGCAGCTGCTGGCAAAACTGTGAAGCGCACCTACAATCACGAGAACAACGATGAGACTTTAAAAAAGAACATGCACGACAAACTTTATGACAAATGTTATAAAGTTGCTGCCAAGCAGATGCCCTCTAAGTCTGATCGCAAAGAGCAGTTCGCCGCCATCGTGGATGAGTATGTGGAGGCTTTCACCGACGAACAAAAAGAAGCTATTGACAAGGACCTTATCAAAAGATACTACCACGATATTGAGAAGGAAGCCGTTCGTAACTTCGTTCTCGACTCAAGAAAACGTCTTGATGGACGTAACCTTGATGAAATAAGATATATCTGGAGTGAGGTAAACTACCTTCCCGGAGCCCATGGTTCAGCTATTTTCACAAGAGGCGAAACGCAGGCTCTTGCGTCCGTCACTCTTGGTACAAAGCTGGATGAGCAGATGATTGATTCTGCTTTGATGAAAGGGTTCAATAAGTTTATCCTTCATTACAACTTCCCGGCATTTTCAACTGGTGAAGTAAAGCCTAACAGAGGTCCTGGACGTAGAGAAGTTGGTCACGGTAACCTGGCCATGAGGGCGCTTAAGCAGGTTTTGCCACCTGAAGAAGAAAACCCTTACACTATTCGTATTGTGTCTGACGTGCTGGAATCAAACGGTTCTTCGTCAATGGCGACCGTTTGTGCAGGCACACTGGCACTGATGGACGCTGGTATTAAAATCAAAGCGCCCGTTACAGGCATCGCTATGGGGATGATCTCTGACAGCAAGACCGGCAAATACGCCATCCTTTCCGATATCCTAGGTGACGAGGATCACCTGGGAGACATGGACTTCAAAGTGACCGGAACCCGCAAAGGGATCACTGCCTGCCAGATGGATATCAAGGTAGACGGACTTTCTTATCAGGTGCTTGAAGAGGCACTTAATCAGGCAAAGGCTGGTCGTTTGCATATAATGGATGAAATCGAGAAAACTTTGTCGACTCCAAATGCAGATTTGAAACCTCATGCGCCAAGATCCGTGAAGATCAATATCGAACGGGAAATGATCGGTGCGGTGATCGGGCCTGGTGGAAAAATTGTTCAGGAAATTCAGAAGGAAACAGGAGCTACCGTTATCATCGAAGAAATTGCTACTGGAGGCGTTGTGAGCATTTTCGCCAATGATCAGGAGTCGATGGACAAGGCTGTGAAGCGTGTAAACGCTATTGTCGCCGTGCCGGTGGTTGGTGAAGTTTACGACGGAAAAGTGAAGTCAATTATGCCATTTGGTGCGTTTGTAGAGTTTATGCCGGGCAAAGATGGCCTTCTACATATCTCTGAAATCAAGTGGGAGAAAATTGAAAAACTAGACGGTATTCTCGAGGTAGGTGAGGAAATAAAAGTAAAATTGACTGAAGTAGATAAGAAAACCGGTAAATATAGACTGTCAAGAAAGGTTTTGATACCTCGGCCTGAGCGAAACCAGGAAACAAGCAACTAACATTTGTCAAAAAAAAAGCGGGAACATTAGAGAAAGGAACTTTACCTTTTTATATTATTGTTTAGTCTATTAGGCTTTAAAAAGTCAGATATTGAATGAGACAGTTAAAGATAAGTAAGCAGATCACCAATCGGGAGAGTCAGTCGCTTGACAAGTATCTCCAGGAAATAGGTAAAGTAGACCTGCTTACCCCCGATGAAGAAGTAACACTAGCTAAACGGATAAGAGAAGGAGACCAAATGGCTTTGGAGAAACTGACCAAAGCCAACCTTCGATTTGTGGTGTCAGTAGCCAAACAATACCAAAACCAGGGACTTTCGCTGGGTGATTTGATTAACGAAGGAAACCTGGGACTTATCAAGGCTGCCCAAAGATTTGACGAAACGAGAGGTTTTAAGTTTATCTCCTATGCGGTTTGGTGGATTCGGCAGTCGATTCTTCAGGCTTTGGCCGAACAATCAAGAATTGTGCGTCTTCCCTTAAACAGGGTTGGGTCGTTAAATAAGATTTCCAAGACCTTTTCTGAGCTTGAGCAAAAATACGAGCGTGAGCCATCTCCGGATGAACTTGCCGAAGTATTGGAGGTATCTACCAGTGAGGTTGTGGACACCATGAAGATTTCTGGTCGTCACGTATCGATGGATGCGCCGTTTGTTCAGGGCGAAGAGAACAGCTTGCTGGATGTGCTGGAAAACGACATGGAGGAGACTCCTGATTCAGGCCTTATCAACGACTCCCTTCGCAAAGAAGTACAGAGAGCGCTTTCTACGCTTACAACCAGAGAGGCAGATGTTATTTCCCTTTATTTTGGACTCAATGGTGAGCATGCCATGACGCTGGAGGAAATAGGCGAGAAGTTCAATCTGACCAGGGAAAGAGTTCGTCAGATCAAGGAGAAAGCCATTAGAAGACTGAGGCATACATCCCGCAGTAAGGCCCTTAAGCCGTACCTCGGGTAGTAAGCTCAGAAAAATTAGCAAAGGTCTCAAAGGAGACCTTTTTTTGTTAACGCCAAATGATCTTTTGCGTTTAAATTGGTGTTACAGTTGATAGCAAATAATATTTCGAGATGACAAAAGAAGAAGTTAAAGTTTTGATTATTGGTTCAGGCCCAGCAGGATACACTGCAGCTATATACGCTGCCCGTGCTGGTCTGAAGCCGGTTTTGTATACTGGCGGCCAGCCAGGCGGTCAGTTAACGATTACAACTGACGTAGAGAACTACCCGGGATATCCTGATGGGATCATGGGGCCCCAGATGATGACAGACTTTCAAAAGCAGGCTGAGCGATTTGGAACTGAGATTCGCTATGGACTCGCTACGTCTGTAGACTTCTCTTCGTATCCGCACAAGGTAATTGTAGATGAAACACATGAGATAACAGCCGAAGCAGTGATTGTATCAACTGGTGCGTCAGCCAAGTGGTTGAACCTCCCGTCAGAGCAGAGACTGAACGGTCATGGTGTGTCTGCCTGCGCAGTCTGTGATGGCTTCTTTTTCCGTGGCCAGGACGTAGCAATTGTGGGGGCTGGAGACACAGCAGCAGAGGAAGCCAGCTACCTGTCGAAGATATGTAGCAAAGTGTATATGATCGTGAGAAGAGACGAAATGCGGGCTTCTGTGATCATGCAGCAGAGGGTTAAAAATGCCAAAAACATAGAAATTCTATGGAATACGGAAACAGAGGAAGTGCTTGGTGATAAGGAAGTAACTGGTGTGAGAGTGGTAAATACTCAAACAGGAGAGAAGACTGAGCTTAAAGTCGGAGGATTTTTTGTGGCTATTGGACATAAACCCAATACGGACATTTTTAAGGAATGGCTTGATATGGACGAAAATGGTTATATAAAGACAGTTCCAGGCTCATCCAGAACGAACATCGAGGGCGTTTTTGTAACCGGAGATGCTCAGGACCATATCTACAGACAGGCCGTGACGGCAGCCGGTAGTGGATGTATGGGCGCATTGGATGCAGAAAGATTTTTGGCGGAGAAAGAATTGGCCGTATCTTAGCAGCCATGATTAAGAAAAGTTTACTACTAGCGGCCTGGGTAGTAATATTATTAGCTTTTGAATCACGAGCGCAGGAAAGCAAATCGTGGGTCAAAAGCTTTTTCTCTTTTAAGAAAAGAGAAGCCCCGGCTCCAATACCTTCTCCACCACTGATTTTGTTTGCTGACAACATCTTTAAGGTGGATTTTGATTTTCTGGACAGCATGATGATAGCGGAGGCGGAAGCAATGGCGCCACCCGCTGAAGGAGGTCCCGCCACCCCTCCATTGGTACTTTCCTATGGCCATGAAGTGGCTGTTTCTGACAAGCTATCACTCGACTCTGTATGGCTTTCTGCTGAAGACTACTACAATATTTGGGACTCACAGAGAGTCAACCCTTACAAATTCAACGGCCTGGATTACAAAGACACTACTGAGCTGACATTGTTTTACCCGGAGGTAGGGCTGGTTTGGGAAAATCCCTTGAAGAAGTCGGTGATTACGTCTGACTTCGGCTTGCGCAGGTATCGCTGGCATTATGGAGTGGATTTGAGACTTACTACAGGCGACTCTGTGAAAGTCGCTTTTGATGGCGTAGTGCGAATGGCCAACTACGACAGGCCTGGTTATGGTAACTATGTACTAGTGAGGCACTACAATGGCGTCGAAACCCTCTACGGGCATTTGTCCAAGCGCCTGGTGAATGTCGGAGACGAAATCAAAGCTGGAGATTTGGTAGGCTGGGGCGGAAGTACCGGAAGAAGCAGCGGCCCACACCTTCACTTTGAGGTGAGGTACCAGGGCAATGCCATCGACCCAAAAGAGTTTTTTGATTTTGACACAAATTGTCTGATAGACCAGAAGTATACACTCACGAAAGCATCTTTCGCCTATCTTGAGGAGGCCAACAAGGTGATCGTACACCGGGTGAGGAGTGGTGACACGCTTAGTGGCATCGGCAGCAGGTATGGCGTCTCAGTCACGAAGCTTTGCAGACTCAATGGCATTTCCCGGAACTCGGTGATACGGGTAGGTCAGCGACTTCGGATTAACTAAATGAAACTCGATATTCTTGTTTTTACGGCGCACCCCGACGACGCCGAACTTGCTTGTGCAGGAACGCTGATTTCTCACGTTGAGATGGGAAAAAAAGTCGGCATTGTTGACCTTACCAGAGGGGAGCTTGGCACAAGGGGCACACCCGAACTAAGAGCCGCTGAAGCCGCTGAAGCAAGTAAAGTGATGGGTATTCATATCAGGGAGAACCTGGGGTTTCGTGATGGGTTTTTTACCGTAGACGAGCTCCATAAGCTTGAGGTGGTGAAGATGATACGGAAATACCAACCGGAAGTCATTTTAGCAAACGCCATTCGTGACCGCCATCCTGATCATGGCAGGGCCTCCAGCCTGGTATCTGAAGCAAGCTTTGTATCGGGTCTTAGAATGGTCGAAACCCGTGTTGATGGCAACCCTCAGCAACCGTGGAGGGCGAAAAATGTGTATCACTATATCCAAAGCAACTTTATTATGCCCGATTTTATTGTCGATGTATCGGCTGCTTGGGAAAAGAAAATGCTTGCGATCAGGTGCTTTAAATCGCAATTTTACGACCCTGCCAGCAAAGAGCCGAGCACATTTATTTCGTCTCCGGACTTTATGAAGATGCTTGAAAGCAGGGGGAAAGAGCTAGGGCACTCAATTGGGGCTGCCTATGGGGAAGGTTTTACAGTTGAGCGCCACTTGGGAGTGAAAGACCTGTTTCATTTACAATAGTAAGTCGCTTTTAGCCTCCATCAGGGGGAAAGGCGCTCGGTTCCCCAGGAGCCGTCTGCACCTTTTTTGAAGACTATCCTGTCGTGCAGCCTGCTCGGGCGTCCCTGCCAAAATTCAATCAACGCCGGCACCAGTCCATAACCACCCCAGTAGTCAGGTTTTGGTATTTCTGCCAGTCCACTAAATTTCATTTTGAAATCTTCTGTCTTCCTTTCCAAAAATGCCCGGTCGGGTATCGACTCGCTCTGTAAGCTTACCCAGGCGCCTATTTGGCTACCTAAAGGCCTTGAGTGATAATACCTGGATGACACTGCCTCGGTTAGCTTCGTTACCCTACCCTCAATACGCACCTGTCTCTCAAGGTCGGCCCAAAAAAACGTCAGAGATGCTCGGTTGTTTTGCGTAAGCTCTCTGCCCTTGTGGCTTTCGTAGTTAGTGAAGAATTGAAAAGCGCCATCTTCCAGCCCTTTCAGAAGCACGATTCTCCCATGTGGCTGTCCATCAGCAGAAACTGTGGATAAGGTCATGGCGTTCGGTTCTTTCACTTTTACGTCAAGTGCTTCCTGAAACCACTTGTTGAATTGCAGCAGCGGATCTTTCTCTACTGCCTCTTCGTTCAAAACTTGCCTGGAATATTCTTCTCTCAAATCTGCGATATTCATTGCTTCAGTATTTTTCAAATCCGACTCAAATTTATAAATAGCCCTTACAATTTGGCTATTATTATGTTATATATGCAATGTGGTCAAGCAGCTAAGTAAGGCAACAACGAGGATTAGTTGTTCTCAATTTGAACAGTTCTTGGGTGTACAGGTGCCACTTGTTGTCTTTTAAACAAAGGAGTAGTCAAAAGGACTTTGAATAAACCGAATGGAACATTTCGACGCATTTAAAAGGGTGAATCCCAATAAAGGAGACTTACTTATCTCAGAGCCCTACCTCTCAGATCCAAATTTTGAGAGATCGGTGATCTTACTTTGTGAGCACGATGTAAGTGGTTCAATTGGTTTCGTTCTTAACAGGCTTTCGGAGCTGTCATTGGCAGAGGTGATTGAGGGTGCGCCTGACGATGAAATTCCGCTGTTTATTGGAGGGCCAGTTCAGCAGGATACGCTTCATTTTGTGCATTGCTCGCCACATTTGATGGAGGAGGGACGAGAAATTGCCAGAGGAATTTATTGGGGAGGTGATTTTGAGAAGTTGATGGAATTGATGAGTGCGGGGTTGGTTACTGCTGATGAGGTAAGGTTTTTCATTGGCTATTCAGGGTGGGGAGCAGGGCAGCTTTCGGAAGAGTTGGATGCCAATAGCTGGATTGTAAATAAGAAAACGGCGCCGCAGTATATTTTTGAGTATTCACACGAAGAACTCTGGAGGCAGGTGCTCAAAGACATGGGTGGAAAATTCAGAGCATTTTCTAATTTTCCTGCGGATCCGAGGCTTAATTAGACCTGCCAGAGGATTGCAATATAAAGAGCCAAAATTGGCCGGAGGAATAAAATCTCGTTTAAACCATATCTACAACGTAGTTTTGTCCAAATCCAATCGTCAATGCAATAAAATCAAATATTAGACACATGAATTAATATTATTAAATTGCAGAGACTATAGAACCTGATCAAGGAGCGCACGATGAACAATGAGAAAGAAGTGTCTGAAGGTGATGAGAAGTTGAGCAACGCTGCTCCAAAGGAAGTGACTTCCGATGATAGCGTTACCAGCAACGACTCTCAACCATCGGTAGATGTCCGTGATGAAGACGGAAAGAAAGAACCAGAAGCTGAAACCCCTGCCGCCGAAGTACCCGCAGTACCTGATGAAGCTGAGCAACCTCCAGCAGAAGTTGTTGCTGAGGCTACACCAGCATCGGTTAGCGCTGATGAAGCTGTAGCGCCCGAAACAGAAAAAAGCCAGCCAAAACCCGAAGTTGCCGCTGTGGAAGAAGTGAAGGCGAAAGAAACCACAAAGGATGCGACGGAGGCCGAAGCACCGGCGCAAGTGGAGGCAGGAACACAAAGCAAAGAGCCAACGCCTGAATCAAAACAGGAAGCTGTTGCTGGCGAAGAAGCCTCTGCCGACAAAAAAGAGAAGAAAGAAGAGCCTAAGGTAGCAGCCGAGGTGGCTGATGCTTCAGGCGATGACGAAGCGGAAGAGGAGGAGGACAGCGAGGAGCACGAGGAAGCAGAGGACTATAGCCATTATTCACCTGAGCAGTTGGTAGATAAGTTTACCGAGGTGCTTCACTGGGACGACGTGCGCAAAGCAGATCGAATAGTAAGGGAGCTAAAGGCAGTTCACGACGAACTGGTTGCTCATGACAGGGAAGAAGCGCTGAAAAAATACCTGGCAGATGGGGGAGAAGAAGACTCGTTTGAGTTTAGGTTAAATGATTTTGCCTATCGTTTCGATGAGAATTACAAATTGTTCCGTGAGAAAAAGCACAAGCTTTTTCAGAATCTGGAGCAGCAAAAAGAAGAAAACTACAAGAAAAAGATAGATGTTCTGGAGAAGCTTCGCCATTTAGTTGATGGCGAGGAAAATACGACCTCCATTACAGCCCTGAAGAAAATTCAGGATGAATGGAAGGTGATTGGCCAGGTGCCCGGCAAGTACGCAAAAACCCTTTGGGCCAACTACAATGCCCTCATTGATCGCTTCTACGATAACAGAAGCATTTATTTTGAGCTAAAGGAACTCGACAGGAAGAAAAACCTCGAATCAAAACTTGAGCTCTGCGACAAGGCGGAAGCTTTGACCAAAGAAGAGAACATCAAACATGCTGTAAAAGAGTTGAATGTTCTTCACGAAGAGTTCAAACATCTTGGACCGGTACCAAAGGAATCTCAGGAAGAGATTTGGCAACGTTTTAAGGCCGCTTCTGACCTCATCTATTCCAAGCGCCGTGAAATGGTGGATGAACTGAAGGTTGAGTTGAAGGCCAATATGGAGGTCAAGACAAAGCTATGTGAGGAGGCTGAGACGTTTGTAGCTTTCAACTCTGATAAGATCAATGAGTGGAACAAGAAGACGAAGGAGGTGCTGGAGCTTCAAAAGAGATGGGAAGCTGTTGGCGGTGTACCTAAGGAAAGCGCCAAGAAGATAAATAAGAGATTCTGGGGGGCATTCAAAACGTTCTTTAGCAACAAGAGTGGGTTCTTCAAGACCCTGGAAGGAAAACGTCATGAAAACCTGAAGTTGAAGGAAGAGCTGGTAGCAAAGGCGGACGCACTAAAAGATAGCGAGGAATGGGATTCAGCTGCGAATCAGCTCAAGCAATTGCAGCAGCAGTGGAGAGAGGTGGGCCCGGTGCCTGAAAAAGTGAAAGAGGAGGTTTTTCGTAAGTTCAAGGCTGCCTGTGACCATTTTTTTGAAAGGAAGCGTTCGCAGAGCAAGGGAGCAGAGAAGGAGTACTATGACAACCTGAAAAAGAAAGAAGAAATTTGCGAGCAGTTGCTGAAACTGGCAGGTGAGAAAAGTCTCGATCTGGATGTTATCAGTGGCTTTCAGGAGAAGTTCAGCCAGATTGGTTTCGTTCCGAGAAATGCGATGAAGACCATCCAGAAAAAATATCAGGAGGCCATAGACGCTCTCAACAAAGCGGCGGAGTCATTACCTGAGGATGAACAGCGTAAGTTCAAGACAGCCATGCAGGTGGGTAAGATCAAGGGTGAGCCACATGGCGAGCGCAAAATCTACCAGAAGGAGGGACAGGTCAGGCGCCAGATTGCGACGCTGGAGAACGACATAGCCGTTTGGAGAAACAACCTGGAATTCCTGGCGTCATCCAGAAAAGCTGATAAGCTGAAGGCCGACTTTGATGAAAAAATCGTTAAAGCAGAAGAGGAATTGGACGGTTTGAAAGAGCAACTCAAGGTGATTCACGAAACCTCTTAAAAAAATCACAATAAGTGTTTG
Organism: Imperialibacter sp. EC-SDR9; assembly: GCF_902498805.1. Classification (GTDB taxonomy): domain Bacteria; phylum Bacteroidota; class Bacteroidia; order Cytophagales; family Cyclobacteriaceae; genus Imperialibacter. The sequence goes on along the minus strand of NZ_LR701575.1, from coordinate 260,197 downwards.
CAATAATTAATCAGCCGATTAGTTTTGCAGTCCCAAATAAGGAATGCCTCCTTAGCTCAGCTGCGGTTCGGCGTCCGATAGAGCAACTGCTTGAAATCGGAGGGTCGCAGTAGAATAAGGGAACATAAATGGAGAGAAGCCTCCTTAGCTTAGCTGCGGTTCGGCGTCCGATAGAGCAACTGCTTGAAATCGGAGGGTCGCAGTAGAATAAGGGAACATAAATGGAGAGAAGCCTCCTTAGCTTAGCTGCGGTTCGGCGTCCGATAGAGCAACTGCTTGAAATCGGAGGGTCGCAGTAGAATAAGGAAACATAAATGGAGAGAAGCCTCCTTAGCTCAGCTGGTAGAGCAACTGACTTGTAATCAGTAGGTCGCTGGTTCGATCCCGGCAGGGGGCTCTTTTTTGAAAGCACTGATAGTTCGCTATCGGTGCTTTTTTGTTGTACATCGGCCAGTCCATGGGGCTCAAAAACGGATCAATCAGTATTTCTGGGGGGATTGATTTTTAGCTTGTGTGTGCTTTCATAAAGAAGCAAGAGGTCCAAACCTAACCCGGCCGGGCGAGACGCATTGAACCAGTTTTGCTTCTTTATTGCCTGCCAATAGTTGAATAGTATAACACTCTTTTAATTTTACTCCTCATATCTTCCGCTTGACCCTCATAAACCGAAGAAGAAATGCTTATATTTTTGTTTTTTTTAGCTCTTTGACGTACAAGAAAATTAATTTCCTATAAAAATTTAGTTCTCTGGTTAACAGAATATCCTACATTGCAAAGCACATGACAAAAGCGAAAGTATACTAAAGGTTATAGCAAGGCGATTGGATCTACAACCTAAGGGTGTGACAGACTTCGTGATTTTGCTGACTACCAATAATAAACTACATTTGTTTCTATCAAGCGGTCTGTTGCCATATCGTCTCTTCTTCTGTTAGCATCGTTCAGCCTTATGATGCTTCATCAGGTATTGCCACACCAGCACCTGGAGAAGCATGACACGAGCCATTCCATTAGCCATAGTCACGACTCAGACGGCAATCACCACCACCGTCAGCCGAAAGATTCATCATCCGAAGAGGAAAATAGTCCTTTAGATTTCTTTCTAAACCACCATGCCCATTCTTTCCATTGGAAGGAGTCTTTGCCTTTGGTGGTGAAAGCCAAGAATCTTGTTGGCTATGAAAAGTTCGATCTGGAGTTTATCGCCGAAGCCACGATACAGTTTTACCTGGCCGATGCGGCACCACCTGAAAATCGAAGTTCGTTCAAGGAAAAACACTATCAACAGGCATTTCTAACCTCTCAGCATCTGAGAGGTCCTCCTTCTGTTTGCTAATAGTCTCCGCCGGTATCCCGGCCCCTCAGGAATAGCGGCTCCCATTTAATGGTGTCTGCTTTATTCAAATCAAATATTATTCACATGTTTAAAAAAATGGTATTCGCCATCGGCGCATGCCTGATTTCCTGTCTGGGAGTAGCTCAGAGCCAGGAGATTTTAGGTATTCTCGAGCAGATTGAGCGAAACAATAAAGATTTACAGGCTTTCCGGTCTTTGACTCAAAGTCGTGAGCTGGAACTTAAGTCAGGCAATAACTTACCTGACCCACAGTTCGGAGTCTACTATTTGCCCTGGAGCGATCATCCAGGAGGTGACTATACTGAGTTTCAGCTTACACAGTCCATTGAGTTTCCCACCGTCTATGGAGCGAGATCAAGCGTCAACTCGATCCAGTTGGAGCAACTTAAGCTTGATTACACGTCTGGAAGAAATGAGATTCTTTTGAAAGCACTCAGCGGCTGCTACGAGCTATTGTTTCTGAACCAGACCATAGAAGTTGAAGAGAAAAGACTTGAGCAATCTGAAGAAGTCTATCGTCACACACAGCTATTGTATGACAAACAACAGGTAGGTCGTCTGGAATTCAACAAAGCAAAGGTTTTCAGGGCGCAGCAGCTTTTCAGGATAGACCAGCTGCAAAATGAAAAGAAAAATCAGCTACTCGAGTTACGAAACCTGAACGGAGGCGAAGAGCTTACGCTGAACCTCGACTCATGGAACCAGCACTTGGACGTGCCGTCGCAGGAAACACTATGGCAGGAAAAACTATTGCTTGACCCTGAGTTGCTCGGGCTCAGCAAGCAGGAAGAAGTCGCAGCCGGCCTGGTTCGGTTGGCGCAAAATAAGGGCCTTCCTCACCTCACGGCTGGGTTCAATCGTCAGGGTGTTTCTGGTTCCTACTATTCGGGAATTTATGGCGGCTTATCTATACCACTTTGGAGTAATCGGAACAAAGTCAGGGCTGCCAGGGCGTCGCTCGACTATCATGAGCTTCACTCAGGCGTAAGGTCACTGATGCTGGCTACAGACTTTGGTAAACAATACAATGACTATCAGCTAAAGCTTAGCCAATATCAGGACTATAAAGCTGCATTGGGAGACGTACAAAGCGACACGCTTCTCTTAAAGGCTTATACGCTCGGTGAGCTGTCATTCATAGAATACTATATGGAACTTCAGTTCTTCAGGGAGGCGCAGGATTACCTCCTTGAAATGGAAAAACAGGTGCACATGTTACGTGCCCAACTATTGAAGCATCAATTGTAAACACTAAACAAATAAGTCATGAAAATTTCACACATCATCATTGCATCATTCCTTACCTTCTCTGTTTCAGCTTGCTCGTCTGGAAGTTCTTCCGATCACGGGCATGAGCATGCCGAGGGGGAAGAGCATTCACACGCAGAAGGCGAAGATCACGAACACCCACATGCGGAAGGAGAAGAGCATGAGCACACCGATCAGGAAGAATTCACAGTTAAGGGTGATACGCTCAAAACTAAAGCTGATTCTACCCATACACATGATGATGGGACTTCACACCAGAACCATTGATATGATACGAGCAAGTTATTTGATTTTAGCTTTGGGACTAGTGGTCTTCGCCTGCACACCTGCGGCGGAAGACCATGGTCATTCCCATGATGAAGAAGGCGGGCACAGTCATGAGGCCGGAGCATCAGTGAACCTGACGCTATGGACAGACAAAACAGAACTGTTTGTGGAGTTTCCTGCCCTCACAGTTGACCATACAAGCAGGTTTGCAGCCCATTTTACCGTGCTGAACGGCCATCAGCCGGTAAGAGAAGGCTCTGTTACTGTGAGTCTTGTCAAAGGGGGTAAAGGGATCAGGCATACGGTAGATGCTCCATCTTCGCCCGGAATTTTTGGTCCGTCACTACAGCCAAAAGAGGCAGGCGTTTACCAGCTGATTTTCGATTTAACCACACCAGCCTACACCGACCGGATTGTGGTTGATAGTGTGACTGTATACGCTTCGGAGCAGGAGGCTACAGAAGCATTAGCTGGTGAAGCCGAGCCTGGTGGGTTAATCAGCTTTCTGAAGGAGCAGGCCTGGAAGATGGAATTCCAAACAGCCCCCGTCTTGAAAAAAGAGATATTTGAAGCGATTCCGACTTCCGGCGTTTGGAAAGTAGCCCCAGCCGACTACAAAACCCTGGTTGCCACCACAGGTGGTATGGTAAGCTTTGCCGTCAACAACTTGACGGAAGGAAGCGCTGTCAAAAAGGGGCAGGCGCTGATGAGTGTCAGTAGTGCCGGGCTTACTTCAGGCAACCTGACCACGGAGATTCGAAAGGCAAAAGCGGCCCTGGAGCAGTCGCAATCTGAATTTCAACGAAAGAAGGAGCTTTTCGAAGCCGATGTGGTGGCAAAGGCTGATCTGGAAGTGGCGCAGGAAAAATACGAGGTAGCCAAAGCAACTTATGATGGACTGGTTTCGGGCTATGGATCGGCTGGTAAAACGATAGCCTCGCCAATCAACGGCTTTGTTAAATCAATAGCTGTTCAAAATGGTGAGTTTGTCGAGCAGGGAGCATCTGTTTTGACAGTAACAAGTCATCAGTCGAGCTTGCTGCAGGTGTCTGTGGGAGCTGGCTTTGCCGGAAAGCTTCAAAGCATTCAGGACATACGCTATCAGACAGCACCTGGTGTATGGTCAAGCCTGGCGAATACCGGAGGTCGGGTCGTTTCTGTGGGTAGGGAAGTTGAAGCAGATCAGCCACTACTGTCGGTATTTGCTGAGGTCAATGATCTGGTCGAAATGCCTGAGGGTAGTTTTACCGAAGCCAGCCTGCTGGTAGGCGAAGGCCATACAGCCACCGTGATTCCCATAGCAGCCCTGCTCGAAGACTACGGTGCCTATTCGGTGATTGTGCAGGTTTCGGGTGAAAGCTTTGAACGGAGGTCGGTAGTGACTGGCAGCAGGAATGGCCACGAAGTGGAAATATTGAGTGGTTTGGTTCCGGGAGAAGTGATTGTCACCAAAGGTGCATACCAGGTTAAGATGGCGTCTATGTCGGGGCAGGCTCCGGCGCATGGACATGCACATTAACCATTGGGTTGTTCATTGTATGCAAAACTTATTGACTTATTCTGTACTCCCGGGTTCTGCCTAATTCTCGCTTGCTGGGGAAAAAGAAGGTTTTGCCGGAGTATTAGCTTGACTGTAACTTACCGTAGGCTTAGCCATTACGATTAAAACCATAGCCCTTTGTGTAGTCCTTGGGCTGATTATCAAATTTCTGTTCGTTTAACTCTAACTACCAAAAAAATGGAAAGAAGAAAATTCATTCAAAACTCAATGATCATCGGTGGGGCTTCTGTTCTGCCTGCATCAAGTGTCCTTGCCCAAAGCGTTGAGCAGGGAGGAATCGATAAGCTCATGGACGAAAATGGAAATTTTGTCCAGGCGCCGCTGCCTTACGCTAACAATTTTCTTGAACCGTGCATGGACGAGGAAACCCTCTATCTGCATCATAAATTTCATCACGGAGGAGCTGTCAACGGAGCCAATAAGGATTTGGAAATGATCAATAAGGCCGTCGAGGCAGGAAATTATGATCTGGCGGAACACTGGACGGCCAAGCTTTCTTATCATTTCTCCAGCCATATCCTTCACTCCATTTTCTGGACCAACCTCACCAACAAAAAGAATGACCCAAAAGGGACTTTGCTAAAATATATAGAGAAGAGTTTTGGTTCGCTCGACAAGCTCAAAGGCCTGCTTGGGAAAGTGTCCAAGTCGGTGGAGTCCAGCGGTTGGGGCATCCTTGCCTACCAGCCATTTACTGACCGCTTAACAGTTTTAGGGTGTGCTGATCACCAGAAGCTGACCCAATGGGGTTGTATTCCTCTGCTGGTCATCGACGTTTGGGAGCATGCCTACTACCTTACTTACCGCAATAGGAGAGGCGAATTCGTGGACTGTGTGATGGACATTATCAATTGGGATAATGTAGCTCAACGTTTAGATATAGCGGTTAAAATCAATTAGAATGCTGAATAAAATATTATCAATTTCATTACAAAACCGCCTGCTCGTCCTCCTTGCTGCTGCGGCTCTCAGCGTTGCCGGGCTGTACATTGCCAGGAACATGAATGTGGACGTATTTCCCGACCTTACCGCCCCCACTGTCACGGTGCTTACAGAAGCCCATGGCATGGAGTCGGAAGAGGTAGAAAAGTTGGTGACCTACCAGCTGGAAACTGCTCTGAATGGTTCGCCCAATGTACGGAGGATCAGGTCTTCCTCTGCAGCAGGTATTTCCATTGTTTGGGTCGAATTCGAATGGGGCACCGATATCTACAGGGCCCGCCAGATTGTGAGCGAGCGGATACCTATGGTGCAGGAAAACCTGCCGACAGGCGTGGGCACTCCCACCATGGCTCCTATCTCATCCATCATGGGCGAGATCATGCTTCTGGGCGTCACCTCCGACAGTCTGTCGCCCATGGAGCTTCGCACCCTCGCCGACTGGACCATACGGCCCAGGATCAAATCGATTGGCGGCATTGCCAATGTGGTTGTGATCGGTGGCGACTTCAAGCAATACCAGGTGCTGGTCAACCCCGAAAAGCTGAGGTACTATCAGCTCAGCCTGGGCGAGGTGCTGACAAAAGTAAGGGAGTCTAACCTTAATGTTCCCGGGGGAATAATAAACGAGTACGGCAACCAGTACCTGGTAAAGGGGAGCGGCAGAGCCTATGCTGTCGAACACCTGGAAGAAGCTGTAGTCAAATATGTAAACGGGCAATCGGTGAAACTGAAAGAGGTGGCTACCGTGCGGATTGGTGCTGCTGATAAAATTGGAGACGGCTCCCTTAACGCCTCCCCGGCAGTGATCCTCACCGTTTCTAAGCAGCCTGAAGTAAATACACTGGAGCTCACCCAGCGGCTCGACTCAGCCATCACCGACCTGAGCCAGACCTTGCCAAAAGGGGTCAATATCCAAAGCCACATCTTCCGGCAGTCCGATTTCATCGAAGCCTCAATTTCCAACCTCAACCAAACATTGCTGGAAGGGGCGGTTTTCGTGATCATCGTTTTGTTCATTTTCCTGATGAACTGGAGAACGACGGTGATCTCCTTGCTGGCGATTCCGGTTTCTCTGCTGGTATCCGTCATCGTACTTAAACTATTGGGATACACGATCAATACCATGAGCCTTGGCGGCATGGCGATCGCCATCGGGGCACTGGTTGACGATGCCATTATCGATGTGGAAAATGTTTTCAAGCGGCTGCGAGAAAATATCAAAAAGCCCCGGATCGAACGGCTGCCTGCCCTGCAAGTTATCAGAGATGCGTCCCTGGAGATCAGAAGCTCCATTATCATCGCTACACTGATCATCATTGTCGCTTTCGTTCCCTTATTCTTCCTTGGCGGAATGGAGGGCAAACTATTGCAGCCTCTTGGTATTGCGTTTATCACTTCTGTCCTCACTTCGCTGGTGGTGGCTATCACCATCACGCCAGTGTTATGTTCTTACTTGTTAAAAAGTGAAAAAGTGCTTGCGGCCCAGGCCGAAGGAACCAGGGTGGAAAAATGGCTTCAGCGTTATTATGGTGGTCTGCTTAAAGGGGCGCTTGCTTTTCCCCGCACCATCATTGCCATAGTGGGTGTGGCGTTTGTTGTCACATTGGGCCTTTTTTCTCAGCTAGGGAGAAGCTTCCTTCCCGAGTTCAATGAAGGCTCCCTGGTGATAAGCGCTGTGGGAGTACCAGGTATGTCGTTGGAAGAAAGTAATAAAAATGGCGTGCTCATTGAAAGATTACTACTCGAAATGCCCGAAGTGCAGGTAGTAACCAGAAGAACCGGTCGGGCTGAATTGGACGAGCATGCCCAGGGTGTCAATGCTGCGGAAATAGACGTGCCCTTTGTCCTTCATGGTAAAACCAAGGAACAGTTTTTTGAGGAAGTGCGGACCAAGCTGAGCGTGGTGCCTGGTGTCAATATTACACTTGGCCAGCCCATAGCACACAGGATCGATCACATGCTTTCTGGCACAAGGGCCAATATAGCTATCAAGGTTTTCGGATCCGACTTGCAGCGACTGTTTGAGATTGGCAAAAGCATCGAAACTGGCATTAAGGACATTCCAGGACTGGCCGACGTTGCTGTCGATCAGCAAATTGAAGTGTCTCAGCTTAGGATCACCCCCAAACGACAAATGCTGGCTGCTTATGGGATGACTACTGCCGACTTAATGGAACAGGTGGATATCGCCTTCGCTGGAGAGACTGCAGGCGAGGTATACGAGGGACAAATGTATTTTGACCTGGTGGTGCGATTCCGTCCAGAATCAAGAAGCACCATGAGTGTCCTCAATGCGTCTCTGATCAGCCTGCCTTCAGGTGCTTTCACCACGCTGAATCAGCTAGCCGATGTAGCATCTGTCAGTAGCCCAAACACCATTGCCCGGGAAGAAGTGCAGCGTAAGATTGTAATAGCAGCCAATGTACAGGGTCGGGACTTGTTTGGAGCAGTCAACGAAATCAAAGCGTTTGTGGATGCTAACGTACTGATGCCACAAGGTTACCGTATAGAATATGGCGGGCAGTTTGAAAGTGAACAAAAGGCCTCGCAACTGCTTTTAATTACAGCAATTTTGGCTGTGCTGGTGATCCTTTTGCTGCTTTATTTCGAGTTCCAAAATGTTAGGCTGGCGCTGATTGTTTTGATCAATCTGCCGCTGGCGCTTATTGGAGGGGTGATGATCATTTATTTTACCTCCGGAATTGTCAGCATTGCTGCTACCATTGGCTTGATCAGCTTGTTTGGCATAGCTACCCGAAATGGCATTTTGCTGGTGTCGAGGTACGAAGACCTTCGAAAGGAGGGAGTAGCTGGACGTGAGTTAATTATTTCTGGTGCTACCGACCGACTTAACCCGATTCTGATGACGGCGCTAACGACCGGTCTGGCGTTGATTCCTTTAGTGCTGAAAGGAGGGGAGCCAGGCAATGAAATACAAAGCCCTATGGCTGTCGTAATTCTCGGTGGATTGCTGTCGGCCACTATTCTTAATCTTATTGTGATACCTTGTGTATATGCGCTTGTAAGTACCAAAACTGAAAACCAAACCTAAACTGTAAACCTATGAGACAACCTTTTTTTATTGCTGTTTTGATCGGATTTGCGCTCTGGTCTTGTACCTCAACTACTGAAAAGAAGGAAGAACATGAGCATGAGCACGAAAATTCGCATCCGCACCCGGCAGAGGGCCCTGCTGTAGTACAGGATACGTTGCCCAAATTGACTGTCAAAGCAACCGAGTTTTCCCCAGAGTTTGTGCAGCTGGCTACCAATGTTGAGGTGATTCCCAATATTGCTGAAGCTGTCAAATCTGTGGGAGTGCTTACCAATGAAGGCGTATTTGGTCCACTGCTTTTTGCTGAGCAAACAAGAGCTTTCTTTATCGAACTAAAGCCGGGAATGTTTTTGGCAGAACATCCTCACCCGACCGAAAGCATCGTTTACACAGTGGGAGGCCGCTGGGTGCTTTGCAGCGAAGGGAAGAGACAGGTAATGGAAGCTGGTTCACTCTTCCACTTTGGTTCCAATATGCCAACCGGGTGGGAGGCTCCGTTTGCCGAAAGTGCCTTTTTGCTTGTGGTCAAAACAAAGGAGGAGGGTGAAACCTACGAGCCTTATGTGAAAGGGCTGAGAGAAATGAAAGGGCTGTTGGAAAAAGAACGTGCCGACGGCACCGAGTTTTACTTCAATGAGCTGCCTTCGGATCACCCTGCCATTCAATTTGCTAGAAGTGTCAACCCCGACTTTGACCAGATGTTAAACAATATTCCTTATTAATCATTTAAAACTGGTGAGGGAGAACCTCACCAGTTTTCATCAATGGGCGCAGCCCCGTCAAACCTCACGACATAGTCGCCATACAACGGATCGTAGTAGTGGCCACCTTCTTTGTAGTCTGGGTTCCAGATTTTGTTTCCGTTTTGGTCTTCTTTGTACAAGTAGGGTGAAAGCAACAGTCGCTCCAAATGCCATCGCCCAGCCTCTCCGGAAGGGATATCTTCTCCGTCGCCATAAAGCATCAGCCCACCATCGGCATACACTTCATGACCAGGGTGGGTGCTTTTATATTCATGGCTCACATTCATCACCTTATGTCCCAGCTCGTGTGCCACAGTTCGGCGCAGGCGTTCGGGAGTGGAGAGGTTGGTAATAGTGATGACACCTCGCATGTTTGACGGAAGTGTGTTACAATAGGAGTAACCAGGAAAAGATAATCCACCAGTCCTGACGGATTTCATCGTCCAGTTACGGCCTTCGGATACTTCGAGGAAAGGGAAGAAGACGTCCTGTAGCACAACCAAATAAACCGTCCGCTTATTGTCAGGAGCATCCTCGATAATGCTATTAAAAGCATCGAGCGAATGTTGCGTCAGCTCGGCGGGATGCCTGCGGGAATGGACGTACATATTCACATACTCTGTTTCCGGAATGCCCGGCACCTCGTTGGCCTGTATTGAGAAGTGCTTTGGGTCTACCTCGCCGGTTTTTACCCACAGTAAATTGATTTGCACTCCCGTTGGTTGGTAGATTTCTTTGGCAGCCCTCAGGCTTTCCATCAGCCAGGGTAGGGTCACCTTTTTAAAACGGGAGTCGAAATTGGAGGGGAAATATACGCCTACATCAACAGTTGGTTTACCAGGAATCAGATCAGCGTTGAAGCCGGCGACGTCCAGGGTATCCAGAGAGCGCCATTTAACCTTTGTTATCGATGGACTTATGGCGCCAGGATTTTCTGTAGTGTTGGTAGTCGGGGTTGTATTACATGCGATTAGCCCAAATAGTAATAAAGCTAGAAAGTGTTTCATACTTCCAAAAATAGTGACTCTCACCATTTAGTTGTAAATATCTCCCCTCACATCCAAGCTTTTCGGACAGATACCGTTCGTATTCCCCAAAATCTTACGTGTTATCAATGAACTTAGGCTAGTTTTTTGTCGCCAAGTCCTCAACATGATCGATAAATATGTACTTTATACATCGACCCTTTTCCTACTATATGATCAATCAGCAAATTGCGTCGCTGAAAAAGCGTATGCAATCGTTCCGTGTCGTGTTAGCTAGCAGAAAGGGTTATTTTTATTGCTTTCATTGATATTTTTCCCACCACCCATGTTATCTTCTGTAGGTGGGCGCTCCGTCATATTCGTCTCTATCTTGATGCCTGCTGGTTAGCTGACATCTCGTTTGCGTTGGTTTAACGCATTTAAATCATTGTTTGTTAATTAACGCAGGGTGGTATTGATTTGCCGCCAGTTGTGTTTTCAGACATCTTTACTCAGATATCTCTATGAAAGTCAAACTATTTATTCTATGCCTCCTTGTTTCGCAGCTTTCATTTGGACAGGCAGAAGTTTCATTTCCCCAGGTCGAATTCGACATGCCCAAAATGACAGAGCCAGTTATTCCGAACTATCGGGTGAGTCTGCTGGATTTTGGTGGTATGCCTGACGGAGCTACACTCAATACCGACGCCTTTGCAAAAGCAATTGAGGCAATTGTGAGCAAAGGAGGGGGACACCTGGTGGTTCCGAGAGGTATTTGGCTGACAGGGCCGATCACGCTTAAAAGCAACCTCAATTTACACGTGGAGGAAGGAGCCCTTATTCTTTTTTCAGACGACAAAACGCTGTACCCCATAGTGGCCACGAGCTTTGAAGGACTTGATACCTACAGATGCATATCGCCGATCAATGCTCTTGAGGTGGAAAACATCTCTATCACTGGAAAAGGTGTTATCGATGGCAACGGGGATGCCTGGCGGCTAGTGAAAAGAAGCAAAGTCTCGAGCCAGCAGTGGAAGGAGATCGTGGCCGGCGGCGGACTGGTAAACGACGATGGCGACACGTGGTATCCTTCAGAAAGCTTTCAGAAAGGAGTGGAGGCGACCAGTAATTTCAATGTGCCGGACAACGCATCAATGGATGAACTGAAGGAGTACAAAGACTTTTTGAGACCGGTGATGATCAGCATTCGGAACTCCAGGAATGTAATGCTCGATGGTCCGACTTTTCAAAACTCACCCGCCTGGAACATACATCCTCTCATGTGCGAGAACCTGATTGTAAGGAATCTGACTGTGCGTAACCCGTGGTATTCGCAAAACGGTGATGGTATTGACATCGAATCGTGTAAAAACACCTGGGTGTACAACAATTCGTTTGATGTGGGTGATGACGCCATTTGCATCAAATCAGGAAAAGATGTTGATGGCAGAAAGCGGGGAATCCCTACCGAAAACCTGGTGGTGTTCAATAACATCGTTTATCATGGTCATGGTGGGTTTACCGTTGGTAGTGAAATGTCGGGTGGGGTAAAGAACGTGCATGTATCAAAATGCACCTTCATTGGTACTGACTGTGGCTTGCGATTCAAAAGCACCAGGGGACGTGGTGGCGTGGTGGAGAACGTCTACATCACCGACATTGATATGTACGATATTGCCGCCGAGCCTATTCGCTTCAATCTTTTCTATGGTGGGCAGTCGCCTATTCTGGAAGACGATCAGGAGGCACCGGAGATCGACGATACGCCTGTGCCGGTAACAGAGGAAACCCCTTCGTTCAAAGATATTTACATGAAGAATATCCGATCGGTTAACTCTGGTGTGACAGGTTTCTTTCAGGGACTGCCTGAAATGAACCTCAAAAACGTGAATCTTGACAATGTTTATCTGTCAGGCAAAAAGGGCGTTTCTGTCATTGATGCTGATGGAATGAGTTTCAAGGATGTCACTGTCGTGGTAACAGAGGGAAACCCCTTCACCATCTACAATTCACATAACCTTACCTTCTCGGGATTCAAAGTGGTGTCTGGCGAGGGAAAGCCATTGTCCATTCAGGGTGCCAAAACTAATCATCTGACTTTTTTAAAAGCAGACTTTTCCAGCCCGGCTAAACAAATGCTGATCGGGGAGGGTGTTGATTCGAAAGCCGTTAAAATGAAATAGTAGCTCGTCATGTGAACTATCCCAACCCTTTTTTCATTTGCCTATTGATACAATTGGTATGGTGTGAATATGAAGAAAGGAAAAGTGCCTTACTCCATCCTGGAGTTAGCGTCGGTGCCTGCTGGATCATCTACAGGCGAGGTTTTTAAAAACAGTTTGTTGTTGGCACAACATGCTGAAATGTGGGGATACACCCGCTTTTGGCTGGCTGAGCACCACAACATGGTCAGTATAGCCAGTTCAGCAACGCCAGTGCTTATAGGTCATATTGCTGGTGGAACAAAAAGTATCAGGGTTGGCTCAGGGGGCATCATGCTGCCAAACCATGCGCCGCTTATTGTGGCGGAACAGTTTGGTACGCTGGGGTCATTGTTTCCTCATAGAATTGACCTTGGTCTCGGCCGAGCGCCTGGTACCGATCAGGAAACAGCATACGCCATTCGCAGGGAGCGAATGCACGCTGCTTACCGGTTTCCCGAGGAAGTTGGAGAGATTCAGCAATATTTTGCCGACGACAATGCCGACGAAAAGGTGAGGGCCTACGTAGCTGAAGGGGTTGATGTACCTTTGTACATTCTTGGTTCCAGCACCGATAGTGCCCACCTTGCGGCCAGAAAAGGGCTTCCTTATGCCTTTGCCAGCCATTTTGCACCTACGCACCTTTTTGAGGCACTCAATGTCTACTACAACGAATTTCAGCCCTCGGAAGCGCTTCAGGAGCCCTATACAATTGCCTGCGTGAATGTGATTGCCGCCGATACCGACAAGCAAGCCGAGCTGCTGGCGTCTTCGCTGGTGAGGATGGTGTTAGGCATACTCACAAACAAACGTGATCAGTTGAGACCACCTGCGCCATTGGAACCCCAAATGAAAGCATTTATGAGCGAGCCTGCTTTCCAGCGGTTTCTACAGTATGCCTTTGTGGGCAGCAAAGAGACGGTGAAAGAAAAGACCATCGATTTTCTGCAAAGGACTGGAGTAAACGAAATTATGGTTGCCAGCCATATGTATAGCCCTCAAGATCGGCTAAGGTCGTATGAGCTTTTTGCAGAATTGATGAGGGAGATGTAGCAAATGGTAATAGACAACATAGTTCCCATATTAGATTTCTGAAGCCTCTGCTCTCCGAACAGCCCTTCATCATCTGCTGTGGCAGCTAACGTTCTACATTGTTGCCTTACAGTAGGTGAGTTGTCGGTTTTGACCTCTTTTTGGCTTCATTAACCTTGAAGGAAAGGGTGGACGAACTAACCGATACCAGCGTTCCTTTGGCGTATTCTGACTCTATATTGATCGTTCCGCCCAACTTGTCGACCATTTTTTTAACCAAAAAGAGCCCAAGGCCCGACCCTTTTGAACTTTCATTTGCCCGGAAGAACATGTCATATACCCGGGGCAACAATTCCGACGCTATTCCCTGTCCGTTATCTTCTACTTTTAAGGTAAATACACCATTTTCAATTGTATGCCAAACACGCACGAAAGGTCTTTCCTTACGACCGTCGTGGTATTTTATAGCGTTAATCAGGAGATTGTGGATGATCATTTTCCACAGTCCGGGATCAGATTCTATTTCCAAAGTATCGTCAATATTATTCTCAAAAGTGAGCTGATCGGCATGCTCAATAAACTCAATATCTGCCCACACCTCATTCACCAGACTATGAAGCCGGATCCTTGCAGCTAGTGGCTCACTTTTGCTGTTCTTCACATAACTATTAATTTCTAGCAGGGTGTTTTCTAATCTTAAGATTCTGTTCTCCATCAAGTCCAGATACTGAGGAAGTTCGTCTTTGGATACCTTCAAGAGGTAGAGCAGACCTCTGATGGATTTTACCGGTGCTATGAGATCGTGCGACGACCGGTAAAGGAAGGTGTCCAATTCCTCGTTTACTGCCATCAGGTCATGGTTGCTGCGGAGTAGTTGTTGCTCGTGCCTGGTCACCTCTTCTGTTTTTTTTGCTACCAGTGTGGCCAGGTTTTTGCGCATGCGCTTTGCCCTGTATATAATACCCACGATGGTTAGCCCGAGAACTACCATAGCTATAAATGCATACCCCAATGGCCCTTTTATAAAGGCCAGCAGAGGCACGGCCACAATGATGACGAGTTCAGCTGGCTGCAAATCGCTGCTCGCATCCTTTACCTGAAAGACATATTTTCCGTTTGGCAGGTTGTCAAAAACGGCCATTGGCTCGGTTGTTGGATACCAGGCTGTGTCATAGTTGAACAGTCGGTATTGGTAGGTCTGAGGCGTGTAGTAATCGGATCCCGGGTTGCTAAAGTTGATCTTTATTATAGTTGCAGGTTTGGAAAGTTTGGCTGTATCATACTTTTGTGTGGTGTAGGCAATTGAGTCATAATGGTATACGAACGACGAAATTTGCGTTGGAAACGGATTAATGCGTTCGAATACTGTGTCGGGGAACGCCTTTGTCATATAGATCATCGAGATGCCATACGACGTGGCTAGCCACAGATTTCCCTGTGGCCCCTTCTTCATTTCGTAAACTTCATTTGACATGAGTCGATCCTCGGTTGTGAACTTGCGAATGACCTGCCCTTTTTCGTCTGTAATAAATACTCCGTCTGTCCAGGTGGCAATAGCCAGTAAGTTGTTCGAAAGGCTGACGGCATTGTACAACCAATGCTTAGTTATTAGAGAAGCAAGGGGTTGGTCGTAGACGGCAATACTTCCATCTACCAAATTTCTGACAAGTGGGGGTGAGTCCGGATAGAGTATTAAATGCCTTTGTTCGTCCAGTGGAAGCACCTGAAAGGCAGGACTTTTTGAGTGTGAGCTTTGATTCCAGTTTTGTAAAAGTTCCGTATTCTCAAATATGCTCAGTGCTCCGTTTGTTTCGGATAAGTAAACAGTTGACCCTACACGAAAGAAGTAAGATTCAGGAAAGTTTCTATAGCTGACTGAATCGGCGGTGTAGACAAAACGTCCTTCCCGAGTCATGAAGTAAATCTCGTTGTTGAATAGGAAAATTTGCCATACTTCTTTGAATGGGTGGCTCTCTGAGATTTGTGTTGACAAATCGACGTATGAAAAGCGAGTGGCTTTGTCTCTTTTCAGGTAGCCGAAATGCTTGGTACCGCCAATATATATTCTATCAGTAAGACTGTCGTAATTAATGCTACGGGTGTTTCCTTTTCCACCAAGGTCTATCTCCTGCCACGATTCGCCATCATAAACGACCACGCCTCTGGAAGTACCAAAATACATTAAACCCTGATTATCGATTTCAATGGCAGCTACTGCACCCCCGGAACGATCTGCTTCTCTGCCGAAATTTACCACAGGGATAACTTGCTGCCAGCCGACGGCGTCAATGGTCGTCAATAAAAAAGATACTAAGAAAAAAATCCCAACAGTTCTCGACAGCGACATAAGAAAGAAAAGTATCTAGTAGAGAAAAAGCTAAGAATGAGGGATAAGCTTTTCAACGAGCTGGAGGAGAGACAAATATAAGGGAATAATTCTGGCAACCGACACAAAGTAATTGATACTTATGCACAGGAGTTCAATCGCAACGCTCGAGAGTTTCGGATATGGCAGCACAGTCTGGAGGCATATCGCTTTTGTACCGTTGAATAAATAGGTTGATCGACCAGATAGACTTGTTCAAATCACACTTTGTTGTCTTAACATTATTCGTATACGACATGTTATGATGCCATGTCACAGGTCACAACCATCACATGTTTTAGGTTCAAGGGTTTTTCAGATAAGTTTTGGGCTCTTTCAATGATGCAGTTGGCTCACCGCCAGCTTTCCATCGAAGAAGGCAATACGTTTTACAAACTCATGGGAACTGGCCGTGGTGATAGTTTCAATGCTTTTCCCGATTTTTCCACCTACATTCTTTTGCAGGTTTGGCGAAGTGAAGATGATGCTAACGCATTCTTTGCCAGGTCACAGATCGTTGATCGTTATCGGGGGCGTGCCAGCGAGGTGTGGACAACCTACATGGTGAATGTTAGTTCACATGGTCTTTGGAGTGGGGTTAACCCATTTGAACCAACTCCCAGTTCCGGGCCGTCTGGTCCTGTGATTGCTGTCACCCGTGCAACCATCAAATGGCAAAAGCTTCTTGATTTCTGGCGATATGTACCTGTTTCCCAAAAGGATTTGAAGGCTAACAGTGGGCTTGTTTACACAAAAGGAATGGGAGAGCTGCCGATCGTGCAGATGGCTACCTATAGCGTTTGGGCGGATGAGGCTTCGCTTCGACGATTCGCCTATGAAAGTGAGCACCATCGAGTGGCCATTGCGAAGACAAAGAAATTAAAATGGTACAAGGAAGAGTTATTTGCCAGGTTTCAGCCCATTCGCTCAGAAGGCACATGGGAGGGACGTCGTCCACTGGAGGGCATGTTATGAAGTGATAGCCTACTTCACAAGCCATTCCCTGGCTCTCTCCAAATTAGCTGTCACCCAACTCTTTCCGGTTAAAAACACACCCTTCCATAGGCTGCTGCCCTCTCACAATGGCCAGTACATTGTTCACAGTGTCTACGCACATTTTGGTGTAGGTGCGGCTGGTGAGACTACCTACGTGGGCGGTAATTAGCGCATTGGGAAGTGTGAGCAAGGGCTCATCTTTGGCTGGTGGCTCCTCTGCTAGCACGTCAGCAGCAAAGCCAGCAATAGTGCCGGTCTTTAGCGCCTCGTATAGGGCCTGCTGATCGATAATCGGCCCACGGGCGGTGTTGATCAGCAAGGCACTTTTTTTCATCTTATTAAGTGTTGCAGCATTGATAAGCTCCTTTGTGGCAGGCAAAAGAGGTACATGGAGGGTAATGACATCCGCTTCGGTGATTACCTCTTCAAATGATTTGAAGGTGTAGGGCACGTTAGGAGCTTCAGCTTGATCCCAGTAAATCACCTTCATACCAAAAGCAATGCCCATGGCCGCCACTTTCTTGCCAATGTTGCCCAGGCCGAGAATGCCCATGGTTTTGCCATATATTTCGTCACCTTCAAACTGGTTGCGCCATGCCCAGTTACCCGCTTTTACTTCCGCCACTGACCTGTAAAGGTTTCTTTGGAGCATCATCATTAGCGACATGGTGTGCTCGGCGATCGTTTGAGCGTTGGAACCTGGCGCATTCACGATTTTGATGCCCTTGGAGGTTGCATAGGCGACGTCCAAATTATCGAGCCCCACACCACAGCGTCCTGCTACCTTCAGGACCGGACAAGCATCTATCAGTTTTGGATTGACCTGGCCCTTGCCTCTGGTGACAATGGCATCGACCTGATGATTTGAAATAGCCGACAAGTCAAAGCCCGGCTCATAGGCAGCCAAAATATTGACATCGGCTGCCTTTTGAAGAATCTCCAGGGCATCATCGGCCACGGTTTCCAGTAGAAGGATATTGTACATGCGGTTACTTGTGGTAAAGCGTGGCGTCTTTTGATTTATAGCCTCTGAAGTCGTTTCTGCCTGAAACATAAATACCTTCCTGGAACAGTTCATCCTCAAAAATTTTCGGATCAATGGCAAAGCCGGGAGGTGAAGAAAGCTCCACAAGGTTGCCCGATGGGTCACGAACAAACATCTGAATGGGCCCATCTGGGAGTTGGCGCACTTTGCCCCAGGGGGAAGTATCTATTACCCCCAGCTCTTTCATGCGCCAGAAGATCTTGTTGATATCATCCACTTGCATACAAACATGCCCACGGAATGAATGTTCATCTTCCCATTCAGTGAGGTGAAGCTGCTGCGTGGCGTTGATTTTGAAAAAGGCGGTAGGGTAGTCGAACAAAAAAGCCGGAATGACTTCCAGTCCCAGCTCTTCTTCGTAGAATTTACTGGTTTCCTCCAGATTTTTTACAACCAACGCTACGTGGTTAATTCCAATTGCTTTTGCCATGATTATCGAACGGTTTGTTTAAACTCTTTTACAAAATCCCAGTTAGGAGTGAGGCCCAGGCCAGGGGCAGTTGGGGCCGCTATTTGGCCATCAACAGCCTCAATGTTTTCTTCTACCAGATCGTACATCATCGGATTTCCTCCGAGTGAAAACTCAATGATCGTAGCTGCAGGAGCTGCAAAGGCAACGTTCACCCCGGCCATGAATGAAAACGCTGATCCCCAGCAGTGAGGAGCCAGTTCAAGTTGATAGGTATTGGCCAAATGGGCGGTTCTCATGGCCTCTGTAATGCCGCCAATGATGGCAGAGTCGGGCTGCACTACATCCAGCGCTCTGAGGTCGATCAGGTCACGCACGTCAAACACAGTATATTCGCTTTCTCCAGCAGCGATAGGAATCGCCGTAGAAGCCCTTACCTCAGCTGTTCCCACTTTGTTGTCGGGACTAATGGGCTCCTCGAACCAGTAGAGGTTGCAGTCTTCCACGCCCCGGCAGAACTGCTTTGCTTCGGGCACGCTGAAGGTGCCATGGGCATCTGTCATGAGTTTGATGCTATCACCGAGTGCTTCTCTGGCAGCCTTTACCCGCTTGATGCTTTCCTGTACGGTATTGTCCATGATACCGACCCGCATTTTGACTCCTTTGAAGCCTTTTGCCGTGTAGCTCAGCAGTTGCTCGCCTATTTTATCAGCACCGGCCCAGCCACCACTGGCATAAGCAGGCATGCTGTCACGACAGGCTCCGCCCAGCAACTCGACAACCGGTACACCCAGCATTTTTCCCTTTATGTCCCAAAGAGCTGTGTCGACACCGCTCATGGCTGAGACTGTCAGGCCACGACGCCCAAGAATGGGAAACTTACGGCCCCTGTCTAGTGCATAGTGGTCACGTGTGCCGTTGTAGATCATTTCCCAAAGCTGGGAGATGTTTCGCACTTCCTGCCCGACTAAGATTGGCTTCAGCTCATTTTCTACGCAGCTAACGATGGAGGCACAGGAGCCGGAGGAGCCGACGGCGGCTTTAGCTTCTCCAAAGCCTTGCAAGCCGCTTTCTGTTGTGACAACCACGAGGGTCATGTCGAATTCAGTGAGCAGACCGTAGTCTGAACGGTGCTGCTTGGCTGGTGGTATCGGGCAACGAAGCCAGAAGGCTTCAACGTTTTTTATTTTCATGTCAATGGTCTGAGCGTTTCGATGGATTTTTTGGTGAGCATGGTGTAGAATTCGTCGGTTACGGCTGAGCTGCCATGGTCTTCGAGAAACTTTTTTTGCTCTGGACTCAATCCTTTGGGCGATTCGTCAATAGAATTGGGATAAGGATTGGCCGGTGTTCTGTCGAGCGGGGAGCAAAACTCAACCGACAACACATCGTCGTAACCAATTTCGCCCAGTGTTTTGACGATGCTCGCCCAATCCAGCTTGCCCATGCCAGGAGCCATTCTATTATTGTCGGCCACGTGAAAGCCAATTAATTTGCCTTTGGCACGATGAATGGCAGGAAGGATTTCATCTTCCTCAATGTTCATATGGAATGTGTCGAGGCAAACGCCGCACTTGGGGCCAACTTCTTTCGCCAGCGCCAGTGCCTGATCGCCACGGTTAATGAAATAGGTCTCAAAACGGTTGATGGGCTCTATTCCAAGCAGAATGCCAACACTTTCTGCATACTCGTATACCTGTTTCATACTGTCAACGGCATATTTCCAGTCTTCTTCGGGTTTGCCTTCCGGTAAGATCTTCCCAACTGTCGACGGTACCACTGATACCATGTGGCCATCGAGCTCCGCCACCATTCTTACGACGTCTTTTACATATTGTACAGAGTCGGCTCTTTGCTTTTTGTCTTTGGCCAGAAGGTTGCGCTGCTCTAACATTAGCGTGACAGAACCCCAGCAGTTGATACCGGCATCATCCAGCAGTCGTTTTACCTTTTTTGTGTCGTACAGTTCGGGGCTTCCCTGAATTTCAAGACTGTCGTAGCCCAGTTTGGCAATCCGGTTAACTGTTTCCTCAATGGTTTCTGCCCGCATCCAGTTATGTATCGAAATCTTCATTGTTAGTAAGTATTGTGTTTTGTAGTCGACTGACCAACCGCCAGTGCTTAATTATTCAATGTATTGAGTTTACTTATTTGATAAATTGGTTCGTTAGGTTATTTACTTGTCATTTTCGTGTGGATGCTCTTTCAAAAGTTCTTCAGGTGTGTAGAAGCCGGTTTTGCTGCTTGACGACTCACGCACTTCTTTTACTTTTTCAGGAGTAACAGCATCTGCCAAATTGCCAAATGAGCTTCGCACGTAGGTGAGGACAGCGGCTATTTCCTGGTCATTCAGTAGCCCCCCGAACGGGGTCATTGGCACCTGACCCGGATAGTCTTTTCCGGCCACCGTTATCGGGCCATACAATCCCTTTAAGGTGATTTTGATGAGTCGCTCTTCGCTGCCCTGCACCCACTCGTTGCCTGACAAAGGGGGAAAGCCTGACGCTTCCAGCCCTTTTCCGTCAGGCTGATGACAGGTGTTGCAGTAGCCATCTCTCATGTAAATTTCCTTTCCCGCAAGGAATAACTGTTGTTCTTCCTTCGACAACATTGGTGGCACCAGCTCGTTGCCAGCGATTTCGGGCTTGTAAGGCACCATGTGATCTAATATGGCCTGGTACGGCTTTTCCATCCAGTCATCCAGGGGTTTCCGGGCAGCTATTGCGAGAATCTCTCTGGCTGCATCGTCATCCAGCCACGAAGCGGCCACAATGGCTTCCAGGCGAACCCTGCTGTTTTCATCAGCGGCAGCCATTTTCAGCAAGCCAGCCTGCTCAGACACCTGGTGCCTAGTGTAACGAAGCACCCGAACGGAGGCTGTTCTTACTTTATAATCGTCAGCCTTTAGCAGCGTTCTCAGCAGCTTCAGATCAATAGCATTCATTCCCCACGATGCCCACAGCCCCTCAAGTAAGAGTCTCTCATAGTTGGGGTCTGTTTTATCCAACTCATTCGTCCATTTTTCGATAGCTGCCAGTACCTTGTCAGTTTCTCTTTCTCTCAACTCTCTTCTGCTTCTGTAGCGGGTGCGGTATTCAGGCAGCTTCAGGTTGTCGAGCAATTCTTCAATGCTTGCTCCATCTACTTTGGCCGGTGTTACTAGCGGACGGGAAGGGTAGGTGATGCGGTAGATTTTGCCATGCACATGGTCACGCAGGGGATCACGGGCGTTGTGCTGCATGTGGCCCACGAGCACATTGTGCCAGTCGGCCAGGTAGAGCGAGCCATCTGGCGCAAATTCCATATCCACTGGACGGAAGTTGGGGTCGTCGCTGACTACCAGGTCAAGTCTGTGCCTGGTTTTGAAGCCGGTGCCATCGTCCATTACCTGGTGCATTTTGGTGCCCAGAAAGCCAATGGTATTGTTGATCAGCATGTCGCCCTGCACTTCATCAGGAAAGTGCCTGCTATGCACAAACTCCAGTCCGGAAGTGGGGCGCACCCTGTGCTTTTCTTCAATCAGGTTTCTCGATCCTGGGTTAGCCAATCCATATTTCGACTTGATTGAGCCAGGCATCATCCAGTTCACATCGGGTCCGGAAGTATGTGCGAAGAAGTTCTGCCCCCATTCATCAAAAGCGATGCCCCATGGATTGGGAATGGAAAGCTGGGCAGTTCTTTCCAGGCGTTTTCTTTGCGGGTTGTAGCGATAGAATCCACCATTTGTCGCTCGCACGGTACCGTAAGGTGTTTCCACGTTTGTATGCAGGAAAACTCCCTCACCCATATAAATGGCTCCGGAAGGGTCGGCACTAAAGGCGCTGATCACGTGGTGAGTGTCGTGGTCATCGAAGCCACTTAGGATGATCTCGACTTTATCGGCTTTGTCGTCGCCATCAGTGTCGGTATATAGCTTCAGGTTCGTGCCCTGAGAGACGTAGACGCCTTCGGGGGCAAATTCGAAGCCAGCCGGGATGTGTAATTTATCCGCAAACACAGTTACCTTGTCGGCCTTAAAGTCACCATCGGTGTCCTCAAGAATAACGAGCTTATCGTCGGGCCTTGCGTCGCCAGGCTTATAGTGCGGGTAGGTGGGCATCACGGCCACCCATAGGCGACCTCTGTTGTCAAAGGAAATCTGAGAAGGGTTGGCCAGCTCAGGAAAGTCTTCTTCGGAGGCAAATAGTTCAATTTTGTAACCAGGCGCCATTTTGAAATGACTCATGAGCTCATCTCCGTACATATACTTGACATTGTCTGTCAGGGTGTAGTTCGTTTCAATCGGCGTCAGCTTTTGCGTTTTTGCATCTGCAACCGCCAGCTCATACTTTTCACCTTTCAAAACTTTCCAAATAGCAGTATCTCTGATGGCAGTCATTTGGCGCACCTTGATCAGCTCCTCCGGGTAGTTTTCATTGCCAAACGGACGGTACCTTCTGCCAAACACATGGACGCCGTTGGGGATTTTGTAATCGTTGTGCCAAAACCAGTTTTTTTCCAGAACGGCTTCTTTTACGGATGCTCGCAGGTTCTCGTTTTCAACTTCCTTTTTACCGAAGGTTTCGTCTACCAGTAGCTTCGAAAATTTTTGGTAGCCTTCATCATTGAGTTGCAATCCATCTATTGTCAATTGCTGTTCAGCAAACCATTGTTGCGTTGGCCCAAAAGCGTCGACAAACAGCACCTGATATTGCAGGGCCACTTCCTTGATGGCATTTGCATAGAGACTGAGGTTTCTGTTTTCCTGATCTCCGTTGGGAAGGTCGTATTTATCGGAAAGATCCTGAAAGGCGATGGGCGACACCAGCACCAGTTGAGGTGGAATGGAATCGTTGTATTTTTGGGAAAAAGTGTGCTCAATGAAGGCCGAAAGTTCTGCCTTGAAATTATCGACACCTTCAGGCCCCGCATAGGATTCAGAAAAACCAAAGCAGGCAATGATAATATCAGTTTTGTGCCGGGCAAGCCATTCGTCCGGCGTTTCGAAATGCCCTTCGCTACCAGAGTTCTGAGCCAAATCCGTTTGAAACTTTTCAGCTCCCGGAAATGCCCAGGGCGAAATCCGGCCGGAATGGGGTCGGAACCCGGGTGTGTCACCGCCGTCGCACATGTTTCTGATGTACAACTCTGAGTCGGGGTACCTGAGCTGCATTTCCGTTTCAAAGTAACCGTAATTCATCATTCGGGAGCAAAGGTTGTTTCCAATAAGGCTGATATGTGCTCCTTGTGAAATCTTGAGATAAGGCTTCTCAGGCTGGCAGCCAAAACTAAACAGCAGGACAAACGACAGAGGTGCGATGATAGCTTTCAGGAATGCTATTGCCGGCTTGTAGGTCATAGTTTAAGAGTATAGTATGCGATGAAATCGTCAAATACCCAACGAGGGTATGTCCGGCTAAATTAACCGAATTTACTAAAGCACATTACTTTTTAGCCAACTTATTGGGGGCAATTTACAGAAGGGGCATTTTGGCGTGAAAAGCTGCTGATGTCCATAAGCTCTGTCGCAGCGGAAATCAAAAGAGGGCATCAGATGAACCGTGGCTAACCTAACGCCCCTTTTTTTTAGATGGTACTCTTTGCTTAGGATTAATTTGAAACCTCGAAGGTTTGCCTCCTAATTGACGTTCTCATGCTCCAAAGGCGCAGAGCTGTTGACCAGCTTGCCTTTACCAAGTTTGGCGTTGACCGAATCCATTAGCTCATTGAATTTTCGTTCAATTTTGTGATTGAGTGTTCCTGCCAAATCTTCGCTTTTGTCAACAATGTTTTTCCTTGTCTTTTCACCTTTTTCCGGAGCAAAAAGCAACCCTAAAGCGGCACCGGCAGCCATCCCGGCTACCACGCCCAATAATGCTTTTCCTGTTGTCATAGCCTTAGTCATTTAGTTACCTAACCAAGGTACTGCGCAACTATTTCAAAGGCACTGACTTCGGTCAGCAGGGCAAGATGAGCTTTGTCGTGCCCGGAAAGGCAAGTAGCCCGAAGAATTTTTGTGCCAAAAAATTAATTCCGAAAACCAGGTGACATTAATCATCAGTCTCGTTAAATCGTGTCATATTTGAACCGGGAAGCCTCTGATATCTTGGCTTTTGAACGGAGACACAAAGGCTCCGAAAATGTCCCTTAAAATAGTTATGCTATGAAAACGATCATTGAAACCCCTAATTTTAACGCAAAAGACTCACTGACTGATTTTGTGAAGTTGCATGTTGAAAAGCTTGAAACCCTTAGCGATCAGATCGTTGAAAGCCGGGTGTTTCTTAAACTTGATAAGTTCGATAACAAAGAGAATAAGGTTTGCGAAATCAAGGTTTCTTTACCTGGAAATGATCTTTTTGCCTCTAAGCATGCCGATTCATTCGAAGAGGCAGTTACTCTGAGTGTAGATGCAATTAAACACCAATTAAAGCGATGGAAGGATGCTTAAAGAGTATTTCTGTCCATTAGCGCCCCAAATAGAAGCAAGGTTTACGAAGCCTTGCTTTTATTCTTATCCGGGTATTGGCTTTCCTTTTATATTTTTGAATGTGCCTGAAATGGGGCTACTTTGAAAAAAAATGCAAGCATGAAGCAAATCTTAATCCTGTTAGCCCTTGTTTTCTTTTTGGCGTGTTCAAAAAAAGAGAATGAACCTGTTAGCCTTTTCAACGGCATAGACTTTACTGGCTGGCATATCGATGTGCCTGCCATGGACAACAACGACACGGTGCCCAGCCCGTTCATTGTTAGAAACGGCATGCTGGTAAGCCTCGCAGCACCGCAGGGGCATATTATCACTGATAAGGTTTACTCCAACTACAGGCTGGAAGTGCAGTACCGGTTTGCTGGTGAGCCAGGCAACTGTGGGGTGATTTTACATGCTTCTACGCCTCGGTTGCTCTATGAAATGTTCCCCAAGTCAATTGAAGCGCAGTTGATGCATGAAAATGCCGGCGACTTCTGGTGCATCAGAGAGGACATTAAGGTAGACGATATGGAAGCAAGGAGAGGAGACCCAGCCAAGTGGGGTACTTCGGAAGGCATGCTGCGCCGCATAGTGAATTTGACCGACGGTTCAGAAGATGCGGTGGGTGAGTGGAACAAGATGGTGGTAGAGTGCCTTGGTAGGGAAATCAAAGTGTGGGTGAATGATGACCTGGTGAACCATGGCTACGACTGCACTGCCAGTGAAGGCCAGATTGCGTTACAGGCCGAAGGCTCAGAGGTAGAGTTCCGAAAAGTAACACTTCAACCCATTGAAAAGCTAAGCGAGTAATCCAAAGTGCAATGAGCTATCCTGCCTCTCCGGCTATAAAAGACATTCTTTCGGAACTGGTTTTCTCGGCGACCACTGGCGGCGGGCCGGGTGGGCAGCATGTGAACAAAGTCAGCACGAAGGTGACCTTGAGGTGGAGCATTCAGGAATCGGCAATGATCAGCGACGAACAAAAGGCCATTCTTCTTCGCAAACTGGCCAACAAACTGACGAAAGAAGGTGAACTATTGCTGAGCTCGCATGAGAGTCGCTCCCAACTGAAAAACAAAGAGGAGGTAATAAAGAAACTTTCTTCGCTGATACAGCAAGCGTTTGAGCGAAAGAAAGCCCGTAAGCCTACCAAACCCGGCAAGGCGGCGGTGCAGAGACGCATAGACGCCAAGAAAAAGCTAAGTGAGAAGAAGAAGTGGAGGAGGGAGTAAGGAGTAGGCTATTTTTTAAAGGGTTGACGGTCTATTTCACCTTCTTTTCAAGCGCAGAAAGGCGCTTTTCGTGATCTGCATATTTTTCAGCCGAAAAGGCCATGTATTCAGTGATGTCTTCGTGAAATTCCTTAAAAGAATCCTGAAGCCCTCTCATACCTTCATGTAAATAGGAAATTTTAGCTTCCACCGCATTAAGGGTTCTGTTGATTTCGCTTTCAAAATCTTCATGTCTGCCCATCTTTCAATTTACTTTTTGTTTCTGAGAAAATTCTGTCCTAAAGAGACAATTTTCATATCAAGTTGGGCAGACTTAAGTTGTGGTTATCAAATCACCCCAACCACATTTTCCAGCGTTCCGATGCCATCGATACTGATGCTCACCAAGTCTTTCGGCTCGAGGGTAAACTCATTGGGAGGGATGATACCCGTGCCAGTCATCAGGTAGGCTCCCTGATTAAAGTGACAAGCCCTGTATAGGTATTCGACCAACTCTTCAAACTTGCGCTTCATTCTGTTTAGCTGAATTTCTTCATGAAATACCTGGTTTCCGCCTCTTTTGATAGAAATCACGATATTGGTGTCCAGCGAAATAGGCTCTTTAGGCACATAAAGACAGGGGCCCAGTGCACAGGCTTTTTCATACGACTTGGCCTGAGGTAAATAAAGTGGATTTTCTCCCTCGATGCTGCGGCTGCTCATGTCGTTGCCAACGGTGTAGCCCTGAATCTCGCCTTTGGAGTTGATGAAAAGGGTGAGCTCCGGCTCAGGAACATTCCACGTAGAGTCCTTTCTTATATACACCTCGCCTCCATGTCCAACTACCCGATGGGCCAACGATTTGAAGAATAGCTCTGGCCTGTCTGCATCATACACTTTCTGATAGAAATCGGAGCCGCCACCGGTTTTACTTTCTTCCATTCTGGCATCTCTGCTTCGGAGGTAAGTAACTCCTGAGGCCCATACTTCCTGGCTGCCAATCGGTGCGCTCAACCCGTCTTTGAGCCAGTCTTTTTTTATGCCTGAGTCAAGAGGTTTGGCAGATTTGACCAATTTCACCAAATGATCATGCAGCTTGCTGTGGTTTACAGCGTGATCCCAGCTCTCTGAAATTTGGTAAGATTGGCCTTCGTATTCAGCAATGATTCGGTTGGAAGTTTTAAAGAGTTTCATAGGGTTGTTTTCTTGCTTTTTATTTCAGTTAAGTCAACGCCCAAAAGGCTTTTAGATAGTTGATTGAGGCTTTCGAATTCTCCTTCGAAATGACAGGTCAGTTGCTTGTGTTCTTGCGCTTCGCCGGGCGCCAGTTCTTTGGCTGGTGACGAAGACTCTATTTCGTAAAAAGGCCCCATTTGCGAGCCATCGGCCATTGGGCCATCATTGTAAGAGTTTACGACGTCGCCCTTGAAAGGCTCATCCTGCATTTCCCATTTCGAATTGACGTAATCGCCCTCAGGTGCTACGTGAAACTTGATGATGGTCAGAATATTCTTTGCAAAGTCGAAACTGGCGGCCATTGGCTTGGCAATGACAGGCGACAACCCAAGTTTACTCCGGTAAAGACCGTCGCACTGGAAATAGATAACGCTGTCCGTTACTGTTAGCCTTTCCGCCGGTATTTCACCAAAATAGTCGTCAGCAATATGGTCTTTCGCTCCGTCAATTGGCTTGAAAGGAATTATCACCATGGTTTCAGGTGATGGCGTCATCATGCCCAGCAACCAGATGGATAGCAGACCTGAGCCCTTTGTCCATTGTTCAGTTCCTTTGTTGGTAATGCTGTTCGTCGTTTCATAAGCCACCCAATTGAGGCTTTCTCCCCAGGTGACACCCAGGCTGGTGGCCAGTGCTTCTTTCGGTAACAACCGAACACTTCGCTCGATGGCCAGATCAAATACGGTTCCGCTATAGTTGGTGACGCTCGCTTCAATTCCGAAGATTACTTCACCTTTCGCCGCCGAAACAACTGGGTAGGCCACCGTGTCAATAATAGCGGGCACCTGCCAGTTGCCGATTTCGAAGGAATCTCCACCTTTAAAATACACCGAGAACTGACCACCCTCCGGCCCCAGCCAAAAACGTTCTTCACCACCCACGGGATTGAATTGCATCTTCCATTCGCCAGCTTCAATCAGGTCGTAGTTGAGCCAGCCGTAGCTGTTACCAGAAGCACCTGTAGCAGTGCTGGTCATTACCCGACCCTGATAGTCAGCTGAAAGCAGCACCCTTGCCTGGCCGTCGGACGATTTTAGTTCGTAAACCGAGGACGTGTTGGCTTTCAGAAAAGCAGAATCATAAGCATAGGTACCCTTAGCTGGCATCGCTTTTTCCTTGTTTTCATTAGTTGTTTGGCTGCACCCTGCCAGGGCCCAGAGACCAATGAGGCAGGGAAGGAGCTTTTTCATAGCGCTTTATCGGTAAACTGCCCGTTTACTTTTCTTGTGATGGACAATGGATTTGCATCTTGCAGCGCCTCAGGCAGCAGTGCCTGATGATAACCCTGATAGCACACTGCTCTTGTGAAACGATAAATAGCGTTGGTGCCTACTGAAGTAGACCTGCTGTCGGTGGTAGCCGGGTAGGGGCCACCATGCACCATGGCATAGGTTACTTCCACACCCGTGGGAGGTGCATTGAAGATAACTCTGCCAGCTTTACTTTCAAGGGTTCCTATCAGCTCCGAATGCGCTTTCATGTCTTTTTCTGTGCCCCAAACGCTTGCTGTAAGCTGTCCATGAAGGATATCAGCCACTTGCTGCATTTGTGCTTCGTTGGCGGCCACTACATGTAAAGAACTCGGGCCAAAAACTTCTTCCTGAAGTGCAGGGTTGTTGATAAAAGCACTTGCTTCTACCTGAAACATGTGTGGGATAGCAGCTACACCTTCTTTTGCCGTTAAGTCGCCGACGAGCTGGGTAACGCCTCGCAGCGAGGCCATTTTGCCGAGGTTGCTGCAGTAGCCACTAAATACTTTTTCTGTGAGCATATTGTCGGCAGAGGCGGCCTCAAGGGCTGTTTTGAAGGCTTCAGTAAACTGCTCCTGGGCCTTCGACTTTACGGCCACAATCACACCAGGGTTGGTGCAAAACTGCCCGGCACCCATCAGGTTAGAGCCAGCCAGCTTCTGCCCAAGTGAAGTGGCCTCTTTTTCCAATATTTCTGGCAACACAAATACAGGATTCACACTACCCATTTCAGCATAAACCGGGATTGGTTCGTTTCGTTTGGCGGCAGCATTGAAGAGGGCTCTGCCTCCGCCAAGCGAACCGGTAAACCCTACCGCCTTTATCGCCGGATGAGAGACCAGGTGAACGCTTGCCTCATAACCTTCGCCTTGCACCAGGGAGAAAACACCCTCGGGCATGCCGGTATCGTTACCAGCTTGTATGATGAGGGAGGCTACCAACTCGGATGTAGCCGGATGACCCGGATGTGCTTTGCACACAACTGGGCAGCCTGCAGCAAGTGCTGAGGCGGTGTCGCCGCCAGCGGTGGAAAATGCAAACGGAAAATTGCTGGCGCCAAAAACAGCCACCGGGCCGAGCGGTCTTTGCATTTGGCGTACATCGGGCTTTGGCAGCGGTTGGCGGTCAGGGATGGCGGGGTCGATCATGGCATTGACCCAGGAGCCTTCTCTAAGAAGAGACGCAAATAGCTTCAACTGGCCTGTAGTACGTCCTGTTTCTCCCATGAGTCTTCCTTCAGGCAGTCGTGACTCCGTCATGGCGAGGGCTACTAGTTCGCTCTTGTTTTCGTCGATTAGCTGAGCGATGCGCTCAAGGAAAATCGCTCTTTCTACTCCTGAGGTGTTTTTGTAGCTGCCAAAAGCCTTATGGGCAATGTTTACAGCCTGATCGACTTCTCCGACTGTTGCTTCGTGGAATGCGATGCCTGAGTGCCCGCCGTGTCCTTTGAAGCTTTGGGGATTGAGACTTGATAGTTTATTTCCGACTAAATTCTTTCCTGTTAATTGCATGAATAATTGATGGTGTCTTTCGTAAGTAAAATTAGTTAAAACTATTGCGGGATTCCATTCAACACTATTTCACAAGGTCTTTGTAGCTGATAAGCCGAATGCCCTTTTTCTTTATTAACGCCTTGATTTCTTCGTCTATCCATAGGTCGGTTACACCCTGGCGGTCTTCGGCCACGTTCTCATAACCAATGTGAGAAATAGCCCTCAGTTCCGGCGTGTCGATGCCCGGATGTTCTACAAACATGTAGGTTTTGCCCTTTTCCAGCTTGTTGAGCATTTTACTGAAGCTTTCTTTCTTTTCTGCGAGTGTAGCATGATCCCCATCGTACCTGGCACCCTGCACGCCCAATTGCTGCGTATCAATATCGATATCATATTCAATAGCCAGCTTTTTGGCAATGGCGGCCGCTTCATCGTTCAGGTTTGTGCAGCCCATATGGCCCGAGATGTGACTGAGCCTGGGAATCATTTTTTTTGCAAGTTCTATCTGTGCTCTCCACTCTTTTTCAATTTCATCGAGGCTGAATTTATTTTCAAGCACTGCTTGTCCCGGATAGTTTTTATTGGGCCATATCATTGGGAAGAAGTATCCGTCCTTGTTTCGAAGGCTTGGTGCGTCGGTCAGTGGCTGCCATTTCACATTGTCCCACTCGCTGGTGAGCACCAGATGAATGCCGACGTCAATACCAGGGTTTTCTGCCAGCATTTTAACGGCTTCAGGAAACCATGGCGATGGAACAATCACTTCGATTGATGTTTCTATTCCCTCCTTAAACGTCTTTATCAACGCTTCATTGCCACTATGAGAGAATCCCATGTCGTCTCCACGAACAATAAGGCGCTGCGCTGAAAGGTGGATGCTGCCGGTAAAAAGAAGAAAAAGCAACGCTGGTTGAAATAATCTGATCATGCTCAGTTTTGGTAGGTTTAGAAATAAGTAATGCTAAGATAAAGTATTAATGAGGTGTAAAATAATGGAAGTTTATTAATTTAGAGAATGCGCTGACACACAAAAGTGTGAACAGCTCATTGAAGAATACCCCAGTCATGATAAATAGCATGAAAAGAAGACAGCTTTTGAAGGGTGCACTAGGCCTATCTGCGTTATCGGCAGTGAACTTTGCTTCAACGCCAACGCTTGTGGCACAGCATATTGCGGGCAGGTCTGCAAAAGCTTCTCAGTTGAAAATCAGTCTCAATGCATTTTCCTTCAATGCGCCACTTACCGATGGCAGTATGGATGTGCACGATATGCTGGAGTACTGTTCAGAAGTTGGTTTTGCGGCTGTGGATATTACTGCTTACTATTTCAAAGGCTACCCCAATGTGCCGCCAGATGACTACCTGTTTGAGATCAAGAGGCACGCTTTTCGGTTGGGGTTGGACATAAGTGGCACCGGTGTTCGCAACGATTTTACGCTGGCCGATCCTGAAAAAAGAAAGGAAGAAATAAAGCTGGTAAAAAATTGGATTGAAGCTGCCGCTAAGCTCGGGGCTCCTGTGATCAGGATTTTTGCAGGTGCTAAAGTGCCCGACGGGTTTTCATGGAACAACGTTGCCGCCTGGATGGTGAAAGATATCCAGGAATGTATTGATCATGGCAAGAAGTTTGGCGTCACAGTGGCCATTCAAAACCATAACGACTTTATCAAAACGGCCGAGCACGTGACCAGGATTATGGATATGATCGACTCAGAGTGGTTCGGGCTTATTTTGGACACAGGCAGTTACCGGGTAGGAGACCCCTACGAGGAAATTGAGAAGACTATTCCTTATGCTGTCAACTGGCAAATCAAAGAGCTCATTTTTGAAAACGGCGAAGAAGTGGAGACAGACCTGAAAAGGCTGGTGGACATTATTAAAGCATCGAGCTACAAAGGTTATTTACCCATCGAAACACTTGGCACCGGTGACCCAAAGCAGAAAGTAAAAGCGCTATACGATAAGCTAAATAAAGTTTTGTCAACCTAAGTCTGGCAAACTCACTTTTCCCTTCCAAATACCATAATCCGCTAACGCCAGCCATCAAAAGAAAAAGGGGCGGGTAATTACCGCCCTCTTTCGATGTATTTATACTCGTTTATGGTTCTTGTTCGTTTACACCCAACACCGCCTTTTCGTAAACTAAGCCGGAGAGGAAGCCCTTTCATATTTAAATGTGGAAATATTCTTTTTAGGTAAAAAAGCTTAACGTGGTTTAGGGCTTTTTACCACTTGGGAAAGTTACAAATAGCTTTGCCCGGGCATTGGTGTCAACTTAGCCTTCGCTGACCTGCTTCCTAGAAAATAAAATGTCCAGTTACATTGTTACATCCGGCATCCACTCATTGACCGAATTGTATCCACCTTTGCCAGAGCAGAGGTGTTCTTGACTACAGAGGACATTTCTTTAGCCACTCCAGATCTGCCTGGCAATAAATTTTAAGAACAACACCATGAAAATTAGGCTACTACTATTAAGCTTTTTGCTTTCACTTGGCATGACAAACGCCCAAAGTCCCGTCGGAATATTTTCTGACCACGTGGATGTTGGCAACCCAAAAAATAAAGGGGGTGCTACCTACAACGAGCAAACACAAACCTATTCTATCAAAGGTGCGGGGTACAATATCTGGTTTGAAAGGGACGAGTTTCACTTTGCCCACCAAAAACTAAAAGGAGACTTTATCTTGACAGCCAACTTTGGTTTCAATGGCGACGGAGTTGATCCCCATCGTAAAATTGGTTGGATGGTGAGAGAATCGTTGGATGAGAGTGCGGCCCATGTCAGCGCCACTCTTCATGGCGACGGACTAACGGTGCTACAATGGAGGGAGTTACGAGGAGCGTTTATGCGAGATCCTCAGGATGAGATTTTTCCGCCGAAAAGTAATTATACAATCATCCAACTTGAACGCTCTGGTAAGGAGTTGATCATGAGGGCCGCCCATTTCGGGGAGCCACTTCAGTTGATTGGCTCACACATGATGCCGGATATGCCTGATGAGGTGTTAGCCGGCATTTTCGTGGGCTCGCACAACCCAGACGTAGTAGAGGAAGGAATAGCATGGAATGTAAGAATAGACAAGCCGCTGCCAGCCACTTACAATCCTTATAGAGAGGGCTGGCTCGGTGCCCGCCTGGAGACAATGACAATAGCTGATGGTAAAAGAACCGTGATTTACGAAAAGGAAAAGGGCTTCGAGGCACCCAATTGGATGCCCGATGGCAGGGAGCTTCTTTTTAACATGGATGGTTCTATTTATACTATTCCGCTCACTGGCGGAGAGCCTCAGCAGCTAAATACTGGCGATCTGAAGCGCAACAACAATGACCACGGCATTTCCTTTGATGGTAAAATGCTGGCGGTAAGCAGCCACAGAGACGGGTTGCCCGGTGGTGGGTCGACTGTGTATGTGCTGCCCTTGACCGGTGGAATTCCGGATCTGGTTACCGAAAAAACGCCCTCTTACTTTCATGGATGGGCTCCCAATAACAAAGAGGTGGTATATGTGGCACAACGGGGTGAAACAAAAGGCTACAATATCTACAAAGCCAATATTAAGACAAAGGTAGAAACTCAGCTAACCAATTTCACTTATGGCCATGTCGACGGATGCGAGTACTCCCCAGATGGTAAATACATTTATTACAACGGGTCGCAGTCGGGTACTATGCAGCTTTGGCGCATGAAGGCCGACGGCACGGGACAGGAACAGCTTACGTTCGACGACAACAACGACTGGTTCCCTCACATTTCCCCTGACGGGAAGTGGATACTTTACATTTCGTTTCCTCCAACGATTCCTGTGAATGACCACCCACCGTACAAAAGAGTTGAGCTGAAAATTATGGCGGCAGCCGGTGGCCAGTCAAAGGTACTTGCCTACATGTACGGAGGGCAGGGTACTATCAATACACCATCGTGGTCGCCCGATAGTAAATCAGTGGCTTTCGTGAGTAACTCAGGAAAAAAGTAAGCATCGCAGTTCGGTGAAATTGTAAATTCATCAGCTACAATGTGCTACTAGTAAGTTTGGTAAACATAAAATGTCGTTAACAAAAGTGCCCGGCTAGTTTCCGGGCATTTTTGTTTCTCTACATTGATACATAATATACTCAATACAAAGTAAACTATTGCATTACCCAAACTTGCCTACACTTCTTTCAAAAGACCACGGTATTTGTAACCTTCTGAAAAAAGCACTTGAAGTGATGCTTTTATTGGGGATATTATAAATGTTTTAAAAAAAGGTGCCTTTATGGGTCTGGATTTTTCCTGATCTTTACAGAGTGGCGAATTTTTCAATAACGATAGCAATATTGAAGAGCATGGGGTGGATAAGGTATTTCGTTTTGATTGCTTTGTGTCAGGTTGCGACCAAATGGGCCAACGCCCAAAACAACTCTGCGCTGACGAGCAATATTAAGTTTGAACAGCTGACTGACGGTCTTTCAGAAAAGTCAGTAACGAGCATCATCCAGGATCAGCATGGCTTTTTGTGGTTTGGCACCCGAAACGGACTGAATCAATATGATGGGATTGAGTTTAAGGTATATGAGTATATCCATGGAGACAGCACCTCGCTGAGCAGCAGCTTTGTAAACTGCATGGCAGAGGACAAGGATGGCAATATTTGGGTGGGAACAATGGACGCTGGGCTGAATCTCTACAACAGAAACTCCGACAACTTCACCCGTTTCCAAACGAAACCCGACGATCCAGAAAGCCTCTCCGACAATTGGGTGACAGATCTGTTCATCGATAGCCACGACAATGTTTGGATTGGCACTGAGGGTGGGGGGTTGAATGTGATGTATGCCGACTCAAAAGCTTTCAAGCATTTTAAGAATGACATAAAAGACCCCCTGAGTTTGGCCAACAACCACGTAAGGTCAATTTGCGAAGATAGCAACGGCAATATTTGGGTGGCGACTTACGGTGGCGGACTGGACAGGTTTGACACTGGCGGACAAAGGTTTATTCATCACCGTCATGAGCCTGGCAATGTAAAGAGCCTTTCCAGTAACTACCTGAACTCATTTTTGAAAGACAGTGACGGGCAAATTTGGATTGGTACACGAGAGGGTCTCAGCCGCCTGGTGCCAAAAGATAATGGTGTAGAGTTTCAAAGACTGATGCCCAATATTGTAGATCCAACTGGCTTGGTGCACAACATTGTGCTTAGCATCAGCGAGGACAACTATAACCGGCTTTGGCTGGGAATGGAGAACGGTGGATTGTCGATCTACGACAAGCAAACCGGGGAGTTTTCCAACTTTTGGCCCAATCCACTCGACCCAACAAGTGTAGGTGCTAACTCGATTTGGGCAGTTTACAAAGACAATATTGGCACCATGTGGCTGGCTGCCCGCAACAGGGGTTTGAATAAATGGGATCAGTATCAGACAAAGTTCATTCACCATATTTTGCCGCCATCCGGTGGGCATAGCCTGGCCAACAATGACATCATCTGCTTTGTGGAAGACAAGGAAGGCAACCTGTGGATAGGTACCGACGGCGGAGGTCTCAACCATTTTAACAGGAAAACCAACCAGGTAAAAAGCTATGTGCACGACATCAATGACCCCAAAAGCATCGGGAGTAATTCCGTCATTTCTTTAGAGATCGATAGCTACGGAGATCTTTGGGCAGGCACCTGGGAGGGCGGACTCAATAGGTTTGATAAAAAAACAGGCACCTTTCAGCGATTTGAAAGTGATCCAGATGATGCTTCAAGCATAGGATCCAACTATGTGTTTTCGATTTTTGAAGACAGTCGGCGTAGACTGTGGGTGGGTGCATTCTATGAAGGACTGGATCTGTTTGATAGGAAGACGGGCACATTTTTGCATTACGAAGTGAATCCTGATGACCCCGAATCTTTGAGTCACAACAGGGTATTTACGATGTTTGAAGACAGTCGGGATAACATCTGGATTGGAACTGAAGGAGGAGGCCTTTTACAAATGACATTTGCTGGCGATGGAGAGCCGGTTTTTAAAACCTACACCAACAACCCCAAGGACTCTACCACCCTCAGCAGCAATGTGGTAAACGCTATTTATGAGGACACCAAAGGCACCCTATGGGTCAGCACCTGGGCAGGTCTTAACAAGTTTGACTACGAAAAAGGAACCTTCGAAACTTTACGCAAAAATGATGGGCTTGCCGATAATGTAGTCAACGGAATTTTGGAAGATGAGCGGGGCAAGTTTTGGATCAGCACCAATCAGGGAATCAGTGAATTCGATCCTGAAAGAAAGAGTTTCAAAAATTACAGCACTGCAGACGGGCTGCAGGAACAGGAGTTTGTAAGGGGCGCTTATTTGAAAAGCCAGTCTGGCGAATTCTTTTTTGGTGGGGTAAATGGTTTTAATTCATTCTATCCGGGAGAGGTAAAGGAGAATCCACACATACCACCCGTGTACATCACCAACTTTTGGATATACAATGAAGAAGTGAGGCCGGGAGCAAAGGGCTCAATTTTGGCACAAAACATTGTTGATACAAAAGAAATAACGCTGACCTATCACCAAAACGAATTTAGCTTTGAATTTGCGGCGCTTAACTATTCTCAGGCATTTAAAAACAGCTACTCTTATAGGCTGGAAGGATATGATGAGCACTGGCACGAGGCTGGCACTCAGCGCACTGCCAGCTACACCAAGGTGCCTCACGGCGACTATGTTTTTAGGGTAAAGGCTTCCAATAATGATGGTCTTTGGAATGAAGAAGGGGCTTCGTTGAGAATAATAGTAACACCCCCGTGGTGGGCTACCTGGTGGGCCTATGCTGTGTATGTATGCATTGGGATTGGGCTGCTTCTATGGTATCGACAAGTGCTTATCTACAGAGAAAGACTCAAAAGTGACTTGCGACTTGAGCACATGGAGCTGACCAAAATGCAAGAAATGGACGCTATGAAGTCCAACTTTTTTGCTAACATCTCTCACGAATTCAGGACCCCGCTCACTTTGATGCTAAGCCCACTAAAGTCGATGTACTCAGGTGCCTTTCGTGGCGACGTAAGGAAACAGTACGGCGTAATGATCAGGAGCGGAGAGAGGTTGCTAAGATTGATCAATCAGCTGCTCGACTTGTCAAAGCTGGGCAGTGGCAGCATGAAGCTGGAAGCGAGCCGAACGGACGTAGTCGAGTTTTTAAAGCCAATCGCAGCGTCTTTTTCGTCTTACGCCACCCAAAAAAAGCTTTCCTATTCCTACAACCATCCGAACGCTCCCCTGGAAGCATATATTGATCATGATAAAATTGAAAAGATAGTAACGAACCTGCTGTCGAATGCCTTCAAGTTTACCATTGAGGGAGAAATCTCGCTCAATGTGAGCCGGATTTCGATGGAAATGACTGATAGCGATGCAGGCGGGGAGTTTGTGCAAATCACAGTCAAAGACTGTGGCGTGGGAATTCCAAAGGAACATCTGCAATCAGTTTTTGACAGGTTCTATCAGGCAGATATTGACCATCACGGCGACCAGGAGGGCACTGGCATAGGTCTTTCGCTTACCAGGGAGCTGGTGGAACTGCACAGGGGAAGGATATCAGTAAAAAGTACGCTTGGTGAGGGTTCGTGCTTCAAGGTGCTCATCCCTTTGGGTAAAGCTCATTTGGAGGACAGTGAAATTGTAGAGCCGGAAAAGGTCGGAGCCGTGAGCATCGGTCATGTGGTGGAAGAGTTGGAAGAAAGAGACAAGCATAGCACTGGTGAGGCTGCTATTGTGAAGACCGACCCCAAAGAGGGTAAACCGCTGGTGCTGATAGTGGAGGACAATGCAGACTTGCGTACCTACATGAAAGAAAGTCTGGAGCACAGCTATGAAATTATTGATGCTCCAAATGGGAAAATAGGGCTGGAAAAATGCATCGAGCTGGTACCAGACCTTATCATTTCTGACATCATGATGCCATTAATGGATGGAGTGGAAATGTGCCATTTGGTAAAAACGGATAGTCGGATAAGTCATGTACCAGTGATCTTGCTCACAGCCAAGGCTGATTTGGAGGATAAACTCATTGGCCTGGAAACAGGGGCCGATGACTACATCACCAAACCTTTCGATTCCAGGTTTTTGGAGATAAGGGTACGCAACCTGATCAAGACGAGGGAGCTGATGAGGGAGCGTTTCATGGGCAGCAGGAAGCTGGTGTTGGAGCCTAAAGAGATTACCATTACTCCTCTGGATGAAGTTTTCATGAAAAAGGTGTTGAAAACCATCGAAGACAATATTGGTGATTCGGAGTTCAGGGTGGAGGATCTGGGTAGAGAGGTGGCCATGAGCAGAATGCACTTTTACCGAAAGGTGAAGGCGCTAACGGGCCAAACAGCGGTTGAGTTTATCCGAACCATAAGACTCAAAAGGGCAGCCCAAATGCTGAAGCAAAATCAGCTGACTGTTTCTGAAATTACGTATGCCGTGGGCTTCAATGACCTGCAATACTTCAGGAACAGGTTCAAAAAATACTTTGGGGTAAGTCCTTCTGAATACGCCAGCCAGTTTGCAACCGACAAGCCTGAGGTTGAAAGCGAGGCTCGTGACTCTTGATCTACTCAATAGGTGGTGTTGTCTGTCAGGGGACAGACCACGGATGCGAATGAGAATAGGAATGATGGAAAGGAAACTAGTATTATCTAGTAACCCCCTCCAGTACCCTGGTCTGTCCCCCTCCAATACCCCGGTCTGTCCCCCGACAGACCAGTATAGGAAATTGAAGCTCTTTAAAGATAAAGAATGAACATAATTGACAAACGACTACCACATTTCCAGACATGAGTTTTACCTTTAACCAGCAGTAAAAAAACTGCACAGCGCCCGTCGCTTCAACGGTCATTTGAATATTTCAAAAAACACACCAAACAAATATGGAAATACATGACAAATCAGGATTGACCACTTACTTGCCCAGCGAGAGCAGATACAAAACAATGAAGTATCGGCGCTCAGGTAAGAGTGGCATTCTTCTTCCTGAGATTTCGTTGGGCCTGTGGCACAACTTTGGCCACAAGGACAACCTGCTCAATGCTCAGCTTTTGCTTCGCAAGGCGTTCGACATGGGCATCAATCATTTTGACCTTGCTAATAACTATGGTCCACCATTCGGTTCAGCTGAGACCAATTTTGGCCGTATGTACAACGACGACTTCAAGCCTTACCGCCATGAGCTGTTTATTTCCAGCAAGGCTGGGTACGACATGTGGCCTGGCCCTTACGGTAACTTTGGCTCACGTAAATACCTGGTCAATAGCCTTGATCAGAGCCTTAAGCGAATGAACCTCGACTATGTTGATCTGTTCTACCACCACCGACCCGATCCTCATACACCGCTGGAAGAGACAATGGGTGCCCTTGATTTCATTGTCCGGTCGGGAAGGGCTTTGTACGTGGGTATTTCCAATTACCCTGCGGCGGAAGCCAAAAAAGCCATTGCGATTTTAAAGGAGCTTGGTACGCCATGTTTGATCCACCAGGCCCGCTACTCGATGCTTGACCGTTGGGTTGAAGATGGCTTGCTGGACGTGCTGACCGAAGGTGGCGTTGGCTGTATTGCCTTTAGCCCACTGGAGCAGGGCATGCTGAGCAATAAGTACCTGAACGGTATTCCAGCTGATTCAAGGGCGGGGCAGGGCATGACCTACCTGGAAAAGGAAACGGTGGAGAAAAATCTCCCCAAGATCAAAGAACTGAACAAGATAGCTGTTGAAAGAGGCCAATCGCTGTCGCAAATGGCGATTGCCTGGTTGTTGCATAACAAAGCAGTGACATCTGTACTTGTTGGCGTTAGCAAAATTGAACAGCTGGTAGACAATGCTAAGACTTTGGAGAACACTTCGTTTTCTGATGAAGAAGTAAAAAAGGTTAAAGCCATTTTGACCGCATAAAACCTAAGAAGCCACTTCCCAGCAAGTCTTGGGAAGTGGCTTCTATTCTTCTAATTGCAATAAAACTGACTTGTATCAGAGCCCCTGTGTGATTGCCTTTACTTTCGCCAACCCTGTCTTACATACTTCAAGGGTATCCTGCGCCCAATAGTCTTTGTTGAATACTTCTAGCGATAGAATTAGCGGCCTTTTTGGCGATTGAAATGCCTGGAGTATTTTCTTGGTGGGTGCCAGCCCTTCTCCGGGATATATCCTGTCTCCATCTTTCACAACATCCCTTGGAATGTCGGTGTAGTCATTCACATGCAGCACCTGAACTGACAGTGGATTGGCTATTTGCAGCGTGTCGTAGCTGGAACCTCCTTTGTACAAGTGGAAGATATCCAGGTTGATACACGCAGATGCGTGACCCGACTCTGTTGCAACAAACAATGCCTGGCTGAGCTTGTGAAGGTTTTTGGAATGCCCCCAAATCTCCAGTTGAGGAACAACGCCCGACTGATCTCCCATTTCCAGAATGGTTCGATACCGCTGAGCTGCTTTGTACAAATCGAGGCCCGCCTCGGCCGTGGCACCCGACGGTGGCGCTGCAATACGCTTGCATCCTAGCTGTGCCAGCATATCCATTTCTTTCTTTAGCTGTTCCAATCCTTTGTTTCGGGTAGCTTCGTCGTCCACTATCCACTGCGCAAAGCCGATGGTATTTTCAACACTGATGCCAAGATCTTTGATGATTTTGGCCGCTTCTTTGATCGTTCCGCCACCATCGAGGTACTTCTGCAGGGTAGGAATCCATATTTCTACAGCCCGGAAGCCGCCTTTGGACGCTGTTTCGAGTTCCTTGACAAAACCCAGATTATGCCCCATGATCGTGGCCATGTTGAGGCACGGAATGAAGTCGCCTGCGGCACTCTTCAGAATGCCGGTGGCGCTGTCTTCAATGAGAGATGTAGTGGGGCTGCTAAATCCAACGGACGGCAATGCCATGAGGCCGGCGGTGCCACCAAGATATTTAAGTGCACTACGGCGAGAATAAGTAGGTGTTTTCATTTAGCTAATTTAAAATATTTGGCGGGATCAGGATAAGCCGCTTATCTAATTATTCAGGATTT
Source organism: Imperialibacter sp. EC-SDR9 (assembly GCF_902498805.1). Taxonomy (GTDB): domain Bacteria; phylum Bacteroidota; class Bacteroidia; order Cytophagales; family Cyclobacteriaceae; genus Imperialibacter. Next base: position 219,344 of record NZ_LR701575.1, on the reverse strand, counting down.
AGCGATGTGCATTGTACTTTGACCGGAACCAGGGATGGTTTTAGTGGCAAAACAAAAAAAGGAGACCTTTTGGCCTCCTTCACTTTCGATATGCCATCCTTTCAGATTAGCAGCATCCTGTAGAGCTACCGCCTCCGCAGCAACCTCCACCACAACAATCGTCTCCCATAATTATACATGTTTTGGTTTACATAGAAGAGACGAGGGCATGGGGAGAAGGACGCTCCTTGCAGCGGCAATTTTTTTGAGGGATCATGTCCAGGATATTGCCATACTTGTCGGCTGGAATAGCGCAGCATTCTAAAAACAAGTCTTTCAGGTGAAGCCTTGCTCGCTGCACCCTCGATTTGGCAGCCGTATAGCTAATGCCCTCTTGTTCAGCAAACTGTTTTTGTGGCATCCCCTCAATGTCTACTTTTTTAATGGCTTCTTTGTGCAGAGGAGAAAGGTTGTGGATAAAAGGTGACATGCATTGGGCAAACGTGGCATTGAACGGATTCTCCTCATGCTGCAATACGAGGTCATCAGGCAGCTCAGTGAATTGCTTTTTTGTTCTGAAATGATCCAGCACTGTATTTCGTGTGATTTGCCACACCCAGCTCACCAGTTTCCCCTCATCTTTCAGTGTATGCCGCCTGGTATGGATTTTCAGGAAAACATCTTGCAGAATGTCCCAACTCGTATCTTTGTCGCTGATAGCGTGGCTGATGAAGGCCAGCAGTTCTTTGTGAAACGCTGCCCAAATACTTTCTGTCGTTGTTAGCATAATCTGTCCGGTTAATAAAGGTAGACGTAGCTGACGAAAAAAAGACGCACCAAACAGCGGAAAATTAATAAATGGCTGGGCGGCTTATTATGATTGATAACAGATAAACAGCATAGAAAAATGGAATTTGAGCTCGAAAAAGCCATCGAAATACTGGAGCGCACACCGGGAGTGCTTAATAGCATGCTGAGCGGCCTCTCTGCCGACTGGACTTCCACCAATGAAGGAGGGGAGAGTTGGAGTGCCTATGATGTAGTCGGACACCTGATTCATGGGGAGAAAACGGACTGGATTCCCAGGGCTGACATTATTCTCTCGCCTGGGACAGATAAGCATTTTCAACCATTTGACCGTTTCGCTCAAATGGGACAAAGCGGGAAGAAGACGCTGCAGCAGCTTCTGCAGGAGTTCAGCACGTTACGCAAGAGCAATATTGAGCGACTTCGTGCGATGGGTATCAGCGACGAAGACCTTACAAAAACAGGCATTCATCCGGCTTTTGGGGAAGTGACACTGGCGCAGCTTCTGGCCACCTGGGTGGCACACGATTTGAATCATATTGGCCAGATAGCCCGAGTGATGGCCAAACAATATAAAGCCGAAGTGGGGCCGTGGGTGGAATACCTGAGAGTCATGCAATCTTAGTGTCCGACTGCGCTGCAAGACTTTGTGTCCACAGCTTTGCAGGGGGAAGGGTTTTACAGTTAAATGCTTAAATTGACGTTACTTGCTAAATAGAAGACAATGAAAGCTCCCTTGCTATCCGTGCTGTGTCTGTTTCTGTTTCAACTTGCCTTTGGGCAGGCAACGGAAAATGACAAGGCAATCAACAAGCTCATCGACCAATACTCTCAAGCCAGGGAAACCAAAGACACGGTGCTGCTGAAGGACATCCTTGCTGAGGATATTGACCAGCTTGTGTCTAACGGAGAGTGGCGGCGTGGAATCAGAACAGCCATTGATGGCATGATGCGCAGCTCCAGCAGCAATCCTGGTTCCCGTACGCTTACCATTGACAAAATCCGATACCTGGGCTCAGCAAGTGCTATTGCCGACTGTCGCTATGAAATAAAGAACCCTGATGGATCAGAGCGGAAGATGTGGAGCACTTTTGTAGTGGTGAAGCAAAAAGGCAAGTGGCGGATTTCAGCAATTCGGAATATGCTGCCAGCCCAGTAGCGCCTTAGTCTGACGCAGCCATTTCTTCTAACTTGTGTCTGCGGCCTTCCGTCTTCTCTCACCCCAACTTCTCCTTAAAAAACTCTACCGTTCTTCCCCAGGCCAGCACAGCGGCCTCCTTGTCATATCGTGGTGTTGAGTCGTTGTGGAAGCCGTGGTTTACATCAGGGTATATGTACACCTGATAATCAACTTTGTTGGCTTTCAGGGCAGCTTCGTAAGCTGGCCAGCCTTCATTTACCCTTGTGTCCAGCCCTGCATACTGAATCAGCATGGACGCTTTGATCTGCGCGGTTTCCTCCGCAGTTGGTTGTCCGCCATAGAAGGGAACAGATGCTTTCAGTCCTGGAATTTTCACGGCCATCATGTTCGAAATCCAGCCACCGAAGCAGAAACCTACTACGCCAATTTTCCCATTGCACTCCGGGTGACCTTTCAGGTAATCATAGGCTGCGATAAAGTCTTCCAGCATTTCGTCACGGTCTCTTTTACGCTGAAGTTCTCTGCCATCGTCGTCGTTGCCAGGGTAACCGCCAAGGGGAAACAATGCATCAGGAGACATAGATATAAAGCCTTCCAGTGCAGCTCTGCGGCCTACATCCGCAATGTGAGGATTGAGCCCCCTGTTTTCGTGTACTACTACAATGCCAGGAAGTTTGCCTTTAGCCTTTACAGGCCTCGAAAGCTGCCCCTGCATTTTACCGGCTCCTTTGGGGGAATCGTAGCCCACGGTTTCTGTCTTCAACCTTGGGTCATCGACAGGCACCTGTAGGGTTTGCTGGTACTTGGGCATCAAAAAGTTGAGCATGGCAGGCACAGTAAGGCCGCCTACTGCGTAGAAAGAGATTTTCTCTACGAATTCCCTGCGGTCGATTTTGTTGTGCACATAGTAGTCGTACAAGTCAAATACTTCCTGCTTAATGTCTTCCTTTTTGATTTCGTCCATGACTGTAGTTGTAGGTGAATGATAGACAATATAGGGTTTATTCGGCTTTGATCATAGAGCGTTTTACGGTTGCCGCTGGCGAGTGAAGACACTCACCAGAACAACGATTTCGTTTTTGTGCACTCCATCTAGAGCTCATGATCATCTGCAATTTAAATATGTGTAAACGCTACGACCGAGAAGGGTCAGCCCACCGGTCACAGATTACTTTACTACTTACCCGTCACTATCCATCACCCCTCATCAATCACATACTTTCTTCTGGCCGACTTCGACTGCCTGATGCGGTAGTTCAGCGTTAGGTTTACCTGCCTTCTGCGGAACTGGCTCCTTCCATCCGTGAAGAAGTTAGGTCCGTTGGTGGTGTAGCGGCTTACCCGGCTGTTGAACACGTCCATGATATTGAGGTTCAGCGTGCCGTTGCCTTTCAGCACTTCCTTGGCAAACGACAGGTCGATGTAGGCCAGGGCCTTCCGTGTGCCTTGTGTTGTTTTTTGTGGTGCTTCAAAGTTGCCTCTTAGCTGTATGTCGAGGTTGCCAGGCAAGGTGAAGCGGGAGGTTTGGCGGGCAAACCAGCTGTAGGTCGTTGGCTTGTAGGTGTCGATGATGTTGGTGCCGTCAATTTCAGCGTGAAAGAAGTTGAAGTTGAGATCCAGCTTCCACCAGTCGTACGGGTTGTAGTCGCTGGTAAACTCAAGGCCGAACGACTTTTGGCCGATGAGGTTTTGGGGCAGCGTACGGGCATTTCCCTGGTCGTCCACCACTCTGATGCGGTCGATGGTTTCTTTAGAGTCTCTGTAATAAAACGAAGAGGTCAGAGAGCCTTTTTCAAAATACTTCAGGTGTCCAATTTCATAAGCGTCGGTGTATTCAGGATTCAGATCGGGGTTGCCGCTAAAGAAGTTCCTGCCATCGGCCAGTGTTACAAATGGGCTCAGGTCATTGTAGAATGGCCTCCTGATCCGGCGGCTATAGCTCAACTGAAACGAGTTTTGGTTGGCAACGGCATAAGTAAGGTGAGCGCTCGGGAAGAAGTTGAGGTAGTCTCTTGGGTTTTGTTCGTTAGTTTCCACCAGCCTTGTTCTCACATCAGTGTACTCTACCCTAAGCCCGGCCTGGTAGGTGAACTTATTGCTCTTGTTGCCAAGAATGGCGTAGGCTGCCTGGATATTCTCATCGTACAAAAAGATGTTTTTCAAATCAGGATCTACAGTTTCGACACCAGCCTCGTCCACGTTTGTCACAACATAATTGTTTTCCATGTTCCGAAGGCTGCTTCTAAGGCCAGTTTCGAACTTACCTTCCTTGCCAATGGGCTTGGTGTAGTCAAGCTGGAGCAAGTATTGCTTTTCAAACTCATCGTTCAACGCATGTTGTTTCTGGTTTGAGCCATCTATGGCGACGTTATTCTCGTCGTAAGATCGTTGCGTAAAAATTTGATCCGATCTTTCCCAGTAGTCGATGTATTTTAGGGTAGTGAGTAGCTTATGACCTTTTTCCTCGAAAGATTTTTCCCAGGTGAGCGTAGTCTCTGAGTTGGGTTCCGCTTCGTTTTCATTTTGCCGACGAGCCGTGTAGCCAAGGTAATTGTTTTCGTCATTGAGATAATCCCTGTAGGTGAGGTCAGTTATTCGGTTGCCATCGCTGCGTGTAAACAGATACGACGCCGTGAGGATGCTTTTTTCACTAAAGAAAAAGTCGAGCCCACCCTGAATGTTATTATTGAATCCCTTCAGGTGGCCGTCTCTGTCCTGTCTTGAAATGAAAGTGGTGTCGCCAGAATAGACCTCCTGATAAAGAGAGGCCACATTGGGTTGCTTGCGCCAGGCAATACCGTAGTTAACAAACCAATTGATCTTTTTGTGGCGATAGTTGAGGTTGGCAGCACCTCCAAAGTTGTAAGGGTAGCCCGTGATGCCCTGAAAGGAGCCATTGAAGCCCTGGTTACGATCTTTTTTCAACACGATGTTGATAATGCCTGCCATGCCCTCTGCCTGGTACCTGGCCGAAGGGTTGGTGATGATTTCCACTTTATCGACCATGCTGGCCTGCATCTGCTGCAAACCGCTGGCACCTTTAAGGCTCACCAGTCCGGAAGGTTTGCCATCAATCAGTATCATCACATTGTCGCTGCCCCGCAGCTTTACATTGCCCTCCGGGTCGACGGCAATAGAGGGGATATTGGTAAGCAGGTCGGAGGCAGTACCACCGGCATTGGCCAGGTCTTGCCCCACGTTAAATATCTTTTTATCGAGAGAAAGCTCCATGGTGCTTTTCTCTGCACGAACTTCCACTTCTTCCAGTGTGCTGGACGAAGCACTAAGCTGGACAGTGCCGATGTCGGTATTCGATGATGCCTGGAAGCTCCCGGTGCGGTGCGCTTCATAACCCATGAACTCCACAAGGGCATAGTAGCTGCCAGCGGGCACCTCAACAGTGAAATTCCCTTTGTCGTCGGTGACGTTTCCCCCAACAAACTGATCGTCCGGCCCAAAAACTCTGATGGAGGCAAAACTCATGGCTTCCCCCGATTGGCTGTCGACTACCTTTCCCTTGATATTCACTTTCTTTCCACCCTGGGCAAAAAGTGTACTTGTTGAAAGAGCTAGCAGAAAAAACAGACTAAAAATTGAGCGATAGTAAAATGCAGAAGAATTATAATTCATGAGCTGAAAATGGAAGTCGGGGTGGTGTATTAATGATTAATAATGGAAAATATTCTACCGAAAAAAACGAGTAAGACCAGGCGGGAGATTGAAACTCAGACCTGGTATTGATGATTATATTTTGAACCTTTGTTTGAGGTAACTAATGGCTTTTGCGTAGGCCTGTTTCGACGATTCTTCGTCGTACTTTGGATTGCTCGGGTTGGCAAAGCCATGAACGCCCGGGTATATTTTATACATCAGTGTTTTGTTGGCAGCCTTCATATTGGCAGCAAACTCTTCAACCACTTCTTTGGAAATTCGCTCTTCAGTAGCAAAAACACCCAGCACGTCTCCGCTGAGCTGCTTCAGCTTTTCCACATCTTTCACTGGCATGCCATAGTACATAACGGTGCCAACGGTTTGCTTGCCTCCAAGCAGCCCTGACCGGAGCGACCAGCCGCCACCAAAGCACCAGCCGACATTGGCAATTTTAGCTTTCGGCCCTGCATAGGCCAGGCCACCTTTGACAATAGCTTCCAAACGAGCTTCCTGAGCGCCCTGCACCAGCTTACCTGCTTCTGCAGGCACATCGGTCACTTTGCCGTCGTAGAGGTCGAGAGCAAGCACATTTACTTCTCCATCCAGGTCGTTGTAAAACGTGTCCGATTGCCTGCGGATGTAGTCGTTCAGGCCCCACCACTCCTGATAAACAAAAAGCCATTTGTCAGACTTCTTCTTTGCTTTCACAAGGTAGCCCGTTGCGTCTGTGCCATCAGGTGCTTTGAAAGTCACTTTCTCTCCCATGGCGTCGTATTGAAGGGAGAGTGGAGCAGGGTGCAAGGCAACGAAAGCCGGATCGGTGGCAAAAGAAGCCATGCTATCGTCCGATGAAGCGGTATAGCACAACGTAATTGGCTTCTCTGTCTTCGTTTCAACAGGCGCAAACAAGTAACTGATGAGACTAGTAATTGCGATACTCGTGGTAAGTAAAAGCTTCACCATATGGAAAATTATTTAAGTAGTTTGGGGTTGCGCCGCTGCTGCATCGCTATGATTAGTGCATATGCATATTAGGCAATTGACATAAAGATCGGATTTGAAATGGTTGAATAGGCTAAGTTTTACACGAACTGTTGTAAAAAGTTGTCATCATCGGGAAGAGTGATGGCATCTATTGTGACGTTTTGACACAAAGAATTACTTTCACCAAAACTAAGTCGACGTCAAAATCTGATAGTTTATCCTGATATTCTACCGGATTTTCTATTCTTCTTAGACTTTCATTTCCCTTTTCATGACCTTACCATCATAAAGTTCTGCCGGATCATGATAGGCAACTGTCGCATCAGTGTTTATACAGTCGGCGGAACTGACAATAAATAAAACAATATACCTCGTTTACATGGCGCTTACTTTAAAAACAACAAGCCGGTCAGCTTTGGCCTGGGTGGCTGCAGTCCTGGTGCTTGTGCAATCGTGCAAGCAGACAGAAACCCAAAACACCAACGAACCATCTGAAGACAATCGCTTTACCAAAGTGGTGCTGACGGAAGGGATGGATGAACCAATGGAAATGACCTTCCTTCCCAATAGCCGTGTGCTATTTGTGGAAAGAAAAGGAGGAGTGAAAATACTGGATGAAAACACCGGCGAAGTGACGCTGGTGGCTACCATTCCGGTGAATACCAAGTATACTAACAAGGAAGGTAGAGTAAGGGAGGCTGAAGAAGGCCTGATGGGCGTAATAGCTCACCCCAACTACAAGGAAAATTCGTGGATTTACATGTACTATGCTGATCCCGACACGCCGAAACACGTGCTGGCCCGCTGGGAGCTGAGAGGCGACTCACTTTATGCATCCACCAAAAAAGTGGTGCTTGAAGTGCCGACGCAGAGAGAAGAATGTTGCCATACAGGCGGCGGGATGGTGTTCGACAAAGAAGGTAATCTCTTCCTTACTGTTGGAAACAATACCGTGAACCCGAGAACGGGGTCTTCCAATCTTGACGAACGCCCCGGCATGGAAAGCTCAGATGACCAGCGTGCACCGGGAAACACCAACGACCTGAGAGGCAAAATTCTTCGTATTCATCCGGAAGCCGACGGTAGCTATACGATTCCTGAAGGCAACCTGTTTCCTCCGGGCACAGAAAAAACCAGGCCGGAGATATACACCATGGGCCACAGAAACCCGTGGAGACCGACTTTGGACAGTAAAACAGGCTACCTCTACTGGGGTGAGGTGGGACCAGATGCTTCCGTTGATTCCGTTTGGGGTCCGAAAGGCTATGATGAATTCAATCAGGCGAAAGGCCCGGGCTTTTTCGGCTGGCCTTACTTCATAGCCAACAACCTGCCCTACAATCACCACGATTTGGCCGCAGAGACCTATGGAGCACCTTTCGACGTGAATCATCCTGTCAACGAATCGGTAAACAATACTGGTTTGAAAGAATTGCCTACCCCGGTGGTGCCGGCTTTCATTTACTACCCATACGGCCCGTCGGATACTTTTCCGCTGGTGGGCACGGCAGGGCGTAGCGCCACTGGAGGCCCCGTTTTCCGCAAGGCGGACTTTGCTGGTGTGCCAAGGCCGTTTCCGTCTTACTTCGAAGGCAAATGGCTCATCGTAGAATTCATGCGGGGTTGGATCATGTCAGTAACCATGGATGAAAATGGCGACTACCAATCTATGGAGCGCTTCCTGCCCAACGAGAGCTTTGTGAGTGCCATCGACATGGACTTCGGCCCAAGTGGCGACCTTTATGTACTGGAGTACGGCAGCGCCTGGTTTAGGGGCAATTCCAACTCAAGAATCGTTAAAATCGAATACAATGCGGGCAACAGAAAGCCCATAGTAGCAGCCTCTATTGACAAAACTGCGGGCGCTGTACCTTTTACAGCTCAGCTGTCATCGGAGGGCACAACCGATTACGACGATTACGATCAGGGAAAATTGACCTATGAGTGGAAGGTAGTATCAGATGGCGGTGTCAATCAAACGCTTACCGATGCCTATCCGTCATTCAATTTTGAGCAGGCGGGCACTTACCAGGTGAGCCTGACAGTGACAGATACCAAAGGAGAGAAGAACAGGGCTTCAATGGAAGTAGTAGCAGGTAATGAGCCGCCAGTGGTGTCCATCGATTTCAAAGTGCCGAATAAAAGCTTCTACTTTGGTGAGAAGTCGCTTGCTTACTCTGTAAGCGTGACCGACAAGGAAGATGGTAGCAGCGCTGACGGCACTATCAAGTCCAACGAAGTGGCCGTTACTTTCGACTACGTGCCATCTGGCTACGACCCCATCGAAATGGCCTCAAAGCAACGTGGCGCTGAGTCGATGGCTGCTTTGAATATTGGAAAGAACCTGATTGAAACCAGCGATTGTAAGTCGTGCCACCAGTACGAGCAGGCATCGATTGGGCCAGCTTACAATGCAGTAGCTACTAAATATCCTAAGACTGACGCCAACATCAATATGCTGGTGGGCAAAATAATCAATGGCGGAAGTGGCGTTTGGGGTGAACATGCCATGAGCGCTCACCCGCAATTGAGCCAGGCCGATGCCAAAAGAATGGTGATGTTTATTCTCAACATGCTGGAGACCAAGCCAACTGTGGAATCGTTTCCGCTCTCAGGCACAGTTACTCCTCAGGTGCCGGAAGGAGAGGATGGACAGGGTGGATATCTGCTGAGAGCCTCTTATGCCGACAAAGGCGCTGGTACTGTTGGGCCACTCTCAGGCGATGATTTTGTGGCACTCAGAAACCCTTCGCTGGATCCTCAGCAGTCTGAGATCAGAAAAGGTGTGAATTTGCTAACCACGCCAGGTACTACCTTCAACATGGTGGGCAGTGGCTCTTACATAGGCTACAAGGACATAGACCTAACAGGTATTAAGCAGATTGATTTGTTTGTGCAGGCTTCTCCAAGGGTAAGTGCGGCCGGTGGATATGTAGAAGTGCATCTTGACTCTCCGACCGGCACATTGCTGGGAACCACTAATACGGTAGGTCAAAAGAATGTAGGGTTTGGCAGACCAGCGCCAGGGGAAGATATGGTCACCTGGAGAAGAAAGAGAAATTCGCAAGCCCAGGCTAAAATTCAGCCAACGGACGGTGTGCATGATGTTTATTTTGTCTTTAAAAGCGAAAAAGCGACACCTGATCAGGTGTTGGTGCAAATCGCTGAGATTTTGTTCCTAAATGAAGAGGCAGCACCGTTAGAGGCGGGGATGTAAATCGTTCCGTTAAGATGCTAAATAGAAAACCTCAGGCAGACCGGCCTGAGGTTTTTTGTATGTCCTATGTCAATATGTTTTATTGACGCATTGAAATTGACTTCGTTTCTGGTAAATTGATAGCTGAACCTGCTTATCACTATCCAACTACCTATGAAAACTGCTATCCTCTTAATTTGGTCTTTACTGCTTTGTCTTCACCCAACCATAGGACAAAATGCTGTCTCTTTGGTCCAGATCAAGTCAGGGAAGGTGTCGGGAGGCATCACAGCCGATGGAAAGATCACTAGCTTCAAAGGCATCCCTTTTGCTGCACCGCCCGTCGGTGATTTGCGTTGGAAAGCCCCTCAGCCTGTAAAACCGTGGGAGGGAGTAAAAGAATGTACCTCGTTTGGGGCAAGTCCTATGCAAGGCAAGCCGGTGCCGTTCAGTATGTGGAGCAAAGAGTTCCTGATCCCTGATGAACCGATCAGTGAAGACTGTCTTTACCTCAATATCTGGACTGGTGCAAAGTCCTCCAAAGAGAAACTGCCAGTGTTGGTTTGGATTTACGGCGGTGGCTTCCAAAGCGGGGGTAGCGGCGTGCCTATTTACGATGGCGAGGCCACCGCCAGGAAAGGAATTGTGTTTGTGAGTATCAATTACCGTGTAGGCGTGTTTGGCTTTCTGGCGCATCCTGAACTTACTGCTGAATCGCCGAATAAGGCCTCAGGCAATTATGGACTCCTGGACCAGGTAGCGGCGTTGAAATGGGTGAATGAGAATATTGCTGCGTTTGGGGGCGATCCTTCAAACGTAACGATTGCTGGCCAGTCCGCCGGGTCTATGAGCGTTAACTGCATGGTGGCCACACCCCTGGCAAAGGGTCTTTTTAACAGGGCGATCCCTGAAAGCGGCGCAAATTTTGGTAGAAACCAGCCGAGCCTACAGCAAGCAGAAGAGGCGGGAGTCAAATTGGCGGAGACGATGAGTGCAGGCTCACTGGCTGATCTGAGAAAGGTTTCCCCTGAAGAGCTTATGAAAGCACCCTGGGGCCTCAGGGGATCAATCATTGACGGTTATGTTTTGCCAGCGCACATAGCCGATATTTTCGCAGCGGGTAAACAAAATCAGGTTGACCTACTCACGGGCTGGAACCAGGACGAGGGCCTGCTTTTTGGGCCTGTAAAAAATGCAAGCGACTTCAAAGCACAGATCAGCCAACAGTATGGCGACAATGCCGGGAAAGTGTTGACCTATTACCCGGCGTCTGACGATGCGGAGGCGACCCAATCACAACTCAATCTTTCCCGAGACATGATCTTTGGTTTGCAAAATTATGCCTGGGCCAATGTGCAGGCAAAGCAGGGGAAGACGAATGTATATGTCTACCGATTCACTCGAAAAGTGCCGGGCACCGGTGAGTATGCTAAATATGGTGCATTTCACACTGGGGAAGTACCCTATGCCTACGACAACCTGGAGTTTGTGGATCGTCCATGGGAGGCCGTAGACCGGGAGCTCGAAGCAACGATGTCTGGCTACTGGGCGAATTTCGTTAAAACCGGAAACCCAAATGGTAAGAGCCTGCCCGAATGGCCCACTTACAAACCAGACGCCAAGCAAGTGATGCTATTGGGAGCTGAAGTTGAAGCAAAGCCGATTCCTGACGGCGCAGCGTTGGATGCGATGGCGGCTATTTTATCGACGAATAAATAACCCATGCTCGCATTCCTCGGCCTCTTAACGATAGTCCTGTTGCTTGTTTTGGTAATGAGCAAAAAACTATCTCCTGTAGTGGCACTCATCATTGTCCCCATTGCCACTGCGTTAATTGGCGGTTTCACGACTGAGATTGTTACCTACATTACCGACGGAGTGAAAACGATTTCTACCACGGCGGTGATGTTCATCTTTGCTATTTTGTTTTTCGGCATCCTGATGGACGCCGGTACTTTCGAACCGGTGATCAAGCGGCTCTTGAAAGCTGCAGGCAACGACCCGGCACGGATTACTGTCGTTACCGCCATTCTTGCCATGATCGTCCACCTCGACGGTTCGGGTGCAGTCACCTTTCTTGTGACAGTGCCTGCCATGTTGCCTCTTTATGACGCCATGGGCATGAAAAGAACGACGCTGGCCACGGTGGTTGCCCTGTCTGCTGGAACCATGAATATTTTACCCTGGGGAGGGCCGACTATCAGGGCTGCTTCAGCATTGGAAGTGCAGGTAACTGAGTTGTTCAATCCCATTTTAATTCCGGTCATTTGCGGGTTGCTGTCAGTACTGGGAATTGCCTGGTATCTGGGGAAAAAGGAGAGAAACTGGGTGAATGAGCAAGGACAGATAAGCGATTCCACTATGGCTATCGAAAAGGATACCAGTCTCCATCGGCCAAAATTAATCTGGCTGAATACGGCGTTGATTGTCATTTCCATTACTGCGCTCATTGCCGCCCTCGCTCCACCTCACGTCATTTTCATGATTGCCTTTGTCATAGCCATCACGGTGAACTACCCCAACCTAAAAGAGCAAAGGGAGAGAATTGATGCACATGCAAAAGCCGCCCTGTTAATGGCGAGCATTTTATTTGCTGCGGGATGCTTTACCGGCATTTTGAAAGGGTCGGGCATGATAGAAGCCATGACTGCAACCGCCGTCAATTATATTCCATCCGGTATAGGCAATCACCTGGCATTGATGACGGGAGTTGTGAGCATGCCTGCCAGTTTGCTGTTCGATCCGGATTCATTCTATTTCGGCGTGTTGCCGCTGCTGGGAACCACCGCCGAGCATTTCAATGGTGACGCCATCGAAGTAGCCAGGGCAGCCATTATGGGACAAATGACCACCGGTTTTCCGGTAAGTCCACTCACAGGCGCTACTTTTTTGCTGATAGGTCTCACAGGGGTGGACTTAGGCGATCATCAGCGGAAAACTATTCCGTGGGCTTTTTTAGTAACAATGATTATGCTGACAATGTCTGTGCTCATTGGAGCCATAAGTTTTTGAGCCATGAAGAAAAAAATAAGAATCGGCGGGGGGGCTGGGTTTTCTGGCGACAGGTTGGAACCGGCAGTTGTGCTGGCAGAAAAAGGCAGGCTCGACTACCTGATACTGGAATGCCTGGCCGAGAGAACAATAGCACTTGCTCAGAAACGAAAACATGCCGATCCGTCCAAAGGATATGACCCACTGCTTGAGCGGAGGATGAGGTTGCTACTGCCACATTTGGTGAAAAACGAAGTAAGGCTGATCACAAATATGGGTGCAGCCAATCCACTTGCCGCAGCCGACCGAGTGCTGGAAATAGCAAAGGAGCTCCACCTGTCAGTAAAGGTGGTAGCCGTAACTGGCGACGACGTTTTTGCGCAAATAGATCCGGCTCAGCAGGCGATGGAGACGGGGCGCCCCCTTAAGGAAGCAGGACAGCTCCTTTCGGCCAATGCTTACATCGGCATAGAGGCCATTCTTCCTGCCTTGCAGTCGGGTGCTGATATTATTGTTACTGGCAGAGTGGCGGATCCATCGCTGTTTCTGGCACCTATGGTACATGAATTTGGATGGAAAACGGACGATTATGACCTATTAGGAAAAGGAACCGTGATTGGCCACCTGCTTGAATGCGCCGGACAAATTACCGGGGGGTATTTTATGGATCCCGGTAAAAAGGAAGTGCCGGATCCGGCCCACCTGGGCTTCCCGTTCGCTGACGTAGATGCTGATGGCTCAGCCACCATTAGTAAAGTGGAGGGCACTGGTGGTGCTGTTAATCTGATGACTGCCAAAGAACAACTCCTCTACGAAGTGGTGAATCCTCATGAGTACTATACGCCGGATGTGATTGCCGACTTTACCAGCGTGAAGCTAAAGGAAATTGGCAAAGACATGGTGCAGGTTTCTGGTGGCGGTGGCAAGGCGAGACCTGCTACTTTTAAGGTGAGTGTAGGATACCAGGCATTTTGGCTGGGCGAGGGAGAAATTTCGTATGCCGGCACCAATTCACTTCAAAAGGCAAAGCTCGCCGGACAGATTGTTGAAGAGCGGCTGAAAGACCGAATGGATGACCTTAGGGTCGACTATGTCGGGTTGAATGCTATTTTTAGAGGAGCTTTTGATCAGCAAAGTGAGCCGGCTGAAGTGAGGTTGAGGGTAGCCGGCAAAGCACAGACGATGGAAATGGCTGCTTTGGTGGGTGAGGAGGTCGAAGCCTTGTACACAAATGGCCCGGCGGGAGGTGGCGGGGCCAGAAAATACGTCAATGAGGTTGTGGGAATCGTTTCGATACTAATGGATCGGTCAAAAGTTAAATCATACGTAACACTTAAGGAATCATGAAGCTTTACGACATAGCACATAGCAGGGCAGGCGACAAAGGAAATACTTCCACGCTTTCGCTGATACCCTACAGTGAGACGGACTATCCGATGCTTTGCGAGAAAGTAACCGTGCAGGCGGTGAGCAAACATATGGAAGGGATTGTAAAGGGTAAAATTATCCGGTATGAAATGCCCAACGTTTCGTCGTTGCTCTTTGTCTGCGAAAAGGCATTGCTCAGCGGTGTCACCACTTCTCTTGCACTTGATGCACATGGGAAGAGCCTGAGCAGTGCTTTGTTAGAAATGGAGATTTAGGGTATCTTTTTTAAGAGTTCTGAAAGTTCGTTGTCTGTCAAAGTCTCGTGTTCAGCTTTATCGTAGATGGCTAATAGGTATACAGATTTTTTAGAGACAACAATGTTCGATATTAACCGCCCGCCTCCAGATTTCCCTTTTCCCTTTGACGTGATGGCTAACCTGATTTTATAACAATTTCTTCCTAAAGCTGTGCCTTGTTCCGGGTTTCTTGGAGTGAACTCGCCAGACTAATAAAGTCATTTTTTAAAGAGGGGTATTTCTTCGAAAGACGTTTTAACTGCCTGTCGAACGGTGGAATTGAGTATACACTATAGCTCATTGATTAACTCATCAATAGGCTTGGCTTTCATCTTGCCGTCCAACACCAGTTTTAGGTTTTCAACAGCTTCGGATAATTCTGCCGACAGTTGCTGTTTATCTGATAGCACACACTGAGCCTTTACAAATGGAAGGTTTTTCAACAATTCCATGAAGAAATCGGCCTTGTCGTCTTTTATTTCGAGTAGTAGTTTCATTTCTCTGTAAAAGTTAAAACAAATATACAATTTGAAATTGTATACCAACAGAAATGAGATCTTTAAAAAGTTTACATAAACTGTTCAGCCTACAATGAATAGCCGAACTGAGTGTATGGGCGGACACCCGCCCGGCGACAAGGTAGGCCGACTCATCACAAAACGAACTAAACACTTTGCCCTTAATAATCAGCTGGTTATCTTTAGTAGGTACCTACCTACTTACCCATGAACCAGCTCAAAACATTACTTCCCGGCAGGCAGTCTATTCACTGCGCAATAGCCATTCTAGTCTTCTTTTCCGGCATTTACAGCGCCTGCCAGTCGGATAAAACGACGGCCGGTCTGGACGCAGACGATATCGGCGGCGTTGTTACAGGCCCCGGCGGACCAGAGGCCGGCGTCTGGGTGATTGCCGAAACGTTTGATCTGCCCACCCGGTTTGCTAAAATTGTAGTTACCGACGACCAGGGACGATATCTGCTGCCCGATTTGCCCGACGCTACCTATTCCATTTGGGTGAGGGGCTATGGGCTGATAGATTCACCGAAAAAGGAGGGAAAGCCCGGCTCGTCAATTGACTTAGAAGCCGTCGCAGCACCTGATGCCAAAGCCGCCGCTGCCTATTACCCGGGTGGCTATTGGTTTTCACTACTTCAACCGCCGGCAAAAAGTGAATTCCCTGGAACTGGCTCTGAAGGAAACGGCATTGCCAAAAGTATGCTCACACAAGCGCAGTACCTGGCAAGCGTCAAGTCGGGTACTTGCCTTGCATGTCATCAGTTGGGCAGCAAGGGTACTCGTGAAGTTCATCCGGATTTGGGGACTTTTCCGTCCTCAGTAGATGCCTGGGCGAGGCGATTGCGGTCAGGCCAGGCAGGATCCAGCATGGTTTCTTCCTATCATCGAATGGGGCCTGAAGGAACCCTAAAGATGTTTGCCGACTGGACCGATCGAATTGCTGCTGGCGAATTGCCTGAAGCACCATCACGTCCGCAAGGGATTGAGAGAAACGTGGTGATCAGCCAGTGGGATTGGGCGGATCCGAAAGCCTACATGCATGATCTGGTGTCGACCGATCGCCGTGACCCAACTGTCAACCCCAACGGAAAGCTTTATGGTGCCACCGAGTTGAGTACCGACTATTTGCCTGTGCTCGATCCCATGACCAGCACGACCGATCAGGTGCCCCTTACTGTAAGGGATCCCGAAACTCAGTCTGTTTCCGGCGAAGTGCTGGAGCCGTCAGTTTACTGGGGAGATGAAGCCATTTGGGACAGCAAAACCAACGTGCACAATCCCATGATGGACGAGCTGGGCAAAGTGTGGATCACGGCCAATGTTGGGCTTCCTGAGAACCCGGATTTTTGTAAGGAAGGATCAGACCATCCCTCGGCCAAATTGTTTCCGGTGGATCGTTCGTACCGACACCTTGGTTTATACGACCCTGATACCAAAAAATACACCACCATCAGGACTTGCTTCAGCACCCACCATTTGATGTTTGCCGAAGATGCTAACAACACACTTTGGACCAGTGGAGGCGGGCAGGTGATAGGCTGGCTGAATACAAAGAAATACCGTGAAACCGGAGATGAGCAGGCCTCGCAGGGCTGGACGGCGCTCATTCTCGATACCAATGGCAACGGCAAGCGTGACGATTACGTAGAGCCGGATCAACCCATCGACCCTAAAAAAGACAAACGCATCACCAAAGGGCTTTATGCGGTGTCGCCAGCTCCTGATGGCTCAGTATGGGGTTCTTCGCTGGGCTACCCCGGGGCAGTGGTTCGGCTTGACCCAGGTACTAACCCACCTGAGACAGCGCTGGTGGAGTACTACGAACTTCCATTGAAGGAGTCGGGTGAACCTATTGAAGGCTTTTCGCCCCGTGGAATGGATGTTGATAGAAATGGGGTGGCCTGGGTGGCATTGGCCAGTGGTCACATGGCCAGCTTTGACCGCCGCAAATGTAAAGCGCCGCTCAATGGCCCGGATGCCACAGGCCAGCACTGCCCTGAGGGTTGGACGTTCTATGCCGAACCACTGCCTCAATTCTCCAACATAGAAGCATCGGGAAGCGCTGAAGCCAGCTACTATACCTGGGTGGATCAATTCAATACACTGGGGCTGGGCGAAAATGTACCTATCAATACGGGTAATGAGTCAGAGGCTTTGTTAGCGTTGAAAGATGGTGAATTTGTACGGTTGAGGGTTCCCTATCCGCTGGGCTTTTTTACCAAATGGATGGATGGCAGAATCGACGACCCTGAGGCGGGATGGAAGGGGAGAGGACTTTGGGCAACGATTAGCACCCGAACCCCTTTTCATATGGAAGGCGGCAAGGGCACTACCAGCAAGGTGTTCAAATTTCAAATGCGGCCCGATCCATTGGCGAAGTAAAAATATCAGCAGGTACCTCCTTTTCCATTTATGTAATACGTCAGTTCGACACATTGAACAATCATCGGGATTAGGTAACTTAATGAGCAAAGTAAACGAAAAGACATGCCTACTATGAACACCAAAAGAAGAGACTTTATCCAAAAAATGGGGCTTGGAACGGCTAGCTTAGGCTTAGCTGCAGCTATGCCGCTTACTTCCTGTGATGCCAATGCCAATAAGGCAACGGCTGAGGAGCCAAAAGACGACGAACAATTTTTATTTATCGGCGACGATATTGCGGTAGCCAATACCACATCAGGAAAAGTAAGAGGCTATATACTGAATGGCGTCTATACCTACCTGGGTGTGCCTTACGGAGCAGATACGGCTGGCAAAAACCGTTTTATGCCACCGCAGAAGCCTGAACCCTGGACGGACGTGAAACCAACGATCTGGTGGGGTAATACCGCTCCTCAAATCATGGACAATCGCTACGCCAACGTGCACTACTCGTTTGCCGATCATTGGAACTACGACGATGTCAGTGAGGACTGCCTGCGTCTCAATGTGTGGACGCCAGCCATTGACGCCAAAAAGCGCCCTATAATGGTGTGGCTGCACGGTGGCGGCTTTACCAACGGAAATGGTATCGAACAGGATGGTTATCACGGCGAAAACTTCAGCAAAAAAGGTGACGTCGTATTTGTATCGATCAACCACCGCCTGGGACCCATTGGGTTTACCGACTTCTCGGGTGTAGGTGGAGAGAAATATGCTTCTTCCGGCAATGTGGGCATGCTGGATATCATCGCTTCTCTGGAATGGGTACGAGACAATATTGCCAGCTTCGGCGGTGACCCAGGCAATGTTACCATTATGGGGCAGTCGGGCGGTGGTGCCAAGGTCACGGGTGTCATGGCTATGCCGGCCGCTCAGCCACTGGTGCACAAAGGAGTGGCGCTGAGTGGTTCCATGCTCAAAGGTGTCGACCAAAGCTATTCCCGGAAGTTGGGCGAGTATGTAATGAAGGAGGCTGGGCTCACACCCGCCACACTTGACAAGATACAGGAAATTCCGTGGCGAGAATACCTGGACATTGCCAACAGAGCCATGGACAAAGCCAGAAAAGACAACCTGAATTCCGGAAGCGGCAGAGGGGGCTTCGGTCCTGTGGCTGATGGTGTTCATCTGCCAGCCGATGAGTTTTTCAGCGACCCCAACGGAGCGGCCGCCAACATGCCTTTGATGGTATGCACTACTTTTCATGAGTGGTCACCTACCCGCACAAGTCCTGAGCTTGAAGCGATTGATTTTGCTGGAGTAGTTGAAAAGCTAAAGCCAAGGTTTGGCGACGATGCCGAAAAAGTAGTCAACGCCTACAAAGCGAATTTTCCGGAGGCAAAACCGGCTGAAGTATGGGCACTTGCTGTTTCCAACCGGCAGGGAGCCATCAACACGTCCAATGCCAAGGCTGGCCAGCAGGCGCCTGTCTACCTGGCCTGGTTTGGCTGGGAGCCCCAACTGTACGATGGCCGCATGAGGGCCTTCCACTGTATCGACATTTGTTTCTGGTACGCCAATACTGACAGAATGTATACACATACCGGAGGTGGCAGCAGGCCAAGGAAGCTGTCGGAGAAGATGTCGGCTTCATTGCTCTCGTTCATGCGCACCGGCGATCCTAATGCTGGAGCCTTGCCGACTTGGGCTGCCTACAGCAAAGAGAATGGAGAAACGATGGTGCTTAACGACACCTGTGAATTGAAAAACGACCCAGACAGAGCCGCCAGAGAAGCCTTACCCGCCTAAGAATTTATTGTGTTAGAGTATGATGAAAAAAAGCCGGTGAAATCCGGCTTTTTTTATGTACCCCGAAACTTACTTTTTAATAAGCCTGGATATTTCTCCTATCCAGAGCACTGGTGAGGTAGCAGCTATGATGATTCCCCAGTCATTCAGCGAGATAGGTACCGTTCTGAAGACTTCTCCGCCAAACTCGACGATCATAAACTGCCCCACGACGATCAGAATACCCACGATGATAAAGCCAACCCCTTTATCCAACTCATGGAAGGCAGATTTGCCAGTTGCATACGCCTTAGCGTTGAACAGGTTCCAGAATTGCAGCATCACAAACACAGTGAAGAAAACAGACAAGTGGTAGGCGCTGATTTCACCATCTGTTTTGGTAAAGTAGAAAAGCATTCCTACTAACAGCACGACAAACGAGAACCCCACGAACAATATGTTTTTGCTCATGACAGGTGTAATGATAAAATCATCTGGATGGCGGGGCTTACTCTTCATCACATTGTGATCGGGTGGGAGCGAGGCCAGGGCTGCTGCGGCAAAGGTGTCCATGATCAGGTTGACCCAAAGCATTTGGGTGACGGTAAGCGGCAACTCAAAGCCCATGAGTGAGCCGAGAAATACAATTGATAAGGCAGCTACGTTGATGGTAAGCTGAAACAGGATAAACCGTTGAATATTCTGATAAAGGGATCGGCCCCACATAACCGCTGTGGCGATGCTGTTGAATGAGTCGTCGAGCAGTGTAATATCGCTGGCCTCCTTAGCGACGGAGGTGCCTGATCCCATAGAAAGCCCTACATGGGCATAGTTCAATGCAGGGGCATCGTTCGTGCCATCGCCGGTAACAGCCACCACTGAGCCAGTTTGTTGCAGCAACTGCACCAGCCTTTGCTTATCAGAAGGCCTTGCACGACACATGATTTTCAGCGCTTGTACTCTTTTAAGTGCCTCTTCGTCACTCAGGGCAGCGAATTCTAAACCAGTGATTATTTGAAGATCGGTATCGCCGTCGTTCCAGACTCCGATCTGCTTGCCAATTTCTTTGGCAGTTCCGGGGGTGTCACCGGTAACTATCTTTACATCAATGCCTGCATTGTGGCAATCTTTCACAGCACTGGGTACCTCTTCCCGCACCGGGTCGGAAATGGCCACAATACCGAGGAATGTCAAGTCGAAGTCAGCCAGGTCTTTGATACTGGCTGGCGTTTCATCCTCTATTATTTTGTAGGCAAAGCCCAGTGTTCGCATCGCCTTGCCCTGATACTCAATAAGCTTATTGTCTACATCACTCTTTACTTCTTTGATTAGCCTTGGCGTGGCATCAGAGGCTACATCTTTGCATTTGGACATCACAATTTCCGGAGCCCCTTTCACATACAGCACCTTTTTTCCAAGAGTAGGCGACTCAACGAGCGTAGCCATGTACTTGCGTTCTGTAGAAAACGTCAACTGTTCGATGACTTCAGCCTTTTCTCTTAGTTCAAGGTAGTCGATATCATTTTTGTGCAACCAGAAAAGCAGCGCTGCTTCCGTGGGGTTGCCAAGTGACTTGCTCTTATCAGGGTTAGAGTGGTCAAGATGGGCGGTTGTGTTGGCAGAAATACTTTCTTTAATCAGATTGGCTGCATTACTATTTTCCTTTGGTTGTTGGTCTCTTAAGCCAAAGAAATCAGTTTGGTAAATGGTCATCTGATTTTGCGTGAGCGTACCTGTTTTATCAGTGCAAATGACTGTGGTGGCCCCCATAGTTTCGGTGGCGTGCATTTTTCGCACCAGGTTGTTGGTTTTCAGCATGCGCCGCATGCTCATGGCAAGGCTTAGCGTAACGCTCATAGGAAGACCTTCAGGAACTGCAACGACTATAAGTGTAACTGCCACCATGAAATGCTGTAGAATGATTTTCGCCAGATCTATCGAGGCCCATGAATCAGCGCTGGTTACATCTAATCCGGCAGCGAAGCCGATACCGAGCAAAACGGCAAAAGTTACGACGCCATAGGCTAGCCATCGGAACCAGCTTCCGTTCTCAACGCTGTTTGGCACTTCTTTGTCATAGCCCATCAGCTGAATACCATCGTACACAATAGGTAGCCAAACTTTCACCAAAATCACCATTATCGCTATAATGACGATTCCTGCTGATCCAAGCTGTACCAACGGAACCTCGGTAGCTCCAAAAAACATGTCCTTGGCGAAAAGAACAGAAAAGGTAAGCACCGCCAGAATAAACCCAACTACTCCAATGAGCTTGGCCAGCCGATCCAACTGTTTGTTCAAAGGAGTGTCTTCCTTCGTCATTTCGGTGGCTTTCTTGGCTACCTGACCAAACTCTGTGGCGTCGCCGACTTTTTTAACCTCCACCGTGGCGTGTCCATCAATTACCTTGGTGCCCCTCATCACCCAATTGGATGGATAAGTGGAGTCAGAATGAAAATGAGCTGGATTCGTTGTTTTGTCTATGAGTGGCTCGCCGGTAAGCGTCGACTCGTCTATTTGGAGTGAAACGGCTTCCAGCAATTCTCCATCGGCGGGAACTTCCTCTCCGGTTTCCAGCACGATGATATCGCCAACGACGACCTCTGTCTTGGGTACCTCACCTATTTTGCCGTTTCTGATGACCTTGATCAGCTCCTGATCGTTGACCTTGTTGAGGATGTCAAACTTTTTGTTGGCGTCCATTTCGAACCAAAAAGCGACTCCGGTAGCCAGAAATATCGCACAGAAAATGCCTATCGTTTCAGCGTAGTCGTTATGAACAACGGAAATGATGAGGGATAGGAAGGCAGCGATAAGGAGTATTCTGATGATGGGATCCTCAAACTTCTCCAAAAAAAGCTTCCACAGCGGATCCCTTTCAGGAGGAGTCAGTAAGTTATTGCCGTACTTTTTCCTGCTTTCCTGAACTTGTTCGTCCGTCAGGCCGACGAAATGCTTCTTGTTCTCCATAGTATAACATTACAAATGTCAGTGCTTCCGGTTCTTGCAGCAAACTATGGTATAATGTTCAAAGGGTAGTCTACACTTAGCAAATTTGGGCATATTTTTTCAATTCGCCATTATTGGAATTTACAAGAGTTCTTTGTAAAAGAATATTTTCCAACGGAAAAATACACCCTGGCGAGATGATAATTAAGGGATAGTTCAGAAGCTGAAATTGTCAGGATCGGCGCCAACTCGCTGATGCTTATCTAGTTGGTCGATTGCAGCCATGTCCACCGGGGTTATTGTGAAATCAAAAATGTTTGCGTTCTCTTTGATCCTCAATGGGTTCGCACTTTTTGGGATGGTAGTTACGTCTTTTTGAAGGTTCCACCTCAAAACTAGCTGAGCGACCGATTTTCCGTATTTGCTGGCTAATTGCTGAAGGGCTTCAATTTTAAACACTCCACCTTGCATCAGCGGGCTCCAGGCCTCCACCTGAATTTTTTTCTCGGCGCAGAAATCCAGGAGGTTCTGCTGAACCAGGCTTGGGTGAAATTCTATTTGGTTGACAGCAGGCACCGTTGACGAGCTGTTCATCAAATCTTCAAGGTGATGTTGAAGAAAATTGCTAACGCCAATAGAGCGTATATAGCCGTCGTTCAGCAGCCTTTCTAGTGCTCTCCAGGTGTCTTTGTATTTTTCCTTCACCGGCCAGTGTATCAGATAGAGATCAACATAATCAAATCCCAGTCGCTTTATCGAATGGTCAAACGCTCTCAGCGTTGGCTCATAACCCTGCTCACTGTTCCACACCTTCGTGGTAACAAAAATGTCTTTTCTGGGGACGCCTGATGTTCTTACAGCATCGCCAACGCCACGCTCATTTCCATAGAGCGCAGCAGTATCTATGAGCCGGTACCCAGCCTCTACTGCATGATTTATGGAGTCAACTACCTCTTTCCCGTCTTTGGTTTTAAACACACCAAGGCCGAAGTAAGGCATTTGAATACCGTTGTTCAGCTTAACAGTGCCTCTTATATCTGTGATTGTCATCAGCGTCTATCAAAGGTTATTTTGCATGGCGACTGCCAAATTGCCTCAAAAGTTACCAAAGAGGGGGTTATTATGCTAATGAGATGGATCGAAGTGCTTTGCCATGCGTCTTTCAGACCTGAAAAACCCACAGACAAACTGCCTGCGGGTTTTGATTAACAAATGAAATATATGGACTTGAATGTAAGAGGATATTGCACTACCAATCGTCCTGTACAAGTATCGGTAATTCTCCTCGCTGCAACTATCGATTTGAAGCGGACTGTTACGATGTTGTAGTAAGCTGTATAATCAATTGACTGAAATACTTCCTTTGAAAATGAAGAGTTGCGTATATTGGATGCTCAATTAAACGTTCAAATAAATGAAATTCGGTTCCGTTCCTGACCCCGGTATTATTGACTTTACAATTCCCTCTGATCATCCTGATACTGCTAAAGTGCTCTCCAAAGGAAACGGCAGTTTTGAGGCCTTTGTAGGTTGTGCGAAGTGGAACAAGACTGATTTGAAAAACTTCTATCCAAAAGGTACAAAAGACGAGCTGAGCTATTACAGCACACAGTTTAATAGTATAGAGCTGAATGCTACTTTTTATAACTCTCCAAAAAAGGATCAGGTGCTGAAGTGGAAGGAGAAAACGCCTGATGACTTTAAGTTCTTCCCCAAGCTTACGAACTCCATCAGCCATTTTAAGCGGCTCATCGACACCAAGCAGGTAGTGGATGAGTATTGCGACGCCATTAGTGGGCTCGAGGAAAAGCTTGGGATGGTGTTTTTGCAAATGCACGACAACTTCAAACCAAAGGATTTCGACAGGGTCATCAAGTTCATCGATGAGTTTCCGAAAGTGATTCCGCTGGCTATTGAAGTGCGCAACGAAGACTGGTTTACCGACCCTGCTTCAGCTGAAAAATTCTACCAGTTGCTGGAAGACAAGGGGGTAGCCAATGTGCTGGTGGATACCGCCGGAAGAAGAGATATGATGCACATGCGACTAACTACCCCCCATGCATTTGTTCGCTATGTGGGAGCGAACCACCCGACTGACTATCCACGGCTCGACGACTGGCTGGTGAGGATAAAGGCATGGAAGGAGCAGGGGCTGGAAAAGCTCTACTTCTTTATCCATCAAAATATTGAATTGGAGTCACCTTTGCTGTCTGCTTATTTTATCAAGAAGATGAATGAGCAATTGGGGACGAACTTGACGATGCCGAAAACGTTGAACGACTAGCTGCCAGTTGCCTTCTACACAGACTTCTCCTATTTACCTGAGCGATGACGGCCCTTCCATAGGTGTCGGCAGGAAGCCTTTGTTATTTTTTTGGGGAAACTATGTGGCAATCAGACATGAGAATGGGATCGAAGCCTTCCCATCCGGGCATTTTACCTACAATCCGGTCAAGCTAAATGAAAGTAACGAGCCCGATGCATCAACCCGCTCAGCGCCCAAATGGCTGGTTGAGCTTTTTATCCGGGCAGTGAAATCTCCGTCAAAAGCAGGAGCTAGCTTTGAAGTAGAGGTGCTCAAGCACGTCTCAAAACCGGTGATCCTTGTCAATTGCCTTGACGGCTGTTATGGCCATTGCCTGTACAAGCTGGCTTATATACTACTCATCGAAAAGAATTCCGAAAAAGACATCGTGGTCATTATCCACCCGGCGTTCAGGCACCTTGTCCCCGATTCGGTGTCTGAAATATGGTCGGTCAGGGCACCGTTTAATATGCTGGATTTCAAAATCGGGGGCTTTCATGAATTTGTGACAAGCCAGCTTGAACGGTTACAAACGTTTGAGCTAGCGCATGTGCGGATGGATCTGCCGCTGGAAGAGTTCGATTTCACAAAACTCACTAAAATCCATCCTTTTGATTTTAAGGGATTGAAAGCCGGGCCTTTCAAGGTAACTTTGGTGCTCCGTGATGACAGGTTTTGGCTTCGCAGTCGTTTCGATTCGTTTTTTTATCTGGTTTGTATCAAATTTGGCTGGCTTCGTAAGATGAAGTGGTATTTTGCTCTGAGACAAAAAAGTTATCTAAGGTCATTTGTGAAGAAGCTTCACAGGCAACTAGACTTGGAAGTACAGGCCATTGGTATTGGAAAGATTCTTTCATTGCCTTTTCTGAAAGATGAGCGGCTGGACTATACTGATTTTGCCGCCCACGAGGAAAGATGGTTACAGACCTATGCTGGTTCCCATGTTTGCATTGGTGTGCATGGCAGCAACATGCTATTGCCCAGCTACCTGGCAGGTTCCTCTATCAGCTTGTTACCCGATTTTAAGATTCCCAATTTCAGTGAAGAGTTCATTCCAAAGCCAGGGCCAGCACAGCGGAATATGCATGTCAACAGAACATTGCCGTTGAACACTTCACCAACTCAACTGACAGCCCATACTGTCGGTATTATTAACGGCTGGAGGCATGGCGAGAAAGTGAGTGATTAATTAATTGACTGAAGTCGGCTTGTTAATTGTTTTTTCCATCACCACAAACTCAATACCGCCCTTCATATAGGTGGCGTTTGTCTTGTGAAGGCCGAACCGCTCATAGTACGCCGCTTTCTCCGTTCTCGCATTGCACCAAACGGATGATACCCGATGGCCTTCGATTTCTTTCAAAAGGTAATTGAGCAGAATGGTGCCGTAGCCTTTTCCCTGGTGTTGAACTTCAGTAGCGAACTTTCTGAACTGGGCTTTTCCATCTTTGAGAAAGAGTGAAACAATGGATACCAGCTCATCGTCAACAAAAAGACCATAATGGATGCCTTCGTGGTCTTCATCCACCTTCACAAAGTCAAACGGCTGGTTGGGCCACATCACTCTGTGCCGGACTGGCCATGTGTCTTCAGCTTTGATCTTTCTTATTTCCAATCAGCAATTGTCTTTGTGGGTATTCAAACACACATTGGCGTAGCCATCATAGATATGGTAAGACGGCCCGGGCTTTCCATAAAGAGTGACGATCTTGTCCAACCGAACCTTATGGCCTTTGGACGTGAGCAGGAATTCGCCTTCAGGCGTTTCGACGATATCCAAAATTTTGCCTTCAGCACTTTCCATTTCCGGTTCAGTAGTGAAGTAGTAAATCACGCCATCTTTTTCCTGCTTTTTTACTTCGTCCATCACCTCTCTGAAATCCCAGGGAACAGGTAGATAACTGTCTTTAGTCAGTGCCATAGTGTGTCATTTGATAATATGAAAGCAGTCTTTAAAGACTAAAAGTTCGATTGGCAGTGATTTTAAGGTCGCAAAGAGATCATTTGACATCCTTGCGACCTTTTTCAATTATTTCTTAGCCTGCCATTCGGCAATCGACTTGTCGTTGAGCCTTGGATAGTCAGCATTGCCAGCGACTTTTGATTTCTCAGTACTCACTTGTGCTGACGCAATAGCCTCTTTGTATTTGCCCAGGCCAGCGAGGATGAGCGCCTTGGTTCTGTGCTGCCAGAAAAACCCGTCGTTTACAGCGATGGCCTTATTAACCCACTCTAATGCTTTGTTCAGGTCTCTGCCAGTGTTCAGATAGTAGCTAGCCGCCTGGTAATAAGCGTTGGCCAAACTGGCTTCGGGGTTTTTGGCGAAGGTTTCTATTTGTGCCATTACCTGCTCGTCCGTCTTGAACGCCATCGGGATCGAGATCAGTGTCTTTTCCCAGAGAATTTGGAGGTCGGCTGAAGTCTCGGTGATCTTCTCAAACTGGATGCTCAATGTTTCGACGTGAATAGGATAGGCTGCAGGCGTTATTTTGAGACTCATCACCTTCTGGTCGTTTTGTGAGAAGGTAACCGCCCATTCCGTTTTGCCGGGCACCGATGAAATGACATAGCTACCCGCTGCTAACTCCTGTCCCCTGATCATTACTGGCTTGTCGAAAGTAAGAGTCGTAGGCGAGTTGGCACCCGTTCTCCACTCAACGCCATAAGGCAGTAAGTCACCAAAGATCGTTCTGCCTCTGGCGCTAGGTCTCGAATACTCCAGCGACAGGTTTGTTAGGCCTATTTGTTGAGTGATGCTGCAAGACGGACTCGCCGCCGGCGTACTGATTTGCGCATGGGACGACAGCACAGTAAAAATCAAGGCCACTGCAAGTGCAAAAATGTTTCTCATATTTTGACGAAGGTTTGTTTGAACGTTGTTTTGTATTGCTCGGCCGAAGTTATGGATTAATATTCAGCACGTAAACAACAAGAATCGAAATGGCAGCGAAACCGCTATCAAAAGACTTTTATGTGGTAAATGATGTAGTGCATGTAGCAAAAAACTTACTAGGGAAAGTACTGTGCACTTTTTTTGACCGAGAATTGACGGCCGGAGTGATTGTTGAAACAGAAGCGTATAGTGGTGAGGGCGATATGGCGTGCCATGCATGCCGGTTTGGAAAGACGAGCCGCACTGAAGTGATGTTCCAGGAAGGTGGCGTCGCCTACGTTTACCTGTGCTATGGCATCCACCACATGGTCAACGTGGTGACTAATGTGGAGGGTAATGCCGACGCAGTGCTGATCAGAGCAGTGGAGCCGCTGGAAGGTGGGCATACCATGATGGAGCGACGAAAAAAGAGCTCCCTCAAAAGGATATCGGCAGGACCCGGAACGGTAGGCGAGGCCCTTGGCATTAAAGTAGCCAACACAGGGGAGTCACTTTTAGGACCTGCCATCTGGCTGGAAGAAAGAGGAATCGCCGTGGCTGAGAAAGAAATAGTGGCCACGACCAGAATAGGAGTGGATTACGCTGGTGAAGATGCACTGAAACCGTGGCGGTTTTATATAAATGATAACCCATTTGTAAGCAGAAAATAGGCTATGTCGATAGTAATTATTGCACCAAACAAGGACTTAAGCCAGTGGATCAGGGAATTCAATAAGGCAGACAAAAACCTTGATGTTAGAATTTGGCCGGAGGCTGGTGATCAATCAGAAATAACCTGTGCAGTAGTGTGGGGCCATCCTGCCGGGTCGCTGACAGCTTTTCCTAACCTCAAACTTATTTGCTCCATGGGGGCAGGGGTTGACCATGTGCTCAAAGACCCGGAGCTGCCTGACGGTGTACCCGTCGTTCGCATTGTTGATGATGGCCTAAGCTTCTCGATGAGCAACTACGTCGTTTCGGCTGTGATGTATCATCATCGGCGGTTTGACAAATACCTCGCTGATAAAAAAGCACACATTTGGGATCAGCCGTCGCCGCCCGAAGTCGATTGCCGGATAGGCATCATGGGTTTCGGTGTGCTCGGTCAGGATGCTGGCAGGAAGCTGAAAGCCCTCGGGTTCGATGTATTTGGATATGCGAATAGCCGTAAGACGGTTGATGGAATTCAGTGCTTCGACGGAGAAAGTGAGCTAAGTGCTTTTCTCAGGGAAATAAATGTGTTGGTGTGCTTGTTGCCAGCTACAGCGGAAACTAAGGGCGTCTTGAACAAAAAGTTGTTTGAGGGCATGAACCGGGGCACCTATTTGATCAATGCCGCCCGGGGCCATCATCAGGTAACAGATGATATCATAGAGGCCATTGACAACGGAACGCTGTCGGGTGCCTTTCTGGATGTTTTCGAAAAGGAACCGCTTCAAACGGATCACCCAATTTGGGGCCATCCAAAAGTGTTCATTACTCCACATATAGCCAGCATCACCAATCCTGGGGCAGCGGCTCCCCAGATTGTGGCTAATTATAAAGCCATGAAGGAGGGACAGCCGTTGAAGAATACAATTGACAGGGATCGAGGATACTAGGTTTGACACCAGTCTTGTAAACATGCTTCGAAGGTATTTTCACCCGACCGCTCACCCAATTTTCGCCATACCGATTGCCTTATCCGGGCACGATTGTTCGTTATTCTATTAACTTTGCCGAAAATCCTGTTTAATGAAGTATTTAGCGCTTTTTATTGCTCCTGCCTTTCTGTTTTGTTCAGTGTTAGTCAACGCCCAAAACCTAACCATTTATGATGGTCAGGAGACAGTGGGAAATAATATCAATTCCCCTTCATTTGAAGAAAACCCTGTGATGCACCCTTCTGGAACAAAGTTGTTCTTTACCAGAGTGCAGCATGCTGCCAATGTGGGAGGCAAGGGAGACAAGGGCGATATCTGGATGAGTGAGCAGTCGGCTTCGGGGGACTGGCTCCCAGCGCAAAATATAGGCGCACCATTGAACAGCGACGGACTCAATGCCATCATTGGTTTTGCCGATGGTGGCAACCTGATGTATCTTTCCACTGACTACAAAGACAAGGACGGGATACTCAGAAAAGCCGTAGCTAGCAGCCGCAGAAACGACGATAACTGGACAGCACCGGAAAGGTTGAACGTCAAATACTTCAGCAACAAGAGCAGCCATCAAAGTGGCTGGGTAACAGCGGACGGAACAGTCTTGCTGCTTTCGATAGAAGCGCCCGGCGGCTATGGTACTGAAGACCTCTATGTATGTTTCAGAGAATCGGATGGCAGCTACTCTTCGCCCAGGAATCTTGGCTTTATGATCAATACGGCCTTTCAGGAAAATACACCGTTCTTAGCGGAGGACTATAAAACATTGATTTTTGCCTCGAACGGGATTGCGGGGCAGGGAGGAAGAGACCTGTTCTATTCTGAAAGACTTGACGACTCCTGGCGAAACTGGTCAGAGCCAGTCAGCCTCGGGAACAAAGTCAATACTGTGGGCACCGAGCTATCGTTTTCGTTTCAGCCTGGTGCCGATTTCGCTTACCTCACCAGCACGCAGAACTCCGAAGGCTATAGCGATATCAAAAGGATGAAAATCAAGTCGGACATAGTAGCACAAAGGCTGGATACTATTCCACAAACGCCGCTCATTGGTGCCGTTGTTAAACCGTCTGTCGATCCTGAACTTGTGCCGACAGTGACAGCCCCAACAGTGGCCACCACTCAGGTTTCCGGAATCGTGAGAGATGCCAAGACACTTGGAACGCTGTCTGCAGACATAGCAGTCACTGGGCAAACGTCGGATTATAATACCAATTACCAATCAGGTAGTGATGGAACGTTTAGTTTTGCTCTGGAGAATGGCCATTCTTATGCCCTCACAGTTTCCTCCAAGGGGTATCTGGAGGAGCAGCTGGTAGTTGAGACATTTGATGGAAAGGAAATCAACGAGACAGTGTTATTGCAGCCACTATCTGTCGGCAACACGGTAACGCTTTCACATGTGCTTTTCGAGCAGAGCACAGCCAATATGATCAAGGGCTCAGAGGCAGACCTTGAAAGGGTAAGGAAAATGATGGAAGACAACCCGGAGGTGGAAATACTCATTTCAGGTCATACCGACAACCAGGGGCCTATTAAACCCAACATCGAATTGTCGGAAAGCAGGGTGCAGACTGTGATAGATTACCTGGTTAGCAAAGGAGTCGACAAGAGCCGATTGACTGGCCAAGGCTTTGGGCCAACCAAACCTATCGCATCCAATGCGTCGGAGGACACTCGAAAGCTCAACAGAAGAGTTGAGTTCACTGTTGTGAAGGGTAACTAATTTTCCAGGGCTTCTTTTATCATTTGTTCACTTAGTATCCAGAGGTCTTCGGCGTTTTTATCGCTTGTGGCCTGGGTCGATGGAGTAGTCAGGCGCCTCGATTTGAAATAACCACCACTGTTTTTTTCAATTCCTTCCTTTGTGGCCAGGTAAACCGAAGTGGAAGCTCCTTTGGCAGGCGTGATCATGAAGAGCTGCGCAAATTTGATGACGCCACTCACAAAACCTTTCATGTTATGGCCGAAATTGGTTTTTACAACTCCTGGATGAACCGAGAAGCCTGTAAGCCCACGGTCACTGTATCGTTCATGAAGTGATTTAGTGAACAACAGATTGCATAGCTTGGCGTCGCCATATCCTTTAAAACCAGATGTCAGGCCTTTGTTCTTCTTTATTTGTTCAATGTTCAGGTATCCGATTTTATGTGCTTCCGAGCTCACATTGATGACTCTTGCCTTGGAAGCTAGTAGTTCATTGAGCAAAAGGTTTGTCAGGTAGAAATGCCCAAGATGATTGATGGTGAAGTTCATTTCAATGCCATCTTTACTTCGGTCGTCTGTGTCAATAACCCCACCAGCGTTGTTGATAAGGGCATCAATCCTGCGGGAGATATCTTTGATTTTGCCAGCAGCTTCCTGTATCGAACGGAGATCGGCAAGGTCAGCTACAATATGGTGAACATTCTCGTGGCCAGCGGCAGCTTTGATAAGGCTGTCGGCTTTTCTGGCTTTGTCTTTATTCCGGGCAAGGTGAATAACCCTGTATCCCTTTTGAGCCAATTGTTTGGCAGTCTCAAAGCCAATTCCGGCAGTGGCACCCGTAATAACTACAGTTTTCATGGTCAGGTCAGTATAGTTTCATTAAGATAGGAGAATAACGGTAGCAAGTAAAATTGCCAGTTGATTATATCTTTTTTATGCCCATTACTTCGCAACCGAATGGCACCCATGCCCTGGATTAGTCCTTGTAACCTATCCATCCCGGGCCTCTTACTGCTCTTCCGGGAAAGCTTCCTGTATGCTCACTGTTGCTAAGTACCTGTACGCCATTTACCCAAACGTCCGTTACGCCTGTGGAAAGCTGATGAGGGTTTTCAAACGTAGCGTGATCTTGAATCGTTGCAGGGTCAAAGATCACCACATCGGCATAGTAGCCAGGAACAAGTCTGCCTCTTTTTCTTATGCCCATGTTTTCGGCTGGCATCGAAGATAGCTTTCTGATGGCCTCTTCCAGAGAAATCACTTTCTCCTCTCTCACATACTTGCCCAATAGTCGGGCAAAATTGCCGTAGGTGCGTGGGTGAGTGCTCGACTCCAGCACTTTGCCCTCAGGCATCACTGATCCAGCGTCAGAGCAAAAACTCATGTATGGTAATTGAATCTGGCGTTTAACGTTTTCTTCCGACATCATGAAGTAGGCCGTGCCCACCCGGGTCTCATCGGCTATCACCAAATCGATGGCAGTTTCCTCTACAGACTTACCATGAATAGCAGCGGCTTCGGCCAATGTCTTTCCTGTGTAGATTGGCTTCAGCGAATCGTTCTTGAAGCCAAGTAGCACAACCCGTTCTGGCGAACCTGCAGATAGCAGCAGGTTTTCCCATTCATTGGTGGCAGTTCTCATTTCCTCGATCACTTTCTTTCTAACATCAGGATTCTGCAAACGCTCTCTCCATTTCTCCGGGCCACCTTCCTGCACCCAGGGCGGCATGGAAGCATCCAGACCTGTAGCACCAGCTGTGTAGGTATACATGTCCGTAGTCAACTGAATGCCCTCAGCTCTTGCCTCTTCTATCATGGAAAGAAGTGTATCCATTTTCCACCAATTGTCGGTGCCGGCAACCTTGAGGTGGTAGATTTCAGCAGGCAGACCAGCTTCCCTGGCGATCCTGATTGTTTCGTCAACCGCTTCCAGGAGCTGGTTGCCTTCGCTGCGCATGTGCGTGATGTACCGGCCACCATAGGGAGCAGCCACCTTGCATAGTTCTATTAATTCCTCCGTGCTGGCGTAAAAGGCCGGAGCATAAATCAGAGATGAGCCAATGCCTAAAGCGCCTTCTTCCATGCCCTGTTTTACCAGCAACCGCATGCTGTCTAATTCTTCTTCAGTAGGCGGACGGTTATCGTAGTCAACAGTATGAATGCGGAGAGTGGTGGCGCCGATAAAGGAAGCCACGTTGGGTGTTACTCCTTTCGTTTCTAAATATTCAAGGTACTCTCCCAGGGTGGTCCACTGTGGAGTGATATCTGTTTCTTCTTCAGCATTTTTTACCCACTCGGCCTTCATTTTGTCACTGAGTGGCCCCATCGATCCGCCCTCACCAAACACTTCCAGGGTAACTCCCTGCCTGATGTTGCTCATTGACCTGGGGTCGGTAATGATGCTTTCGGTTGCCCAGCTCAGCATGTTGATAAAGCCAGGGCTCACAGCCTTGCCTTCGGCATCAATTTCGGCAGCTCCCGACTTGTCCTTTAAGTCGCCTATGAACGCAATCGTATCTGCTTTGATACCCAGGTCGGCACTAATAGGAGCGCTGCCCGAGCCGTCATAGATAATGCCGTTGCGGATAATCACATCGTAATCAGGCGAAGAACATGAAATGATCGCCCCAAGTAGGGGCAGGAGGTAAGTTAATCTCTTCATTTAAGGTTGGTTTGTCTTCGTCAGCCAACCCTTTAATCTAAAAAAACGGCTGCTGTACTAAAGCACTACTAATCCATGTAAGTTAGAAAAATCGGAATCTACTTGCGAACCACTGGTACCAAATTCCCATTCGATACCAAATACGCCGAGGCCCTTGCTTCTCAATTTTTTGATAAGCGCATCATTCTCCGATGATTTTTTTAAAATGAGGGTAGTTGAGCCAACAATATATCTGGCCTCTTTGTCTTCCTCAGCCATATTCTGTTGAGGCTCCTGGCCGAGCAGGGTGGTCAGGTTGCGCATCATTTCCTTAAAATCAAGCGCCAGAAGAGTAATTGATTTGATGCCGGTAATGCCGTTTTTATGCGTTGTGGCTTCCTCGGCAAGAGTTGAGTGAGTAGAATAGGGGCCCCGGATAAAGGGCAGCTCAGTAAGTAAGGTCGATGCCATTTGCCAGGTGATTTTTTTTCCATCTGGCCTCTTCCTGGCCGCTGCCATTGGTTTGGTGACAAAAAGGCCTCCGTCGTTTATCCTTACCAAATCTGCTTTAATATCAGCTGACAAAATGCAGAAGTCGGTCACTCCTTCAGGCAGCGAAAGAGCCCTGTCGTAGAACCTGTGAAAAAGTCCCCATTTCTTTGAGTACTTGAGAGACCTGAAAGCCCGGGTTTTCGAATAGAGCTTCAGAAGAAATGGTTTGAAGCCTTTTCTGATCGCCAACAATTCCAGAAAGCTTCCGTCTTTAAACTTCACCAAGGCATTTTCAGAGAAGCCCCCCTTATGAATGCCTCCTTTTGTTACAACGAAGCCGCTTGCAGTGAACGTTTGCGTGGCTGTTTCTAAGTCATTCACCTTAATCACAAGGTGATCGAATGGTAAGCTCATAGATATAGGAAAATTTTGAGTTTTTGAGAAAAAACTATGCATATAATCCATTGAGACGGAACAACACCTCAACGGTATAATGCCTAAAGTACTTATGAACTTACGGTTGGTTGCAGATATGCTTTCGAAATATAATAAATTATTCCTTTACGGTGGGTTTGGGATAATTCACCTAAATGCCTACATTTCGGGAAAGTATACCTACTTCATTGCGTCGGATCACCGCCATATCGCTTCTTTTTCTGTTCCTTTTGAACATCATCGGATTTTACGGTGTGTTCATGGGGTTGAAATATAACCTTGAACAACAGGTAGTTAGCGACCTTGATTCCGACAATTTCAATGAAGATGAGTTAGTTGAGTTCAAGGTAGCCGTGTCTCTTGCCTACATGCCTGACCAGGCCGACTACGAAAGAGTGGACGGGCTTATTGAAGTGGAAGGAAAGTTCTATCGATTGGTCAAACAAAAATATGCAGGGGACACACTCTACATCGTTTGCCTTCCTGACCACAACCAACAGAAGTTGCATGAAGCCATTGAGGACTATGTGAGTACTTTCACAGCGCCGGATGCTTCTACAACTAAGCAGGTTGACCTTTCAAAATCACTTTCCAAAGATTACATGATTTCGAAAGTGGTAATGGAAAGGGGTTCCTACGGTGCTTTTTATTCCGTAGAGAATACCGACTACGTTGTCTCGGATTACACTTTTTACCTTTCGATCCAAAGCCCTCCTCCCAGGAGTATTTTAGTTTAAGGCAGAATCAGACCAATTCTGAACTTTCATCTCGTTGTTTCTTCATCGCCGACAAATCAATCATTTGCTGCGAAACCTTAGCTGGTTTCCTACAAACGAGGTTGTTTATAGTTGTTTGGTGCTTCAGTAAGTTACTGGCAGGTTTTCTGGTAAAGCTTTGTGGTGTCGATGATAGCAAGAGGTGACTAGCAGGACTTTTCAGAATTGGTCTATCCATACTTTTTCTTTCACTAAAATCATCTCAAAATGAAATTTACTTTTACTAAATATATAGTACTAATTTGCCTGTTTATAGGTATCAGTGAAGCCTTTTCGCAGGGCTGTATCGCAGTTAGGTCAGGTGCCGGTGTCAACGTTGGCGGTGGGGCCGTGCTGGGCAAAGGACAGTGGAATGCCGCAACCAATTTCAGGTATTTCCATTCATATAAGCACTTTCGTGGTAAGCATGAAGAAACTGAGCGTGTCGAAAATGGGACAGAGGTAATAAACGATTCTTATTTCCTCGACTTTCTGGTTGCCTACGGCATTTCAGACCGTCTGTCAGTAAATTTTGTTCTTCCTTTCGTTAATCACGCCAGGTCGTCGATGTACGAGCATGGCGGAAACCCACCCAATGGCCTC
This sequence comes from Imperialibacter sp. EC-SDR9, assembly GCF_902498805.1. Classification (GTDB taxonomy): domain Bacteria; phylum Bacteroidota; class Bacteroidia; order Cytophagales; family Cyclobacteriaceae; genus Imperialibacter. The sequence continues at coordinate 183,868 of NZ_LR701575.1, read as the reverse complement.
GGCGACAGGCATTTTACTTATTCAAGCGGGCTGGCGGATATAAGATTTGGTGCCAGCTACTGGCTGCTCGATCCTGCTTCTCATGCTGGATCCAATATTTCGCTTGGTTTAGGCATGAAGCTTCCTTCTGGGAATTACCGGGCAAAGGGAAAATTCTACAACCAGGGGCCTAACAGGGATCAGGTGATCACTTCCGGCCTGGATCAATCGATACAACCCGGCGATGGTGGAGTTGGCATTACATTCGAGTCACAGGCTTACCACAACATTTCAGAGAAGCTGGTGGTGAGCGCCCTGTTGTACTACATGGTGAATCCCAGGGAGAAATATTCGACAACTAATTTCCGGGGTTCTGCATCAGAATTATCTGTGTCTGATCAGTACGCAGCCCGGCTGGGTGCGTTGTATGTAACTTCTGTGCAGGGGCTTGGCCTCTATGGCGGAGCAAGACTGGAGGGTGTTCCAGCTAGCGACCTCATCGGAGGGGATGAGGGATTCAGGAGACCAGGCTATATTGTGTCGCTTGAGCCAGGTGTGAACTATGGCGTTGGAAACATGGCATTTAGCCTGACTGTGCCGATAGCGGTCGATAGAGCCAGGGTGCAAAATTTTTCCGACAAGCAAAGAACCAAAGAAACAGGGGAGTTGGTCAACGGCGATGCGGCATTTGCTGACTACTTGATCAATTTCGGTTTCACTTATCGTTTTGGAATGGCCAGACACACTGTTGATGTAAACGACTTTACCGGATCTCAAAACTAGTTTTTTCCAGCCGCTCACTTTCAAAACACAGCTACAGTATTTTTGGCTGAGGTAACTCCGTTGTGCCAAACAGGCACGTTGGAAATGCCATGGTCAATACTTCCCTATCCGGTGGCCTGTGATGCTGTGCCTTTACCGGAGGGTTGCCTGGCGACTTTTGAAAGGATAAGTGCGCCTTAAATTCCTTTACCTAATCACTTTAATCTAGAAGTTAATGAAAACCATTAAATATATTCTTTTTGGCATGTGTGCCTTTGTCGCCACTCTTGTGCAGGTAAAAGCGCAAACGCCGACCGACGCCATCATGATGAAACAAAGAGAGTCGTGTGTAGCGTTGATTTACGACATGAGCACTTTTGATCACTACTGGGAGGGCGACCTCTTAAGGGTTAATCAAACGATCGAAACAGTTACGAGAAACACCGTTTTGCCCATGATTGCTATAGGACTACACGACAAACTGAACCTCATCGTGGCGACGCCCTATGTAAAAACGAAATCCAGCGAACCAAATGGTGGCAAATTTGCCGGAGCCAAAGGGTTTCAGGACATCGGGATTTCACTCAAAGGAGAATTGATGAATAAACAACTGGGCGCTGGAAAACTAGCTTTGCTGAGTACTGTGAGCTTCTCGACACCAATGAGCAATTACCTGTCGGACTACATGCCTTATTCGCTGGGATTCGGAGCGCCGGAATTCGGAGCAAGGGCTATTGTACATTATCAACTCGATAAGGGAATGTATGCCAGGGTAACCGGAGCTCATTTATGGAGAGGGCAGACGGAAGCCGAAAGAGACTACTACTACAACAATGGCAGCTACTATACAGCTTTGATGGACGTGCCCGATGCATGGGACTATCAGGCAGTGGTAGGTAGCTGGTTGTTGGATTATTCCCTCAAAGTAGAAGCTAATTATCAGAGGCTGGTTTCAACCTCTGGCGACGATATCAGAAAGTACAATGCCGCACAGCCCACAAATAGAGTGGAGTTTGGTCAGGTTGGTGTCACCGCCCAGTATTATCCTAAGGCAGCAAAAGGCCTCGGGGCTTTGCTGTACTACAGCCAGAGAATAAGCGGAAAAAATACAGCCAAGTCAAACAATTTCGGTGTTGGACTCACCTACCAATTCAAAATCTAGACCTTTAAAACGACCTCAATGAATAAGAATATAACTATTGCAGTTGCCAGCCTTTGCATGGTACTGGCGATTACGGCCTGCGACGACGAATTGCCCACCATGGCAAACTTTACTGACTACGCCTATTCCAGCCTCGATGAGGGTGGGGGATCGTGGACACCCATTTTACTTACTTCGGCAGATCAGGTCGTTATCGATGCACCGGCCGATGTGGCGTCAACAGAGTACATGGCCGAGCTAACAGACCTGAAGTCTGCCTCTGCCAACCTCACAGCTGATCAACGTAAAAAAGTGGAGTACTGGACCAACAACTCGCTGATCCGTTGGAATGAGATTGCCCTCGAACTGGTTGCCAAATATAACCTCATTCCGGGGCCAAACGAGGACGACACTTACACTTTACCCAATCCGGCAAGCCCTGATGGCCCTCCGGCGTTTCCATTTGCCCATCCGCCGTATGCATGCAGGGCATTTGCTTACCTGAGTGTGGCACAGTTCGACGGACTTATAACAGCCTGGCACTATAAATACACCTTCAATCGGGGGGCACCATACAATGTCGACAATGCGATTACACCCGCCTATGAAAAGAGCAGTCTTCCATCGTATCCGTCGCACGGAGCTGTAATAGCAACCAGTTCCAGAGATGTTCTTTCAGCTATGTTTCCTTTGGAAAAGGAATATCTGACAGCGATGGCTGAGGAGCACTTACAGAGCTTGATTTGGGCTGGAATCAACGTAGAAAGTGACATAGATGCAGGCAAATACATAGGTGAGGAGGTAGCTAAAGTGGCACTTGCAAGGGCCGCTGGTGATGGTATGAAAAAGGCTCAGGCACCAAAAGCAGTGTCAGACTCAATTAAAGCGGCTGCATTTGCCAGATTTGGCTGGCAGTGGGACAACCTTGAACTGCCCACCAGGCCAGTAGGCCTCACACCCTTGTTTGGCCAGGTGAAAATGTGGAATGTGGCAACTGTAGAAGAGGTAAGACCTATTGCTCCTCCTGCGCCGGGCTCAGCTGAGTTTGAGGAAAATGTGAAAGAACTCAAACACTATGCCGACAACATGACCGACGAGTGGCGGGCTATTGCCAATTTCTGGCAGGATGGCTTGGGAACCTATACGCCGCCGGGGCATTGGAATCGTTTTGCGAAAGATTTTATTATCAAGTACAAGCAAAATCCCATTCGCTCTGCACGAACCTTTGCCTATATGAACATGGCCATTATGGATGGTGGAATCAGTTGCTGGGATGCCAAGTATTACTACCACTACCCACGTCCGATTCAAACCATTCCTGGCTACAAGACCATTGCCGGAACACCAAATTTCCCAAGCTACACTTCGGGCCACAGTGTGTTTTCTGCCGCCGCCGCCGCCGTGTTGGCGTATATTTTCCCTCAGGAGGCTGAATTGGTCAATGCATGGGCCGAGGAAGCAGCTATTTCCAGGGTGTACGGTGGTATCCATTACCGGTTTGATGCTGTGGTTGGTACCGATCAGGGCAGAAAAGTGGCTCAATATGCTATCGAAAGAGCAAAACTCGATGGAGCAAACTGATTATTTAGCTACCGGTCTTTACAGGGTGTTTCGTGTGACGAATGTATAACTGCATAGCCATGGAAACTCCAGGGTCTTAGTAAAAACTTTTAAAGAACATGAAAAGCATAATATTAGGTGTGGCACTTGTTGTTGGCATTTCACAACTTCTAAGTGCGCAAACTAGAACAAAGGAAGACAGTCTAAAAGTAATTGAACTCAATGAGATACTAGTCGAAGACCTGGCCCAAAGGGATTTGGGCCGCCTTCCTGATGTTCAGGGTACTTACATCTTTTCAGGAAAGAAAAGTGAGGTGGTTACTCTGGAGGAGATGAATGCCACTGTAGCACTGAAGACACCCAGACAGATATTTGCCAAAATTCCCGGAGTGTTCGTGTACGACATGGACGGCTCTGGTAATCAGGTAAATATTTCGACAAGAGGACTTGATGCCCACCGTGGATGGGAGTTCAATATCCGAAAGGATGGAGCACTGACGAATTCTGATATGTATGGCTATCCAGCAAGTCACTTTAGTATGCCCTTCGAATCGATTGACCGAATTGAATTGGTTAGAGGAACAGGTTCCCTTCAGTATGGAGGGCAGTTTGGAGGAATGCTTAATTACATTACGAAGAGACCAGATTCGACGAAAGCAATTAGTATAGAAACGAGCAATACCATCGGTTCGTTTGGCTTGTTAAGCACATTCAACTCCATTGGGGGGCGAGTAGGGAAGGTTGAGTACTACGCATATGCCAGCAGGCGTGTCAATGACGGATACCGGGAGAATAGCCACACCGATTATGAAGCGCAGTCAATTGGGCTGCGCTATTTTGCATCGAAGAATCTCACCGCACGTGTCGAATGGGCTAGGTCGAAATATGTTTACCAGCTTCCTGGCCAGTTGAACGACAGCATGTATCACGCAAACCCAAGAATGTCTACGAGGGGCAGGAATTACTACAGCCCAGATATTCACGTGCCGTCTGTCACAGTCGACTGGGACATTTCCAAGCGATCCAAGCTGCGGGTGCTTTCTTCGGCAGTCCTGGGGCAAAGGAGTAGTGTAATGTTCGACAATCCTTCAACCGTGGTTGATTCAATTGACCTCTCCACTGGAACATACGCCAACCGGAAGGTGGATATTGATAGCTACCATAGCTACACCACTGAATTACGGTTCTTGCAGGACTATAACCTGGGGACTGTCGCTAACACACTTGTGGTGGGGGGGCAGTATATGAACAACAACCTTCACAGGAGACAAAACGGAAAAGGAACTACTGGCAGTGATTTCGACTATTCTCTGGTGGAGCAAGGATGGGGTAGAGACCTGCGTTACAAAACTGGTAACATTGCTTTTTTTGCAGAGAACAAAGCGCAATTGACATCGGCGCTCAGCTGGAATTTAGGGCTCAGGCTTGAGTCCGGCCGAACCGAACTGTCAGGAGAAACCAACTATTATCCAGGTGAAGAATTGCCCAAAGCTGTCAATCATAAGTTTCCTTTATTTGGCTCAAGCTTTAACTACAGGCTCAGCAATAATATGGGATTCTATGGTGGCTGGTCGCAGTCGTATAGACCTGTTGTGTTGAAGGATATAGTCCCCGGGGCAGTTTATGAAATATCGGATGACGACTTGAAGGACGCTTCAGGAAGCAATGCGGAGATAGGCTTTCGGGGCAGTCATAAATTGCTGAAATGGGATGCTTCCCTTTTCAGCATTGTCTACAACAATCGAATGGGTAACCTGGCCCAGCAGGCTGTGGATGGATCTTTTCAAATCCTCAGAACCAATGTAGGAAACTCAGTTACCAGGGGCATTGAGCTGTTTGCTGAGGCTTCAGTAGTGAACAGCAGGGACCTGAAGGTAAGTGTATTCACCTCTACATCATTCATGGACGCAACTTATCAAGACGCCGTTATTCGGTTCGGGACGGATAATGTGGACATCAGTGGGAATCAGGTGGAGAGTGTACCGCCGTGGATCAGCCGAAACGGATTAAACCTGGCTTGGAAGACAGTTAGGCTTTCGTTGCTTTATAGCTATGTGGCTGAAAACTATGCTGACCCGCAAAACACGGTTACACCAGACGCCAATGGAGCCGTTGGCCTCGTGCCTTCTTACCAGCTCGTGGATATCAATGCCACCATACACTTGAACGGGAAAGTTAGTCTGAAAGCAAACCTGAACAATGTACTGGACGAGACCTACTATACCAAACGTCCATTGTTCTACCCTGGCCCGGGAATTTGGACATCTGATGGGAGAAACTACGCAGTCACTTTACAGGTCAAATTGTAATGGACGAGTACTTTATTGTAGTATGAAGTATTGATACGAAACAGAGTGAAGAGCAGATTTTTGACCAGTTTTATTTTTTTGGTGCTCTTCCTCTCTTCTATTTTTTTATTTTTCCGCTCTTTTTTAACAGATCCATCACCTTATCCTTTGGAAGTGCTTCAACGGTATGGTTTTGGTAGCCTGTCATAGTGTTCGCTGCCCAAAGAGAATTCACAATGGCTTCTTCTGTTGCTTCTATCACCCCCATGAACAACGGAGTCATGCTGTCATTGGCCAGTACATTTTGTTGTAGCACTGGTGTCGGTGGGTCATAAGGCACTCTCAATCCTTCAGCAGTGGAGAAAGCTATCACGTAGTCACCGCTGCCATTGGACGCAATCCCACCTGTTCTGCCAAGGCCAAGAAGAGCCCTTTTGGCCAACCTTTCGAGGTTTCTTGCATCCAGTGGGGCATCGGTGGCTACCACTATCATGCAGGAGCCATCTACAGAACCAAGAATTTGCTTCCGGTAGGGGTATTGCTCCAGCATTTCATCAATCGCCTCTCCGTCAATGGTCAGATTGCCTCCAAAGTTGGTTTGCACCAGCACACCCACTGTGTAGCCTCCGAGGCTTTCGGGGAGTTTTCGGCTGGAACTGCCAATACCACCCTTGTACCCGAAGCATACGGTGCCAGTGCCAGCGCCCACATTTCCTTCTTCAACTTCCCCTGATTTTGCTGCATTAATGGCCGCTGCAAAATGGTCTGTCTGGAGAGGAAAACTGCGAATATCATTGAGGTAGCTATCGTTGGTTTCACCCACGACCGGATTCACTGACCTTACATTTTCATTACCAGGCAATGCTAAAGTGTATCTTACCAAAGCCTTGGAAGCATCTGCCACAGCAAGTGTATTGGTTAGTAGGATGGGCGTTTCAATATTGCCAAGCTCTTTTACCTGCGTGTATCCGGCTAGTTTCCCAAAAGCATTACCCAGGTAAATAGCCGCTGGTACTTTCGACTGAAAGATATTTCCATCATAGGGTAGGATAGAAGTCACTCCAGTCCTTACGTCATCTCCCTGAATGAGCGTGAAGTGCCCGACTTTTACACCTTTGACGTCTGTGATAGCATTGAATTCCCCTGATGGCAGAACACCAATTTTCACGCCTACCTCAACTGCTCGTTGTCTGGCGTTAGCCAACAGGGCAGTCATGCAAAAGAGTAGAAGTAGCAGGCGACTCATTCTATTTGTTTGAGGATGAAGTACTTAGTAGCCAACAGCGGTATCATCACCTCTTGGATCTGCGCCGCCCTCCAGCATGCCGTCAGGCAACACGAGAATGGCGTCAACCCTGCCAATATTTCCAGCATCTCTGAAGTGATGGCCCATGCTATCCAGTTCAGAGGTAATCTCAGACGTGAGTGCATCGGTTTCAGTGAGTATCAAGTCGGGTAGCCACTGATGGTGAAATCTTCTGGCAGTCACAGCTTCCTGCATGCCCATGCCGTGGTCAACCACATTGAGGATTGTCTGAAATACGGAAGTAATAATGGTAGACCCGCCTGGCGTACCTACCACCATCATTAATTGCCCTTCTTTTTCAACAATAGAAGGGGTCATTGAGCTAAGCATCCTTTTACCCGGCTCAATCGCATTGGCTTCACCACCCACCAAGCCATAGGCGTTGGCGTAGCCAGGTTTCACGCTAAAGTCGTCCATTTCGTTGTTAAGCAGAAAGCCAGCACCCGCCACAAACACTTTACTCCCGAAGCCTCCATTAAGTGTGGTGGTTACGGACACTGCGTTGCCCTCAGCATCTACTACCGAAAAGTGTGTGGTCTGATCCGATTCTAAAAGAGCAACAGGGTTGCCTTCGGTAACTTCTGAGGATAAAGAGGCCTTATCTGGATTGAAAGAAGACATTCGCTTTTTGTTGTAAGCAGGATCTACCAGTCCGGCCATAGGCACATCGAAGTAGTCAGGATCTCCAAGATATTTTGCCCGATCAGCGTACACACGTCTTTCGGCCTCAGTGATCAAGTGGACCGTTTTGGTTGTGTTCCAGCCCCATTCATTGATTGGGTAGGGCTCTACAGACTGTAGCAGCTGTAGCAATGCGATGCCGCCGCTGGAAGGAGGTGCCATAGAAATAATCTTGTGCCCTCTATAGGAGCCAGTTACCGGTGTTCTCCAAACAGCTTTATAGTTTTTTAGGTCTTCCAGTGTGATGATGCCTTTTCCACGTTGCATTTCTGCTAAGATGAGATCGGCAGTTTCGCCTTCGTAGAAACCTGCCTCTTTTTTATCACGAATGAGCGAAAGCGTTTTGGCCAGATCCTTCAAAAATATGGTGTCGCCTGCCATCCACTCACCGTCCTTTAAAATAAAGTCCGGACTAACGGTATTGTATTTTATAAAATTGTCTTTTCCCCGATTGAGTCCGCCGGCTTCTTTTTCGGTAAGAGCAAAGCCGTTGGCTGCCAGGTCAATAGACGGCTGCACTAACTCTTCCCAGCTCAGGCTGCCATATTTTTCATGCGCCTTCACCATCCCATCCACCGAGCCTGGCACGCCAGAGGCCAGGTGCCCCAGCCAACTCAGGTTTTCGATAACTTCTCCGTTTTCATCGAGGTACATATTTCTCGAAGCCGCCGCAGGCGCTTCTTCTCTGTAGTCTAAGCCATCAACCGATCCGTCGTTTCTGCGGATAACCATAAAACCACCACCTCCGATATTACCTGCCCCTGGATAAACAACAGCCAAGGCAAACTGTACTGCAATGGCAGCATCCACAGCATTGCCACCTTTTTTGAGTATGTCAGCCCCCACTTGTGATGCCAATGGGTGTGCTGAAACGACCATCCCATTTTTAGCCATCAGGCCACGATCAATGACCCGCTGAGGGTCATTGGCTTTTGGAGAGCAGCCATACAATAGAACAGCAATAAGGATCAGGTTGGTAAGTCTTTTCATATAGTTGACGGTTTTGAGTTCCAAAGTAAAAAAAGAAATGCAGAATCAAAGACAGATTGTGGAGAAGGGTAACTTCAGAAAAATTATATCATTCATGTAAGGTTTTTCAGCTTTGTTGATCTTTCCAATCTGGTGGTTGATCGAATATATAGCCCTGGTCGTAGTAATAAGGGTAGTGAGCCTTTCAATAGCCATGGTTTATGCGTACCTTCGAAGAGTAATAAAAGTAAAAGCGAAGTGAAAAAGGTTTTTTTAGTTATTTCTTTCTTAATGTTGGTCGGGTTTGTAAACGCCACACCTTCTCTCAAGAAGAGTGCAAAAAAAGCCTACTACACATCGCCAATAAGAGAATTTAGAGGAGCTACCTTTTATCAGTGGAAGAACAACGACACCGTGAAAGTGGCTAAAATCTCAACCACTGAGGATAGTGGAAAGAAGGCCGTTGCGAAGAACGAATCAAACACCCCTGGTAAGCCTACTGCCAGCAATCGTACCAATTAATAGCGACTAGGTCGATTTCATTTTAACCTTCTTGACCCTGCTTTTATGTTTGTCCTTTTTAGGATTGTAATAGCGGTGATGCACTTTCGGCTTCACAGTTTTTATATTGTAGGAATGGCTTGAACATCCCTGAAAGGAGGGTGTTAGTAGAAAAAAAGCCAGCATCCACATGCTGGCCCTCAGAAGTGATGCCTTTCTGTACACTTATTTCACGTCATCAAAGTCAAACATATAGATGGGATCAAGTTGAGTATTTGGATCCATCCTAAATACTTCGTTCAAAATGCCATCTTTCAATCCGTATACCCACCCATGCAGCATCGGACGCTGCTCCTTTTTCCAGGCGTGTTGCACTATCGACGTTTTGGCTAAATTATGGACTTGTTCAATCACATTAAGCTCCACCAGTCTGTCTGCTTTTTTATCCTCATTGGGTAGCTGATCTATTTCCTCTTTGTGAATTCGATACACTTCTTTTATGTTTCTCAACCATTTATTGATCAGGCCAAAATCTTGGTTGGTCATGGCAGCTTTTACCCCCCCACAGCCGTAGTGGCCGGTCACAATAATGTGATCGACTTTGAGGTGCTCAACGGCATACTGCAAAACACTCAACATGTTGAGGTCAGTGTGCACCACCATATTGGCAATGTTTCTGTGAACAAACATCTCACCTGGTTCAGTGTTCGTGATCTCGTTGGCCGGCACACGGGAGTCGGCACAACCAATCCACAGAAACTGCGGGGATTGTATTTCAGACAGATGGTTAAAGTAGTTAGGGTCGGATTGAACACGTTCACGTGCCCATGCTTTATTTTCAAGTAACAGTTTTTCGTAAGGCTTCATTTGTACTATTTCTTAAATAAGTGATTGTAACTGGTGGAAGACTTTTTCAATTCAACCGTTATGTTTCTGTTTTCTGATGTTTCAACGAAATCCTCAATAACTTCAGATATGTCGTTGTCGATAAAAATTGATTTGGTGCCATCAATTATCACATAGGCTCCCTTCGGAATAGTTTGCAAGGTGGTTCTCAGGGCCGACTTATTGAGAAAGGTAACATCTTTGTTCAATTTCACTAGATAGTTAGCGTGATCTTCAGTGACAATAATCGCTTCGTGGAAATTGCTCTTGATCACAAAGAACAAGCCGATAGCCATTCCAATAGAGATGCCAATAAGTAAATCTGACAACAGAATCGCTGTGATTGTAATAACAAATGGTAGGAACTGCCCCATTCCCTTTTGAAACATGGACCTGAACAGCGATGGCTTCGCCAGTTTGAAGCCAACCATTATCAATATAGCTGCAAGGGCAGCCAGCGGTATCAGGTTAAGGATATGTGGAATAACAACCACACTAAGAAGGAGCAAAGCACCATGGATAATTGCTGACATTTTTGTGTGTGCCCCCGAATCTATGTTGGCGGAGCTTCTAACAATAACAGCCGTAATAGGCAGACCTCCTATGAGACCCGACACCATATTGCCAATGCCCTGTGCTTTGAGCTCACGATTTTGAGGGGCGACTCTTTTGTAAGGGTCAAGCTTGTCGGTAGCTTCCAGACTCAATAGAGTTTCCAAACTTGCAATAATGGCAAGCGTAATGGCTACGACATAGATTTCAGGATTGCCAAGCTGGCTAAAATCCGGGAACGTGAGTTCGTTCGCAAACTCACTCAGGTTACCAATAATAGGCAACGAAACAAGATGGCTCTGACCGAGAGCCATGTCAGGAAGAAATTTGATGAAGAGCTGATTAACGCCTATTCCCAGGAGTACTACCACCAACGGTGCCGGTACGATAGAGAAGAATGCCTTTTTCTTGATACCAGGTCTGTCCCAGAGAAGGATGATAGCCAGCGAAATAAGGCAGATAGCAATCGCTCCCACACTCAAATTTTCGAGGGCAGTGAAAATCTCGGTAAAGGTGTTTTGTCCGTCGGGTTGGAAAAATTCAATATCACCCTCAGGATCTGAATCGTAGCCGAAAGCATGGGGTATTTGTTTCAGTATCAATATAAGCCCTATAGCAGCAAGCATTCCTTTGATTACTGCAGAAGGGAAGAAATTACCAATAACACCAGCTTTGAGAAAGCCCAGCAAGAGCTGGATAGCGCCTGCAATGACGACTGCAAGAAGAAACGACTCGAAGGAACCTAAGTCATCTATAGCGTTGAGAACGATGATTGTCAGGCCGGCAGCCGGGCCACTGACAGCTAGTTGAGAGCCACTGAAAGAGGCTACCACCAAGCCTCCAACAATTCCAGCAATAACGCCTGAAAAGAGCGGCGCTCCAGATGCGAGCGCAATACCTAAACACAGGGGCAAAGCAACAAGAAAAACTACCAGGCCGGCAGGGCCATCGTATTTGAAGTGCCCGAAGATGTTAGGGCTTGAGTTTAAAGAATTCTTATCGGACATTGTTTAGAGTTTGTGATTTTGATGATGCAAAGATGTAACAGGAAATACTTAAATATAGAAAATTTGTTGCAATGATTTGATAAGGGGTTGATTAGCCTTTTGAGTTGTGATCGTTGTCGCCAACTGCGCCGACCTTACTTTGCCTGCTTGTCAACACTCGCTTTGAAACCAAATAGATGATAAAAGATGCCAGAGGGGCCAATAGCAGCCATCCCAAAAGCATATTGACCGCAATGAAAAGCAAATCTCCGGAAATTTCTGCCAGACTATTGAGTGAAAAAGAAAACTCCCCAATTTTGTCAATGGACGAACCGTTGATGGTAAACCCGGTGAAAGGCGCTCCGATGTAAAAGTACGGAAGCAGAAGGGCCAACTGTATAGGATAAACGATGTAATTAACTGCCTGAATAATAGCCATGTTTAGCTTAAAGAACAGTGAACTGGCGGTGCAAAGTATCGTAGAAGTGCCTACTAGTGGAAAGACGCCCCAGAGAAAGCCAAGACTGATTGACAAGGAGACCTTCGAAGGTTCCATCCCTCCGGTTACAAAAGTATTTGCCAGTGACTTTAGCCTATAACTGAGATTTGTTTTTGTTTGATTTTGCATTAAATCTTACATGAGGCTGACTGGAAAAAAGATAGAAGAATTCTCTTCGTGAGTAAGTAACATCTTTGTTGAAAATATCAATAAAGTGAATAACGCTCACACTTAAAGTAATACTTTAAATTAAATAGGAGGTGAGTAAATCTAGGGGTATTGGATGAATGCAAGTTTAATAAACGGTAAATAATTCATGTTAATTTGTTGACTACTGGCTTTATTACATATTGCGGATCATATTTTTTAACCAAACTTTGCTTGTGTGCTATTTTTTTGATAATATTTCCAATCGGTAGCTGACTGGCCTGGTTAGCGGATTATTCGAAAAGTAATATTTTGCTGTATTTACATTATAAGTATTAGGAATCAGTGTAGAATTGTGTAACCAACCAAAAAGATGAATGAAAACCTCGAGCTAAGGAAAAGTGCAATTGACAACCCAAAAGATTGGAGAGTATATAAGATAAGTGGCGTTGAAAGGACAATCATAGCAAGAAAAGGAGGCCCTTCTGCCAGCGACATCAAAAGTAAAGAGTCATACCAGGAACTTAGGAACAATCAAAAGGAATTCGGTGTGGCCAGCATGATGGCCAGAACCATGCGCATGACTATGACCGGCGATCTGGGTGATATATGCGAAACTTATTCCTCTGGAAAATTGACAGCTAAATTCAGAGGCTTGGTAAAAGGTGTTGATGGCCCGACTGGTCGACGCCCCTTGACGCCGAGTAAATATGGCAAGCAGGTAGAAGGCTTTGAATTCAACCCGGAGTTCCCTTTTGGCACTACTTTCTATCCGAAATACTTTGTCCATCCGGGGCAGGGTCGGGGACATGTAATCCTCCACTTCCCAGGTTTTGTCCCTCAAAGCAATATCTCCTTCCCGGTAGAAGCTACTCATTTCAAACTAACAGCAAAGTTGGTCTCTATTTCAGATTTTTATTTCGATGAGGAGGAAGCTTCTTACAGGCCGTGCAATCCTGATCACCATGGCTTAACCGATTCATTTGAAAGCAACATGTTTCCTGATTTAAAAATAGCTATCCAGCCGATTACCGCCCAACTCTCAATAGTACCCCCAAAAGGGTTGCCCGAAAAAGTGGGCGTATTTCTCCTGATGGGTGTGAAATTTTATAAATACGAGAATGCAAAGTATAGGTTCGTGAAGAATGGATCCTCATGTAAAGTATTAAAATCTTTTTGATCTTTAGTTAACTAATAGGAAGCATGCAGGGTTATACCGTTAACTGCATGCTTTTTTTATGGATTTAGAAAAATTTAGGCTCATTGGTGATCCTCCCGCCGACGCTGTTGTTGAAGTCATTCAACGAGATATGCCTGAGCTTTGGGGGTCGGGCAAATGGAAGAACTTCTCTCTTAATAGCCAGCAGCCCGATGATACCTGGCCCAAAGAGCTTATAAATTTCATCAATCAAAATGAGGCGCTACCTCAAAATAGCCTGCCGAAGCACTTAAAGAGTGCTCAGGAATTTTTCTCCAAACATCAACCTCTGATTCTGCTCTGCCTGGGACTCTATTCGCTTCCGTACTGCTATGCGGCCGCCAACGGCGCTAAAGTTTTGTATCACTCCAAACGGCTTAGGGAAGCCCCGGGCAAGCGGCTAGTCGAAACCGGCTCCTTTGTGATTGATGTGTCTGAGCCTGGAGCATTTGATGCCCATGGAAGGGGCTTCAGGAGTATTCTCAAAGTAAGGCTTATGCATGCACTCACCAGGTATTACATAAAGAATCAACCTTTTTGGCAGGCCAGTTGGGGACTTCCAATTAACCAGGAGGACATGGCTGGAACAAACTTAGCGTTCTCGTTAATAGTGTTGCGTGGGCTACGAAAGTTGGGTGTCGACGTAAAGGGCGCAGAAAGTAAGGACTTTTTACAATACTGGAACCTGATAGGGCAGTGGCTGGGGATTGAAAGAGAACTACTAAAGGGTAGTACAAAGGAGGCGTTGGCGCTGGAAAAGCACATAGTGAAAAGGCACTTTTCTAAATCTGTTGAGGGGACTGAACTAGCAACCGCACTTAGAGGGCATATAGAAGTTGAAATGCGAAATAACTCCGCTAATTTACCTGTTTCCGCTCTTATGGAGTATTTACTTGGAGATGAGATTAGCCGAATACTCAATATTGAAACTGCTCCGTTTGATAAGGTAGTTGCAAAATCTTTTGTTAGCTTAACCAAAATTCAGCAATTGATCGGGAGAAATTTTCAATGGCAAAGGCAAGAAATTGACAGGGTAAATTTGTGATATGCAACTAGAACTAAGCACTCCGGCACTGTTGTTTCCAGCCATCACTTTGTTGCTTTTGGCGTATACCAACCGGTTTTTAGCGATTGCCAGCCTGATCAGAGGGCTCCACAAAAGACAAGCTGATTCTCACGGCGAAAACAACGTGCCCATCCGGGAGCAAATTAAGAACTTACGTTTGCGGCTTTTGCTCATCAGAAACATGCAGGCGTTCGGTATTTTAAGCTTCCTGGGTTGTGTGCTTTCGATTCTGTTCTTATACCTCGACAATGGCCAACTCGGCAACTACTTATTTGTCGCTAGCCTCGTTCTGCTTTTGGTTTCTCTTGGGCTTTCATTTTACGAGACGCAAATATCTACAAAGGCATTGAGCATTGAATTGAGTACCTTAGAGAAAGATGAATAAGGGGTTAACAGAGTCACCATGTTTTCTAAACTATGAAAATCGGCTTTTTTGTTTTGATAATGATGGCAGCGACATGGCAGGCACTATCGCAGGCTGTTGATTCGCTTGCTGTTGATTCTGTCAAACTGCAAACGAAACAAATCAATAAACCGGAAAGGAAATATGGTGTTTGGGTTGCGTGCTACGTTGAACCCGCCTACCTCCGGCAGGCAAACGGTGTTAATCTGGGCGGTGGTTTGGGCTTTTTGTTCTACGGTCACTACCATGTTGGAGCTTACGGATCTGTTTATATGGGAGACTACAATCAAAGACTGATTTTCCCTAATGAATTCAGTATGAAATACAGCCATGTAGGCTTGTGGACCGGATACAAAACAACTTTGGAAAAGCCCTTTCAGTTTACATTTGATGCAAGAGTGGGGCAGGGGAAGGTGTTTTGGGAACGGCGGGACAATTTCTATAACATGTTCGAAGACTATGCGCTATTTGTGCAGCCATCTGCTGGCTGCGACTACAAATTTCTTCCTTTCGCCATTTTGCATGGCGAGGTAGGCTATCGATTGGTCAAAGGATTGGATATTCCAGAAATATCCGATGATGACTTCTCAGGACTCACATTGAATGTCATGATTAAAATAGGGCTGTTTTGATGCGTCGAATCCACTTTCTTATTGTCGCCGTCTTCATGCTCCTTCCTCAGAGCTGCAAATGGAATGATGACGTACGGCCCGATGACTCACCATGGGATTACGAAGATCCAAGGATATCGGGTTTCGATGAGCCTTTGCTTTTGGCATTAGACAGCCTTTTTGATGCGGGTCGCCTTGGTGGCATTGGCAGTATGCTGGTTTTGAAAGACAACAAGGTGGTTTTCGAAGACTACTATGGTTTCTACACAAGAGACTCGCTTCAGGGCATAGGAAGTATGGGTAACATCATTGTTTCTCTGCTGGTAGGTATTGCTATTGACGGCGGTTTCATTAACGGAGTTGAGGACTCGGTTTACAAGTATTTGCCCGAACGCCAGTCGTATTTCGAAGCTGACCAACTAAAGAAGAGAATCCGGTTCAAGGATATTCTCACCATGAAATCGGGACTTTCGTGGAACGAAACGCTGTCAGGAGTCAACTCCTCGTCCAACGATGTGAATGTGATAAAGACGGCCCCAAGTGCGGTGGAGTTTTTGCTTAAAAAACCAATGGAGAGCATTCCGGGCCAAAGGTTTTCTCAGAATTCGGCGGGCAGCCTCATCGTACTCGAGGCGCTCGAATCTGCTACTGGTTTGTCGGTCGACGAGATGGTGAATGAGTGGCTCTTTAAACCTCTGCAAATCAATGACTGGACGGTGAGAAAAGATGACGATGGGTTGAGTGACCTTTCGCTGGGACTTGCTATAAAGCCGCTTGATTTATTGAAGATTGGAGATCTTATGCTCAACAATGGAAGCTGGCTCGGCAATCGAATTGTGAGTGCCAGCTGGGTCGGGTTGTCGACAAATACTCAGCATCGGATTTCCAGCTTTTCGGATATAGGGTATTTATGGTGGAGGTTTTCTGATGACAGCTCATGGTCGGTCTATTTTCCTGAGAACAGAACCTTTTATGCGCTCAGCGACGAAGATCACTATATGTTTGTATTGCCTGAATACGACATGGTTTATTTGCTTACGACAAGCGGAAGAACGTCCACCAGCACTAACTTAGGCTACTACGTGCTCTCCAATTATTTGCTGAGCACTCTACAACCAGTTGGGGGTAGTTAGGGTCTTTAAGCTCAAGGTTGTTAAAATAGAAATGAGGACTCAATATTTCAAAAAAGTCTTCGTTGAACTAATAAACATTAGGTTTGGTTGGTTGTTAAGGAAATGCCTCGTTTTACGGGGCTTTCCTTTTTTAGTATTCCACACCAATCATTAATTTCGGCTGTCTTTGTAGAGTTTTATAGATTTTAAAATTGAGCCAACTGCTTCCTGATAACTTATCTTCACTAGAAGTACTCTTCAAACAGCATTACACGGAATTGTGTCGGTATGCGCTGAAACTGACCCGCAATAATGAAGTGGCAGAAGAAGTGGTTCAGGAAGTTTTCGTGAACTTTTGGGAGCGGCGTGAAGAGATCAATATTAGCTATTCTGTTAAAGCCTATCTCGTAGCATCCGTTCGCAACAGGTCAATCAACTACCTCAAATTGCAACTGCCCAAGGAGTTGAAAAAGGAGGATGTGGATAATTTAAGTGAAAAGGCTGACCTGTCAGATCCAACTCAAATTGAGTACAATGAGCTGTATTCAATCGTCCAGAAGGCTATTGATTTATTGCCAGACCGATGCAAAGTTATTTTTGTGCTCAGCAGGGAAGAAGGGCTTACCTATCAGGAGATTGCTGAAAAGCTGGAACTGTCAGTAAAGACAGTAGAGAATCAAATGAGCATAGCGCTCAAAAAGCTCAGAGTAAGCCTGAAGCCGTACGTTGATAAGCTGGGAGTAATTTTGCTGGCCTTAATCGAAAACTTTTTGTAGATAGCTTGGGGGTTAGGATGAAAATCCTTGACATCTAATTGAATACACCTGATTATAATGCAACGAGACTTAGTCGAATATTTTAACGGTAAAGCAAAAGGTGCTTCTGAAGCTGAGAAGAACGTTGATGTTCATCAATCAGTCGAGCTTCAAGAGACGATTAAGGTATGGGAGCATGCATCCCTTGACACCTCGGACTATTGCCCTGATGTGGAATGTGCATGGGGTAAAGTAAAGAGCAGACTTAGTGTGGAAAAGAAGGAGTTTGCTTTGAGGTACTTCTACTGGGCTGCTGCAAGTCTTGCTCTCATCGTTGGCAGCTATTTTGTGTTTCAATCGACTGTCACTAGTCAGGCTTTTTCCGAAACCGCCGTAGTTAATGCCAATGAGAAGGTAAAGGAGACTACGCTACCTGATGGCTCTTCAGTTTGGCTCAACGCCAATAGCCAGATATCTTATTCTGAGGATGAGCCCAGAAATATCAAGTTGAAAGGGGAAGCTTATTTTAAAGTAACTCACGATGCTGAGCATCCTTTTGTTGTGGAGTCGAACGGTATGACGGCTAAAGTGTTGGGTACAGAGTTTAATCTGAAAAACACGAAGGAAGGGGTCAGGCTTGCTGTGATTGATGGAACTGTGGAAGCCTCAGCTCTGGAAAAGGTTCTTATGCTCCAAAAAAATCAACAGGTGGACGTACTAATGAAAGATAACGTCATTAGGAGATCCGATATAACCGACATGAATTTTCTTTCCTGGAAAACAGGCATGATGACTTTTTCTAATCGGCCACTGGATAAAGTACTGAAACAAGTACAAGATCACTACCAGGCTAAAATCACACTGGGCAATGAAGCATTGAATGCATGCAAGGTAAGTGTAACCCTTGATAACCTCAGCCTTCAGGAAAGTCTGAACGTGATAGCTACGCTACTGAATGGATCAGTGGAGCAAAAAGGTGATTCATATGTAATTCTTGCGGAGCCCTGCGAAAATTAGACCAGGGAACTTCCAACCTCTTTTTTTATTTATTACTCCTATAGTTACCTTTTATAGACGAAACATGTCTTTATTTAGAGGTCGCTTTCGGGAGTATGCCAACGTTTTTAAGAGTCTGTTTTATCTTTCACATTTGCTTGCTGTCGGCAAGCTCAGCATTAGTCGCTCAGAGTAGTCACACTGACGTGGTTGTGATAATGCCTGACGGCGAAGCTAGCCTTTCTGTCAGGCAAGCTTTGCGCCTGATAGCTGACCAAACCTCTTTCAAACCCTCCTACGTTGATCAGTCGATTCCATTCGACAAGAAGATCAAAGTCAATGGAAGCACTATTTTGCTGGATGATTTGCTCGACAAGATAGTGCTTGCTGAAAATCTGAAGTATCAGTTTGAAGGCAACCTAATCTTGCTGATAGCCGTCAAAAATAAGGCTCCGCTAAAAAATGACAACGTAACCATGAAAGGCCAGGTGCGAGAGGCCAGCACTGGCGAGGCCCTGATTGGTGCCACAATCTGGATTGATTCTCTTAAAACTGGGTCTTCTACCAACTCCTACGGTTTTTTCTCGCTCTCATTGCCTAAGGGAGTTTACGATATTCGTGTCTCATTTGTAGGCTATAAGTCAATCGAGACCAGGTTGACTTTGGCAGAGTCGACAGAAGAAAACTTTTCTCTTGAGTCGGCAGAGGCCAATTTGCCCGAATTGGTCGTGTCTCCAAAGGACTTTGACGTTTTGCTGACAGCTAAAAACACTGGTTATCACAAGATAAGCCGAAACATCTTTGGCAAGATTCCCTACTTTCTCAGCGAAGTAGATGTGCTGCAGGGGGCATTGCTGCTGCCAGGCATCAGAAACGTTGGGGAGGACGCCACTGGTATTAATGTAAGGGGCGGATCGGCCGACAATAACCTGATACTGCTGGATGAAGCCGTCATTTTCAATACATCTCATTTTTTTGGACTAGTGGGCGTTTTCAACCCTGAGGCGATCAACGACATAGAAATATATAAAGGTGATATACCGGCGTCCTACGGTGGCAGAACGTCTTCAGTGGTGAGTGTGAGACAGAGAGAGGGCAACAAGGAACGATTTGCTTTTTCAGGAGGACTTGGGCTTTTGTCAGGTAGGTTGGTAGCGGAAGGGCCATTTGTAAAAGGAAAAAGCTCATTCCTGGCATCGGTGCGGTCTTCATTGTTTAATATCAATTATGAACTGGGCGACAACAATGTAAGGAGGAGTACCCTCAACTTTGCCGACTTCAATATGAAACTCAACTACGATTTGAACTCCAAAAATATGGTTTATCTATCTGGCTATGTTGGCAAAGACCGTAACAAGGTTGGAGAAACATTTCAACGAACCTGGGGCAATAGTGCGCTGATCGCCCGGTGGAATCATATTTTTGGAAATCGTCTATTCAGCAATCATACGTTCACGCTGAGCGAGTACAGTTATAAAACGGAAGACCCTTCCGAAATTTCCAATTTTATAGGAACGTCTTACATTTTCAACTACACTTTTAAGTCCGATTTCAATTTTTATTCAAACCCTGACAATACCTATAATTTTGGCTATTCGTCTATTATCCACAGGCTCAATCCTGGAGACAGGATACCGCTTACTGAAGACGCTTCGGTGGTGGAAATAAAGCTGAGTTCGGAGCATGCTGTAGAGCCAGCCCTGTATGGCAGTTGGGAGAAGAAGTGGAGCAGAAGGATTGAAACTGTGGCAGGAGCAAGGTGGTCTCGTTTTTACTACCTGGGCCCGTCAAATGACTATATTTATGTAAACGGGTTACCAAAAAGCAGAACGTCGATTGTCGACACCGTGCAGTATAAATTTGGTCAAATTATCGACTTTTATGAAGGGTTTGAGCCCAGACTCGTTGCAAGCTATAAATTAAGCAAATAACAAGAAGTTCAGTGCCATAAGCCCTGCCAATACCAGCAAGCACCTCTGTTTCAATAGTTTCATTTAATAGTAAGTCGGCCCCATTCTTAAATGCTATTGTATTTGACAGCAACTTAAAATATGCTTCAAGAGAGAGTTCCAGATTTCCATTAAACATATCTCTGTAGTAGCCTAGGGTCCATTGATTCGACACTTGCGGCTTAATATACCTGTCACTGAGTTTCCATATGTCGGTAGGTGCAGGCGAGATACTATTAGTAATTCTGTGGATGTATTGATAGTTTTTGTTGTAACTGGCCTTAAGCATCGAGGCTTTGGCCTGAGGGGGTGCTTCGGGGCTGGATAAGTTATACCCTGGCGAGAGCGGAGACACAGATAAAGGGAGCAACAGTGGAAGAAACACTAAATGATGGAGATTTTTTCCCCAGCGATTATGACAGAACGCATGACGTTTCAGTGGTGAGTATTTATGACGAAGGCAGACAATGGAGCTTCTCTGCTACGTTTAATTTCAGCACAGGGCGCCCCGTAACCCTGCCAGACGCAAAATACGTTTATGATGGTGTGATAGTGCCAAATTTCTCAAAACGTAATCAGGGCAGGCTTTCCGACTACCATAGGCTGGATCTGTCGACAACTTACGTGAGCAGAAAAAGTCTTGAAAGAAAGTTTAAAAGCAGCTGGACGTTTTCCATCTACAATGTATACGCCCGGCGGAACGCCTATTCTTACCTTTTCAGGCAAAGCGCTCTAGACCCAAGCCAAACAGAAACCATAAGGTATTCTGTGTTGGGCACAATAATCCCATCAGTTTCCTATAATTTCAAATTCTGACGGATGCGTAGATCAGCCCTGCTAGCTATTATTTTAAGCTCCTTTGTGCTACTGGCATGCGAAGACCCTATCTCGATCGATTTGCCTTCCGGTAGCACTTACCTGGTGGTTGAAGGATGGATTACCGATCAACCAGGCCCTTACCGTGTTAGCCTTTCTCAGACTTTACCCTTTGATTCGCCTGAGACAAACCCAAGAATATCCAACGCAAAGGTTTACATCAATTCGAAGGGGGTCAACTATTTTTTGACTGAAAATCCGGAAAAACCCGGCGAGTATCTAACAGATTCAGCAGAGTTTGTGGGTGTGCCTGGCGTGAACTACAAACTTGTGGTGGAATGGGAGGATAAGATCATTGTTTCAAACGAAAACTCTTTTAAACCAGCTCCGCCAATAGACACACTTACCTATACGTTCGTACCGAACATTTTTGTGCCCGAAACTTTATCATTTACTTCGGGCTATTTGGTGACTGGTTTCGTGTCGGATCCTGCGACTGAAAATGACTACTACCGTTGGAAAGTAGCGGAGAACGGAATTTCGTTCAGCGGAGCCGAAGACATGATTCTCATTACTGACCGATTTTTCAATGGAAAAAAATTCGGTTTTGAGCTATCAAGCCTGTTATTCCAGATAGACGACACTGTCACTGTTAGTCAATATACAATTGACGCAGCTGCTTTTGAATACCTTAAAAACCTTAACACACAGGCTATTGGCCTCGGGAAGTCTACCAGCACGCCACCTTCGCTGGTCAGGGGAAACTTAAAATACCTGAATGATGATGAGGGAGTAATACTCGGCTACTTCGGCATGAGTAGCGTGTCCAGTGCGCAGGTCGTCATCAAAAAAAATCAATAAAGTCATTCTTTTTTTAAAACAGCATGGGGGTAAACCGCCTTTTTGTTGACAATAAGTAGAGGAAGGTTACTACACGCAGCGCTGCTTTGCGCAAGTAGGCTTCTTCACCTGACTAGATTTAGCCAGAAAAAAAGTAACAAAAATGGGGGGTAGTAACGTTAAGAGCTAATGTTGCTTTCCTGAAAAGTAAAGACCTATAATTATTATTGCCATGCTATTAGATAACAAAATTTCGGAAGGACTTCTCAAATTGCTAAAAACAAAGGAAGTAAGACATTTTAATAAGGCAAAAGACGCTTTTCTGGACGAGGAGTCAAGGGAGTTGTACTTCAGGCAGTTTTATCTTGCTCAGGTGCTTGAATTGGCTGAGGTAAAAGCGCATTGATAACGTAAGCGCTTATCGAAGAATTATTTTTTTGTATTGAGGGAGTTCATTTTTTAGTTTGAACATCATCACGTAAACTCCGGGTTGAAGAAAAGAGGTCACTGCACGGTACCCATTAAGGCCCTCGTTGATTAGTCCAATGGACTGTTTTTGTCCGCTCAATGTTACCAAGTCAACAGCTTCAAGCTCCGTTTCCTTGGGTAGTTCAATGAGCACATCTCCTTCACTTGGGTTTGGATAAAACGTAACGGTGCTTACCACCAGCGGATCACTACAAGCCTGCAAATTTGCAAAGACATCCTGCCGTATTGTTTCTAGTTTTTCAAATACCTTGTCGCCAGGGCATTGTGTGGCGCAGCCCTGTCTGTGTCCCGCAATAGTATTTAGATCACCGTTGAGCGGATGTGGCGTGCTCCCCAGTACATCCAATATGTCTTTTGATGCTTTCCATGTGAGTAGTGCTTCCAGCGAAGAAATAGCCTCTTCCTTCGGCTCTGTGGTACTGTAGTCGCCCATCATGCAAACGCCCATGGTGGTGGAGTTTTTTCCACAAAAATGAGCCCCAAGCACAAGGTCTTGCTCACCATCAGCCGGATCTCTTCCCTTAAAAATGGTACCGTCAGGTGCCACCAAATAGTTGTAACCAATGTCGGACCAGCCGTTTACTTGCGTATGGTAGATATAGATGTTTCGAACCACATTGTAATAGTCTGTAAGCGAATTGGAGGTAGCGGAGTGATGGACAATGAGATGTTCTGTTTCTGTGTAGCTCCTCGAATAAGACGGTGCGGAAAGCCCTTTTCTCCATTCAGATTGATCGATAGTTTCGGGCTCTTCACAGCTACCTGGTGTTGTGACCAACGGTTTGAGCTCACCGGCTGTGCGGGCAGAAGATGGCAGCTCACCTGCACTAATATAATAAACTGAAAATGGTTCAGTTACGTTGGGTAGTCGCAATCTGGCATTTTGTCCGGGTAGGTCGAAGATGACAGGAAGACTCTGAAGTTCTCCATCTAAGTCTGTGTGCTCATCAACCTCAAGGGGATAAGAATTCCCTTCGGCGGCTATAGAAGAAGTTTCGAAAGAATCGGAACCTGATATTTTAACCACTAGCGAGGTAAAATATTTTTCGCCGGATGAAAGCTCATATTCACCTTGATTGTTGGGGATTACTCTTTGTACCGAAAGCTCGGGGCTTACTTCTAATACCCTACTGTTGTTTCCCACAGGACTCTGGGCCGACAAACTCCCTGCCACCAGAAAAACAACGGACAACACGCAAAATCTCATCATCAATTAGCCGGTCTAATTTCTTTCCTCATCGAAACGAAAAGATTTTCAAACAATTGCAACCCCTTTTCTAAATTTCGGTCTTTCACCAAAGCACTAATTAACGAAACTATACTGCACACATGAAACATCTTATTATACTACTTTTTGTCGGGCTCATTTCTTTTCAGGTGAATGCCCAGATGAAGGAAACCAGAAGGTTACCGGCCTTCAGCCAGCTGTCTGTCTCTCAATCTATTGAGGTCGAGTTGGTTAAGGGCAGTGAGGAAAGGGCGGAAATTACTTCTGACGAGGTTGATCTTGAAGATATTCTGACTGAAGTATCGGGTAGCAAGCTGAAGATACATCTTGATGGATGGAACAGAAACTGGAGGGGCAGTATAAAAATCAGGTTGACCTATCGGGAGCTTGAAGGGGTGTCAGTGGGCTCGTCAGCCAGAGTCACTGCCGAAGAAACTATTAATGCGACTTCTTTTTATGCCGATGCCAGTAGCTCAGGCAGAATGTCGTTGGTGGTAAATTGCAGTGATCTTGAGGTAGATGTGTCGAGCAGTGGCCGGGTGACACTCCGTGGCCGGGCCACATTTCAGGAAATAGATGGGAGCAGCTCAGGTTACTACGATGGGTTTGATCTGGAAAGTGAAAAGGTGAGAGCTGATGTCAGCAGCAGCGGAAAGGTAAATGTGTCGGTAAGCAGGGAGCTAATGGCAGACGTTAGTAGTAGCGGCAGAGTGACATACAAAGGAACGCCTGACAGACTAATTGCCGACCAAAATAGCAGTGGCAAAGTGGTGAGGTATTAGCCGTCACAAACAAATAATGATATTTAAAGCAGGGAAACCTGCTTTTTTTGTTTTTAAATAATACTTTTCAGGAATTCTTAAGTCGAACTATGCCGAATAGAGAAACCAATTTGCCAAAACTGTTTCCCGGTCATGGAAATATTTCTTTTCTAGAGATCATTCTGGCCTAATTTTCGTTGGATACATTATTATTGACAAAACAAAATTATGAATAAAGCATCATTCTTATCGGTCGCCCTTTTGTTTGTGCTGTTGGGCACTGGTATTCAAGCTTCAGCCGGAAAAGCCGAAGTTATTGCTGACACAACGAAGCTGATAGTGCCAAATGCTGAACACGGCAAAGAGGCACTCCTGATCACTCGTCTACTTCTTCAGAATCATTACAGAAAAACACCTCTGAATGACTCTCTCTCTAATGTGATATTTAACAATTATATCACTAACCTGGACAACAACCGGATGTACTTCGTTGCGTCCGATATTGAATATTTCAAGCGCTACAAGGACTATTTCGACAACTACTTGCTTACCGGAAATATCGATGTGCCATTTCAAATGTTCAGGCTGTATCAAGAAAGAGCCCTGGATCGAATCAGCAAGGTGAATAAGATATTGGAGACCGAGCCTGACTTCAACTCAGATGAGATGTTTACGCCAGACCGGGAAAAAGAGCCATGGGCTAAGTCGTTTGACGAGTTGGACGAACTGTGGAGAAAAACCATCAAGTACCAGGCACTGGGGTTGAAGCTTGAAGGCAAGGAGTGGAAAGACATCAAGACCACCCTGGCAAGCCGTTATGGACGCTATCACAAAATGATTGAACAGTACAATAGCGAAGATGCTTTTCAAATGTTCATGAATTCATTTACAGAGGCCTTTGACCCACATACTAACTATTTCTCGCCCATCACATCAGAGAACTTTCAGATTGACATGGCACAATCCCTTGAGGGCATTGGTGCAAGGCTGACTCAGCAAATGGATAATACGCAGGTGTATGAGGTAATTCCTGGCGGACCGGCTTATAAGAGCAAGCAGATTTATAAAGACGATAAAATTGTAGCGGTGGCTCAGGGAGACAAAGAAGACTTTGTTGATGTAATCGGCTGGCGACTTGATGATGTCGTTCAGCTGATCAGAGGACCGAAGGGAACAGTTGTTCGTTTGAAAATTGTTCCTCACGATGCGCCTGATGGCTCTTTGCCCGTTGAGCTGCGCCTTGTAAGGGACAAGGTGAAGCTGGAGGAAGAAACGGCCTCTAAAAAGATTGTACCTTATACCGAAGGCGGGACGACCTATAAGCTTGGTGTCATTACCCTACCGTCTTTCTACTTTGACTGGGAGGGGGCTCAAAAGGGGGAGAAGGACTTTAAGAGTGCTACAAGGGATGTGAAAAGACTTCTTGCTGAGTTGGAGGCTGATGGTGTAGACGGCGTGATGATGGACCTGAGGTTCAACGGGGGTGGATCGCTCCAGGAAGCCATTAATTTGTCTGGTCTTTTTATCTCTAAGGGGCCTGTAGTGCAGGTAAAGAATGCTGACGGATCCATTGACGTAGGAACTGACAAGGACAGCGAGATAGCCTACAACGGGCCCCTGGCAATTTTGGTCAACAGATTTAGTGCTTCGGCCAGCGAAATTTTTGCAGGGGCTATTCAGGACTATAAAAGAGGTATAGTCATTGGTGAAAACTCTTTTGGCAAAGGCACAGTACAACAGCTTGTTGATCTTGATCAGTTTTTGCCGCAGGAAACTGCCAAACTGGGGCAGGTAAAACTTACGTTGTCCAAATATTATAGAGTCAACGGGAGCAGCACACAACACCTGGGAGTGAAGCCTGACATCGAATTCCCGTCTGCATATGATGCGGATAGTTTTGGTGAAAGCTCGCAGCCAAGTGCATTGCCCTGGGATCAAATCAGAAGCTCCAGTTTTACTCCGGTAAATAAAATTGACAGCAAACTTATAGAGCAGCTAACACGCATTTATTCGCTTGACTTGCAGAACAATGCAGAGTTCAAAGAGCTACAGTATGACATAGAAGAAGCAAAAAAAGCACGCTCAAAAAATGAAATTTCTCTAAACTACACTATAAGAAAGGCTGAAATAGATGATGTGAGAGCAGCCAGAGAATCTATCAGAGACCTAAGTACTCAGATAAACGACTCAGAGGTGAAAGAAGCTGGCACAGATAGAAAGGAACCAAAGGACGTCTATCTCGATGAAAGCCTTAAATTATTGGCCAACTTGATTAAAATTCGATTGGGTTAAAAAAATGAAATACCTTTGGGCATGCCTGAAGGTTTGGAAGTTACTACATGCAGTGTAAAGTACCCCGGGGTTGAGACAAAAGCACTCTCGAAGCTTAGTTTCAATGTGCCCCGGGGTTCTTTTTTGGTCATCTCTGGCGCCAGTGGATCCGGTAAAACAACATTGCTGCGTTCGATAGCAGGCTTGGTCGATTTAAGCGATGGAAAAATCACCTGGGGTGGCGGTCTTATCCAGGGGCCCATCGACCGCTTAGTTCCTGGCTACAACCATATAAAACTGATTACTCAGGAATTGGAGCTTCAGGAGAAGATGACGGTGCGGGAAAACCTAAGGCATGCACTGAGGGCCTTCAGTGACCCGTACAAATCGCAAAGGGTAGATGAACTCATCAAAATTTGTCGACTAAAAGACCTGGAGGAGCGACGGCCCGATCAACTGTCTGGAGGACAAAGGCAAAGAGTAGTATGGGCGGTTAATCTCGCCGATGAACCCGAGTTGCTGCTACTGGATGAACCGTTCAGCCACCTTGACGTGATGCTTAAGAGCGAGATGACGGCTGTTTTAAAGGAGATCCATAGAGAGCTCGACATTACTGTTGTCATGGTCACTCACGACCCGGCAGAGGCGCTTTCCATGGCGGACAAGATACTTCTTTTACGGCTTGGCAAAATGGACATGTTGTCCAGCCCAAAAAAGATGTACAACCAGCCAGCCACCGCCTATGGTGCTTCTTTTTTTGGCGAGGTAAACATCTTCACCAGGAAAAATCTGGAATCAATGGGAGTGAAGGCCAGCGAGGTAAATGGCAAGTGGATGCTACGACCCGAAGATCTGGCTTTGGCAGGAGATGGGAAAGGTGTGGAGGCTACGGTAACTGAGGTTCAGTTCCGGGGCTTTTATTACCTGATTCATTTGAGAACACATCAACACGTAGAGATGAAAACCATTCTCAACAAAGCTTTGAAGTTAGGCACTACATGGCGCCTGAAATGGCCAGCTTCCAGGCTCCATCATCTGAGTAAGTAGTTATTTAATTGGGTTTAGTATCGATCTCAGCTGTTTCCGGCTTTTGAAATAAGGTAGCACCTGGAGCGCTTTCCTGAAAGGATACATCTTTTATCAAGGTAGAGCCTCTTTTGCCTCCCAGGGAGTCGTTTTCCCATTTGTAGGAAGTCCATTTTGAAGGAACTTTTAGGCCATTGACAGTTTGCCATTCTTCGTAAACCATAGCATTGAATTTACTGGCATTGGCAGGATCAAAATAGATGACTGAGTAATTGATCATACTTAGCAGTTTGTCTGATTTTCTGAACCAAAGTATGTACTGATCATCAGGAGACTCGCCCACATTACTTCCAAAAGTAATGCTGATCCTGCTGTAAGCCACTCCGTCAAATGTGATGTCTGGTAAAGCGTGGTGATTCACCCCAGGGTCGGCAACGACAAAAGGAAGGGAAAAGAAATAGAATACAAGATTGTGGTAAAAAGTGGCTGAGGAGCCTGGATAGGCTGCCAGGTTTGGGCTTACCCAAACATCCTTCCCATCAAAACCCATTGTGAAGGTGCTGTCGGTGGTGATCAGCACTTTTCTACTATTCAGGTCAATCAGATGCTTTTCCGGGATGCTTTTGGAGGCTACGGTATAGCTCAGCGTGCCGTATTTTGCCCATTTTTCAAGGCCTCCATGGGCCTTAAGGCCTTCCTGAAGTGCGGAAGGTATTTGCTGAAAGCGGGTTGAAAATGACTGTTCGCTCGAAGATGGGCTGTTTTTTGAGTCACAGGATACTACGAGAAGTGATGCCCAAATAACGAGGACCAGGGTAGTTGCTTTATTCATGGCTAAGAACTTGACGCAAAGCTAAGTCGAAACCTGGATTGAGAAAGTAAACCGGCCGACAATTGTGGATATACTGTTGATATGGAGGTGAACAACACTGGTCAGGGTGTTGATAATGTCGTGTATAAGTTGTTGAAAAGTAGGGGCTTGCAAAATTGTTATTGCAAAGGTTTATACGGAAATTCATTTCATCAAGTGAGAGATAGTTTGCTCGGCCAGCAGGGCCCAGGGAAGAAAAAGAAAAGTCGAGAGATCGGCGTACTTTGAATCTTGTCAAGAGTAGTGCCACCTAGGTGACGTTGCGATTGAGGCGGATGAACAATAGCTTGACGTTGTTCACTGGTTAAGGCTAGTGAAGAATGAAGCGGGCAGCGGATGACTAATCCCTGCCCGTTTTGCTTTTTAGACTGCATCAGTTAGCAATCTCCAGACCGCACATTATCATTTTCTCAGGCTTGTGGCAATTCAACCTTGAGAATTGCCATTCGAAATTGCACTTTATTGGTGTTTCGATTGTTTAAGGGTTAAATAATCGAAAACAAATAGTGCTAACTAAAGGTATTGACTTTACCTTTGTATATAATTTCAGAAATTGAATCAGGCTCAAACGATAACGCTCTATCAACCCTTGCTTCACAGGCTTGCCATGAAGATGGTAGGCTCATGGCAAGACGCCGAAGACATTGTGCAGGACACCTTTTTGAAGTGGTTAACACTAGATCACGAAAAAATCAAGAACACAAAAGCTTATTTGATCAAGTCGGTGACCAATAGTTGCATCAATCATCTCAATTCGATCAAACGAAAGAAGAACGAATACCTTGATGCCATTAACCCAATGGAGTTTGTGGAGAAGCTGGATCTTTCTCATATCGATATAGAGCACGAAATTTCCACCGCCTTGGCAATGTTGCATAAAAAGTTGGAGCCTGTGGAGAGGGCAGTCTACCTGCTGCGGGAGGTGTTCAATATTGAGTACGACGAGCTTCAGCAGATTGTCAATAAAAAGAAAGAGAACTGTCGCCAGTTGTTTTCCAGAGCTAAGGAGAAACTTGCAATAGATACCAGCAAGATAAATTTCGATATGGTAAGCTCAGCTCAGCTTATTGAAAGTTTCAAGAAGGCCTGCTCATTTGGGGAGCCCAAAGAGCTCATTGAGGGTTTGAGACTTGAGATCAGCCAAAAGGCTTAGTTGGCCGGGAAAAAGGCTATGTTGCCACTACGAAAAAAAATATTTTATTAATTCTGTCACAAATTAAATTTGACTTTGTCTTAAGGGAATAGATCACAAACAGGTCAAATCTAAACCGTAAAAAAATACTACTAACAAGATGGAAGTTATCATACCCTTTTTTATTGCCCAGTGGTACTTGTCATTGTTCTTTCAAACGTTCTTCCTACATCGTTATGCAGCTCATGGTGCGTTTACGATGAGTAAGTTCACTGAGAAAGTATTCTTTGTACTTACCTGGATATTTCAGGGGTCAAATTACCTGAGCCCTTATGGCTATGGCGTAATGCACAGGATGCACCACGCTTTTGCTGACACAGAAAATGATCCCCACTCTCCAAAGTATGATGAGACCATTTTCAAGATGATGTGGAAAACAAAGACCATTTACTCAGACATTGCCAGTGGAAGAGTGGTGCCGGAGAAGAGGTTCACCGAAGGAGTTGCAAAATGGGATGCCTTTGATAAATTCGCTCGTTCATGGTACTCAAGAGTATTTTGGGGTGCGTTGTATGTAGGAGTGTACTATTTGTACGCTGATGCATGGTGGCTGTGGCTGTTTCTGCCATTGCAGTTTATTCTTTCGCCAATTCATGGAGCGATTATCAACTGGTTTGCGCACAAATATGGATACAGAAATTTCGAGGTTGGCGATACTTCCCGAAACTTCTTGCCCGTAGACTTCCTGATGATGGGCGAAAGCTATCACAATAACCACCACAAATATGGCAATCGTGCAAATTTTGGTGGAATTCGTTGGCATGAAATAGATCCAACTTATTATATTATCAAGCTGCTGGATAAAATGGGTGTTATAGAGATCAAGCCCCACAAGGCGGTATCATTAGCTGACGCCAAAAAGGTAGCTGCTTAAGTCATATTCATTATATCTGCAAAAAGAAAGGCCTGCTGCGAAGCGGGCCTTTCTGCTTTTAGCTATTGTGCTTGCCGTTAGGTACTTTCCTAAAGCACCGAGACTCTGACTTTTATCTTCTTTATTTTTTCTCCACTCACTTTCATGGCTGTTTTCACAGCTTTCTCTCTGTTCACAGCAGCATAAGCAGCCTTGTCCGTCACGTCTATCAAGCCAATGTCTCCCTTTTCCAAAAGACCTTTTTTGAAGAGAAGGCCTACAATATCTACTTTATTGATCTTATCCTTTTTACCGGCGGAAAACTCAAGGGTTGACCACGCAGGAGCAGGGGGGGTGAGCAACGTTTCAGGCAGGGTTACCAGTTGAGGCTTTTTGGTCAGGTACTTTGGTGGTTTCTCCGATTGAAGCAGTAAAAGGTAAGAGCTGCCAGAAGCATTCATTCTGGCCGTTCTGCCATTTCGGTGGATAAAGGCCTCCTGCGTTTGCGGAAGCTGGTAGTGTATCACATTTTCAATTTCTGCAATGTCAAGCCCTCTGGCTGCCAGGTCGGTGGCGAGCAAAACGTTGACGCTACCGTTGCGAAATTGGGCTAATACTTTTTCACGAGCATCCTGTTCAAGCTTTCCATGGTAAGTCCTGTGTTCCACACCTTTGACGGACAACAGCTCTCCAATTCTGTCAACAGCCTCCCTGTGGTTGCAAAAGATCAGACTTTTCTTGCTGCCCAGGAGGCAAAGGAGTTTAAAGAGAGCGTCAAGCTTGTCGTTGCCCTCTGCCACTACCATTTTTTGATCTAATTTGCTTTCCTTGTTCTCATACCTGGTGGTGAAGTCCAGGGTATATGGCGCAGACATTTTAAGAAAAGAAGGGATTTTAACAGCCTGTGTGGCAGAGGTAAGAAACCTGGTTTTAAGGTTTGTCAGGTGCTCAAGGATACTTGACATCTCGCCACCGAAACCCATTTCGAGCGACTTGTCAAACTCATCCAGGATAAGGTGCTTAATACTCTTTGTGTCGAAAGCCTCTTTTGTGATCAGGTCGAGTAGCCGACCCGGTGTGCCGATAGCGATGGCTGGAGGGTTGCTGAGGTTGTTCAGCTCTGTTCTCAGCGAATGACCACCGTAGAAACTATTGACACGGAAGCCGGTACTCATGCCTCTCGCCACTTGCTCTATTTGAATTGCCAGCTCTCTGGAGGGTGCAATGATGAGGGCTTGCATCCCTTGCTGATCCTTTACCAGACGTGGAAGAAGGGAAAGCAGGAAAGCCAGGGTTTTGCCAGAGCCTGTGGGGGAAAGTAAGATGAGCTCTTTTTCTTTTCCAGCGGCTTTTATTGTAGCCTCCTGCATTTCGTTGAGCTTAGAAATGCCCAGATTGCTTAAGTATTGATCGATCATTTTGAGAATCTTGAGCACAAAGGTAGTTGATATAATACTTAGTTAGGGATATTCCTGCGCACATTAACAAGCAAGCTGACAAGTCAATCTCAATGTTAGCAGGTCAGAAAAGAGCGTAATTGTCATGGCGTTGCTGCAGGGAAATTGAACCAACTAATTTCTAGTGCTATTTTTTGGCGCCACGAAACGGTTTTGAGCCTTATCTTTGCCACCTATGGCAAAATACCGTACCCTAACAAGGGAAGAACTGACAGCACTTGAAAAGGAGTTTATTGACTATTTGATCGTCAACGGAATCACCGCAGACGACTGGGAGAAGTTGAAGAAGGAAACTCCCGCCAAGGCAGGCAAAATAGTGGATTTGTTCAGCGACGTGGTTTTCGAAGACGTATTGAGAAAAACTGAGTTTTTGGAAATCAGGACAAGGTCTCATGTAATGACCTATCAGTGCCTTCAGGACAAAATTGTGCTTTGCGGGATGTATGGAGGGGAAGCGGCCGATTTTACCGATCCGGCTTTTTTGCAAAAGGCCTTAGCCAGTCCTCCGTCGGATATTGAGCTATTCACCTCCGAAAAGCGTTACAACAATGCACGAGAAGAGGAGCTTTTTCTAATGCTAAGCAGCGGTCACCTCGTCTCCGATGGAAAGCTTTTTAAAACACTGGCCCTGGTTATCGCCGATCAGGCATAGAGTTCTTCTCTCTGCGCTGTAATCTTTTCGTTTTCCACGTACTCATCGTAAGTCATCAGTTTATCAAGGCAACCATTTGGCGTTAGCTCAATGATCCGGTTGGCAATTGTTTGGGTAAACTGATGGTCATGAGACGTGAAAAGCACTGTGCCCGGAAAATCTGCCAGTGCGTTGTTGAATGCTTGAATGGATTCCAGATCGAGGTGATTGGTGGGTTCGTCCAGGATCAGCACATTGCCCTGAGCCAGCATCATTTTGCTGATCATACAACGCACCTTTTCGCCACCGGAAAGAACGCTTGCTTTCTTGAAGACTTCTTCACCAGAGAAAAGCATCTTTCCGAGGAAGCCTCTGATAAACACTTCGTCTTTTTCTCCTTCTGAAAACTGACGCAGCCAATCAATCAGGTTGTCGCTTGTATTAAAGAACTTGTCGTTTTCGTTGGGTAGGTAGGCGGTAGTAATGGTTTGGCCAAATTTAAATTCACCTTTGCTTGGCTTCAGTTCACCCATAAGCACTTTAAAGAAGGCGGAAATGGCCATGCTGTCTTTGCTCAAAACAGCTATTTTATCTCCCTTGTTAACAAAAAGATCCAGCCCGGAAAAAAGGTTTGTGCCGTCGGTGCTGTACCCCAGATTTTTTACTTCCAAAATTTGATCGCCAGCCTGGCGGCTTTGATTGAATATAATGGCTGGGTATCGCCTGGTGGAGGGCTGAATGTCGTCGATATTGATTTTTTCGAGCAGTTTCCTTCGGCTGGTGGCCTGCTTCGACTTAGAAGCATTGGCACTAAAACGGGCGATGAAATCCTGCAACTCTTTCTTTTTCTCTTCAGCCTTCTTATTGGCTGAGCCTCGCTGCTGAAGGGCTAGCTGGCTCGACTCGTACCAGAAGCTATAGTTACCAGTGTATAACTTTACCTGGCTGAAGTCAATGTCAACCACATGTGTACATACGGTGTCCAAAAAGTGTCTGTCGTGAGAAACCACGATGACTGTGTTCTTGAATTCCAGCAAGAAGTCTTCCAGCCACGACACCGTACGGATGTCTAGGTCGTTGGTAGGTTCGTCAAGAATAAGTACATCAGGATTACCGAAAAGGGCTTGTGCAAGCAACACTCTTACTTTGAGGTTGCCGGGCAATTCCTTCATCAGCTTGTAGTGGTCGGCTTCTACGATGCCAAGGCCACTGAGCATGGCTGCAGCGTCCGATTCGGCGTTCCAGCCATCCATTTCTGCAAACTCAGCCTCCAGCTCGGAAGCTTTGATGCCATCTTCTTCAGAAAAATCAGGCTTTGCGTAAATGGCGTCTTTTTCCTTTATGATAGTCCATAGCTTTTTGTGCCCCATCATTACCGTTTCAATAACAGGCACCTCGTCAAACTCGAAGTGATTCTGATTCAATACGGCCATTCTTTTGCCAGGCTCCATACTTACCTGGCCAGCGTTCGCAGCCATCTCGCCTGATAGAATTTTAAGGAAAGTGGATTTACCGGCGCCATTGGCTCCGATCACACCATAACAGTTACCCTGAACGAACTTGATGTTGACCTCATCAAATAATACACGCTTTCCGAACTGGAGAGAGACGTTAGAAACAGAAATCATAAATGGAATTTTTGCAATTGAAGCCGCAAAGGTAGGGAAAGAATGGTATTTAACTAAACACTTGCACCAGGATACTTTATTATCACCCTTTCTTCTTTTTTCCTTCAACCTCAACTTTTTTATTGCTACCGGCCAGGTAGGGGTAGTCACTGAAGATTCGTTCGACAGCATCGGGGATGATGCTGTCTTTCTTTTTGGAATTACGTGTGTAGCGAAGGTCGAGGCTACCCTGCCACACGGTTTTGCCTGTGGTGGCGTCCTTCATTTCCACAATAACAATGCTTTCGGTGTAGTTGGTCTGTGACACATTGTAATAGTTTCCATAGTACCACGGGTTATAGTAGTAGGGGCTTCTATTTACATTGGTATCCCGTTGTCGGCTCGAAACGATATCGTAGCTTACCTCCAGGTCAGGAGAGTAGGTGAGGTCATAACCTCTCTTTTTCATCTCGGAATTAATGGCGTCTTCGAAGCTGGCGATGAATTGCTTGCCTTCAGGTGTCAGATCCTTGTTATCGGCCATTGGCCGCTTTAAAGTGTACTCCTCAAATTTTCCAAAGTTTGTTCTGGGGTTCTCGAAAGACACCACCTTTACCGAGCAGCCGAAGTAAATGGCAGATAGTAAAAGAAACAGACTGATCTTTTGCATCATTTTGATTGTATCGTCAGCGTTAATATACAAGGACTTTACCGGGCATTGCAAATGAATAATGAAATGATGACACGTGTTGACCAAAACGAGTTGTAACCCGTCGTGTAAAGCTGTGCTTACTGATGTATAAAAGCAGTATGGATAAACATAAAAAATCCGTAAGATTGGGTTATGAAAAAGAACATAGCAGCTATTTCCATTCTCTCGGTATTTGTCTTATTGCTTTCCTGCGGCCCGGCTACGAAGGATACTTCTGAAAACAAGGCAGCTGAAAGCGCTACTCAAAAGCAAATGATTGTTTATGGAGTTAATACTTGTGATCACTGTATTAATTTCAGAAAGAAGATGGACTCTCTCAATATAAAGTACACCTTTTACGATGTGGATGCGGATCAGGATAAGGCAGATGAGATGCTGAGAAAGCTTGAAGCAGCTAGGTTCATGGGGAATATCTCATTGCCGGTAGTCGACATTGAAGGCAGGGTACTAGTTAGCCCCGAGCTGCCACAGGTACTGGCGTTCGTGAAGCGATAGAGGAAGGACTACTCAATCAATGTGCAAGTGGTGGATGTGATCATTAATATGGTCCATCAGTTTCGTAATATTTTTTACATACTTGTCGAGAGTAGCCTCCAGCAAAATTACCTGACTGTCGTACGAGTTCATGCCGATGTCGTTTCTTAGCTCATCTGAATTCTTCTCAAGAGACCTTTGATCGGAGCATTCCTCCGAGAGTGTTTTTGAAAAGTTGGCAGCTTTGTACTTGGTTTCAAATGCCTCAATTTGATGAATTACTTTCTTGATTTCATGGTTGTTGCTGAACCTGGCCTTTACAGTTAGTCTTTCATATAAAAGGCTGTCGTAATGGTGGATGCCATTGAGGGTCTCTGCTACATTCCTTCTAAAGGAGTGATCTGCGCAATACTTCTTAAGCCCGTCGTACGTCCTGAGGTCGTAAGAGATCAAAGCCCACTGGTTGGTAAGGTCGTTGAATTTACTGACCAGAAGGGCGCTTTCATTTTGGTCAACAGTGGCGTATGTACTTCCAGCCAAAACGAGGCAAGAAATGGCAAGAGCGAGACGTCTGAGCATAGTATATGTTTAGTTGTGCAATGGCAATGCCTTTGTAAACAAACTAGTACAGAACATGTGGTAGTGTTGCAGGAATACAACAAATGTAGGGAACGGAATTGGTGACCAAATATTGGCGAGCTGACAATTTTGGAAAATTACGTATTTCCCACATCGGATTCCTGCCCTACTTAATCTGCGTCGAGGTGATGGAAGTGATCTTCTATGTTTTCCATGATTTTGTTGATCCGGTCAACGTGCTTTTTTAAGAAGACTTCTGTAACTACAATCTGGTTGTCGAAGGAGTGAGCGCCAAAATAGTTTTTTACCTTTTTGTACTCTCTTTCGAGCTGTCTTTGGTTGTGGCACTCACTGTACAACGTCTTCGACAGCGAGAGGGCATTTAGTTTGTGTTCCAAATGGCCGATTTGTCTCAAAGTCTTTTTCAGCTCCTTGCTCGGTTCCTCCTTTATCATCGAAGATACACGAATATAAAGGGCGCTATCGTAGGCGTGAATCTCCTTTAACACACTTTTCACTTCATCTTGAAAAGTGGGATCGCCGCAGTATTTTGACAATCCTCTGTAAGTTACAAGCTTATCCGAGACGAAATACCACTTGTGGGTTAGCTCTTTAAAGTCTTTGAAAACCCCGTTTTCACTGTTGTTTGCCTGCAACGGTAGTAGCGGAACTGTCGCAGCAATTAGTACAAGCAAATATTTTTTCATCTATATCTAGTTTTAAAACAGCCATGGATACACCAGGTGAATTAACTAGAACAGGCTTCGGTTGGAAGGATGCAGGAATATACAAATATACGACAGGCAGGGCGTCAGGTTGACCGAAAAAGGGCCGGATTTCAGAAATTACGTATTTGCCACATGGCGGCTATTCAAGATGCAAATGGTGGATATGCTCCTCAATATGATCCATTAACTTGGTGATGTGTTGGATATACTTATTAAGATCCGCTTCCAGAACAAGCACTTGCCCATCGTAGGAGTTCATGCCGATGTCATTCCTGGTTTCTTTGTAGTCTTTCTCTATTTCTCTCCGCCCGACACATTCATCGTGAAGTTTTTTCAAAAAGCTGGGTCCTTTGAACTCAGTTTCAAACTCTTCTATTTGTTTGAGCGTTTTTTTGAGCTCAGAACTCTTGTCGTACCGTGCTTTCTTTGCAAGCGTTTGGTAGAGCAGTGTATCATAATGGTGAATTTCTTCAAGCGTCTTGATTACATTGTCCTGATAGGGCTTATCAGTGCAATACTTGTCCAGGCCTTCGTATTTGCCAAGCTCAACGGCTAATAAATCCCACTTTAAAACCAATTCATCAAACTTCCTGACGATGCTCACACTGTCCGTAGATTGTGCCGACAGTCCGGTAATACAGGCAGATGCGAGAATTGATATCAGGGTTAATTGAACAATTCTTAATTTCATACACAAAAATAATTTACACACCTAACGCAATTATTAAGCCAATTGGCATTGTAAATATAAGAAATCTTGGTTGTTTTTGTATTTACATAAGTGCAACGGCTCCGTTCGGGGGGTTAACGGCCTCTGTAACCTATGGGTTTCTGTGGATTTTTTTTAGTTGATTGAGCAGGTCGGTCAGCCCATTGAGCCGAATTTCATGCATGGTAGAAAGCATCATGCCCAGCCTCCCCTGCGGAAAGCCGGCACTCTTGAACCACTCAAGGTAGTTTTCGGGTAGGTCACATATTAAAACATTCTTGTATTTGCCGAACGGCATTTTTGTCTTAACTATGTCAGTCAGGATGCTGGGATCAGGTGAATTCACGTTAATAGCATTTAAAAAAACTATGTGATGAGGTGGGCTTTCAAAATAGGCAATCAAATTCGAGTTTCTGTCATTTTAGCAATAATAGTTGCCTTGCTTGTGATAAGCAACCTCGTAATGCAAAGAGACATAGACAGCATGGACAGGTCATTCACCTCCATTTATAATGACAGGCTTATGCCAGCGACTGAGTTTTTTTATATCACGGAAACTCTTTATCAAAAGCGGTTGCTCCTTGAAAAGAATGTGTTGGCCCCGAGTATTGAGAAAACGGATTTAACCGACAAGCTCGATACCTATGATAGCAAAATTGACTCACTGTTGACTGAAATTGAAAAAACCTATTTTGTACTGGATGAGGCGAGTCTTTTGAGTGAGTTTAAGGAAAGAAGGGAGGCTTATGACCAACTCGAGAACAAGGTGATAGACCTGGCGTACGCAAATGATTCAAGGCAGGCACTGGCAATGCTGGAAAACGAAGGAGGGGATCGCTTCAATGCTATGCTAAGTGACCTGCACCAATTAACAGAAATTCAATCGAACAATGGCAGGGAGTTGCTCAATGATTCTCACCATATTAAAGCGAGTGTTCATATGCTCACATTTTTAGAGGTAGGCGTGGCTATTGTGCTCAGTTTGCTTGTTCACGTGATTCTATTAACAACAATAACAGTGCAAAGAAAGAGTAATCAGCCCTTTCATCTTAATTAAGATCAGAGATTTGATTGACTCTTCAGCAGCCTACTGGCCCTGTTCAGGTCGTCGGTTGCTTGCAATATCTTTCCTTTCAGTTTCAGCGGATAATTAGGGTGGGCCAAAAGAAAGTCGTTGACGATTGATGCTGCTTCCTCGCTTTGGTGGGCCCCGAAAGAAGCGCTTAGCCAGGCAGTCGGGAAAAATATATCGCCAGTAGCCTGTATGTCAGAAAGCAGCTCAAGGCTTTCTTTCAAGTAGCCGATAGAGACATGCTGCCTTTCCGGATGATGCAGATAAGATACTGCACTGCTCACCCACGATTCCTTTTCCCTGTTTTCGGCTAGTTTCAAACTCTCAAAAAAAGTGTTGCGGGTTGCGGTGTCGCTTGATAGCGCAGGAAGAAGAAATTCCCAGCGTTTTTTCCGATCACCATTATTAATTCTTGCAAGCTGTTGCTGTTGAATTTCAACAGATTTTGGGTGACTCAGCAGGCTTAGCGTGGCTGCCAGGCCAGTGTAGTCGTCCTCAGATAGTCTAACCTCCTTTGGTGGCGTTTCCGACTTCCAAATGCCATACAGCTTTTCCATTGCTTTTTCTGAGGTGGCAATCTCCTGGAATGTTCCGAATAGCATCTTCTTAATGCTGGCAGATGGAGCTTGTTCCATTGCTGCCCAAACATCGCCTTCCAATGATTGGCTGATCAGCTTCCTGTTTGATGGGGTAATAAACTGCCAATAGGTCGCACTTAGCTGACTGGTAAGTTGTCGAACCGAAAGCTCCTCTGTTTCCTGAGAGAGCAGAG
Organism: Imperialibacter sp. EC-SDR9; assembly: GCF_902498805.1. GTDB lineage: Bacteria > Bacteroidota > Bacteroidia > Cytophagales > Cyclobacteriaceae > Imperialibacter. The sequence goes on along the minus strand of NZ_LR701575.1, from coordinate 144,434 downwards.
CAGTATTCAGTGCTAGCAGCTCGGTGGGCGTAATGCCGTTGCCATTGAGCATGTTTTCGTAATTGTTGATATAGGCTGATGCTCTCGCAACCGGATCGTTCCATGTGCCTATGTAAGGAAGCATGGCCGAGTCGATTGGGAACACACCGTACCCTTCGCCAGAGGTGTTGAAAACGATATAATTTGGCTTAGGCCTGCCTGTTGCCTGGCTGACGTCCGCAACCGCTCGGTAGCTAAGCGCAGGCACCTGAATGAGGCTGTCGCCGTAGCTCAGGCTAACTTTGAAGTATTGCGACCAAACTTTATCACTGTAGAATGTGGTATTCGTTTTTTCTTCCTTTTGAGAGATAGTTAAGGCCGCTATCAAGACTTCATTGGTCTTCAGATCATAACTAAAAACGGGCCTGAATGGCTCTTCTACCCACACTTTATTCCATGCCAGCAGGTCTTCATCGGTTAGTTGATCCAGTATATTGATCAGGTCAGTCCAGGTTGCATTTGAAAAGGCAAACTCAGACAAGTATTGCTGCAGACCTTGTTGGAACTCCTGTTTTCCCATCAGCATTTCCAGCTGTTTCATCACAATGGGGGCTTTATGATAGATGATGGCTCCGTACATGCTGCCAGCGTCCTTCAGGTTATCAAGCTGCTGGCGCACAGGGTTAGCACCAGGAGTACGGTCGACGGCATATGCGGCGGGGTAGTGAGCCAGCAGAAATTTGAGGTCGCTACCGGTATCCGGGAAGGTTACCTCGGACACCTTGTCGGCCATGAAGTTGGCAAACACCTCTTTCATCCACACATCGTTGAACCAGTCCATGGTGACCAGGTCGCCAAACCACATGTGAGCCGTTTCGTGCGCAATGAGATTGGCTCTGCCAATTTTACGGCTCTGAGTAGCGGTTTTATCCAGGAAAAGAGACGAAGCACGGTACTGAATGGCTCCCACATGCTCCATTCCACCATACTGAAAGTCGGGAATGGCAACAAAGTCGAACTTTTTGAATGGGTAGGGTATGACCGTATACGCTTCGAGAAAATCGAGAGCTTTGTCGTGCAGGTAAAATATTGTGTCAATGCTTTCGGAAATCTTTTCCTCGTCGGTTTCACGGTGAAAGAGGTTCATCGTGCGGCCATCTATCATGCGAGTTACCTTCTGAAATTCGCCTGCCGCAAAAGCAAACAAATAGGTGCTAATGGTATCCGAAGGCATGAAGTTAAATGTCTTTCGCTCTCCGGAAATCACCGAATCGGCCAGGGGGCCGTTGGAAAGTGCCTGCCATTGGCCAGGCATGGTGAGACTCAGTTGATAAGAAGCCTTCAGGTTGGGTTGATCGAAGCAGGGAAAGACTGTGCGGGCTCTGTCAGGCACTAACAGTGTATAAAGATATTCGTCGTTGCGATTAAGGGAGAGGTTGCCTGCAACGAACGTGATTTTGATGCTATTGGAGCCTGGCCTCAATGCGCTTTTCGGAACGATGATATGCTCCTCCCGGTGGTACACAGGAATAGTGGTGCTGTTAACAACTACTTCTAAAACATGATCGGAATCCTCTTTGAAGTCTATCTGGAGGTCAGCGTCGTTCTTACTTAAGTTGAAAGTGATAACTTCCGAGGCCGGGATGTCTTCTGATTTGTCGTCCGGGATGTCGAATGATAGCTGGTAGCCAAGTGCGCTGATGACTGTTTTCCGATAGTTGGCCAGTTCGAGCGATACGCCGGTTTCGACAACTGGCGGCGTGTCAGTGGTGCTGGCACATCCGTACCAAAGTAAGGAGGAAACGAACAGCACTGCCGGGGCGAGACTTCGCTTGGTCATGGTTGAGTCTTTTAAGTAAGTAATATTACTAAAAGCCCGCAGAGAGGGGAGAACCTTTGGTGTAAATACCAGGTTGCTCTTGCGAAGAGTATGAGTCTTGGATTCTGCAGGCGTCAGTCGACAAACACTTTTTGAGGGTTTGCGACAAACATCCGGGTGCTCTCGGTGAATTCATTTCCCGTTGTGTCTAAATACTTCAGGTCAACGTAAAATGCTTTGAAACCGGAAGCAGGGTAGGCTTCTTTCACCACTACTGCCTTTGCCTTTGATGCATTCAGGCTTTTCCCCACCCATACTTCATTCCTGAAGTCCCGGTCATCGGATGTTGCCAGCCAAAGCGTGGCATCGACCAGTTTTTTTGGTGAAGGAGTGACTGTCAGCACAATTTCTTTTCCCTTAATGTCGATGGCCCAATCACATGCCGGATAAGCTTTCTCATGGGCAGTGAAGCTGAAAAATGCGTTTAACGCTTTAAAAGTCTGTGGGTGATCGTCAATGTCGTGGCCGGCATTGGGCACATAGTGGATGAAATTTTGCCCAGGAATGCTGTCGATATAGTGCTTGATAGCATCCACTGGCCAATAGGGGTCGTTGGTGCCAATGAAGATCATCTTGGGCTTGTTAAGCTTTGCCCGGTAGGAGTATGGATCAACCATCGCATTGATTTTTTGCCCTGACTCGGTAGCCGAAGCCTGTGGAATACCCAGGCTCACGTAGTCATTTATTTCGGGACTGTACTCATTCCACGCCTCCAGATGGTATTGCAGGCTTACCGGCATGTTAAGCACGTCAATCACCATAGGAGCGATGGCAATTACCCGGTCGTCGTTGGCTCCGGTGAGCCAGGTTGTCCAGCCACGTTTGGATAGCCCCGATAGCACAAATTCGTTCACTGGGTGCTGCAGTTGTTCGTTCGAAAACTCCTGTACCGCCTGCATTCCTTTTACCACACTCTTTACCATGGGAAACAACAGGGGCCAGGTATAATCACGTGTCTCGGTGAAGTTGTGCAGGGTGTAGGAGATAAGCACATCCTCTGTCTTGTCGCCGTAGAGCGGCTGATTAGGTACCTGGCGGATAAGAGACACGATGGCGCTATTGGTGGCCGCAATATTGGCCATGGCTTTGCTAAGTTCGTCCTGGTTGCTCCTCAGATTGGGCTGGCTGTCTTTGTTCGAACCACCGGAGATAAAGAGGAGACTTCCAGTTTGGGTCATCTTTGCGGGAGCAAACACTGTTAGCTGGTGCTTCCAGGTGTATTCCCTCCATTTTTGAGAGGTTAAAATGAGCTGATATCCCCTTACTCCTTCAGTTTCGAAGGTATCGGTCACCATCCATTCGTAAGTTTGGTCGCCGTTGTTCAAATAACTCTCCAGTGCATTGTCGGCAGTTAGGTTGCTTTGGGCAACGACCGTAGCGGATAAGCCAACAGCGAATAGCAGAAGAAGGAGAGGGAATGGACGTTTCGGTGTCATTTTTTTATGGGGTGTTGGTTAAAACAATGTCAAAACTTAGCCATTTATTCCGGAATTTCTTGCGACAATTTCTACTGCTTCTCTTCCTGTTAACAAATCTTCATATTCGCAGGAAGAAAAAATAATTACTTTAGGCCAGGTAAAAGGCAAAGAGATTATCTTCAACTAACAACATCATTGCAATGATCTTAAGTAAATTGATTCGGTTCGGCCCACTCGGTATTATGATGCTAGTCGCTGTGGTTGTGCTTTTTAGCTGCCAGCAAAACAGCGCTGAAGACCACCACGCCCACGAGCATAGTCATCAACACAGCCCAGCCGACAGCCTCCCGAATGCGAAGCTGCTTTTTCCAGGCAACGAACCTGACCGGGTCATTCTTAATCTGTCTGAAGATCCTATTCATTCGGTAGCTGTTAATTGGCGCACCTCCCCCAAAATCACCCAAGGTACTGTGGAGGTAGCTGTTGCTTCTGATGGCCCTGAGTTCAAAGACAGTGTTAGAACCATCGCAGCTGCTACGGAACCTCTGACAGTCGCACGGGAAGAAGAACCCGAAATATCAGCTAATTACCACTCAGCAGTTATTAATGAGTTGCTGCCGGGAGGTAAATATGTGTACCGGGTGGGTTCCGAGCCTTATTGGTCAGAATGGTACCAAATCGAGATGCCGCAAGAAAATGGCCCGGTGTCTTTTGTCTATTTCGGTGATGCCCAAAACGACGTGAAGTCGATGTGGTCGAGGGTGATAAGGGAGGCTTACCACACCCTGCCAGACGTCGACTTTATGTTGCACGCAGGCGACCTGATCAACAGGCACGACAGGGATGTGGAATGGGGCGAATGGTTTTATGCAGGAAGCTTTATTCACGCCATGGTGCCTGCGGTGATGACACCAGGCAACCACGAGTACAAAGACGTGGTGCTTTCGCCGCAATGGCGCCCCCAGTTTAACCTGCCAAAAAATGGCCCCGCTGGCCTTGAAGAAACCTGTTATGTAATTGATTTTCCGCAGATGAAGCTGGTGTCTCTCGATGCTGAACAGATCGACGAATCGGAACACTTCAGAGCCTTGCAGGCGCAGTGGCTGGATTCTGTACTCACCAATAACCCCAAAAAGTGGACGGTGATCACCTTTCATTATCCGGTGTTTTCCACCAAACCCAATCGGGACAATCTGACGCTTAGAGAAATCTTTAAGCCGTTGTTCGACAAACACCGGGTAGACCTCGTGCTACAGGGGCATGATCATGCTTACGGAAGAGGAATGGTGAGCAATGTGTCGACAGGGGCAGGCGTGAGGGAGGATCGCTCTGGCACAATGTACGTGGTGTCGGTGAGCGGGCCCAAGATGTATGACATAAGCGATGATAAATGGATGGAGCGAAAGGCTGCCAATACGCAGCTGTTTCAGGTGATAAAAGTGGGAGGAGATACAGCGTCGTACAATGCGTTTACAGCGAAGGGGGAGTTGTATGATGCCTTTGATTTAGTGAAGAAAGCCGGTAAGCCAAATGTACTGATCAACAAGATTCCCAATACTCCGGAAAGGACTGAGTAACTAGCGCTAACACCCTGTTAATACTATTGTTATGAAGCATAGATGCTTTTTTTACTTGCTGGTGGCGACTTTCAGCACCTGGCCGGCAGCAGCACAAATGGCAGACGAGCCCTATGTCCAGTTGGTTGGGCATCATTATGAGGTGCCTGGTGGTTTTGGTGATGCCCGACTCAAAAAGGTAGTGGTCGACTACAACAGCATAGTGCATGTTCTCACCGATAAGGGGCTCTTTCGTGACTTCCCTGATTACCAGTTGGCGCCTGACCACACCTACCAGTCGCTGGCCGATAAGGTACCGGTTGATATCACCACGCAAGAGAGCACTGGCATCATTTTCTATCTGTACAAAGACAAGTTTCTCACCAATGGATACGCAGGTACGCTGGATACAAAGCTGGAGCCAGGGCTGTACAACCGCATCAGTGTCAGCAAAGACCTGAAGGTGCTGCTGACGGGCGAGGAGAAGGCAGCTCTTTTTGACAAAAATAAGAAGGTAGCAGATTTGGCATTGCCGAAAGAGGCAGTGATTGACATCTATATTGCTCAGGGACAATTCTTTGCGCTTACTGCCAAAGCTATTTACAAACTCGAAGGCAAGGCTTGGAAGACCATGCATGAGGGGCTTGATATGACGTCTTTGGTATTTAGTGAAAGCAAAATCACTGTCGGGACAAAAAATGGCTACTACGCAATCGACGGTCAGGGAAAAAGGGCGACAGACACCGAATCAAGCCTGCCGGTGCCTGACATAAGGAAGATGTTGCTGACCGGAAACAACGAGCTCTGGTTTTCAACTGCCGACGGAGTTTTTAGAAAAGAGAGTGACAGGTATCGATATTTTGCTTCTAAACGATGGCTGGATGTTAACGAAGTGATCGACATGGCAGCGGATGCCAATGGCAATATCTATCTGCTCACGCCCACGGGGCTCAATATGATTGAACAAATGCCCTTTACGCTCGCTGAAAAGACAGAACTCTTTCAGAACCGCATTCGCAGGTACCACATGCGGTACGGCTTCGTCTGTGCGCCACAGTTGCCTGTAGCTTACGATTTAACCTCTGAGGAAATCATTGACCACGACAACGATGGTCTGTGGACGTCCTTTTACCTGGGCAGTCAGGTGTTTCGTTATGCTGTTACTGGCGAAGAGGTGGCCAAGCGATATGTTTGGGAATCGTTTGAAGCTTTCGAACGGCTTTTGACTGTCAACCAGTTGAAAGGCTTCCCTTCCAGGACCTTTGAGCGGGAGGGCTATAAAGTGAATGACCCCGACAGATGGCGAAAGTCGCCGGAAGAGGGTTGGGAGTGGAAGGGCACCACCAGCTCCGATGAATACATCGCCTATCTGTTTGTAGCGTCACTGATGGATCAGTTCATTGCGAAGGCACCGGAGGAAAAGAAAAGGGTGGCCGATTTCATCGACGCCATTATGACGCATATTCTTGATAACGACTACTACTTCGTAGACCTGGATGGTAAACCCACTACCTGGGGCAAGTGGAACCCCGAGTATGTGAATATGTACCCCTCAGAAGTGTATGATAGAAAGCTCAACAGTATGCACCTTGTGGCTGGTCTGCAGTTGGCCTATGCACTCACCAAAAAGGAGAGCTACAAAACGGAGATGTTCAAAGTGATGAACGAGCTTGGCTATTTCAAAAACATGTTGCCCAGTATGTACGATATGAAAGAGCACATTGTGATGTACGAAGGCCACACCATGGGAGACGGCTGGAACCATTCCGATGATGAGATGGCGTTCCTCACTTACTGGCCTCTTTATCATTATGCGCTTAACGATACCCTGAAGCAGCATTATGCAGACATAATCACCGACCACTGGAAGATAGAATTGCCAGAGAGGAATGCACTTTGGAATCTGTTAGCTTACGGCACCGCTGGTGATATCAATCTGGAAGATGTACGCTGGCACTTGCAGGAGTTTGGCCTCGATCAGATGTCGTATGCAGTAAAGAATTCTCATCGCAAAGACCTGGAACTGCTCGAACCCAACTTTCGTGGTCAAACAACAAAGGTGCTGCTAACCCCCGGCGAGCGCCGGACGCACCGGCACAACGCCAATCCCTTTGAGTTGGATGGTGGGAGTGAGGGCAACTCGGTATTAGCCGGGGACGAATATTTGTTGCCGTATTGGATGGCGAGGTACCTGGGCGTGCTGAAGTGACCTTGTGGATAATTCCAGGCGGGGCTGGGGCATGTTCCGTTGGCAAGTAATGAGGTTTTTATCCTCTTTACTTCCAGAATTCATCATCCTTCAGGTCAACAAAACTATGTTCTTCATGAAGGGAGCTGATTAGTGCCAGTTGCTCCGACGATGCCTTTTGCTGGATTTCGTTGAAAAGAACCCTTTCTTCAAACCGGATATGTTTTTCCAGCTCTTCTTCGATCAAACTCAGGGATCTTTCTGCCTCGTCGTCATTGAACAACCTGGTAAGCCTTCGATGCTCCATTAATGCCTTTTTTACCAGCTCGTTTTCACTGCCAAGTATCGGAAAGATATAACTCTCTTCGGCAACGAAATGCGGTAGAATGTGATTTTCAAAGAACCAGTCTGCATATTTTTTAATGCGCTCAGGTGCTATTTCCTTAGCGAAGCCTTTTCTAATCTTCCAACACAACAGCAAGGTATGATGATGATCACGGCTCAGGGGCTGAAGCTGCTTGGCTCTTTTTATGGGCGTGCGCTCTTTCATGGATGACAGTTTTGAGTTATGGCGTGTTTCACCGTTTCGGGTGTAAGATAGTCAGCTCACGAACACATTTTCACCTGATCGTGAGCTGTTTTTTTATAGAATCAGTGCATTTGCCTGTTCAACTGAGCTGCTTCTCCAATGCTATGGATTTAGGAAACAATATATTGTTCTCCAGATGAATGTGAAGGTGTAAATCTTCCTCAAACTCCTTTAACATGGCATAGGTGACCCGGTAGGTGTTGCAGGCATCGTCCGGCAGTGAGTAGTGATTGCTCAATTCGCTGATTTGCTGGAAGCGATCTCCCTCAGTTTCATGCTCCTCCATCATCATCCTGACAGGACTTTGCACCGTATCAAATTGGGCAAAGGTTATCTTTTCGCCACTTTTTTTCACTCTTTCCATTTTGCGTACAAAAGGAAACAGGATAAATTCTTCCTTTTTCATGTGCATAGCCAGTTCTCCTGCAGAGGCAGTGAACAGCCTGGTTATTTCAAATAGTTCCGGGTGACTTTTCCCATGCACCTGGCACAGCTTCTCAAGATATTGCTTGAGTATAGGCATTTTCTCCTCAACATAGCGGTGATGCTTTTGCTCTATATGATCGGCCAGCTTATCCAGTGGCCACGACTGGTAGTCGTAGGATGCGGTTTCGCCTTTGTTCAAGATGGCTTCAACCTCCGCAGTGAGTTTTGCCTGATCAATATTGGCTTTGGTGCATGCTTCCTGAATGCTGCGGTTGCCTTTGCAGCAGAAGTCAATGCCATGGTTCCCGAATACCTCTGCTGTGCGGTAGTCTTCGGCTACTATTTCTCCGATTGTTTTGTCTAAAAGATTATTCATGATAATTGAAGTTTAAACTCATACTAAGGGCTTTGTTCCGCTGGTTTTGAAGTACTCGATTTTGTAAAGAAACATTTCAGCCATTTTCTCCGACCTCCATTTGGCTTCCAGGGCTCTTTCTCCTTCGAAATGCTCATCAAGGGTTTGATGGAATAACTCGATCCATCTCTCGAAATGGGCTTTGTTTACCGGTAAATGTGCGTGAGGTGCGAAGGGGCTGCCATAATAGGTGTGCTCTTCCAAAAGGACGGTTTGCCAGAATTTGTACATCTTTTCCAGGTGCACAGGCCATCTGTCTTGTATCACGCCATTGAAGATGTCTTTGAGCAATTCATCCTCCCTTACTTTTGAGTAGAAGTCGTTGACCATCAGTTTGATGTCATCTATGTTTTGAATGTCGTTGTTCATCAGAATGAAGATTTGTAAAGTTCAGGCCCCCAATACATGATAAGGTAGAAGAGGGCAAAGCCAATAAAAGAGATGACGAGTGCCCATATCCAGGCGGGAATCGCTTTCGGTGTTTCTGAGCCCCTGATGACAAATTCGTCCTTTGTTTCACTGCCATAGGCATTGATGGTGATCGGAATTTGTGCATCCACCACCTCGTTTTCATTTAAGCCAAGCACGGAAATCTCTGGCCCGTTGCGCACCTCAAAGGCAATTTTTTTCACACCTTCCACTCCTGAGGACGACCTGGCAACGATCTTCAGCTCATGTTTTCCATCGGGGATTTTGGTGGTGTCCAATACAAATTTCACCGGTGGGGCAAATTCTGCAAAGGGTCGGGGGCCGTCATCCATGAAAAGCTTTATCAATCTATTGTCCTTCATTTCTTTATTCAGTTAGTTCAGCACGATGTTTTTGATATGATCGGGCGCAGATTCCTTTGGCCAAATCAGGTATTTGAAACTGAGGAATAGGGTAACAGCCACGATGCTGATTGCCGTCCAGGTGATGATGTAGTCGACGGTGCCGGTGGGCCCTGCCCCATGAGTAACATTCTCCAAACCTGCCGGCTGGTTTTCTTTGCATAGTTCGCAAGCTTTAGCCGCTGACCAACCAAGCATACTGAACACAACTAACAGTGTGAAAAGCTTCTTTCTTACCATATCTTAGTCATTTGCGGGTGTTACCATCTCTCTTATTTTCTTCACGTCTTCTGCCGAAATTTTTGCGGCACTGTTTCCCCAGCTGTTTCGCTCATGGTTGGCAATGGCCGCTATTTGCTCGTTGGTAAGCTGGCTGGCAAAGGCTGGCATTTGACCGAACTCACTCCGTGCGTCGTACCCCTGCAGGATGATCTTGACCAGAAGCTCATAGTTGGCATCATTCACAATGCTGCTACCAGACAAGGGAGGGAAGGCGCCCGGCAGTCCCTTGCCCGTGGTCTGATGGCAGGCGGCACAAGTTTGGGTGTACAGGCTGGCGCCGTCGGGCAGGTCAAGTGCCTGCTCCGCAGTCGCATTCGCAGGTGCCTTCTTTGCGGATGCGATAAAGGCCGGAGTAGTGCCACCAGGTAGTTCTGCTTGCTTCAGCGACTGTAGATAAGCGATCAATGCAAGGGCGTCTTCGGTGGCCACTATTTGCTGGCTGGCGTCGTTAAAAAACTCCTTACCAACAGGGACTGTCACATCATTATCCGAAATTTCCGAAGCATCCTTTGTTTCAAAAAGCCATGGATATGCAGGCATCACCGATTCGCTCACTACGGTTCTGGGGTTGTACAGGTGCAGCAAATGCCATTGCTCTGCAGGCTGTCGTTTACCGATATTAGTCAGGTCGGGGCCGGTGCGCTCACTGCCGAGCAGAGAGGGCGATTGTCTCCAGATGTCCATCCTCTGTTTGCTGAAGTAGTAGTCGGAGGGCATCGATGGCCGGCCACCCCACATCTTGTCCATTTCTATACTGCGAACCTGCTGTGTGTGGCAGGCTACGCAGCCCTCCGATATGTATATGCTGAGTCCCTTCAGTTGCTGCTCCGTCAACAGCGGTTGGCTGGGAAGGGGTTCCACGTCCTGCATCTGGTAGGCAGGCAGCACCGCTATACCGAGGCTGAGGAGCAGAAAGCCAGCCAGTGCTGTGTTGATAAGTGTTCTATGGTCTTTATGAAAATTGAACATGGGTGCGTCGTTTTAGGCTACTATTTTCTTCAGGTGATTGGAGACTGGCAGCTCCGCAGGGGCTTCTTTCTTTACCATATAGTAAAAATTGAGGGCGAAGATGATGTGCGACACAAACATGAGGGAGCCACCAATAGCCCGCCAAACCCAAAAGGGTTTCATCAAAATCACTGACTCGATAAAGGGATGCCCGTCGATCCAGCTTAGCCCTTTCAGCGTGCCACCAGCCATCAGAGAAACCATGTAGGCGAACAGGCCGATGAAGGCCATCCAGAAGTGTGCACCAACCAATATTTGAGGAGGCTCCTTGTCTGTTAGCTTGGGCAAAATATGGTAAATGCAGCCCCACAGGATAAAGGTGATGATGCCATACATGGTCATGTGCGAATGGGCCACGTTGAAATCTGTGAAGTGCCAGACAAAATTGGTGAAGCGAAATGCCTGCAGGCTCCCCTGGGTAGAGCCCACAAAGTAGAAGATGACACCGACAAGAAAGAAGGGCAGCACGTAGCTTTTGGAGATATGGTTCCAGCTTCCTTTCATCGTCATCAGGAAGTTGGTGGTGCCCGTTACCACCGGAATAAACATGCCTGCGCTAAACACAATGGCTACTGTTTGCAACCACCAGGGCAGCGGACTGAATACGAAGTGGTGCGTGCCAATGAGGGTGTAAAATAGCATCTGTGTCCAGAAAGCCAGCACACCCAGCGAGTAGGAGTAGATGGGTTTGTTCAAAGAGAAGGGAAGGTAGTAGTAGACAAGCCCCAACGAGAAGGTCATGAACCACATGCCCACCCCCTGGTGCATGTAATAGCCCTGTATGATGGTTTCCCCCAGGCCATTTTGATAAAATGGCAGGTAGGCTATCAGCACCAATATGATCGTCCAGGTGAGAGAGGCCAGAATGAACCAGTTGGAAATGTAGATCTCCGATATTTTGCGGTGAGCTACGGTAAGGTAAAAGTTTCGGAAAGTAATGAACAGCCCGGCAGCGAATAGCAACATGACAGGCCAAATGAACTCTCGGTATTCCCCGCCACCGTTGTTGATGCCAGCCATCAGGCAAATATTGCCAAGCAGCACCGATAGATTGAACAACCCCCAGGCGATCCAGGCCTTCTTATAGCTATGAATGGTGGTGTTAGATGTCCGTGCTATTACGAAGTAGGCCAGCCCTATCATGGCCATGGAGGCCCATCCCCAAAACACCGTGTTGGTATGCACAGGCCTCAGTCGCCCAAACGAGAGCCACGAAGTGTGCTCCATGTCTGGCCACACGAACTTCATACCTGCATACTGGCCGACCAGCGTGCCCACCAGCAGCCAGCAAACAGCAGCGCCCAGGTAGTAAATGATAATCTTCTTGAGCTCCCAGGGAGTTTCAAGGCTTATCGGCGTCTTTTTTTTTTCGTCAAAAAATGGATTTTCCGGCTCGCTGGTAACTTTGTCAATTAGCCCGTGGCTGTCTTCTGCGTCCAGATCGCTGCCAAGTTCATTTCCCTCAAGATGGTATTGCAGGGCAGCTTTTCGTTTTTGAAGGATCGCATCTATTTCTCCAGCTTCCAGGCCAATGAGCTCCTCAGCAAACGCCAGCCGCTGCCTGGCCTGCTTTCTTTTCTTCAGCTTGCCAACATAGTCATTCAGCCGGGCGGTTAATGTGATCACGGCAATGAAAAGGACAATGGTAATCAGGATGAACGTGCCGATAATACCGGGACTCATGTACCAGTTGTCGGTCGTTACCGATTGTGCTGCCAGAGGAGTGCTGGAAGCAAGACAAATGAATAGGGGTAATGACAGCTGCTTGAATTTCATTATTAAGAATTTAAGACCTTTTTATCTTGTTAAGAATCAAATTTTTTTACCGTTTCAGAAAAGTGAGACCAACATCAAGGCCTTTTGTTAGTTCATACAGGCTGGTTGTTTCCAGCATTTCCTTCAAATCGTTACGTATCAGTACAAATTTTTCGTGCAAGGGGCAGGGCTTCAGTGCATTGCACTCTTTAAGTCCCAAGCCGCATCCCCGATAAATGCTGTCACCATCTATCGCAAATACAATTTGGCTCAGTTTGATAGACGCTATTTTATCCTTCTGGATTTCAAAACCACCAATAGGCCCTTTCACCGAATCGATGATGTTGTTGCGGGCTAGCTGTTGCAAAATCTTGGCTGTGAAGGCAACCGGAGAGTCGATGTCTCTGGCGATATCCTTCAGGCTTACCCTCACGCCATCCATCGACAAAAGGGCGATGTGCAAGGTGGCTCTGATTCCATATTCACAGGCTTTTGAGAACATTGTGGTTTGTTTGTGTCAAAGATATAAAACAATTTTTTAATTCGGATAAATTTATCCGAATTAAAAAATGCTGAGAAAAAACTATCGTTGCGATAAGCACCATAGAGTAAAATGCTACCAGACAATAGAAGCTAAAAAGTGGTGTGGTCAGTCTTCGCTGCTTTCAAACACCCTGGCAAGCTCAGTAAACCTCTGCATTGTTTCAAGAGGGCCCCTGGTAATGAGCATATTGACAAGCCAAACAGGTATCTCTCCTCCTGGGTTAGCCAAGGCAGTGTAAACAATATCCACCCTGCCATCGTTGCTTGGCTTTATCTCCCATTTCGACTCAAATTCTGTTATTCGTACAATTCCCTTTTTCTGCGGAACAGCGTTGGCAGCGGCGACTGAACGAGAGTGGTAGACACCAGTTTCCCTGTTCCACCATTGTACGGAGTGCACCGACAAGTCCCTGTTGCTGAAAGGGTAGGGAAGGGCCGTCTCAACGTAGTAGTGAAAGTCGTTAGCTGACGTCGTCTTGATCCTTTTGGCATCATTGCACTTATATACCCAAGCCTTGTAGTTGGGGACATCGCTGAGCAGGTCGGTCACCCTCTGCATAGTGCTTTCAATGGTAGTGACGATCTGAATTTCCTTGATCAATGATCCGTCGGATGCTCTGGTGTAAATGCTTAATTGTTTTTCACTGCTCACAAGCTCCCAGCTAGCTTTTTCTATTTTTTGTGCAGTGAGAGGCAGCACCGAAATGGCGAAGAGGGTGGCAGTAACCTGGTAAATGCGCAGGAGCATAGATGGAAAATAGGAAAAATCTTGCATCAATTTACGATCTGATTCTGTAGAGATTTTGAATTAGTACTCTTTTATTTTTGAACAAAGGGTATGTTCCATAATTAGCTTATAGTGTTACTTTTTTTCAAAACCGAAAAATCGGCTAGATTGTCAGCCTGGTGGCACACATATTCGGTAAAATGGCCATTGAAAAATGAAAGTCTTTCGAAATATTCTCCCCGCATTGAAAGAAAAAACCAAATGTTCCTCCTGAATGGCGAAGAGAAGTTTTAAGATAGGGTTTTCAGACATTGGAGGCATTTTTATAGGAAAGAACATCCAGTCTGATTTTCATAAGCACTACGCAGTCACAGTGATTATTTCATTTGGCGAGACTTTCAGTATTAAGCTAGCAGGACATAATGAGGATGTCTACAGCGCTGCCTTAGTACAGAAGAATGTTAGCTATAGCCTTAAGAGTGGAAACACGGACTATCTGGCATTTATTCATATTGTACCGTACACGAGCGAAGGCTTGAAATTGTCAGACAGTCAGTGTGCTGTCAGAGTACTGGATATAGCTGATTTCGATTCAGTTGTCGGGCAAATAAAAGACTGGTTTTATCAGGAAGGAAATGATCCACAAAAGATCAAAGAGCTGTTACATGCTGTTTCGTCGATTCCGCTGTCAAACTGTGATCATATTGATATTGACAGCAGGGTAATGGAGAGTTTTCAATTGATTATGCAGAGCGAGGCAGAGAAACTATCGGTAAATGATGTGGCACCTCAGGTTTGTTTGTCCGTAAGCCATTTTAACCGATTGTTTAAAAAGGAAACGGGGCTGACATTTAGAAAATTTGTCCTCCACAGCAAGCTGATAAAGTCAATTTTTGCCATGTATGAGCAAAATAGCTTAACCCAGGCAGCATTTATTGGCGGATTTGCAGACCAACCGCACCTCACCAGAACGTTCAAGGACAATTTTGGAATAAAGCCTTCGACAAGTTTGAAATAGTCCGTTTGTTCAAGTTTTCCACTCGCCGAGAAGGGAGCTTTGCGGTCATATATTTTACAGCTTACTAACTGATATGACTATGAATGAGATTTCAACAAAGAGCAATGGAAAAACACTGAAGTGGTTTATTGCCTCTGCACTATTAACCGGACTTGGCATGTGGGTAGTAGGGGGGCTCTACCACAATTTGATATTGCCAACCGTTAACAAGGACATGCATCCGCACCACGAAGGGCTGGGTACCACCTTGATCGCTTATTTTATTTTGGCTTTTTTAATGACCTATATTTATTCAACTACGGAAGGGAAAAACTCCTGGGCAAAAGGGATAAGGCATGGCTGCATCATTGGGGTTTTATGGGTGTTTCCACATGGCTTGGCAATGGCAGCCACACACGAGACATCGATACTTTATGAGGTGAAAAACACGATATATCACGTTGTCGAACAAGGTGTCGGAGGGGCTATTATTTTTTACGTAAGTAGATATTTCATGAAAATGCAGGTGCGGGTAAGGAAATAATAGAGCCTGCCAGCTACAACGATTGCTCGGAAGTATATCTGAGATAAGGGCTGTTACGTATATTGAGCTGATTGGCGAGAATTAAAAAAAGGCTGAGCATGTCCATATATCAAACAATAGCAAAAATAGGCTCTACGTACGTAGGTAAATCCAAACTCTTCAAATACGGGTTCAACCTATCACCGATGTACAGAAGAAGCACCGCTAAGATTATTTATGTTTCCAATGATCTAATGGAGGTGAGCATCAAGCTGCCCATTAGTTACAAGAACCGAAATTATGTCAACTCCATTTTTGGAGGGAGTATGTTTGCGGCAGTGGACCCGATTCCGATGGTGCAGTTAATGAACCTCATCGGTGACGACTTTGTGGTTTGGGACAAATCGGCACAAATTTTCTTCAAGCGCCCGGCCCGGGAAAACATCTACGCCGAATTTTCATATTCATTGGAAGAGGTCGATGAAATCAAAAAGAGAGTTGGCTTAGAGAATGAAATCGAAATAGTAAAAACCACGTCACTTACCAACAGAGACAAGAGCATAGTCTATTGTGAGGTGAAAAAGACCATTTATGTAGCTGACGAAGCATATTTTAAAGACAAACGAGAAAAGTCAAAAAAGCGCTAGCGAAGTCAGGTTAGGCGTGTCCAAGATTAAAGAGGTTACTCCGTGCGGTTCAGCACAGAGTGACCTCGTTAATTGCCGACTATTTTGTTCTCTCAATCTCCTTCAAATTCTCCATCTTCTTGTTCCGCAGGAAGCCATTGATGTCTTCGAAGTGCTCTTTTACCCGCTTGTTACCAAATTCAAACACTTTTGCCGCCAGTCCGTCGAGGAAATCACGGTCGTGAGAAACGAGGATGAGTGTGCCTTCGAACGCTTTCAGTGCATCTTTCAGGATGTCTTTGGTTTTGATGTCGAGGTGGTTGGTAGGCTCATCGAGGATAAGCAGGTTTACCGGCTGTAGCAGCAGCTTGATCATCGCCAGTCGGGTGCGCTCACCACCTGAGAGCACTTTCACCTTCTTGTCGATGGTGTCGCCGCTGAACATGAAGGCGCCCAGCAGGTCTTTGATACGTGACCGTATATCGCCTTTGGCGATTTCATCCACTGTTTCGAAGACGGTCAACTTTTCATCGAGCAGCGAAGCCTGGTTTTGAGCGAAGTAACCAATCTCACTGTTGTGGCCTACCTGCAAAGTGCCGTCGACGGGAATCTCGCCCATAATGGCCTTCACCAGGGTCGACTTTCCTTCACCATTTTTGCCAACAAAGGCAACCTTCTCTCCACGGGCAATGGTCAGTGTGACATCTTTGAACACGACATGGTCGCCATACGACTTGCCAAGATCGGTGGCGATCACCGGATAATTGCCCGACCGTGGGGCAGGAGGGAACTTGATGTTCAGCGCTGAAGTATCCACTTCATCCACCTCCACTATCTCAATCTTCTCCAGCATTTTCACCCGGGACTGCACCTGCAAAGTCTTGGAGTAAGTGCCTTTGAAGCGGTCGATGAAGCCCTGGATGTCGGCAATTTGCTTCGCCTGGTCGTCGAACTGGCGCTGCTGCTGTTCCCGGCGCTCTTTACGCAGTTCCAGGTAGTGGGAGTAGTTGGTTTTGTAATCATAAATGCGGCCACGGGTGATTTCGATGGTGCGGTTGGTCAGGTTGTCCACAAAGGCTTTGTCGTGGCTGATGACCATCACACCACCGGCGCTGTTTTTTAGGAAGTCTTCCAGCCACTGCACTGACTCTATGTCGAGGTGGTTGGTGGGCTCATCGAGTAGGATGAGGTCGGGCTTTTGAAGCAGAATCTTGGCCAACTCGATGCGCATGCGCCACCCCCCGCTGAACTCGCTGGTAGAGCGGGTGAAGTCACTCCGAAGGAAGCCGAGGCCCAGCAATGTCTTTTCTACTTCCGCATCAATATTGATCTCTTCAATGCTGTAGTACTTTTCGCTCAGCTCAGACACCTCTTCTATAATCTTGCTGTAGGCATCTGATTCGTAGTCGGTGCGGGTTTCCAACTGGTGATTCAGCTCTTCCATCCTGTTTTTCATGTCCAGGATTTTGGAAAACGCTTTTGATGTTTCTTCAAACACCGTGCATTCGTCGGCCGTGAGCAGGTGCTGCGGCAGGTAAGCGATGACTGCCTCTTTTGGTGCCGTTACCTTGCCTTGGGTGGGTTTGCTTTCTCCGGCGATGATTTTGAGGAGGGTAGACTTGCCGGCGCCGTTTTTACCCATGAGGGCAATGCGGTCGGTGGGATTGACATTGAAAGTGATATTGCTAAAAAGGGTAGTGCCGCTAAATTCGACGCCCACCGCATCAACTGAGATCATATTTTACCGAATTAGGCCGCAAAGGTATTAATAAGTTTGGTAGAAGGGAGGGGGGGTGTTGATTTTGATAAAGAACTTGCCAGTTCTGCATCTATCAAGTCATTCGAAGAAAGCATCGCAGGAAGGCTGCTGCAAGCAATATGCTCTGCACCAGGTACACTGAGTAGTAGGGGTTCCAAAGTTGGTCATATCAACCATCCTGGTGAATGATACTTTTTCAACGATAATCCGAAATTGCTTTCTATATTGAGTTTGATGTTCAAATGCAACATTTTACTTTTTGTTCTACTACTCTCTTGCGCTTGTTACGGACAGATTGATCCTGTGTACAACAACTATGTGCATTACGAGGTAGAAGACGGGCTGCCGCAGAATTATGTGTCTTACCTGGCCCAGGATGGTGACGGGTTCATCTGGTTGGCTACGCTGAATGGCCTTGCCCGGTTCGATGGGCACCAATTTCTCCAGTTCAACAGTAATTCGCCTGACCCCAACAGACTGTCTACCTCTCAAATTCTCGATCTTATTATCGACGACGCCAACAATCTTTGGATACTGAACTTTAATTACAAGGTTGATCTGATGAACCCCAGGACTTTCGAAGTACAAAGGGACGTACAGCCCTTCATGAGATCCGATGACCTGCACTTCAAGTTTAACATGGGGCCAAAAGCTGCCCGGTTTGTCTATTTTGTAAGTGACAATGCAAAGAAAAACTGGTTCGTAAAGAATGGTACTGAGTACTACCATATTGACTCCACGCTGACACAGGTAAGTGATATTTTCGCTTCGGAGGATAGCACGGAGTTTGGGTATGGATTTGACATCGATGAAAAGGGTCGCTTTTGGTACATGACGGATAGGGGCCTTGCTGTGGCGAAAACCACAAAAGATTCTTTGACACTGATTCCCATTCCGGCTGATTTCAACTACGAGCCCGGAATACGAAACAAATGTCCCGTTGTGTGCTTGCCCGACAGCAAAGTCTTGTTTGCCTACGAAAATAGAATGTTCATGTACCATGAAACGACCAATAGGTATCAAGAACTTTCTGTGCCAAATGTGCCGGTAATAAATAATTCGAAGATTTTCAATTTGACAACCGACCTTCAGCAAAGGCCGGTTTTTCAATATCAGGGGTATATTTTCAGAGTGGAGAAGGACGACCGCATCACGGTGCTGTGGGCTTACCCTGAGCGGGAAAAATTTGTCGTAACAGGCCTTTTGGTTGATCGGTCAAATACGCTGTGGGTTGGAATTAATACAGGAGGATTGTACAAAGTGAACCTGCTTACCCCTTCTTTTCACTCCAGTGAATATAAGGTAAATTTTGTGGCCGACATCCTCATGGGAGAAATTGGTGTTCCGGCCAAGGAATTGCCAGCTAGCTGGAAAGCCAATCAATGGGCATATGATTTCCGATACTTTTCTACAGGAAAAGAACAGATGTATTTAAAGTACGACTACTACAACTACGACGGTCCCAGGCAATTATTTAAGCTGAATAACAAGAAGTTAGAACCGGTTGAAACCGGGGAGAACAGCATTGAATACTTTGTCGGGCTTGGTGAAAGCAGCGATAAACGCTGGGCACTCGGAAAGTATGGTTGGATGTACAGTTGGGTCAATGACCTCTCACCTCCGGAACAAGTTAGAATGAAGGAAATCAACAGTCTGGCTGAGGAAGTACTTTCGGATATGATCGTCGACAATGATTTTCAGTGGGTGATCTCGGTGAACAACACCCTCTACCAGGTTAAAGATGGAGAAATCATTCAGCGTTTTTCCCCGGCAAGTGACAATGCAAGCCTCATCGACATTGTTCAAGACCCCGATCAATCCGATATCCTATGGATTGCTACGCTAGGAGATGGCCTCGTTAAATGGGATAAGTCGACAAAGAAAACAAGCTACGTTTATAATGCCAAAGATGGGCTCTCAGACAACAGTGTGGGGGCAGTTGTGCCGGACAGTTTGGGCAACTTATGGATGGCCACTTTTAATGGCATCAGCAGATTAAATAAAAAGGCAGGAGTGATTACTGCCTATTATAAGCAAGATGGGCTGATAGAGAGTGAATTTAACCGTCACCATTCGTTTACACTGCCGGATGGAAGAATTGCGCTTGGCGGTACCATAGGTTACTCTGTTTTTGATCCAAACGAATTTGTGGAAGATGATTTTGAACCTGAGCTGAAAATCACCAGCCTTTCAATCAACAACCAGATACAGTCTTATTCCAAAGACCATCCGATTCTTACCGCTCCATTGAACGAGTTACAAAAGCTTCAGCTTGGCTATCAGGAGAATTCGCTTTTGCTGGAAATGGCTGCCATGCAGTTCAATGGCCCCAAAAAGAACCAGTATCGTTATAAACTGAGTGGTTATAACCAGGACTGGGTTTACAACGGTACCGACAGAAAAATAAAATTCGACAAGCTACGGAGTGGGACTTATACCCTCGCCATGAATGCTTCCAACACCAATGGAACCTGGAGTACCAATGTCAGGGAACTGACGATCAAAGTACTTCCGCCGCCCTGGCTGAGTTGGTGGGCTTTTACACTATATGGCCTTGCTCTTTCTTCGTTGGTTTACATCTACTGGAGGGGCTACCGAAAAAAGATTATAAAGCAGCAGGAAGAGGAGTTTAACAGGCGGGAGAATATTCGTTTGAAAGAGGTTGACGACATGAAAACGAGATTTTTTTCAAATATCACACATGAGTTTCGCACTCCTCTCACACTGATCCTCTCACCTTTGGAGAAACAACTGCGAGACAAAAATTTCCCCAAAGAGGTCCAATCCATTCTGGAAAATAACTATCGCCACGGGAGCCACCTTTTGAAGCTTGTGAATGAATTGCTTGATATCTCCAAACTGGAATCAGGATTTATGCAATCTCATCCTTCTACCGGGCGATTGGACACGTTCGTGAAATCTTGTGTCGACCAGTTTCAGGAAATTGCACAAACAAAAAACATTGAGCTTGCAGCTGAATCCAAAAACCTTGATGGCTTCTATCAGTTTGATAAAACTCATTTGGAGACAGTGTTGCAAAACCTGCTAAGCAATGCCATCAAGTTTACTGAACCTCATGGTCAGGTTCACTTTGCGGTGGAGGTAGGACAGGGGGATCAACTCAGAATAGAGGTGAGGGACACAGGAATTGGCATCCCTGAAGAGCAGTTGCCCAGGTTATTTGATCGTTTTTATCAGGTAGACGAAACATCCACCCGGGTGCATGGTGGCACGGGCATCGGGCTGTCACTGGTAAATGAGCTGGTCAGCCTGATGGGTGGCGAGGTAACTGTAGAAAGTGTTGTTGGACAAGGGTCTTGCTTCACGGTGTATATGCCGGTGATAAAAATGCCGCTGCATGATGTGGAACAACACGACATTAGTTTTACTCCGGCAGAGTCAGGGGAAAATGTCCCGCTGGTACTGGTTGTTGAGGATAATGATGAGCTCCGGGCCTTCATTGTGGAAAGCCTCTCGGAGAATAACGTTGTCGTTTCTGCAAGGAATGGAAAGGAGGGATGGGAGATACTTTTGGACAGGCTGCCTGATGTGGTTATTTCAGACATAATGATGCCCGAAATGAATGGCTATGAATTATGCAGGCAATCCAAGCAAGATCTTCGTACCTCCCACATATATTTTATCCTGCTCACGGCCAAAACGGCACAGGAATCAAAAGTTGAGGGACTGGAAGCTGGCGCTGATGGCTACATTGCCAAGCCTTTTCACCTTTACGAATTAGAATTGCGTATCCAAAATGCAATGATTCAACAACGTAATTTGATTAGTCATTATCAGCAACAACTCCTGGCTACTGAACTACCGACAGCAGCATTGAGCGTTGGCGACGCCTTTATTGATAAGTTCTATCGTTTTCTGGATAGAAGTTTGCATGACACTTCTCTGAAAGTTGAAACAGTGGCAAGGGAGATGGCGATGAGCAATAGCACGCTCAATCGAAAAGTAAAATCGCTATTAGGCATTACAACAAATGAGCTGATAAAGCGCTATCGACTACAAAAAGCTGCGGAGTTGATCCGGGCGGGTGAAAGTATTGCCACAGTAGCGTTCAACGTTGGTTTTGAAACCCACTCTTATTTTTCGCAAAGTTTTAAAGAAGTGTATCAGGTGACGCCCACAGAATACCGTGAACAAACCAATGGCGCACAGGACTAAGCTCTTCCAGGTCGTCGTCGAAGCCATATTGGTAAACGCTATTAGGCATTTTGACACGCTACCGACGATGTCTTTTGTGATTGCTAAAATGTTAGTTATCAATGTGATAACTATTTGTGGTAATGGGGCTTTAAAAGAGTTTCATTTCTGACAAAATCGTTATTGAATAGCTAAGGAAATAGATACTTCATCGACCGCTCAAGCGGCGTGTTTATCAAAATTGTCGCTTGTCGGGCAGGGGAAAATTAAAAACCCGCACCGGAAGCTTTTTTGGCTGTGGGGCCTCCTTTCAATGCACTCCACAACGGAGGCAACACACTGGCGGGGCATTTGGATTGTCAACTTTAAGCCTGAACCTGTGAATTATGTAACTCTTTTCCAGGAACGTGAAACACTTCACGGCGGAGTTTGGTCCAAATTTACTGTATCATTTGAAACCCTTTTCGAGGTGTTTCTTGGCTACTCCGGTCTTTTCGTGGTCAAAGTGATATCAATTTCATCGTTTTATGCTGCCACTATGAATATCAACGTTTTTCTCGGAGTCGTTTCGTTTGCGGTTTGGTCTACCCTCAGCACCTGGCTGTATGTGAACTACATCAAAGTGTTTGACACTGACTCACAAAAGGAACTGGTGATGCTGCCCAAGAAAGCAGCAGAAGTCACATCTATGGCTGCGGAAGACAAGTCAGCGGCGGAAGTGCCAATGCCCATCGAACTGACAAAGACCTTCACCTTTCACATAAACACGGCGGACATGATACACCCCGGGGCGGTCAAGCAGTTTGCTGATAGCCTTCAACCCTTGCTGGCTGGCCGAAAGGTAGACGTGAGCATCATGGGCTATACCTGCGACCTGGGGACTGAAGCCTACAATATGAAGCTGGGCCTCAGCAGGGCCAACTATGTGATGACGGCCTTAAAGGCCAGCACCATCGATTGGCCAGCGTTGACATTTACCTCTCAAGGGGAGGCCAATCCACTGGTACCCAATACCTCAGAACTGAACAGAATTAAAAACAGACGAGTAACCTTACTCATATCCTCAAAACCATGATCCTGGCCATCTTAGAAATACTCGCATTGCTTACCGTTTCGTGCCTCATAGGTGTCTTTTTCACCTATCGATTTTGGAAAGCCAAATATTACAGACTCCAGCGTCATAACGATCAGCTTGGCAAGGAAGTAAACAACCTGAAGCAAGAACTAAAAACAGCACACTCCATCACCAACGAAAGAGAAAGCGAACTAGAACAACTCCGTGAGCAACTTACAATGGCCAAGGTCAGCGCAAACGAGCAAGCCTCAGGAAGACATGATGTATCAAAGGCGGACGCTATCGCATCAAAGAATTTCAAAAAGGAAATAGCGCTGTTGAAAGTTGAAATGGCTGAGAAAGAAAGAGAACTCGAAGAGGTCAGCAAAGAGCTGGCGCTGAGGAAAATCTCCTACTACCGACATATTGATGGCCACAGGTACAAAGCTGCCACACTCAACATGGCCGATGAGGCTATTGCTGGTCAGGGAGATGGACGCATAAGCAAAGCGGATGCGGAGAAGATTTTTGGTACAATTTCAGACGGACAAGATTACACACAGGTGGAAAAACATACGATCAGATACTTAAGGGATAACTACAACTGGACGGAGGAAGCCGATGCACTATTCAGATCCAGGGTAAGAAGCTGGGCAGCCAGTGATCATGAGTTCGCTTGATTGCCAGCTTTTGCCGATGGTGGGTGTGCACTGAAAAATAGTGTGCAAAGGCTTCACTTGAAGAACAATGGGCCAGTCGTTGATGTGGCATGAAGTGATTGGGCATCCTTTATCCCCATAAAAGACGATGGGGCAATCGCAATGCCTCCAAAAAGCATGAGATTTCTTATATTTCTGCACAACATACGGAAACAATGAAGACTCGTCTACCCAACATCCAGGCCCTTTTTTTACTCCTCATCGGTGTTGCAGCATTTTTCGGCTGCACTTCACCGGAATCAAAGCAAGTCAATCTTTGGCCCGACGGCACTGAAATACCCGAGTGGTTTTCGGATACCACCAAGGTGAAATTGGCTGACCTCGGAACGCCCTATACCATTACCGACTATGGATTGGTTAATGACAGCACTGTTTTACAAACTGAAGTCATTCAACGAACCATCGACGAAGCCAGCAGTAATGGCGGAGGCGTTATAATCATCCCGAAAGGTACTTTTCTAAGCGGAGCGCTGTTTTTTAAGCCCAAAACACATTTGTATGTGTCTGAAGGTGCTATCCTCAAAGGCTCTGACAATATTGCTCACTATCCTAAAATGGCCTCCAGAATGGAAGGCCAAAACCTCGACTACTTTCCAGCGCTGGTGAATGCCTATGGTGTGGATGGTTTTACCATTTCCGGCAAAGGCACTATTGATGGCAATGGACTGAAATATTGGGAAGCTTTCTGGAAACGCAGAGAGGAAGACCCCAACTGCACCAACCTGGAGGTATCACGGCCACGCCTGGTGTTTATTTGGGGTAGCGACAATGTGCAGGTGCAGGACGTGCGTTTGCACAACTCGGGCTTCTGGACCAGCCACTACTACCAGTGCAACAATGTGAAAATCCTTGACCTGCACATTTCTTCTCCACATGCGCCGGTGAAAGCGCCCAGCACCGATGCCATTGACCTGGATGTTTGCTCCAATGTGCTGATCAAAGGTTGCTACATGTCGGTGAACGACGATGCCATTGCTCTCAAGGGAGGAAAGGGGCCATTTGCTGACACTGATGCCAATAATGGAGAGAACACCAATATCCTCATTGAAGACTGCGAGTTTGGCTTTTGCCACTCAGCGCTGACCTTTGGCAGTGAGTCTATCCACGACAAGAACGTTGTGCTGCGCAATAGCCACGTAAACGAAGCCAGGAGGTTGCTATGGCTCAAAATGCGGCCTGATACACCTCAGAAGTATGAGTATGTGACCGTTGAGAATATTACCGGCAATGCCTACAGCTTTATCTATGTGAAGCCCTGGACGCAGTTTTTTGACCTAAAGGGCAGGGAAGAGGTGCCATTGTCGTACTCAGATCACATTACCATGCGCAATATCGACCTCGACTGCGAGATCTTTTTCGATGTGGCCATTACCGAGCACGACCGGCTGTCTAATTTCACTTTCCAAAACCTGACGATCAAGGCTGTCAACCCAGCTTTTGACAAGAGCCTGGTTAAGGATTTCACGTTGGAGAATGTGAAGGTGAATGCCGACATCCTGCGGTAAGGCGAATACTCTGGCATCCCTTCATACGAATCAAGGAAAGTTTATCGGAAGTTTATATCAATCACTACCACTGCGATAAAGCTTCGCTGGTGACTGATTGTGCCTTGAACCCCAACCAGGTATAAAAAAACTAAAAAAAAATTGCGTGAATCAAAAGTTACATATATAATTGCGTAACTTTTGATTCACATAACATAAAAACGCATAGCAGTATGAACAGGATCGACGTACTATCAGTGCCGGTGTCAGACCAGCAGCGAGCAAAGGAATTCTATTTGAAAATGGGACTTCATATAGTTGTAGAAGCGCCATTTCAGGGTGATCAGCTGTGGATACAGATGGGTTTTCCCAAAGGAGAAACGAGCATCACATTGGTGACATGGTTTCCGAAGATGCCTGCGGGCAGCCTTCAGGCGGTGGTGATTAACACCGACGATATCGCTGGCGACGTTAAAAAGTTGACAGCCAAGGGCATTCTAGTTGGTAAGATAGACGACACGCCTTGGGGTAAGTTTGCTTCGATTGAAGACCCCGACGGCAACACATGGAGTTTGAACCAGAAAAACGCATAATGCAATGAAAAAGGAAATACACTTAAAATGGTTTTATCCGCATTCCATCGATACTATTTGGGAATACCTGACCGACGCAGATTTGTTGAAACAGTGGAGTACTATTCATAGAGACGAGCCTTTTCAGGCGGAGCCAGGGTTTCAATGGACATCAACCCAAAAAGCCCGCCGGGGCTGGGACGGCATTATGTACCTGGAGGTGCTTGAAGTAGTGCCAAAAGAGAAATTGGCTTACGCTCTCAAGGGTGGCCCACGACCTGGCGAGCTGTCGCTGGATACCGTTGTTACTTACAAACTGGTGGAGAAGAACGGCGGCGTGGAGCTTCAGCTTTCTCATACAGGCTTCCAGGGACTTAAAGGGGCCTTTACTGCCTTTATCATGGAAAAAGGCTGGGGTAAATTCTTCAGCAAGCGCCTGATGAAAGCGCTTAACGAAATACAACATGACACACACACAGTACGATAGTTTTCTGGCCCTTGCCGACAAAAACCGCAGGGAGATACTGATGCTGCTCACCAAGGAAAAGAGCAGCATCAATACCCTGGCGGATGCTTTTGAGATAAGCCGACCAGCAGTGTCAAAGCACATCAAAGTGCTGGTAGATACGGGCTTCATCAATATCGAAGAAAGGGGTAGGGAACGGCTTTGCAGCCTCAATGCTAAGGGTTTCGAAGAGGTTCAGAGTTGGATAGGCCACTTTGAGAAGTACTGGACGCAACACCTGAGTAGCCTAGATGAGTTGTTGAAGAAGGGAGAGAAAAAGTCTGAACATGGCAAATAGCAAGTAGGTTGCCTGCAGGTAAATGCATTTATATCAAGAGCAGGGCTTATGGCAATATGGTAATCGAACCTTCAATTTGAAAAAAGATTCAAAGAGGTGTAAGGTTTTTGTGCGCTGGCCACTAACCAGAGAAAACGATTATGAAAATAGCTGAAGCCATTGATTTACTTAAAGCCGAGGAAGTCCAGACTGAGAAAAAGTCTGAGATAAAGGTTTTACAAAACATGATTGGTATTCTGTTGGACTTGCAACACCGACAATTATCCGCTGAGGATCTTGCCACAGTAGAAAGCGAGTTGGACGTTATGGAATTGAATGCCTACCAGGAAAACAGAAAAAGACACCTAAGAAAGAAGCTGGCTAAGTTTCAGCAATTTTTGAAGGACAAATTTTCCCTTATCGCAAAAGGCCACTACACAGCACTGGGGATTGCCTTTGGCGTGGCTTTTGGTGGCATGTTTGGAATGATGATTGACAGAACGCTCGGCAGCTCTCTCGGGATTAGTTTTGGAATCACTTTTGGTTTGGTTGTTGGGAGGTATCTCGACGCTCAGGCCGAAGCACAAGATAGGGTGTTAAATGTTGAATTTAAATAACTGAGCGCAAACGCCACTTGTAGACGCTGTGATCAATAACAGTTGATTCCACCTCCGCTCTTCAAAAAACATCAAAAAGGGAATGCCCCGGGTGTAATAATCCCCAACTTTGGCCACCAACCAAGGTAAAAGATTTGAGCAGCGACTTTTATACGTCCATGATTTTGCCGTTTTCGGGCATCATCATCAAGATTTGCCGGGCATATACCAATACTCAGGAAGATTTTGAAGATTACTATCAGGAGGTGTGCCTACAGATTTGGAGGAGTCATGCCAACTTCAGAGAGGAGTCGCAGTGGTCGACCTGGGTGTATAGGGTTGCCCTGAATGTTTGCCTCACCTTATTGAAGAAAAGGAAGAACGACCCGCAGCATTTTGCGTCCGACTATCTGCCCGATGAGGCTACCGAAGACAGCCGGGCATTTGCCAACGAGTCGCTCAACGAATTATATGCTGCCATCAAACAGCTTTCTCAGGTTGATAGAGGAGTGGTTTTGCTCTACCTCGACGAAAAGAGCTATCAGGAAATCGCCGAGATAACCGGCACCAATGCCAATAATATTGGTGTGCGGATTAAACGAATCAAAGATCGACTAAAAGTAATATTAGATGGAAAGGTCAATTGAAGCCATTTGGAAGGAAGGGTTTTTAGTGAGCGATGCTTTGGTGGCACCGAAGATCAATCGGTTATACAGCCAAAAGTCGAAGCATATTGTTGATAAGTTTAAAAGGATGTTTGAGATTAATCTGATCGCCATCCTCATTTTTTCTGTTGTGTTGTTGCCGGTAAGTTTTTTGTTCGGCATGCCTTATATGGGGGTACCCATGTTTTTGCTTCTCAATGCTGTGGCAGTCGTTAACAAACGGCTTTCGAATGGATTAAAGAAAATTGATAAAAGCGTAAGCAGCTATCAATACCTCAAAGCTTTCGATGCCTGGATGCAGAAGCAAATTTCCATCAACACAAAAATGTCGGCATTTAACTACCCCTGGGCGTTTCTTTCTCTTCTGGCTGGTTTTTGGTTTTTTGATGTGGATGGAAGGACGTTGGGTGAGGCACTAATGAATAAACTAATGATCCATTATCCTCAAACCTATTTGGTTGGCGGGCTTCCCCTCATAGGGATTATTGGCGTAATGCTGGTAGTTGTCCTTCTGGCTTTCTTTGGTGGCCGCCTTTACAAGTTTGAGCTTAAGCTGGTTTATGGGAACGTGATGAACAGGCTACAGGAGATGTTAGCTGACATGGAGGAACTGAGAGCTTGAGGCATTGCTTATAGTTTTTGCTTCATTATCCGGTTTAAATTTTAGCTGTTAACTTAGGCAGCTAAAGAAAATCGTCCAAGACTCCAATGATGAGACAAAGCATTTTTAGCCTATTTGCAGTTTTTCTGGTAGCATGCAATAGTCAGCCAAAAGAGACAGATGCATCTTTTGAGGAAATTGTAACCAACCCTATTGTCGACGCTGGAGCTGATCCATGGATCATCCGGCAGGACAGCACGTTTCACTATTGCTACGCCAAAGGTGGAGGCATTTATGTGAAATCGGTTCAGAAGTTCTCTGATTTGAATACGGCTAAGGAACACATGATTTGGCAGGCTCCTGACTCAGGCATGTATTCAAAAGAGGTGTGGGCTCCTGAGTTGCACAGGTTGGATGGGAAATGGTATATCTACTTTGCGGCTGATGATGGAGACAATGCCAATCACCGGATGTATGTGCTTTCGTCTGAGGCGAAGCTGCCTCAATCGCCTTTTGTCTTCGAGGGTAAAATCTCTGACGAGACAGACAAGTGGGCCATCGATGGCACAGTGTTCACCCATCTGAATAAAATGTACTTTGTTTGGTCAGGCTGGGAGGGCGATGTCAACGAAGCTCAGCACTTGTACATTGCTGAGATGAGCAGCCCGACGCAGATAAGCTCGGAAAGGGTGAAAATATCGAGCCCGGAGTTTGAATGGGAAAAGAGAGGCTCAAGCGACAACTTACCCACCATCAACGAAGGCCCTCAAGTTTTGCAGAAAGGTGGTCGCATGTTTATTGTCTATTCTGCCAGCGGCAGCTGGTCCGACAGTTATTGTTTGGGTTTGCTTGAACTGAAAGGAGGCGATCCTATGCTCCCAGAGTCGTGGGTCAAAGGCGAAAACCCTGCCTTTTCTGGAACAGAACAAGTGATCAGTCCAGGGCATGCGTCATTCGTAGAAAGCGGTGGGCAGGACTATATCGTGTACCATGCCATGCCGGTCAAGGGAGGCGGCTGGGATAGCCGAAAGGTGAGGATTCAGCCTTTTTCGTGGAAGGGAGGCCGACCCGATTTTGGTTCGCCAGAGTCAAATGATGTAGACGTTTTAGTGAAATACTGAGCCTGAGTTGGAGGACACCGGGGCATTTTTTTCCAATATCGAATACCGAGGGCGGGTGAAAAATATGCCCCACTCTGCACTAGACTAGTATTTGGTATTTATGTTGTTAGTTTTAATAGCTCCTCCTCAATAATGTCCAGCCCCTGATTCAGCTGCTCTTGGGAAATAACAAGTGGACTGAGTACACGCACTACATTTTTGTTGGTGCCGGCGGTTAACAGAATCAGGCCTCTTTTCAGGCATGCTTTGGTAAGGTCTGCTGCGGTGTCGGCATCGGGCTGGTTAGGGTCGCCGTTCTCCACAAACTCAATCGCCTGCATGGCACCAAGTCCTCTGACATCTCCAATAGCCGGGCACTTTTCCTTTAGCTTCAGGAAGCGATTATTTACGATCTCAGCCACCTGCAGGGCCTTCTCGTTCAAATTGATCTCTTCCATGTACTTGATCGTGGCGATAGCTGCGGCACAACAAACTGGATTGCCCAGATAGGTACCTCCGATTGTTCCTACGGCGGCAGCGTCCATCACTTCCTGTTTACCAATCACTGCTCCGATGGGCATGCCTGACCCCATTGACTTTGCCCAGGTGGAAATGTCAGGTGTAACGCCGTAGTGCTCATAAGCGCCCCATTTCCCGGTTCTTCCAAATCCACTCTGCACTTCGTCGAATATGAGCATGATGCCATATTCATCACAGAATGCACGTAAGCCCTCTACATAGGCTTTCGGAGCTATATTAAAGCCTCCTTCGCCCTGTACAAGCTCGATAATAATAGCGGCCACGCTGTTAGGGTCGACAAGTGTGTGCGTGGAATCGTAAAGCTTCTGAAGTTCCTGCTCCGCAAAATCATCTTCGTTGAGCCCCTGCCCATCGTGGTAGAAATTAGGGAAGGGCAAGCGGTACACTTCTGGAGCAAAGGGGCCGCAATCAGTTTTATAGTTAATTTTGGAAGTGAGCGTCATGGCCATCATCGTGCGGCCATGAAATGCTTCGCTGAAACACAACACTGCAGGTCGTTTGGTGGCCTGACGGGCAATTTTGATGGCATTTTCCACCGACTCAGCACCGGTGTTGGTCAGCATCACTTTCGTGCTGTCGCCGTGCGGGAAAAGCGAAGCCAATTTTTCGCTTAGTTCGAGGTAGGGCTCGTACGTGGAAATGTTAAAGCAAGCATGGATCAGCTTTTCTGCCTGCTGCTGAATCGCCTTCACTACTGGCGGCGGGCAATGGCCGGCGTTGGTTACGCCGATTCCACCTGCAAAATCAATCAACTCATTTCCGTTGGCATCAACAATGGTGGCCCCATGGGCTTCCATGGCGGAGGAAGGCACGAAAACGCTTACGCCGTTGGCTACCACTTTTTTTCTACGGGCAAGCAATTCTTCCGTCTTTGGAAAGCTTAGAGGGTGGTTACTGGTACCTGGTTGCATGGGCATGGTCTGCTTCGGTTTTGATATCAAACGACAAATTATTCAATCATCAGAAGCTTTCAAGATCATCGATTTGTATTTTTAAGTGCAAGAACGATAATGATGGATTAAACCAGCAAATGCCATCATTTGCAGAGAGCGGAAATGTTATTAGTGAATGCTAAAAATGCGTTGTTGTTGTATCGTAGAATCAATTACAGAGAGTCGGTAGTTACTGACTACATTAGTCATTAAATTGAGATGAATGGAATTCAAGAGCATTGACCCTTATAACGGACAGGTAATAGGAACTTATGAAGAGCAAACCACGCCACAAGTCGACTTGATGATTGAAAAGGCTCAGAGTGCTTTCGATAAATGGAGAAAAGTACCTGTGGCTGAACGTGCCCGTTTGATGGCAAAGGCGGGCGCTGTGCTGCGGGATAATGTGGAGGAGTATGCAAAAATGATCACACTGGAAATGGGTAAACCAATTTCTGAGTCAAGAGGAGAGGTGAACAAATGTGCATGGGTTTGCGATTACTACGCTGAGAATGCGGCTGACTTCCTCGCTAATGAAGTGATAAAGACGGAGGCGCAAAAAAGCTTCGTGCGACACGATCCCATGGGATGTATCCTTTCCATCATGCCGTGGAATTTCCCTTTCTGGCAGGTGTTTCGGTTCGCTGCACCTTCACTTTCGGCTGGCAATGTCGCCTTGCTCAAACATGCGCCTAATGTATTCGGCTGCGCTGAACAAATAGCTGGAGTATTTAAAAAGGCGGGTTTTCCTGAGGGAGTGTTCCAAAACCTAATTATTCATCACACGAAAATAGAAGCCGTTATCGCTCATGATACTGTAAAGGCAGTAACGCTCACTGGCAGCGAAGGAGCAGGTAAGTCGGTGGCTCAAACAGCTGGAAAGTATTTGAAGAAGGCAGTACTTGAGCTGGGAGGAAGCAACGCCTTTATTGTACTGGAGGATGCCGACATGGAAAAAACCATTCAGACGGCGCTCACGGCAAGAATGATGAATTGCGGTCAGAGCTGCATTGCCGCCAAGCGCTTTATCATCGTCGAAGGTGTTTTCGATGAGTTTGTGACAAAGTATGTTGAGGCAGTTGGGAAGCTGATAGCTGGCGATACCATGGACGACGCCACTCAGATAGGCACGTTGGCTCGAAAGGATTTGGCAGATCAGCTTCAGCGGCAGGTGCAGGAGTCGATCAAGGCCGGGGCGAAGCTCTTGCTCGGCGGAAAGCAAAACGAATGCTTTCACGAGCCTACCATTTTAACGAATGTTACCCCAGGCATGCCCGCCTTTGACGAAGAGACGTTTGGGCCGCTGGCACCAATGATCAAAGCCAAAGATGAAAAGCATGCCTTTGCTTTGGCGGAGCAGTCAAAATTCGGCTTGGGTACCACGGTTTGTACGACCGACATTGAAAAGGCCCTTAGTCATGCGGAGAACATCAGCGATGGCGCTTATTTTGTCAACGAGCTGGTGAAGTCGGATCCACGATTGCCCTTCGGCGGCACTAAAAGTTCGGGCTATGGCCGTGAACTGGCCAAAAATGGCATAATGGAGTTCGTGAATGTGAAAACGGTGTATGTAAAGTAGACACTGTAGAGACCAATGCACAAAGACAGAAAAACTAAAGATCAGAAGGAAGGTTTCGAAAAATGCCCACGTGAACTATAGAATAGCATGATACAATACCGCTTGCAAGACAGACGTAGCTGTTGATCAGAGAAAACTAACCCACACGGTAGAGTTCACGTAACTCTTGTGAAAACTGACCCGATATGATACGTAAACTGACCCATTTCCAAAAGATCAAGATTGTTGCGGCGTTGCTTGTGGTGTTTTTGCTTGTGCTGGCCACAAACATCATGGACAATAATCATTTTGCCATTGTGCAGCGTTCGCTGGAAACCGTTTACGACGACCGGCTTGTTGCCAAGGACTATATTTATAAAATTTCCCGCCAGTTGCAGTATAAGAATAAGTCGCTTTATACCGACGACTTGGAGGGAATAGCTAAGGCCAACCAAAGTGCCAACGACTCAATACAAAGCCTTATTGGGAAATACAACACTACCGAGCTTACCCCGAAAGAGGCGCAGTACTTTGAGTCGCTTCAGGCCA
The DNA here is from genome assembly GCF_902498805.1 of Imperialibacter sp. EC-SDR9. GTDB lineage: Bacteria > Bacteroidota > Bacteroidia > Cytophagales > Cyclobacteriaceae > Imperialibacter. The sequence continues at coordinate 111,627 of NZ_LR701575.1, read as the reverse complement.
ACCTGGAAAGGCTATTGAAGGCCGAAAAGCAATTGTTTGGCAAGTCTCCCTCCGAACAAAAGGGATATATTGAGAATATACAAGCTCAGTTTGATAGGGTAAGCAACGATTTGGACGTGCTATCGGAGATACAGCTAGCCGAGGGGATCAGGCAAATTCACTACTCAAACCGGGCAATAAAGAATAGCGATATGATCGCCAAGCTGGAAATTGCTGTGCTTATCGTGATCGGGGTGATCATTCAAATTTTCATTTTCTTTAAGCCTTCGGAGTAGCCCTAAAACCTTCGGAACATGGAAGTTGATTTTTTGAGATGATTTACCACTTAGATTTAACTGGCAAGGGTATAGCTTTAGGGTGCAATAAATTGGGAGCTTTCGATCAAGCCAACCAATTGTTGATTGGATAAATCTGTTATAAATTTATCTCAGGAATCAGAAACTGGGCATAGGTTAAAAACACCAAAACGAAGTACGTTAAATTTCTTCGTATAGACCATCGTTCCATAGCCCTTTAGAGACTCGATATTTGTAGAATTCGAAAGGAGATGGATGTTGTTCCGTACCCCCACGTATCACAAGCATCCCGTTTTTTATCGAATCTATCAACTTTGATCAGAGCGATTTCAATTTTTGCCGCTCAACGGATCAATTTTCGCTGTTTTGGCGGTGATGTCCCTGATGATTTCATCCAGCTCCCTGGCCGACAAATCGATGTACTGTAGCAATTTGGTTTTATCCTCGTTTGTGGAAGAATCCGAACTAACCAAATCAACCAAACCCATTATTCTTGCTACCGGGGCACGCACCACGTGTGATTGCATCCAGGCGATATCTCTTAGTCTTTGGTTTTGTTCTTCGATGGCGTTTAGATGGATCGTTCGTTCGGTAACATCTTTCACAAAGCATGCCACGCCCGTGCAAAGTCCATTTTCTATGAAAGGGTTGAAGGAAACCAGTGAGTAATAGGTTTGACCGCCCACGGCATCCTCTTCAGTCACTGTGAATTGCTCGCCTGTCAGCGCCCTGGCCAGATGCTTCTTCCATTTGTCCATTGCCTCTCTGCCGACTGAGGCAAGTGTAATCGGGTACCCCTCTTTTATTTCTGCGTTGAAGCCAGCTTTCAGGCGATCCCGGAATGCCCTGTTTGCAGATATCAGGCGCATGTTGGCATCGATGGAGAATATCAAGTCGTTGGTACTGTTGATGGTGGTGTCCAGGTTTTTCTTGATCTTAAGAATTTGCTGCTGCTGTTCAGTTTCTTTCGTAATGTCTTTGAAATATACTGATAGGCCGCCGAATTTGGGAAATAACGAAATTTCGAACCAGCGCTTTCGTGATTTAAATTCTTCTACAGCAACAAAAGGTTGCTGTTTTTCAAGCACATGATGCGCCTGTTGGTAAAATCTTGATTTCTTAAGAGCGGGCACCTCCGCCCATAATTCCTGGCCCACAATTTCTTCTGACTTTGCCACGCCAAGCATCTGGGAAGCTGCCGTATTCCAGAAGATCACCTTCCATGTTTTGTCAACTGCAAAAAGACCATCCGTGATACTTTCCAATATTTCCTTGCGTTCTTCTTCGGCTACTTTTCTGGCGTGGATGTCCTGAAAGCTTCCTACAAGTCTCACACACTTGTTGTTGATAAGTTCGGGTTTGCCTATTGCTCTGACCCACCTTTCATTGCCTTTGGCAGTGACAACCTGGAGTTCAACATCAAAAGCTATTCCGCTCTCTATGGCCATATTTACACACCTGGTAATAGTATCCCTGCTCTTTCCGGCCTTGTAAAAATCAATGGCCCTATCCAAATGGGGTGTGAAATCGTAGGCCACTTCATGAATTTCTTTTGTGATCGACGACCAAAATAGATTTTGCTCCACTAAATCAAGCTCCCAGGCACCCACTTTTGCCAGCTGCCCAATTTCCCGATAGAGAAGCTCCAATTTTTTCCTTTCGGTAATATCCTGCGCCACTCCATCCATTTTTTGTGGCTGCCCGTTTTCGTCGTTATAAACAGTGATAATTTCGGAAATCCATTTGGTTTCTCCCGAGGGAGTTTCAATCCGGTACTCTTTGCTATTTCTTCGAAGACCTTCCAGTTTGGTCAAATTAAGCCCAAGTAGCTTTTTTTGATCCTCATGATGTACAGTCTGTTTCAGGTTGTTGAACGTAGGTTTCCATTTAGCAGGATCCTGCTCCCAGATCATAAACATTTCCTCTGCCCACTTTGGCTCGTTGGTTTTGAAATCATGTGTCCAGTAGCCGAGTTTGGCAATTTGTTGCGCCGTTTTGAGTTGATAAAGAGATTCTCGCAAGGCCTTTTCGGTCTTCTTTTTTTCAGTAATGTCCTTGCCCACTGCGTACATAAGATTTTGCTCTGGAAGAGGAGTTGACGACCATGAAAGCCAAATTTCCTTATTGTCTTTGGTCGTATACCGGATTTCGAAATTGTGAGTTGGCATGCCCGATTCGAGAATCGTCAGTTCAGAAATGGTTTTTTTTCTGTCTTCCGGATGGATAAGATTCAGATAAGGTATCGTCAAAATTTCTTCCTGAGAGTAGCCAAGTATTCTTGAAAAGGCGGGATTTACTTTTTTGTAGAAACCGTCCGTACCTGCTATTGCCAAAATGTCTGTCGATAGTTCGAAAAAGCTATTGAGCTCTTCTTCCAACTTCTTTCTTTGAATATCGGGGCCCAGCTGGGTTCCGATAGTCGATAGCACGTTGGACAGATCGGTAAAACTATGGTGCTCACCCCGGTCAAAAAATATAAAAACACCAATTACTTTTTGACCATAAAGAATAGGTGTTCCGTAGGCAATAGTAAGCCCGGCTTCTGTGGCTTCTTTTCGTCGCTGAAAGTCATCGTTCGAGGTCAGGTTTCTCCAAACTGAAATGCTTCTGCTGGCCCATACTTTACCGGGAAGACCCTCATCCTGCCCAAAAGAGTAATTTTGATAGGCTGATGGGTACAGCGCTTCGGATTTCCTTGATCGCCCAAAATGAGCCACCAGATTTAGCCTTGTGTCATCGACTGCGGTCAACCATAATTCGCCCACCTCAAGGCCAGAGAAGTCGGTAACGAGCTTAAGGAGATTGATGGCAGCTTGCTTAAATGGGCCGGGGGTGCCAATTTCTCTTCTTAGAAAGGCGACAAGTTCCTTTTGCGCCAACTGGTTTTTTTGCTCGGTTACATCCCTGAGGGCACCAACCAGTCGGCTCGCCTTACCGGTTTTGTCCCTGACAATATAGCCTTTATCATACACCCATGCGAAGCTTCCATCGGCTTTTTGAAAACGATATTCATGCTCACAATAGCTTTCGGTGACTGTGTTGAGAGCCGCTTGAAGCTTTTCGTAGGCAACCTCTTTGTCTTCAGGGTGCACATGCTGTTCCCAGAATTTGGGGTCAGATTGCAGGTCGTCTTGTGCATAACCAAACAACCTGTTGATGCCATCACCCATTCTGGTTACTTGGTTATTATCCAGCTTCCAATCGTAAATAATATCCTTGGTGGCCAGCGATGCCAGGCGATACCTTTCATTGCTTAGCCTGAGCGCTTCTTCCCGTTCTATCTTATCTGTGATATCCCTGGAGTTCACGATGATGCCCTTGATCGCTGCCTCTTCTAAGGTGTTGGTAGCGATAGTTTCGATCCAACGCCAATCACCCTTATTATTTTTGAAACGAAAAGGTCCAATCAGTACCCGTTTATTTGCGGTTAGCGCACTGAATTTTTGGCGGACAAAGGCTTCGTCGTCGGGGTGGATAAAATCAAATGCATTTTTTCCAACAAAAACTTCTGGCTTTATCCCCAAAATTCTTTCGGACGACTTGCTGACAAACAGGTAGTTGGCTTCAATATCGAGTACACCGATGAGGTCGGATCCTTCCTGAACAAGTGCTGCAAAACGCTTTTCACTTGCTTCCAGGCGGCTCAACGCCTCCTGCTTGTCCATCTTGTGTTTTTTTTCACGCATCGCCCGGAGCACTGCGGCAGGCAAATGGCCAAGATTTTTTTTGAGGATAAAATCAGTTACCCCCTGACGTATGGCTTCCACAGCGTTTTCTTCAGTGAGGGTGCCTGTCACAAAGATAAATGGCGTCAAGTTGTCATGTTCCCGTAATTGAGAAAGTGCTGCCAATCCATTAAATCCGGGTAGATTGAAATCCGACAGGACAATGTCAGGTTTGAAAAGGTTAATTTGTGTTGAAAAACTATTTTTGGATGAGCATACCTCGAAGTGGCATAGGTAGTCGAAATCAGTCAGGCTTAGCTTGACTAATTCCGCATCGCTGCTGACGTCCTCGAGAATGAGTACTTTTAGTTCCTTTTTTGAGTTTTCCTTTGGCATATACTACCCAGCCTTCCTTATTCATTGTTAGCATTTTTCTTAAAAAATTCTATGCCGAAAACTGGTTGATGAGTGCCCAGTAATACCCAATTTCCTTTACGCATTGAGTGAACTGATCAAAATCGACAGGTTTCACGATAAAGCTATTGACCCCAAGCTCATAGCTTCTTATAATATCTTTGTCTTCTTTCGAAGAGGTAAGTACAACGACGGGAATCTTTCTGGTATTTTCATGTGCCCTGATTTCTTTCAATACCTCCAAACCGTCTACTTTGGGCATTTTCAGATCAAGAAGAATTACCTTTGGGTGATGATTGATATCTCTGCCTATGTACTGTCCCTTACCAAACAGGAAGTCTAAAGCTTCCTTTCCATCTTTCAGCCAAACTACGTTGTTGAACAGTTTGGCGTCTTTAAGGGCCAACATGGTCAGCTCAGCGTCGTGCTTGTTGTCTTCAACGAGCAGGATTTCAACAATATTATCCTTTGTCATTTTGCTTCTCATTTTTTTTCAGTGAAAAATAAAAAATGGCTCCTTTTCCTTCCTCAGATTGGGCCCACACCTTTCCTCCGTGCCGGTGAATGATGCGCTGCACGATGGCAAGCCCTACGCCGGTACCTTCAAATTCATCTTCGCTGTGAAGGCGCTGGAAGATACCAAACAGTTTTTTAGCATAGGTCATATCGAAACCTACGCCATTGTCCTTCACAAAGTATACAAGGTCTTCTTGATCAGACAGGTAACCGACCTCGATCAATGGTTCTTCCCGGGTTCCGCTGAATTTGATAGCGTTGCCCAATAGATTGGCGAACACATGCTTCATCATGTCCCTGTCTGCAAACATAGGAGGAAGGTGTTTGTCCAGTTTTAGCGCAGTTTTCCCCCCGGTTTCTATCTGCATAAGATCGTTGAAAACTTCGCTGACAAGCTGATTTGTGTCGAAAGTAACCTCTCTTTTTTCCCGCCGACTCATTCTTGAAAATGCCAGCAGGTCGTCGATCAGGTTTCCCATTTTCCCTACATTTTCAATGATGACTTCAAGGTAGTGAAGTTGATCGGGCTCAAGTTTTCCATCGAGTTTGGATACCAGCACTTTAGAAAAACCGTCTATGGCCCTAAGCGGTGCCCGGAGGTCGTGCGATACGGTATAGCTGAAACTCTCAAGTTCTTCGTTGGTTTGCTGAAGGTCAGTAGTCCTTTGTTTTACTTTTTGTTCCAGAGAGGCATTTAATTTTTTGACTTCCTCTTCCGCTTTTTTGGCATTGGTAATGTCAGCTATAGAGCCAGCCATGCGGTAGGCTTTTCCTTCTTCGTCCCGAAGCACTTTGCCTCTTGCAAGGAACCAGCGGTATCCACGTTTTTTTGTCTTAAGGCGATAAATTACGTCATAGGGGTCGTCATTCTCCAGCGTAGCATTTATTTTTTCAAAAACATATTTTTTGTCTCTCGGATGAAGGGCATTTGCAAAGGAGTCAAATTGATTGACAAACTCATGCTCTTCGTAGTCCAGCTGGGCTTTGAACCGGGGTGCGTAAAACACTTCATTGGTGCGGATGTCCCAATCCCAAATACCTGCACTGGAGCCTTCAATGGCAAGCCGGAACCGCTCTTGTATCGATTGCAGCTCTTCAAGTGCAGCCTGGGTTTTTGCTTTTTCTTCCAATACCCGATTGTTCTTGGCTCTCATGTAAGCCGCAGCAATCGACGACATGGTATAGTCCAAGAATTTGTCTAGCCCGTTCAAAATCAACAATAGCTGCTGTATATTTTTGCCGTAGTCATTGATCAGGTAAGGTTGCAGGCATTCTCTGAAGAGTTTTACAACGCTGTACCAATCGTTGAATTCAAGGCCCATTTGGCCATAAGCTGCTCCCTGCATCATGAGGTGGCGGGTATAGGGTTCCCACTCACCTTTCATGATGGCAGCTTTCTGCAGGTCGTTGGACAGTTGCTCTTCTTTTAGCTGGGTTTCAAGATCCTGCTGCTTAAGAATGGGTTCAAAGATGGGGTGCTGCAACAAAATCCTTCGGAGATTTTCGGATACCTGCTCCTGGTATTTTTGATAAAAAACATAATACCCCTGAACCGACTTCATGTCATCAGACGAAAAATCGGGTCTAAGGTTCGTAAGCAATTCTGTATAACTCATAATTTCTTACAGATGGATGCCAGGATTCAAAAAGTGCCAGTAACCAATTAAGTAACGAAATTGTTCTAACATTTCCACAAAGTATGTGAAAAATAAGGAAAAATACTTAAGGAAAAATTAGGTGTTTCGTAGGTTCTTTTTTTTCATTCTGCCGCTTTTAGAGCATATCGGCGCAGTTCCTTAGCGTCCTTCAGTCTTAGTTTGCTAATCAGATTCCGTTTGTGTGTTTCAACTGTTCTCGGGCTAATAAAAAGCTCATGAGCGATCTCCTTGTTGCTAAAGTCTCGTGAAACATACTTCAGGACTTTTTTTTCCTGGCGAGTGAGATTTTTCAGCAACTCATCGTTCGGGGAGAAGTGTAAATGTCCCCTGATAATTTCAACCAGGTCTTTTTGTGCTTCTTCGCAAAAGTAAACTTCACCCCGGTGCACTTTGCGAATAGCTTCTCCAATTTGATCTTTGTCGGCAGTTTTAAGGAGGTAGCCATTGGCCCCGGCACGAATCATACCCTGCAAGTATTCGAGTTTGTGATTGGAGATGAGCCCTACTACTTTTTCTGATCTCCCATGGCTCAAAATCTCCCTTGTTATTTCAATGCCGTCAAGTTGAGGCAGAGCGATGTCAATGAGAATAACGTCGACCTGGTGCGTCTCGCAAAAAATGAGTGCTTCTTTTCCACTGGACAAAGTAGCGAGACAGTTAAAATCCGGATGGGATTGGAGGATTTCCCTGAGCCCGTACCTGGCTAGTTCGAAGCTATCGACAACAAGCACTTTTATTTCGGCCATCTTACAGCTTTTTGAGAGTTTCATTTCCTTCAAATAATCAGAAACTTGATCAATACTGAAATATTAAACTCTAGGTCAGTAGTGACGCATAACATTCGCCGGCGTGTGACGTTAACAAATTTGTAGTCACTAAGTTTCTACATATCGTTTGTCAAAGGAACACTCCCAACGATCAAATATTCCCTTATTACCCTCAATCAACCAGCGCCTGGTAGGCCAGTACTTTAAATGTGTTGCCGGTAGTGTTGGTATGAGAACCCCACATTTGCTGATAGAAAAGGATCACCATTTTTTCTTTGGGGTCAACCCAATAGCTGGTAGAGAATGCACCACCCCAACTGTAGGTGCCTTCATTGGAGGGAAATTTGCCACTTCCTGTAGCTGAAACGACCTCGAATCCTAATCCGAATTTGTTCACCCCAAATGTCAGGTCACCAATTTGGTTCATGGTCATCATCCGTACGGTGTTACGTGACAGCAGGCGCACTCCATCATACTCTCCGCCATTCAGTAGCATCTGTAGAAAAATAGCGTAATCGTAAATGGTGGACGACAATCCACCGCCACCGGAGAAATAGCTTTTTTTCCGAAGGGGGAAGTTCATATCGCCACCCAGGGCTTGTTCACTTTTTTTCAAACCGGTGGAGTCCTCCAAAAAGAAATTCACCAAACGGTCAGCCTTCACTTCAGGGATATTGAAATAGGTGTCTTCCATCCCCAGTGGTTTGAAAATGCGGGCGTAGAAGAATTCCTCCAAAGTCATCCCGGACCAGATCTCCACTAGGCGGCCTGCCAAGTCAGTATTGAGCCCATATGTCCATCGTTCGCCGGGTTGATGTGTGAGAGGCAGGCTTCCCAACCTGACCATTGCATCGTCCAGGGTACCCTCATACACGTCCAATCCAGCTGTAATATTGTTCTTAGCATAAATTGCCTGCGCCTCCTGGCTGCCTATTTGTGCATAGTCTATGCCGGAGGTGTGAGTAAGGAGATCTCGTATGGTAATCGCCCTGTTCGCCGGAACGGTGGTGTAAGTGGTGTCTTCCGGGTTGAACGTGTCCAAAACCTGAGCGTTTTTGAAGGAGGATATATAATTGGCCACCGGGTCGTCCAGTAGAAATTTTCCTTCCTCGTACAGCATCATGGCAGCCACACTTGTGATAGCTTTCGTTTGCGAGGCAATTCTGAAAATTCCTTCTCTTTCTAGTGCCTCCTTAGTTTCGAGATCGTCGTAGCCAACGCCCTTATAGTAAACAATTTTGCCATTTCGTGCGATCAAGCCAACGGCACCATTTATCCAGCCTTTGTTTACCCAGTCCTGTAGAGAGGCGTCGATTCTGGCCAATCGGGTGGGAGAGAACCCGGCAGCCTTCGGGGTGCCAATAGTAAGCGCAGAGGAAGCCGGATCCTGGAGGGGCTGGCAGGTGAGGAGAGTTCCTGCCAGGAAAATGAGGAGTAATCGTTTCATAGGTATAGGTTTACTCTCTCAATTTAACTGAATATTTGGGAATACGCTATGGTGATGTCTGATGGTTTAGGGCGTCTATTTGAGGCACATCAGAATCAAAGAATTGGTAGCGACGTTTACTCATCGTTTTCGTCAAAAGGCCCAATTCCGGGAGGATTAAACAAGCCCCATTGGTCGACGATATAGTTATTTGTGTCAAATCCTGCCACCCAATCGATGAAGAGCAGCCGATACTCTTCTATCAGATCCCGTACCAGTTGGTAGTATCGCACTTCTTTAAACCCGTGCATGTCGAGACTGTGGTTTTGCACCATTAAGTCTCTGGCTGCTTTTCGGATAATGGCCGCAGCTTCCATTCTGATGTCGTAAAGGTCGCCGGCTTCTGCGCCAGCTACTTTTACTGTGAGCAATGCAGCATCCGACAGCATATGGCCCTCGATATCTTGTAACATCTCGTCATCCTCAGGAATCAGATTTCCAATAAGCCGGACGGTTTCGAGTATTTCTTGTCCTTTTTTGAAGATAGGTAGCGTTCGGGGATCAGTTTCGTCCATGTCTTTATTTGTCTTGTCCTGAATTTCTTTTTTTGGCTAAACATCGATGTCGCCAAATGAACGGCGGACACTAAATGTACATCTAATTGACTAGAAAGCCATTATGCCTCTGATGCACGATGGGACGCAAATGTATATGACAAGTAGGTTTCGATCATTCTGGAAATATGTAACCGAATTTGACTTGATACCCGCTCTGGTGCACGAACGGATGGCGCTCGGTTTATCTATGTGGTTTTTGGTCCAGCAATCAACGCATTCATAGATCAGAAATACCGACCCGAAAGGTCATGTCTTTTGCCAAGCTTGAGGTCGGCAGAGACAATCACTTCATGTGTTCCATATCCCACGGTAGCCAGTTCATTGAACGGAAATTGGAAGGAGTAGCCAAAGTGAAACATATTGTTTTCTGTGAATAGGATATTCACTCCGCCAGCACCAAAGTTTCTGATGGAGGCACCCAGCCATATCTTTTCGTCGATAAGCACCTGACCGTTCAAATCTACCAGGAGGTCGTTGTGAGAATAGCTAACGAGAAAGGAAGGTTTAATTTTTAAGGTTCGGACAGTGGTGATGATGAACCCGCCGGTTACGTTATAACTTTGATACAGGTTCCGTGTTTGGACGCCGTTGGTTTGCAGATTAGAGTTAGTTACCTGAGGAACAGCCACGCCCAGATAGAAGAAGTCTGACTTGTACATGGCACCAAAGCCAAAACTCGGCGTAAACTCCGACTGCTTGCCCGTGCCTACCGACGGGTCGTCAAAGACGTCGACATCCAACTTCGAGTAATTAATGGTGGAGGAAAGAAAGCCACCCTGAAGACCAAACGAGAGGTTATGGTCATCGTCGAAATTGATATGATAGGCATAGTTGGCAATCACTTCAGTGTCGGTGTTAATACCATAACTATCACTCATCAGCCGCAAGCCGGCGGCACTATGCATGGAAATGGTGCTCGATCCCATTAACGTGGTGGTAAGGGGAGACCCATCGATGCCCAGCCATTGTTTCCTCGATATCGCTGTGACATTGGCCAGGCTGTTCACGCCAATATAAGCAGGGTTCAGAGTTGACTGATTCATCAGGTACAGGCTGTACGGTACTACATTCTGTCCAAAACAACGCCCAGCTACAAGTAAAACTAACAATAAGTAGAGGTGTCTGTTCATATTTAGTCTCTTAGTAGCTGAATGAATCCGGATTCATTTTTCCCACGCTCTAGCTTGATCAGGTAATAATAAGTGCCGGCATCCAGAGCCTGATTGCTGCCAACATTCCCATTGCCTTCAAATTTGATATCTATGTTGTCATACCGGTCAGCTTGATACACCAGTTTGCCTGCCTTGGTGAAAATGGAAACCGAATTATTTGCGTATTCGGTAATGCGCTCAATCTTCAGAAAATCATGTTTTCCATCGCCATTGGGGGTAAGCACGTTAAAGACATGAATGGTCTTGTTTCTGGGCCCAACCTCACCCGACACGTCAAAAACAAAATCGGCGAAGTTACTTTTGATCGTCACGGTACCCGAGAAGCTCCCCTCGGCTGTTGCCCGAAGCACTACCTCAAGCAGGCCTGTTTCGCCAATTTCAACGGTTTCTGGTACCTGCGCCACCTCAAATTCGTCACCTGTGATTTCAACGGAATGAATTATCAAGATTTCATTTTCTGACGGGTTGGCGATAAAAAATACTTTGGAAATAGGGTCTCCAAACTGAGTGGTGCCCAGGTTGACTGTCGTGTTGGAAGTGATCAGCTTGTTGTTGCTTTCCTCTATTACTTGCATCTCTTCAAATTCAACTTTTCCACTGACCGAAAAGTCAAAATCTGCTTCATCGTCGTCATTGCTGGCAATGGAAATAGTTGCAGTGAAATCTCCCCCCGCCGAGGCGTCCATCACTACTGTAAACTGCCCGGTTGTTCCCGGCAGTAAGCTTGTTATTGACGACAGAATACTGAATACTTCGCTTGAAGAGGTGATGCCTGAGATTTCGAGCGCAGCATTTCCCGTGTTTTTGATTGTGAAGACCGCTTCCAGGTCGGCACCCTGTTCGGTGGTACCCATTTCAATGGCGGTGGATTGTCCATCAGTTATACTTGTGCCGGTGTCGCTGCTTCCCACAAATATTTCTATTTCAGGTACCAGAGGCACTCCAGATAATATTTCGCCGGTTATGGGGAATGTAAATGAGCTTTCATCCAGGTCGTCGCTAATGATAGCAACGGTGGCATTGAACATGCCTGCATTGGCACCAGATAGAGTTACTGTAAACATTTCGGTGTTTCCGGGTGAGATACTGGCGATAGTACTGCTGACACTGAAGGCTGTTCCGTCGACAGTAATGGCGCTGATGTTGAGGTTGCTGGTGCCGGTATTTTCAATGGCAAAACCCTGAGAAATCTCGCTTCCCTCTGCTGCGCTTCCAAAGTCTACAGGTGCCGGCTGACCGTTGAGAATAGCAGGAGCCGTGTTTTCTGTCCCGGCAAAAACACTGATTTCAGTAAAGGTGATAGTGCCAGATACAGGAAACGTGAACGGGCTTTCATCTGCATCATCGCTTGTAATCGTTACGATCTCATCAAAAGTGCCGGTATCAGTGCCCGAAAGGGTAAGGGTGAACGTTTGGGTAGCCCCAGCGGCAATAGCAGTAATAGCATTGGTCACGCTGTAACCAGTACCTGAAACGGTGACCTCGCTGATGGTTAGTGTGCTCGTACCTGTATTTTCAATAGCGAATGTTCTTACGATATTACTTCCCTGAACAGCACTTCCGAAGCTAATCGGAGTGGCTTGTTCATCAGATATTGCTTCTCCCGAATTGTCCTCTCCGGCAAACACTGCAATGTTGGGATAGGTGATGGAGCCAGTAATAGGGAAGGTAAATGAGTTGTCGCCACTGTTGTCGCTGCCGATGGTCACATCGGCGCTAAAGTTACCGGTGTTGTCCCCCGACAGTGTGACGGTGAATGTTTCCGTAGCGCCAGCGGCAATACTGGTAATGGCACTGGAAACGCTGAAATCAGTACCGGACAAGGTTATACCGCTAACGGTGAGTACACTGGTGCCAGCATTTTGTATGGCAAAAGTACGGGTAATCGGATTGCCCTGCACTGAACTACCAAACTCTACAGCAGAGGTTTGACCATCTGTGATCATGGTGGCCGTATTGTCCGTGCCGGCGAAGACATTGATCTCAGGATATGTGACCGTTCCGGTAATGGGGAAGGTGAATGGATTTTCATCCGCATCGTCAGACGCAATCGTGACTGTGGCATTGAAGGTGCCCGCATTTGCCCCTGAAAGGGTTATACTAAAGTTGGCTGATGCATTTGTTGCGACGGAAGTAATGGCGCTGGAAACACTGAAATCTGCCCCAGAAACAGTCACACTACTTATGTTAAGAGCACTGGTGCCGGTATTCTCAATAGTGAAATTTCTGGGAACGTCAGTCCCTTTAACAGTAGGTTCAAAACTAATAGTTTCTGTCTGGTCATCAGAAATAGCTGACGCCGTGTTGTCATTACCAGCAAACATGTTTATTTCCGGATAGGTGATTGTGCCAGTCACGGGGAACGTGAAATCGCTTTCATCAGCATCGTCGCTTGTGATGGTTACGGTAGCACTGAAGTTGCCTGTGTTGGTGCCTGAAAGGCTGATAGTGAAGGTTTCCGTTGCGTTCGCAGCAACCGTCGAGATGGCGCTGTTTACGTTGTAATCGGTGCCGGAAACGGTGACGCTGCTGACATTAAGTACGCTCGTCCCCGAATTCTTAATTGCAAAGGTTCTTATGATCTCGCTTCCGTGTACTGCGCTACCAAAGTTAATTGCGGTCACTTGCGCATCGGTAATTCCCGGCGAGGCATCAGTGGCACCATCGAAGACGTTGATCTCAGGGAAGGTGATTGTGCCAGTCACAGGGAAAGTGAAATCGCTCTCATCAGCATCGTCGCTTGTGATGGTTACGGTAGCGCTGAAGTTGCCTGTGTTGGTGCCTGAAAGGCTGATAGTGAAGGTTTCCGTTGCGTTCGCAGCAACCGTCGAGATGGCGCTGTTTACGTTGTAATCGGTGCCTGAAACGGTGATGCCGCTGACATTGAGTATGCTCGTCCCCGAATTCTTAATGGCAAAGGTTCTTATGATCTCGCTTCCTTGTACCGCACTACCAAAATTGATTGCGGTCACTTGTGCATCGGTAATTGATGGTGAGACGTCTGTGGCACCATCGAAGACGTTGATCTCAGGGAAGGTGATTGTGCCAGTTACAGGGAAAGTGAAATCGCTCTCATCAGCATCGTCGCTTGTGATGGTTACGGTAGCGCTGAAGTTGCCTGTGTTGGTTCCTGAAAGGCTGACAGTGAAGGTTTCCGTTGCATTCGCAGCAACCGTTGAGATGGCGCTGTTTACGCTGTAATCGGTGCCGGAAACGGTGATGTTGCTGATATTGAGTGTGCTCGTCCCCGAATTCTTAATTGCAAAGGTTCTTATGATCTCGCTTCCTTGTACCGCACTACCAAAGTTAATTGCGGGCACTTGCGCATCGGTAATCCCCGGTGAGGCATCAGTGGCACCGTCGTATACGTTGATCTCGGGCAAGGTGATGGCACCTGTTACAGGGAAGGTGAATGGGTTTTCATTGGTGTCGTTGCTGGTGATGGTCACTGTAGCATTAAAGGTGCCCATGGTTGCGCCAGAAAGGGTGATAGTAAATGTCTCTGTTATGCCGACTGCAACTGTCGAGATTGAACTGGTAACGATAAAGTCAGTGCCCGAAACACTAATGCTGCTTACCTCCAGAGGCAATGACCCGGTGTTTTCTATAGCAAATGTTTGTATGATATCATTTCCCTGCAAAACGGATCCTAAATCGATGGCTGACAACTGCCCGTCCATGATGGGAAAACCAGCATTGCTACTTCCATAGAAAACGTCTAGCTCTGGCTCAGATATGCCGCCTGTGATGGAGAACGTAAAGGGATTTTCGTCGGTATCGTCGCTCGAAATCGTGACCATCGCATCAAAGGTGCCTGTAATTGCCCCTGATAAGGTAATTGTAAAAGTTTGAGTAGTGCCGGCACTCAACGCTCCGATTGAACTGTTGACAGTATAGTCCGATCCTGTAACAATTATACTGCTGATAGTTAGCGTGCTAGTCCCGGAGTTTTTAACAGCAAACGTTTTTGTAATGTCGTTTCCTTGTAGTGCACCACCAAAACTGATCGGTGTGATTTGCGCATCGATGATCTCTGGCGAGGCCTCGTTGTCGCCATTATAAACATCGACCTCCGGTGCAGTGATGGTGCCGGTTACGGGGAAAGTGAAAGGATTTTCATCTACGTCGTTACTAGCAATGGTCACTGTTTCATTGAAACTGCCTGGGTTGGTGCCCGACAGGGTCACGGTAAAAGTTTGCGTGGCATTCACGGCAACAGATGCGATGACGCTGACCAAACTGTAGGCAGTGCCCGAAACAGTAATGCTACTGACATTGAGTACGCTCGTTCCGGTATTTTTGATAGCGAAAGTCCTGGTAATATTGTTTCCTTGTAGCGCACTGCCAAAGTTGATAGAAGTGACTTGTGCATCGGTGATTACGGGAGAGGCGTCAGTGGCACCGTCGTAAACGTTGATTTCGGGAAAGGTGATAGTGCCCCTTACAGGAAAGGTGAAAGGGTTTTCGTCTGCGTCATCACTGGCAATAGTCACTGTTTCATTGAATGTGCCTGTGTTGGAGCCGGAAAGAGTCACAGTGAAAGTCTGGGTAGCGCCCACAGCCACTGCGGTGATGGCACTGCTGACGCTGTAGGCCGTGCCGGAAACGGTAATGCTGCTGACATTGAGCATGCTTGTCCCTGTGTTTTTGACAGCAAAAGTTCGGGAGATGCTGTTGCCCTGCACCGCACTGCCAAAGTTGACGACAGCGACTTGTGCATCAGTGATTACAGGAGAGGCGTCCGTGTCGCCGTTGTAAACATTGATTTCAGGAAAGGTGATGACGCCTCTTACAGGGAAGGTAAAAGGGTTTTCGTCGGCGTCGTTACTGGCAATGGTCACCGTTTCATTGAATGTGCCTGTGTTGGAGCCGGAAAGAGTCACAGTGAAGGTCTGCGTAGCACTTACAGCCACTGTGGTGATCCCACTGCTGACAGCGTAGGCCGTGCCGGAGACAGTAATGCTGCTGACATTGAGTACGCTCGTTCCGGTATTTTTGATCGCAAAAGTCCTTGTGATGTTGTTGCCCTGTACTGCATTGCCAAAGTTGATGACAGCGACTTGTGCATCAGTGATTGCAGGAGAAGCGTCCGTAGCCCCGTTGTACACATTGATTTCTGGCGCCAGGATGGTACCTGTTACAGGAAATGTAAATGGATTTTCGTCAGCGTCATTGTTGTTGATAGTGACGGTGGCACTGAAAGTGCCGGCATTTGTGCCAGACAACCGAACAGTGAACGTTTGGGTGGCGCCCACTGCAATGGAGGTAATAGAACTGTTCACGCTGAAGGCTGAGCCGGAAACAGTAATGCTGCTGACATTGAGCGAACTCGTTCCTGTATTTTTGATAGCAAAAGTTCGGGTGATGTTGTTTCCCTGTACCGCATTACCAAAGTTGATGGCTGTCCCTTGTGCGTCGGTAATAACTGAAGATGCGTCAGTTGCACCGTTGTAGACATTAATTTCTGGCTCTGGGGCCTCAGTCTGATTAAGTCTTATGCTCAGCATTCCCTTCCCCTCGGCCTGGCGGTTGGTATAAATCAGGTCAGGTCTTTCGTCTCCGTCGATGTCATCCAGCTGATCAGCAAACGGTGCTGAGGAGGTACCAAAAACGACGACTTCGTGCATGGCAATGGTGCCCGGCTCACTCTTGTTGCCATAAACAAAAATCCGATCTTCGGTCACCGAGGGAACGGCGATATCGGGCAGCTTATCTCCATTGATATCACCTACATCAAAGAAGTCGCCATAGCTCGACGAGCCTTCTCCAGTATTGAATCCAAGAGGTTCATCCAATGTAATTTTTCCGTCGCTGGCGTAGGCATTTCTGAATATTTCTATGACAGTAGCAGTCTGGGATCCTACAATGATGTCCAAGAAACCATCCTGATCCATATCAGCCGCTCTCACGATTGCCGCAGCTGAATTAGGTTTAAAGCTAGTCAAAGGACCGAAGGAAGGTTTTCCCGGCGTGCTGGTATTGGTGATAACGTCTAAACTGGTTCCAAAGGCTCGAATGAGTTCAGGGATCCCGTCATCATTCAAATCGCCTGCCGTCAGGTCGCCACCGCCAATGGCAAGGGTAGAGGAACCTGTGAAGGTGATCTTGCCTATTGTGCTGGTATTGTAGTAAATATTGATTGAGCTTCCTGTGATAGCAGCAATGTCAACTTTGCCGTCTTGATCAAGATCCGAAAGCACAAGGCCAATATGAGGTGTGCCTTCAATGCCCAGGGTAGTTGCTGGGCTAAAAGAGATTTCACCGGGTGAACTTTCATTAGCCATCACCACAATTCCCGGGGAGGTACTTCCCCAGCAGACAATGTCGAGCCTTCCATCACCATCCAGGTCATGGATTTTTGCTCCCTGATTGTTTCCGAAAGTGACGGGATAGGGGGTGACGTCGAAAGAAGGAACACTTTTATCCGTGGTGTTTCTCAAAATACTCAGGCTGGGCTTCGATCCGGTTAGCGTCATCAAAAGATCTATGAGGCCGTCTCCATCGAAATCAGCACTTTCTAATCTTTCGGGATTGTCATCTGTCGAAATAGTGGTTTCAGGGCCGAAAGCGTTGGTGTCGATGATGGCAACACCGTCGCTGTATGTCGGGATGAAGTCGAGGTTAGAGGTGGCCACCATGCCAGTCGACGAAACGACGATAATTGGCCCCATTTTGGCCTCCAGTGGCACAGTGACTTCCAGCTCCGTGGTGCTGCCACTTGTAATTTTTGCCACTACTCCGCCGATAAATACCTGCATTCCTTCTGACTTGTCATCGAAGTTTTCGCCTTTGATAATTACCTTATCTCCAACTCTGGCAGAGGTTGGCGAAAAACTTTTGATGATGGGGGTTGCAGCCCGGGAAAAGGCATTGTTGCTAAATAAGATCAAAAAAAGAACCCAGCGAAATTTTGACATAGGTACAGAAAAAAAATGATCGAATATCTCCCAATCTACGGACGAAAAAGAGCATTTCAATAGAAGAGGGTCGGTTTTTTGATAGATATTGAAGTAGCGGCTGGCTTCTATTAGGTTGATTACCTGCCGATTACTTGCTGCACTATATAAATTATTAATTGTATTATTCTAATAAAAAACAATTACCCTAATAGTAATTCAGATCATGCTGTCGGAAGTGCATGAAAGCCAACGGAGCAGGCCAGGGATGTTGTTCCTACCTGCCTCAAACCGATTAGGGCCAGTGTAGCGTGCATACGAAGAACTGCACTTTGCCGAGGTTGCACTGAAGGGCATAGAAGCGACGATGAGTTAGCTTTTGTAGGTATTCCTCCGAACGAAAAAAATTATACCTGTCAAAAACTACATGGTGTGGGTAGGCGGATTCCAGTGTCGGGCATGTCTACATACCCACCAGCGCCAGCGATTTTTTCATGGCGGCCATGTTGGTGGTCAGCGCTTCGTCGTTTTCGAGGTCGTTAAGCGCCTGGTTAAACGGCTCGGTTCTCACCGGCCCGTCGTACCCGATGTCGATCAAACCCTGCAGAAAGTCTTTCATGTTGATCACGCCGGTGGCCAGTGGCAGCTCTCGTTTTCCGTCCTGCTGCTCCTCTCGTTTGAAGCCAGCTCTGGCATCGTTAATGTCGGCTGTAATGATATCGGAAGGGGTGAGGGTTTTGATGTCCTCCAGAGTGTCGTTGGCGCAATACCAGTGGAAGCTGTCCAGCACAAACCCAACATTTCCAGTTCCTATGGCAGCAATGAGTTCTTTCCCTTCCTTCATGGAACTGATAAATGTATAGCGATTCCCGGCCACAAGTGTTCGCATGCCCAGGTACTCAAGACCAAGCCTTATGCCATAGTCATTCATTATTTTGGCGCATTCCCCAAGCCGGGCGGCATGCTGGCGCATGTTTTCATTGTAGGTAAGTGTGCCGTGTGAAGAAATGATCCATGTGTTGATCCGGGTGGCCCCTTGCTTTTGCATGGCCTCGCAGAATTTTGGCAGTTCCTTCACGTCTTCTTTGAACTTGGCATCGTCCCGGCGAAACTCCACAGGTATATTGGTCGAATCGTAGCTGATCTTGTTGGCCTTCATCTTCGCCATGATTTCGTTCAGCTGAGCCGACGAGTAGTCTTTCATCACTTCCTGTGTAAACGGACTAATGGCCTCATAACCATACTGGATGGCGTAATCCAAGGTTTGCGCAAAGTTGGCCTTCACCCCGATAATACCCGGGTTGAGTGCTAGTTTGAACTTCCTTGTGGCTTTCGTGCTGGAAAACGTGGGAAATGAGGGTGTCGCCGCAACGGCGGCGGCCATGGCTGAGGCCTGGATGAATTTTCTTCTATGCATGATCTTCTGGATAATAATTGTCTAAGATAGGGCAGTAGTTATGATTTCGGAATAGGAGAGAGGATGGGCGGTGGGTGTGGGAAAACGGTGGCTTTGCTGGCCACTGCGCAAGCAGTATCTTGCGCAGATAAAGAAGTTTTTGCTCTCAAATTGAAGCCATTTGCACTTTAGTCTTTGTTGGGATATCGGCCTTCTCCATAGCCTTTTTGTTCTTGACCCGGATCTTATCGATCTCATAGGCAACCTGGTATTTCATCCAAAATCCTGCTTTGATGCCAAGGGCATCTTCCAGGCGAACAGCCAACTCTGGAGTGATGTTTCGCTTTCCTCCAATCAGCTCAGACATTATATTCTTGGCAATACCAAGTGCCTTTGCCAACTCAATCTGCTTCATTTCCCTGGCTTCCAGCTCGTCTTTTAAAAGCTCTCCAGGATGCATAGCCGATCCTGGTACTAGGTCGTTTGCCGGCAGTCTTTCTTTACTGGAGAATAATGTCAGCATCGATGTTCAGCTTTTTATGTATAGTCTTAGCCATGTCCAGGGTAATGTCACGCTTGCCTTTTAAGTATTCACTGATCCGGCTGGCGGATGTTCCAAGGAGTTCAGCAAGCTCCTTTTGGCTTAGGCCCATCTCAGACATGCGTAACCGGATCACATCGATCAGCCCAGGCGTAGCTACCGGCAGGTGAGCTTCCTCGTACTCAGCAACGAGGTCAGATATTTCATCAAGTTCGACAAATGTTGGGTCTTCCGGAGAGGTATCATTGCCCACAACCTTTAGAAGCTCTTCGATCCGTGCCAGGTACTTTTTATATTCCTTTTCTTTGATCATATCCGTATTCTTTAGATACTTGAATAGTCCTGAATGTCGTCATATTCAGAATGTGAACCGATAAACCGGATATACACTTTTTTTGAAGCAAAAATCACTATAGCAATCAGCCGGAATTTATTTCCTTTGATGTTGAAAACATACCGGTTGCTTCCGGCATGGTCCACACTATTAAAGGTCTGTCTCATCTCCCGGAAATTCTCCCAACTGGCTTTGCTGGTTTTGTGATACCACTCTTCCAGGGCTGTTTTGGCCTCCGGCACCTTTTCGGTGTATTCCCTGATCCTTCGGAACGTTACAATCCTCATTACTTCAATTGTAAATGTAAAGTTACATAAAATGTAATTTATATCGCAATCCGATTCACAGCCGCACACTTTTTCATTGCTGGTGATCGTTATTTACTTTCCGATACAAAAAGTAATTAGTGTTGATAGTCAGGTAGTTATAATAGTCAGGTACAAATAAGGTACAAATCAGTCAGGTTTAGTGAGTTTAGACATGAAACTATCTTTACAAAAAGGCCACCACCAGATCCCAGTTATCGGGAAAGTTTTTAGCCGTCCATGATTCTCTTATGTTATCCTCAGTTGCTGACGCACTGTCCTCAATGCATAACACCGCTACGAAGTTTTCATATCTATTATCTCCCTTATAGTTATTTGCGTCCGTCTTCACTTGATCTATATAATCCTCAATGATATTGCCCTTCCGAATAAACTTGTATTCGATTGCTACATTTAATTCTGGAATCAGGATGTCAGGGTCATAAGTCTTGAATTGTTGAATAAAGCTTGCCTTGTTCTTTAATATAACTGAGAAATCCACCTTCTTTGAAGGTGGTCATGTATAATTGGCTTAGCCTGAAGTTTTATATTTACATGATGAGCAATTTTAAAAAGCTAAGTCATGTATTGTATCGATGTGATTACCATATAGTATGGACTCCAAAATATCGATTCAAAGTACTCGAAGGTTTAGTAAAACAACAACTTGAAAAGGATTTGTTGATGCTTTTGGAATGGAAGGCGTGTGAAAAGAAGGAACTCAATATACAGATTGACCATGTGCATCTAATAGTTAGTGTTCCACCAAAAGTATCGATATCGCAACTGATGGGAGTCTTGAAGGGCAAGACGGCTATAAAGACATTCAAAAGTTATCCTCAGTTGAAGCAGAAGCCATACTGGGGGAATCACTTTTGGTCACGAGGTTATTGTGTAGACACAATAGGACTAGACGAAGAGAAAATCAGGCGATATGTGAAGTATCAAGAAAAGCAGGAAAAACTAGAAGAACAGCAAAAGCTGGACTTTGGCCCCTTATAGGGGCATAATCAAGTCCACCTTCTTAGAGGGTGGATTCTTTAATTTGCTTGTAAGTCAGCGCTTTTCGCTCATTGAACTCTTCTTCGGTGAACCCCGAAATGAGCATAATTTTTCTCTGGTGCTCCTTAATCTCCTCTTTGAGGAAGTTGACACTATAGAATTCGAATACATGAAGAGAATTAAAAAGAAGATGGCCGATTTTACCTTCGGAGTTTAAGAGAGCACTGAACAGGATGTTGGTGTCAACTACTAATTTCACTTAATGAACTTATCTCTGTTCTTTTCCCACCAGCCTTTTTTTGCGTCTTGCGCCAATTGGTTAATTTGAGCTTGGCTGGCTTTACTTTTTGCACCTAGTTCCAAATAGCGCAAGTAGTCCAGTGTTTGTTGGAGAAAGTCGACGTTCACAGCTCCATCAAGGGTGACGATTATTTCATTATTTTTTCTCTCTACCAGCATTGTCAAAATTTGTTTACAGCTATTAACGAATGACTTTGACCAAAGATACGAAAACTAAGTATGAGTTGAATACCATTCTTTTGAACGATTCTCTATCGAAGACGGAGATCGACGGCTTGACAAGGGTGAAAGAGGAGAAGACAGACTGCTAAATGCAAGTGAAGTTGATGCCCCTGTCAGTTCCGGGGGTGGCTCAATAGGTTATCCTATCCGGCAAGTTGTAAATCACGTCATTGTGGGAAGCCTCGGCCTTAAGTCGCCGTATATGTCCATTGATTTTACCCTCAAAGTCCATTCTGTAGTCTGCGTGGATTTTCCTGGTAACAATTGTGACTACTTTAGATATCGCTTGCGCTACCCTAAAATCAAAAACTGTCCAGCAAGTGCCGAATTCATTGCCGAAATCCGTAAAAATGATCTCCAGCATATACATGATCAGTTCGCCCTCTTTTTCCGGTCGCCGATCAATTGCCTTATAACGGTTGATTGCCTGTGTAGCCTTTTGGATGCCTTTGGCAAGGTTCTTTTGTATGACACCATAATTGATATAAACATTCATGGCGTCTTCTATTTCAGCTTTTACATCGGCAAATAGATCTTCCAGGTCGTTTTTTGAAGCCACCTTCTGAAAATAAATTGCCTCCAGCTCAGCCTGGTTTTTTGTCAGCAACCGGGCGATCAGCTTATCCTTTTCTTTCTCACTAAGGCTTTCCAGATATGGACTAATGTCTGCTATCTTAATTTTCATTTTCCGATACAAAACTTACTAAAGATATTTGCCAGCAAGTCATCATTAGTTACCTCACCGGTAATCTCACCGAGGTGGTGGAGGGCCTGCCGGATGTCAAGGGCCAGGAAGTCGCCAGTGACGTTGGAGCCGATGCCAGTGAGCACATCATCCAGGGCCTGGCTGGTTTTCAGCAGGCTTTCAAAGTGGCGGGCGTTGGTCACGATGGTGTCGCTGCTGCGGATGTTCTTCAGGTTGACCTGATCGAGGATCTTGTCTTTCAGCTCTTCCAGGTATTGCTGCTGTGAGGCAGAAATAAAGATAAACCTGTCATCTTCTTTTAGCTGAGCCACCAGAGCAGCGGGTGCTTTGTCTATCTTATTCCCGATAGGAATAAACGGTTTACCCAGGTTCTCCAGCTTGTTTATCTCTTTGTTGATGTCGGTGATGTTGTCGTTCACCAGGTCAAAAAGGTAAAGGATCAGCGAAGCTTCCTTCATTTTGCTGTGCGTTCTTTCCACACCCAGCGCTTCGATGACATCGGTTGTTTCTCGGATGCCAGCCGTGTCGATGAATCTGAAAGCCACGCCTTCAATATTGATTTCATCTTCGATGGAGTCACGGGTGGTGCCGGCGATGTCAGAAACGATCGCCTTTTCTTCCTTAAGCAAAGCATTGAGCAGGGTAGACTTGCCGGCGTTTGGCTTGCCTGCAATCACTGTGGGCACGCCATTTTTGATGACATTGCCCAAATCGAAGCTCTTGATCAGCTGGTTGATGATCGTTTTCAGGTCGTTGACCAGCTTCGCCAGGTCGTGACGATCGGCAAATTCCACATCTTCTTCGCCGAAGTCCAGCTCCAGCTCAATCATGCTGGCAAAGTGGATGAGCTGCTCCCGCAGTTGTTTGATGTCTTTCGAAAAGCCTCCCCGCATCTGCGACATGGCCGCCTGGTGGGCCGCTTCGGAATCGGAGCTGATCACATCGGCTACTGCCTCGGCCTGGGCCAGATCAAATTGCCCGTTGAGAAATGCCCTTTTGGTGAACTCGCCTGGCTTGGCCAACCTGGCTCCCTTGCTCACGAGGAGGTTAATGATGCGCTTGATGATATACGACGACCCGTGACAGGAAATCTCCACCACGTTTTCTTTGGTAAACGACCTGGGGGCAATGAAGACCGACATCAACACTTCGTCGATGACCTCTTTGCCTTCTCTGATAGTGCCAAAATGTATTGTGTGCGAGTCGACTGCATCAAGGTCTTTGCCATGGAAGACTGCATTGGCGATACTTATCGCCTGAGGCCCGGAAAGGCGAACAACGGCAATAGCGCCAATGCCCTGAGGGGTAGCAAGCGCCACAATGGTATCGTCGAACTGAGAGTAGGAGAGAGCACCCAAGGGTTATGAACTGTTTGTTAGAATGAAAGACTCGGTAGAAATAACAAAAGACAAGCAACAAAATTCAATATCGAAGCACTAAACCGTTTCGAATGTGAATTCTAGGTGATTTGGAGCTTGTTTATATTTTGTCATTTGAGTATTGGGTTTTTACAGAGCTTATTTTTTGGCCAGTTTGGTGATGATCCTTTTCAGCTGCGGCGAAGTCTTGTAACCTGAAACGATTTCAAGTCTGTCCTGGTCGTTGTCTACCAAAATGAAGGTAGGGTATCCTTGTATCCCCAACGCCTTCACCATCTCCCTGCCACTGGTTTCCTTACCCAAAAAGGTAAACTTATCTGTTGTTTCTCCATTTATTTTGACCACATAAACCGATTCGTTCAAAAGCGAGACAACCTCCGGGTCGGTAAAAGTGGTTTTGTCCATCTTCTTACACCAGCCACACCAGTTGGCGTACATCTCCACAATCACCGGCCTGGGTTCTTTTTTCAGCTTTTCAGCCAACTGGTCAATAGAAGTCCATTCCGTAGCCGTTGGTTCAGCTGGAGTAGCAGCCGTAACCACAATGGCGAGTATTGCCACTGACAGTAGTCCAATCAATTGCTTCATATTGGTTCTTCGTTTAAAGTCATGGAAAGTTTCGATCTTCTATTTCTGAACACTACTCCTTGCGTGGGAGAGAACAAAAATACAACCAAAAAGATTAAACCCGCCACCGTCGACATAGCACCGGCGATGGATCCGTCAATATAAGACGCAAGATAATAGCCCAGCACGGATACAATTATGCCGATGATACAAGTGAAAATAAGCATTTTCTTGAAATCCTCCGTGAGCAGGTAGGCCGTTGCTGGCGGGGCAATAAGCAAAGCCACCACCAAAATTGCCCCAACGGATTCGAAAGATGCCACCGTTGTAAGCGACACAGCTCCCATGAGCAAGTAGTGCCATAGGGTGGTGTTAATGCCAATGATGGCGGCGTAGGAGGGGTCGAACGTGGTGAGGAACAACTCTTTGTATCCGATGAAGATGAAAGCAATGACCACCAGCAGCACTGATCCGGAGATGTACAGTACTCTTGGCCCCATGATGGTGCCGGTGTCGGTGATCCAAAGATCAATGGGCACGTAGGCAATTTCACCGTAAAGCACGCAGTCCTGGTCGAGGTCAACCTTGCCAGCGAACGTGGAAATCAAAATAACGCCCAGGGCAAACAGCCAGGTGAAGGTGACACCGATGGAGGCGTCCGTTTGGAGGTTGCCCTTCTTGTGAAAGAACTCGATGAGAAAGGTGGTGATGATACCCAACGCACCTGCTCCCAAAAGCATGGGCAGGGAGTCCCGGCTGCCAGAAATGAAAAACGCTATCACAATACCCGGCAACACGGCATGAGAAATGGCATCAGCCACCATGGCCATTTTTCGAAGGATGAGGTAGCTCCCCACCAGGCCGCAGGACACCGCCACCAACGAACCTGCTAAAATGATATATATCGCTTCCATGGCTTATCTGTAAGGTATAGTTTCGTTGTGTGGATCAACCGACGGATAGTTGAGTTTTTTCTCCAGCCTGGCCTCTATTTCCGGCGTTATGATATGCTCAATTGTTTCAGCCTCATCGTGCACATGGTCGGGCGCAATGCGCAAATACTCGGTAAGGTAAAGCTCCCAAAGCCGGTGAAGCTTCACTATGCGTTGCCCTTTGTTTTTACCTTCCTCGGTAAGTACCCAGCCTTCCCGGTCCTGCTTCAGGAAACCGCTTCTCACTAGTTTTTGGAGGCCGCCTTTTAACCGGCCCATTACGAAACGTCGTTGGGAGATCAGGTCGCTTATCTTTCGGTGTCCATAGTATTGTTCATCGGCCTCACCCAGGTGGAAAAATGCCTTGAGGATATTTTCCTCCAGGATCTGTTTTTGATATTTTCTTTGCTGGAATTGCTTATACAGGATGCCCTTCCTTGGCGCAATAAAGAACGAGCTCATGGCGATGAAGGAAATCACCAGCACAATCCACGGCCCGGTAGGCATGGCCGGAGCCACAAAGGAAATGTAGGCACCCGAAACGCCGGAGATCGCCCCAAAGAGTGCTGCAAGGAACACCATTGTGGTCAGCTTGTCGGTCCAGAACCGGGCCGCTGCTGCAGGCGTAATAAGCATGGCTGCCATGAGCACCACCCCCACAGCCTGAATGCCTGTAACTACGGCCAGTACTGTGAGGGTTGTCAAAACGAGCTCCAGCCCCTTCACAGGCATGCCAATGGCTTTTCCAAACTGTTCGTCAAAGGCCAGCAGGGTGAGCTCTTTAAAGAGAAGGCCGACAACCAGCAGCAAAATAATACTGACCGATCCGAACACAATCAGGTCCTGGCCAACAAGAGAAGCTGCTTTGCCAAACAGGAACTGATCCAGCCCGCTTTGATTGGCGTTGCCGGAATGCTGGATAGCCGTAAGGATCAGAATGCCAAGGCCGAAAAAGACCGACAGGGTAAGACCAATCGCTGTGTCTTCTTTTAGTTTGGAGTACCTGACGATCATGTCGATAAACCGGAGGGAGAGCCAGCCGGTAATGAACGCTCCAATAATCAAGTAAATGGGGTTTTTGGTTCCTGACACTACAAATGCGAGGCAGACACCTGGTAGCACCGAATGTGCCACGGCATCCCCAATGAGGGCTCTTTTCTTAAGAAAGGTAAAACAACCCACAATGGCCGCACTGATAGCCAGCAGCACCGAGCCCACCACCACGTACCTGATGTTGGGATCCTGAAAAGAAAAGAAATAGAGAAAGTCTTCCATGATATGGCTGCCAAATTTGCTTACACTGTTTTCTCTCTGCTGGGGAAACGCCCTTTAGTAAGCAAGTCGCCCACTTCCGACAGAATGGTGAGCTTGCCACCGTATGCTTCCTGCAAAAGCTCTTCTTTAAACACATCGACTGTTGGCCCTGATGCTACCAGACGCATATTCAGCAAAATGAGCCAATCGAAATACTTGGCTACGGACTGTAAGTCGTGGTGCACCACCACTACCGTCTTCCCTTCTTTAGACATTCTCCTCAGCAACTCTACAATCGCTTTTTCAGTGGCCGCATCTACACCGGCAAATGGCTCATCCATAAAATAGACCTCTGCCTGCTGCGCCAGCGCCCGGGCCAGAAACACCCGTTGCTGCTGTCCACCTGAGAGCTGTGAAATCTGCCTGTTTTTGAAGGCTTCCATTCCCACCAAGCGCATGCTCTCCTGCACCACCTCCCTGTCGGCTTGCCGTGGCCTTTTGAAAAGCCCCAGCTTTCCGTAACGGCCCATCATTACCACGTCATATACTGAAGCCGGAAAATCCCAGTCGACGGACTCCCGCTGGGGCACGTAGCTGATCTTTTCCCTCACGTTGTCGAGTTGCGTGTCAAATAGCTTCACATAACCGCTGCTAAGCGGCACTAGATCCATAATGGCCTTGATGAGGGTCGACTTACCAGCGCCGTTGGGCCCCACAATCCCTACCAGGCTGCCCTTGGGAAGAGAGAGATCGATACCCCACAGCACCGGCTTTTGACTGTAGCTGACCGTGAGATCGTGCACTTCAATGATCGGATCTTCTGCATGTATGTTCATCTTACCAGATTATTTTAAAGAGGATACTATTGTGTTTACATTCGCCGTAACCATGCCGATATAGGTGCCGTCTTGTGTGCCAAATTCGCCCATTGCGTCAGAATAGAGTTTGCCACCAATCACTACCTGATGTCCACGCTGCCTGCAGCCGTCTACCACCGCATTGATGGCTCTTTCAGATACTGAAGTCTCAACAAAAACAGCTTTGACATTTCTGTCAACAATAAGATTCACCAGATCGGCCACGTCTTTGAGGCCAAACTCCGATTGCGTGGAGATACCTTGAAGACCGTTTACTTCGATGTTGTAAGCATCACCAAAGTAGCCGAATGCATCATGGGCTGTAACCAGAATCCTCTGAGTTTCAGGAATTGTGGCTATTTCTGACGTTACCCAGCTGTGAAGCGAATCAAGCTTTTTCAAATAGACCTCCAGGTTTTTTTGGTAGTAAGCGGCGTTCGCCGGGTCTTTTTCCTTCAGTGTTTTGCCAACCTCCAGCACGGCGTTTTTCCACAGGTCAACATTGAACCAAATATGGGGGTCATAGTTTCCTGCGAAAACAGGCGTGTCCCTGAGTTTTTCCTTCGGTATTTCTTCCGAAACTGCCACAACTGGCTTCAGCCGCCCCAACTTCTCCAGCACTTCGCCCATTTTTCCTTCAAGGTGAAGGCCGTTGTAAAAAACAACGTTGGCTGCTGATAGTCGCTGGAGGTCTCCCTGGGTGGCTTTGTAAAGGTGAGGATCAACACCTGGCCCCATTAATGCATCCGCTTCAACGGAGTCCTTTGCAATATTCAGTACGGCATCGTAAATCATTCCGGTAGTCGCCAGCACTTTGAGCTTGGTGTCTTTCTGCCTTTTTTGACTTGTTTGGGTGCAGCCAAAGAACAGCATGTTGATGATTGCAACTGACAGGGTTATTCTCAACATCAATTTTTTCATATTTAATCTGTGATCAAAATGTTTTGTGATACCTCTCTGGAAATAAATACCTTTTGCTTATTATCTATTAGTATCTCCATTGAACCATCAAAGTCGACTCGCTCAGTTACTTCCAGCTTGGCACCGAGGTAAATGCCGATTTTATCGAGGTATTGTAAAAAGGAAGAGCCTTCGTCGTTCACCGCAACAATTTTTCCTTTGACTCCCACCTCAACTTTGTCCAGAGGTGTTTTTTTTGCAACGGCCATGTCACCGTTTTCGTCAGGAATAGGGTCGCCATGAGGATCTACTTTAGGGTAGTCGAGGAATTCGTCCAGGCGCTGGATAAGGAGACCGGATCTGATGTGTTCCAGCTGTTCGGCCACTTCATGCACCTCATCCCAATTGAATTTTAATTTATCAACCAGAAACACTTCCCAAAGCCTGTGCTTGCGAATGACCTGCAAGGCCATCATTTTTCCTTTCTTGGAAATGTTGACTCCATAGTACTTTTTGTAAGTCACCATCCCTTTTTCGTCCAGCTTCCTGATCATGTCGCTGACCGACGCAGGCTTCGTGCTCATGTGGTCAGAAATAGCATTGGTAGACACCTCAGTAGCACCGCTGTCAGACAAATGAAATATGGCTTTCAGGTAGTTTTCTTCGGCAAAGCTTAGCATTACAAAATATTTTTCCCCAAAGGTAAAAATATTTTAGAGTTATCTAAAAATATTTTTCAATCGATGGTATAACACAAAAACAGCAGGAGATGTTCACACCTCGATCAAACAGACCTGAACAGGTGGCTACTGATCCGACACAAGGGTGTTAATCAACTGGATAAGTTTTTGTTCCTCACCTGTCCAGTAGATGTCGCCGTAGTCGATAGAAGCAGGGTAGAAGGTGCCATAAAGTATGGACAATGGTTCGCCAGTCGGAGCTTGCCCGGGTTTAAAAATAACTGCAGCTTTTTTTTCCAGGCAGTAGTTGGTCCACATCCTTTCTTCTTGAATGATCATCGGCAGCCGATAAGACATGTACTCCCAAATCTTGGTAGGAAAACATTCGCTGATGGCTGGGTTGTCGGGATAAAACACCAACCCAAAGTCGGCTCGAGCAATGGCAGATTGTATAGTTTCGTAAGGCACCCCATCAGCGCCTCCAATCAGCTTGATGGAGGGGTAATTGTCTATCGTTTCACTGATATATCGAATCGACTTTTTGTCGGGTACTTTGCCACAAAGGTGGAGTTGGCTTCCGGGAATCGTTTCGTGAATTTTCATAAAAGCATCGATGGCTTCCCGAACCCCATAGGTGAGAGACAGCGTGCCAGTCACGAGAAATACGGGAGCGTTGAGGTTTGCTTTTCGGGCGGTGCGGACTGCAAGGGGCAGTGCTTTGTTTTGAAGAACGGTCCACCGGGTGCCGATAAAAGGAAGGGCAGTGTAACTGTTTTCTGCCAGGATAAAATGAGAAATGAAAGGAGCGCTCATTGTTTCAGACAGTCTGACCCATGCGGCTGCAAGAGGTTTTAGAAAGGAGGGAAGAGGGGAAAGGTATTTGATGTTCAGTTGGTAATTTTCCTGAATATCATACACAATCCGGGTGCCAAATATTATTTGGTATAGACAACTAACAATCAGAAATTCAGATGAATTAACTATGATTAGTTCAGGCTTTAATTTAACTAACTTTAGGAAGAACCTGGCGGGAGCAAAAAGTCTCCCAAATGAGATTCTTTTGAAGTAAAAGAGAGGGGTAAATATAATATCGGGATGTGCTGAGTGATTTTTCGAATTGAATCCTATGATATTAAAACCATATTTATTTGTTTTCGTCATTGATAGGGCAAGCTTGTGATAGTGACGTATGTCATCCACAGGTTTCAATACCGAACCAATCACAATTTGTTTTTTTAACATGGCGCTAAGGAAATCCGATTCCTTTGGCCGAAGATAATTTAATAGAATTTCTACTGAATGGAATTAAGAGAATTAATAGAGAATGCGTGGGACGACCGGGCAACTTTGCAGGACAAGGAAACGGCAATTGCCATCAAAACAATTGTCGATGACCTTGACAAAGGGATTCGTCGTGTGGCCGAAAAAGTGGGGGACGATTGGGTTGTGAACGAGTGGATCAAGAAGGCGGTCATTCTCTATTTTCCTCTGATGAAAATGCAGGCCATTGAGGTGGGGCCATTCTCGTATCACGACAAGATTAAGCTAAAGACTGGCTACGATAAATTGGGAGTGAGGGTGGTGCCAAATGCCGTGGCTCGCTACGGCTCTTACTTGAGTGCAGGCGTGGTGATGATGCCAAGCTATGTGAATATCGGAGCCTATGTCGACGAGGGAACTATGGTCGATACCTGGGCAACAGTGGGAAGCTGTGCGCAGATTGGGAAGAACGTTCACCTGAGTGGAGGCGTTGGAATCGGTGGTGTACTTGAGCCCGTTCAGGCGGCCCCGGTTATCGTGGAAGACAATGCATTTATTGGTTCACGTTGCATCATTGTAGAGGGCATCAGGATTGGCAAAGAAGCTGTGCTTGGTGCCAATGTTGTGTTGACGGGCAGCTCTAAAATTATAGACGTTTCGGGTAGTGAGCCAGTGGAGTATAAGGGTTATGTGCCCGAGCGCTCGGTGGTGATACCGGGCACAATTCCCAAGAAGTTTCCGGCAGGTACGTTCCAGGTGCCCTGTGCGTTGATCATAGGAAAGAGAAAAGAAAGCACAGATAAAAAGACGTCGCTGAATAGCGCTTTACGTGAGAACGACGTTGCAGTGTAATATACAATCAATTCTGCCTACTTAATTATTTTCACTTTATTTGCACCTTCATTTTGGTTGGGTGCGACCAATTTTATTATCTCAAAGTTGTCAGATGAGTTTGAATAGAAATTTCCTCAAGGGATTTTTAATAGTGATGGTGTGTTTGGTTTCGTGCAAAGACGAGGCTGTGGTGAAGGGCGATCTGCTTTATGAAAAGGGGCAGTACAAGGAGGCCATTGAGGCCTACGACCAGTATCTGTCACTCAATCCGACGCATGTAAAGTCTGTATACAACAAGGGGCGATCTTATGAGGAACTGGGGCAGTACGATAAGGCTCTGGAGTCCTTCAGAAGAACCCTTGAACTTGACGGCAAGAATGTGCCGGCACTTTTGAGCATTGGTCAGTACTATTACAGAGACGGCCAGTATGACAATGCGGCTTTCAATTTTGGAAAAGCTGTTGAAATTGACGGCTCCAATTCACAGGCTTATTTCCTGCTGGGGCGAAGCTACCACCTGCAAGGCATGATGAAAGAGGCGATGGGGGCATACAACAATGCCATTAGCCTTAACAATGACCTTGGAGAGGCTTACTTGTACAGAGGTGCTTTGAAAGTCAATCTTAAGCAAGGGAACAATGCTTGCAATGATTTTAAAACGGCAAAATCACTGGGAGCGAAGGACGCAGATGAAGCTCTTTCCCAATACTGTAAATAACAGGCCTTAATTTTTTATTTGGGTCATTGAGGGGATAATGAAGTGCTCTTTGTGATTGCAGAGCACGTCCGATCCACTTCTTCCCAGCCCGTTACAACGGGGGCAGTCCTGCACCACATGCTTTTCACCCCGACATTGTGTGCAGGTTTCTTTGCCTTTTCCAGTGCAAACATCACATGTTTTATATACATTTTCTCCAAACTGGTTTTTGGAAATCTGAACGCCTTCGCCAAGGCATTTGTGGCACGTTATCTCTCCGAATCCATGACATAGCGGGCACTTGTCATCGATGTGCCCCGAGCCATCGCACTGGCTACATGTGATCAACCTGAAGCCATCGTTATCACAATATTCACAGGCCTCTATCTCCCTTGCCAGCACGTCAAGCCGGTTTTGCAGCATTTTGGCTTCGTTGAAATACTCGCCAGACTTGCCCGTAAGGTCTGTGTACTTATTAAGGAAATTGCGGCTGCTTTGAAGTTGGTGGTTTTTTTCCAGCGTGAAAGCGAAAAAGTACAACGCCTCGGTAGGTACTACTTCGTTGAGAGAGAGAATCTGGCGGAATTTTTTGTCAGCAGCCCGATAATCTTCTTTGGCCATATACCCTTTGGCCTCTTCGAGCAATGCTTTGGCACGGCCCTGACCAGTTTGAGCCCACCCACCATACGATGAGATGATCAATAGGCAGAATACCATGCTTTTCATTGTCCAACTTCTCATTTCCAGAGGTTTTTATTAATTGTGCTCTCCAATTTCTTTTCTAATTCATCGGGAATCATTGGAAAGAAATCCAGCCCTGTGATCTTTTCGATGGAGTCAATAGTCACGGTATATTCCATTATTCCAAGGGTTGAGGCCTTATTCTCCATCACAAAACCAATTGCCTTCAGCTCGGGTTCAGAAATGTCCAGCACAATTTTGTAAAACTTTTGAGGAACAGCCACTTTATTCTTTCCTATTTTCTTGGCACCACCTTCTACGATTGGGCCTACCACCACAAAAAGCTCTTTGTCTCTCTTTCCCCAATCCCTGACCTTTTCCTCCAACTGTTTCCAAATTCCCCGATTGAACGAGGGATCCTGAGGACTCATGTTGCTCAGAAAGAAAGTGCCATCCATAGCCGACTGCGACCAGCTAAAATCGGCGGCTGGTGCCAGATGTCCCCTGTCATACCCAGACCCTTTATAGTCGGCTAAAGTTGCAGACTCAGTCCGCACGTCTTTGTCTGGTCGAAAGTTATCCTTTCTTTGGGCCGCATTCTTACTGATGTTTTCGGCTGTTAGCCGGTAGGCCACCCACTTAGGCTGCTCAATGTCCTCGTCGTAGGCCAGGGTGTAGCCCTCATGCTCCACGATAAGGTCGTCCTGGCTGTAAGCTGGCCAGGCAAAGTCGAAGGAGGTGGTGTAGTAGTAATGGTCGTAGTCTGTGGGTATTTCTACCTCTTCAGCAGGCTTGTCAGATGATGACTTTCCAGTTTTAGGCTCCGTCTTAACAGGCTTTTGAGCTGACGACTTTTTGCCACTTTCTTTTTTTTCAACCTGATTCGAAGGTTTTTTAGAGGATTCTACAGTCTGTTCTTGCTTGCCCCCGGCCTGAAGAAAGTCTGGCAGGCCATCATTATTTTTCAGATACCATGCCAGTCCTATTACCAGGATCATCACAATTCCGAGTATGAGCCCCGAATTGCTTCCTGAGTCTTTAGACGATTTACGGGTACTTCTATTTTTTGCTGGTGCTTTTTTCTTAGCCATTGGTGCTTTTTGATCTCTAAAGACAAATCTAATTTATCTGTTTGAATGAATCCCGTATTTTCGTGCCTTCTTACAAGGAAATTTGCAAATGGCGGTCAGGTACGATCTGGTAGTAATAGGAGGAGGGGCGGCGGGAATTTTCGGTGCGGTGAACGCCTGTGTTCAAAACCCAGGCTTGAAGGTCGCAGTTGTGGAAAAGACCAGTAAGTGGCTCGGGAAGGTGAAAGTGTCGGGCGGCGGTCGCTGCAATGTGACACACGACTGCCAGTATGCCTCACAGCTTGTAAAGCACTATCCAAGAGGTGGTAACTTCCTTAAAAAGGTATTCGATCAGTTTGACGCCAGGGACACAGTGAAGTGGTTTGAAGAAAGGGGAGTACCATTGAAAGTGGAAGCAGACGGACGAATGTTTCCGGTGACCAATTCGTCGCAGACAGTTATTGATTGCCTGTTGAAGGAGGCTGAGAAGTACAATGTTGAGCTCATTCCTCATTTTGCTGCAAAAGAGCTGGAAAAGGCTCCTAACAGTTTTCTTGTGAAAAGTGAAACCATCGTTCTTGAGGCTGATAAAGTATTGGTCACCATAGGCGGGCAACCCAAAGAAGATGGGTTTAGCTGGGTCAAGGCACTGGGGCACACCATAGTTGCACCAGTACCATCGTTGTTCACCTTCAACGTGCCGGAAGGCGGACTTAAAGAATTGTCTGGCGTGTCAGTTCCATCTGCAGAAGTAAAAGTGGCTGGCCGTGGGCTGGCGGCAACAGGCCCGCTGCTGATCACGCACTGGGGCTTTAGTGGCCCGGCTGTATTGCGCCTTTCGGCATGGGGCGCCCGGGATTTGGCAGAAATTGGCTATAAGTCAGTGTTTCTGGTGAACTGGTTGGGCGATAAAAAGGAAGAAGCCTTGCGGGGTGAGATAGAATCACATGCAGCGCAAAGCCCCAAAAAGGTAGTTTTTGGAAATCCAATGTACGGCCTGCCTGGTCGCCTGTGGGAAAAAATAGTTGAAAGAGCAGGGGTTACGCCCGAAAGACGCTGGCTCGACCTATCCAAAAAAGACAAGAACAGACTATGCGAGATGCTGATTCGCTGCACATTCGATATGGATGGCAAAACAACCTTCAAGGAAGAATTTGTTACCTGTGGAGGCGTGAGTCTGGATGAAGTAAACCCCGCCACTATGGAGAGCAGAATTGTTCCGGGCCTCTATTTTGCAGGTGAAGTGCTTGATATTGACGGTATTACTGGCGGCTTTAATTTCCAGAATGCCTGGTCAGGGGCGTGGGTGGCTGCGAAGAGTGTCGCACGTGGTGTTGTCAATTCCTCTGGCGCATGATTATTTGACTTCTATGTCATACATCCATATGTCAGTCAGAGTGCTACCAAAAATGGGATTCAGCGGCGCAATAAAGCCAACATACCCTTTGTTGCCGATTTGGAAAGAGCTTTTGTTATAAGCTGGCCTGCCAGGAAAATTCTCGATTCTAGTCCACAGGTTGGAAGCAAAGCTATAGCGATACATCAACACTTCATTGTTGGCAGAATAGTCTCCCAGATAAAGATCTCCATTAACCACAAATGTAATTGGGTTGTTTGTTTGATAGGACTTCTGAAAAGGGACTGTTGTGATAGGGGTGGTGTCAAAGTCTGATGTATTGGGGTCGAATAGGTACATTTTTGGCATCGAACCGCCAAATGTGAACGGGATTGCATATCCTTTGTTGCTGGCCACGAAAAGGGCATCACGACTATCTAATGGGAAGGGAAGAGGGTTTATTTTAAGATACCACTCATTGACCGAAATATCGTAGACTTTAATATCATAACGATTGCTTTCCGTTCCACCTAAAATATAGGCGTGATCATCTACAACCAAGGTTCCTGAGCCGCCGGTTGAAAAATACTGATTGACGGCGACAGGAAACTGTTTCCATTCGTTAGCCTCTGGCGAATATATCCAATAATCACGATAATTCCCTGACCTTGCCGTCCGATAGATCAGGCCATTTATTACAAATGAGGTTGCATCCAATCTTGTATCGCCCGGGAAGTTGGCCATTTTTGTCCACTCGTCGTTAGTAGAGTTATATCTCCATACTTCTTCGAAATAGTTCGAGTTAGTTCCGGAGCCGTATCCACCAATATAAAACGCAGCATCTTCGGTAGTAACCAGGTTGCCGCCAGTCCTTGGTTCACCAGGAAAATCATTTAGCTTACCCCATCTGGAAACGGCCTCAATCGTTTCGTCTGTTGTAAAGGTCAAGCCATTGACTTCAAGGGATACTGGAGCGTTGCCTGGTGTCATTGCATAAGGCATAATGAAGGATATCGAATTACTATCAGCTTGTAAAATTGTGGCGCTTCCTGAATTACCTACATGGACGATATTTTCTTCTAGGGTCGCAGCAAAGCCATGCCCGGTTAGGCTGATTACTGTCTCACCAATTATTCCCCGTATCGGGGAGATCGAAGTGATATTATGGCCATTGACTGTGATTTTTTCAGGACTTGCTGCGGAAGAACCTCTGCTGAGTATTTTGAAAGTAGTTGGCCCTACATACTGACTTTTGGGGACGATGAACTTGATGGAAGTGAAGCTTAGTTGTATAATTTGACCATATACACCTTGGAAGAATATACTTGTTTTACCTGGTGAAAACCCTTTGCCGAAGATTGTAACCGTGTCACCCACATCAACCATTTTTGGCTGGAAATCAAAAATCTCTAATTTCGGGCTACCGGCGCTGGTAAATGATTTGTGTTCAGAAACGATTTCATATTGAGGGGTCTTGACATAGGCTGAAAAAGAATAACTTGTGTCGACAGATAAGCCGCCTTCTATTCTTAAGGTCATCATATCGTCTGATAATGGCGTGATCTGATAGTCAAATGTTTCATGAGCACTGAACCAGCGAAAGCCAAACGCAATGATTTCGCTTGAATTCCCAGGAATTAACCTGGCGGATATTGTTACCCCGGTACTATCTACGTTGATAGCCTCGTTTGTGATCAGTATCGGATAGTCTTTTGGAAGTGGGATATCCTGGTTTTCCGCACACGAACTGATAATCACTAACACAGCGACACCTAAGAACAAAATTTGGCCTAGGGATCTCATAGGTTTGTTTTTACGCTAAATGAGAAGTTGCTAATTTTCTTGTCTTGATCGCTGACATGAAGGGTGCCTAACTCAACAAAAATAAAACGTTTTTTGGCTAAGTATAATTGTGAGCCTATTCCCCACTTAAATCCGATCAATGGGTTATTGAAGTTTATTAAATCATTTTGACTTTTAAATGAAATAGTGTTGTTACCGATGTCGGCTTGAAATAGCTCAGACTTCGACTTAAAATTGTACCATAAAGAAGGGCCAGCGAAGACGTATGGGCTAACTCTTTTCGCCTTAAGGATGGCAAATTTTGGAGTTATGGATAAATCAAGTGCTGCAAGAGTAATTTTCACATCCTGATTTATCGAATTAGATTTTAGTTCCTTTACAAATGACTGATTAGAGGCGTTTAAATGGGTGACAACGCTCATTCGCCTGGTTTTCCAAAAAGGGATTTCACTAAATAGACCCACTGAAAATGAACTTGTTGAAAGAGAATATCTTCCGAAGGCATTTTCCTTGTAAGATTGATCCCCAAAGAAAAGCGTGGAGGAGGTTGCTGAAAATGAGATTCCATAATTGAAAAACTGAACCTCCTGGCAATCACTTCGATTATAATTTCTTGTAAAATTTGACAGAGAGTTTCGGTTGTATTTCACAAGATGGGCGAGGCTAACGTTTGACATTGAACAAAACGTTGACTTTTCCTCAATGAATGTTGAATAGTTAGAATGTCCAATGGGTACTAAGCCATTTTCATCGTGCCAAAAGAAAAACCGGCTAACTTCGTATAATGTTGCTCGCCCACTCACTAATGTTTGGAGAAAAACATTAGAATTGAGTCCATTTAATTCAACCCTTCTGCTGATAAACTGTGTGCTGTCACTAAATCCAAACTCGGTTACCATATCAGCACCATAAGCCTTGGGAGGATGCTTTTTTGATAAGAAAAAATATACTGAATCAGGAGTAGATTGATTGAACCGAATTCTCCCCGAGGAATAGAGAGAGTCCTGAATAACAATGTATCCCTTGTGTTGCGCTTTGACATTAATGCAGGCGCAAACAATAAAAAAGGTAACTAGCAGTACTTGCTTAAATATTGCTTGAATCAAGAGTATACTTTTCTATTAAACGATGGCTGCCTCTTGAAAGGGAAGATACGGTATTTTAGCTTCGATAAGAAAACTATTTTCTAAAGCGGTTAGATAAAATTACTTCCTTCGACCCGGCAGTATACTGATAAAAACCTTCGCCAGCTTTAGCTCCCAGCTTACCCGCTGTCACCATATTGACCAACAAAGGGCAGGGGGCATATTTCTGGTTGCCTAAGCCGTCATACATTACTTTAAGGATAGAAAGACACACATCCAATCCAATGAAGTCAGCCAGTTGCAAGGGGCCCATTGGATGTGCCATACCCAGCTTCATCACAGTGTCGATCTCTTCGACGCCAGCCACGCCTTCGTACAACGAATAAATGGCCTCGTTGATCATGGGCATCAGGATGCGGTTCGCCACAAAGCCAGGGTAGTCGTTTACCTCGGTTGGTATCTTGTCGAGGGTTCGGGAAAGCTCCAACACTTGCTTCGTCACTGCATCGCTGGTGGCATAGCCACGGATCACCTCTACCAGTTTCATTACAGGCACCGGGTTCATGAAATGCATACCTATCACTTTATCCGGTCTTGAAGTGACTGAAGCAATTTTAGTGATGGAAATAGAAGAGGTGTTGGAGGCAAGTATGCAGCCCGCTGGAGTCAGTTGATCCAGTTTACGGAAAATCTCCAGCTTGATGTCCATTTTCTCTGTCGCAGCTTCCACCACAAGGTCAGCCTGCGCAACACCCTTGGCAGTTTCTGTGAAGGTGGTGATGTTGGAGAGGGCTGTTTCCTTGTCTGATTCGCTGATCAGCTCCTTGCTTACCTGGCGGTCTAGATTCTTTGATATTGTAGCCTTTGCTTTCTCAAGCGCCGCCGCCGACACGTCGACAAGAGCCACTTTAAAACCTTTCAATGCAAAAACATGAGCGATGCCGTTGCCCATGGTGCCAGATCCAATCACTGCTATATTCTTCATGCTATGTAGGGTTAATGCTTTGACGGCAAAACTAAAAAGGATATTAAAAAGCTCACCTGTTGTTGTCGATTCTTTCGTCGTGCAGCAGGCGCAACACAACGCCATTGCTCCAGCCGAAGCCGTCCTGTGTAGGGTATTCTCCGCCTCCTGCATCGAGGCTCAGGTCAAGCACGTTGTATTTTTCCATCATCTTCCCTGTCTTATCAAATACACGGGAGTTCAATGTAAGCCACCTTTCGCTTATCTGGTCAGCCAGCAGGTCGTTGCCATACCTGCGGAACCCGTAGATGGTCATCCATTGCAAAGGAGCCCAGCCATTCGGAGCGTCCCACTGCTGACCCGAGATAATGTTCGTCGTGGTAATGCCGCCTGGCTTCAGTAGATTACGTCTCACGGCGCCCTCTACCTTTTGAGCCTGGCTTTCATCTGCCAGTCCGAAATAAAGAGGGTACATGCCGGCGGGAGTGATGAAGTTTCTTTGCGCCGCAGATGGCCAGTGGTAGTCAACAAAATAGTTTTTTTCGTCACTCCAGAAGTACTGGAGGATGAGCGACTTTCGATCGCTGGCCAGTTGATCAAACTGTTGTGCTCCATCATCGTCGCCACCAAAGGCCTTCAGTCTGGAAATGGTTGATTCCAGGTTGTACATGAGACTGTTGAGGTCAACCGGCAGGATTTCCGTGGTAACGATCGTTTTGAAATCACCGGCAATAGCAAACCAGCGGGTACTAAAATCCCAGCCTGACTCGCAGGCTGCCCGCAAGTTGGTGTAAAGCTCCACTTTCTGATTTTCGCTAAGCCCTTCCGCAAGCTCTACGTCTTCCCGGTACGATTCCGGCCTGGGCTCTGGCCTGTCATCGAAATAGCGGTTCATGATCAAGCCATTGTCTACCATCACCACTCTACGGTAGGCCGGGTTGCCCTGGTTCAGGGTCTCTCTGCCATCCATCCAAAAGGCATATTCTTTTTCAAGCGCCGGCAGGTATTTCACTACGGATGAGTCACCTTTTGAGTCAGCCAGCAGGTTGACCATAGCTGCAAAGAAGGGCGGCTGCGAGCGGCTGAGAAAGTAAGTGCGGTTGCCGTTGGGGATAAAACCGATGGAGTCGATCAGGTAGGCAAAGTTGTCCAGCATGTTCTCCATCAGGTCTTCACGACCAGACACCTGTAGGCCGAGCATTGTGAAGTAGCTGTCCCAATAGTAAATCTCACCGAAACGCCCGCCTGGCACCACATATTTGTAGGGCAGAGGAATTAATGAACTGTAACTCTTTTCATCCGGAGACCGGGTGAGATAGTCCCATTTCTCTGTGAGTATCTCTGTAAAGCTTTTCGTTGTGTCAGGCACATAATCAGCACCCTTGGCCATCGGCTTTCTGAAATTGGCACTTACAAACTCCCCAAGACTAAAGCCTGGTTGATCTTTTTTCTCCATGTACTCAGCCACGATCTCAGCAGCAGGTCTCAAAGGGTCGCTGTCGACAAAAGTTTTTGAGTCAGAAAAAATTTGAGCCATTTGCACGTCGTGAAAAAGCACTCCCAGGTCTTCGTTGGGGCTGTAGGAGGCATTAACGTCAACATTTGACGGCTGGTCGCTGGGCTGACAAGCAAAAAGAAGGGCTAAGAATACTAGCTGGGTGTACTTCCAAATGGAACGTTGCATAGGTTGGCTTTTGGTAAGAATCATGACAGTCATTTACTTCTCAAAGCGAAGTCTGTAACTCATTTAAAATTGTCATAAAATGTAAAATTATCCAAAGCAGACCAATCTCAGTCAGAATTGTCCTATTTTTACAAAAGCTTTCATTTCTTAGGAAGAGCTGGCTCAATGATTGGTCAAGAGATTTTTTTAACTATCACCAGGCCTCCTGACTTCTGAAACGTAACAATTAAGTGCTAATCCCTGTTAAACTGCAAGACCTTTATTAAATTATGAAGAAGAAAAATATCTATGCGCTTGCCTTCCTGGCAACATTACTCATCGTCACTGGCTTCAGCCGCAGGTTGAGTGACGACACCATCACGAATGTTGAAGCACCTTTTGCCTTTGAAACAGAAGTATTTGCCAAAGGCTTTGAAAGTGCCTGGTCGATGGCCTGGCTGCCCAACGGTGATATGCTGGTGGCCGATAAGCCGGGCAAGCTTTGGAAGATCGCCAAAGGCAGCAAAGAGAAAACCGAAATCAAAGGCATTCCTGCTGTGTCTACTAAAGGCCAGGGTGGTCTGTTTGATGTAGAACTTCACCCTAACTATGCAAATACGGGATGGATATACATCAGCTACGCCGGGCCAGGTGAAGGCGGAGCCAACACCGTCATCATTAGAGGGAAGCTTTCAGGCAACGAACTGACAAGTCAGGAGACAATATTTAAGGCTGGCCCTTTGACGGAGAAAGGACAGCATTTTGGCGCACGGATGGCGTTTGACAAAGATGGTTATCTTTTCTTTTCAGTAGGAGAGAGAGGAGAGATGGAAAATGCCCAAACCCTGACGAATGATTGTGGCAAGATCCACAGAATTTTTGATGATGGCAGAGTGCCGGAAGATAACCCCTATGTGCGGATACCTGATGCCAAAACTACCATTTGGAGCTATGGACACAGGAACCCTCAGGGACTGAAATTTCACCCGACCACAGGCGAACTGTTTGAGCACGAGCATGGCCCGAGAGGTGGTGACGAAGTAAACATCGTTCGCAAAGCAAAAAACTACGGCTGGCCAAGAATCACTTACGGCATCGACTATGATGGCAGCATCATCAGCAACGACAAGGTAAAGGAAGGCATGGAGCAGCCTATCCACTACTGGGTGCCATCTATTGCTCCTTGTGGAATGGACTTCGTAACCAGCGACAAATATCCTGAATGGAAAGGCAACCTGTTTGTTGGTGCCTTAGCCGGACAAACGCTTGCCAGGCTTGAAGTAAAAGACGGCAAGGTGTTGAAAGAAGAGCGTCTGTTGAATGGTGTGGGCCGTATCCGTGACGTAGCTCAGGGGCCTGATGGCTATCTTTACATTTCCACTGAAGGGCCGGGGCAGATTATCCGGTTGATGCCGAAATAAAACAAAGTGGAGAGCTAGTAGCAGGAGAGTGGGAGAGTAAATTCAGTTTACTCTCCCATTCTTTTTTTACCTGGCTTTCTTTAAAGGACAATATTCACAATCCTCTTCGGCACCACAATCACCTTCT
Organism: Imperialibacter sp. EC-SDR9; assembly: GCF_902498805.1. GTDB lineage: Bacteria > Bacteroidota > Bacteroidia > Cytophagales > Cyclobacteriaceae > Imperialibacter. Next base: position 69,884 of record NZ_LR701575.1, on the reverse strand, counting down.
TCGGTGCCTTTCCCTCGATCCATTTCTGCACATTTTCGTCGGCCAGCACGGCTTTTTCTACCTCAGCAGGCGATGCATCGGCAGAGAAGCTCATTTTGTGCCTCATCTTTCCGTTGATACTGATCGGGTATTCGAAGGCATCCTCTTTGACGAATTCAGGATTGAACTCAGGGAACTTCGAATAAGTGATACTCTCGGTATTACCCAACTTCTCCCAAAGTTCTTCGGCGATGTGAGGAGCATAAGGCGCAATAATCTGGGTCAATGGCCCTAGAATCTCCTTTTTGTTGCATTTCAGGTCAGTGAGCTCATTCACACAAATCATGAAGCTGCTCACGCTGGTGTTGAACGATAGCTTGTCCACATCATCCGCCATCTTTTTGATGGTTTTGTGAAGTACTTTCAGTTCGTCAGCTGTTGGTTTTTCAGAAGAAACGCTCAATTCACCTTTATCATCGTGGAACAGCCTCCAGGTCTTGCGAAGGAATTTGAAAACGCCGTCGATGCCGTGGGTGTTCCAGGGTTTGAATTGCTCCAGCGGCCCAAGGAACATCTCGTACAGGCGCAGGGTGTCAGCGCCGTATTTTTCAATCATATCGTCTGGATTGACCACATTGTACTTCGACTTAGACATCTTTTCGACTTCCCAGCCGCAAATATACTTTCCACCTTCGAGTACAAACTCCGCTGTGGCAGCATCCTTGTTAAATTTCTTGTAGGCTTCGATATCAAGCACGTCATTGGTGACGATGTTGACATCTACATGCAAGTCCACCGTGTCGTACTGGCCTTTCAACCCGTGCGATACAAACTTGTTTTCACCCTTCACCCGGTAAACGAAGTTCGATCGTCCCTGAATCATTCCCTGATTCACCAGCTTGGTCGCATATTCGTCTACCGTTACCAATCCAAGGTCGTAAAGGAACTTGGTCCAGAACCGGGAATACAGTAAGTGCCCGGTGGCATGCTCGGAGCCGCCAATGTACAAATCGACCGATTGCCAATACTCCTGAGCTTCTTTGCTGCAGAACTCCTTTTCGTTGCTTGGGTCCATGTAGCGGAAGAAATACCAGCTTGATCCAGCCCAGCCAGGCATGGTAGTCAGCTCGTAAGGATGGCCTTCCTGAGTTTTAAAGTCTTTCGCCCTGCCAAGAGGTGGTTCGCCATCTTCGGTAGGAAGGAATTTATCGACATCAGGAAGCTCCAACGGCAATTCGTTATCTTCCAGCAGGTAGGGGATTCCATCCTTGAAATATACCGGCAAAGGCTCACCCCAGTAGCGCTGACGACCAAAAATGGCATCACGCATCCTGAAATTCACTTTACGAACGCCAATGCCCTTTTCTTCCACGTATTGACCGGCCTTCTCAATCGCTTCCAGCGGAGTTAATCCGTTCAGCATCCCCGAATTGACCATTTTGCCCTGTTTGGTAGGGTCGGCTTCGGTATCTGTGATTTTTTGCTCGTCGATGATTTGTGTAATCGGCAAGCCGAAATGCTTCGCAAAGTTGAAGTCACGCTGGTCGCCACTCGGCACGGCCATTACGGCACCCGTACCATAGCCGGCCAGTACGTAGTCGGCGATATAGATAGGCACTCTTTCGCCCGAGAAAGGATTGATCACATAAGAACCCGTGAAAACGCCTGAAACAGTCTTCACATCGCTCATCCGGTCTCGTTCCGAACGGTTTTTCGCCACTTCCACGTATTGCTCCACTTCGGCTTTTTGCTCCGTAGTGGTCAGTTCTTTTACAATGTCTGCCTCTGGTGCCAGCACCATAAAGGTGACTCCGTAGATAGTATCTATTCGGGTGGTGAATACCCGTATGCTCTTTTCTGAGTTTTCGATTTTGAAGTCAACCTCAGCGCCAATGGACTTGCCAATCCAGTTGCGCTGCATTTCTTTGATAGGCTCTGGCCAGTCGATGCGGTCCAGGCCTTCCAGCAAACGGTCGGCATAGGCCGTGATGCGCATACTCCACTGCGGCATCTTCTTTTTGATCACCGGATGACCCCCTCTTTCGGAGAAGCCGTCTTTCACTTCGTCGTTGGAAAGTACAGTACCCAAAGCAGGGCACCAGTTTACGGTGGTTTCGTTGATGTACGTTAGCCTGTATTTCAGCAGTGTTCTTTGCTGGTCGGCTTCCGACATGGCTTTCCAGTCTGTAGCCGTAAATAGCGCTGTATCATCATCGCAAACAGCGTTTACCTTGCCATTGCCTTCAGTTTCAAATTTAGCAATCAGCCCAGCAATGGGTTCCGCTTTGTCGGTGTCTCTGTTGTACCAACTATTGAATAACTGTTTGAAGATCCATTGCGTCCACTTGTAGAACGATGGATCACTGGTGCGCACTTCTCTTTCCCAGTCATAGGAGAAACCGATATTTTCCAGTTGCTCCTTGTATCGTTTGATATTGGTGTCGGTAGTAATGGCTGGATGCTGCCCCGTTTGAATGGCGTATTGCTCAGCAGGCAAGCCGAAAGAGTCGAAACCCATCGGGTGAAGCACGTTGAATCCCTGCATTCTTTTGTAGCGGCTCACAATGTCGGAAGCGATGTAACCCAGCGGGTGACCGACGTGCAGCCCGGCGCCAGACGGATAGGGGAACATGTCGAGCGCATAGAACTTAGGTTTGGACGTGTCGGAGCCGGTTTTGAATACCTGTTTCTCTTTCCAGTTTTTCTGCCATTTCTGCTCAATCTCTCTGAAGTTGTACTCAGCCATTACCAGTGGTTTTTCAATTAGCTGGCAAAATTAATGATTACAGTCAGAAATGAGTGGATTTTGCGAAAGGAAAGGTGAGTTTAATTTAGAGGGTGGGATTCACGCAAAGTCGCAAAAACCGCAAAGGAGGGCACTATGCCTTTGCGACCTGATTTATCAGGCTGCGCCTTTGCATGATTTTCAACAAATAGCAATGGTTTCAAGAGTTGAAAAGAACTAGAATTGTAATCGGCGAAAAAAATCAAACAGATTTTTCAGCGAAGATGGAAACCTCTTTCACCAAGTCTCGTCCTTGCTTCAGAATTTAACTTGTAATAAATGAAACTGATCCTTTTTTTAAGCTTGCTTTCACTTTCGGCAGTCTTTGGTACGGTGACCCATGCACAAACCATTACTTACAAGGCGGATACGACAGTCAAAGCCGACACCATCCCTGCCACCCAACCTGAAGAGAAATCTGACAGCAACAGAACCATTAAGTATTACGAAACACTGCCGTCGGATCGTGACGACCGCAATGAGCCGGAAAGGCAATACTATGTTAAATCGAGGTCACGCCGGAAAAGTGATATCAAAACACTTTCTGGCAGCTTGAACCACAGCGGTGGCTTTGGTGCCCTTTCTTTCCGTGCGACCGAATTCCGTGGACAGCCCATGGTGCTCGGCGGCGTAAGGGGTGGCTGGATTGTCAACCGGTCGCTGGGCATCGGGTTTGAAGGTCATGGCATTGTGCCAACGGCAAAATTTGACGATATCGATCCCCAAAATACTGTAGTAGCTGTCGGCGGCTATGGTGGTTTTTTCCTTGAGCCGATTTTCTTTAGTAATCAGGTCGTGCACATTACTTTCCCAGTTTCGGCGGGTGCTGGCTGGCTGGGCTATGTGCTCGACTGGGAGGACTATGGTGGCACCAACAGAGGCCCTAACATCTCTCAGGACAATGATGTTTTCTGGTATGTAGAACCAGGTGTTGACCTGGAAGTAAACATCGCCAGGAATTTCAGGCTTGATCTTGGGGTTTCCAAGCGCTTCACTCAAGACCTTGATCTTGCCGAAACGACGGAGAAAGACTTCAATGGCATCAACTACTTCCTGACGCTGAAGGTCGGAGGGTTTTAAAGGGCAAAAACTCAAAATAACGAAGAAGGTGAGCGAAGTGCTTGCCTTTTTTATTTTAGCGAATATCCCAAGCTAATCATTGCATACTGGTTGGTGACACTTGTATGGACTATTTTTGATGTGCCGGGTTGAGTATATGAACTGTTGTAGATATTTCTTAGCCCGCTATAGCCTTCGAGCCCAATGTTCAAGCGTTTTATTAGTTTGTATGTAGCACCAAACAAGATTCCCAGCTCTTCACGCCCACTTAGCACATCCAGCGTAGGCTCATCATGGCTTCTGTGCCACCAAAACCTACCACTGACGCCTCCATACACGCTCAATGACCTATAAACATTGGCTGTCAATGCGAGAGGAATGCTTAAATAATAACCGTTTTTATCGCTGGTAGACTGATCAAGAGTCCTGTTTGCGCCAGGCTCTCGTGTGTACAACCCACCGTTGGGAGGGGTGAAGTACCGAAAATAAGGAGATCTTGTAAATTTTACTCCTAAAGAAAGCCCAGACATTATACCAAATACATTCCCTATTGGTTTGGTAGCCCTTGCGCCAGCAAACCCTTCAGCCGAGCTGTAGTTCGGGGAAGACGGGATTCCGTGTACGTTAAATATTGAAATACCGCCACCTACAATACCCTGAAAAGCGATTGGCGTTTTGACGGGCTCCTGCGCCTGAACATTTTGCAGATGCATAATCAACATCAGCACCATAGAAATGAGATATGGAAAACGATCCCGTAGACTACTGTTATTTGAAGGAGGAAACATCATGTTGTCTAAAATTAGGTGGTGATAGCTTTATCTCTGGAACGCTATTAGTTTCAAAGAAAAAGTAGTCAGACTGTTTTAATCAAACATACTGAGTTAAATAACGGAATTTTTGGCGAGATATTTTAGTAGGGCATTGTTCTTAATGAAAATTCATCCATTGTCCAGAACGACTGGTTAAACCGCTATTGGATAATGGACGAGGCTTTTTAGCACCAGCTTCTTACCACAGCGCTTTGCCAAGCTCCAAAAACATCCCTATTCCAACTGGAATCAGCTCGTCGGGAAAGTCGTAGGTGTCGTGATGGAGCTCGGGAGAGGCCAGGCCTGCTCCAAGTCCAAAGAAACCAGTAGAGGTCACCTCACTAAAGCGGCCGAAGTCCTCCGACCAGGGGAAGGGTGTTTCTGCCACTTCAAACGCCATGCCTTGCGACACGGCGGCCCATTGAATTGCTTCAAATAAATCAGGATCGTTGACCACTGCTTTGAAAGGATCGCTTTCTTCCAACGACAGAACCAACCCGGCGATTTTACACTTCTCCTTAGCAAAGCTGATCAGCTTGGATTTGACAGTATCCAACTCTTCGTTGCTATCGGAGCGCAGCGTAAAAGCCACTGAACCTTTGCCAGGGTTTACTCCAAAGGCCCTGCCACCTAAATTCATCATCACCGTTGTGATCTTTGTGCGGTTTTGATTTTGCCAGTGCTCATCGTGTAATTGCTGTGCTTTCAGCTGGATGGCTGCTATCACAGGAGCGGGGTTGTTTCCTTTTTCCGGCTGGCCAGCATGGGATGTTTTGCCTTCCAGGGAAAAAATCAACCCTTCCGATGCCGGACAAGCAACGTCTTTTTTACAGATAATTGCGCCCGTTTCAAAGCCAGGCACATTGTGCAGGGCAAAGAGTTGTTGGGGCAAAAAGTTTTCAAGTTTTGGGTCATTCAACATCGATTCTGCTCCATATCCGGTTTCTTCCGCTGGCTGGAAAATGAGAGTTAGCTTTCCTCGCTGCACTGGGTTCGTCTGACAATGCAGCCCCACACCAGCTACTATGGCCATGTGCCCATCGTGACCGCATTTATGGCTGACACCAGTATTTTGAGACTTGTGGTCAAATGAATTTCTTTCAACAATAGGCAAGGCATCCAATTCGCATCGAAACCCAATAGACGGGCCGGGGAGGCCGCTGTCGTACACGACTACCAGACCATTTCCACCTATGCCAGCATGAACAGCGGTCGGGTTAGTTGGCTTCAAAAAGGAGATGACCCGGCAGGCAGTTTCGACCTCTTCTCCTGACAGCTCCGGATGCCGATGCAATTCTTTTCGAAACGATGTAAGCAGTTCTATTTCCTGTTCTTTCATTTTAACGATTTCACTATTCGAAGGGCTTCATCCACGTGCTTAGTCGCCTGCGTTTGCGACCGAAAGACGTGGCGAATAATTCCCTTCTTGTCCACAACAAAAGTAACCCGACCAGTCATAAGTCCGAAAAGTGCCCTGGGCACTCCGAAAAGCCTTTCTACTTTCTTGCCTTTGTCGCTGAGTAAAATAAAGCCAAGCTGGTAGGACTTTGCAAAGGCGTTGTGTCGACTGGCGCCATCAGTGCTGATGCCTATTACCTCCGCATCGTGCCCCCTGAAAACTTCGTATTGGTCACGAAAGCTGCATGCTTCGGCTGTGCAGCCCGAAGTGTAGTCTTTCGGGTAAAAGTAGATGACGAGATTTTTGCTCCCAACAAGGCTGTCGATATCGATAAGTTTGCCGCTTTGGTCAGGTAATTCAAAAGACGGTATTTTATCTCCTACCTTCAGCATCTCCTTGCTTTGTGGCATATTTTTTTATTTGGTTGTAATAATTCAAAATGTTTAACTACTAATGCAAAGAAACGGTTTAGCCCGAATCTTAATGAAGGAAACGAGAAGGTTTTTAGTTCTTTTTTTGGCAATCGGCTTTGTGTTTGCTGGTTGCCAGGCTCCGGTAGAGAAGGTAGCAGCCATTGAACCGACCACTATTGTGTTGGTCAGGCATGCTGAAAAAGCTGACGATGGCACGAAAGATCCATCTTTAGATAGCCTGGGTATAAGGAGAGCCATTGCTTTGATGCAGACGCTGTCCGATGTTCAGTTAACAGGCGTTTACAGCACACCTTACAAAAGAACAAATGAAACAGTCGATGCCATTGCCAGGGAAAACAACCTGGCAGTGACCGAGTATGATCCGGGGAACAAAGAGTTTCTGGCTGTGGAGGTGAACAAAAACAGAGGAGGCAGCCTGCTGGTTTCGGGGCACTCAAACACCGTTCCAGCTATGGTAAATCAGTTGGTTGGAAGTGACAGATTTGAAAACCTGGAAGACTGGCAGTACGACTTTCTTTATATCGTTAATATAGGTCAGGATACAACCTTTCAGGTACTTCACTATGGAGCACCCTCTGTAAGTCCTAAATAGATAAAAAACGTTAGCTCAATTACCTGTGGCTTAGTAGCTTTGAAGGATCAAAGAGACAAGCAAAAAATATGAAGCAATACCATGATCTTATGCGGTTAATCCTTGAAAAGGGAACCAAAAAGACAGACAGAACCGGCACTGGCACGATCAGTATTTTCGGCCATCAGATGCGGTTCGACCTGTCGGAGGGGTTTCCTCTGGTAACAACCAAAAAGGTGCATCTGAGGTCTATCATATATGAGTTGTTGTGGTTTTTGCAGGGCGATACAAATATTGAATACCTGGTGAAGAATGGCGTGGGAATCTGGAACGAATGGCCATTCCAAAGTTATCTGAAGCAAACGGGGCAAGAGGAAGCTTATCCAAAATACAGCGAGGAGTGGAAAGAAAAGCTAAAGGAGTTTGTTGAAACGATAAAAACGGACGCTGCATTCGCTAGGAAATATGGGGAGCTGGGGCCGGTATATGGCAAGCAGTGGAGGGACTTTGAAGGTGTGGATCAGATCACGGATGTGATTAACGACATCAAGAGCAAGCCCGACTCCAGAAGACTGATGGTGTCGGCCTGGAACCCGAAAGAGATTCCGGTGATGGCTAAATCTGGTTTGCCGCCTTGCCATACTATTTTTCAGTTTTATGTGGCCGACGGCAAGTTAAGCTGCCAGCTCTACCAGCGCAGTGCCGATGTGTTTTTGGGTGTGCCGTTCAATATTGCGTCGTATGCGCTGCTTACCATGATGGTAGCGCAGGTGTGCGGGCTTGGGTATGGCGATTTTGTGCACACACTTGGAGATGCGCACTTGTATTCCAATCATCTGGAGCAGGCTGAGCTTCAGCTTTCCCGGGAGCCGTTGCCATTGCCGACAATGGAATTGAATAAAAACGTGAAATCGATTTTTGATTTCGAATACGAAGACTTTAAACTGTTGAACTACGAGCCATATCCAGGGATAAAGGCACCAGTTGCAGTATGATTTCGATCAGAAAATTGGGCGAGATATAAAATTTTACTGAATCGAACATAAACAAATGGTAGAAAGAAGCAGTGTGTTTGACATGATAGGCCCTGTGATGATAGGCCCCTCCAGTTCGCACACAGCTGGCGTGGTACGCATAGGCCGTACGGCCAGAAAAATTTTAGGCAAACAGCCAGAGGAAGCGACTATCACTTTCTTTAATTCGTTTGCCCGAACTTATGAAGGACATGGAAGCGACAGGGCTATCGTAGCGGGGTTGCTGGATTACAAAACAGACGACAAGAGAATTAAAGAAGCGTTTGAGCATGCCACCAGTGAAGGGTTGAAATATAGCTTCAAATCTGTTGGAAATGCACTTACACGACACCCAAATACAGTAAAACTCGACCTGAAAGCAGGAGAAAAAGCAGTTCAGGTGATCGGCGAAAGCAGGGGAGGTGGTTTGATCAAAATTACCGAGGTGAACGGATTTTCGTCAGGGTTTACGGCTAACCTTCACACGATCATTATCACAGCGTCGGATACAAAGGGAAGCATCGCTTATATAGCGAATATTCTTTCTCACGACGATTGCAACATTGCGACGATGACGGTTTCCCGAAAAGGAAAAAACGACCTGGCTTGCCTGATTATTGAGATGGACTCAGGTCTGAAAGCTATTTCTCTTGAATACCTGAGAAACCTTGACTGGGTGAAAGAAGTCATATACATACCAGATATTGATAAATAAATAAAAAGGTTAACAATGAGAAGATTACTTTTTTTAGGACTAATTATTACCTCTCATTTCCTTTATGGTCAATCAAATACCCCTGCCATCGATGGAGGAAAGATGGTGTTGGATTTGCGACAGACGGTGGACATAGCCCTGGAGCGAAACCTCAATATTAAGAGGAGCGAATTGACGTTGAGAGGAGCGGAGGTGAATCTGACGCAGTCGAAAATGAACAGGCTTCCCAATGCCAATGTGGGAGTGGGCGCCGGCAGAAACTGGGGTAGATCAGTCGATCCAACAACTAATCAGTTCATCACGCTGCCGCTCTATTTTGCTGGTGTACAGGGTAGTAGTAACATGACGCTATTTAATGGCATGCAGTTGCACAACACCGTGAGACGCAATGAGCTGACCAAAAACGCCAACGAATTTGACCTTGAAAAGTCAAAAAATGACGTAATCGTTACCGTGGTCACTTCCTACCTGAACGTCATTCTTAACCAGGAGCTGGTGGAGACTGCCAGGCTTCAGGCGGAGTCTACACGGAATCAATTGGAAAGAACGGTTAAGTTGGTTGATGCCGGGTCGCTACCAATCACGAACCAGCTTGATCTGGAATCGCAGCTGGCGAGCAATGAGTTGGATCTTATCAATGCTGAAAACGACCTTGCTTTGTCGCAGCTTAGCCTGAAGCAGGCCTTGTTGCTGCCCAGCACGACGGAAGTTGAGCTGATTGTTCCTGAGGTGGACGTCCCCAATGAATTGAATCTTGACGATGATGTGGAAGGCATTTATAGAACGGCGTTAGAAGCTATGCCTGAGATAAAAAGTGCGGACCTGAATGTTCAGTCTGCGGAGGTGGGTTTGAGAGTTGCACAAGGCGGCATCATGCCTACTTTAAGTTTGGGGGCAAGTTTCAACACCAATTATTCTGAAATTGCCGATAGAGAGCGGGAAATATATGATGGGACAACTTTCGCTGAGTTTCCGATAGGCTTTCTTGAAAATGACAGGTCACAGCTTGTATACACTCGTCAGCAAGTGCCCAATGTTGTCAGCACCGAGCCGGACTTTCCGGTTTTCGACCAATTCTCCGAATACCTGAGCAAGCAGATCAACCTGAATCTATCAGTTCCTATTTTCAATAGGTTTACAACTCGTTCCAATGTGCAGCGAGCTATTATCACTCAGAAAACTGCAGAGATATCAGCCCTTGAAACCAGAAACACACTGAGGCAAAATATTGAAACAGCTTATAACAATGCAAATGCGGCTTTGAAGTCATACAACGCCTCAGAAAGGCAGGTAAGCGCATTGGAACAGTCCTTCAAAAACACTGAAAATCGCTACTCATTAGGTGCTGTCAACTTTGTTGAGTACCAGGTGGCCAGCAACAACCTGTTCAGGGCACGCTCTGGTTTGGTGAGAGCTAAATACACCTATTTGTTTCGTTTAAAAATTTTAGAATTCTATCAGGGAAAAGAATTAACCTTCTAAATCATGGCTAAGAAAAAGAAATCAAATAAGTTAATATACATTCTTCTCGGGGTTGTTGCTGTACTGATCGTGGTAGTGCTGGTTGGCAAATCGCAGGGCTGGATTGGTAAAAAACAGTCGATGGAGGTGGAATTTAGTAATGCCGCCAGGAAAACAATCGTCGAAAAAGTCAGTGCTTCTGGGGCGATTCAGCCTGAGGTAGAGGTGAAGATGACACCAGACGTTGCCGGTGAGATCATTGAACTGAACGTTGAGGAAGGTGACTCAGTGATGATCGGAGACCGCCTGATAAAGATACGTCCCGACAACTGGCAGTCAGCTGTAGACAGAACATTGGCCAACCTTAACCAGCAAAAGGCCAATGAGGCAGACGCAAGAGCCAGACTGGAAAGGGCCAGGGCTAACTTTGACAGAGCCAAGCTTGAGTACAACCGCCAGAAGAAATTGTACGAGGAGAAGGTAATTTCCGATGCAGATTGGGAGTTGGCCGACTCTAACTACAAGGTGGCGCAAACGGATCTTTCTTCCGCAGAAGAGAATGTAAATGCCGCCGAATACATCGTAAAAAGCTCTCAGGCCTCAGTAAATGAAGCAAAAGAGAACCTTCGCCTGACAACAGTGCTGTCGCCTATGAACGGAACGGTATCTAAGCTTAGCGTAGAAAAGGGCGAACGTGTGGTTGGCACCCAGCAGATGGCCGGTACAGAGATGCTTCGCATCGCCGACCTGAACAAAATGGAAGTAAGGGTGAATGTGAATGAAAATGATATCATCAGAATCGCTGTAGGCGACACAGCCCTTATTCAGGTAGACAGCTACACCTACCTTGAAAAGGAGTTTAAAGGCATTGTAACGCAGATTGCGAATACAGCTAACGATAAAGCATCTGCCGATGCTGTGACTGAATTTGAAGTGCGCATCAGAGTACTTAACAGCTCTTACAACGACTTAGTAAATGAGAAGGGCATTAAGAATCCGCTGAGACCGGGTATGACAGCCAGTGTTGATATTATCACAGAAAGAAAAGACAATGTGTTGTCTGTTCCGCTGGCAGCAGTTACCACCAGAAGTAGCAAAGATGAGAAAGCTGGCGAAGGCAAAGAGGGAGAGAGCGCTGAAGCGAGCACTCCTGCGCCGGGTGAAAAAGACGAAGTGCTACAGGTGGTATTCCTCAACGACAATGGCGTAGCCAAAATGGTGGAGGTTAAAACCGGCATTAGCGACTTTGAGAATATTGAAGTGCTGAGTGGTGTGAAAGAGGGAGACGAAATTATTTCCGGTCCCTTCCTTGCTGTTTCTAAAAGGCTGAAAGATGGAGAGGCAGTGCAAAAAATGGGAGGCGAGGACAAAGCAGTTGCCAGCAAAGAAGAAGAAGAAAAATAGTAAATAGCAATTAGGCTAAAAATAGAAAAACCGTGGCTCTCACCACGGTTTTTCTATTCAAAAAGGGGGAAATAAACGCTATGCAGAAAATTTGGCACTTACCGTTCCTTATGAGCCAACTTTGATCAAATAGTAATTCTTCTTTCCCTTCTGGCAAAGCAAATATTTACCCTGTAGCAGCTTGTAAGCTGGCTTTTCGTTGGCGTCGGTTGCCTTTAGTTTGTTGATGCTCACACCACCCTGCTGGATCATTTTGCGTGCCTCGCCTTTCGATGTAAAGATTTCGCTATTCGTTTCCGTCGAAAGCAAATCCGTTATGGTAGCGGCACTGTCGAGGGTTGTCCGGGTGATCTCTACCATCGGCACACCTTCAAACACTTGCAGCAAGGTTTTCTCATCTATTTCCTCCAACTCGGCCGTTACATCTTTGCCAAAAAGAATGCTTGAAGCCTTCACTGCCATATTGTAATCGGCTTCTGAGTGTACCCTTGTCGTTACATCTTTGGCAATGGCTTGCTGCATAATTCTCAAATGAGGCGCTTCAGCATGCTCTTTTTCCAGCTTTTCTATCTCTTCCTTGCCAAGCAGCGTAAACACCCTGATCAGCCGGTGGCTGTCGTCATCAGAGCAATTGAGCCAGAACTGGTAAAATTTGTACGGGCTGGTCATTTCCGGATCGAGCCAAACGTTGCCACCCTCACTCTTGCCGAACTTGGTACCGTCGGCCTTGGTCACCAGGGGAGTCGTGAGCGCATAGGCTTCGCCGCTGGCCTTTCTGCGGATAAACTCTGTGCCGGTGGTGATATTACCCCACTGATCGCTGCCACCCATTTGCAGCTTTACCTGGTGCTCGGTGTACAAATGATAAAAATCGTAGCCTTGCAGCAGCTGGTAGGAAAACTCTGTAAAGGAAAGACCTGTTTCCAAACGGTTCCTTACCGAATCTTTGGCCATCATGTAATTCACCGTGATGTGTTTGCCGGCGTCTCTCAAAAACTCCAGAAAACCGAATTTTTTGAACCAGTCATAGTTATTCACCATCACGGCGGCGTTTTTACCGCTGTCAAAGGCAAGAAACTTCTCCAGTTGCACCTTAATGCCTTCCTGGTTTTTTCTCAGTGTGTCTTCATCCAGCAGATTTCGCTCTTCCGACTTACCCGACGGGTCCCCGATCATACCAGTGGCACCGCCTACGAGGGCATAAGGTTTGTGCCCGGCCCGTTGGAGGTGGACAAGCAGCATAATAGTAGCCAGATTGCCTATGTGGAGTGATGCTGCAGTTGGATCAAAGCCAATATAAGCCGAGGTCATTTCCTTTTTCAGCTGGTCTTCTGTTCCGGGCATCATGTCGTTCAACATGCCTCTCCACTTAAGCTCTTCTATAAAGTCGATCATACTGCTTTTTGATTTCAGGGCTCAAAAATAAAGGACTCAGCTTAACCATTCTAACCCAAAGTAACTTTTTCTTCATATGTAAAATATTTAGCAGTAGATGGCGCTATAACTTAAAATACTAATTATATTGGGCTAATAAAATTAGTAAATGAAAGGGAGAGGAACAGGTTTGCAGCCTAACAACAGGTTTGCCAGTCAGGAGAGAGGTAATTACCACGAAGAGGGGATTGATGAGCAATTGCTTCAGGAAAGAGTGCCTACCGAATATATAATCGAGCACCCTAAGAAGGTGATGAGTAAGAACGAAAGCCCCGATATCCCTTTCACTTATTCCATTAATCCTTACCAGGGGTGCGAGCATGGTTGCATTTACTGCTATGCCCGCAATTCACACGAATACTGGGGGTATAATATGGGGCTGGACTTCGAGCGGAAAATTGTAGTGAAGCCCGACGCTCCCAGGCTGCTGGAGAAGTCTTTCCTGAGCCCTTCATGGAAGCCCCAGGTAGTAATGCTTTCAGGCAACACCGATTGCTATCAACCGGCGGAGAAAAAGTACGGTATTACGAGAGAATTGCTGAAGATCTTTCAAAAATATGGCAATCCGTTGGGCATTATCACCAAGAATGCATTGATCGAAAGGGATTTGGACGTGCTGTCGGACCTTGCTTCGGAGAATCTCGTTCATGTAATTTTCACGATTACATCGCTAGATGAGGAATTAAGAAGGGTGTTGGAGCCGAGAACTTCGCATCCGCTGAAGAAACTGAAGGTGATGGAGAAATTGACTCAGAAGGGAATTCCCTGCGGGGTGATGATGGGCCCAATTATCCCAGGTCTCAACAATACGGAAATTCCAAGGATATTGAAGATCTCATCAGAGTATGGCGCTATTACATCTACTTTCACTCTTGTCAGGCTCAATGGCCAGTTGGGAACCTTATTTAAAGAGTGGCTGGAAACACATTTTCCTGACAGGGCCACCAAGGTATGGAACCAAATTTCGGAGCTTCATGATGGTCATGTGAATGACAGCGAGTTTGGTCGCAGGATGAGGGGAGAAGGGCCGCTGGCGGAAAGTATCCATGCGATGTTCTCAAAAATGCAGGACAAGTATTTCAAAGACAAAAAAATGCCGGACTACGATTTCACTCGCTTCCGGCGCAAAGGGGTACTTAATCTTTTTTAGTTACAAATAGACACTTAGGTCTTCCTTATCGCCTTCAGAAAAAGGTTAGCGGCCGCTGGGTTGGTAGCGAGGGGGATGTTGTGAACGTCACAAATCCTCATCAACATTTGAACATCGGGTTCGTGGGGATGCTTGTCGAGCGGGTCTCTGAAAAAGATGACCATGTCCAGGTTTTTTTCCGCTGCCATGGCTGCAATTTGTGCATCCCCTCCAAGCGGGCCCGATAACATTTTGTGAACTTGCAGGCCAGCATTTTCGATATGCCCGCCTGTGGTACCCGTGGCAATCAGCTCAATACCTCCAAGTAACTCCTTGTTACCAAGCAGAAAAGCGACCATCTCTGGTTTTTTACCGTCGTGTGCTATCAGTGCTAATTTCATAAGTTCTTTGTGTTGGGGGCAAAGTTACCCTTTCAATAAAATAATTAGCGTTTGTTCACATTAAAATCTGACTTGTTTAAGTAATCTTTGATGTGTGAACCCAGGAACGTATGCACTCAAAAATCTCCTACTTCAAAATACTAAATCAGCCCGATGACGAAACCTGCGGCCCAACCAGTCTGCATGCGGTTTACAACTATTACCATGACTTTATTAATCTGCAGCAGGTAATTGACGAGGTTACATTTTTGGAAGAGGGTGGTACCTTGGGGAACCTATTAGGTATTCATGCGCTGAAAAGGGGATACAAGGCGAAAATGCATTCTTATAACCTCAATGTTTTTGACCCTGTCTGGTCCACGCTGACGCACGATGAACTGATTGAGAAACTAAAAGCCCAGCTCAAGTATAAAAGAGGTAAGAAATTTGAAAATGCCACCCACTCTTATATTGAGTTTCTGACCAGAGGCGGAGAAATCGCTTTTGAGGATTTGACGGTGGACCTTATTAGAAAGTACCTCGACCGGCGACGCCCCATCCTCACCGGCCTAAGTGCAACGTACCTGTACGACTGCAAAAGGGAGTATGCTGACAATGACGGTCGCTCGGTTTATGACGACCTGAAAGGATATCCAATGGGGCACTTCGTAGTTCTTACGGCCATAGACGAACACGGAATTGTTTCAGTGTCCGATCCATATCAGGAAAACCCACTTTCGGGAGAGAACGAATATAAAGTCGACGTGCACAGGCTTATCAACTCCATTTTGTTGGGTATTGTGACCTATGATGCTAACTTGTTGATTTTAGAACCGACAGATAAAGAATGAGAAAAATTGTTGTTATCAACAACCCTAAAGACTGGCAGCTCAACATTGAAGGAGTGGAGGTGGTGGCAGTTAGATCTTACCTTACCAACCCTCAATACGCTGACATAAAGAACGTTAGAATTTTTAATCTGGCCAGGAACTACTGGTACCAGTCGGCGGGATACTACGTGTCGTTGCTGGCTGAAGCCAGAGGGCAGAAAGTAATCCCCAGTGTGACAACGATTCAGGATTTGAAATCAAGCACCATCGTGAGGGTGATTACCGACGAAATTGATGAACTGATCCAAAAGAGCCTTTCTAAGATCAAATCCAATCAGTTTGCCCTAAGTATTTACTTTGGAAAAAACCTCAGCCCTCAATACGACACACTGAGTAAGGCACTGTACAACCTGTTCCAGGCACCGATTCTCAGGGCGCAATTCCAATTTCAGAAAAAATGGGTGCTACAGGGCATAAGCCCCATTTCGGTAAAAGAAATACCAGAAAGTCATAAGCCATTTCTTGAGGAGTCTGCCAACGAGTACTTTAAGAAAAAGCGCTACGACGGCAAGCGCATTTCCAAAACGATTTACGACCTCGCTATTTTGGTCAACCCCAATGAAAAGGCACCACCTTCTGACAAAAAGGCTATCCAAAAATTTATCGACATAGGGGAGGAGTTGGGTTTTTATGCTGACCTAATTACCAAAGAGGATTATAGCAGAGTGTCTGAATACGATGCGTTGTTTATCAGGGAGACTACCGCCGTCAATCACCACACTTATCGCTTTGCCAGGCGAGCATTTGCAGATGGAATTCCGGTGATAGACGACCCCATTTCGATTATGCGATGCACCAACAAGGTGTTTTTAGCAGAAACATTGGGCAAGGCTAAAATTTCTACACCTAAGACGGTCATCGTTCACAAAGACAACCGGAATGATCTCGAGGCTATGCTGGGCTTTCCTATTGTACTCAAGCAGCCAGACAGCGCCTTTTCCGTGGGAGTCATGAAGGCAGTTGACCGAAAAAGCCTGGACCAGATTCTGGACAAAATGCTCAGTGATTCGGACCTGGTTATCGCACAAGAGTTTCTGCCCACCGACTATGACTGGCGTATCGGCATTTTGGATAACAAGCCGCTTTATGCTTGCAAGTACTACATGGCCAAAGATCATTGGCAGATTTATAATTGGACGAAATCGAAGACTGATGACCAGTTTGGCAATGCTGAGACAATGCCTGTAGAAAAGGTGCCGGAAATCGTGTTGGAAACCTCGCTGAAGGCCGCTAACCTGATTGGTAGTGGGTTGTATGGAGTAGATATCAAGCAGAAAGGCAACAGCGTCTACATTATCGAAGTAAATGACAACCCCAGCCTCGATCATGGCATAGAAGACTATTGCCTGAAGGATGAGCTTTACAGGAAGGTGCTTGGCTCCCTGTTACGCAGAATAGAGCAAAAGAAAACCCTCTAAGTCTATGGCAGAGCAGAAGCAAAACTTGCACTTGTTCGAAGGGTTTGGTGTGGAAATGGAGTATATGATCGTTTCCAGAAAGGAGTTGGATGTCCGGCCAATAGCTGACAAGCTTTTCAAGGAAGTGACCGGGGAGTTTGTTGCAGACGTATATCGGGGGCCCATTGCCTGGTCCAACGAATTGGTGTCTCACGTAATAGAGATAAAGACTAACGGGCCGGCAGCCACACTCAACGGCCTCGACAAGCCATTTCACGAAAACATTCAGGAAATCAACAGGCTTTTGGCACCTTTCGATGCCATGCTGCTTCCGGGAGGAGCTCATCCCTGGATGGATCCGTTCAAAGAAACGGTTATCTGGCCGCACGAGAACAACGATATCTATGAGCTGTACAATCGCATCTTCGACTGCCGTGGCCACGGATGGAGTAACTTGCAAAGTACCCATATCAACCTGCCTTTTCAGGGTGATGATGAGTTTGCCAGGCTACATGCAGCCATAAGGATTTTGCTGCCCATTATTCCGGCATTGACAGCGTCTTCTCCCATATTGGACGGACGACTGACTGGTTTCACCGATGCGAGACTAGAGACCTACCGGCACAATCAGGAGAAAGTACCATCTATTGCTGGCAAAGTGGTGCCGGAGCAATTGTTTACTCAGGCAGAATACGATAAGCAAATCTTTCAGCGAATCAGAGGAGATATCAACAGCTACGATACTGATGGCATTTTGGATCAACATTTTCTGAATTCAAGAGGGGCAATCGCCAGGTTCGACCGTGGCGCCATTGAAATCCGAATTATAGACATTCAGGAATGCCCGACAGCAGACATAGCCGTGTTGCAAATCATTGTGGCCCTGCTAAAAGAACTCGTAAACGAAACGCTATGTAGCTTCGAAGAACAAAAGAGTTGGCATGAAGACGATTTGGCGGCTATTTTTCTGGGTGTTGTGAAAGACGGTAGTAACTATTTCATTACCAACCGAGAATACCTGAAGCTTTTCGGGATGGGACAAAAAGCCGTCACTGCTGCGAAATGTTGGGAGCATTTGATCGATATCGCAGACAAGGCTCAATCGAATACTATAGTAAGAACCATCCTGGGAGAAGGAAACCTGTCGGAGCGAATTGCCAAGCACCTTGGAGGCGGCTTTGACCATGAAGCCTTGCTAGGTCTTTACAAAAAGCTGGCAAGCTGCCTTGAAAACAACACAATGTTTTTGCCGTCGGCCAAAGGATGAGTAAGGTAAAATTCATATTGACTTGTGAGCATGGGGGCAATGAAGTCCCTGAAGAGTATGAATACCTGTTCAACAAAGAGCCGGAGGTATTAAAAACCCACAGGGGCCTCGACATAGGCGCTTTGGCGTTGTTTGAGCGGTTGAAAACGATAAAAGCTGACAGTAGTTATTTTTCAACCACCTCCAGATTGCTCGTGGAACTCAACAGGTCGCCCAATCACAAATCGCTGTTTTCTGAGTATACAAAGCCTCTGCAGAAAATAGTTCGCAGGCATATCGTAGCAAAATACTATACTCCTTACCGCAACACCGTTTATGCCAAAATACACAAATGGGTAAGCAAAGGACACAAGGTAGTTCATGTCTCGGTGCATACTTTTACACCAATATTTGAAGGGAAGGAAAGAAAGGTTGACGTCGGGCTACTTTTCGATCCAAAAAAGAAGCCTGAGAAAGGATTTTGCACTGGTTGGAAGAGCGAAATGAAGGCACTCAATAGCAATTTTACGGTGAAGTTTAATGAGCCCTATCTGGGCAAGTCCGACGGGTTTACTACATTCTTGAGAAAGGAATTTGATGACTCGTCGTATGCTGGTATAGAATTGGAGGTCAACCAGAAATTCTACATTGGCAATGGCCATCAGTGGCCTCAAGATATTCTCGACCTGATCCTAACAAGCTATGGGGCGCAGATAAAGGTGTTTGATAAAACGCACTAAGGCAACGTTTTCAGGTAGGCTACCAATTCATCATAGTTTTTCTCCAGCGCATAATCGGTTGGTGTTTTCCCACCCTCATCTGCGATTGTAGGGTCAGCTCCCGCAGCTACAAGTATTCTGACAATCTCTAAACTTCCGTTGTGGCAGGCTGAATGGATGGGGCAAATACCTTTTTGCTGAGGCAGGTTTACGTTTGCGCCCGCCGCTATCAGCAGATTTACAATGGGCACACTCGAAATGGCGCAGGCCGAGTGAATGGGCGCCACCCGAAAGTCGTTGTTGGCAGCAATGTTCACATCAGCGCCAGTTTCTATCAAGTAAGCGGCCAGGTTTACGTGCCCAAAGAAACAGGCAAGCCCAAGCGGCGTAAATCCATCAGCGGAAAAGGAGTTTAGTGCTACTGGTGTTTTATCAAGATGTTCTTTTACGGTCTCTAATTCTCCAATGCAGCAGGCTTCATGAATTGTGACATTGCCGAGATACGACCTTATTGTTCTTACGGCTTCCAGGTTTCTGTAGTAGGCTGCAAACGTGATCAACGATACGCCCATGGAAGTGACGAGGTGGGCTTTTTCCGGGCTTTCCTTTAGCGCAACAGCTAACTGTTCATTAGCTCCGGAAGAAACAAGGTTTTGAATTTGATCGAGCGGCATGGCCTGAAGTTTGAGAGGTAATTGAACAGCGTTGGGTATCTAATTTTTTGCTTACACTTTATTTTTCGCATTGCGCACAACCGATTGATTCAATGCGTAGCTTTACGTCCCTATAGCTATTATTTGTCAATATATAAGAAAGTTGCCGCTGTTGAAAGGGTTTTCGACGGCCTGCAAAAAGAGATTAGCACCTTCCAGGCACAATCATCATTAAAATGCCTTACTGGCTGCGGAAAGTGCTGTACCAAGTCAGACCTTTCAGCCACAATTCTTGAATTTCTCCCGTTGGCCTATCACCTCTACAAAACCGACAAAGCAGAGGAGATGCTCGCCAAAATGGATGAAGAAAGCGAATCGACAATTTGTCATTTGTTTAACCCATTGGTAGTTGGTGCTGGGTCAGGCTTTTGCGGTAACTATAAGTACAGAGGCCTCATTTGCCGACTGTTTGGCTATGCCGCTTCCCGGGATAAAAATGGGCAAAAGACCCTGGTCACCTGCCAATTGATCAAAGCAGATCAGCCAGTGCAATACCAAACAACGGTGGGAGCGATTAGCGCCGGAACCATGGCCGTGCCAATGATGTCGGACTATCAGTCACAGCTGATGGGGATAGACTGGGAATTGGGGAGCAAGTTTTACCCTGTCAACACAGCGATCAGAAAGGCTGTTGAAATGGTTTTATTCTACTATCAGTTTAGGGGAAGGAGAGCAAGCTAGTAAGGCTGATAATATATAAGTAAAAAGGCCCGTAAAGGGCCTTTCTTATTACTGGATAGAGTCAGTCTGAACAATTTCGGTTGAATCCGATGCCAGCGTGCTATCGGCCGGTGAAATTTCCTCTATCATTACTGTAGAGGTTTCAAGGGTTGTAGAGTCTGCTGCAACTTCAGCGGTTTCCGTTTTGGTTGATTGACAAGAACTAATTGCAATGAAACTGGTCATAGCCAGCAACATAAGCGTCTTTTTCATATTAGGTTTTGATTTAGGACGCAAATGTATCGGTAAGTTATTTCACTTATCGCAATGTGGGAGATAATTATTTTTTAATCGATGTCGTCGTCGAATCCCTGATTGTAAGAAGGGTCGCTGGAAGAGTCTTCTGCATCGTCCGCATCGTCGGCCCCTGCAACTTCATCCACGTCATCATCTCCTCCTGCATCGAACCCATCATCGTCGTCGTCGTCATTGGCAGCAGCCTTACTTTTCATCGATTCCAGGGGCACCTTAATTAGGTAGTTGGCTTCCTCAGTTTCTAGAGGTACAGCAAAATAAGTTTCATTTTGTGCGTTTGTGAGCCTGATCACATTGCCGGTAAACCCAGAAGGGTAGGCTTCTTGAAGCAGGTCCTTCATTGCCTGATCCAGCTTCTCATAACTTTTGATTACTCTCTTTTTGTCCATTTGAAATAAACAGTACGGGCTTTTGAATTTTGATGTAATTATAAATCGTTTACACCACTATTTGTCAAGCATTTTCGATAATTTTTTCGACAAGTAGCTTAAAATTTAAATTTAGGCATATTTTGCAGCCATGAACGAACAACAAGAGGCGGGTGGAAAGGCCTGGCAAATGGTCAAAGCCGGAAGCATGGACAGGCTGCTAAAGGTGGAAACGACGATAGCTGAGCCGGATGATAGCAGTGTGTTGGTTGCCGTTAAAGCGATAGGCCTGAACTTTGCCGACATTTTCGCCATGTTGGGTATTTATAGTGCCACCCCTAAAGGTACTTTCATACCCGGACTTGAGTTTTCAGGCGAAATACTTCGAGTGGGTAAAAACGTGACCAAATTCAAAACAGGCGACAGGGTAATGGGAGTGACACGCTTCGGTGCATATACTACTCATATTGTACAATCTCCTGACTACCTCAGCCCAATTCCAAAAGGCTGGTCGTTCGAAGAAGGGGCAGCATACCTGGTGCAGGCTTTAACGGCCTACTATTCCTTGTTTTCTTTGGGGAGTATACAAAAAGGCTATAAGATTTTGATTCACAGTGCAGCCGGGGGCGTCGGTATACTGGCTAACCGCATCGCAAAAAAAATGGATGCCCACACTGTCGGAACGATTGGGTCGGCCGCCAAGAGGGATCTTCTTATGAAGGAAGGTTATGATGAGGTGCTGGTGAGAGACGAATCATTTGAAACTAAACTGGAAGCGACAGCGAAAGAACGTCCGTTCAATATGGTGCTGGAATGCATAGGAGGGAAGGTGCTCCAGATGAGCTACAATGCCATGGCCGCTCAGGGCAGAATGATTATCTATGGGTCAGCGCATTTCGCTGAAACGGGGAGCAAGCTAAATCCAGTAAAGCTTGCATTGAAGTTTTTGCGCAGGCCAAAAATAGACCCACTTAAGCTCATCAGCGACAACAAGTCAGTGATGGGCTTCAATTTGATCTGGCTGTATGAGAAAAAGGAGATCTTGCAGTATTCACTGGCTGAGCTGGAGAAGCTGGAGATTGGTCCTCCAATGGTTGGTCATACCTTTGGTTTCGATGAAATGAAGGAAGCGATAGTCCTTTTTCAAAGTGGAAAAACAACAGGCAAGGTGGTGATAACGGTAGCATAATGGAACTGGTTGTAGACATAGGTAATTCAGATGTTGTTTTTGGCTTGTTTACGGAGGAAGAACCCCGGCTTGTTTTCAGAACCCCATCACAACGTGATCTTCCAGCCTCTGAATATGAAAAGAGAATAAGGGCCTGGTTTCTCGAAAACGGACTTAGCTATTCCGACATCAGCGGAATAATAATTAGCAGTGTTGTTCCCAACCTCACACCGGTGATGGAGGAAGTGGTGGAAAGGTTGTTTTCTGTGCAGCCGCTGCTTGCCGGTCCGGCCATTTACAAGGGCCTTAGCCTGAAAATAAAGAACCCCTATGAGATAGGTTCTGACCTGGTAGCCAATGCTACCGCCGCCTTTACCTATCACCAGTCAGCGGCTATTGTCGTCGACTTTGGTACCGCCTTGTCATTCACTGTCGTTTCAGCAAAAGGAGAAATACTTGGGGTGAACATTGCTCCAGGGATCAAGACCGCTATGAAGTCTCTTTTTCAGGAAACGGCACAGCTCCCGATTATTCCACTTGAGTACCCAACCACGTTTATTGGCAGGGACACCGTTCAGGCTATTCAGGCAGGCATCCTTGTGGGCTATGTGGGGCTGGTGAAAGAGGTAATCAATAAAATCAAGGAGCAGGAGCCTGCTGAATCATTTAAGGTGATTGCCACTGGTGGGTTATCATTGGTGCTGGAGCCGCTGAAGGAGGTGTTTGACCACACTGATCCTCACCTTACGCTAAAGGGACTGCACCTGATGTATCAAAATCAAAAGGCCAGTTAGTTGCCACAGATGGATTCTATCGGCTTTATAGCTTCTTTCACGCCCAACCGACCAGCTTTCAATAAGTCCTTGCAAGCCTCGTCCGTCTCGCCAGTTTTGCTCAGAGCAATTCCACGGTTGAAATAGGCGGTTCCGTAGTTGATGTCGATGGCGAGGTAGAGGTTATAGAACGAAATAGCGTCCTCATACTTTTCTTCCAGAAAAAGTATGTTGGCCAGATGCAAATAGGCCTTTTCGGAGAACCCGGACAGGGATACTACCCGCAACAACTCATCTTCAGCTTTCTCCAGCAGTCCCACTTTTCCATGGCAAATAGCCCTGTTCATCAGCCAGTCAGGATCTGAAGGAACAAGCTCCAAAGCCCTTGAATAGTAATTTATCGCTTCGTCATATTGCTCTCTGTTGTGGGCATCAAACGCCATTTGCGCCAGCAGCTCCGGCACCATAATTCCCGTGATGATGTTCTCGTTTTCTTTCAGGTATTTCCTGGCCCTGGCAGCGTCAAGTGTAAATAAGTTAATGAGCGCCGTTTGGTTGTCAGGGTTCTTTACCAAAGCAGCTTCGTAGTCTGCAGTGGCCTGCGATTCCCTGCCCAGCTTCTGAAGCGTCAACCCACGGTTGACCAGGTAGTCGGACGCCCCGCCGGAAATACTCACAGCGCTGTCAAGGTCTTCTATTGCTTCTTGCTCCCGCTTGAGAGCTGCCAAAGCAAGACCTCGATAAAGGTAGTACTCAGCATTGAGTTGATTGTCAGTAGTGATGTTTACGTCGCCGGACGGGGAGTAGCGATAGAAGATTGCTTTTGTTTCTTCCGACGAACCATTGCTTGCAATCAAGCCGTTGAGTTGTTCAATGCAGTCTTCGTTAAGGTTGAGTTTGTAGAGACAGACAGCCCTGCGGAACAGGGCACCTTCAAAACCAGGTTGAAGATTGATGGCTTTTTCGTAAGCATAAAGTGCCCTGGCAAAATCATCTGTCGCTTCGTAGCTGCTCCCCTGGGAAAAATACACATCGGCTACTTGCGGATTATAGTGGAGAGAGGAATCAAAAGCAGACGTTGATTCAATAAAATAACCAGTTCGTTGAAGTTGCAGACCACTTTGATAGAATTTATTAGCAATTTCTAACGACTGTTTTCTATTTTGCACAGGATTGGTTTGAGCAGACGCTGATGTTAGCCGCAGAAAGGCGAGAATACATAGGGCGATATAATTGGTGCTACTCATAAACGACTCCTAAAATAATTTTTAAATTTAATAAATAGAGGCGTTTGCCGGGGTGTTTGTTATACCTCTAAAGTAGATAACGAAATCGTGAAGAAATTAAATTCAACTATATGAAAAGAAGACTACTATTAATGGGACTCGCTGGCCTGGTGTTGCTGGCGTCTTGCGGAAAGGACGACGAGCCAAGGGTTCCTGATCCGATTGAGGGCAAATGGTTGCTGTCAGAGTTTCAATTGACGAATGCACCAGTAGAGTTCACTTCCTGGGAGGGGGCAGTTCTTCCGTTGGGACAATTGGTTAGCTGGGAGAATTATCAGATTGAGTTTTTGGCTGATGCCACCTTTAAAAGACGAATATTTCTACCCGGTGCAGATTCAACAGACGACGGTGTATGGGTGAAGGATGGCGAAACTTTGACAATTACATCAAATGACTCTGGTGCCATTGAGGAAGAGTATAACATAGAAAGCGTTGATGAAGTAGAATTGATTTGGAGCGAAGCGGTTTCACTAAGACTGATCAAAGATGCTGTGGCTGACACGTTGACTCAGGCTTATGTTGACACGTTGACTGACGAAGAATTTGATGCGCTGTTTGTTCCAGTGAATATTACGCTTAACTACGTTTTTGCTAAATAAGAAATAGCTTTCTGGCGGATCGGATTAGGCTTGATGATGCCAAATTTTCGCCAGCTAAATGCATTTAGGATGGGATATAATGAGGGCGTGTTTCCAGCATGCCCTCATTTGTTTATCTCACGATCAGCTTCTTCCTGTGGAGCTCGGTTCCCGCCCTAACCTCCATAATAACCCCACCTCTTACTCCCAGCAGTTCTAGCTTTTCCTGAAATGCTGTGCCTGACTTCATCCATTGGCGAGACACAAGCCTTTGTCCCAGCACATTGTATACAGTAGCGCTCACTTGTCCAACATATGCGTTGGAGAATGCGAGTGTTACAGCTCCATCCACCGCAGGATTAGGGTAAATCGTCAATTCAGTAGTCTCTGATTGAGGAACGGAAGTAACGTCACGCACATAAATTGTAATTTCAGCTTCTGAAACACACAGATCTCCACCGCTGGCCAATACTTTGAAAGTTGCGGTCTTCTTTGGATTGCCTGTCACCGTTGGGCCGAGCGTTGTGGTCAGGCTTCCATCCACAGACTCCCACTGGAAAATGGATGCTCCGGTGGCACTCAAAGTGACAGGCTCTCCGGGGTTTACAATGAGCTTATTTGTTTTTAGCTGCACGGAGGCATCCATCCCCACTTTTGGAACCATTTGGTGACTGAGTGTTAGTCCCCAGGAGGTGCTGAACGGGCTCCATTTGCCGTCGCTGTCTTTTTCCCAGGCAGTGGGTATCGCCACTTCCCCATCATTTGAGCTCTTCAGGGCCAGTGTGTCTCCTTGGCCGTAGTCGAGTTCTATCCCAACATGAAAGCCAACGCCGAAGAGTGGTACCCTTCGCCCAAACACAATATCGGTAGGTTTGTTCTGAGCGATGTTGTCGGCGATTTCTCTGATCAGAATCTCCCGCTGTTCCAGAATGGCCCCAGGGCTACTTTGCGGCCCTCTGGCATTCCAAACCACAACACGAGCTGTGGCTTCGGCATCTGCAAAGACAGCTTTCCCAAAATGGATGGATACTCCGCTAAGGTTTTCATAGCCAGCTTTGTTCTCAAAAAACTCCGAAATCGCCGAGGTCTTGATGCTATTGTGCCCGGAAAGATAGCCCTTTGGATTGGAAAGCGGATTGTCCTTATAAATGGTTGGAAGTGGCTGCACGGTCGGTGTTGATATGCCAAAGTTATCGAGCGTGTTGCACACTCCTTCGCTGGAAACGATGATGTAGTTTTCCCTTGTTAGCGTATCGGCAATGCCGTATTCATTGGAAACAACCAGTTTCACAGAATAACTACCCTCGGCGGTGTATTTAATAAAGGGATTTTTCTCGCTGGACAAGGTAGGAGTGCCTCCTTCAAAAATCCAAGACCATTTTGTTGGGAAATTGGACGAGAGGTCCGTAAAACGGATGCTGCCATCACGGAGTGAAAGCTGCTTGTCTGATGTGAAGTCAGGAACGGGCGCTTCTGCCACCAGCTCGCCGCAAACCTGGGAGTTGATCAACGACTTTCGCCTTGGGCTCAGTTCCATCACAGCCAAAATCCTGGTCTTCTGCCCTTTGGTGAAGATGTTCATACAGGCATCGTCCGAGTAGTCCATATAGTTCTGCACCATGTCGACTGAACCGCATGAAGTTTTGCCTGCCGGGCACCCTCTGGTAGGTTCGGCAGCTTCGGGGGTGTCCGTCACAAAATCGTCGGAACCGCATGGCCCGTCGCCCCAAATATGCCTTAACCCCAGCCAATGTCCTACTTCATGTGTTAATGTCCGACCTTTGTTGTATGGAGGCGACATCACCGAAAATGTGCCTTTTTCTGAAGACCCAAAGCTGGAGTACCTCACCACCACCCCGTCAGTGGAAGCTGATCCGCCGCTTGTTGGAAGGCCTGTCAGTTCTGAGTCGCTGGGAAACTGCGCATAGCCGAGCAACAGCTCACTTTCACCTTCAAAGTCAACCGTCCAGATATTAAGATAGTCGTTGGGGTTCCAGATGGTATTTGGCTTGAGAAAACCCTCGATGTCGGTGCGAGTCCATGCGGCTTTGTTGCCATTGTATCTATGAATCCCCGCCTCAGCCAGTTCAGCGCCGTTGGGGCCAAGCGATGCGAGGCAGAATTCAATTTCAATATCGGCACCTACCGGATTGTCATTGAAACCATTGGTGCCCGTCGCTCTTCTGAAATCTTCGTTCAGCACTTCAAGCTGGGAGGCTACTTGCGCTGCACTAATGTTCCGACCCTGCCCAACTTGCTCTCCATTGTGCACGACATGCACCACCACGGGAAGTGTGATAATACCTGCAAAGCCCCTGCCACTGGCTTGTTGCAATTCTATTTCCCTGGTTTTCTGCTGAATCCTGGTCTCAAAGTCAAGCCTGTTGCGCATATCAGCATATTTCAGCTGATTCAGGCTGTCCTGCTCCATCGTTTCGCAGGTTCGCATAGGAGGGTTGGGCTCAGTTTGCTGCTGAACCTGATACACATTGTCGGAAAACCCGGTAAGCAACAAGGCAATGCAAGCAACGATAGATATTGAAAACCTCATTTTGTTCTAGTCTTGGGTATTTACTGCCTGTAGTACGAAACGATAGCTGCCGCCATCAAAGAAAATTTCCATGGAAAGCCGGTCGTCTTTGAGGCTTTTTACAATGAAAGGAAGCCTGGCGTCTATCGACAGAATAGGTAATATCATCTCCAGGGTGGCATTGGCATTGGAAAAAGCCCAAATATCTGTTACTACAATATCGCCTTCAGTGTCATCACACTTCGTGGCACCATTCAGTACTTCAAATTTCTTTTCATCATTGGCGTAAAAGACATACCTGTCGTCAAAAACGCAGTCATTGTCCTGCACAGGAATATTTTGTGTGGGTGCACCATCCTCAAGAATGGAAATACCCGTTAACCTCCATGTTTTGGACACCTTGCCTGTAAGGAGTTGCGAGTAGGTGAATGGTTCGGGCTCAAATTGTTCCCGGCACGAAGAGAAAGCAAGCAGAAGCAAGCAGGAGATATATGCAGATAGTCGAATTTTTTTCATCGCCTATTGTCGTTTAAATGTTACCGTTTGAGGCTCAATGTCCTCTACATCCACAAACTCTATGGTAAGGGTGATCTCGCCAGTCAACGGATTGACAATACCTGACCCACGTATTGTTGCCTGGTCGTCTACCAGCGTTTGTTCCTCCTGTTCCGGTATGGTGAGCGTATTGTCGAAGTTGTCGTTAAAAATGAGGTTTCTTTCTGTGCTGGAATTGAAAATAGGCAAATTGATGTCCCAGTTGGAAAGAAAATACTCATTGCAATCGGCACTGGTGATGCGAATGTCTTCAATAGGCACGGTATTCGAAGGGCCGTACCCTGTATAGTAGCCGCCGAGAATACAGTCATCAAAAATCGTAAATGTAGATGTTCTGCCTATTTCGCTGTCGCCTTGTCCGATGGCTAAATCTACAGGAGAAACTCCCTCCAGGGTGAACACGATGTCCTGCGACTCCAGGATATTGTTGGCATTGTTAATCAAGCGAATGGTGATATAACCAAAGCTTTCGTTGGCCGGAATTTCCACAATGCCCTGTTCGCTCAACACTTCGTAGTCTATTCCCTCCCTGGCATCACCGGCAATGGAGTAGCTCATTTGTATTTTTTCACTTCTTTGTGGGCCTACCAGGTGCACCGAGAGTTCTATTTCCTCGCTATAGCTTTCCAGCTCTGAGGCAGCTTCCTCTGTGAAGCGAACATGATACGGGCCCTTGAAAATTAACCTCTCAGGCTCACAACCAGCCAAACAGCACAAAAAAGCGGCAGCGATCACCCATCTATATGTTTTCAATTTGCTCATAGGTATCAGTAGCCTGGGTTTTGTGCGCCCTGAAGCGCTGGGTTATACTGAATTTCTCTTAGTGGAATGGGCCACAATTCAAATTTGTCCTGCCAATTGGTGTTGAATGTTGTCATTACCACTTTTGCTCTGCCGGTTCTTACAAGGTCATACCAACGATGACCTTCGTAGGCCAACTCATACAATCTTTCTCTCTCAATTACCTGAAGCACCTGTTCTTTAGAATTAGCCACCGCCGGTGCTCCATTGGCCCGGCTTCTCAACACATTAACATCTTCCAGCGCACTGCCACTACCGAAAAGCTTGTTTTGCTGCGCCCTGGCCTCGGCCCTTATCAGGTACATTTCGCCCAGGCGAAAAACAATGATATTGTTGTTGTCTTCATCAGCCGTGCCGTATTTAGCTACGGACCAGCCGTTGTCGACGCCGCCCAATTCGGAAAGATCAAATGAAATATTGCGGAACCGGTCGCCTGCCTCATCATTGTTCAGGGCCACCACCGTTTGATTACTTGGTATGATTTCCCTTCTTCCCCGGAAGAGGTCGTTGAGTCCATAGTTGGCATCGGTGCCCGGATCGTCGTTCACCGTGTAGCCAACTTCAAGTATTGACTCATCGGTAAAGTCGCTCAGAACAATGTCGCTATAGTCGTCGACAAGCGCATAGTTCTCGCTGTCGATGATCTGCGAAGTCAGCGCCTCAGCCTCGGCCCAGTTTTGCCGATACAAAGCAAGCCTGGCCCTTGCTGCTAGCACAGCGCTCTGGCTGACAAAGCCTGCATTCACCGGATCTTCAGGAAGGGCGTTGCCGGAGGCAGCTGTATAGTCTGCATCAATAAATGCCAGTAAATCCTCAACGCTTGACCGGGGCACGTTTCTGTTGGATTCCAGGTCTGAGGTTGTTGTGATAGGCATTGCCCCAAAAGTATACACCCCAACGAAGTAGGCGTAGCCCCTCAGAAAACGTGCGGTGGCTGTGACCTCGTTTCGCTCGGCTTCAGTAACTCCAGGCACTCCCGGCAGCTTTTCGAGGATGAAATTAGCCACGTATATGGTGCGGTAAATGCTTCCCCACAGCGCAGCGGCTGAAGCATTGGTTGACGTAATCTGCTTGTTGGAGAACTCCCGGTACTGATTGAATGTGCCAATATGAATCAGCATGTCTGCTGTCATGTCTCCTGCAATGACCTTTGGCGCTGCAATGCCTCTGAAGGCACCATACAGGCCAATCTCAACTGATGGCACATCTTTGGCCTCATTGAGCGCCAGGTCGTCTATCAAAAGAGCAACGGGCTCAGGATCAAGAAAATTGGTGCATCCAAAACCTGTAACTAAGAACAATATGATCAATGCTGCTTTCTTCATTTTCTTAGCTCCTAAAATTTCACGTTAATACCCAGCATCATTGTTTTTACCTGCGGCAAGGTAAAGAAGTCAATTCCTTGCGCTGTGGTAGAGCCGTCAAGTGTACTCACCTCCGGATCGTTGCCCGTGTAATTTGTCCATGTAAACACGTTGGTGGCCGAGCCGTAGATTCTTATGCTTTGCGCCTTGATTTTCTCTACATACCTCACTGGAAGGTTATAACCGAGCGAAATATTTTTTACCCTGAGAAAGGAACCGTCTTCAAGAAACCTGTTGCTGTGCCAGTTATTCTGCGTGTTTCCCAGTTCGTATCGGGGAACGTCGGTGATGTCGCCGGGCTTTTGCCACCTGTCAAGTGCCTTTCGAACCTGATTGTTATTGATGTCTTCACCAGAGTTCAGCAGGGCAGTGTTGCTGAAGTTAAGCAGCTTGTTTCCGTAACTAAATTGTATGAAGACACTCAAATCGAATCCCCGGTAGGAGAGGTTGTTGGTTATTCCACCAACGAAGTCGGGCTGCGCTGTGCCAATCACTTTGCCATCGTCGGGGCTGATTTGTCCGTCTCCGTTAATGTCCTCATAAATGGCATCGCCGGTGGCAGGGTCAACGCCAAGAAAGTTGAGTCCCCAAAATGTACCGAGGGGATACCCTGGCTTTACAATATTTGTATTGCCAGCGCCATTGGCAGTGTAGCCACGAAACAGGGGTAAGGTGTCGGCCAGCGATTTTACCAGGTTGTCGTTTTTGGCAATATTGAGGTTAGTCGACCAACGAAAGTCGCCATCGAAATTGATGCTGTTAACTGATAGCTCTACACCGAGGTTCGACACTTCTCCAATGTTTCCCTGAATGCTTCCAAAGCCTGTAGTAAGTGGTATTGGCTGGCTGAACAGGAGTTTGCTGGTCAGGTTGCTGTAGCCATCCACGCTTGTTTGCAGGCGGCCGCTGAAAAGGGAGAGGTCAATGCCAACATTGGCTTCACGGGTCACTTCCCACTGAAGGTCGGGGTTTTCCAGGTTGGCTGGAGCTGTGCCGGTCACTCCGTTGTACGTGGTGGAGGCGAAAGTACCCAGAAAGGCAAAGTCGCCTATTCTTTCGTTGCCGGTAAAGCCATAGCTACCCCGGACTTTCAGGTCATCAACAATGGTGTTTTTAGGAAAAAAGGCTTCGTTGGTGATCCGGTACCCAGCCGAAACCGAAGGGAAGAGACCAAATCGGTTGTTGGTGCCGAACCTTGAGGAACCATCGTATCGAGTGGTGACGCTGGCAAAATATTTTTCTTTGTAGTCGTAGCGGGCTTCTGCAAAATAGGAGTTAAGCCCGCTGTTCACTTTGTCTGAACTTCCGGCATCCACAATACCAGCAGAGGTGATATAGGTAAAGTCATCGCTGGGAAAAAGCCTTCCCTGAACAAAGTTGGAGGTTTCCGTCCGCTGTAGGAATTCTGTGCCGGCAGTTGCATTGATGACGTGGTCCCCAAAAGTCTGATTGTACGTAACAGTGTTGGTGTTAATATAGGTAATGTAAGTGCCGGTAGAGTTAACACCGTAGCCAAGGCCACCTACTGAAGCCAGAAAGCCACCAATGGCAGTGCTCGATGGCTCAAATTGATCTTCGGCCACGTCGTTATAGTCTACACTGAATTTAGCTCTAGCTCTGAAATGTTCGTTGAACTGATACTCGCTGAATACACCAACAAGCACCTTCAGGGTATTCGTTTGGAATCGGGGCAACACTGCCTGTCCCACAGGGTTGAAATTAGGGAAACCGGCGTAGTTAGAGTTACCCGGCCCGATAATATTGCCTTTTTCGTCAAACGGAAAGTAATATGGGAGACTCTTAACGGCACCTGAATAAACACCGTCAAGGAAATTGTCACCTTTGATTCGATCATTTCGGGTCTTGGAAATGGTGAGGTTGTTGCCAAACTTGAGTTTATCGGTCACTTTGTGGTCGATGTTAAGCGTGCCGGCAAACCTTAGGAACTGGTTGTTTAGAATGACGCCTTCTTCGCCCCGGTAGTTGAAACTTGAGTAGAAGCTAGTCTGCTCATCGCCACCACTGATACTCATTTGGTATTGCTCCATGATCGCCTGGCGGGTCACCTGGTCAATCCAGTCTGTATTCACGGCATCCGTCACACCTTTAATAATCCCAGACTCGTCTGGATCTTGCCCCGCATTGGTGATTGCCTCCCGCTGAAGGGTCACCAGCTCTTCTGATGAAAGTAAGTCCAGCTTGTTGGTGAGGTCGATAACACCTCTTTGCACGTCAAAGGTCACCGAGGTTTTGGCACCTTTGCTTCCCCTTTTTGTGGTAATTAATACGACGCCGTTAGCTGCTCTGCTTCCATAAATGGCTTTGGCTGATGCATCTTTTAAGACTTGAAATGACTCTATGTCGTTAGGGTTGAGAGTAGAAAGTGCATTGTCGTTTTGCCCTCCAAAGCTTCTCAGGGCCAGTGCTCCGTCTTCTACAGGCACGCCATCTATTATAAACAACGGCCTGTTGGAGGCGGAAATGGAGGTGTTGCCTCTCACCCTCACAGTGATGCCGCCACCGGGCGTTCCCGATGATTGTGTCACCTGCACCCCGGCTGCCTTTCCCTGAAGGGCCTGATCTAAACTCACTACAGGAAGGTTTTTGATGTCATCGGCCGAAACAGACGCTATGGCGCCAATAATATCTCTTTTCTTTACATAGGAATAGCCTGTAACAATGACCTCGTTGAGCTGACGGGCGTCTTCTTCCAGCTTTACGTCAATTGTGGCTGCCACATTCACGGGCATTTCCTTCGTCAGGTAGCCTATGTACGAAAACACAAGTACATCATTGGTGCCACCCACTTCAAGCCTATAATTTCCTTCAATGTCGGTGATGGTTCCCGTGGTGGTTCCTTTGATATAGATATTCACCCCAGGAAGTGAGAAATTATCAATGTCGGTTACCTGGCCGGTAATGACTCTTGATTGGGCTTGTGAGCTGGTTGGGGCAACTAAAAGCAGTGTCAGACCAGAGAAAACCAAAAGTAGTAGATGCTTCATTCAATGCTTAACAGGTGTAAAACCAGGACCAAAGTACAAACCCCTCGAAATTAAATAAGTTTTAGAGTTTCCTCTATAATGGCATAAAACATTCTTGGATATTCAAACCCTCATTCAATAAACTCAATTTTACCTTTGATAATCAAGCAAAGCACTTGAAATAATGTGTATTTGATTTGATAGTAAACCCCATTACATTGCTTGCATCATGATCGGCGCTCTTGCCGAATGGGGTTTCGCACACTGTAAATTGAAAAGGTTACTGTCCATATTTCTCCTTGTTTGTATTTCAGCTCCCTTCTGGCTGAACTACTCAATTTTTTATTGGAGCAGAATGAGTGTTCAGGCCGATGTGATAGGGAGAATTTTTGAGGGACTGGGCGAGTCAGAAAAAACGGTGCTTAGGTTATCAAAACAAGAGGCCGAAAAGGAGCTTGTTTGGGAGCATAGCAAAGAGTTTCGCTACAAAGGGCAATTCTATGATATTATATCCGTGCAGGAGTTGCCGGATTCGGTTTACTACACCTGCTATTGGGACAAAGAAGAGACTTTTATTACCGACGTCTTTGAAGGGATACTGATTGAAGAATTGACGCACGATTTTCAGGATGACAATGCAGCCAGTCACCTTGTTCAAGTGATTAAAACGCCCTACAGACTGGATCAATTTAGCTGGTCAGCACTCGATAGGCTGCCTCAACCCGGAAAACACCAGCACACCCATCTAATTTACGGCTCAAAATACGCAAGCCCTCCGAGCCCACCACCCAAATCAGTTTGATTTCTGCATTTTAGTCACGGCCTGGCCTCTTCTGAAGAATTGGTGCCAGCGCTTATTTGTATTTCGATTAAACTGACTATCATAAGATGAGAAGACTGATACTGTCATGCCTGCTCACAAGCCTGGTGCTGGTGAGCTATGCGCAGATTTTAACAATAAAAGACAAAGAAAACAATGAACCTTTGGAGCTGGTCACGCTCTACAGCGAAGTGCCAAGGGCCACTGCCATGACCAACTCGTCAGGAATGGTCGACATTTCTGAATTTGAAGGAGCTGATAAAATAGAAGTCAGGCTGGTGGGCTATAATCGCATTCTTAGCTCCTATGCAACGCTGGCTACAGGTGATCCGGTTTTGCTGATGCAGCAGTCCAATATTTCGCTGGATCAGGTCGTGGTTTCTGCCAGCAAATGGAGCCAGTCGACAAGAGACGTACCAGTGCACATTGCTACCATCACGCCCAAGGATGCTGCCCTTCTCAACCCTCAAACCGCAGCTGATTTGCTTGGGTCTTCCGGTCAGGTTTTTATTCAAAAAAGCCAGCAGGGTGGAGGAAGCCCTATGATCAGGGGTTTTGCCACCAACCGCCTTTTGCTCACAGTGGACGGCGTACGCATGAATACCGCCATTTTCAGAGGAGGAAACTTGCAAAACGTTATTTCGCTGGATCCCTTTGCTACTGAAAACACAGAAGTATTCTTTGGCCCTGGGTCGGTGATATATGGAAGTGACGCCATTGGTGGTGTGATGAGTTTCACAACGCTCACTCCACATCTTAGCCTTACCGACGAAACGCTGACAAAAGGAAGTGCTGCCACCCGGTTTTCATCTGCCAATAGTGAAAAAACGGCCCATTTGGACTTCAATGTCGGATGGAAGAAGTGGTCGTCGGTGACTAGTTTTTCTTACAACGACTACGGCGACCTGCGAATGGGCACCAAGGGGCCCGACGACTACCTCAGGCCTTTTTACGTGCAGCGAATCGATAGCGTTGACCGGGTAGTAACCAACGACAATCCCCTCGTGCAACGGCCTAGTGGCTACCAGCAAACCAATATGATGCAGAAGGTGCGTTTTGTGCCAAACAAGCGATGGGATATCGTTTATGCATTTCACTATTCGGAAACTTCTGACTACGCCCGTTACGACAGGCATATCCGTTATAGAAATGGCTTGCCGAGATACGGAGAGTGGTCGTACGGCCCGCAGAAATGGTTGATGAACAACCTGACTACTTCCTACAGCAGCAAAACGGGGGTGTTCGACCAGGTCACGCTGAGGCTGGCACATCAGTTGTTCGAAGAAAGCCGGGTTGACAGACCCATTAATGGCTCAACCCGAGCCATCCGTATCGAAAATGTAAACGCCTATTCTGCCAATCTCGATTTTTCCAAATCGCTCTTAGCCGGACAAAAACTCTTTTATGGCCTGGAGATGATTTACGACAAAGTGGACTCTGAAGGAATGGACGAGAATATTTCGACTGGAGAGAAAGCCGTTGGTCCTGCAAGGTACCCACAGTCCGATTGGTCGTCGTATGCGGCTTATGCCACTTACCAGAATCGATTGAGTGACCTGCTCCTTGTGCAAGCTGGTGCCCGCTTCAATAGCTTTGGACTGAATGCTACGTTCGATAGTTCATTTTACCCATTTCCGTTTTCAACGGCTGACTTGAAGAATGGTGCCTTGACGGGAAGTGCAGGGGTAGTGCTGACGCCAGGTGAGAAGCTGTCAATCAGTGCCAACCTTTCCACTGGCTTCCGTTCGCCCAATGTGGATGACGTGGGCAAGGTGTTCGACTCAGAGCCCGGGGCGGTGGTCGTGCCTAACCCTGATCTTGAAGCAGAGTATGCTTACAATGCTGAGGTGGGTATGGCAAAGGTATTTGGTGACTTCCTCAAGCTGGATGCTACCGCCTTCTACACAGTGCTTTCGAATGCCCTCGTGCGCAGGGACTTTACGCTAAACGGTCTTGATAGTATCGTATACGACGGCGAGCTGAGCCAGGTACAGGCCATTCAAAACGCTGCCAGGGCCACCGTTTATGGTTTTCAGGCGGGTCTTGAAGTTAAATTGCCTGAGGGTTTCACACTGTCGTCTCGCTACAATGTTCAAGTGGGGGAAGAGGAGCTAGATGACGGATCGAAAAGCCCTTCCAGGCATGCTGCACCAGCTTTTGGCGTCAGCCATTTTATGTATGGTGTGAAAAACCTGAAGCTGGATTTTTACGCTCAATACAGTGGGGGTGTAGGCTTTGCCGACATGCCTGAGGAGGAAAAAGGAAAGACGGAGATTTATGCGGCGGATAAGGAAGGAAACCCTTATTCACCATCGTGGTATACACTTAACTTTAAAGTGAGCCAGAAAATATCCGATGATATTATCATTTCCGGTGGTGTCGAAAACCTGACCGACCAACGCTATAAGCCCTATTCTTCAGGAATGGCTGGTGCTGGGAGAAATTTCATTATTTCGCTCAGGACAAGCTTTTAAGCTCCGATTTGGTTAGCCTGAAGCTGTCTGGTGTAGGCAATCACAAGACAGCTTTCAGGCTTTTCTTTTTCTACAGCATCTTAGTCAGCGCAAATTACCTTGGTTGCGGAATATTGCTTTAATTTGCACCTTTTAAAACACAGGTTGGGCTCATGGCTGAAAACACGGAAGAAAAGAAAGAATCGATCAATTTCATTCATCAAATCATTGAGGAAGATAACAAAACGGGAAAGTTTGCCGGTAAGGTGCATACCCGTTTTCCTCCGGAGCCCAATGGTTACCTGCATATTGGCCACGCCAAGTCTATTTGCCTTAATTTTGGCACTGCCAAAAAATACAATGGACTTTGTAACCTGAGGTTTGACGATACGAATCCTACCAAGGAAAGCGACGAGTATGTGAACTCCATCATGGAGGATGTAAAATGGCTTGGGTTCGACTGGGAAGACAGGCGTTATCATGCTTCCGACTACTTTGATCAACTTTACGAATACGCACAGCAGCTGATAAAGAAAGGCAAAGCCTATGTGGATAGCCTTTCCTCCGAGGATTTTGCTAAAAACTACAAAGGCACGCCGACAAAAGCCGGCAAGAACAGCCCGTTCAGAGACAGATCGGTGGAAGAAAACCTGGACTTGTTCGACAGAATGCGCAAGGGGGAGTTTCCTGATGGTGCGCATGTGGTGAGGGCAAAAATAGACATGGCGCATCCAAACATGCACATGCGTGACCCGTCGATGTATCGCATCAAACATGCCCACCACCACCGCACGGGCGACAAATGGCATATCTACCCCATGTACGACTTTGCTCATGGCCTTTCGGATAGCATTGAGGGCATCACACATTCCCTGTGTACGCTTGAGTTTGAGGTGCACAGACCGTTGTACGACTGGTTCATTGACGAGCTGGGTGTTTACCATCCACAGCAAATAGAATTTGCCAGGCTTAACCTCAATTATACAGTGATGAGCAAGCGCAAGCTACTTGAACTGGTGGAGGAGGGGTATGTAGACGGGTGGAATGATCCCCGGCTTCCAACGATATCGGGCTTGAGAAGAAGAGGGTATACACCTTCATCTATTCGCACCTTTGCTGATAGGATTGGTGTGGCTAAAAGGGATAATATCATTGACGTAGGCCTGCTCGAATGGAGTGTACGGGAAGATCTGAATAAAATTGCACCAAGAAAAATGGGTGTTTTACGGCCTCTGAAATTGATTATCACTAATTATCCTGAGGACAAAGAAGAATTAATGGATGCCACGAACAATCCCGAGGATCCTGATGGTGGAACAAGGAAAGTGCCGTTTTCAAGAGAGATATACATTGAACAGTCGGACTTTATGGAAGACCCACCGAAGAAGTTTTTCCGGATGGGCCCCGGTCGGGAAGTGAGGCTGAAATATGCGTATATCATCGAGTGTGTTGATTTTAAGAAAGACCCTGCTACCGGGGAAATTCTGGAGGTTTACTGTACCTATGACCCGCTGACCAAAAGTGGAGAAGACCAAACCGGCAAGAAGGTGAAGAGTACGCTTAGCTGGGTATCTGCGAAGCATGCCTACAGAACAGAAGTTCGCTTGTACGACCGTTTGTTCAATGTAGAAGACCCTTCAGACGTAGAAGAAGGGGAGGACTGGAAAAAGAACATCAACCCGGGCTCGCTTGAGATCATTGAGGCTGCTGCGCTGGAGCCGTCGTTGGCTCAGGCTAAAGCAGGTGTCGGTTACCAATTCGAGAGACAAGGATACTTTACCGTTGACACCAAATACTCGACACCTGATAAATTGGTGTTTAACAGAACGGTAACACTTAAAGACGACTGGGCTAAAATTCAGCAAGCAGGCAATTAGGCTATTTACAGCTCGTCATAGTGACACCAGAAAATCGCCATCGGAAGCTCGTTCCACGTCGGCGTCGAAACGTTTGGCTAAGTCCGGCTTGAAGCTGGGTGATGGTGTGAAATAAGACATAATGTCATTAATATTTTGTAAAACGCCTATTAATCGGACAGTATGTCTGTATTTTTTGGGCTTTTCTCGCCTTTTTCTGCGCTGGCATTTCTCTTGTATAGTTGGAATCAAAGATGTTCAACTAAAAACTTAAAAGAGATATGAAACTGATTAGAAGAAACAACAACCTGTTCCCAGAATTTCCAAGCGTATTTGACAGCTTCCTTGGAAGAGATTTGTTTGACTTTGAAAATGGACTGGTGAACTCACCTGGTGCAAGCGTGCCTGCGGTGAATGTGAAGGAGACTGAAGAAGGTTTTGATGTGGAAGTAGCAGCTCCCGGCTTCGACAAGAAAGATTTTCACGTTGAAGTCAACAACAATCTGTTGACGATTTCATCTAAAAAAGAGATGAAAAATGAGGAAAAGGACGAAAAAGGCCGCTACACAAGAAGGGAGTTCGGCTACAGTTCATTCAAAAGAAGCTTCACGCTCCCTGAAAATGTGGTAAACACAGAAAAAATTGAGGCCACTTACGAAAATGGCATACTTCATGTTAGTATACCTAAGCGTGAGGAGGCCAAACCAAGGCCCGTAAGGCAAATTGCGATTGCTTAAATATTATTGACATAATTGAATGGAAAGCAGGCTGTCATTGATGGCCTGCTTTTTTTATTGGCGAGGCCTGGAGATGTCTCGCTTCGGTACTATTCAATTTGTAACGGCCATTTTTCCACCATGCCTTTTCCGTTGGGTGTCACAACTTCCAACATAAGCCAATAGTCGCCAGGCACACTGGTTAACCGAATAGGCAGCTGGATCACTCCCTTGTCGTCGGGGTTTATATTGGTAACCCAAAAACCTACAGGCGAAAGATAAGGACTATTGGCTTCTCCTTTTGGCCCGATAGCGATCGGGTTCGAAGCATTAACTCCCATGTACTTGAACTTGTGAAGCCCTTTGATTTCCTTTTGGTTCAGGTAGTCGACATTGGTTACTATGTGCACAAGCCCCAGATACACTTCGTGACCAAGTGTGAAGAGACCGTGATACAATTCATACTTAGTAACAAGGGCTGGATTAATACTTAATACTTCAGCTTGATTGAAAATAGGCACGCCATCGACAATGACCAGCGCAGGAACGTCCATTAATCCGGTAACAACTGCATTTGAAGGCAGCTGAATGGTGTTGTGCACCATCCGTATCAGTGGCTTTCCTTTCTTGAACCGTAAATAGGCACTGGGCAAAATCTCTTTGAAAACATCCTTCATTTCGTTGAAGGGCACATATACGAGAGGGTCGATTACTTCCGTTGGTTCGAGGAAGAAGCCGGCGATTTTGCTAATGAAGTTGTTTTCCTGGAAAACTTTAACGACATCGGATGTGCCGGTGTACACGCTGTCGATAATGCTTCTCTCCAGGGCTTCGTTTAGCAAAGCCGTTTTGTTACGTGAAGCGATCTTGGGAGGACTTGCAGCTGACATTTTGAATTGAGGAAACACGGGCCGGTCAATCACAATATCCACATCATGGTCGTAGTATCTCTGGAGAGCCAGAAACAGCTCATTTTCACCTTCGAATGTGAGGTTTTCAAACTTGAAGAACCCGTCTTTTGTGGTTTTGGCAAACCGGAATAATGAAAAGTCACTCGTGTTGGCCAGGGCCAGGGGACAGTATTGTAAAGGCTCTCCGGTTTCTTTAAACGTTATTCTGCCCGTTATTCTAAAACCTTTCTGGAATGGATCAGGCGCTAGCTGTATAGAGTCTGACACCAGAACCGGAGGTTTGATGGTGACCTTGCTGCGGTTGGTCTGAACCCACGCCTCTTTTTGGCTGGCAGCCAAGTCATCAAACGCCAGCGGAACGTCGTCCGAAAATATCCCAGCTCTTTTTAACTGATAGGTGGCATAGGTTTGTCCGGAAGTTCTCAGGTTGTTTCCGTTTAGTGTAGGAAGCCTTTCATCGACCAGTTTGACAGAGAGGTAGGTATCCGAAAAATCGATACTATCCACGTTGACCATAAACAGTAGGTTAGGGGTGCTTCCAGATGGAAGTTTGCCCCGCTGATTGATCCATTTTAGTCTCTCCTCAATTGGATTCTCAACAAAAACAAACCTCTCGATCAGCAATTTCTTTGCCTCGTCCCGAACAATGATTGAATAAGCCGCCGTTCTCTCCGAAGCACTGGCAGGCACAAGCATTGTCATTATGGGCTGGTTAATACTCACTATTCTTTTGAAAGCGAGCAAGTCGCCCTGCCTGATTTCCAATTCAACTTTCTTGGATAGGTCGAAGGTACTGTAGATTTTTAACTCCAGGTTTTTGGCACTGTCGGTTGCCACCTCGAGGGTGATGCCAGGGGTTTCTTCTGGTTGTATAGTTGTGGAAGCAATCACCGTTGCATTGTCCCACAATTGCAACGCAATGGGCCTGGTAGTAATTGGATTGACAACGAAATCTCCCATCAATTCACCACGGGTAGAGACGGTGTCTTTGGAGCCGTTCTCCCTTTCAACAGTAAGCTTGTAGGCTATCCCTGGCTCTGGATTTGTCACTCTGAAAAAGACCTGGTTGGGGAGATGAGAGTATATTCTTCCGTTGTCAGGAGAAATAACCAAACCGGGCTCCTCTTTTGTAGCCAATTGGGCTATTGAGTTTTCTTCAATGGCCGACGAGGGTATTTGATAAGTGCTGATGGGGATAGAGGCTTCCACCCATTCGGTATTGTTAAGAAGGGAAGGAGTAAACACATGGAGGTAGTGTATCGCTTGTTCATCGAATAGGAGAGGCAGCCGAAATTCTCCGCTGGCAACGCCATTTACCCACAAGAACCTGGCCGATCCTATCGTTTCTCCCCTGGCGTTCAATAGTTCCGAATAAATGACGTCATTTCTTTTTACCACCTTGAACGTTTTGTTGCTCAATGCAACAGCCTGAAAAATCAGTCGTTCTTCTTCGAAATAGAAAGGCTTGTCCGTAGTCAGGTGAATGAATTCGGGAACAAGCTTTTCCGGTGAATCGTCTTGTGCACTGGCTTTAGCCAGACCAAGAACGCATAACGGAAGTAGCAGTAGGTATTTCATAGTTATTCAAAGTAATAGGGCCTTGGACTCGCTCCCTCTTCGGCATAGCAGCTAAAGCAAAAGGATTCTACATTGTTGATCCTCGCTCCTGCATAGCAAATGTCGAGGTAGGTAAGGAACTCGTTTTTGATGTTGCTCTTATAAATAGTAATTGGAATCTCTGATAGCCGTCCTACCTCAAACAACCCGTACACATTTATGTCTTTCTTCTCTTCCACGTACAGGTTGCCCTTGATAATTGCCGGTGGTGGATCGAAGATGCTGCCGTTCAGGTTTCTTTGCTGATCAATAGACTGATAGAAAAGAAAAGCATTCCGTGTAATGGCAATCTGACGAACCAGCATGGTAAGCCGGAAACTGAATCTCTTATCAAGAGGTAGAAATGTAATGAGGTGATCTTTAATCGATTTACCTTCCGATTCCGTGGCACTGGTGATGTTCAGGAACTCGTCCGAGCCAGAGATAATATAGCAGTTGAGGCAATCACACCTTGGGTCTCTAAAGGGTGCTTCATTGATATGGGCGGTTTCGAAGTCGTATCTCAGAAAGGTGTTTGGAGACTGAAAAGTACCCGTATTGGCTCTGAAATTAATTCCATTTCTTTTTATTGTGACGCCATTGTCGTTCACAAACTCAAAGGTGTGTGACTCCCAGTAGCCTCCTTCAAGTGCTACATCTTCTGGCACCTCTTCCCAGTCTGACACAATTCTTGTCTCCTCATCAGTATCGATCACCAAACGATATTTGTCTCCCCTGGCAATCTGCACAAACACTAATGGGGTGTATAGCCCTTCGCCTCTCGACTCAAATACTATTTCAATATCGTCGTTGTCTGATTGCAGCACGACCCTTGCATCGTCGAATGGCTCCGACTTCCCGTCGAGGTTGATTTTTGAAAGCACCACCTTCTGAAACCTTGTGTCGTCAAGCAAGATGGCTTCTACTACAAAATTTTGCGTTGACCTTGGTATGTCGAGCTCAAACTGCTCTACGCATGCTGGCAAGAAGGCTGGCAGCAAAACGGCCAAATAAGGGGCGAGCCAATATCGTTTAACTGATCTCATTTAGAACCAGACTGGCCTGTTAAAAGTTGATCCCGCCTTTCTTTTGCAGTCAAAACATTCTGGTTTTGACCGATCGGGATTGCCAAAGCCATTTCTCTCCGTGCACACTTCTGTAAAAGTGTCTATTCTGAAGTCAGCATCGCCTTTCCTGACGGTCACCGAAGTTTCGGTCACTGCGTTCAAATCGAATACCCCATAAATCCTTCGGGCAGGGTTTTTCAAGTCTTTAAAGCTAGTTTCGAAGAGGGCCGGAGGAGGATCAAAAACTGTTCCTTCAAGCTTTTTTTGTTGTTCTATTAGGCGATAGTATTCGTAGCTTTTTTCTGTTAAGGCGAATTGGATAATCCTAACTGTTTTCACCAGCGAATACTCTACATTGGATGGAATAAACAACACCTTAAAATCTTTCAACTGGCCGTCGCTGCCGCCCAGGATATCACCAGTCTTTATAAAGTCTTTACTCTTACCAAGAATAAAGCAACTATTGCAATCAGGGCAAAGAGTGCTTCTGAAAGGTGCTTCCATCTGGTAGCCATATTGGTAGTCATACCTCATATAGGTATTTTCGTTTACCGATGGCGCTGTTGTAATGAAATAATTAAAACCGTTAGTTTGGATGTCAAACCCCAAATCATTGACCGCTATCTGAGGTATAGCGTCAAAATAGCCATTTTCAATTCCGAGGGGCAAAGGAGCTGTTTGCCAATTCGATTCGATGGAAACAGAATCACCCATATCAATAAGTAGCCTGTACCTACTTCCTTCAACAATTGTTAGGGTGCCGCTGGGGTGATATTTACCTGCTCCCAATTCTGAAAACTCTGATTTTCTGCCGGCCTCGTGTTCCAGTAGAACCCTGGCCCCACTAATCATGCGAGCGCTGTCGTTAGGGTAATGTAGCTTAAGTACTATTTCCTGAAATTCTGGTGAATTCGAAATCATTCCCTCCACAACAATTGTCTGATTTGCAGCGCTAGCCAGGCCGATTGAAAAAGGCTCAATGCAACTGGTCAGACTGATAGCTGCAA
This sequence comes from Imperialibacter sp. EC-SDR9, assembly GCF_902498805.1. Taxonomy (GTDB): domain Bacteria; phylum Bacteroidota; class Bacteroidia; order Cytophagales; family Cyclobacteriaceae; genus Imperialibacter. The sequence goes on along the minus strand of NZ_LR701575.1, from coordinate 26,536 downwards.
TGACGAAACAGTATGTGGCTATTTTTTTGATCATTTTATTAGAACCAGGCTGGCCTTTCATGTGTAGCACCTTCTTTCACACGGCAGTCGGCGCACTGCGGATTGGTGTATAAGTTATAGGGGGTGCATATTTCATCAAATGTGCGCACTGTAAAGGGTGCGCTATTGCCATTGGTACTTACCGAAGCTTCATCAACGCTGTTAACTTCAAAGAAGCCGTAGATGACTCTTTCAGGGTTCCTTACATCTTTTAGGTTGGTTTTCGCTATAGCCGGAGGTGGATCGAATATGGTGCCTTTCAGGTTTTTTTGTTGCTCAATGGTAGCGTAGTATTCGTATGTGTCTTCGTTAATGGAGTGTTGAAATATCCGGAGGGTTTTTTTGATGGAATACTCGTAGGAGGAGTTGATGAATGCAATCTGATAGTTTGAAAGTCTCTTTCTGCTGCCATTCTCCACAAATGCGGTTTTAATGAAGTCCTTGGCATGGCTGACAATGTAACAGCCAGTGCAATCCCAACAAAGAGAGCTGCGAAGTGGCGACTCCATGATGTAGGCGGACTGGTAAGAATAGCGGATAAAGGTGCTTGTAGCATTGGTGAACTCAGAGGTGACGTAGTAGGAAAAGCCGTAATAAGGTGTTAAGTATCCATTGTCGTTAAGAGATTGCTCAATGGTGGGCGACACATATGCCGTCTCTATTTTGAGCGGTGGCGGAACACTTTGCCAGTTTGATACTATTTGCATGGAATCTCCCAGGTCAACGAGCAGCCGGTAGTTCTCTCCATCAGTGACTTCAATGGGAGTGGTGGGGTAATAGGTGCCTGCTGAGACTTCTGAAAAAGAAAATTTTATGCCGTTCGAATTTTCAACCTTTACTATCGCTCCTTCTAATTCAATAAAACCAAGAGGGTCGTTTGGTGTTTGACGAAGCTTTACCGATTGTAGCTCGGGATGGTTGGAGAGAATTGCTTCCACAATTATCTGGTTGGAAACACGCTTAATGTCAAGAGAAAACGGTTCAATACACCCGGCAAGCAACAAGAGCGTGAATAAAGGGCCATATGATAGTTTTCTGTTAATCATAAGATCAAAAGTAGTCGGGCCTGATTTTGGTGGCGCCTTCCCTTGTCCGGCAGTCGAAACAGTCAGTCCCAGGGTTTGGAACCAAACAATTTTCATAAAACGAGGGTATCAGAAAGTCGATGTCAGATTTCGTTATTCTGGCTGAAGCCTCGCTGTATTTTCCCACCTCAAAAAAGCCGTAAACTGTTTCGGTGGGCCTGAGGTTGTTGCTGACATTTCCCCTTAGGACTGCCGGTGGCGGGTCAAAAATGCTGCCCCGTGCTTCATTGAGTTGATTGATGGATTTGTAGTACTCGTAGGCTGCTTTTGTAATGGTAAGTTGCTTGACCAACACGGCGAACCTAATCCCAAACCGTTCGTCGAACTCAACAAACTCAATCGACTTGCCGGAAAGAACTTTCCCCTTGCTGTTCAACACTTCTGCCAGTTCGATAAAGTTTTCCACTTCCTCCTGTATGTAGCAGTATTGACACTCGCTGCAAAGGTCTGATGCCATGGGTGCATCATAGGCGTAGGTGTCTTCGTAAGTCCAGCGCAAGTAGGTGTTTTCTGAAGCAACTGGCTTTGTCGACACAAAAATTTCGATTCCTTTCGAAGTTGTCTCAATCCCTCTGTTGTTAACGACGGATCGGTATTTCGCCTCAATGAAAGCGGTATCAATTTCCGATGGCTCAGGAACTTTTTCCCAGGTTGAAACGGCTCTGATCGAATCTCCGATAGCAATCTCAAGTTGGAATTCGTCCCCGGCCGCCACCACAATGCTGCCAGAAAGGGGGACGTATGATCCGTCGTAGGTGACGACCAGCGGCCAGGAGTCTCCGGCTTTATTTGAAATGCTGACTATAGCATTGTAGATGAGCTCCCGAGGCCCATCCTGGTGTTGGAAATACAACCTGGTTCGTTGATAGTCGGGATGATCCAGCAACATACTTTCTACAATAAGGATATTGTCTTGTTTGGGTACCTCAACTTCATATGGTTCAATACAGCTAACACATGTCAATAGCAGCGCAAATGCGCAGAACAGATTCGAGGTAATTCTTTTGCGAACTCCTCCTGGTGCTATTTGTAATCGCTGTATTGGGTTGGTGAACCGCATATGCTCTACAAAAATTTAAGATTGAAGGTGACTGAAGGGAATGGTATCCCGAGCACGGCAAGTTTGTAGGGAGTTACAGGCGGGTCGGAGTTTCGCTGGCTAAAAAAGACCGAATAGGCATTTTTGCGACCGTAAACATTGTACAGCGAAAACGTCCACGAGGTTTCCACCTTGGCTTTTCGTTTGTTAGTGCCGTCAACTGAAAATGCAATATCGAGTCGGTGATAGTCTGGCACCCTGAACTGGTTTCTCTCTGAAAATTGAGCCACCACAATCCCATTGAATACATATTTATCAATTGGGTAGGAGGTAGGGCGCCCTGTGCTGTAAGTGAAATTGCCCGAAAACCTCCAGAGTCGTGATAGCTTATAAGTGGAGACAATATTCAGCGTATGAGGTTTGTCAAAGTCGGCAGCATATTCTTTGCCCCTGTTGATCTTTTGTTCCTCCAGCTCTCCGTTTATCGTTCTCAGACTTCGGGAGTAGGTATAGCTAACCCATCCGGTAAGTAATCCAGCATCCTTTTGAACGAGAAATTCGGCGCCATAAGACCGGCCAAAACCCTGAAGCAATTCTGTTTCAATATTGTCTTTTAGGAAAAGGTCAGCATTGTTCTTGTACTCGGTCACATTCTGCACTTCCTTATAAAACAGCTCAACCGATGTTTGCAGCTTATTCTTTGTGAAGTTCCTGAAATAGCCAATGCCGTACTGGTCGCCGATAACAGGCTTGAAATGGGTGCCGCTGGTGGTCCAGATATCGAAAGGCGTGACGGCGGCAGTGTTTGAAACAATATTAATGTACTGCCTCATCCGGTTGTACCCAATCTTGATCGACTGCTCTTCGGCTATTTTGATGCTGGCAGAGCCCCGTGGCTCAAAACCTGAGTAAGTATTGATTACATCACCTTTGGCATAGCTGGTGGAGTCTATAATGGCGTCGTCATCCCTGGCCAGTGCCGGATCATAGGAATAGATTTTCAATGGGCCTTTTTGATCAAAGGTTGTATACCGGCTGCCTGCCGATAAGGTAAGCCATGAAGCAGGCTTCCACTCGAGAGATCCGTATACTGCCTTTTCTATTCCGTTCATGTCCTGAAGACTGCGGGCTGCTTCCAGTGAAGAGATGGTAGTTGGCTCCAATTCACCTCGCTCAATATTGTACTTACCGGCCAACACCCCCACTTCTGCCTGAAAGCCGTTTCCGGGGTCGTAAGTGAGGTCTGCTTTTACATCTTTATAATGAATACCGCTTTGCATGATGTATTCACGCAATGTTTCGGTGTTCTCCACTTCAAAATCATAGTCGCTGGAGGCACCATTTACTTTGAGATAAATGTTTTGAGGAAAGGAGTGTGTCCATGAAACTGAGTAGATGTTGTTCTGATAGCTGTAAATAGCGTCCTGAGCAAATGAGAATCTATCGCCGCTCATATAGCCTGAGAGCCTTACCTTGTCTTTGTCGGTGACAAATGCGTCAATGGTGCCCTGAAAATCGATGTACCTGGCTCCGCTTTCCCGAAGTTCAATACTTCTTGTTCGCTTCAAAATCCAGTCGGCGCTGGCCACCCGAACGCCGAGGGCAAGCGACGCTTTGTTTTTTATCAGTGGCCCTTCTGCAAAGGCTTTGCTGGTGATAGGCCCTAGTCCCACATTGCCATTCCACCGTTTCTTGTCGCCTTCTTTGAGCCGGATGTCCAGCACCGAGCTTATCCGGCCACCGTATTTGGCAGGAACCCCGCCCCGGTAGAGTGTAAGGTTATCCACCATTTCTGAGTTGATGAGAGAGAAGAAACCCAGCATGTGCGATGGGTAAAACACAGGGGCTCCATCCATGAGGATGAGGTTTTGGTCAAAATTTCCTCCTCTCACATTAAAACCGGAAGAACCCTCTCCCACGGAACTTACCCCGGGTAGAAATGTCAGGCTTTTTATCACATCGGCCTCCCCGAGGAATGAAGGTAATCGCCTGATGGAGGCCACATCTATCGAATTAATGCCCATTTTCGCATCTGTCACATTGTTCTCAAACGCTCGCTCCCGGATAGTAATCTCCTCAAGCTCGTAAGTGGTGTCAAATAGTTCGGTGCTTAGCTGCCCATCGCCAACAATTGCCACGGGCTTTCTTTCCTCGATGTATCCTACCGTTGTAATGAGCAGGTCGTACAAGCCAACAGGCACCTGAAAGGAGTACTCGCCTTTTTCGTTGGTGCTGGTCGATCTATTAGTGCCTACAAGCATCACATTCGCCCCGACCAGCGGGTCACCACTATTTGCGTCAAGGATACGCCCCCGAATAGTGGCGTTCCTTTGGGTTCCGAAAGATTTTAGGTCGCCTATGATGGTGACTCCCTCCGGAATTTTTAATTGAGACCCATAGTCTTCCGAGCTGGAAGCGAACCTTCTGGCAGTTGAGTCGGGCAGTAATACAACCAGCTTTTTTCGATAGGTGATGTAGGAAAGGTTAAGGGGGGAAAGGAACGCACCTAACGCCTGATCCCTTGGAAGAGAAGTATCAGGGATAGTTACCTTGGAAGCGTCAACCCATTCATCCCGATAGTATATGTCGATGCCAAATGCCTTTTCCAGTTGTCCTATTTTTGTTTTCCATTCAGAAACATCCTGAGCGTTTCCATCATAGTTAAACAACACCAACAGGAGGAGGTAGCAGTAGTTTTTTTTCATAGGCATTGGTAGGTATCGTAAGCTACAACAGGTTTTCTAATAGAAACCACTATAGCCTTTCAGGTTGGAATTGGTTTATTTTACCTGAATTACATATTCTTCTTCCGGCGACAGATAACCAAATGGCTGTAACTGTATTCCCTCAATTTTCAAAAAAGCTTCGAAATTTGAAACCTCATTTTCATCAACGGCAATAAGTAATCCGCCGCTCGTTTGTGGGTCAGCAAGAATTGATCGTTGGTAGTCTGAAATTTCGCTGATTTTGTGGCCGTAGCTTTCCCAGTTTCTAACGGTGCCTCCGGGAATACTTTTCTGATTGAGATAATCGTCAAGGAAATCAAATTTTGGCACCTTGTCGAAGTCGATGGTGGCAGATACGCCGCTGCTTTCGCACACCTCAGCCAAATGCCCCAGCAGCCCGAAGCCGGTTACGTCCGTCACTGCCGACACGTAGGGGAGGGTTCCAAGCTTCGCTCCCAGCTTATTCAATGTGAGCATGCTCTTTTTAGCCACAGCCAGGTGCTCCTCAGTCACAATGCCCCTTTTTTGGGCTGTGGTGATGATGCCAATGCCCAGGGGCTTGGTCAGGTACAGGTACGATCCTGCCGTGGCCGTTGAGTTTTTCTTAATATTGGTTACCGGTATGGTACCTGTTACAGCCAGTCCAAAAATGGGTTCTGGTGCGTCAATACTGTGGCCGCCAGCCAAAGGAATGCCTGCCTCTTCGCAAGCCTTGCGACTTCCGTTCAGCACCTGATTGGCCACCTCAGGTGTCAGTTTGTCGATGGGCCAGCCCAGTATGGCAATGGCCATGATGGGAGTGCCTCCCATAGCGTAGACATCGCTAATGGCGTTTACAGAAGCAATGCCTCCAAAGTCGAATGGGTCGTCTACGATGGGCATAAAGAAGTCAGTGGTACTGATGATGGCGGTGCCATTTCCTAAATCATACACAGCGGCATCGTCGTTGGTATGGTTGCCCACCAGCAGGGAAGGAAAGAATGTTTTGTCAGTTGATTTGCTCAGGATGGTTTCCAGCACCTTGGGTGATATTTTGCAACCACACCCTGCGCCGTGGCTGTATTGGGTCAGCTTTATTGGTTCAGACATATTGAGTTTTCGTTTTTTCTATAACTAGTTCAGCCCATTTGGCAAAGTCTTCATGATCGGCTTCTATTTCCAGCAACAAGTCATTTTTGTGTCGAATCAAGGCGTTTTTGTAAGCTCTGTCGTAGTAGACGAGCAGCACGTCAGCTACACCTGCAAAGTCGCCCGATCTAAGCAGTTCCAGCGCACTTTTGGCGTGCTGTCCTCCCAGTTTCTTTTCGAGTACGGTGATTTTTTCGTCCAGAACCGTCTGCGGGAAGCTGGCATATTCGGATACCAGGCGTTTGATCCTGATATTTCTATCCATGTTGAAATGAACACGGGGACTTTTGCCCATTTGTCGCCAAAAGCCCTCAGGGATCATCACTTTGCCAATGCCTATTGATTCGTCTTCAAGCCAGACGGCTTGCGAAAAATCAAAGTCCTTGATGGCCCAGAAAAGCTCGTTTTGGAAATGCTCCGAGGAAGGCTGCGCCTCCTGGCCCAACTCCCCGAAAACCGATCCCTTGTGATGAGCCAGGCCTTCCAAATCAACCACCTGCTGACCAGTGGTCGCCAGGGCTTTGATTAAATCCGTTTTGCCGGAGCCAGTAGGGCCTGTGATGACCATGAGCTCCATCTTATCAGCGAATTTGTCCAACACGTGATTCCTGAACCGTTTGTAGCCGCCTTTGAGTGTAAACACCGGCAAGCCATACGTTTGCAGCAGCCAGGCTACGCTGCCCGACCTCATGCCTCCCCGCCAGCAATGCACCAAAATATGGTCTTTGAAGGTGAGCTGCTCTGCAAATTCAACCATTGGCCGCATTTTGGGGCCCACTATTTCCAGCCCACGTTTCACGGCGATGTCCTTACCTTGCTGCTTGTAGAGGGTGCCAATTTCAGCCCGTTCGTCATCCTCAAAGAGTGGCAGGTTCACCGCCCCTGGGATTCTACCGTAAGCGTACTCCGATGGTGACCTCACGTCTACCACCGGGTTTTGCCTGCTAAGCTCCAGAAACTCTTCAATATCAACGCTTTTGATCATTTTTCCTTGGGCTCTCCTGTCGGCTGTTCCTATTCAATCCAAAAATTAGCGATTATTAACCTACTTTCATGAAACTTATCCGTTAAATAACAGTAGGTAAACAAAGGGGCATTCCATACGACGGTATTTGTCGGTTGGGGTGGCTGTTGATGCAACTTTTTTTTGGCTATATTGTCTATTGATTATTGATAACGAAAATTCTAAGTAATGAGTATTACTAATCTTCTCTGGTTCCTTGTCCCCGTTCTTGTGTTACAAATCGTGATGTTCTTTGTGATTCGGCAGAGGAAAAAGAAGATGAAGAAAAACGATGTCCTCGCCAAATATGGCATATCGAATCGCAGCGACCTGTTCCGCATGCTGCAAAACCCCCACTTAACGGATGAGGACAGAAACAAGCTGCAAAACATTTACGAGAGCAGGGTATTGGGCTAATGTCGGCTGTCTAACCAATCTCCGGGAATAACTGGCGCTATGGAAACTATTGGGCTTGGTTTATGTTATTTGGAAGCGCAGTTGTACAAGTAGCAAACCATATCAAAAAAGGAGATCACATTGGAAAAGGCAACGTTCGGTTCTGGGTGCTTTTGGTGCACCGAAGCAATCTTTCAAAATATTAAAGGCGTTATAAAAGTAGAGTCGGGCTACTCCGGCGGCAAGGAGAAGAATCCAAGCTACAGAGAGGTGTGTGGCGGAAGAACAGGCCATGCCGAGGTGGTGCAAGTCACCTTTGACCCAAAATTAGTTTCATTCGACGATCTGTTGGAAATCTTTTGGAATACGCATGATCCCACCACTCTCAACCGGCAGGGTAACGACGTAGGGCCGCAATACAGGTCAGTTGTGTATTACCACAATCAGGAGCAAATGGAGCTCGCCGTCAGGTACAAAGAGCAACTAGACAAGAGCGGTGTTTTTGCCTCGCCAATAGTTACTGAAATAAGTCCGTACAGTGAATTTTACGTAGCGGAGGACTATCATCAGCACTATTTTGAGCTCAACGGGTCTCAACCGTATTGTTCATTTGTTATCCGCCCCAAGGTGGAGAAACTCAAAAAGAAATTCGGGGATAAACTTAAGCTGAGCCAGGTCTGAGCCATGGGCAGGGCCACTTGATTTTAGGGCTTAAAATTCATTAAACAAGTTGATTTTATTGCACGAGGTAATACCTTGCGGCTTCGTAGCTTTTGCTTAGGTGTTGGTGTGTGAAAAAGAGACTATCTATGAATTTTAAGCCCTTTCTTTTAATTGCAATGGTGTTTGGTATTTCTTGTAGCCCGGGAAAGGCGGGTGAGGATTATCAGAAAGCTTTTGAGGCCTATGAGGAATTGCTGGCCACCGAAGCCGAAACAAGATCTATTTTTGAATCGATGGAGCAAATTCTGGCCAGAGACACGACGCTGGTTATTTTTTCGGAGGAATTGAAAACGTTGAGTACAAAACTCGAAGCCTGGGAGGAGAAGGTGGTGGCCGTTGGAAAAGAAACAGACCACAGAGACCATCATCACCCGCACAGTCACCAAACTTCTCAGTCTCTCACCGACACAGAGCTGTCGCTGTTGCAGGACAAGCTGAAAACCGAATTGGATGAAATTACCAGCGAAGTGTCGGCACTGGTTGAGAAGATGATGGATCGATAAGCGGGCGGCCCAAATGCAGGGGACTAGTCAGGTAAATTGCTGATCTCTATCCAGTCGGAACCCCAGTAAACTGTACTGTCGGTGCCGATCCCCTTCAATCGTACATTGAACCGACCATTTCTGGGGTACTTAAGTGTCGGTGCTGGCGTGTTAGTGGTAGCCTCAATGCCGTTTTCGTTATTGTAACCAAGATACCAGGTAAATTCATGCATACCGCTTGAGTAGTTGTTGAAACGCACACTGCCCGGGCTGATGCCACTGACCCTTAATCTGAAGGCCAGATTCGGCATGCCGTCGGCAAACGTCTGAGGTTGCCAGTCGGGTGCTGGTGCCTCAAGCGGATCGAGGCAGGAGGAGACGAGAAGCATGAGTACGGCTAACGTGAATCGGGTCATCGTAGCTGAGGTATTTGTTACTCAATATACACACTCCTCAGATGAAAGGGAATAGAGCGCTCTCGATAATCGACGTTTTTGTCGGCCAGCTAGCCAACGGCAAGAAGGCTTTTACAAAGAATTGAGAAAGCTTATCAGGTTGTCCCGGTCTTGTTTGGAGAGCGCTTTCACATAGTTTTTTGACGCTTCTTCCTCCAAAGGAGTATGGCGAGCATTGAAATTGATTGCCATGGAAAAACGCAAGAGAAGGCAGGATACGTTTTCGTCACCTGACAAAGTCTTTTCGTCAAAATGATTTGAAGTATGTAACCACAACCAATTTTTTTACAGAAAAAACTCATGGAAAGACGACACGACATTGACTGGCTAAGGATCATAGCCATACTCCTGGTGCTCTATTTTCACACAGCCATGCTTTTTGCTGCCGAATCCGGCTGGCATATCAAAAATGCAGAGCAAAGTAACCTCTGGCTGGAGTTCAATTTTTGGCTTTCGAGGTTTCGCATGCCACTGCTGTTTTTTGTTTCCGGCTACGGTACATTCTTGGCTTTGAGGAAAAGGAGTCCGTGGCAGTATGTGAAAGAGAGAAACAACCGATTGATGGTTCCGCTGCTGTTTGCCATGTTTGTGGTAGTGCCACCTCAGATCTATTTCGAGAGGCAGTTCAACGGGGCTAACTATTCGTCATTCTTCTCTTTCTACCCAAAAGTTTTGGAGCTGATTCCATATCCGGAAGGTAATTTCTCCTGGCACCACATGTGGTTTGTGCTGTACTTGTTTGTTTACTCGGTGGTGTGCCTGCCACTGTTTCTTTATATCAGGTCAGAGAAAGGGAAAGCACTGGCCACCAGATTGGTTGGTGCTATGGGCAATTTCAAAATTGCTGTTATCATGTTTCCAACGGTGATCATTGGTGGCTTTTGGGCCTTCTGGAACCCCGATACGCACGACCTTATCAATGACCTTCCATGGCATTTCTACTGGGCTTCTTTTTTCATCGCCGGTTACCTCGTAGGCGCAGTCCCCAGTTTGTGGGATACGGTGGAACTTCACCGCAGAAAACTGCTCGGTTTGGCCATTTTGTGCATTGTCGTTATTAACTTCTTCAGGTGGAACAAGCTGGAGCCCTGGGACATAGAGGGCATCAACCCTGCATGGGAATACCTGGCAACTTGTATCCTTGCCGTAGATGCCTGGTTGTGGTTGCTGGCAGCATCAGGCTACGCCAAGCGCTACCTCAACAAGCATCATCCCATCATTGACTACGCCAACCGGGCTATTTACCCTTTTTATATACTCCACCAAACAGTGATCATTGCCATTGGCTACTATGTGATCCAGGTGCAGGAGTCCATCCTGGCGAAATACCTGTTTGTAAGCACGCTGTCTCTTATTGGCTCTCTGGTCATTTACGAATACCTGATAAGGCCCTTTCGTATTGCCAGGTTTTTGTTTGGGGTAAAGGAATTGAAAGTGGAGAAAACAAAGCCTCAAACCTGACTTGAAAAGGGTAGTTGCTTATATTGATGCTTCGATGGAGAAAGAACCTTTGAACGACAAAAAGAGCAAGATGACACGCATACAGCCGCTCATTTTCGGGCTGGTTGTATATGTGTCCATCCGCCTGATCGATAACCCAAATCAGGGTGGTTTCCCCAGCAGCAGGCCGCTGAGCATTTACCTTCTGGAGTTGCTTATGGCTATTTCTGTGGGGTATATTTTCGAATGGTGCTTTGTTCTTTTGGAGAGAAGGTTTAACAAAAACTTTCAGCCGTCGTCGAAGGCAATTGTCAGAGAAATGGTGATCTCCTACCTGGTTTTTGCGGCTGCCGTTAACGTGACCATCACCATATTCGTCGCCTTTACTGACGACGGGCTCTCTCTGCGTGATTTTGTTCAAATCAATATCATCCCTATCCTTTATCTGCTGCTGATATTTACGATCAGGCGAGGCCGATACTACCTCAGAAGCATGATGCAGCAGGCGCAAAGGCTGGAGCAAATAGAAAAAGACAGTGTGGAAACGGAGCTTGCCCTACTTAAGAGTCAGTACCATCCGCACTTTCTTTTCAATAGCCTGAACACTATCTACTTTCAAATGGATGAAAGCGTGGACGATGCGAAGAAAACAGTGGAAAAACTGGCGGAGCTCCTCCGTTACCAGCTTTATGAAGAAAAGGATAAAAAGGCCACCCTGGCAAAGGAACTTGATCACATCAATGCTTTTATTGACCTCCAGAAGGTGAGGCATGGGTCTAACCTGCAGGTAGATCTCAACCTCGATGCGGGCATTGTGAACAAAAAAGTGTATCCGTTGCTGTTCATCCCTTTGGTGGAGAATGCCTTTAAGTACTTAGGCGGTAAGAAGTTGATCAGTCTGAAGATGTCGGATGTCGGCAACGATGGGATAGAATTTTACATTACCAACACCACGGAGCCCATAGCGTTGCATAGTGCACTGATAGAAGAGCCAGGAAGGGGCGGACTAGGGCTTGCCAATCTGAAAAGACGGCTTGAATTGCTTTATCCTGGCAAACATGTACTGACGACAGAGCAAGGTGAAGAGGTTTTTACCGCAAAGCTTAAATTGACACTGGATGAAGATTAAGTGCATCATAACCGATGATGAGCCTTTCGCAGTGAAAGGGATAAAAAGCTATGTGGAAAAAGTGGACTACCTGGAGCTGATTGGCACCTGTGAAAATGCTTTGCAGCTCGATGCCATGCTGAAATCGGAAACGCCAGACTTGCTGTTTCTTGACATTGAAATGCCACATATCACAGGCCTCGATTACCTGGCCTCCCTCAAAAACCCACCGCTGGTGATTATTACTTCGGCCTATGAAAAATATGCTTTGAAGGGCTATGAGCTCAGCGTGATCGACTACCTGCTGAAGCCGATCTCATTGGATCGGTTTCTAAAAGCGGTGCAGAAGGCCTTTGATTACCTGCAAGCTAGTACACAAAACGACGCAAAAGCCGATTATTTCTACATAAAGACTGGCCAGAAAATTGAACGAATCAGGCTTGCGGAATTGGTGTATGTAGAAAGCATGCAGAACTATGTGAAGGTGCACACACTGACAGAAAACCATATTGCGCATTTGACGCTGAAAAAGGTAATGGAGCTACTGCCATCGAATCAGTTTGTTCAAACGCACAAATCGTATGTATTGAATATTGATAAGGTGAAGTCTATCGAAGGAAATGAGATCGCCACTGAAAAGGGAATCGTGCCTATCAGTAAACTTTGGAGAGAGGCCGTGCTGGAGAAGATCTTGCAGCACAAGCTTTGGAGCAGGGAGTAGCGTCGACTATTGCTGAAGTTTTTTTAGAATTTTGCTTCCCCGGCTCTTAAAGCCAGCTGAGCCATAAGGCATTTGGTCTTCGATGATGATCCTCAGCTCATTCTTAAGCTCAGGCAGCTTTTGGCACAGGTTGGCTAGCACGGTCATGCCAAACACTTTCACGGCAATCGGCTCTTTTTTGGACAGAAGCAGCTCGAAGCAGTACTGCACAGTTTTGTCCCAATGCTCTTCCGGAACGTCGATAAACTGCATAGTACGGAGGATATTCCTTTTCAGTGAATCATGCACGTTTTTATCCAGTAGGTTTATCATTTTGCTCAAATAGGGGAGGATCAGGTGAGGATGGAGATCGCAGCATTTGCCCAGCAGGTGAGCTGAGAAATGGGTGATTCGATATGGCCCGCTGAAGAAGATATCCATCACTTCAGCAAATTTTTCCTCGTCGGCACCTATTTCCTGTGCCAGCCTTTCTATGTTCTGCTTTGACCGGTCTGCCATCAGCCGGCTTTTCAAGTCACTTTCCATCGAGCTATTTGTTGCTGATGATAAAACTAATGGGTGGAGAGCCAATTATCAACAATGTTGGTGACAGAGGAAGGCGCTGCTGACAACGTCTTGCGCAACAGGCAGGCATGCTAACCAGCAAGTGTTTTTGCCTTTGTCTTCACAGCTTCCCGTTTCCGGTTGTGTCTCCACACCGGAAAATTGTATTTCCACACCAGAATTACTTGAAAACAAAAAAGCCTTAGATTTCTCTAAGGCAGTCCATTGCGACGGGCCTCGAATCGCACCGACGAACCGCCGCAACCTTCTGCGTGACAAGCAGGCATGTTAACCAGCCGGTGTTTTTGCCCGTGTCTTCACAAGCTTCCTGTTTCCGGGTGTGTCTTCACACCGGAAAATTGTGTCTCCGCACCAGAACTCCCCGAAAACAAAAAAGCCTTAGATTTCTCTAAGGCAGTCTGTTGTGACGTGACTCGAATCGCACCGGCGAACCGCCGCAACCTTCTGCGTGACAGGCATGCATGCTAACCAGCCGGTGTTTCCGGTTGTGTCTTCACACCGGAAAATTGTGTCTCCACACCAGAACTCCCCGAAAACAAAAAAGCCTTAGATTTCTCTAAGGCTCCTTGCGGAATGGACGGGACTCGAACCCGCGACCTCCTGCGTGACAGGCAGGCATTCTAACCAGCTGAACTACCACTCCTTTCGTTGTGTCTCGACTACCGTTTGTAAATCGAGATGCAAAAGTATGCGTTTGTTCCGCTTTTGCAAAAGGGAAAACCAAAATTTTGATAATATTTTTTCAGGCGAACAGGGGACATTCCTGGTAGGTGTGGCAATTACTTGTTATTCAAAATGTTACACTGAGTCAATTTTTTTACCGACGAGTGCAAACAAATAGCCAATAATCAAGTTAATATTTAATGTAGCTACATTTAATGTAGCTATTTCATTAGCTTTGTATCTCAAACCAATTACAACTATGAACTTGACAAGCACAAAAACATTATTTGCGTCATTGATCGCAGCGGGCTTCCTTACGGCCTGTGGTGGTGGAAACGCAACAACTGAATCATCGGCAGAAACTGCCGCTACAGAAGAGGTAGCCGCTATGACTTACACTGTAGACCCCACCAGCTCTGTAGTAGCCTGGAAGGGCGAAGTGGCTGGCGTGTATGGCCACAACGGCGTGATTGAGGTAGCCAACGGATCAGTAATAGCAGAGGGCACTCATCTCACTGGTGGTGATATCACCATCGATATGACTTCTATCGTTCCTTTGGATTCTGCTTCTTTCAAAGACGAAGAGGGTAGAAGAGCAAGCGACCTTGTTGGTCACTTATCAACAGGCGATTTCTTCCTCGTTGAAGAATTCCCTACAGCTACTTTCACCATCAAATCTCAGGAGGGCAGCAAAGTGACTGGTGACCTTACGATCAGAGGCAAGACAAAAGAGGAGACAATGGAGCTTTCTTCAATGGAAGTAACCGACGGCGGACTATCTGCTGAAGGCGTATTGGTATTTAACAGACAAGATTATGATGTGAAGTGGGTTCACTTCATGAAAGACATGGTATTGGCTGACAACATCGAAATCAAAGTAAGCATCAAAGCTGCGAAGTCTTAAGTAACGCATTGCTTCAAAAGCAGAAAGGTCAATCTGGAAGGGTTGGCCTTTTTTGTTTAAAAAGGTTAGGGTGACCTGGGTCAAATACAATTAAACTGACAAAAGTAAACTTTATTAAAAGCTTGTTGTATATTACAGACAAATGTCAATTATATACGACTCATGCAAAGAATATATCTTGGTGAATTTGAAGAGCTGGTATTGCTGACAGTAGGGGTGCTGTACGACGATGCCTACGCTGTGGCCATCACCAAAGAGGTGGAAAGGCAGTCGGATCGCTCAGTGAATGTGAGCGCCGTACACAAGTCGCTGTACCGCCTCGAAAAGAAAGGCATGCTGGACTCCCGGCTGGGCGACCCTGAATCAAAAAGAGGGGGGAAGCGGAAACGCCTGTTCAACATCACACCCTATGGAAAGAAAGCCCTTGATGAATCGATGGACCTTCGGATGTCTCTGAGAAAGCAGATTCCCGAACTGGCTTTTAAATGGCAAACCAACTGATATGGGAAAGAAACCTACCATTCCCCGCCTGCCACACGCTTTTTTCAAATGGTACTGCCAGCCCGGCATGTATGAAGAAATGCATGGCGACCTCGAAGAGTTTTTCTATGAAAGGGCAGCGGAAAAGGGCCTTTTCAAAGCCAGATTACTTTACCTGTGGGACGTGCTGCGCTGCTTCCAGCCCTATGCCTGGAGGAGACCAGCGTCTTCCACCAATGCAGGTGCCGTCATGTTTCGCAACTATTTCAAAATCTCTTTGCGCAGCCTGATGAAAAACCCACTGAACTCCTTCATCAACGTGTTTGGGTTGGCGGTTGCCATTGGCATCGCTGTGTTCGTTTATGCCTTTGCCAGCTGGACCTTCAGCACCGATCAGTTTCATGAGCATAAAAACGAAGTTTTCCTCGTCACCTTTTTGGCCGACAGAGACGGCACGCCGCAGGAATACGGCACTACGCCACGACCACTGGGCGCCATGCTGCGGGAAGACTTCACCCACATAGACAAGGTTTGCCGGGTAGAAGACAGGCCGGTAGTTGTCAAATATGGCGATGAGGTGTACCACGAAAGGGTGCGCTACGCTGACCCTGAGTTTCTCGACATGTTCACTTTTCCTCTGCAGTCGGGTAATAAGGCATCGCTGGCCGACCCGAATAGCATTGTGCTGAGCAAAAACATGGCAGAGAAGTACTTCGGCACGGAAGACCCTCTGGGCAAAGAGGTGCTGGTAAAGTTTGATCAGGGCAACGGCAAGCTGTTCAAGGTGGCGGGCGTGGCGGCAAAGTTCCCGGCCTCCCGTACCATCAGTTTTGACTTCCTGCTCAACTTCGATAACCTCCAAACGCAGCCCAACTACAATATCCACGACTGGGGTGCTACACTGGCCGCCACTTTTATTCAGGTAGATGACCCTTTCAATGTTTCTTCTGTTGAGGCAGCCATGGACAAATACATAGCCATTCAAAACAGTGCCGTACAGCCCGATTGGGCAATTTCTTCATTTGCCTTCCGGCCCCTGGCCACGCTGCACGAAACGTCGGAGTACATCAAAGATGGTATTTCACAGAGTTCCAGAGACAACTACATGTCGATTATGTTTATGTCCATAGTGGCTGTACTGATGCTGGCGCTTGCCTGTCTGAACTACATCAACATAGCAATTGTGTCGGCCACGAAGCGGCTGAAAGAAATTGGGATCAGAAAAACGATCGGTGCCACCCGGGGCACGGTGGTCGTCCAGTTTCTGGCAGAAAACGTGCTGATTACCTTTTTTGCTATGCTGCTCGGCATCGCACTGGCCCTTGGCTTTTTCATTCGGGCTTTTGAAGGGATGTGGGGTTTCGATATGGGCTTTCGCTTTGCCGACACTTCTCTCTGGATTTTCCTGCCGGCCATCCTGCTACTCACCAGCCTGGCCTCTGGTATTTATCCCGCTCTTTACATCTCCCGTTTCCAGGTGGTGAACATCATCAAAGGCACGGTGAGGTTTGGTAAAAATAATACCCTCACCAGGGTTTTTCTGGCCTTGCAGCTTGTTTTTGCTTGCGTGTTCATCACCAGTGCTGTTACTTTCACCCAAAACAGTGCCTGGCTGGGTGCCAGAAGCTGGGGCTACAGCCAGCATGAGGTGCTTTACACCGGTTTGCCTGATGCGCAGGCGTTTGCCCAGCTGAGGGATGCCCTTAGCAGCCACCCCGACGTTGTTTCACTCTCAGGATCGGTTCATCACCTGGGTCGCAGTGAGCAAACGGCGGTTCTGCACTTCCCCGACAGGCAATATGAGGCCATGGAGCTAAAGGTAAATGCCCGTTACTTTGAAACCATGGGCCTGCAGCTGGTAGAAGGGAGAACCTTCCGGGAAAATGCTGCGAACGATTGGCATGGAGTGGTACTTAATGCTACCCTGGCGGCCAGCATAGCGCCGGGCGTGCCTGCCAGCGAGGTGCTCGGGCAAGCGTTCGATATCGACAGCACACGGTATGAGGTGGTGGGCGTAGTGGCCGATTTCCACGCCTACGACCTTTCCAACAAGATCAGGCCCGCTTTTTTCAGCCTGGCCGACAAAAACGACTACCGTTACCTCACCATGAAGGCGAAGCCCGGAACAGAAAAGGCGGTGTACGAGGCACTGCAGGGGCAGTGGGCGCCCCTGTTTCCCGAAACGCCGTTTATGGGCGGCTACCAGGAGGATGTGTGGGGCTTTTACTATGAAGTAATTGACATCCATGCCATCGTGTGGCAGGTGGTGGCCACCATGGCCATTTTGCTGGCTGGGTTGGGGCTTTATGGGCTCATTAGCCTCAATGTGGTGGGCAGGATCAGGGAGTTCAGCATCAGAAAGGTGCTGGGAGCCCGGCTAACGAGCATAGCCACTAATATTACCCGAAGGTATGCCGTTCTTTTTGCAGT
The DNA here is from genome assembly GCF_902498805.1 of Imperialibacter sp. EC-SDR9. Lineage (GTDB taxonomy): Bacteria > Bacteroidota > Bacteroidia > Cytophagales > Cyclobacteriaceae > Imperialibacter. The sequence goes on along the minus strand of NZ_LR701575.1, from coordinate 9,150 downwards.
AGCGTTACTGCTCGGAGCGCCGCTAAGCTACAAGCTGATGAACATCTTATTCGATGCGGCCTATACCTTCCACATGCCCATTGGTTTTTCTGGCGTGGCAGTGGCTGTATTTGTGCTCATTGGCGTACTCTTGTTCACAGTCGGTATTCAAGTGATCCGCCTGCGCAAGTTCAACCCTGTGAACGGATTGAGGGTAGAGTAAAGGAAGCTAATAAACTTGTCGAAGACGACAAAGTTTGTGGCCCCACCTTCCTGCGAGTTTGATAGGTGGCTGCCGACCCATCGGGGTAGCCACTATCGACCAAAACTTTTGTATTCTCTGTGACAGAACGAACTTGTCGCCCCTCCGCATGTATCCCGATCCAGGCCAAGGCATTCACAAAATTTTTTACTGTCTTCACGAAGGATAACCTGTCACCGACAAAAGCAACTCGCTCACTGTCGGCTTTTTTTCTTTCTTAGTGGTTTTTAGACTAATGCGTACCACCATGAAAGCCTTGAAAACCCTTGTTTTAAGTTTCCTTTTTTTAGCTGTTGCCTGCCAGCAGCAAAGTGAAACGCCAGAGCCCCTCGACTATGGCTACCTGTCGCTGAACCTCTCCCTCACTATCACCTCCGAACCAGCCAATGGCAGAACCCTGGCGGTGAGCACCGACGATTTCCGGGTGACGATCTTCGCAGCCAATGGCACTGAAGTCATGGTGTTTGATCCATTTTCTACAGCGCCGGCGGAAGTATCGCTCCCCACGGGCGAGTACTACGTGGAAGCCCACAGCAACAACCTGGTAGACGCCGCCTTTGAAAACGCCTACTACTTCGGGCGGTCTGATAACTTCACCATCGACAAGGAAGAACTCAAGTCCATCGACATCGAAGCTGAACTGGCCAATACTAAAGTCGCCATCAACTATTCGGCGAATGTAGTGAACACCTTCCACAGCTACACAGGCACAGTAACAGTGGCAAGCAGTGGAGCCAGCCTTTTCTACGCCCAGGGCGAAACCAGAGAAGGCTATTTTTTAACCTCTCCGCTTAATGTGGAAGTGAACCTGAGCTACACCAAGCTGGACGGCACCACCATCGACCGCACGTTCACAGCGTCAATTGCTGATCCGCAGCCCAAGACCCTGTACAATATCAATGTAGACGCAACGCTGGAAGATGGTAAAGTGGTGTTTAATATTACGGTGGATGAGGGGTTTGATACCGTAGAAGTTGAGTTAGGGGAAAGTGCTGCTAGTGGTTCCGAACCATCATTTTTTATTTCTTTTTCGAACATGGGGGCTACTAAAGTGATCGAAACAATCGATGGAGGCTATTTGATGCTGTTCGCTGATAACTCTGCGCAGTCGTACGGAAGCTGGGATGCCCGCCTGGTAAAGACCGATGTCAATGGAAACATTTTGTGGCAACAGCATTATGGCGGTACAGGGCATGACGTCGGGTCAGACCTCATCGAGGATTCCAATGGGAATATTTACATCGTTGGAAATGCCAATTCTACAGACCTCGATTTGGCAGGAGATAATATAGGTCTAAGTGATGGTTGGGTTATTAAAACTGATAATATGGGGAACCTGATTTGGGACTTAACGGTGGGTACCACATCGAACGATCGTTTAGCTGAACTAGACCTGTTGTCAAATGGAAACATAGTTACAACCGGCTCAGTTGCCAGCTTCGGTGATATCTTTGTTGCTGAAATCACTCCGTCTGGAACCTTGGTCTCATCAAGGACTATTGCTATGTTGTCCGTGGACGAAGGTTATTCAATCTCTGCCACTGATGATGGCGGCTATATTCTGCTTGCTTTATCTCGATCAAATCCGGCAAGGTTGGGAAACTATGATGGCTACCTCGAGAAAGTATCTTCAAATGGAGTTGTTGCATGGAACACCTTTCTTGGTGGTTCTGGCGTGGAGATACCATCAAAAGTGCTGGCTGCAAGCGACGGCTATTATGTAGCTGGAATTTCTGATTCCTCAGATGGCGATTTGACAGGGAATGTGCATGCTGGCAACAATGGCTGGATTTGTAAGGTAAACCTTAGCGGGGGTGTCGTCTTTTCTAACACCTACGGAGGAGATGGAATCGACGGTTTTAGTGACGCTGTTTTTGACATTAACGGCGACCTATTGATCATTGGAACAACCTATTCCACAAATGGTGACCTGACTGCCGACCCCTCCGATGGAAACGCCGATCTTTGGGTTTTGAGAGTAGGCCCGTCTTCATTGGGGAACATCATCCATTCCAACACTATCTGGGGGTTAAACGGAGACTTCTTCTCTCCGAGTTCGATAGCCGAAACATCAAGTAAGAATGTGCTTGCACTTGGGCAGAGAGGCGGCTATGCTTTCGTAGACCTTCTGAAGCTTCAACCAGACTTGCAGGAATAACAGGAGTCAGGGTAAACAAACCTCAGTCTTAAAAATCGATAATATGTTGTCACGGATAAACGTTTTTTCTTTTATAGCGGTGTTTTTCATGCTTGCTTCCTGTGAGAAGTTTGAAGGAAGCTTACCTGACCCAGTCGACTACGGCTACCTTTCGCTGAACCTATCCCTCACCATCACCTCCGAACCAGCCAACGGCCGGATCCTGGCGGTGAGCACCGACGACTTTAGGGTCACGATCTTTGCTGCTGATGGCACCGAAGTGATGGTGTTCGATCCGTTTTCTACAGCGCCTGCGGAAGTATCGCTGCCTACCAGCGAATACTACGTGGAAGCCCACAGCAACAACCTGGTAGACGCCGCCTTTGAGAATCCTTATTATTTCGGGCGATCCGACAACTTCACCATCGACAAAGAAGAGCTGAAATCTATAGACATTGAAACCGAGCTGGCCAATACTAAAGTCGCTATCAACTATTCGGCGAATGTGGTGAACACCTTTCATAGTTACACCGGCACGGTAACAGTGGTAAGCAGCGGAGCCAGCCTTTTCTACGCCCAGGGCGAAACAAGAGAAGGCTATTTTTTAACCTCTCCGCTTGATGTTGAAGTAAACCTGAGCTATACCAAACTGGACGGCACCACCATCGACCGCACGTTCACAGCGTCCATTGCCGATCCACAGCCCAGGACTTTGTACAATATCAATGTAGACGCCACACTGGAGGACGGAAAGATTGTCTTCCATATCATCGTAGATGAAGGTTTTGATACAGTTGACATCGATTTAGGAGACGCAACAGGCAACCCAAATGCAAATTGGTCACCGGGAGAGGAATGGATTGATGAAAGAGACAACCAAGTATACGGAACTGTGCAAATAGGTGATCAGGTTTGGATGAGTGAAAACTTGAGATATCTGCCTGAGATTCATAATAATCAAGAATTTGTATCACAGGGGGCTGGTGAAGTTTCTGGATACGGAATTTACGACTACGACGGCAATGATAAATCAGAAGCAATCCAATTGCCTAATTACGAGACTTATGGAGTCTTGTATAATTGGTATGCAGCTATGGATGGTGAAGAAAGTAGCGATGATGTTCCAAGTGGAGTGAATGGTGCATGTCCGGCAGACTGGCATGTACCCAGTTTTGCTGAATGGAATAACCTTGCTACAACGCTGGGTGGAACTTCAAATGCAGGTGATAAACTAAAAGAGGCAGGAGAATTAACTTGGATGGCACCAAATGAGACTTCTACAAATGAATCAGGGTTTAGTGGGAGAGGCGCTGGATTGAGAAATAGCGGAGGTTATTTTAATAGTTTAAAAATTATAGGACGATTTTGGAGCAGCGCAGCTTCTGCTTCAAATGCAAATGTTGCTCAATTATCTACTGCTTAATAACAACGAAAAAGAATTGGGACTTTCCATTAGGTGCATCAAAGACTAATTGGGCTCAATTTGGAGATTGGTGATAACATGTATATCAATTAAAAAAGTATGAAAAACGTAATTACTGCTTTTGTTATTGGCATATTTTTAATTTCCTGCGACCGAAATGAGAAAGAGACGCCGGAGCCTCTCGACTACGGCTACCTGTCGCTGAACCTATCCCTCACCATCACCTCCGAACCAACCAATGGCCGGGTCCTGGCCGTCAACACCGACGATTTCCGGGTGACCATTTTTGCTGCTGACGGCACGGAAGTAATGGTCTTTGATCCATTTTCTACAGCACCAGCGGAAGTGCAGCTACCCACCGGCGAGTACTACGTAGAAGCCCACAGCAATAAAATGGTGGACGCCGCCTTCGAAAATCCCTACTACTTCGGGCGGTCTGATAACTTCACCATCGACAAGGAAGAACTCAAGTCCATCGACATCGAAGCTGAACTGGCCAATACCAAAGTGGCTATTAATTACTCTACCAATGTGGTGAACACCTTCCACAGCTACACAGGCACGGTAACAGTGGTAAGCAGCGGAGCCAGCCTTTTCTACGCCCAGGGCGAAACCAGAGAAGGCTATTTTTTAACCTCTCCGCTTGATGTTGAAGTAAACCTGAGCTATACCAAACTGGACGGCACCACCATCGACCGCACGTTCACAGCGTCCATTGCCGATCCACAGCCCAGGACTTTGTACAATATCAATGTAGACGCCACACTGGAGGACGGAAAGATTGTCTTCCATATCATCGTAGATGAAGGTTTTGATACAGTTGACATCGATTTAGGAGACGCAACAGGCAACCCAAATGCAAATTGGTCACCGGGAGAGGAATGGATTGATGAAAGNACCAAACTGGACGGCACCACCATCGACCGCACGTTCACAGCGTCCATTGCCGATCCACAGCCCAGGACTTTGTACAATATCAATGTAGACGCCACACTGGAGGACGGAAAGATTGTCTTCCATATCATCGTAGATGAAGGTTTTGATACAGTTGACATCGATTTAGGAGACGCAACAGGCAACCCAAATGCAAATTGGTCACCGGGAGAGGAATGGATTGATGAAAGGGACGGCGAAGCCTACGGCACAGTGGAGATTGGCACCCAGGTATGGATGAGCGAAAACCTGCGGGCAGTCGCTTATCCTGACGGTGAGCCCATACCAGAAGTGCAGGATGATGTTACCTGGTGGTCCAATAATACGCCGGCATATAGCTGGCTATATAATGATCAGGCGACTTACGAAAGGCCGTATGGTGCTTACTATAACTACTATGTGATTGAACACAAGGAGCTTTGCCCGGCCGGATGGCACATGCCTACCATGCAGGATTGGGAAGATTTGGAGAGTTTTGTCGTCAACGATGGTTACCCGGGCTCGGTCGGAGAAGCCCTGAAAGCAACCTATAGCTGGGCCAACGATAATAATGGAACAAATGCGTACGGGTTCTCGGCTGTTGCCGCAGGTGCAAGATGGACTGTTTTTGACTACGTAGGAGAGCTCACGTATTGGTGGGTAGCGCCGGACACTTACTATACCGGACCTTATTCATCCGGCATTACCGCTAATTTCTTCCCCTGGGGCGACTATACATACAGGGTTGGTCTTAACGTTCGCTGTATCAAAGAGTAGGTGCTGCAAGGAACGCTGAGTCTTCAGCAGACGTGGCTTCAAAGCGATTATTTGTGGTTGGACGGACGATCTCAGACTACAAAAGTTTGCAGCCCCACCTTCCTGCGGGTATCATACCAGGCTGCTGACCCGTCGTCGGCGGCGTACCAGCCGAAACTTTTGTAGTCTCTATTTACCCTCAGCGTCTCCTGCAAGGCACGCTGAGTTTTACACTTATGCCATATTGAGTACCCTTTCAACCACCAAACTGGCCTTATTTTCGTATAATCATACATACAGGAGCGACTGCACCTTATTTTACGCTCCGTTTCCACTCTGCCCTTAGCGAACCTGTTTGCTGCGCACCACTCACTACCTATGCTGCCTACCACCGACTACATATGGTGCGCACCGCAGCCTCCTGTTAAGCCGTTTACTCACCTCCGATAAGGCGTTACCTCAGGTGTTTTAACGGCTTTACTATACATGTCATAAGGGCTTAACTGGTACCGGCATAAGGGCTTATCACCTACCCGCACGAAGGCCTGACAGGTAGTGACACAAAGGCAAGGCTTACTACAGACAAAACTTTTGTAGTCTTTGAGTCTCTGTCTTCATCATGACTCAAGTATATTATAATTTTAAAGTTAATTTTTGTTGTTTAATCTAAAAAATAGAACTTTAAAGTTGATATATGTGTTTATGAAGATTACCTTTGTTTCATGACTGTAGTAAATGGCCACAAAAACAGAGGTTGAAAATTTTCTTCGAGCGTTTAAACAAAAGATGCAACTGACTACCGTCTTTTTTAGAGACGACAGAGGAAAAAATGCCCAAACGCTGGCAGACTTGGAAATAAGGCCTATTGATCGTGAAAAAACCCTCCTTGATTTAAAAATAGAGGATTATTCGGAGGGGCCTTTGGAAGACACACTATACAACAAAAGTGAGTTGTGGGTCTTCGGAAAGGAGGTAAAAAAGAATGAGGTCTACATCAAAATATCCATTGGATACGGACAAAGTGGTGTCCTGTGTATTTCATTCCATATTTCAGAGCGTGCTATGCAGTACCCATTTAAAAACTAACCCATGAACAGCCCCATTACAGGACGCCCAATGCCTGTGAAGATCGAATCAAGAGTCCTCGACTTTAGAAAGGAATCTTTTGAGGTGTCTTACCACTTCTTTTTGTGCGAAGAAAGTGGAGAACAATTTACTACCACATCGCTCGACGAGCTGAATATGCTCCAGCTCTATAATCAGTACAGAGCCAAACACAACCTCCCTTTCCCAAATGAAATAAAGGTGGTAAGGGAGCAATATGGGCTTCCTGCCACCAAAATGTCGGAAATCCTGGGCTTCGGAGTCAATAGCTACCGAAACTATGAAGCAGGGGAGGTGCCCAGCCTTGCCAATGCCAGGTTGATCCAGCTGGCGGCCGACCCGGCTAAATTCCTGAATTTGGTGGAATTGAGCGAAAGCCTGGATACGGCCTTCAAGAAAAAGCTGATAAGAAGACTGGCGGCGCTTATTGACGAGCAGCAAGCCAATTTGTTCTCGTTCGAGCTACAGGACTATTTGCTGGGAAGCCTTGTTTCTGATGAGTTCTCAGGCTACCGAAGGCCCAACCTATCTAAGCTCACCGAAATGGTGGTGTTCTTTAGCGAGAAGCTTGAACCATGGAAGACTCAACTCAATAAGCTGCTGTTTTACGCCGATTTCCTGACTTTCAAGCGATCCTGCTTTTCTATCAGTGGAGCAAAGTACCGGGCCATCAACATGGGGCCGGTACCCAATAATTTTAACAGCATTTTTGAATACATGGCCAATAATGATGATATCGATATTTGGGTGACGCCATTTCCCGATGGGAACGAAGGGGAGCAGTTCAAGGGCCGGCCCAGTCGCAAATGTCGTCTGGAGGTTTTTAGCGAACTCGAATTAGAGGTGTTGGATGCAGTAGTGCTAAAATTCAAAAATGTCTCAACGAAAAACATGATAGCCCTCAGCCACCTGGAAAAGGCCTGGATTGAAAACGAAAAGGGGAGAAAGGTGATCAGCTACAAGGACTATGCATTTGATCTATCGATATAGATGGCCGATGTGTTGCTCGGTTACGGCAGGTGGGGCGGAGTATTTTTTATCCAGATACAAGCAGGCATTTGCGCTGGGCGGGAAATAGGTTATCTGATCAGAGATCGGCCAATATTACCGGTTCGACATACGAAAGCGAGCATGTAGAATAACGGGGCTTGAACTACAATTCATCCCACTTTCTGTTCGATCCCTTGGCCTTATCCACAGGGTATTTAGCAGCATTCTTTTCCAATTTGTCGAAGATGATCTGTTTTACGTCTAGTTGGTAAGTGTCGGCCAGTAAAAAGGCCGAATAAAACACGTCTGCCAACTCTTCCTTTACATTTTCGAGGTTGGCTTCGGAAGCATCTCTCCAGAGAAAAGTTTGGAGCAGTTCGGCTGATTCCACGCTTAGTGAAACAGCGAGGTTTTTGGGGTCGTGGAACTGCTGCCAGTCTCTTTCGTCCCTGAACTTCCTGATTCTGTCAATAATTTCTACTATTTCTGATCCCATTTTTCAAACTCGTTGGTATTGTGCCAGTCCAGATACTGAAGGTGAGGCCGATCGATTTCATGCTGTGGCAATATCATCAGTTCTTTGCCATGGTACTGGTAGTATTCCTTGCCGTTTTCAAATTCTTCCCGTATCCGGCGGCTGACTTCAACTTTGTAGTCTTTTGTTACGGTAATATAGCCGTCGTCAAAAAGCTTGTGGATGTCGGATCGCAGCAACAACCCATTTGACGTATGATTAGGGCCTGCTTCATAATAAGGTTTGATGTGAGCCGCTTGCAGAACCGGGAGCGTTTTCTCACCAGTGACAGAGCACTTCCGGGTATAGGCGTCCGTCACATTTACCCGGAATGCACCTTGGCCGATTCTAACCTTTCTTAAGATCGCCTTGCCATATGTCGGAAACTCCGGTTCGTGAACCATAAAGGGAGTCTGTTCCTCCTGAGTTGAACTCAGATACATGTATTTTTCAAGAAGCTCGCTTACCTTCAACCATATTGCCCTGCCTATCGTGTCCTCAATACCATATGATTTTCCCTGCACAATGCTATTGCTCCAGTTTGCGGGTACTTCTATCCAATCCTTCTGTTCAAAGAAAATGGGGTTAGTAAGCACGATGCAGCCTATCTTCGGGTTTGGATTGTCTTTGTCGTTCCGGTAGTTCAGGATCATCTTTCGAAATTCGGCTAAGGAGGCGCAACCGTTTCTGTCTTTGAAGATGTCCCACGCCAGCGAAATGGGTAGAAAGGTATGACTTGAGAAAAAACCTAAACCACCTATGGCATTTAAGGGGCTTTTTAGCTTGAAAAGAAAGGGCTCGCCAGGGCTTAGCGCTTTGAAGTTTATTGTTCCACCTGGCTGCCAAAAATTAATGTCCTCAGGATTGATACTGCTTAGGTATCGGTACCAATTGTTATCTGTTACACCAAGGAAGAACTTCATTCATATCACATTAGGTAAGGAATCAATAGCGTCCTAAACGATATGAAGTTAGGATAAATAAGTTGTCATAGAGAGTTCTATGGTGAATTTGGGTTCCAATTGGGGAACAAGCCCCCCTGGTCAACTATTTTGGGTTTGTATAGGGGTAGA